>VAYN01000016.1:13855-40801 GCA_005885405.1 Actinomycetota bacterium | reverse complement strand
ATCTCCCGCTATGGTGGCGCGCCCGCCTCCTGCGGCCTTTGCGGCGGGGGAGGTCCGCTGTTCACCTTCAACGGCCCGGCCACGGGCGGCCCGACCTCCGAACCCTCGGTGATTGAAAACTCGAGGATCGAAAAAACGGTGCGGAAGGCGGTCGTTTCCACCGGCAACACCGTCCTGCGCCACAACGTCTTCGAGAACACTCCCGGGCTCGAATTCACCGGGTCCGGCAGTCCGGAGATCGACTCGAATACGGTGCGGGATTGCGGAGAAAGCCCAGGGATCGCACAGATCGCCGGTGAAAGCCCGGCAACCGTCCGCATTCACGACAACACCGTAGAGCGCTGCGGCGGAACGAGCAAAGCGGCGATCGAAGTCTCGGGCACCAAACTGAACAGCCAGACGGCTGGTCACAACACCATCCGGGAAAGCCCGAACCGTCCGATTACCTTCAGCGGCAATCTCCCATTCGACGTCACCAATCAACTCCTGTTCGACAACGGGGTCGACGAGGTGTTCATCTGGGGCAGCATCTCTCAGTCTGCGACGTGGGAAAGCCACGCCGTCGTACATGCCGAAGGGACCATAAGCATCCCGGCCGGTGTGACCCTCACGATTCAACCCGGGGTTTACGTTCGCACTCCTAACTTCAACGTGAAAGGGACCATCCTGGCGCAGGGAAGCGCGCAGCGACCCATCGTCTTTACCGGCGTCAGAGAAAGCGAAGGGGGCGAATGGGGCGGGATCACGCTGGAAGCCGGGAGCGGAGGATCAAGCTTCAACTACGTTGAATTCGCCTTCGGGGGCTCGAAAAAGGCAATGTTGACGGCCGTCGGAGTGTCGCCCACGGTCACCAATTCGACGTTCCGTCGGAGCAGCACCGACGCGATCAAAGTCCAGAACTCAGGGAAACCAACCATCGAATCGACCCGCTTCCGGAAAAACACCTTCGGCCTTCGCTACGAAGGAGAAGGCAAACTGTCGGCGCCCCACAACGACTGGGGCTGCCCCAATGGACCGAAACCTCTCGGCTGCGGAGACCCGGTCACCTCGAATGTGGAATGGAAACCGATTGCAGTGCTTCAGGAATTGCCGCGCCTCTGCCCGGGAACCGACATGACTGCGGTCTCTGATCGATGCTTGCTCGACAAATACGAGCCGACTTTGAGCTTCGACTCGGAAGAGAACTACCTCGCCGACGACGTCGCAGGTATCGCAGAAAACTGGGGTGATGGCTTTGGCCTCTGGAGCGACGTCGGAACCGAATCGTATTCCAACCGACTGTTCGATAAAGACTACGAAACCGGTGAAGCCAACGGGAAACTCATCGGCGAATCCCAGCCCGGGGGCGAAGGCGAATATCAGCTCACGATCGGGCTTCTCGGGGCTCTCTATCCAAACAGCCTCCCAGCGGATTCAAACGACTGGCTGGACGAGAACGACAACTATCTGGTGGACGCCCACCGCCTCGAGTCGGAAGGGTTCGTGAACAGCGCATACGGGTCTGCGACGACCGACTCAAGTGGAAAGCGGTGGCTGCAATATTGGTATTGGTACTACTACAACCCCGCCAGCGTGAAAGGCTTCGGCAAGCACGAGGGCGACTGGGAATCGGTGCTGATCGGACTCGACTCCAATAACAGGCCCGACGAGGTGGTCCTGTCGCAGCACACGGGTGGTGCCAGCTGCACGCCAGAGGAACTCGAGGAAACCCCCGAAGGGGCGCCCATCGTGTACGTAGCCGTGGGCTCGCACGCGAACTATCCGCGGCCAGGTACATATCAGGCGCCATTCATCACCGACTCTGACCATGCGGATGGCAACGGGATGGCAGCTCGACCTGGCCTTGTGCCCCTGGAGGGCGTCCTGCCCAGCTGGATAGCGTGGCCAGGCCATTGGGGCAACACGCAAGCTGACATCGGACTCATCGAATCGACCAGTCCGGAAGGCCCGGCATTCCACGATGCCTGGGGAGCCCCCGACGACTATGCGGCGGCGGCCGAGGAATGCGAACACGGCTTCGAATCAGAAGAATCGGCGGCTCGATCCACGGCGGAAGCCGCATCGGCGCCGAGCATCGAAACCGTCACCTTCGAGGGCCGGAAGCCGCGGGTCGCGTATCGCGTTCCGCAAGCTGACGGCGACGGTTTCTGGCCGCGACTGAGGCTGACCGTTGACGAACTCAATGACGGAGGGGTAGCGGCGAGCTCGGTCACTTTCAGCGGCGTCGACGCTCGGGGCAAGAAAGCCCTCCCCTTTGCTGTCAAGCCGGGCCATGAAGCACGGATCCTCGGCAGCCTCTTCTACGAGGACGGGCGCCGCGTGCATCTGGCCCCGCGCCGGGTCCAAGCACCGATCAACCGGTAGCTAGGCCCGTCCCGCCGCCATCTCGACTCGCTCCTCCGCGCTCGCGAAGAGGTAGCGGTCGATCTCGGTGAGGCCGTGGAGGTCGTGGACGTCCTCGTCTAGGTAGGGGACGCGGATCACGCAGCTGGTGCGCAGCTCGCTGGCTAGGTGGTCGATGTTGCGGGCGTCGCGCTCGGCGAGGGCCTGGTAGTCGGCGAAGTTGTCGGCGGTGCGTTTGGCGAGGTTCTGGTCGCCCAGCTTCTCGGCGAGGGCGGCGGGGAGGTCGTCGACCTCGGCCTCGAGCTCGTCGGCGGGGTAGTGGACCTTGTTGACGATGACCCCGCCGAAGGGGAGCTTGGCCTCGACCAGTTTGCGGTGGAAGTAAACGGCCTCGTCGATCGGCTCGCCCTGAGGGCCGCAGACGACGAGGAAGCAGGTCTCGGGGTCGGCCAGCAGGCTGTTGACCCGCTTGGCCCGAGCCTGGAAGCCATCGACCATGCTGCTGAAGGCGTTGAAGAACTCGGCCAGGTCGGCGATCAGGTCGAAGCCGACCAGGCGCTTGAAGACGCCGAGGACGACGGAGACGCCGCGCCCGGTCACCTTTGCCGCCAGCCCGGTCGGCTTCATGAACATGCGCATCGATTTGCCCTCGATGAACTGGGTCAGCCGTTTCGGCGCGTCGAGGAAGTCGAGCGCGTTGCGGGTCGGGGGCGTGTCGAGGACGAGCAGGTCGAAGCCGCCTTCGGTGTGCAGCTCGAAGAGCTTCTCCATCGCCATGTACTCCTGCGAGCCGGCCAGGGCGCTGGAGATCTGCTGGTAGATGCGGTTGTTCAGCACCCGGTCGCGGGACTCCTCGTCGGGCGCCTGGCGGGCGATCAGCTCGTCGAAGGTCGCCTTCGCGTCGAGCATCATCGCCCACAGCTCGCCCTTCATCTCGATCCCCTGCTCCTCGAAGAGGGCGGGGTCGACGCGGCGCGCCTCGTTGCCGAGCTCGGCCAGCCCGAGCGAGTCGGCCAGCCGCTTCGCCGGGTCGATCGTCAGCACGCAGACCTTCAGGCCCTGGGCCGCCATCCCGGTCGCGATCGCCGCCGAGGTCGTCGTCTTGCCGACGCCGCCGGAGCCGGCGCAGATGCAGATCGACTTGCCCTCGAGGACTTCTCCGACCGAGGCCATCAGCCGAGCTTCCCCGCCAGCTTGCGTGCCGCCTCGACGTCGAGCTCGGGCTCAAAGAGGAAGGGCAGCGTTTTCACCGGCGCCTTGACGCCGCGCTTCAGCCGCGCCAGCTGTTGGCGCTGGGAGCGAGCGCGGCCGAACTCCGAGAGCGCCGCCCGCGCCGCCGCCCGCGATGCTCCATTTTCGGTCTCCGCCAGGGCCGAGAGCTTCTCCGCCTCTTCCTTCTTGAACCGCTCCGGGTAGAGCCCGTTCAGGTAGACGCGGTCGACCGCGACCCCGACCTCGTCGCGCAGGTCCCGCTCCAGCGCCATCGACTCGTTGACCGGCATCTCCTCGGGCAGGGCGACGATCGCGGTGCCGGTGTTCTCCTGGTCGGTGATGAAGCGGTCAAGCTGCTGGGCCTGGGAGTGGATCGGGCCGACGCGGGCGATCGAGGCGAAGGTGCGCGGCGTCTGCAGGAACCCGACCCCGTGCCCGGTCGCCGGCGCGTCGACGATCACGAGGTCGTACTTGCGGCCGCTCTTCACCTTGCGATCGAGCTGCGCCAGCTCCCAGATTTTCCCGATCGTCACCAGCTCCTTCAGCCCGGGCGTCGCCGCGGCGAGGTAGTTGAAGATGCGGCTGCGAAAGAGCATGTCCCGCATCGCCCGCACCTTCAGCTGCAGCAGCACGTACTCGCGCATCGACTCGTCGGGGTCGATCGAGATCGACCAGAGGTTCTCCTCCATCTCGACCTCGTGGAAGCCGACGGCGGCGTGCTCGAACATCCGCGAGGTGTTCTCCTGCGAGGAGACCTCGCAGACAATCGTTCGCTTGCCTTCGCTTGCCGCGCGCAGCCCGAGGGCCACCGCGACCGTCGTCTTGCCGACGCCACCCTTGCCGGTGACGATTACGAGCCGCTTGTCGAGGAGGTCGGGGATTGACTGATTCCTAGCAATTTCGGTGGCCGGCAGGAAAAGCCGGGTCCCATACGAATATCCGCGCAATGGGATTTCTAAGCCGAAAGAAGCCAAAGCCCGCTCCCGTCGAGATCCAGGAGGAGTCGCCGCTGGTCGACGAGCTCCAGGAGATGGAAGAGGCGGTTCCGTTCCGGGAAGAGCCTCAGCCACCGGAAGTGACCGTCGATCCTGAGCCGATCGCCGAGGTCGCAGTCGAGGAGGAGCCGTCCGAGGAGGTCATTGAGGACGAGCCCGCTCTCAACGCGCAGGACCCCGACGAAGAGGAAGGCGATGCGCGGATGAAGGCGATCGATCTGATCGCGCCGACTCGGCTCGACTTCCTCGCCGAGAAGGAGGCCGAGAAGGAGCCGCCGGTGAAAACCGCCGAGGTCATCGCCTTCGCCAACCAGAAGGGCGGCGTCGCGAAGACGACGACGACCCTGAACCTGGCCGTCGCCTTCGCCGAGTCCGGCTACCGCGTGCTCTGCATCGACCTAGACCCGCAGGGGAACCTGACGATGAGCCAGGGGATCGACCCCGACAAGGTCGAGAAAAGCCTCTACGACGTCCTCGTCAACGACATCCCGATCTCCGAGATCATCATCAAGCGGGAGATCGACATCGCGGTCGCCTCGATCGACCTCGCCGGCGCCGAGATCGCGATGAGCACCAAGATCGGTCGCGAGCGCTCGTTGGAGAAAGCGCTGAAAGAGGTCGAGGGCGTCTACGACTTCGTCTGCATCGACACGCCGCCGAGCCTCGGCCTGCTGACGATCAACGCCCTCACCGCGGCGAACAAGGTGATCGTCCCGGTCCAGTGCGAGTACCTCTCGATGCGCGGCCTCGTCCAGCTCCAAAACACCTTGCGGATGATCCAGGAGAACCTCAACCCCGACGTCAAGATCGAGGGGATCCTGCCGACGATGCTCGACTCGCGGACGATCCACGCCAAGGAGGCGGTGGAGATCCTCGAGGAGAACTTCGGCGACCTCGTTTTCCAGTCCCGGATCAAAAAGGCGATCAAGTTCGCTGAGGCTCCCGTCAAAGGCGCCTCCGTGCTCAAGTACGATTCAGGCTCGAGCGCGGCGAACTACTACCGGGAGTTGGCGAAGGAGGTTCTGTCCCATGGCTCGGCGTAACAAGCGCGCAAGCATGCGCGAGGGGCCGCTGTCCGACCTGTTCAGGTCCACCAGCGACGACGCACCGATCGATCCGCCCGAGGCTCCGCGGTACGGGCGCCAGGATCCGGCGGAGGCGAAAAAGGTCCAGGACGAAGGGGATCGGCCCGCGGGTCCTGCCGCCGCGCGCGAGGAGGCTGCTCCGGAGCCACCGGCAGCAGAGCCTCAGGCGGAAATTCCGCTCCAGCAGGAAGACGCGCCCGAGTTCTTCGACCAGGAGATCGAAGGGTCGACCGAGTCCGCGCCCGAGCGTCTGAAACGAGTCTTCTCCGAGGAGCCTGCTCCTCGGCGCGAGCAGTTCCAGCCGGAAAACCCGCGCTACGGGCGCGAGGAGCCGGCTTATGAGCCGCCCGGCAGCGGCGAGCCGCACCAGCCGGTGATCAAGGTCGTCGGCGTCGGCGGAGCCGGCGTCAACGCGGTCAACCGGATGGTCGACGCCCGCATCCCCGGGGTCGAGTTCATGGCCGTCAACACCGATCTTCAGTCGCTGCAGCTCTGTGTCGCCGACGTCACCGTCCACATCGGTGACGAGCAGACGCGCGGTCTCGGCGCCGGCGCCGACCCCGAGGTCGGCCACCGCTCCGCTTTCGAGGAGCAGGACAAGATCAAGCGCCTGCTCAAGGGTTCCGACATGGTCTTCGTCGCCGCCGGTGCCGGCGGCGGCACCGGCTCCGGCGCCGCCCCGGTCGTCGCTCGCCTCGCCCGCGAGGTCGGGGCGCTCACCGTCGGCATCGTCACCAAGCCATTCAGCTTCGAGGGCAGCCGCCGCGGCACCCAAGCCGACAAGGGGATTGAGGAACTGGCCGCCGAGGTCGACACCCTGATCGTCGTCCCCAACGACCGCCTGCTCGACGTCCTCGACCAACAGACCTCGATGGTCGAGGCCTTCAAGGTAGCCGACGACGTTCTCCGCCAGGGCGTCCAGGGAATTTCCGACCTCGTCACCCTGCCCGCTGTGATCAACCTCGACTTCGCCGACGTGCGGTCGATCATGTCCGACGCCGGCCGGGCCCTGCTCGGGATCGGGATGGCCTACGGCGACGACCGGGCCGTCCTAGCCGCCGAAAAAGCGATCTCCTCGCCGCTGCTCGAGACCTCGATGGAGGGGGCCCGCTCGATCCTGCTCTCGATCACCGGCGGCGCCGACCTCTCGCTGGTCGAGGTCTCCGAGGCCGCGAAGGTGGTCGGCGAGGCCGCTCACCCCGACGCGAACATCATCTTTGGTGCCAACGTCGACGAGGAGCTCTCGGAGCAGATCTGGGTCACCGTCGTCGCCACCCGCTTCGACGGCCGCGCCCAGCCGCAGCGCCGCGCCGCCGAGCCGACGATCCGTCGCACCAAAGACGCCGAGCCCCAGCGCCGTGGCCGTGGCGGCGACCGCGAGCTCGGCATCGACGTCCCAGAGTTCCTCCCGGGCTGAGCCGCGGCCCCATGAGAGGGGTCGTCGCAGCCGGCCATCCGCTGACCGCCGAGGCGGGCGCCGCCGTCCTGCGCGACGGCGGCAACGCGGTCGACGCCGCGGTCTGCGCGGTCTTGGCGTCGTTCGCGGTTGAGAGCCCGCTGACGGGCTTCGGGGCGGGCGGCCACATGATGGTCCACGAGGGTGGCGAGACGACCCTGATCGACTTCTTCGTTGCAGCGCCTGGTCTCGACGGCATCGAGCGTGCGGCCGAGCTTGTACCGGTCCCGGTCCGCTTCGACGCCGAGACGACGCAGACGTTCTATGTCGGCCCCGCCTCCTGCGGTGTTCCCGGCACCGCCGCTGGGCTCGCCCACGCGCTGGAGCGCTTCGGCACGCGCCCGCTCTCCGAGTTGGTCGGCCCCGGCGTCCGGCTTGCCCGCGAGGGGGCGCCGGTCAACCGCGGCCAGGCCTACATCCTCGACATCCTCGCCCCGATCCACGAGCGGATGCCGGGGACGCGGGAGCTCTACGCGCCGCATGGCCGGCCGCTGGGGGAGGGGGACCTGTTCCGCTTCCCCGAACTGGCGGAGGCGCTGGAACGCTACGGCGCCGAGGGACCAGAGCCCTTTTACCGCGGCGAGGTGGCGGCGGCGATCAGCGACTTCGTCGTCGGCAACGGCGGCCTTGTCGGACCCGGCGACCTCGCCTCCTACGAGGCGATCGAGCGCAAGCCGATCGACACCCCCTTCCGCGGCTCCGAAGTCCTCACCAACCCGCCGCCCTCCTCGGGCGGGATCCTGATCGCCTACACCCTCGGCCTGCTCGAGCGCTTCGGCTCCCAAAGCGGCCCCGAGCAGCTGGTCCTGGCGATGGAGGCGGCCAACTCGCGCCGCGACCTCGCCTTCGCCGAGTCCCTCTACGAGGAGGGGATGGAGGTCGGCTTCCTCGACCCGATCGGCCTCGACCTCGCCGCCGCCGACCTGCTCGGCTCCACCACCCACATCTCGGTCCTCGATGCCGCCGGCAACTGCGCCACTGTCACCTGCTCCAACGGCTCGGGCTCCGGCGTTCTCGTCCCCGGGACCGGGGTCATCCTCAACAACATGCTCGGCGAGGAGGACCTCAACCCGGCCGGGTTCCACGCGATCGCGCCGGGGCGGCGCGTCCCCTCGATGATGGCGCCGACCGTCGTCCTCCGCGACGGCGAGATCGTCCTCGCCCTCGGCAGCGCCGGCTCCAACCGGATCCGGTCGGCGATTCTGCAGACGGTGGTGCGGGCGGTCGAGCAGGGCTACCCGGTCGAGGCAGCCGTCGAAGCCCCGCGCCTGCACTTCGAGCAGGGGATCGTTCAGGCCGAGAAGGGCGTCGACCCCGATGCCCTCGACCGGATCGAGGAGCGGGGCTGGGAGGTCGCCCGTTGGCCCTCGCTCAACCTCTTCTTCGGCGGCGTCCAGGCGGTCTCCCGCGACCCCGCGACGGGCGAGCTCAGCGGCGGCGGCGACCCCCGTCGCGGCGGCGCCGTTGCATACGCTGACTGACTTGACGGTGGGACCTGAGATCGATTTCGAGGCGGAGGGGCTGCTCGAGGGCGTCGAGGGCGAGCCGCGCCAGGCCCGCCTGCAGCTGCTCGAGCAGCTCCACGGCGAAGGCTGCACCCTGGAGGAGCTGAAGAAGGCGGTTGCCTCCCACCGGCTGACGCTGCTGCCGGTGGAGCGAGCGGTCGCCGGCGAAGGGCCCCGCTACACCGCCCGAGAAGTCGCCGAGATCGCCGAAATCGACCTCGAGATGCTGCTCCGTTTCCGCTCCGCCCTGGGGATCCCCGTGCCGGACCCCGACGAGCGGCTCGGCACCGAGGCCGACGTCGAGGCGGCGCGGGCGATGAAGCGGTTCCTCGAGCTCGGCCTGCCCGAAGCTGGGATGCTGCAGGTGGCGCGGACGATCGGGATGGGGACGGCGCGGATCGCCGAAGCCAATCGCGAGCTGATCATCCGCACCCTCACCCAGCCCGGCGACACCGAGCGCGATGTCGCCCTCCGCTTCGCTGCCGCCGCCGAGTACATGCTGCCGCTGGCCGGGCCGACCGTCGTCTACTCCCTGCAGCAGCACCTGCTCGAACAGATCCGACACGACGTGATCGGCGCTACCGACCTCGCCTCGGGGGAGATCGGCGGCGCCATCGACCTCACCGTCTGCTTCGCCGACCTCGTCGAGTTCACCCGGCTCGGCGAGGAGATCGCCCCCGAGGAGCTGGGCATGGTCGCGGGGCGCCTCGAGGAGATGGCGACCGCCGTCGCCAAACCCCCCGTCCGCCTCGTGAAGACGATCGGCGACGCGGTGATGCTGGTCTCGGCCGAGCCCGAGCCGATGGTCGCCGCGGCGATGGAGCTGATCCGTGCCGCCGAGCAGGAAGGCCAGCAGTTCCCCTGGCTCCGCGCCGGCATCGCCTCCGGCCCAACCCTGCCCCAATCCGGCGACTACTACGGCCGCGCCGTCAACCTAGCCAGCCGCATCACCAACGTAGCCCGCCCCGGCAGCGTCGTCCTCGACGAGGCAACGAAAGAAGCCACCGAGGGCTTCGACTACTCCTACGTAGGCGAACGCCGCCTAAAGGGCCTCGACTACCGAGTAAAGCTGTTCCGAGCCCGCACCCCCGGCGAACGCCGAGAGGGCGGCCGCGGCCGCTAATCACCGAGTCCGCGAAAACGGCTCTTGAGGGACCGTTTTCGCGGACTCGGTGAAAACCGAATCTTCAGGACTGTCGCAGGAGGGACGGGTGTCCCTTGGCCGACCGGCGTCATGTTCCTCGCCCTATCCACTCATAGAGAGAAGCCACGCGTCCGGCGAGGAACCCAGGAAGGCCAGGGGACACCCATCCCTCCCTACCACCGCGGCCGCTAATCAGGCTTACGCGCCGAGACCAGCAGGTTGTAGAAGAGCTCGGCCGGCAGATATGGCTCGAGCACTTTGGTGTCGACCTTCTGCAGGGCGATGTAGCTGTTGAAGGCGAAGCGGCGCCAGCGGAAGGAGACTGATTCTGGCTCGGCGCTGGACTCGACCGTGCGCAGGCCCCAGCCCCAGGCGTTGGAGAGGAGCTCCTCGCCGCCGACGTGGCGCTGCTCGAAGCCGGCGCTCTTGAGCAGGCGGCGGAGGTCGGCTGGGGCGAAGGCGTGGACGTCGACCTCGGCCTCGAGCGAGTGGTCGTGGGACTGCTCGCCTTCGGCGACGGCGCGCTCCTCGGCGCCGACCGCCCGGCGCCAAAGGGGCGCCAGCGCCAGCCCGGCGCGCTTCGGCAGCGCCGCCAGGGTGTCGCCGTAGCGGGAGGGCTCGCCGGCGAAGGCGATCATCCCGCCGGGCCGCAGGACTCGGCGGAATTCGGCGAAGGCCTTGTCGAGGTCGGGGATGTGGTGGAGGACGGCGTGGCCGAGGACGAGGTCGAAGCTCTCGTCCTCGAAGGGCAGCGTCTCGGCCTCGGTCTGAACGGTCGTCACGCCCTCGAGCCCGAGCGCGTCCGCCGTCGCCGCCAGCCGCTTCAGCATCCCCGGTGAGATGTCCGTCGCGGTCAGGCGCTCGATCACCCCGAGCTGGACGAGGTTGAGCGAGAAGTAGCCGGTGCCCGAGCCAATCTCCAGCGCGTCGCCGAAGGAGCGGCCCTTCTTCCCGCCCAGCGCCTTGACCAGCTTCAGCCGCACCTGGCGCTGGCCGACCTCGCCGAAGTCGATGCCCCACTTGGCGTCGTACTCCTCGGCGGCCGCGTCGTGGTAGCGGGTGTTGACGTCCTTGATGTGCTCGTGGGTGGCGGTGGGGGAGGCCGGCATGGCGCGGAACTCTAATAGCGTCCGGCCCGTGGAGCGTCACTACCTCCAGGAGAACCAGCCGCCCGGGGTGCCGCCGCTGCCGCTGACGGGCGAGCGGACCCTGCCCGACGTGCCGGAGGAGAACTACTGGTTCCGGCGCCATCTGGTCGTCTACGAGTGGATAGCCGAGCGGGTGCGGACCCAGCGGGTGGTCGACATGGCCTGCGGCGAGGGCTACGGCTCCGACGTCCTCGCCGGCGCAGCGGCGAGCGTCGTCGGCGTCGACGCCAACCCCGAAGCGCACGAGCACGCGCGGCTCCGCTACCAGCGCGAGAACCTGCGCTTCGAGCGCGATCTCGTCGAAAGCTTCAGCGAGCCTTGCGAAGCCGTCGTCTTCCTGCAGACGATCGAGCACGTCCAGGATCCCGGCGCGATCCTCGAGCACTTCAAGTCGATGCTCTCGCCCGGCGGCGCCGCCTACGTCTCGACCCCGAACCTGCTGACGCTGGCGCCGCCCGGGGCGGAGAAGTCCGACAACCCCTGGCACGTGAAGGAGTACCGCGCCGCCGAGTTCCAGGAGCTCTGCGAGGCCCACTTCCCGCGGGTCGAGATGCTCGGCCTTTTCCATGCCCGCAAGCTGCGCGCGCACGAGCTGGCGATCAAGCTCGGCTGGGACAGCGTCCACAAGCGGCTGCGGCTGACGAAGCCGTTCTACGACCGCTTCACGCCGGCGATCTCCGCCGCCGACTTCAGCCTGCGCGCCGGCGACCTCGACCGCGCTCTCGACTTCCTCGCGGTCTGCCACGCCGAGTAATGGCCCGGGAGGGGACCGCCGGCGACCTGGCGATCGTCCTGCACAGCCACATGCCCTACGTCGAGGGCTTCGGCACTTACCCCTTCGGCGAGGAGTGGCTGTTCGATGCGGTGATCCGCTCCTACCTGCCGGTCTTGGAGGTGGCGCGGGACCTGACGATGACGGTGACCCCGGTCCTAGCCGACCAGCTCGAGAACAAAGGGGTCGCCGAACGGCTTCGTCGCTTCCTGGTCGAGTGGCGGATCGGCGCCGCCGAAGCCGACCTGCCGCAGGTGCCGGAGGAGTGCCGCGCCGCCTGCAAAGGGGAGGAGGGGCGTTACAAGCACGCGCTCGAGCTGCTCGACGCGGCTGGAGGAGATCCCCTCGCCCCCTTCCAGCGCGCGGCGAGCGCGGGGCGCGTAGCCCTCGCTGCCTCCGCCGCCACCCACGCGGTGCTGCCGCTGCTGGCGACGCGGCCGGGGCTGCGGCTGCAGCTCGACGCCGGCATCCGCTCCCACCGCCGCCGCTTCGGCTGGGACGGCGGCTTCTGGCTCCCCGAGTGCGCCTACGTCCCCGGGTTGGAGTGGCGACTGGCCGAGCACGGCGTCGAGTGGTTCTGCGTCGACCAGAGCGCCCATAGCGAGCCGCTGGAGGCGCTGGCGCCGGTCGCGACCGAGGCCGGGCCGACCGCCCTGCCGATCGACTGGGAGGCGATCTCCTGGCTCTGGTCGCTGGACGGCTACCCCTCCGACCCCGCGCACGCCCAGTTCGCCGGCAAATCCCTGCGCGGGATCCGAATCTGGAAGGTCGGTGGCGGCGCCTACGAACCGGCCGCGGCCGAGGCGGCGGCCCGACGCCAGGGCGAGGAGTTCCTCGCCGCCGCGGCGGAGCGCCTCCGCGCCTACGCCGAGAGCCGCGACCGCCGCGGCCTCCTCGTCTTCGCGATCGACACCGAGCTGCTCGGGCACTGGTGGTCGGAGGGCCCGATCTGGCTGCAGACCGTCCTCGAAGGGGCCGAGGCTGCCGGGATTCGGCTCGTCACCGTGCCGCAGGCGCTGGCCGAGCACGAGCCGGTCGAGCGGCCCCTGCGTCCCTCGACCTGGGGCGAGGACAAGAACCTCCACACGTGGGACTCACCCGCCGTGGCCGACCTCGCCTGGGGCGCTCGGCGGGCGGAACTGCGGCTGCTGCGGGCCGTCTCCGGCGGCCTCCGCGGCGAGCGCCTGGAGCGGGCGAGCCGGGAGCTTCTCGCCCTGCAGGCGAGCGACTGGGCCTTCCTCGACCAGCGCAAGCAGGCCGGTGACTACGCCTGGCAGCGGGCGACCGATCACTCACAGGCGCTGTTGGAGGCCATAGACTGCGACCGCGCCACCGACCCCCGCGTCACCAACCCGCATATGCGTTCCCTCGCCCCGGACCTCAGCACCGCTCCTTTGCTGGAGCCCTGACCAGCCACCGAACTTGACCCGCGCACTGATCCTCTCCTGGGAGTACCCGCCGCTGATCGAGGGTGGGCTGGCCCGCCACGTCCGCAAGCTCTCCGAGGCGCTGGTCGAGCGCGAAGTTGAGGTCCATGTGCTGACCCGCGGGGGAGAGGAGTCTCCCGCGCAGGAGCGTCGCGACGGGGTGATCATCCACCGCATCCGCGAGCCGAAACGGCCGACCGACCTCGGCGAGTTCGTCGCCTGGGTTGAGCGGATGAACTCCGACATGCTCGCCGCCGGGGTCGAGCTCGGCGACCGCTACAGCTTCGACCTCGTTCACGGCCACGACTGGTTGGTTGCCAACGCCTGCGACCACCTCGCCAAACGCTTCGACGCGCCGCTGGTGACGACGATCCACGCGACCGAGTACGGCCGCCATCAGGGTTGGGTCGATAAGCACCCGCAGACCTACATCCACGGGGTCGAGCGCTGGATCACCAACCGCTCGCAGCGGGTGATCACCTGCTCCCACTACATGCGCGAACAGGTCGCCGACATCTTCGGCGTCGAGGAGCAGCGCGTGACCGTGATCCCGAACGGGATCGACCCTGACGACCTGCCCGAGCAGCCCGCCGAGGACCTGGCGCGGCTGCGCTCCGAGTTCGCCACACCGGACGAGAAGCTGGTCCTGCTGATCGGCCGCCTCGTCTACGAGAAGGGCTTCCAGCTGGCGCTGGAGGCGATGCCGCGGGTGCTCGAAGAGGCGCCGGGAACCCGCTTCCTCGTCGCCGGCTCCGGCACCCACGAGGCCGAACTGAAGCGCCAGGCGAGCGAGCTCGGCCTGATGGAGCACGGCACCTTCCTCGGCTGGATCGGCGACGACGTCCTCCACTCGCTCTACCGGATCGCCGACCTCACCGTGGTTCCCTCGATCTACGAGCCCTTCGGCCTCGTCGCGCTGGAGGCGATGGCCTCTGGCTGTCCCTGCATCGTCGCCGACACCGGCGGCCTGCGCGAGGTCGTCCCGCACGAGGAGGCGGGGCTGCGCTTCCGCGCCCACGACCCCGAAGCGCTGGCCGAGGTCGCGATCCGCGTCCTCTCCGACGACGAGCTCGGCCGCCGCCTCGTCGCCGAAGCCTACGAGCACCTGCGCCGTTTCGACTGGGGCGACGTCGCCGAGCAGACGGCCGCCGTCTACGCCGAACTGGCCGGCGCCAAGACCGCCTAGCCCTACGCGGTCAGCAGCTGTTGCCGCGGCGCCGGGCGAGGCTGCGGTCGGTGATGCTGAAGCCGCCCGCGGCGCTGTTGCCGGGGACCCAGTGGATCCCGTCGAGTAGCTCCAACGGCGAGACCGAGAGGGCGCCGGCGAGCTTCATCAGCGTGTCGACCCGGGCCAGCCGCGTCCCCTGCTCGAGCATCCCGATCTCGGTCCGGTGCAGGGAAGCGAGCGCGCCAAGCTCTTCCTGGGACATCGCCGCCCGCCGGCGGCAGCGGTAGAGGTTGCGGCCGAACTTGGTCGCCACCTCCTGCGATCGGATCCTCCCATCGGCTGCCATGCAGACAGCTTGTCGCCGGACATTCATTGTCAGCCAGACAATAGGCATCAAGCCTGACAGGCTTCTTGCAGACGAAGAGCCTCGGCTCAGGTGATCGCGCGATTGAGGAAGTCGACCTGGGTCTGCTTGCGCAGGATCAGGTGCTCCATCAGATGCTCGAGCGCCTCGGAGCGGCCGTCGCGACCGGTCGGCTCAATCGCTTCCTGCAGCAGCTCGACGGCGCTTTCCTCGCACTCCGCCAGCCAGCGCAGGGCGCTCTTGGCATTTCGGTCGAAGCGCAGCTCGCCGACCTTCGTCGTCGGATCGCCCCCAAAGGAGACGATTTTCTCGACCAAGCGCCGCGCGTCGGCCAGCTCCAGGTCGCCGAAGCCGGTCAGTTGCGAGCCCAGCGCCTGCGCCTCGATCCCGGTCAGGCTGGCGGCGGTGAGCGAGTACTGCAGCGCCGAGCGGTACTGCAGCTCAAGGGCGGCGTTGAGGCGTTTGACCGCCTCCTTCTCATCGAGCTTCTCTTCTGAGTCGGGCATGCCCCGGCCTACCCGCGGGGCTGCCTTCCTACTCGCCGTGCTCGGCCAGGTGCGGCGGCTGCATCGTCGTCCAGGCCTCGGGGTCTGGCTCCACAGGCCGCTCCCAGCGCAGCTCCTGCGGCGCCTTTCGCATGCGGATGATCCGGGCCGGGATGCCGCCGACGACGGCGTTGGCCGGGACGTCCTTGGTGACGACCGAGTTGGTCCCGATCACCGAGTTGTCGCCAACGCTGACGCCGCGGAGGATGCAGGCGCCGTAGCCGATCCAGACGTTGTTGCCGACCTCGACGTCGCGCTTGTAGATGCCTTGCGAGCGGATCGGGCGCTCGACCTCGACGATGCCGTGGTCGAAGTCGATGAACATCGCCCGGTCGGCAATCACGCACTCATCGCCGATCCGAACCCGCTGGTAGGCGGAGATCGTGCACTCCTGGCCCATCACCGTCTTCGACCCGATCTCGACCGTGCCCTCGTGGCAGCGGATCTTGGTCCCGTCGCCGATCCAGACGAAGCGGCCGAAGCGGATCTCGCCCCGCGGCTCGATCTTCAGTTCCAGCCCGCGGCCGAGGAAGAAGGGGCCATTGGAGCGCCAGCGCCAGCCCGCGGGCGTCAGCAGGCGCCGCCAGAGGTAGCGCCAGAAGAGCCGCGCGTAGCGCGGCCGCAGCATCCGGTTGCGAGCCAGGAAGCGGAGCACGGCGGGGCAACTCTAGACTGGCCCGGCCTTGGCCGACGTCGCCAAAACCGCCCCGCTCGCCGAGCGCCTCGTCGCAGGGGAAAAGCGGGCGCTGGCGCGGGCGATCACGTTGATCGAGTCAGACGACCCCGCCGGCTGGGAGCTCGTCAGCGAGGTCTACCCGCGGACCGGCAAGGCGCGGATCATCGGCTTCACCGGTCCCCCCGGGGTCGGCAAGAGCACGCTGATCGGAGCGCTGACCGGAGAGCTGCGCAAAGCCGAGCGCGAGGTTGCGGTGCTCTCGATCGACCCTTCGAGCCCGTTCACCCGCGGCGCCCTGCTCGGCGACCGGATCCGGCTCACCGACCACTTCCTCGACCCCGGCGTCTTCATCCGTTCGATGGCCTCGCGCGGCGCCCTCGGCGGCCTCAGCGAGGCGGCTCTACAGGTGGCGCTGATCATGGACGCGGCCGGCAAAGACGACGTCCTGATTGAGACCGTCGGCGTCGGCCAGGCGGAGATCGACATCGTCGACCACGCCGACACGATCGTGCTGGCGCTGATGCCCGGCTCCGGCGACTCGATTCAGGCGCTGAAGGCGGGGGTGATGGAGATCCCCGACGTGATCGTCGTCAACAAGGCCGACCACCCGATGACCGACACGATGGTCCGCGAGGTCCGCGGCGTGCTCGCCCTCTCGCAGGACCCGGAGGGCTGGAAGGTGCCGATCCTCCGTACCGAGGCGGCCCGCGGCGAGGGGATCGAGGACCTGGCGCAGAAGATCAAGGAGCACCGCGAGTTCATCGAGGCCAAGGGGACGCTGGCCGAGCGCCGCGCCCGCAACCTCCGCAGCGAGGTGCTCGGGATCGCCACTTCGCGGATGCGCCGACGCCTCGAACAGACCGTCTCCGAGGACCCGGCGACGGCCGAGCTGCTTGACCGGGTCGTGCGGCGCGAGCTCGATCCAGCTACCGCCGCGAGCGAGCTGCTGGAGAAGCACGTTGATGACTGAGGCGCGGCAGGTTGCGACCGCGGAGGCGATGGGCTGGCTCGGCGCCGAGGTCGCGGAGCTGAGCGGCTCCTCGGTTGGCCAGGTCCAGGGCCTCTACGTCGACGCCGAGAGCGGCGAACCGGCCTGGCTCGTCGCCCGCCTCGGCCGCCGGCGCCGCGCCCGCGTCGTCGCCATCCCCTTCTCCAACTGCGCCGGCGCTCCCTTCGGCGTCTGGGTCGCACAGGAGGCCGAAGCGATCCGCAGCGCCCCCGTCGTCGACCCGACTCGGCCGCTGCGCCGGGAGCACGAGCTGACGATCTGCGCCCACTTCGGGATCGGCGAGAAGGTCGGCCGCGCCGCAGCTGTCGCCGGGCGCGAAGAGGGCGGCATCACCGCCGCTCCTCCCGGCAGCTAGAGCTGCAGCGCCTTCACCTGCAGCAGCTCCTCGATTCCGTAGCGGCCGTTCTCGCGGCCGTGACCCGACTGGCCGTAGCCGCCGAAGGGCGCGAGGGGGTTGAAGGCGCCGCCGTTGATCTCGATCTGGCCGGTGCGGATGCGGCGGGCGGCTGCGATCGCGCGGTCGTTGTCCGCCGACCAGACGCCGCCGGCGAGGCCGTAATCGGTCGAATTGGCAATCCGGATCGCGTCGTCTTCGCCTTCGTAGGGCTGGATCGCCAGGACCGGGCCGAAGATCTCCTCCTGGCCGATCGTCATCTCCGCCTCGACCTCCGAGAAGACGGTGGGGCGGACGAAGAAGCCCCGCTCGAGGCCCTCGGGCGGCTCGGCGCCGCCGGTGATCAGCCGCGCGCCCTCCTCGACCCCTTTCTCGATGTAGCCACGGACTCGCTCGCGCTGGACCTCGGAGACGAGCGGGCCTAGGCGCGTCGAGGACTCGAACGGGTCGCCCGGAGTGAAGGTCTCCGCCGCAGCTCTCGCCAGCTCCTCGGCCTCGGCCAGGCGCTGGCGGGGAACCAGCATCCGGGTTAGGGCGCTGCAGGTCTGACCGCTGTTGAGGAAGCACTTGGCGACGCCGTCGCGAACAGCCCGCTCGAGGTCGGCGTCGTCAAGGATCACGTTCGGCGACTTGCCGCCGAGCTCCATCGCCACGGGCTTCACCGTCGCCGAGGCGAGCTCGGATACGCGGCGGCCGGCGCGGGTCGAACCGGTGAAAGAGACCATGTCGACCCCGGGGTGGGCGGCGATTGCCTCGCCGACCACTGGACCGACCCCGGTGACGAGGTTGAAGACGCCGGCGGGGAGGCCGGCGGCCTCGATCACCTCGGCGAGCAGGAAGGCGTTCAGCGGCGTCACCTCGCTCGGCTTCAAGACGACGGTGCAGCCGGCGGCGAGGGCGGGGGCGACCTTGGCGGCGATCTGGTTCAGCGGGTAGTTCCAGGGGGTGATCGCGCCGAGCACGCCGATCGGCTCGCGCAACACCCGCGAGTTGCCGATCTCCTCCTCCCAGGCAATTTCCTCCATCACCTTCGGCATCGAGGCGAACTGCGAGGTCGGGAGGCCGACCTGGATGATTCCGCTCAGCTTCAGCGGCATCCCCAGCTCCTGGGTGATCGTCGCGGCGATCTCCTCGGCGCGGCCCTGCAGCCCCTCAGCGATCGCGGTGATGAAGCGGGCACGCTCCTCGCGCGGGGTCTGCGCCCAACCCTCGAAGGCCCCGCGGGCGGCGGCGACGGCGCGGTCTACGTCGACCGGCGAGCAGCCAGGAACCGTTCCCATCACTTCCTCGGTGGTCGGGTTCACGACCTCGATCGGGTCGGCGCCGCTCGGCTCGACCCACTCGCCGTCGATGAAAATCCTGTCCTTGACCTGAAGCTCAGCCGCCGTCGCCATCGATTCCTCCTAGTCGCCCGCTGGTTGCCCGAAAACTAGCTGATCGGCTGTGATCGCGTATATGCGATAATCGTTAATACGCTATGAAATTGGAACCGGGACGCCTATTACGTGAAGCCAGAACTCGCCATGGCTTGAGCCAGGAGCGCCTGGCCATCCGAGCAGGCACGACCCAGTCCGCGATCTCGCGTATCGAGCAGGAACGGGGGTCGCCCACCGTTCGAACGCTCGAAGAGCTGCTTCACCTGATGGGAGAGGAGCTGGTTCTCGCGGTCGAGAGGCGGGACTCGGGGGTCGATCTCAGCCTGAACCAGGCAAATCTCGAACTGACTCCAGACCAGCGTGTCCGCCGAGGTCTCGAATTTGCGGATGTCGTACGCCGGAACCGGGGGGGAGAAAAGGGCAAGGAGAGGACGTAGATGAGCATGGATCCGAAAGCCTTCGACGATCGGCTCGACCCCGGTCCCCTGCTGGCGGCCCTCGATGGCAACGGCGTCGACTTCGTTGTGATCGGTGGCCTGGCAGGGCTGGCGCAGGGCTCGTCCTACCCGACCTTCGACCTCGATGTCGCCTATTCGCGCGATGAGGGGAACCTGCGACGGATGGCCGCTGCTCTCGGCGAAATCGGAGTGACCCTGCGCGGGGCGCCGGCGGACCTGCGGTTCCAAGTCGACGACCAGGCCCTCCGCAACGGCTCCAACTTCACCTTCGCCACCGCTCATGGCAGCTTCGACATCCTCGGCGACATTGACGGTGTCAAGAGCTACGAGGGGCTGCGCAGGAACGCAAAGCGCGAGTGGATTTCCGGTGTCGAAGTTCTGGTCGCCTCGCTCGATGACCTGATCGCGATGAAGCGGGCGGCAAATCGGGTCAAGGACCAGCTGATGGTGCTCGAGTACATCGAGCTCGCCGACGAGATCCGCCGGCAGGAGGCGGAAGAGGACGAGGACTAGACCGCAGTCGTCAGCGCGTCCGGCTTCACTTCCGCTCCGGGCCCGGGCACCTGTTTCGCGTCCCTTGCCGTCAGCACCCTGCCGCAGGCCTCGCAGATGCCGCGCTCGCTGACGGTGCCGCCGCACTCCTTGTGGACGATCAGGCGGCGCGGGCCCTCGGGATCTGGGGAGTAGCGGTCGCCCCAGTTGAGGAGGGCTATCAAGGCGGGCCAGAGGTCGAGCCCCTTCTGGGTGAGGAAGTACTCGTAGCGGGGCGGGTTTTCCTGGTAGGCGCGGCGCTCGAGGATCTCCTCGTCGACCAGCCGCTGCAGCCGGGCCGAAAGGACGTTGCGGGCGATTCCCAGCGACTCCTGCATCTCGCCAAAGCGGCGGTTGCCGTGCATCACCGAGCGCACGATCAGCAGCGACCAGCGCTCGCCAATCACCTCTAGCGCCTTGGCAACCGAGCAGTCGAGGGCGGGGTAGTCGCGATGCAGCACGTGTGAATCTTCGCACACTGGGTTGCATGAAGCAACTGACCGCGATAGGCTGCGGCCGTCCAGAGTTGCTTCATGCAACCTAGTCCAATTGGAGGCCGAGATGAGGCTGATCAGACACAGGAACCACCGGCGCCCGAAGGGCCCGCGGATCGCGATCAGCGAGGCGGAGATCAGCGCCGACCTGCACTACCCGGCGAGCCGGCGGCGCGCAGAGCGCACGGCCGACGCCCAGAGGCTCTCGGTCAGGTGAGCGAAAACGGTGTGGTCACGGCGCCCGAAGGCACGGCGGCGGACGTCGCGGAAGCGTTCGCGGCGTCTGACCCCGACAACTCCCGCTCCCGCACCCTTGTCTGGCAAGACCCGGTGCCGACGGCGGCCGCCGGGGCGACGATGACCGGGATGGAGTACATGACCGCGGTCGTCACCGGCCAGATGCCGCCGCCTCCAATCGCGGTGACGATGCGGCTGCGGCCGGTCGAGTTGGAGGAGGGGAGGGTGATCTTCGAGGGGGAACCCGGCGAGGAGCACTACAACCCGATCGGCGTCGTCCACGGCGGCTACGCCGCCACCCTGCTCGACTCGGCCCTCGGCTGCGCCGTCCACACCACGCTCCCCGCCGGCGTCGGCTACACCTCGCTCGGCCTGGAGGCGAAGTTCGTGCGCCCGATTACCCGCGACACCGGCCGCGTCCTCTGCGAGGCAACGGTCCTCTACCGCGGCCGCAAGCAGGCGACCTCGGAGGCGACCCTGACCGCCGCCGACAGCGGCAAGCTGCTCGCCCACGGCATCGCCACCTGCATGATCCTCGGCGGCGGGGCCTAGGAGGCGCTTTGTCGCGCGAGCTCGACCAGGAGCCGCACGCCGAAGCCGTTGGCTTCGTTGCCGACGTACTCGCGGCCGATGTCCCAGGCGCTGCCGGCGATGTCGAGGTGCGCCCACGGCGTCTCGCCGACGAACTCCTCGAGGAAGGAGGCGGCGGTGATCGTTCCGGCCTTGCGCTTTTTGCCGAGGTTGGAGAGGTCGGCGACCGTGCCCTTCATCAGCTCCTTGTACTCGGGGTGCAGCGGCAGCCGCCAGGAGAGCTCGCCGGTCGTCTCGCTGGCGTCGGTGACCGCAGCGGCGAGGTCGTCGTCGTTGGCGATCAAGCCGGCGTAGGTGGAGCCGAGGGCGACCTCGACGGCCCCGGTCAGGGTCGCGATGTCGACGAGTCGCTCGCCCCCGAGCTCGACCGCGTAGGCGAGGGCGTCGGCGAGGATCAGCCGTCCCTCGGCATCGGTGTTGTTGACCTCGACCGTCTTGCCGTTGTACTGGGTGATGATGTCGCCGGGCTTGATCGCGGTCCCAGAAGGCATGTTCTCGGTGGTCGGGACGAGGGCGATCAGGTCGAGCGGCAGGCCCAGCTCGGCGATCGCGGCGGTCGCCTCGAGCACGGCGGCGGCGCCGGACATGTCCATCTTCATCTCCTGCATCCCGGCGCCGGGCTTGAGCGAGATGCCGCCGGTGTCGAAGGTGACTCCCTTGCCGACGTAGGCCAGAGTGGAGCCCGAGCCGCCGCCGCTGTAGCGAAGGACGATCAACTTCGGCTCCTGCGGCCCGCCCTGGCTAACGGCGAGGATGCCGCCCATCCCCTTCTGCTCGAGCTCGGCGCGACCGAGGACCTCGACGGTGAGGGCATCGGAGCCGGCGGCGATCTCTTCGGCGCGCTCGGCGAGAAAGGTGGGGGTGGCAACGTTGGCGGGGGTGAGCTGAAGGTCGCGGGCCCGGTTCTGCGCCTCGGCGGCGATCCGCGCCACGGTGGCGACGTCTTCGATCTCGGCCGGGCCGAGCAGGGTCAGCGCCTCCAGCCGCGGCGAGTCGTCGCCATTCCCGGACTTGAAGCGATCGAAGCGGTAGGAGGCGAGGGTCGTACCGGTGACGAGCGCCTCGGCGGCCACGGTCGCCACGGGAGCCTCAGGCAGCGCCCAGGCGAGCGAGCGGGCTTCGAGCCGCTTCGCCTCCTTGGCCGCGAGCGCGGCGGCGACCCGCAGCTTCTCGGGGTTGAAGTCATCGCGCGCTCCCAGCCCGACCACGACCACCGGTGGGAAGCCGTCCGGCCGCAGCAACGAGAGCTTCTTGAACCCCGCCTGAGCGTCGTCGGCGCCGGCAGCGGCCGCGATCTCCGGCGGCAGCCCGGCGCCCTCGAACAGCCCGACCGCAAGCAGATCGGCGCCGCAATCGGCCAGCTCCGCCTGCTTTACCTCGACCTTCATCGGCCGCGAGTCTACGCGACCATTTCCGCCCTGTCGGTATCGTCATCCGTTGGACCTGGCGGACAGGGGCCAGGTCGGCGAACTTCGGAAAGGAAAGGCAGTAGATGCCCAGCTCAGTGATTCTTGGAACCGCGCGCACCCCCTTCGGAAAGATGGGTGGCGGTCTCTCTTCCCTCGACGCCACCGACCTCGGCGGCACCGTGATCGAGGCCGCTCTGGACCGCTCCGGCGTCGCTCCGGAGCAGGTCGAGCAGGTCGTCTTCGGCCAGGTCCTGCAGGCCGGCCAGGGCCAGATCCCCTCGCGCCAGGCCCAGATCAAGGGCGGCATCCCGAAGGAGGTCCCTTCGGAGACGATCAACAAGGTCTGCGCCTCGGGCATGCGCTCGCTCGGCCTCGCCGACCAGGCGATCCGCGCCGGCGACACCAACGTCGCCGTCACCGGCGGCATGGAGTCGATGAGCCAGGCGCCTTACCTGCTGCCGAACGCCCGCTTCGGCTTCCGGATGGGCGACGTCCAGGCGCTCGACGCGATGACCCACGACGGGCTCACCAACCCCTTCACCGAAAAGCAGATGATCAACGAGGCGAGCGAGGTCGGCAACGAGCTCGAGATCACCCGGGTCGACATGGACCGCTTCGCCGAGCGTTCGCACCGGCTCGCCCACGAGGCGACCGAAGCCGGCCGCCTCGCCGATGAGATCGTCGGCGTCACCGTCAAGTCCCGCAAGGGCGAGTCGACGGTCGAGGCCGATGAGGCGATCCGTCCCGACACCACCCTGGAGACGCTGGCCGGGCTGAAGGCTATCGGCGGCCCCGACGCCACCCACACCGCCGGCAACGCCCCTGGCGTTAACGACGGCGCCGGCGCGATCGTCGTCGCCTCCGAGGAGTGGGCCGAGAAGGAAGGGAAGACGCCGCTGGGGCGGATCCTTTCCTACGGGACCGTCGCCGACGATTTCCCCTACCTGGCGAAAACTCCGGCCAACGCCGCCAAGCAGGCGCTGGAGAAAATCGGCAAGAACCCTGAGGACGTCGACCTCTGGGAGATCAACGAGGCGTTCGCCTCCGTCGCCCTCAACTCGGTGCGGATGCTCGGCGTCGACGAGGAGAAGGTCAACGTCAACGGCGGCGCGATCGCCCTCGGGCACCCGATCGGCGCTTCCGGCTCCCGCATCGTCGGCGCCCTCGTCCACGAGCTGCGCCGCCGCGGCGGCGGACTCGGTGTCGCCGCGATCTGCTCTGGCGGTGGCCAGGGCGACGCGATCGTCGTCGAGGTCAACGGAGGCTGATTTGAGCGAGCAGCCCGCGAGCGAGAGCGCGCCGCGGGCTGCCGCTTTCTTCGATCTGGATAAGACCCTGATGGCGGGGTCGAGCGGGATGCAGTTCGCCCGCATCGCCGCCAAGCAGGGCGTTGTCAGCCGCCGGCTGATGGTCAGCTGGGGCTGGGAGCACCTGCGCTACCGCCTTCGTGGCACCACCGACGAGCGCACCGCCGAGGTCTTGAAAGTTGCCCGGGAGCTGATCCGCGGCCTGCCGGCGAAGACGATCGACCGCATGGGGCCGGAAGTAATGGCGGCGATCCTGCCGCGCGTCTTCCCGCAGATGCTGGAAGAGGTCTACGGCCACCAGGACGCCGGCCGTCCCACCTTCATCGTCAGCGCCGCCGGCAACGGCGTCGTCGAGCAGCTCGCCCACGTCCTCGGCATGGACGGTGGCATCGGCACCCGCTACGAGGTCGACGGCGAGGGCAGCTACACCGGCCGCCTCGACGGCCCCTTCGTTTACGGCGAGGGCAAGGTGACGGCGATGGAGGAATTCGCCGCCCAGCACGGGATCGAGCTGGGGGGGTCCTACGCCTACTCGGACTCCCTCTCGGACCTGCCGATGCTGCGCGCCGTCGGCCATCCGGTCGCCGTCAACCCCGACCCGCCGCTGGCGGCGATCGCCCGCGAGGAGGGTTGGCAGACGCTGCGCTTCGAGCGCCTCGGCCGCCGCCTCGTCGCCCTCGCCGTCACCTTCCTCGCCACCGTCGCCGGCTTTGGCGCCACGCGAGTTGCCGCCCGACGCCGCGTGCCGCCACCACGGCGGCTTCGCCCCCGCTAGGGTTCCGGGCCGGATGGAGGCAGCCACCGCACGCAAGATCCGCGTCGTCGTCGCCAAGCCCGGCCTCGATGGGCACGACCGCGGTGCCAAGATCATCGCCCGCGCCCTGCGCGACGCCGGCATGGAGGTGATCTACACCGGGCTGCATCAGACGCCCGAGCAGATCGCCGAGACGGTGATCCAGGAGGACGCCGACGCCGTCGGCCTCTCAATTCTCTCGGGCGCCCACATGACCCTTGTCCCGAAAGTGGTCGAGCTGCTCCAGGCCCAGGGCGTCGACGACGTCCTCGTCACCGTCGGCGGCACGATCCCGGCCGATGACATCCCCGAGCTGAAGCAGCTCGGCGTCGCCGAGGTCTTCACCCCCGGCTCTGGAACCGACGACATCGTCGAGTTCATCCAGGAGCGGGCGAGCGCCCGCCACGCCGAAGGCTGAGCGCAAAGCGCGCCAAAGCGCGGTCCGTGACATTTGACACGGATCGGTGCATAGGTCCGTCCGATCCGGGTATCATCCTGATTGACTCGTCAGTCAACCGCGCCGAAGCGTTAAGATCGCGCCCCGCGAAGACCTGAGAATCGTCCCCAAGGAGGCTTTGTTTTGAAGATCTGCGTCCTGGTCAAGGAGGTCCCGGACGCCGCCGTTCAGAAGCGCATCGACCCAAGCACGATGCGACTGGACCGCGGCGGCGAGAAAAACCTCAACCCCTTCGACACGCACGCCCTCGAGGCGGCCATGCAGATCAAGGAGGGTGGAGCGATCCCGGTCGAGGAGGTCGTGGCGGTGACGATGGGCCCGAGTTCCGCGGTCCGCGCGCTGCACAAGGCCGTCGCCCTCGGCGCCGACCGCTCGGTCCACCTCTCCGACGACGCGCTGGCCGGCTCCGACGTCTGCGCCACCGGTTACGCGCTGGCGAAAGTGCTCGAGTCCGAGAGTCCCGACTTGGTCCTGCTCGGCCAGCAGTCCGATGACGGCGAGTGCTACACGATCGGCGCCGTCGTCGCCGACCACCTGAAGATGCCCTCGCTGACTCAGGTGATTCAGATCGACGTCACCGACGGCAAGCTGCGCTGCGAGCGCCAGGCCGAGTACGGCTACGACACCGTCGAGGTCGAGCTGCCGGCGGTGATCAGCGTCGGCGACGCGATCAACGAGCCGCGTTACCCGAGCCTGAAAGCGATCATGGGCGCGAAAAAGAAGCCGCTCGACGCCAAGGCCACCGGCGACGTCGGCATCGAGGCCGGCTCGGTCGGCGAGGGCGGTTCGAAGACCAAAGTCCTGGGGCTGAACCCGCCCCCCGCGAAGGAAGCGGGCGAGATCATCGAGGACGAGGACACCAACGAGACGGTCGAAAAGATCGTCGCTTGGCTCGACGAGAGGAAGCTGATCTAAATGGCAGGCATCCTGGTTTACGCCCTCCACGACGACGAGGGCAACTTCAACAAGAACTCACTCGGGGCGATCTCCGAGGCAGCGAAGCTGGCCGGCGAAGTCGGCGGCGAGGCTTCCGCGCTAGTGGTCGGTGATATCGCCGACGACGCCTGCGCTTCGCTCGGCAACTACGGCGCCGCCAAGGTCTACCGGGCCAAGAGCGTGCCGGAGGGCCTGGCCCAGCCGATCGTCGATGCGATGGCGAAAGTCATCCAGGACAACGGCATCTCCTACGCGCTGTTCGGCGGCGGTCTGCTCGGCTTCGAGATCGGCGCCGGCCTCACCGCCCGCCTCAACGCCGGCGTGACGATGGAGGTCACCGCGGTCAAAGTCCAGGACGGGAAACTGGTCGTCGAGCGGCCGATCCTGCAGGACTCCGAGATCGCCGACGTTGGCTACGTCTCTGAGCCCGGCATCATCATCGGCCGCCTCAACGCCTTCGACACCAAGGAGTCCGGCGGTAGCGCCGAGGTCCTCGACGTCGACGTCGAGCTCTCCGAGTGGTCGAGCAAGGCGAAGCTGGTCCAGCGCGGCGAGCAGCGCGGAGCCGACGTCAACATCGAGGACGCAGACATCCTCGTCGGCGGCGGCCGCGGTCTCGGCGCCAAAGAGGGCTTCGAGCTCTGCGAGCAGCTGGCCGAGTCGATGGGCGGCGCCGTCGCCGCGACCCGCGCCGTGGTCGACGCCGGTTGGTACCCCTACGCGGCCCAGATCGGCCAGACCGGGAAGACGGTGGCGCCGAAGCTGTATCTCGCCGCCGGCGTCTCCGGGGCGATCCAGCACAAGGTCGGAATGCAGAACTCGGAAAACATCCTTGCCATCAACAAGGACCCGAACGCGCCGATCTTCGAGTTCTCGGATCTCGGCGTGGTGGGCGATCTCCACAAGATCGTCCCCAAGCTGACCGAGGCGATCAAAGCTAAGCGGGGAGGCTGAGCTTCGGCTCAGTCTCCTTTTCGAAAGGAGCTCGAATTGGCAGTTGCACCGAGTGAGTTTCCGCCGCCCTTCGATTCGGCGAGCGTCATCGCGGCGCCGACGGATCCTGCGGACGAGCGCATCGAGGTCGGCATCGCGATCGTCGGCGGCGGCCCGGCCG
>VAYN01000016.1:533-13848 GCA_005885405.1 Actinomycetota bacterium | reverse complement strand
ACGAGCCGGAGCTGACCGAGAAGCTGGGCGAAGTCCCGGTCGCGGTCATCGAGAAGGGGAAAGTCGCCGGGGCGCACCTGCTCTCCGGGGCCAACGTCGACCCCTCGGCGCTGGAACGGCTCTTCCCCGACCTGCCGCCGGCGGAGTGGCCACCGGTCTACCAGGAGGTGACGAAGGACGCGACGTACTTCCTCACCAAGAGCAAAGCGTTCCCGCTGAAGCCGCCGCCGCCCAACTTCCGCAAAGAGGGGACCTACACGCTCTCCGTCTCCAAACTCGGCCGCTTCCTCGCCGAAAAAGCCGAAGAGGCGGGCGTCTACATCCTCACCGAGACCGCGGCCACCCAGCTGCTGGTCGAGGACCGGATCGTCAAGGGCGTTCGCTCCGGCGACCGCGGCCGCGGCAAGGAGGGCCAGGAGCTCGGCAACTTCGAGCCGGGCTCCGACGTCGTCGCCAAAGCGACGGTCCTAGCCGAGGGAACGATCGGCCACCTCACCTACGCCGCGATGGACTACTTCAACCTCCGCGAGGGCTCCGACCCGCAGGTCTGGGAGCTCGGGGTGAAGGAGATCTGGGAGGTCCCGAAGCCGCTTGACCGGGTCATCCACACGCTTGGCTGGCCGCTGCGCTGGAGCCCGCGCTTCAAGGAGGCCGGCGGCAGCTTCATCTACCCGATGGGCGAGGACAAGGTCTGCTTCGGCCTCGTCGTCGGGCTCGACACCACCGACGCCACCTTCTCCGTCCACGACGCCCTGCAGGAGTTCAAGACCCACCCCTTCATCAAGAAGATCATCGAGGGGGGCAAACGGGTCGGCTGGGGCGCGAAGACGATCCCCTCCGGCGGTTACTGGGCGCTGCCGAAGCGCTTCTCGGTGCCGGGGATGCTGATGGCCGGCGACGCCGCCGGCATGGTCAACATCGCCGAACTCGCCGGCGTCCACTACGCGATGCACGCCGGCATGTACGCGGCGGAATCGATCGTCGAGTCGTTGAAGCAGGACATCGACTCGGTCAACTTCGAAAGCTACGACGAGAAGATCCGCGGCTCGGTGATCGAGAAGGACCTCTACCGCTCGCGCAACATGAAGCAGCCGCTGACCAAGGGGCTGATCTTCGGCGGCATGATGGGCAGCGCCATGGTCGCGACCAAAGGCGCCTTCCCCGGCGGTCACTGGAAGATCGAGGACAACGCCGAGATCCCCGTCTCCGAGGGCAAGGCGGCGGACAGCTACCCGAAGCCCGACAACGAGCTCACCTTCAACAAGCTCGACTCGGTCTTCCTCTCCGGCAACGCGACCCGCGACGACGCCCCCAACCACGTCCGCATCCAGACCCACGTCCCCCGCGAGATCGCCCAGACCTGGGTCTCGATGTGCCCGGCCCAGGTCTACGAGATCCCCGAGGACCAGCTGGAAAGCGGCGCCGCCGAGGTCGACGTCCACGTCACCGCCTCCAACTGCGTCCAGTGCGGAGCGATCACCGCCAAGGGCGGCCGCCTCACCCTCCCCGAGGGCGGCGACGGCCCGCTGTACCAGGAGACCTGAGCTAAGCCGCTTCGGCTTCCTCCGCCTGAAGCATCGCCGAGCCGTCGAAGATCTGGGCGGCGCGGGAGGTGGCGGGGGTGAAGTCGAGGGTGCTGCGGCGGCGCGGGGCCGCGATCACGGTCCACTCGTCGCAGCCCGCGAACGCTTCGTCGAGGCGCTGGGCCATCGTGCTGCGGGGACGATCCTGATCGAAGATCTGCTGGGACATCGCTGCTCCGTCCTGGGTCGGGGGTTGGTGAAGTTTCCCCCCGCTCGTCGGACGAAAAATATGCTCTTTGCGATTGTTTGGGAACGTTTGTTCGTTCGGGCGCTCAGGAGGAAGCCGCAAACTCCGCGATCTCGTCGGCGACGCGCTGAGGCTGGTCGAGCGGGACGAAGGTTTTCGCGTCCGGGACCCGAACCAGTTCGGCGTTCCCAGCCTCATTGGCGAGGCGCTCGCCGTAGGAGATCGGGAAGTACTTGTCGCCCGGTGCCCAGAGCAGCCTGATCGGCAGCTGCGAGCCGCGCAGCTTCTCGGCGGCGGCGAGCGTGTAGCGCTTGTTCATCCCGGCCGTGACCTTGCCGGCGTCGTGCATGATCTTCGAGTCGGTCTTCGTCGGCTCCATCCAGGAAGCGACCAGCTCGTCGGGGATCTTCGTCCTCGCGAAGGGGGCGAAGGCGCGGCGGGCGAGTGCTTCGATCCGGAACGGAGCCGCGAGGACGCGCATCCCGCCCGGCAGCTTCGCCAGCGGCGGCATCGCCTTGAACATTCCCGGTGGGAAGTTCTCGTGGGTGTCGCAGTTGGTTAGGACCAGGCGTCCGATCCGCTCGGGGTAGGTCGTGACCAGAACCTGCGACATCGCCCCGCCGGAGTCGTTGCCGACGATCGTCACGTCCTCGAGCCCGAGCTTGGCGAGGAAGTCGGAGATCAGGCGGGCGATGCCGGGAGGGGAGAGGTCCGCATCCGGGTTCATCGGGGCGCGATGGGCGGCGATCGGCCAGTCCGGGGCGATACAGCGGCAGCGATTGGAGAGGCGGTCGACGACCCCGTCCCATAGACGCCCGTCGACGAGGAAGCCGTGGACGAAGACGACCGGCTTGCCCTCGCCCGCTTCGCGATAGCGGATCGGTCCCTGCGGGAGTTGCACTTCTTTGCGCTGGTCGGTCACGATGGCCTCCTTCGTGGGTTATCCATCTAACATACATACAGCATGAACGTAAATCCAGAGCGACGTACCCAGGCAGCACGGACGGCGGCCACGCGCGAGGCGCTGATGACCGCAGCTCGTGAGCTCTTCACCGAGCGCGGGTACGACGACGTCGGGACCGAAGAGATCGTCCGCGCCGCCGGGGTCACCCGCGGAGCGCTCTACCACCACTTCGGCGACAAGGCGAGCCTGCTGCGGGCGGTCTACGAACGGATCGAGGCGGAATCAACCGAGCGCGTCGCCCGCGTCGTCCTCGGCTCGGAGCTGCACAGCCCATTGGACGCGATGAAGGCTGGGGTGGAGGCATTCCTCGACGAGTGCGCCGAGCCGGAGCTGCGCCAGATCGCCCTCCACGACGCCCCGGCGGTCCTCGGTTGGGAGCGCTGGCGCGAGATCGGTGCCGCCAACGGCCTCGGGCTGATCGAAGCAAGCGTCTCGGCGGCGATTGAGGCGGGGGAGATCCGCGCCCTGCCGGTGAAGCCGCTCGCCCACCTGCTAATGGGCGCCCTGGACGAGGCGGCGATGCTGCTCGCCCGCGACGAGCGGCCGCAGAGCCGGGCCGAAGTAACCGAGGTCCTAGTGGCGCTGCTCGACAGCTTCGCGGTTAGCCGGGCCTAGGCTCCCGGAGAGTCGACGCGACTCCTTCTGCGCGTACATCCGCACGTCGGCCAGCTGCATCGCCTCGGCCGGCGAATCTGCTTCCTCCGGCACCGAGGCGATCCCCCAGGAAGCGCTGAGGTCATAACCACGGCCGCGGGAGGTGAGCGCTTCGGCGGAGCGGACCGCGAGCGCGTCGCGGGCCTCGATGCCGCGGGAGACGATCCCGCCGTCGACGAGGACCAGGAACTCGTCGCCGCCGAGGCGATATGCAGCCGCCTCCGGCTCGACGGCCGCCTTCAGCCGGCGGCCCAGCATCGACAGCATCTTGTTCCCGGCCGGGTGTCCGAAAGTGTCGTTGTAGCGCTTGAAGCCGTTGAGGTCGAAGAGGATCACCGTCAGCGGCGCGCTCGGGTTCCGTTCGCGCTGCTCGAGGTCCATCTGTAGGCGCGCCTGGCTGCCGAGGCCGGTCAGGGGGTCGGTGCGCACCTGGTCCAACAGGCGCTTGTTCTCGCGCAGGCTGAGGGCGAGGCGGCCAATTACCGAGAGCATCGTCGCCGACCAGAGAACGGTGGTCAGAGCGCTGGCGTGGCTGAAGTACTGGAGGACGACGAGGGCGATCATCGCCGCGGCGACGATCCCGGGGACGACCATTTCGCGCCAGCCGTCAAAGCGGGCGTCGGGGAGGATGCGGTCGGCCTCCGGCTGCCAGGCCTCGGCGCCGAGGAGGACGGCGGAGATCAGGTAAATCGGTTCGACCCAGTCGCCGCCGGGGACCGTTGCTTCGTAGGTCTGCAGGGTGAAGGCGACGTCGGCCACGGCCATCGTCGCAAGGCCGCCGAGCAGGAGCGTCCAGGTGCGGCCGGGGCGCCAGCGGGTGAGGGCGATGATGCCGACGATCAGCGCCACGAGGACGACGTCGCCGAAGGGGTAGGCAAGCGTGGTTGCAACTTCGAGGGTCGAGCCTTCGGTGTGGTCGGCGACGAACTCGATGAGGAAGGCGGCCCCCAAGGCGCCGGTTCCAAGCGCGGCAACGACCCCGTCCATCCATAGCCGCTTGTCGAGCTCGCCGGCGCGGGCCCGGACCAGCAGGTAGAGGCCGAGGATCGCCAGCGGATAGAAGGCGAGGTAGCCGATGTCGGCAGGCGACGGATAGGGCGCGTCGGCGTTGCCTTCAATGAAGAGCGTCCACCAGATCTCGCCCGCCGCCCAGGCGAGAATCGAGGCACCAATAGCCGTCCAGGCCGCCCGCTCGGGACCCCCGCGGCGGGCCCGGATCAAGCAGGCGAGGCCGGCGCAGACGACGACCGAGTCGTAGACCACACCGTTGATCGCGGTGTCGAGACCAGGGCCCCCGATCCCAATCCAGTCGTGGAGGATTACCAGCGCCGCGCCGCCGAAGAGGATGGCTGAAACAACGTTCCGCACAGGGACCTATCGGCAAGGCTTGCGCGGTTCTCTAGACTTGTTGGAGATGAAGGCTGCAATCCACCCCAATTACACGCTTGCCAACGTGCATTGCTCGTGCGGCAACCAGTTCTACACGCGCTCCACGAAAGAGGACTTGCATGTAGAGCTCTGCTCCGAGTGCCACCCCTTTTACACGGGCAAGCAGAAGCTGGTCGACACCGGCGGTCGAGTCGAGCGCTTCCAGCGCCGCGCCGCTAAGCACCGGGCCGGGAAGTAGCGCGTGAGCCCGCCGTCGGGCTCGGCACTGGCATCCCACGAAACCCCCTCCGGCAACGGAGGGGACCCTGTGCGCATGCCCGACGGGGCCCTGGTCGCCAAACGCGACGCCCCCGTCGGCGGCCAAGCCGTCCTCGAGGGCGTGATGATGCGCGGGATCTCCGTCTGGGCGGTTGCCGTCCGCACGCCCGAGGGGCAGATCGAGGTCGAGTCCGAGCCGCTCGTCCCCTGGGCACAGCGTCATCGGCTTTGGCGCCTGCCGGTGATCCGCGGCGTCGTCGCCCTAGGCGAGTCGCTGAAGATCGGCTTCAAAGCCCTGGCGATCTCCGCCAACGCGCAGATGGAGGAGGACGAGAAGGGCGAGAAAGAAGAGATCGGCGGCTGGGTCTGGGGGCTGACGATCGTCCTCTCGATGCTGCTGGCGATCGGACTCTTCTTCGTCGTCCCGGTCGGCCTCACCAGCCTGATCAAGGACCAGCTCGGCTCGCCGCTGCTCTTCTGGCTCGTCGAGGGGGTCCTGCGGACCGCGATCTTCATCGGCTACATCCTCGCGATCAGCAAAATGCCCGATCTGCGGCGCGTCTTCGAGTACCACGGCGCCGAGCACAAGACGATCTCCTGTTACGAGGCCGAAGACGAGCTCGTGCCGGCGCGGGCGAAGCTCTACTCGCGCCTCCACCCCCGCTGCGGAACCAGTTTCCTGCTGATCGTGATGGTGCTGGCGATCTTCGTCTTCGCCCCGATCGGGCTGCCCGCCTGGTACTGGCTGCTCGCCTCGCGCATCCTCGGCATCCCGCTGATCGCCGGCCTCTCCTACGAGGTGATCAAGTGGGCCGGGAAGAACCGCCGCAAACGCTGGGTGCGGGCGGTGATGTGGCCGGGCTTGATGCTGCAGAACCTGACCACCCGCGAGCCCGACGAAGAGCAGCTCGCCGTGGCGATCGCCTCGCTCAACGCCGTCCTCGCCAGGGAGACCCCGGAGGAGGCGGCTAAAAAGCCGCACATCGAGATCGTCGCCTAGCGACGGTCCCGTTCTAGTCTTCGCTCCATGATCGAGCAGCTGGTCGAACAGATCGAGTCGCGCTTCCGCGAGCTCGAGGCGCAGATGTCCGACCCGGAGGTGATCTCCGACCGGGCCCGGTATGCCGAGGTCGGGCGCGAATATCGCGAACTGCAGCCGGCGAGCGAGCTGGGGGCGAAGTGGCGGACGCTGCGCGACGACCTCGAAGGCGCGCGCGAGCTGCTCGCCGAGGGCGAGGACGAGGAAATGCGGCAGGTGGTCGAGGAGGCGCCGGCGCAGCTGGAGGCGCTGGAAGAGGAGATCCGCCTGGCGATGGTCGAGCGCGACCCCAACGACGCCAAGAACGTAATCGTCGAGATCCGCGGCGGCGCCGGCGGCGACGAGGCTGCCCTCTTTGCCGGCGACCTCTACAAGATGCTCACCCGCTACGCCGAGGAGCGCGGCTTCAGCACCGAAGTCCTCTCGCAGTCGGGCTCGGAGTCCGGCGGCTTCAAGGAGATCACCTTCGAGGTCAAGGGTGACGGCGCCTACTCGGTCTTCAAGTTCGAGGGCGGGACCCATCGCGTGCAGCGGGTACCGGAGACCGAGTCGCAGGGGCGGATCCACACCTCGACCGCGACCGTGGCCGTGCTGCCCGAGGTCGAGGACGTGGAGGTCCACGTCGACCAGAACGACCTCCAGATCGACGTCTACCGCTCTTCGGGACCCGGCGGCCAGTCGGTGAACACGACCGACTCGGCCGTCCGAATCACCCACAAACCGACCGGGATCGTCGTCTCGATGCAGGACGAGAAGTCCCAGCTCCAGAACAAGGACCGGGCCATGCGGGTGCTGCGGGCGCGGCTGTACGAGCGCGAGCTGGCCGAGCAGCAGGCGAAGATCGCTTCGGAGCGCAAGGCCCAGGTCGGCAGCGGCGAGCGCTCGGAGAAGATCCGCACCTACAACTTCCCCCAGGGCCGCGTCACCGACCACCGGATCAAGCACACCTCGCACAACCTCGAGGGCGTGCTGGCGGGGGAGCTCGGCGAGTTCACCGACGCCTTGAGCGCGGAGGAGAAGCGGCAGCGCCTCGAGGCCGCGGCCTCGGCCGCTTGAGCAAGTGGCGACGATGACGGGCGCGAGCGTGCGGGAGGCGCTGGACGCAGCGGTCGATGGGCTGCGGGCCGCGGGAGTCGATGAGCCGCGCCTGGATGCGGAACTGCTTCTGGGTGAGGCGATGGGGCTCGGGCGTGCGGCGCTGGTGGCCGATGGCGGAGCGGAGGTTCCGGCGTCTGCGGCAAGGGCCTTTGGCGAGATGGTGCGACGGCGATTGCGGCGCGAGCCGGTGGCTTACATCCTTGGGCGAAAAGGGTTCCGCAACCTCGACCTGGCCGTTGACCGCCGGGTCCTGATCCCGCGACCGGAGACCGAGCTGCTGGTCGAGCTGGCACTGGAGCTCCAGCCGGCGCGGGTGCTCGACGTCGGCACCGGCTCCGGCGCGATCGCGCTAGCGGTCGCCGACGAGCTGCCCGGATGCGCCGTCACCGCCACCGACACCTCGCCGGGAGCCCTCGAGGTCGCCCGCGCAAACGCCGATCGCCTCGGCCTCGCTGATCGCATCGACTTCGTGACAGGAACTCTGCCCGAGGGCGGGTTCGATCTCGTCCTCGCCAACCTCCCCTACGTCGCCGAGCGCGACTGGCCGACGCTCCAGCCCGAGGTGACGCAATGGGAGCCCCGCGAGGCGCTCCTCTCCGGCCCCGACGGCCTCGACGCCTATCGGGAGCTCCTCTCCAATCGCGGCAGAGGTTTCAGGCCTATAGCGGCAGCAACCTCTGCCGCGCTGGCGGTTGAGGTGGGGGAGGGGCAGGCCGGGGCGGTTGCTGGGCTGATGCGGGGGAGCGGCTTTGGGGAGGTCGAGATTCGGCGCGACCTTGCGGGGACCGAGCGGGTTGTCGTCGCTGAGTGGGTAGGGGGAGCGGCGTGACCGAGGTTCTACAACTCCGCAGCGGCCAGGCCGACGTGGTCCGGAAGGCTCTGGAGCGGACGATCTCCGGCGGCGGCGTCGCCGTCTTCCCTTCCGATGGCCTCTATGGTCTCGCCTGCGATCCGCTCGATGCGGAGGCGATCGCGAAGATTCACCGGCTCAAGGGCCGCGACGACGGTAAGCCCTCGGCGGTCATGTACTTCTCGCCGCTGGCGATCCGGGAGTTGGTCGCCGGCTTCGGGCCGCGCACCAAAGCCGCCGTCAGCGCCCTGATGCCGGGGCCGGTGACGCTCGTCGTCGCCAATCCCCATCGGCGCTACCCACTCGCCTGCCGGCAAGACCCGGAACGTCTCGGGATCCGCCTGATCGGCGGCCCGCTTGCGGGCACGATGTGTCCGGTCTTTCAGACCTCCGCCAACCTCAGTGGCGAGCCGGCGCCAGCTCGCTTCGAGGACGTACCGGCGGCGATCCGCGACGGCGCCGACCTGGCGATCGACGGCGGCGTCTTGCCCGGCCTCCCCTCGACCGTCGTCGACATCACCGCCCTCGAGGAAGACGGCGGCTGGCGCGTGCTCCGTGACGGGGCTCTTTCCCCGGGAGATCTGGCGAGCAAGCTGGCGGCAGTCGGCTTAGGTTGAACAGAACCTGATTGGAAACCCCCGTGTACTTGCAAAATACTTAGTACTCGGTATAGGTTGCTCCTGCTGGTCTCAACTTTGCGGGAGGTTCTGCGATGTCCCTCGACCTTGGTGGCCCGGCAATCGAAATCGCGATTGCCCTCGCCTTTGTTTTCTTCCTTCTCAGCCTGATCGCGTCCCATGTGACCGAGTGGTTCGCCGGCCTTCTCAACCTGCGGGCGAAGACCCTGCGGGATGGCCTGTTAGGGATGCTCGGGGACGGCGACGTCGTCGACCGGCTCCTGAAACACCCCTTGGTGCGCACGGACTTGCAACCTGGCCGGGAGCGGGACCCGTCCTACATCGCACCGGAGAACTTCGCTCTTGCCCTGCGCGACCTGCTGGAGCCTGCCTCCGGAGAAGAGGAGGTTCCGCAATTGAAGCTCGAGGGCGAAGCGAGAAAGTCGGTCGATCCGAAGCTCGCCACCCAACTGAGGGCCCTGCCGAGCGGCGACTCTATCCCCCACGTGCCCGAGATCGAAAAATGGTTCGACGAGTCGATGAAGCGGGTTGGTGGCTGGTACAAGAGAAAATCGCAACTGGTGACGATCGCTGTCGCGGTGGGACTGGTGCTTGCCCTCAACCTCAGCACGCTGCGGATTGCCGAACAGCTAAATGGCGAACCGAAGGTCCTTGCCAACGTCGTCGCCAAAGCCGAAGCGGCAGCCGAGGACGACGGAAGCGCCGACAGCAAAGGCGCGGATATGAAGGCGGCAGGAGAAGAAGCCGAAGGCGCCGTCCATGACCTCGCCTCCTTGAGCCTGCCCGTTTTCTGGACCGAAGAGAAGAACAGGCCGAGCTCGCTCGACGAGTGGCTTCTCGCCCTCGCCGGTTGGCTGATCACGATTGCCGCGGTATCCCTCGGCGCCCCGTTCTGGTTCGATGCCCTCGGCAAACTCTCGAACCTGAGGATGGCCGGGAAAAAGCCGCCGGAAGAGCCGGCGAAGAAGGGATAGCTCAGCAGCCCGGCGTGCCCTTGTAGGGCAGGCGGACGAGGCGTTGGGAGGTGTTGTCGTCCTCGTTCGACTCGAAGAGGTTTTCCTTCGGGTCGACGATCATCCGGTAGGCGAAGCAGCCGCGCAGGCCTGAGACCTCGATCCACTGTTGGTGGTAAGCGGCCGGGTAGATGTCCGACCAGCCGACCGAGGTGCCGAGCCGCACCCGGTCCTGGAATGGGTTCTGGTTGCAGCCGGGGTAGACCCAGTGGCTGGGGGAGCGGCGGCCGGGCCGGGTGTGGGTTAGGTCGCGCAGGCAGTAGTTCAGCTTCGGGCTAGTGCGGACGACGTCGCCGACCTCGCCGTCGGGACCAACCCGGCGCAGCTCGAAGTTGGCCAGCTGATGGACCTTCCAATAGCTGCCGCCGAAGTAGGTGCCGACGTAGGTGAAGTGCAGCTTCGCTTCGGTCGGAAGGGTGATGTGGCCGCCACCCTTCCGGTAGATCCACTGGTTGGTCTTCATCGAGCGCGGGCCGTCGCGGCGCCCGTGCAGCTCCATCGGCCCCTTGCCGCGGCTCTCGACGTCGCTGGTCGCCCGCAGCAGCACGCGCCCGCCGACCTTCTGCGCGTAGATCTCACTTGGCGGCGCGATCCGCAGGTTGGGGCAGAGGAGGGTTCGCGCTTCGGCGCTTTCGCAGGGGTTCTCGACCGCTGCCGAGGCGGCAGCCGGCAGTGCCGGGACCAGCAGAAGGGCCAGCGGAACGAGCAGAGCTCTGGCTCTCACCGGCCCCAGAATATCCCGACCCGTTGCTATGGTCGGCCGACGATGGCCGATCTGCCGGAGAACTTCCAAAACGCGCCGCTGAGCGAGGTCGACCCCGAGATCGCAGGGGTCCTCGACGCCGAGCTGCACCGCCAGCAGCGGACGCTGGAGATGATCGCTTCGGAGAACTTCGTCCCACAGGCGGTGCTGGAAGCGGTCGGCTCGGTCCTCACCAACAAGTACGCCGAGGGCTACCCCGGCCGCCGCTATTACGGGGGCTGCGAGGAGGTCGACGTCGCCGAGCAGCTGGCGATCGACCGCGCCAAGAGCCTGTTCGGCGCCGACCACGCCAACGTCCAGGCTCACGCCGGCGCCCAGGCCAATAACGCCGTCTACATGGCGCTGCTGGAACCGGGGGACACCTTCCTCGGCCTCGCCCTCGACCACGGCGGCCATCTCAGCCACGGGATGAAAATCAACGTCAGCGGCAAGCTCTACAACCCAGTGCCCTACCACGTCAGTCGCGAGGACTTCCTGGTCGACATGGAGGAGGTCGAGCGCCTCGCCCAGGAGCACCGGCCGGCGCTGATCGTCACCGGCTGGTCGGCCTACCCGCGCCGGCTCGACTTCGCCGCCTTCCGCGAGATCGCCGACTCGGTCGGCGCCAAGCTGATGGTCGACATGGCCCACTTCGCCGGCCTCGTCGCCGCCGGCGAGCACCCGAACCCGGTCGAGCACGCCGACGTCGTCACGACGACGATCCACAAGACCCTCTGCGGCCCCCGCAGCGGCATGATCCTCTGCCGCGAGGAGCACGCGAAAGCGATCGACAAGGCGATCTTCCCCGGCCAGCAGGGCGGGCCGCTGATGCACACCGTCGCCGCCAAGGCGGTCGCGCTCCACATCGCCGCCAGCGAGGAGTTCAAGCAGCGCCAGCGGCAGACGATCGCCAACGCGCGGGCGCTGGCCTCCGGCCTCGAAGCGGGCGGCGTCCCGGTGATCACCGGCGGCACCGACGTCCACCTCGTCCTCGTCGACCTCACCCCGACCGGCCTCGACGGCCAGACCGCGGAGGACCGGCTTGACGCGGTCGGGATCACGGTCAACCGCAACGCGATCCCCTTCGACGAGCGGCCGCCGATGAACCCGTCCGGTCTGCGGATCGGCACCCCGGCGCTGACGACGCGCGGTATGGGCACCGAGGAGATGACCGAGATCGCCGAGGTGATCGTCGCCGCCCTCGGCTCCGACTTCGACTCGGCCAAGGACGACCTGCGGGCGCGCACCGGCGCCCTGATGGACCGCTTCCCGCTTTACGCCGAGCTGGCTGCGACCGTTTAGCCCATGAAGGTGTGGGTCGACATGAGCGCCCCGGCGCACGTCCTCGTGCTGCGCCCGATCATCGAGCGACTGCGGGCCGAAGGCCACGAGGTCGAGATCACTTCGCGCGACTACGCCCAGACCCAGCAGCTGCTGGCGCTCCACGGCCTCGACCACACCCCGATCGGCCGCCACGGCGGCGCCTCGCGGATGCGCAAGGCGGCGGCTCTCGCCGGCCGCAGTGCCGGGATGCTGAAGTTTGGCCGCGGCCGCGGCTTCGACCTCGCGCTCGCCCACGGTTCCAACGACCTCGCGATCGCGGCGAAAACGCTCGGCGTCCCCGAGGCCAACATGCACGACTACGAGTACGCGGTCACCCAGCACCGGATCGGCTGCCGCCTTGCCCGTCGGGTGATGTTCCCGGACTCGGTCCCGCTTGACCGCCTGCGCCGCTTCGGCGTCACCGAGGCCAAGTTCTTCCCCTACCCGGGCTTGAAGGAGGAGTACTACCTCTACGACTTCGAGCCCGACCCGGAGGCGCTGACCCGGCTCGGGGTCGAGACCGACCGGGTGGTCGTCATCGTCCGCCCGCCACCCGACGTCTCCCTCTACCACCGCAAATCGAACCCGCTCTTCCCCAAGGTCCTCGACCGGCTTGGTCGCGATGAGGGGGTCCACGCCGTCGTCCTGCCGCGGACCGACGCCCAGCGCGAGTTCATAACCGGCCTCGGGCTGCCCTCGGTGATCGTCCCGCCGGGTGCGGTTGAGGCGCAGAGCCTTGTCGCCCTGGCCGACCTCGTCCTCTCCGCCGGGGGCACGATGAACCGCGAGGCCGCCGCCCTGGCGACGCCGGTCTACACCACCTACGGCGGCCGCCTCGGCGGCGTCGACGAAGCCCTGATCCGCTCCGGTCGCCTGCGGCCGCTGACCGACGCCCGGGCGCTGGTGCTGGAGAAGCGCACCGCCGAGGCGACGCCCACCCACCGCGATCCCGCCTTCCTGGTCGAGACCATCCTCGGTACCGTCGGAGCCCAACCATTGCGCGAAGAGCCTCATCCCGTAACGCCTTCCTGAGCGAGCTTCCCGAGGCCGAACCCGGCCTCGAAGAACTCGTCGCGCCCGCAGCGGAGGGCGACCCCCGGCCGATAGACCCGGTCCTGCGGGCGCTCGACATCCTCATATCCGCCGCGATCCTGCTCGTCCTCTCGCCGCTGCTGGCACTGATCGCGCTGGTCATCTCCCTCGACTCCGGCCGCCCGGTCCTCTACCGCGGTGCCCGTGTCGGCAAAGCCGGCCACCTCTTCTGGATGTACAAGTTCCGCACCCTGAAGCCCGACGCGGAAACGCGCCTCGGGCCCTATTACGGCGAGGAGCTGACGCGGCGGACCGAGGAAGAGCGGACCCGGATCGGCGGCGCCTTGCGGAAGACCCACCTCGACGAGGTGCCGCAGCTCTGGAACGTGCTGCGCGGCGACATGTCGATCGTCGGCCCGCGCCCGATCAGGCCCACCTTCTACGCCGAGCTCTGCCGCGAGATCCCCCAGTACTGGCAGCGCCTCGTCGTCCGCCCCGGCGTCACCGGCTTCGCCCAGACCCGGATCACTCGCGAGGAGACCTGG
>VAYN01000016.1:0-513 GCA_005885405.1 Actinomycetota bacterium | reverse complement strand
CCACCTCTACGTGCAGGTGTTGCTGGCAACGGTCGGCAAGGTGATGGGGCAGGGCCCGGCGAACACCCCGCCGCCGAAACCGTAGGGCGCGGCTGCGAGACTGCCGCGCATGTGCGGTATCTGCGGCGTCGTCGCCGCTGAGCGAGAGCGCGGCCCCGACCGCGAGGCGGTGGCGCGGATGAGCGGGCGGCTCGTCCACCGGGGGCCCGACGACGAGGGGCTCTTCTGCGAGGGGCTGGCGGCGCTGGCTGCGCGCCGTCTCTCGATCATCGATCTCGCCCACGGCCATCAGCCGATCGAAAACGAGGACAGAAGCGCCGTCGTCGTCCAGAACGGCGAGATCTACAACTACCGCGAGCTCAAGCGCGAGCTCGAGGGCAAGGGCCACCGCTTCGCCACCGACTGCGACACCGAGGTCCTCGTCCACCTTTGGGAGGAGGAGGGGGAGCGGTTCGTCGAGCGGCTGCGGGGGATGTTCGCGATCGCGCTCTGGGACAAGCGCCGCCGCCGGCT
>VAYN01000015.1:60895-67282 GCA_005885405.1 Actinomycetota bacterium | reverse complement strand
CTTGAAGGCCGGCTCGGCGCCCTGCGAGCGGATGAACTTCTCCGCCGCCGCGTCGAGCTCCCCGGTCGTGACCCCGGGCCGCGCTTTCGAAGCGAGCATCTTCAGGCAGCGGACGAGGATCGCGCCCGAGGCGGCCATCTTCTCGACCTGCTCCGGGGTCTTTTTGATGATCATCCGGTACACGCTAGTGGTCGGCGCAAACGGGAACTGCAAGGGCCGTCAGACGGCCTCGTCCTGCTCCATTCGCAGCGTTGCAAGGGTGCGGCGAATCTGCTCGGCGACGTCCTGGGGCGCCGCCTCGCCGGCGATCCGGCGCAGGACGCTGCGGCTGTCGTAGTAGTCGACCAGCGGCTTGGTCTTCTCGTGGTAGGTCTCGAGACGCTTGCGGATCACCTCGGGCTTGTCGTCGTCGCGAACGATCAGCGGCGAGCCGTCGATATCGCAGACGCCCTCCTGCTTGGGCGGTTCGAACTCGACGTGGTAGACGTGCCCGTTGGCCTCGCAGGTGCGCCGGCCGCCGAGCCGCCGCACGACCTCGTCGTCGGAGACGTCGATCAGCAGCACCGCCGTCACCCCCCGGCCCAGCTCACTCAGCTTCGCGTCGAGCGCCTCGGCCTGGGGAGTGGTGCGGGGAAAGCCATCTAGGATGAAGCCGTCGAGCGCCTCGCTGGAGTCGATCCGCTCGGCGATCACACCAACGATCACCTCGTCGGGAACCAGGTCCCCGCGGTCCATGTACTCCTTCGCTTCGCGCCCAAGCTCGGTTTCGTCCCGCACCGCGCCGCGGAGGATGTCCCCGGTCGCGTAATACGGCAGCCGCAGGTCTTCGTTCAAGCGCTCCCCCTGGGTGCCCTTGCCCGACCCGGGCGGGCCCAGAAGTACGAGATTCAGCTCAGCCATCCAGGCAGCTTATTTCAGGAAACCCTCGTAATTACGCATCATCAGCTGCGCCTCCAGCTGCTTGACCGTGTCCAGCGCGACGCCGATCACGATCAGGATGGAAGTGCCGCCGAAGTAGAAGTTCGCAGCGGTCTGGCTGATCAGGATCGTCGGCAGCGCCGCGACGGCGCCGAGGTAGAGCGCGCCGGGGAAAGTCAGGCGCGAGAGGATCCTGTCGAGGTACTCGGCAGTCGGTCGCCCTGGGCGCACACCGGGGATGAAGCCGCCGTATTTCTTCAGGTTGTCGGCCTGATCGACCGGGTTGAAGGTGACCGCCGTGTAGAAGTAGGTGAAGACGATGATGAAGAAGACCTCGCCGATCACGTAGGCCCAACCGTTCGGTTCGAAGAAGGCGGCGAAGTCGAGCGCGGCCGGGGTGTTGATCAGCTGGCCGATCGTCGGCGGGAAGGCCATGATCGAGGCGGCGAAGATGACCGGGATGACGCCGGCCATGTTGACCCGCAGCGGCAGGTAAGTCGAGCCGCCCGAGGTCATTTTGCGGCCGACGACGCGTTTCGCGTACTGGACCGGGATCCGGCGCTGGCCCTCCTGGACGAAGACGATGGCGACGATCACCGCGAGGGCGATGAACGGCATCATCACGACGAAGACCTGGTCGGGGTTGTTCCACCACTTGGAGAGGCCGGGGATGATGCTCGAGGCGATCGAGGCGAAGATCATCAGCGAGATCCCGTTGCCGATCCCGCGCTGGGTGATCAGCTCGCCCAGCCACATCAGCAAGGTGCAGCCGGCGGTGAGGCAGATCACGATCAGGAAAAGCTTGGGGAAGGTGAGGTTGCCGACGACGCTGGTGCCGGATTCGTTGCCGAAGGAGCGGAAGAGGAAGACGTAGCCGATCGACTGCGCAAAGGCGAGACCGACGGTGAGGTAGCGCGTGTACTGGGTGATCTTCTGCTGCCCGACTTCGCCCTCTTTCTGGAGGCGCTCGAGCGAGGGCACGACCACGGTCAGCAGCTGCAGGATGATCGAGGCGGTGATGTAGGGCATGATCCCCAACGCGAAGAGGCTGAGCCGTTCCAGTCCTCCGCCGGAGAAGAGGTTGAGGAAGCCGAGGACACCGGAGCCGCCGAAGTTGTTCTGGATTTCACTTACGGCCTGGGTGTCCACCCCAGGAGCTGGGATGTAGGCGCCGAGCCGGTAAAGCAACAGCATCGCTGCCGTGAACGCAAGCTTCTTGCGAATGTCGGCAACGCTGAACGCGTTGAGAATAGTTCTGAGCATTACGGCTCCAGAGTGTGACAGGAACCGCCGGCCGCCTCGATCTTCTCTTTGGCAGCAGCGCTGAAAGCGTGCGCGTGGACCGCGAGTTTCTTCTTGATCTCGCCGCGGGCGAGGATCTTGACGGGGTCCTTGCGGGTGGCCAGACCCTTCTCCTTGAGGCTCTCCAGCGTCACTTCGGCGCCGCTGTCGAAGCGCTCCTCGAGGTCGGCCAGATTGACCGGCTGGGTCTTGGTGCGGAAGTTCTCAAACGGCATCGACTGCTTTTTGTGCGGGCCGCGGAGCTTTCGCATCCGCATGTGGATCGGGTTCTGCCCGCCCTCGTAGCCGGCCTTGCGCTTACGGCCCGAGCGGGAGCCGGCGCCCTTGTGGCCGCGGCCAGAGGTCTTGCCGAGGCCGCTACCCTCGCCGCGACCGATCCGCTTGCGCGGCCTTTTCGAGCCGGGCTTCGGCTTCAGGTTGTGGAGACCGATCTCCTCGGAGCGGGGGGTCTCTTTTTTCTCAGCCACCGTCGACCTCCACGAGGTGGGAGACGACCCGCAGCTGGCCCTGCAGCTGCTCGGAGTCTTTGAGCTCGGCAGATTTGCCGATCCGCCCCAGCTTCAGCGCCTTCAGAGTCGCTTTCTGGTTGGGGTTGGTCTTAGCGGCAGAGCGAATCTGGCGGACCTTGACTTTGCTCACGCCTGCTCACCCTCTGCGGGTTGCTCAGCCGGCTGCGCCGGAGCCTCTTTCTCGGCCTCTGCACCCTCGGAAGCTTTCACTTCTGCGGCCTCAGGCTGCTCGGCGGAAATGGTTTCCGTCGGCTGCGCCCCGTTTCCGTTCCCGTCCAACCCCAACACCTGGCTGACGGTCAACCCGCGCAACTCGGCAACCTCCTCCGGGCGCCGCAGGCGGACGAGACCGTCCATCGTCGCCTTGACGAGGTTGATCGGGTTCTGGGTACCGATGCTCTTGGTCAGCACGTCGCGGACGCCGCCGAGCTCGAGCACGGCGCGGACGCCGCCGCCGGCGATGACGCCGGTACCGGGGCTGGCCGGGCGCAGGACCACGTGGCCGGCGCCGAAGCGGCCGATGATGCGGTGGGTGATGGTGTTCCCGTATTTGGGCACCCGGATCAAGTTCTTGCGGGCGTCCTCAACGCCCTTCTGGATCGCCAGCGGGACCTCGCGGGCCTTGCCGTAGCCGATCCCAACCACGCCCTCCTCGTCGCCGACAGCGACGAGTGCGGTGAAGGAGAAGCGCCGGCCGCCCTTGACTACCTTGGCGACGCGGTTGATCTCGATCACGCGCTCCTGCAGGTCCAGCCCGCGGGGGCTAACCGTTTCCACGTTCTTGACGTCCATACCCTTCATAAGCAGCGGCCCACCGTAGCGAAACTACGGTTCTAGAAAGCCAGACCCCCCTCTCGCGCGCCTTCGGCGAGGGCCTTGACGCGGCCGTGGTACTGGTAGCCGCCGCGGTCAAAGACGCAGGTTTCGACGCCGGCGCTCTTCGCCCGCTCAGCCAGCAGTTCGCCGGCCTTCTTCGCCTGCTCGGAAGCGGTGAGTTTGCGCAGGTCCGGCTCGATCCAGTTGACCGCGGCCACCGTGTGGCCTTTGGTGTCGTCGATGAGCTGCGCGAAGACGCCCTTGTTCGAGCGGTAGACGGAGAGCCTGGGCCGCTCGGAGGTGCCTTTGACGCGGGCGCGAACCCGGCGCTGCCGTTTGAGCCGGCGCTGGCGCTTGGTGAGAACGGTCATGCGCGCTTACCCACCTTTCGCAGGACCTGCTCGTCCTTGTAGCGGATGCCCTTGCCCTTGTAGGGCTCCGGTGGCCGGCGCTTGCGGATGTCCGCGGCGACCTGGCCGACGAGCTGCTTGTCGATGCCTTTGATGATGATTTCGGTCGGCTGCGGGACTTCGAAGTCGATCCCCTCCGGCGCCTCGATCGCGACCGGGTGCGAGTAGCCGAGCGCAAGCTCGAGTTTTTTTCCTTTCAGGGCGGCGCGGTAGCCGACGCCCTGGATCTCCAGGCGCTTCTCGAAACCGTCGGTTACGCCCTCAACCATGTTCGCGATCAGGCTGCGAGTGAGGCCGTGCAGGGCCCGGTGCTCACCGCGGTTGGTGGGCCGGGAAACGGTGACGTTGCCGTCCTCCTGCTCGATCTTCATCTCCGGCGAGAGGACCTGCCGCAGCTCCCCTTTCGGGCCTTTGACGGCAATACCGCCCTCGCCGATCTCAACCGAGACGGCGTCGGGGACGGGAACGGGCTTTCTTCCGATTCGGCTCATCTAGACAACCCTCACCAAACGTAGGCGACGACCTCGCCACCGACGCCCTTGCTGCGCGCTTCGTGGCCGGTCATAACGCCGACCGAAGTGCTGACGATCGCGGTGCCGGTACCGCCGTCGACCCGGGGAACGTTTTCGTGGTTGACGTAGCGGCGCCGGCCCGGGCGGGAGACCCTTTCGATCCCAAGGATCACCGGCTGGCGGTCCTGGGTGTACTTGAGCTCGACGTTGATCACCTCGCCGACCCGGGCGGGCTTGCGGCTGAAGTCCTTGATGTAGCCCTGCTCCTTGAGGATGCGGGACATCTCCAGCTTGAGGCCGTTGAGGGGAATCTCCACCTCGTCATGGCCGGCACGGATGCCGTTTCGAATCCGGGTCAGGTAATCGGCGATTGGGTCAGTGTGCACGGTTCTCGTCTACCAGCTCGACTTGGTCATTCCGGGGATGTACCCCTCGTGCGCGGCCTCGCGCAGGCAGATCCGGCAGAGGCCGAATTTGCGGTGGTAGGCACGCGGCCGGCCACAGCGGCGGCAGCGGTTGTAACGGCGCGACTTGAACTTGGGCTCGCGCTGTTGCTTCACCTTCATCGAAGTCTTAGCCATTGTCTGAACTCTCCTCGGCCGTGTCGCCGGCCTCGTCTCCGCCCTCGGCGGCACCCTCATCCTCGCTGTCGCCTTCTGGCTTGGCGTAGGCCTCCGGGTTCTCCTCTTTCAGCTGCTCGAGGGCCGCCTGCTCGACTTCAGCCTTCTGGCGGGCCTCCTCCTTGAGCTGCTCCTCTTCGGCTTCTTTTTCTTTCGCTTCGCGCTCGGCCTGACCGGGACGCCCCTCCTGGGCGAAGGGCATCCCCAGCCCGAGCAGCAGCTCGAAAGCCTCGAGGTCAGTTTTAGCGGAAGTCGTGATCGTGATGTCAAGACCCCGGACGACGTCGATTGAGTCGTAGTCGATTTCGGGGAAGATCAGCTGCTCTTTGACGCCCATCGAGTAGTTGCCGCGGCCGTCGAAGGAGCGCGGGTTGAGACCGCGGAAGTCGCGGATCCGCGGCACCGCGATCGAGACCAGACGATCGAGGAACTCCCACATGCGAGCGCGGCGCAGCGTCACCGAAACGCCCACCGGCATCCCCTCCCGCAGCTTGAAGGAGGCGACCGACTTGCGGGCGCGGCGCACGTTCGGGTGCTGGCCGGCGATCGTCGCCAGCTGCTCCTGGGCGAGCTCGAAGGAGCGTTTGTCCTGTTTCTCTTTGCCAAGCCCCATGTTGAGCGTGATCTTCTCCAGGCGTGGGGCCTGCATCGGCGTTGAGTAGCCGAATTTCTGGGTCAGCGCCGGCAGCACATCCTGCTCGTATTTGTCGCGCAGGCGCGGCGGCGGAGCGGCCTGAGAGGTGGGTGCCACGGTCGCCTCCATCAGCCGATCTCTTTCCCCGACCGCTTCGCGTAGCGGACGCGCTTGCCACCTTTGTCGACGCGGACGCCGATGCGAGTCGGTTTGTTGTCTTTGGGATCGAGCAGCATCACGTTGGAGACGTCGATCGGCCCCTCCTTCTCGACGATCCCGCCAGCCTGCGCGTTTTTCAGGTCACCCTGGGAGCGCGGCCGTTCGTGGCGCTTGATGATGTTCAGGTTCTCGACGTAGACGCGGCGCTTCTTCGGGTCGGTGCGGGTGACGCGGCCTTTCTTGCCGGCGTCCTTGCCGCCGATGATCAGCACCTGGTCATTCGTCCGAATGCGCATGGACTTAGCCATCTCTAGAGCACCTCCGGCGCCAACGAGATGATTTTCATGAAGTTGCGGTCGCGAAGTTCGCGCGCGACGGGCCCGAAGATGCGGGTCCCGCGCGGGTTGTTGCTGGCGGGGTCGATCAGCACCGCGGCGTTCTCGTCGAAGGAGATGTAGGTGCCGTCGGGGCGGCTCAGCGGCTTACGGGTGCGAACGACGACCGCCT
>VAYN01000015.1:26077-60887 GCA_005885405.1 Actinomycetota bacterium | reverse complement strand
TGGCGTAGCGCCGGTGCGAGCCGCCTTTGACCCTGATGCAGAGGATCTCACGCGCGCCCGAGTTGTCGGCAACCTTGAGCCTGGACTCCTGCTGGATCATCGCCCTACCTCGCCTTCTCCACGACGTCGACCAGGCGCCAGCGCTTGGTCTTGGAGAGCGGCCGGGTCTCGACCACGCGGACGACGTCGCCCTCGCCGGCCTCGTTGCGCTCGTCGTGCGCGTGCAGCTTGGTCGAGCTGCGGACGATCTTCTCGTAGGTGCGGTGGCGGCGGGCGATGTCGATGCGGACCGTGATCGATTTGTCGCCCTTGCTGGAGACGACGATCCCCTGCCGCACCTTGGCCGCGTTCGCCTCGCGCTCGGCCGGCGGGGTGCCGGTGCCGGGGGTGCGCTCCGCCTTCGCGGCCTCGCGCTGCTTGCGGCGCAGATTTGCTCTGACCCGTCGTTCCTCGGCCCGCTGCGCGGCGCGCTCCGCGGGATCGGAAGGATTGGCTTTGCGCGGCTGCCGGCGCGATTTCTGCAGCCGCCGCCTCTCCTTCCAGGGAAGATCGTCCTCGGGATTGGGCTCGGCGGGAGCCTCTTCGGCGGCAGGGGCCTCAGCAGCCTCCTCGGCGGGAGCCTCCTCAGCGGGCGCCTCCTCAGCGGCAGCGGGCTCCTCGGTGGCAGGGGCCTCCTCCGCGGTCTCAGCCGCGGGGGCCTCCTCGACCGTCTCCTCGGCCTGGGGCTCCTCAGTCGTCTCGTCTTTTTTCTGCTCGTCGTCGCTCATATCCGTCGGGTCTCTTTCTCAACATCGATGCCGCGCTGGCGCGCCACGGTCAGCAGCCGGGCGATGTCCTTCTTCGCCGCTCCAAGGCGGGCGCTGTTCTCGAGCTCGCCGGTGGCGTGCCGGAAGCGGAGGTTGAAGGCCTCCTGCTTGGCGTCGATCAGTTTCGCCACCAGCTCGTCGTCTTTCAGGTTATGCACCTCGGCCGCCTTCATTACTCGCCGGCCCCCTCGCGCATGACGAATTTGGTTTTCACCGGAAGCTTGTGGCCCGCCAGGCGCAGCGCTTCGCGCGCCAGCTCCTCGGGGACGCCGGCCAGCTCGAACATCACCTTGCCGGGCTTGACGACGGCGACCCACCCCTCCGGGTTGCCCTTGCCCGAGCCCATCCGGGTCTCGGCCGGCTTCTTCGTGTACGGCTTGTCCGGGAAGACGTTGATCCAGACCTTGCCGCCACGTTTGATCTTGCGGGTCATCGCGACACGGGCGGCCTCGATCTGGCGGTTGGTGATCCAGCCGCGCTCGACCGCCTTGATCCCGTACTCGCCGAAGGCGACGCTGCTGCCGCCCTTCGTGTTGCCGCGCATGCGGCCGCGGAACTGTTTGCGGTGCTTAACGCGTTTCGGCATCAACATCAGCGACCACCTCCGCGCTGGCCACCGCGGCCACCGGGACCGCCGCGTCCGCCGCCGGGGCCACGACCGCCGCCACCGCGTCCACCGCGATCCCCACCTGGGCCGCGGCCGCCACGATCGCCGCCGGGGCCACGACCGCGCCCGCCGCCACCACGATCGTCGCGACGACCGCCGCGACCACCATCGGGGGCACCGGCGGAGTCGCCGGAGACGAGATCGGAGCGGAAGCCCTCGGGCATGACCTCGCCCTTGTTGATCCAGCATTTGACGCCGATCCGGCCGGTCGTCGTGCGGGCCTCGAAGAAGCCGTAGTCGATGTCGGCGCGCAGCGTGTGCAGCGGCACTCGGCCATCGGAATACTGTTCGGTCCGCGCCATCTCGGCCCCGCCGAGGCGGCCGGAGACCTGGACCTTGACGCCCTTGGCGCCGGAGCGCATCGCCGAGGTCAGGGCCCGTTTCATCGCGCGCCGGAAGGCGACCCGGTTCTGCAGCTGCTCGGCGATCGACTGGGCGACCAGTTTGGCGTCGAGCTCGGGGCGCTTGACCTCGCGGATGTTCACTTTCACCGGGCTGCCGGTGAGCTTGTGCAGCTCTTTGCGCAGGGCGTCGACTTCTGAGCCTGACTTGCCGATGACGATGCCGGGGCGGGCGGTGTGGATGTCCACCGCGACCTCGCCGCGGCGCTCGATCGTGATGCTCGAGAGGCCGGCGTGGGAAAGCTTGTTTTCGATGTGGTCCCGGATCTGCAGGTCTTCCTGAAGGACGTCGGCGAAGTTTTTGTCCTCGTACCAGTTCGACTTCCAGTCGTGGATGTAGCCGACCCGGAAACCCTCGGGGTGGATCTTCTGTCCCATGCCTAGTCCTCCACCGGGGTTAGAGCCACGGCAATGTGGCTGGTTCGCTTGTTGATCGGGGTCGCCCGGCCCATCGCCCGGGGGCGGAAGCGGCGCAGGGTCGGACCCTCGTCGACGGTGATCGAGGAAACGCGCATCTCGTCACCGATCAAGTCGTGGTTGTTTTCCGCGTTGGCGGCGGCGGAGTTGATCAGCTTCTGGATCGGCTCGGCGGCGCCGCGGGGGGAGAACGCCAGCAGCGCCCGCGCCTGCTCGATGTGCATGCCGCGCACCTGATCGGCGATCAGTCGCACCTTGCGCGGGGCGATCCGCACGTAGCGGGCTTTGGCTTTGACGACGGGGGGCGCGGCCGGCGCTTTCGCTTTTTTGGGAGCGGCTTTTTTAGCTGGCTCTTTTTTAGCTTTGGAGTCTTTTTTGACGTCGGTTTTCGCCGCCGGTTTTTTAGACTCTTTTTTCGCCGCCGGTTTTTTCGCTGCTTTTTTCTCCGCTTTTTTAGCCGGAGCTTTTTTGGCTTTCGCTTTTTTGGCGTCGGATTTCGCAGCCGGTTTTTTCGCAGCTTTTTTGTCTTTTTTATCGTCGGCCATCGTTATTCCTTGCCACCGTGCGAGCGGAAGGTCCGGGTCGGAGCGAACTCGCCGAGCTTGTGCCCGACCATTGACTCCGAGATGAAGACCGGGACGTGCTTTTTGCCGTCGTGGACGGCGATCGTGTGACCGACCATCTCCGGGAAGATCGTCGAGGTCCGCGACCAGGTTTTCAGCATCTGTTTGTTACCGGCCTCGTTGAGGGCGGTGATCCGCCCCATCAGGCGCTCCTCGACCCACGGGCCCTTTTTCGTCGAACGTCCCATCTTTAACGGCCCTTCTTCTTGCCGCGGCGTCGGCCGCGGACGATGTAGCGGTCGGATTGCTTGCCCTTCTTGCGGGTGCGGTAGCCGAGGGTCGGCTTGCCCCACGGGGTGACCGGATGGCCACCGGTGGTGTGGTGCGCCTCGCCGCCGCCGTGCGGGTGGTCGACGGGGTTCATCGCGACGCCGCGCGACTGCGGGCGCTTGCCCTTGTGGCGGCTGCGGCCGGCCTTGCCGACCTTCATGTTCTGGTGCTCGGCGTTGGAGAGGACGCCGACGGTGGCGCGGCAGTTGGCGCGGACCATCCGCATCTCCGATGAAGGCAGGCGCAGGGTCACCATCTCCCCCTCCTTCGCGACAAGCTGAATCGAGGTGCCGGCGGAGCGGCCGAGCTTGCCGCCCTGGCCGGGGATCAGCTCGACGTTATGGACGATGGTGCCGGTCGGCATCTGCCCGAGCTCCAGCGAGTGGCCCGGTTTGATGTCCGCCTCGGGACCGGATTTAACGACGTCGCCGACGCTCAGCTGAGCCGGGGCGAGGATGTAGTCCTTGTGCCCGTCGGCGTAGTGGAGGAGGGCGATGTAGCAAGTGCGGTTCGGGTCGTACTCGATCGAGGCCACTTTCGCGGGGACGCCGTCCTTGAGCCGCTTGAAGTCGATCTTGCGGTAGCGCCGCTTGGCGCCGCCGCCGCGGTGGCGGGAGGTGATGCGGCCGTTGGCGTTGCGGCCGCCGCTCTTCTTCAGACCCTCGGTCAGCTTCCGCTCCGGCTCGGTCGCGGTCAGCTGCTCGCGCAGCGGGTAGGTCGCGAAGCGGCGGCCGGGGCTGGTCGGTTTGGTTTTGCGGTTCGGCATCTCTCAGGTCTCCTAGGCGGTCTCGGCGCCCTCGAACAGCTCGATCCGCTCGCCCGGGGCGAGCTGGACGATCGCCTTCTTCCAGGCGCGGGTGCGGCCTTTGGTCAGACCGCGGCGCTTCGGCTTCGAGCGCACTTTCGCGGTGCGGACCCCGGCGACGTCGACGCCGAAGACCTCTTCGACCGCCTGCGCGATCTGGGTCTTGTGGGCGCGGTCGTCGACCCGGAAGGTGTACTTGCCTTCGGCGATCAAGGCGTAGCTCTTCTCCGAAATCACCGGGCGGATGAGGATCGTGCGGGGGTCCATCAGGAGAGCCTCTCCTTCAGGGTTTCCAGCGCGGTTTCGGAGAGGACGACGGCGGCGGCGCCGATCACGTCGGCGACGCCGGCGGCGCCGACCTCGAGCACGTGGGTGCGGGGAAGGTTGCGGAAGCTCTTCATCGCGCCGATCTCCTCGGCGGTGACGAGGAGGAGGATCGGGTTCTTCGCGCCCCATTTGGCCAGAGCCTGGGCGGCGGCTTTGGTCGACGGCGTCTCGAAGTCCTTGGCGTCGAGGACGGCGACCGAGCCGCGCTCGGCGTGGACCGAGAGGGCGGAGCGCATCGCCCGGCGGCGGGCTTTGCGGTTGACCTTGACCGTGTACTTGCGCGGCTTCGGGCCGAAGGCGACGCCGCCGCCGAAGCGGTTGGGGACGCCGAGCGTGCCGACGCGGGCGCGGCCGGTGCCCTTCTGGCGCCAGGCCTTGGCGGTCGTGAAGGAGACCTCGCCGCGGGTCAGGGTCGATGCCGTGCCCTGGCGGCGGGCGTTGAGGTCGGCGCGCGCGGCCTCGTGCACCAGCGACTGGTGGAAGGGCTCGGCGAAGAGCTCTTTCGGCAGGTCGGCTTTGCCGCTCTTGCCGAGGACGGGTGCTTTCGCGTCAGCCATCGGTCCGCACCTCGACGATTCCGTTGCGGGAGCCGGGGACCGAGCCCTTGATCAGCAGCAGGTTGCGCTCGGCGTCGACGTCGGCGATTTCGAGGCCCTTCTGGGTGACCCGCTTGTTGCCCATCTGACCCGGCATCCGCATCCCTTTGAAGACGCGGGCGGGGAAGGCGCTGGCACCGATCGAACCCGGAGCACGGACATTGTGGGAGCCGTGGCTGACGGGGCCGCGGCTGAAGTTGTGGCGCTTGATCCCGCCCTGGAAGCCCTTGCCGATCGAGATCCCGGCGACTTTGACCTTCTGGCCGGCCTCGAAGCCCTCGACGGTGACGTCGTCGCCGACCTTCGGACCCTCCTCGGCGCCGAGGTCCTCGTCGCGGAACTCGACCAGGTGGCGCATCGGCGCGGCGCCGGCCTTTTTCAGGTGGCCTTCCTCGGCCTTGCTGAGCTTGCCCTGCTTGACCTCGCCGAAGGCGAGCTGCACGGCCGAGTAGCCGTCCCGATCGCTGTCGCGGACAGCGGTGATCTTGCAGGGGCCGGCCTCGATCACGGTTACGGGGATGACGCTGCCGTCCTCCTGGAAGACCTGGGTCATGCCGAGCTTCTTGCCGAGAATCGCAGCCACCGCAGCACCTAGAGCTTGATCTCGATGTCGACGCCGGCCGGCAGCGAGTCCAGGCGCTGCAGCGAGTCAACCGTTTTCGGCGACGGCTGGAGGATGTCGATCAGCCGCTTGTGGGTGCGGATCTCGAAGTGCTCGCGCGAGTCCTTGTCCTTGAACGGGGAGCGGATCACGCAGTAGACGTTTTTCTCGGTGGGCAGCGGCACCGGGCCGGAGACGGTCGCGCCGGTGCGCTCGGCGGTCTCGACGATCTCTTTGGCAGCCCGATCTATGGCGTCGTGGTCGTACGCCTTCAGTCGGATTCGAATTTTCTGTGCCGCGATGGTTGCCACTTCGGTGCGTCTCTTGTCTTTCTCTTCGCTTTACCGCGCAAAGAGGGCGGGGCCCCTGTGCTTGGGGCGCCGCCCCGGTCGTATGTCCTTGCAGTTGTCTCCCCGCCCGGAGGCGGGGTTCGGGACGGGCAAGGCGCCCGTCCCTGGTGGCGTTGCTACTCGATGACCTCGGCGACGACGCCGGAGCCGACGGTGCGGCCACCCTCGCGGATGGCGAACCGCAGACCCGGGTCCATCGCGATCGGCTGAATCAGCTCGATCGTCATCTCGACGTTGTCTCCCGGCATCACCATCTCCGTCCCCTCGGGGAGGTTGGCGATCCCGGTCACGTCGGTGGTCCGGAAGTAGAACTGAGGCCGGTAGCCGGAGAAGAACGGAGTGTGGCGACCACCCTCCTCCTTCTTCAGGCAGTAGACCTCGGCTTTGAACTTCGTGTGCGGGGTGATCGAGCCGGGCTTGCAGAGAACCTGGCCGCGCTCGATCTCCTCGCGCTTGGTACCGCGGAGCAGGGCGCCGATGTTGTCGCCCGCCTGACCCTCGTCGAGGATCTTGCGGAACATCTCGACCCCGGTGACCGTGGTTTTCGTGGTGTCCTTGATACCGACGATCTCAACCTCGTCGCCGGTGTTAACGATGCCCTGCTCGACGCGGCCGGTGGCAACGGTGCCGCGGCCGGTGATCGAGAAGATGTCCTCGATCGGCATCAGGAAGGGCTTGTCGAGCTCGCGGGTCGGCTCCGGGATGTAGGAGTCCAGCGCCGCGGCCAGCTCGAACACGGCTTTCTGGGCTTCCTCGTCGCCTTCCAGCGCCTTCAGCGCCGAGCCTTTGATGATCGGCGTCTCGTCGCCCGGGAAGTCGTACTCGTCGAGAAGTTCCTTGACCTCCTCCTCGACCAGCTCGACCAGTTCGTCGTCGTCGACCTGGTCGATCTTGTTGAGGAAGACGACCACGTGCGGGACGTTGACCTGACGGGCGAGCAGGATGTGCTCGCGGGTCTGAGGCATAACGCCGTCGGCGGCGGAGACGACCAGGATCGCCCCGTCCATCTGCGCGGCGCCGGTGATCATGTTCTTGACGTAGTCGGCGTGACCCGGGCAGTCGACGTGGGCGTAGTGCCGGTTGTCGGTCTCGTACTCCACGTGGGAGGTCGCGATCGTGATGCCGCGTTCCTTCTCCTCGGGAGCGTTGTCGATCTCCTCGAAGCTCTGTGCCTCAGCACCGCCCACGGTGGAGAGGGTTTTGGTGATCGCGGCCGTCAGGGTCGTCTTGCCGTGGTCGATGTGACCGATGGTGCCGACGTTCACATGCGGCTTATCGCGCTCGAATTTCTCCTTGGACATCTCTCTCCGTTTCGCCTTTCGAAATCGTGTTCTGTCTGATCTAAGTGCTTGAGTCTCGTGGGCGGACTTCCCGCGGCAGCTTCTACCTGCCTGCGGGCAACCCGGGAAATATAGCCAGGTTCAGTGTCCCGCCGCGGTTGGGCTCATGAGGCTGCACCCACCGGGTCTCCTGAGCGGTGCTCGACGATCTCCTCGGCGATGTTCGAGGGGACCTCCTCGTAGCGCTCAAACTGCATCGTGTAAGTCGCTCGGCCCTGGGTCATCGACCGCAGTTCGGTCGCGTAACCGAACATCTCTCCAAGAGGGACATAAGCCTGGACGGCGAGGGCGTTGCCGCGCTGATCCTGGCCCTGAACTTTGCCGCGGCGCCGGGAGAGGTCGCCGATCACGTCGCCGAGGAAGTCCTCGGGCGTAACCACCTCGACCGCCATCGTCGGCTCCAGCAGGACCGGGTTCGCCTTGCGGGCACCGTCCTGGATCGCCATCGAACCGGCGATTTTGAAGGCCATCTCCGAAGAGTCGACGTCGTGGTAGGAGCCATCGACCAGTTCGGCTTTGACGTCGACCATCGGGTAACCGGCCTTGACGCCGTTTTCGAGCGCCTCGCGCATCCCCTGCTCGGCCGGGCCGATGAATTCGCCGGGGATGACGCCGCCCTTGATTTTGTTCTCGAAGACGAAGCCCTCTCCGGGTGCCGGCTCGAGGTTGATGACGACGTGGCCGAACTGGCCGCGACCGCCGGTCTGACGCACGAACCGGGCGACGACCTTCTCGACCCGCTTGCGGATCGTCTCGCGGTAGGCGACCTGCGGCTTGCCGACGTTGGCCTCGACTTTGAACTCGCGCAGCATCCGGTCGACGATGACCTCGAGGTGGAGCTCGCCCATCCCGTGGATCAGGGTCTGGCCGGTTTCCTCGTCGGATTCGATTTTGAAGGTCGGATCCTCCTCGCCGAGGCGAGCCAGGGCGTTGCCCATCTTCTCCTGGTCGGCTTTCGTTTTCGGCTCGATCGCGACCGCGATCACGGTCTCCGGGAATTCGATGCTCTCGAGGGCGATCGGGGCGTCGGGGGCGGCGAGGGTGTCGCCGGTCCCGGTTTCCTTGAGGCCGACGCCGGCGCAGATGTCACCGGCATAGGTCTCGTCGATCTCCTCGCGACTGTTGGCATGCATCATCAGCAGCCGTCCGATCCGCTCGGTCTTGCCCGTTTTCACGTTCAGGACCCGGCCGCCTTTCTCGAGCTTGCCCGAGTAGACGCGGAAGTAGGTGAGCTTGCCGACGTAGGGGTCGGACATGACCTTGAAGGCCAGCGCCGAGAAGGGAGCGCTGTCGCTCGCCTCGCGCGTGTCCTCGATGTCCTCGGCCTGACCCTTGCCGGCGGGGATGACGCCGGTGACCGGCGGCACCTCGAGCGGCGAGGGCAGCAGTTCGACGATCGCGTCGAGCAGCGGCTGCACGCCCTTGTTCTTGAAGGAGGTGCCGCAAAGGACCGGGGTCAGCTTGGTCGAGAGGGTCGCTTTGCGAAGCGAGTCGATCAGCTTCGCCTGCGGAATCTCTTCCTCGCCGAGGAAGGCTTCCATCAGCTCTTCGTCGTAGTCGGCGCAGGCTTCGATCAGCTGGGTCCGGTATTCCTCGGCCTGATCGGTGAGGTCGTCGGGAATCTCGATTTCCTCGTAGGCGGCGCCGAGCTCGTCGGTCCAGACGAGGCCTTTCATCTTCACCAGGTCGACGACGCCTTTGAAGTTCTCCTCGGCGCCGATCGGCAGCTGGATCGGCAGCGGGTTGGCACCGAGCCGGTCCTTCATCGTCTCCACCGAGTTGAAGAAGTCGGCGCCGGTGCGGTCCATCTTGTTGATGTAGGCGAAGCGCGGGACGCCGTACTTGTCGGCCTGGCGCCAGACGGTCTCCGACTGCGGCTCGACGCCGGCGACGGCATCGAAGACGGCGATCGCGCCGTCGAGGACGCGGAGGCTGCGCTCGACCTCGACCGTGAAGTCGACGTGGCCGGGGGTGTCGATGATGTTGATCCGGTGGTCGTTCCACTCACAGGCGGTCGCAGCGGACGTGATCGTGATCCCGCGCTCCTGCTCCTGTTCCATCCAGTCCATGACCGCGGCGCCCTCGTGGACCTCGCCCATTTTGTGGGTGCGGCCGGTGTAATAGAGGATGCGCTCCGTCGTCGTCGTCTTACCGGCGTCGATGTGCGCCATGATCCCGATGTTCCGGGTTTTCTCGAGTGGAAAGCTGCGTGCCATGGTTCCTAAGTTCAGTAGTGGTGATAAGCCGCAAAAAAAGGCCCCCAAGGGCCCGGCGAAGCGTCCTGCGAAGAAACAGCGAAAACTGCCTGAGCGAGCGGCGATGATAGCAGCGGGGCGGCGCTTGTCCCGACAGGTCGATCGGGCCGCCGATCGCGGCCTCCAGCGCGCCTATCCACCGCTGCTCCTGGCCTGGCACCACGGCGCCCGAACCGCCCGCCGAGTCTGGGCTTGGCTCTGGCCGCGCCTGCGGCCGCTGCTCGCTCTCTTCTTCCGGGGCCTCGCCGCCGGCGACCGCCTCGTCCGGCGTTGCTGCACCTTCCTGGTCCGTGCGGCAACCGCCGCCAGCCGGGTGGTGACTCCCGCCCGCGCCGCCGCAGTCGTCCTGATCGGCGCCGGCGCCCTCCTCGTCGTCTCGCAGTGCATCGACTACCGGGCCGTCGAGATCGGCCAGCCCGGGTACGCCGACCTGCCGGACGTGGCGCAGGTCCCGACGACGGCCGCGAAGACGGCGGGCGCCGCCCACTTCTACCTCCTGGTCCCGGTCGGGCTCGCGGCGATCGCCCTCGGAGTCGTGGCGCTGCGCCGAGAGGCCCGCCGGCTGGGGCTGCTGGTGGCGGTTCTCGGGCTGCTCTCCCTCGCCCTGATCCTGCTCGTCGACCTCCCCGCCGGCCTCGATGAGGGCAGCCAGACTTCCCGCTTCGCGGGCGCCTCGGCCGTCCTCGAGGACGGGTTCTACGCCGAGCTCGCCGCGGCCGGCGGGCTGCTTTTCGCCGGACTGCTCTACTATGCGCGGCCGTGCCGAATACGAATCAGCTTGTCAGGAAGGGCCGCAAGAGCCCGAAGAAGAAGACCGCGACGCCGGGCCTCAAGTCGGGCCAAGGTCGCAAGAAGCGCGTAGCCGCTCCCCAGCGCCGCGGCGTCTGCACCCGTGTCGCCACGGTGACGCCGAAGAAGCCGAACTCGGCGCTTCGCAAGATCGCCCGTGTGCGTCTGACCAACGGGATGGAGGTCACCACCTACATCCCCGGCGAGGGCCACAACCTCCAGGAGCACTCGGTGGTTCTGATCAGGGGTGGTCGCGTCAAGGATCTGCCGGGCGTCCGCTACAAGGTCGTCCGCGGCACCCTCGACGCAGCCGGCGTCTCTGATCGCAAACAGGCCCGCTCCCGCTACGGCGTCAAAGCTTCGTAATGCCTCGCCGCTCCGCCGCACAGATTCGGCCGATCGAGCCGGACGCCAGACACCGCAACCGGCTCGTCCAGCAGCTGATCAACAAGGTGATGAGCGACGGCAAGAAGAGCCTTGCCGAGCGGATCGTCTACGACAGCCTCGCCATCGTCGGCGAGCGCAGCGGTGAAGATCCGGTCGAGGTCCTCGAGTCGGCGATCAAAACCCTGACCCCGGTCCTTGAGGTTCGCTCCCGCCGCGTCGGCGGTGCCACCTACCAGGTTCCGGTCGAGGTTCCCGCCCGTCGCGCCCGCACCCTCGCGGTCCGCTGGCTGGTCCAGTTCGCCCGCGCCCGTCGCGAGTACTCAATGGCCGAGCGTCTCGCTTCGGAGATTCTCGACGCCAACCAGCAGCAGGGCAGCGCCTGGAAGCGGAAGGACGACATCTACCGCATGGCCCAGGCAAACAAAGCCTTCGCCCACTACCGCTGGTAGCTTCGCCTCCTAAGCCTTTATTGGCCGTCGACATCGACGGCGTCATCTCGCTCTTCGGCTTCGAGGAGCGGCCTGCTCATACGCTGCTGCAGCTGGTCGACGGGGTGCCGCACTGCATCTCGCTGCCCTGCGGCGACAGGCTGCTGCGACTCTCAGAGAGCTTCGAGCTGGTCTGGGCGAGCGGCTGGGAGGACAAGGCGAACTTCTACCTCCCCCACATTCTCGGCCTGCCGGAGCTGCCCCACGTCGGCTTCGACGTCGCTCCCCGTAGCGGTGGCGCCCACTGGAAGCTGGCCGCGCTGGAGGACTACTGCGGCGAGCGGGCGATCGCCTGGGTCGACGACAACTTCGACGCCAGCTGTTACGAGTGGGCTGAGAGCCGAGCGGCGCCGACCCTGCTCGTGCCCACCGAGCCCCACCTCGGCCTGGAGGAGGCCCACGTCGAGGCTTTGACCGCCTGGGCCACCTCTCTACACTGACTCAGGTGACGGGGTTCTGGCCCATCTTCTTCCTCGCCGTCGTGCTCAAGATCCCGGTCTTGGCCTCAATGTGGCTCGTCTACTGGGCGGCCAAGCAGCACGACGAACCGGAGGCGGCAACCGACGAGGATGGCGGCTTCAAGCGGCGGCCGCGACCGCGGTCACCGCAGGGCCCACGTCGTCGCGGCCCCCACGGTGGCGGCGCCGCGCTGCCGGCACCACCCTGCCCGCCCGGCGGGCGCACCCGCGTCGTCAAGCCGGCTGCTCAGCCCGCTTTCGCTCGCGCCGGATCTCGCGCAGATAAGGGTGGAAGTCGACCTCGACCGTATGACGCTTAGAGGCAACGAAGCGCTTGCGCTGCTTTCGTTCCTCGCGCGCGATCTCTCGCTTCATCTCCCCCGCCGGCGGTAGCGTCACCCGGCCGTCGAGCAGGTCGGCGACCCATTCGCACTGCGCCTCGGCAAGCGGCATGATCGGCCCCAGCGGCTGGATGAAGCCGATGAAGTAGAGACCCGGGCGCTCGACCGAGACGACCCGCCGGTAGAGCGGCAGACGGTTCTCGGGGGCGCTGAACACCTTCGGGTCGAAGAACGGGAAAGTCATCTTGTAGCCGGTGCAGTAGACGACGAGGTCGATCTCCTCGCTGCTGCCGTCGACAAAGCGAACCGTGCGGCCGCCGGGGTAGCGGTCGATGTTGGGCTTAGCGGTGATGTCGCCGTGGCCGAGCCTGGGCAGCAACTCCGAAGAGACGGTCGGGTGGGCCTCGAAGAGCTTGTGGTCGGGCTTGGGCAGGCCGTAGGCGGTGGGGTCGGCGGCTGAGGCGACGCCGAGGGCTCGCATCGCGAAGAATCGCTGCACCGCCAGCGGCGTCATCGACGTGATCGGGTTCGAGAGCTCGTCGATCGGCTTGCCGTTGATGTACTTGGGAATGACGTAGGCGCCGCGGCGCGTTGAAATGAAGGTCTTGTCAGCGATCCGCGAGGACTCGACGGCGATGTCGACGGCCGAGTTGCCGAGACCCAGGACCAGGACCCGCTTGCCGCGCAGGACGTCCGGCTCGCGATAGTGGTGGGCGTGCAGTTGCTCGCCCTCGAAGTCCTCTGAGCCGGGGAAGGCTGGTTCGGGCCAGCGCGGGTCCCAGTGATGCCCGTTGGCGACGATCACCGCCCTGTAGCGCTCGGTCCGCTCTCCCCCGTCCTCTCCCTTGACGGTGACCGCCCAGGCGCCGTCGGCCGGCTTCGCGTTCACGACCTCGGTGCGGAAGCTGATCTTCTCCCGCAGCCCGAAGTGGTCGGCGAATTCATCGAAGTAGGCGGCCATCTGGAAGTGGTCGGGGTAGTCCGGGAAGTGGTCGGGCATCGGCAGGGACCTGAAGGCCATCACCCGGCGCGAGGTGTTGATGTGCAGCGAGCGGTAGGCGGACGACATCCCGTTGTCGTTTTCGTAGCGCCAGTTACCGCCGATGTAGGAGCCCTTCTCGAAGCAGTCGAAGGGGATCCCGTGCGCATCCAACACCTGGGCGGCGACGATGCCGGAGCCGCCGGCGCCGATGATGCAGACCTTCTCAGCCGAGTCCATAGCCGCGAAATCTACCGGACTGGCCAGCTGGCCAGTTTTGCGGGCCGGCAGGAACCCTCAAGACACAAAAAGGCCGAGGGTGGTGGTCCCTCGGCCTCTCTGCATGACTCGCATCTCAAGAAAGGAAGTCACTCAGCTGCAGTACTCATTTACCCACTTCTGCGGAAACCAGACATCCGTAGGAACCCCCACGTGGGGGTTCCTACCTCTACGGACGCTGGGCGGTCCTTATTTGGACTCCTCTGAGGTGGACTCGATCTCCTGCGCCAGCTCCTCTAGCTCCTCCGCGAAGGAAGTGCCAAAGCCCTCGGCCGGAGCCTCGACCCCGTCGACGCCGAGTTCGGCGGCCAGCTCGTCTTCTTCGAGCAGATCGTCACCGGGGGGCTCGATCGGTTCCGCCGGCTCGATCGCGACCGTCCGGTAGTGCTTGAGACCGGTCGCGGCCGGGATCAGCTTGCCGATGATCACGTTCTCCTTGAGGCCGACGAGACGATCCCGTTTGCCCTCGAGAGCGGCGTCGGTGAGCACCTTCGTCGTCTCCTGGAAGGAAGCCGCGGAGAGGAAGGACTCGGTCGCCAACGAGGCCTTGGTGATGCCGAGGATGACCTCCTCGCCTTTGGCCGGCGTTCCGCCTTCTTCCTTGACCTTTTTGTTCAGCCGTTTGAGGCTGCCGCGATCCTCAAGCTGGCCGGGAAGGAGGCTGGTCGAGCCCTTGGACTCGATCCGCACCTTCTTCAGCATCTGCCGGGCGATCAGCTCGATGTGCTTGTCGTTGATGTCGACGCCCTGGGCGCGGTAGACCTTCTGCACCTCGTCGACGAGGTAGAGCTCGACTGCGGTGCGCCCGCGGATCGCCAACAGATCGGCCGGGTAGAGCGAGCCTTCGTTCAGCTGCTGGCCGACCTCGACCCGGTCGCCGTCGGCGACGTGCAGACGGGTCCGCAGCGGGAAGCTGTAGCTGTGCTCCTCGCCACTGGACTCAGTGACGATCACTTTCAGCGCTTTGTCGGTTTCTTCAATCGAGACTTTGCCCTCGGCCTCCGCCATCTGCGCCAAGCCCTTCGGTTTACGCGCCTCGAAAAGCTCGACGATGCGCGGCAGACCCTGGGTGATGTCCTGACCGGCCACACCACCGGTGTGGAAGGTCCGCATCGTCAACTGGGTGCCAGGCTCGCCGATCGACTGCGCGGCGATGATCCCGACCGCGTCGCCGATGTCCACCGTCGACCCGGTCGCCGGCGCGATCCCGTAACAGGAGCGGCAGACTCCGGATTCCGCCTCGCACTTGAGCGCGGAGCGGACCGGCACTTTGACGCCCTCGTCGTCGGCGAAAGCCTCGGCGATTTCTTCGACCTCTTTGAGGGTGATTTCCTGGTTGCGCTTAAGCAGTTCGCGACCGCGTTTGGTCTCGAGCTTTTTCGCCGCCAGGCGGCCGATCAGGTTGTCGTTGAGGGAGCCGTCGTCCTTGCGGATGACCATCTCGATGTGTTCTTTGGTTTTGCAGTCCTCCTCGCGGACGATCACGTCCTGGGCGACGTCGACCAGGCGCCGGGTCAGGTACCCGGAGTCGGCCGTGCGCAGGGCGGTGTCGGCGAGGCCCTTTCGGGCGCCGTGGGTGGAGATGAAGTACTCGAGAACCGAGAGTCCCTCCATGAAGTTGGCCTTGATCGGCCGCTCGATGATTTCCCCTTTCGGGTTGGCCATCAAGCCGCGCATCCCAGCCAGCTGGCGGATCTGTTTGAACGATCCGCGAGCGCCCGAGTTGGCCATCATGAAGATCGGGTTCAGCTCTTCGAGGTTGTCCTCCATCGCCTGTGCGACCTCGTCGGTAGCCCGATTCCAGTGCGCCGTCACAGCCTCGTGACGCTCCTCGGCGGTGATATAGCCTTCGTCGTACTGGCCCTGAATCGCTTCGGTCTCCTTCTCGTAGCGATCGAGGATTTCCGGCTTCTCCGGCGGCGAGACGACGTTGTTCTTCGAGACCGTAATCCCGGCCTGGCTGGCGTAGTGGAAGCCCAGGTCCTTAAAGGCATCGAGCACCTGTGAGACCGCCGGTGCACCGTAGGCCTCGACCAGGTCGGAGACCATCTGGTTGATGTCCTTCTTCTTCAGCGAGAAGTTGACGAACTCGAACTGCTCCGGATCGAAGTCGTCTTCCAGAGCGTCGGCGAGGGCGCGCTCGATCTTCTCGTTGAAGATGATCCGCCCGACCGTGGTCAGGAAGTGGCCGCGGCCGGCCCGGCGGTACTCCGCCTGGTCGTGCAGTTTGCAGCCGCCGTTCTCGTAGACGAGCTCGGCCTCCTGCGAGGAGCGGAACACCTTGACGCTCGGGCCCGAACCGTTCGTGCCCTTGCCGGTCTTCAGCTGCTCGTCGATCTTTGCCAGCTCATCTGCTTCCGGACCGTAGGTCAGGTAGTAGATGCCGAGCACCATGTCCTGGGTCGGGGTCGCCAGCGGCGCCCCGTGGGCCGGAGAGAGGATGTTGTTCGCCGACAGCATCAGGATCCGGGCCTCGGCCTGAGCCTCGGCCGAGAGCGGCACGTGGACCGCCATCTGATCGCCGTCGAAGTCAGCGTTGAAGGCGTGGCAGACCAAGGGGTGAACCTGGATCGCCTTGCCCTCGACCAGAACCGGTTCGAAGGCCTGGATGCCGAGACGGTGCAGGGTCGGCGCCCGGTTAAGCAGGACGGGGTGCTCGTGGATGACTTCCTCCAGCACGTCCCAGACCTCCGGGATCATCGACTCGACCATCTTCTTCGCGGCCTTGATGTTCTGCACCGCTTTGCGCTCGACGAGCTGAGCCATGATGAACGGCTTGAAGAGCTCCAACGCCATGAGCTTGGGCAGGCCGCACTGGTGCAGCCGCAGGCTCGGGCCGGAGACGATCACCGAGCGGCCGGAGTAGTCGACGCGCTTACCGAGCAGGTTCTGGCGGAAGCGACCCTGCTTCCCCTTCAGCATGTCGGAGAGCGACTTCAGCGGCCGGTTGCCGGGGCCCGTGACCGGGCGACCGCGGCGGCCGTTGTCGAAGAGGGCGTCGACCGCCTCCTGCAGCATCCGCTTCTCGTTGTTGACGATGATCTCGGGGGCGCCGAGGTCGAGCAGCCTTTTCAGCCGGTTGTTGCGGTTGATCACCCGGCGGTAGAGGTCGTTGAGGTCGGAGGTCGCGAAGCGGCCACCGTCCAGCTGCACCATCGGCCGCAGCTCCGGCGGAATCACCGGCACCGCGTCGAGGATCATCCAGTCCGGCTTGTTCTCGGAGTTCTTGAAGGCGCTGGCGACTTTCAGACGCTTCACCGCGCGGGCCTGTTTCTGCCCTTTGGAGCTGTTGATCGTCTGCTCGAGCTCCTCGCATTCGGCCTCGAGGTCGACCTGTTCGAGCAGGTCGCGCACCGCTTCGGCACCCATGCCGCCGCGGAAGTACTCGCCCCATCCGAATGGGGACCCGAACCGATCCTTGAGCTCACGGAAGACCGTCTCGTCATTGATGACGTCCTTCGGCTTCATCTCCGTGAAGATCTTCCAGACCTCTTGCATCCGCTCCGCGGCCTCTTCGAGGTAGGCCTCGGTGTCGGAGATCTCGGCGTCGAACTGTTTGCGCAGTTCTTTGATCATTTTCGCCCGGTCGTCGTCTTTGAGCTTCCGCAGCTGCGCCGCGGTCAGTTTCAGAGAGTCAGCCCAGATGTGATCTTCGTCGTCAAATTTGTCCTGGGCGCCGTTCTCCAGATAGGCGATCCGGCGCTCGAGGGACTCGTTCAGCTCCTGCGTCCGTTTCTGTTTTTCGGACTCGTAGGAGTCGACGACTTTTTTGACCTCTTTCTCCAGTTTCCCGACGTCCTTGTCGCGAGCCTCCTCGTCGACCCAGGTCACCATCGAGGCGGCGAAGTAGAGGACCTTCTCCAGCTCTTTCGGAGCCATGTCGATCAGGTAGCCGATCCGGCTCGGGACACCCTTGAAGAACCAGATGTGCGAGACCGGGGAAGCGAGGTCGACGTGCCCCATCCGCTCCCGGCGGACCTTGGAGCGGGTTACCTCGACGCCGCAGCGCTCGCAGACGATGCCCTTGTAGCGGACCCGCTTGTACTTGCCGCAGTAGCACTCCCAGTCCTTGGTCGGACCGAAGATGCGCTCGCAGAAGAGCCCGTCTTTCTCGGGCTTCAGCGTCCGGTAGTTGATCGTCTCGGGCTTGGTTACCTCGCCCCAACTCCAGGAGCGGATCTTCTTCGAAGACGCGAGTCCAATCTCGATCGCGTCGAAATTATTGATGTCGATCATCAGTCCTCCACCTCGGCCGGCGTGGCCTCCTCGGCTTTGCCAGCACCATCACCATCAGTTCCGCCCTCGCCCTCGGCGACCACCTGCTCCTCCTGCTCGTCCGCGGCTCCGTTGCTGGAGTCGGCGCGGACGCCGGTCAGGTCCATGCCGAGCTCCTCGGCCGCTTTCAACAGGTCGTCTTCCTCGTCGGAGATTTCGACGTCGGAGCCCTCCGACACCACATTGGCGTCGAGCGAGAGGCTCTGGATCTCCTTCAAAAGGACTTTGAAGGACTCCGGGATCGACGGCTCGGGGATGTTCTCCCCCTTGACGATCGCCTCGTAGGCCTTGACGCGCCCAACGGTGTCGTCGGACTTGACCGTGAGCATCTCCTGCAGGGTGTAGGCGGCGCCATATGCCTCCAGCGCCCAGACCTCCATCTCGCCGAAGCGCTGACCGCCGAACTGCGCCTTGCCGCCCAGCGGCTGCTGGGTGACGAGCGAGTACGGGCCGGTCGAGCGAGCGTGGATCTTGTCGTCGACGAGGTGCAGCAGCTTGAGGATGTACATGTAGCCGACCGTCACCTTGCCCTCGTAGGGCTCGCCGGTACGGCCGTTGTAGAGCTGGGCCGTGCCGGAGGCGCGAGCACCCGGGCGGGCACTCTTGTCGATCCCGAGATCGACGCCGCGCTCGGCGTTCTCGTCGTTCCAGGAGACGAGCGCGTTGTCGACGTCCTCGACGGTGGCACCGTCGAAGACCTGCGTCGCCACGTAGACGCGGCCGTCGCCCTCCTCGGAATGAGCCTGTTTGTAGGCCTCGGAGCCGTCGTCGTACCAGCCGTTCGCCGCGACCCACCCGAGGTGGGTCTCGAGGATCTGGCCGATGTTCATTCGGCTCGGCACGCCAAGCGGGTTGAGGATGACGTCGACGGGGGTGCCGTCGGCCAAGTGAGGCATGTCCTCCTCGGGCACGATCTTCGAGATCACACCCTTGTTCCCGTGGCGGCCGGCGAGCTTGTCGCCCTCGGCGATCTTGCGCTTGGTCGCAACGTAGACGCGGACCAGGTCGTTGACCCCCGGCGGCAGGTCGTCGCCGGCGTCGCGGCTGAAGGTGAGGACGTCGATGACGACACCACCCTCGCCGTGCGGCACTTTCAGCGAGGTGTCGCGGACCTCGCGCGCCTTCTCCTTGAAGATCGCGCGGATCAGCTTCTCCTCGGCAGTCAGCTCAGTCTCGCCCTTCGGGGTGACCTTGCCGACCAGAAGGTCGCCGGAGACAACCTCGGCGCCGACGCGGACGATGCCGCGCTCGTCGAGGTTGCGCAGACTCTCCTCAGAGCGGTTCGGGATGTCGCGGGTAATCTCCTCGTCGCCGAGCTTGGTCGTGCGGGCGTCGATCTCGTACTCCTCGATGTGGATCGAGGTGAGTTCGTCGTCCTTGACCAGGCGCTGCGAGAGGATGATCGCGTCCTCGAAGTTGTAGCCCTCCCAGGACATGAAGGCGACCAGGCAGTTCTTGCCCAGGGCGATCTCGCCGCCACCGGTGGAGGAGCCATCGGCGAGCACGTCGCCCTCCTTCACTTTCTGGCCGCTCTTGACGATCGGCCGCTGGTGGATGATCGTCCCCTGATTCGACCGCATGAACTTGTGGAGCGGGTACTCGTCTTTCTTCGAGCCGCTGGTGACGACGATCCTTTCGGCGTCGACGTGGGTGACTTCGCCGGCGTTGGCGGCGAGGACGACGTCGCCGGTATCGACGGCGGCGCGGCGCTCCATCCCGGTCCCGATCAGCGGCGGGTCGGGTTTGAGCAGCGGCACAGCTTGCCGCTGCATGTTCGAGCCCATCAGCGCGCGGTTGGCGTCGTCGTGCTCGAGGAACGGGATCAGCGAGGTCGCCACCGACCAGATCTGAGACGGTGAGACGTCCATCAGGTCGACTTCTTTAGGAGCGGCGGTCGCGTACTCCTGCTCGCCGGCGCGGACCAGGACCAACGGGCCTTTCAGTTTTCCGGTTTTCGGATCGAACTCGGAGTTCGCCTGGGCGATGATCTTGTCCTCGTCCTGGGTCGCGTCGTAGTGGACGATCTCCTCGGTAACAACGCCGTCTTTGACCACCCGGTAGGGGGTCGTGACGAAGCCATGCTCAGAGATCTGCGCGTAGGACGCGAGCGATCCGATCAAGCCGATGTTCGGCCCCTCCGGGGTCTCGATCGGGCACATCCGGCCGTAGTGGGTCGGGTGCACGTCGCGGACCTCGATCGGCGCCCGCTCACGGGTCAGGCCGCCGGCGCCGAGCGCCGAGAGCCGCCGCCTGTGGGTGAGGCCGGCGAGGCTGTTCGTCTGGTCCATGAACTGCGAGAGCTGCGAGGACCCGAAGAACTCCTTCATCGCCGCCACAACCGGGCGGATGTTGATGATCGTCTGCGGCGTGATCGCGTCCGCGTCTTCGGTCGTGAGCCGCTCGCGGACGACGCGCTCCATCCGGTAGAGGCCGATGCGGAAGGCCTCCTGGATCAGCTCGCCGACCGTGCGCAGACGGCGGTTGCCGAAGTGCTCGTACTCGTCGAGGTGGTCGTAGACCTGCTCGCGCGGATAGGTGATTGCCTCCGCGGCATAGTCTTTGATCGGGTTCTCCTCGTCGATCTCCTCCGGGATCCCGAGCAGCTTCGGCAGCGTCACCAGCTCCTTAACGAGGGCGATGATGTCGTCGTGCGTTAGGACCCGCGTCTCGAGGTCGATGTCGAGATCGAGGCGGGCGTTGAGCTTGTAGCGGCCGACCCTGGTCAGGTCGTAGCGCTTGGGGTCGAAGAAGAGTTGCTCGAGCAGCGCTTTCGCGGCGTCCACCGACGGCGGCTCGCCCGGGCGCTGCTTTTTGAACAGCTCGATCAGGGCACCCTCTTCGGTCTTGGTCGCTTCGGTGTCCGCCTCGATCGTGTGGCGGAGGTAGACCGAGTTGTCGAACATGTCGAGGAGCTGCTGGTCCTCGACGTAGCCCATCGCCCGCAGCAGCACCGTTACCGGCAGTTTCCGCTTGCGGTCGATGCGGACGAAGACTTTGCCTTTTTTATCGACTTCGAGCTCGAGCCAGGAGCCTCGGGCAGGCATCAGGTTGGCGATGAAGACCTGCTTTTCGGGGTCCTTCGGCGCCATCACGTAGGCGCCCGGCGAACGCACGAGCTGCGTCACGACGACGCGCTCGGTGCCGTTGATGATGAAGGTCCCGCGCTCGGTCATCCACGGGAAGTCGCCCATGAAGACGGCCTGCTCGCGGATCTCTCCGGTCTCCTTGTTCTGGAAGGCGACCGTCGCGGTCAGCGGCCGCGAGAAAGTCATGTCCTTCTCTCGGCACTCCTCGATCGTGTGCGGCGGCTCCTCAAATTTGAAGTCGCCGAAGACGATCTGGAGGTTCCCCGTGTAGTCCTCGATTGGGGATATGTCGTTGATCGTCTCCCGGAGGCCACCAGATTTCGGATCCGTCAGTTCCTCAAAGGAACGGCGCTGGATGTCGATCAGGTGTGGGACCTCGAGAGGGTTGTCTAGGCGGGAAAAGCTCCTACGGGTTACGGGGGCAGCGTTGGAACGTGCCAAAGTCGGCGACTCCTCGGACGGTCAGAGGGACGTGGATACTGCGCAGATATGGGCAGGGGCACTCAAAAAGCGCGCGACCGGGGAAAATAACACACCGCGATCGGCGCCTTCAAGTTTGGCTTCCCGACTGGGATCGGGAAGACCCGGCCAAACTCTCTAGGAGAGTTCGACCGTTGCCCCGGCCTCCTCCAGCTCAGCTTTGAGTTTGTCGGCCTCATCGCGCTCGACGCCCTCTTTGATCGCTTTCGGAGCCTCGTCGACGAGAGCCTTGGCCTCTTTCAGGCCGAGACCGGTCGCCGAACGCACCACCTTGATGACGGGGACTTTCTGGCCGCCGACCTCTTTGAGGATGACGTCGACGGTCGAAGACTCTTCGGCGCCGCCCTCGTCGCCTCCACCACCGCCGCCGGCAGCAGCCGGCGCGGCAGCCGCAACGGCAGTCGCGGAGACGCCGAACTCCTCCTCAAGCGCTTTGATCCGCTCGGAGAGCTCGAGTACCGAGATGCTTTTCAGCTCCTCGATCCAGTCCTCGGTTGAAGTTTTGGTTGCCATCAGTTGCTACCCCTCTTCCTCGTTTGAATCTTGCTCTGAAGTGTCTTCTTTGGCCTCCGGCTCTTCCTCCGGTGCCTCCGCCTGGTCGGCGGGCGGCTCGTTGCCGCTGGCGGCCTCGGTCGGGGCCTCCTCCGCCGGAGCCTCTTCGGCTTTCTCGGCCGCAGGCTCCTCGGCTTCGGCCTTCGGCTCCTCCTCAGCGGGAGCAGCCTCCTCGGCCGCAGGCGCCTCGCCGCTGACCAAGCCTTTCTCGGCGATCTGGCCGAGCTGCAACGCCAGGCCCTGGATCATGCTGCCGAGCCCGCGCACGAGACCGGTGAGCGGACTGGCGACAACGCCAGCCAACTGCCCGTTTAGTACTTCGCGGCCGGGCAATTTGGCGATCGATTTGAAGGCGGCCTCGTCGAGCACCGTGGCTTCCATGAAGCCGCCCTTGTAGGTGAGCACTTCGTGCTCTTTGTTGAAGGTCGTAATCGCTTTCGCGGCCTGGGCGGTGTCGCCGCGGACGAAGGTGAGGGCGGTCGGGCCCTGCAGCAGCTCGGTCAGCCGCTCCTCGCCCGCCTGGTCGGCGGCGATTTTGCTGAGGCGGTTTTTGACGATGCGGAAGCTGGCATCGGCCTCGCGCAGTTTCGAGCGCAGCTCGGCTGCCTGGGGAACGCTGATACCGCGGTAGTCGACTGCGAAGATCGCCTCGGACGCCTCAATCTCGGCGGCAATCTCTTGTATGGCTGCTGACTTTTCTTCGCGGTTCATCGTCTCACCTACACCGGGCTTGCGGGCACATGCCCCGCCGGTGGTCTGGGGTTAGCGGCGACGCAGTTTAGGCGCTCGCCGGCTCCTCTGCGGTCTCCCCCGCTCCGACGGCCGCGGTCTCGCGGTCGGCGGATTTGCCGGAGTCGACGCGGATGCCGGGACCCATCGTCGTCGCCAGGGTGGCGGAGACGACGTATTTGCCCTTGGCGGAGGAGGGCTTGGCGCGGACGATCTCCTCCATCACGGCCTGGTAGTTCTCGAGCAGTTTCTCTTCGTCGAAGCTGGCCTTGCCGAGCGCCATGTGGACGATCGCCTGGCGGTCGGTGCGGTATTCGACTTTGCCCGATTTCGATTCGGTGACGGCCTTCTCGACGTCGTCGGTGACGGTGCCGACCTTGGGGTTCGGCATCTTCCCCTGGGGGCCGAGCACGCGGCCGAGCTGGCCGACGGATTTCATCATCTCGGGGGTCGAGACGGCGACGTCGAAGTCGGTCCAGCCCTCCTGGACTTTCTCGACCAGGTCCTGGCCGCCGACGAAATCAGCACCGGCAGCCTCGGCGTCGCGGGCCTGCTGGCCCTGGGCGAAGACGGCGACGGTGACGTCTTTGCCGAGACCGTGCGGCAGCGCGAGCGTCCCCCGCAGCTGTTCGTCGGCGTGGCGGACGTTGACGCCGAGCAGGACGTGCAGCTCGACGGTCTCATCGAATTTGGCGCTGGCGGTCTCTTTGATCAGCGCGATTGCCTCGGCCGGCGGGTAGGCGCGGTCGCGGTCGACTTTGTCGTACTGGGCGCGGAATCGTTTGCCGTGGGCCATCAAGTTCTCCTAGGCGACGTCGACGCCCATCGAGCGGGCGGTGCCGGCGATAATTTTCTTCGCGGCGTCGATGTCGTTGGCGTTGAGGTCGGGCATCTTCCGTTCGGCGATCTCCTGAATCTGCGCGTCGGAGATCGTCCCCACTTTGTTGACGTGGGGCTCGCCCGAGCCCTTCGGGATCCGGATCGCTTCCTTGATCAGCACCGCGGCCGGCGGCGTCTTCGTGATGAAGGTGAAGGAGCGGTCCTCGTAGACGGTGATCTCAACCGGGATGATCGTCCCGCCTTCGCCCTGCGTCTGCGCGTTGAACGCTTTGCAGAAGTCCATGATGTTGACGCCGTGCTGACCCAGCGCCGGGCCGACCGGCGGCGCCGGGTTGGCGTTGCCTGCCTGGATCTGCAGCTTGATGAGGGTGAGGACTTTCTTTGCCATAAGCGGGTTCGGGAGGGTAGCGGTCTTTGCGACCTAGATCTTCTTGACCTGGTCGTAGCCGACCTCGACCGGCGTCTCGCGGCCGAAGATCGAGACCAGGACCTTGAGTTTCGCCGCGTCCTCGTTGATCTCGGCGATCTCGCCGGAGAAGTCCGAGAGCGGACCGGAGATGACTTTGACCGATTCGCCGATCGCGAACTGGGCCTGGGTCCGCGGCCGCTCGGCGGTCTCGCGGTGGAGCAGGCGGTCGACCTCCGGTTTGGAGAGCGGCACCGGTTTGTTGCGCGAGCCGACGAAGCCGGTGACGCCGGGGGTGTTCTTGACCAGTCCCCAGGCGTCGTCGGTCATCTCCATGTTGACGAGGACGTAGCCGGGCATCGTCCGTTTCTCGGCCGTCACTTTCTGGCCGTCCTTCATCTCCGAGACCTGCTCGGTGGGGACGACGACCTGCCGCACGTTGCGGTTCTGGCTCATCGTCTGCACCCGGTGCTCGAGGTTGTGCTTGACCTTGTTCTCGTGCCCGGAGTAGGTGTTGATCACGTACCAGCGATACATCTAAAAGCCTTTGTTCGGGACCCTCTTTAGAGGATCTGCTTGATGAGCCAGCTGAATGCCGCGTCGAGAGCGCCGAGATAGGCGGCCGCGACGGCGACGAAGAGGATGGTCACAGCGGTTGCCTGGATCAACGTCTCGCGATCCGGCCACTGGACTTTCTTCAGCTCCTGCCAACAGGATATGAGGAAGCCGATGAAACCTGCGCGCTGGCGTTCGGCCTTGGCCTGTTTCTGCTTCTTGGAAAGCTGCTCGCTCTCGCGCCGCTTCTGCTCCGCGCGCTTGCGCTTCTCGGCTTCCTTCTGCGCGCGCGCTTCGGCTTTGCGGGCGGAACGTGGCTTCGGCGCATCCGGCGTCTCGAGCTGGGACTCGGGGGCGCCGGCGGCGATCCCCATCTCCACCGCCTCGACCTCGGCGACGTCGCCGGAGACCCCCGTCTGGGTCTCCCGCTGCGCCTCTACCGGAGTCTCGTAGCCGTCGGAGCGTTTCTGCTCTTCGGCTTCCCGAGCCCGGCGCTCGGCCTTGCGCTGTGCACGGGTTTTCGCCATCGGGCCAGCTACCGAGTCTCTTTATGAGGGGTGTGGCGGCCGCACCAACGGCAGAACTTGCGCATCTCGATGCGATCCGGCGTATTGCGCCGGGACTTATTGGTCTGGTAGTTACGCCGCTTGCACTCTTCGCAAGCCATCGTCACCGCAATGCGGACATCTCCGCGAGCCATCTTCTCCCTCGTTCCGTGCCTGAGGTAGTCGTTACAGAAGTCGCTACATAAAAACGACCCCGGGCCGAAGCGCGAGGCTGCGGCAAGGATAGCGACCTCAGCCGCCTAGGGACTGGTTGCCGCCGCCCATGTGTGTAGTAGTCCACATGGTCTACCGACTTTTATGTACAGTCGTTTTCCAGGCAATCCTTCCGGGCACTTCGGGGGCACGGTGCGAGAGGCAATCGAGAGCGGCGGTCTCTGTGACCGCGACCAGTTCGTAGAAGAGGTGGAAGAGCGGATCCTCGACCCGCTCCAGCGCGAGCAGCCCGGGGCGCTGCTCTTGCTCGACCTCGACGCTTTCCACCTCGTCAACGACTCCCTCGGGCACGAGGCCGGCGACCGGCTGCTGGAGACGGTAGCGGCGACGCTGCGGCAGGAGTGCCGCGTCGACGACTTGCCGGCGCGGATCTGCGCCGACGAATTCGCCCTCCTCCTGCAGCGGGCGACGCCGAGCCAGGCGATGGCGACCGCCGAGCGGCTGATCGACCTCGTTCGCGAGCGCGGCAAGCCGGCGGTCGGGGCCAGCGTCGGGATCGCGACCTTCGGCGGCACCGGCGAGGCGATTACCGCCGAAGGGCTGATGATCGCCGCCGACATCGCCCTCTGCGAGGCGAAGGAACAAGGGGGCGGCAAGGCCGTCGACGGCGACAGCGGGCCGAACCTGAAGCTGACCTGGGCCGACCGAATCCGGGACGCGCTGGAGCGCGAACGGCTCGTCGTCTACGCGCAGCCGATCTTCGACCTGCGCAAGGAATGCGTCGCCCGCGAGGAGCTGCTGGTGCGGATGCTCGACGAAGACGACGACGTGATCCCGCCTTCCTCCTTCCTGCCGACCGCCGAGCGACTGGGGCTGATCGTCGAGATCGACCGGCTGGTCCTGGCGAAGGCGATCGAGCTGGCCGGGCGCTCGCAGCCGATCGCCGTCAACGTCAGCGGCGCCTCGCTCTGCGACCCGCGGCTGATCGAGGATGTGCGGGCGGCGATCGCTGACGGGCTCAACCCCGCCTGGCTCGACTTCGAGATCACCGAGACGGCGGCGATCTCCAACATGGACCACGCCCGCGCCTTCGCCGAGACGGTTACCGGGATGGGCTGCGGGCTCGGCCTCGATGACTTCGGCACCGGCTTCAGCTCCTTCAGCTACCTCAAGGACCTCCCGATCCAGCACCTGAAGATCGACATCGAGTTCATCCGCGACCTGCCCCGCTCCCCCACCGACCAACGACTGGTGCAGGCGCTGGTTCAGTTCGCCAAAGCGTTCGGCCAGGAGACCGTCGCCGAGGGGATCGAGGACGCCGAGACGCTGGCCCTCGTCCGCGCCTTCGACGTCGACTTCGCCCAGGGCTTCCACATCGGCAAACCGGCGCTGGTCGATGACGGTCGCACCGCGGCAGCGGCCTAGGTCACAGCCTCCGGTGGCAGCGGATCACGGGTACCGCCCGGTCGCCCGCAGCGTCAACCCGACCAGCCTCGAGACCACCATCGCCACGTAGCCGAGGCCGGCGATCTGCTCGATCATCACGAGGCTGCGCGCGAACGGCTTGATCGGGACGACGTCGCTGAGGCCCGTGCTCGTCAGCGTCGTGAAGCTGAGGAAGAGCAGCTCCATCCAGGTGCGGGCGTCGCGCGGGTCGACGGCCGCCGTGAAGCTCTGCGGCTCGATCGCCTGGCAGACGACGTAGGCGTAGGCGAACGCCCAGGCGACGAGCGTGAAAGTGGCGCCGACGGCATAGAGCTCGTCGCGGGTGATCTCGTGGTCCTCGAGCATGTAGAACAGCAGCGCGCCGCCCGCATAGAAGTAGAGGACGGACTCGAAGGCCGACGAGTAGGGCAGCAGCGCGTCGTCGCCGGTGACCGCCTGGATCAGCAGCAGCACGGTCGCGGGTAGCGCCAGCAACACGCTGACCCAGGTCAGCGCCGAGGAGCTGCGCACCGCGAGCACGACGAGGCCGAGGATCGCGATCCCAAAGACGCTGAAGATGGCCCGGCCGGCGGCACCTTCTTCGAGGAACGGATAGATGAGGATCGCCGCCAGCTGGGCGGCGAGGAGGACGGCTGAGGGCTGGCGCTTCGCGAAGTCCCACACGCCGCCCTTTTCGCCGCCGCGGCGGCGACTTCCTACAGGCCCAGCGTTTTGCCGATGATCGTGCGCTGGATCTCGGAGGTGCCACCGTAGATGGTCGAGACCAGCGAGGTGCGGACGAGGCGCTCCATGTCGTACTCGGCCGAGTAGCCGTAGCCGCCCATCATCTGCATCCCCTCGAGGGTCGTGCGCTTGGCGACCTCGGTGACGAAGAGCTTCACCATCGAGGCCTCTTTCGGCAGCATCCGGTCGGGGTCCTCGTCGACGAGGGTGGCGACCCAGCGGGTCATCAGTCGGGCCGCTTCGAGGTCGGTGGCGAGGTCGGCGAAGCGGTGCTGGAGCGCCTGGAAGGAGCCGATCGGGCGGCCGAACTGCTTACGCTCCTTGGCGTAGGCGAGCGCGTCGTCGAAGGCGCGCTGGGCGATCCCCAGCATCGTCGCCGCGAGGATCAACCGCTCGACGTTGAGGCCGGCCATCAACTGGGTCCAGCCCTGGTCGACCTCGCCGAGGACGGCGCTCTCGGGGGCGACGCAGTCGGTGAAGTAGAGGGTGTTGGTCTCGCGGCCGCCCATCGTCTCGATCGGGACGATCTCCATCCCCTCGACCTCGCGCGGGACCCAGAGCATCGTCAGCCCCTCGTGCTTGTTCTCGGTCTTGGTCGTGCGGCAGACGACGAGGACGTGGTCGGCGATGTGGGCGTTGGAGATAAAGACCTTCTGGCCGTTGAGCACGAAGCCGCCGTCGACGCGCTCGGCCTTGGTGGTCAGCGAGCCGACGTCGGAGCCGGCCTCGGGCTCTCTTCTGCTCCTCGGTGCCGAAGCGCTGGGTGGCACCAGCGACGATCAGCGTCGTCGCGTAGCCGCCGATCGGGGCGAGCCCGCGGGAACTTTCCTCCATGAAGAGACAGGCGTCGAGCATCGTCCCGCCGGAGCCTCCGTACTCCTCGGGGATCGTCACCCCGAGCCACCCCAGCTCCGCCATCTGGTTGTAGATCTCGAAGTTGTGGTGCTCGCGGTAGCCGTCGGTCAGCCGCTCGCGCTGGTCCTGCGTCCCGCACTCGCGGTCGCAGAAGTCACGGATCGCGTCGACGAAATCCTTCTGCTCGTCGCTGAGGGCGAAGTCCACGAGCGGCAGCCTACAGACGAGAGCGCCGCCCTGGCTGGGCAGCCAGAGAAGCCCGGAACGAGACTCGAACTCGTGACCCCTTCCTTACCATGAAGGGGCCTGTTGGTTGGCCCGTTAGACGCCCTGATTCGCCTGCTGCTCAGCTTCACATTTCTCACCGTGGCGGCATTCGCTTTGATCCCTTTCGCTTCGCTGTCGCGCTGCCAGAAAACGGAATCCTGCTCATCCGATTAATTGCCTAATGTCAAAAGCATGCCTGAGCAAGAACCGCGTGACTGCTTCATCTGCCATGCATCAGAGGACAAGGATGCGGTGGCTCGCCCGCTGGCCGAAGCTCTTAGGAGCGCCAGTTATGAAGTTTGGTTCGACGAGTACGAGCTGGTTCTTGGCGACAGCCTGCGACAACGAATTGACGAAGGGCTAGCGGCATCTCGCTTTGGGGTGGTGGTGCTCAGCCGCCGGTTCTTCGAGAAGGGTTGGCCACAAAGCGAGCTGAACGGGTTGTTCGCGAAGGAGATGGTCGGTGGCGAGAGGCTGATCCTCCCCGTATGGCACGAAATTGACGAGGACTACCTGGCGAGCAAAAGCCCTTTGCTGGCGGATCGCATTGGAGTCCCAAGCAATTCGCTTGACCAAGCGGTGGAGCAGATCATTCGCGCCATTGAGCACCGCAAAGGACAGGGCGCGACCGCTGCCGCAATCATCGCCGCCCAGACCCCCAGCCCCGGGCCCTTATTGCCGGAGCCCGTTGAGCTAGTCGAAGACGGTACGCGGGTCCGACTTGGCCTCACCGATGCAGAGCGCAAAGCCTACAAAGATGAAGGTGGTCATCACCACGGACCAGGATGGCTTTCGATTGTGGTTGGACCTGTGCAGCTACAGCGCGACCTCATAGATCCAATTGAGTTCCCGCTAGAGCAAATACGAAATATCCAGATAGAAGATTCGTGGTATCGCGACTCGCTTCTTCAGCATTACCTCCGGGTTGACCATGAAGGCTTTTGGGTCAAGTTGCCAGAAGAGCAAGGAGCCGCACCCGCCTACTGGATGAGGATCTGGCAGGACGGCCTCATGGAATACGGGACCGACCTAGGAAGAAAGGCAGGCCCGTTTTACAGCGAGCCGGAACTTGTGATTCCGACGACCTCGGTTGCAGAGCTGATCCACGACTACGCGCTCCTCTTCCTCGAAATTTTGAAAAGAGTTGGCTACCAGGGCGAGGCCGCAGCGATCGTCACGTTCAACAACGTCGATCAGCACAGACTCGGCGTATCCCAGCAGAGGTTTTACCCAGGAAACCTGAACCTCCGAGTCAAGCGCCTAGAAGGGCGACCGCTCCGCGGGCTGATCGATGAGCTGCCAGATCAAGTCGGTAGCTGGACGAAGAAGACGATGGATCGGCTCTTCCTAGCCGCTGGCATCTCAACCGGCTATCCAGAAATTGATCGCGAGGGCAACCGCCTAGATGAGCGCGGAAACCGGCTATAACGTCCATGACCGCTCGGTGCTCTAGATATCCGAGACATTGACGCCTGGGTCAGCCCGAATCGTTGCGCCACGGATTAGGCTCTGATCGTGGATTACCGCGCAGGCCATCCCGATGAGATCACCTTGCATCACGAGCTGCGCGATTCTCTCAATTCGTCGCTGACCAACAGGAACTTCTTCGTATGGATCAATGTTCGGCCCACGGGGGATGCGAAGCAATTTTCGAATCTCAATGGGATGGCAAGCAAAATCGAGAGCTGGCTATCCGACCTCGACCCCGACGCCGTCGAAGAGGGCGATCTCCCGAAGCTTCCACTTCACGATGATGCGGCATCCGTAGAAATCACCGCTCTCCCCCGGAAGGCAGAGGTCAGGGACCATCGTGCCGCAGAGATCGTGGGCAATCCCTGGCCGGTTCTGGTCGGATGGGGATGAATGAGCCTTGAAGTGGCCGCCATTGCGGTCGCAATCGTGGCTGCGCTGATAGGAGGGTCGATTGGCGCGATCAGCTTGTTGCGCTCAGATCGACGCAAGGGCAGGGAGGAGAGTCGCCGCAAGGGAATAGAGGTTTTTCGGGAAGCGCGTACCTCGTGGGATCAGGCACAGTTCGTGGAAATCACTGAATCCGTGCGCCGAGCGAAGCTCCAAGAGACTAGGGCTAGCCTCGTCGCAGTTCAGCAGCTTGTCGGATCCAAGACTGAGACGAAAGAGTTCGGCCAGTTGCTTGCGCTCCTAGAGGAAGATCCACTGGCGGACGGCGGAGTGAACCTAGCGACGGCGAAAGCTATCTGGCCGACCGTTGAAAAGCAGATCCACACTGCTTTGGCAGCCTAGCCTCGCCTGTCGTGTGGCATCGATGTCGACGGACACCAGCAGCGGGCTGGAAAGAAGGGGGCCTCGCTGTCATAGCGCTGCCATCTGGCCAGCCTTGACCACTCGCCTCGACTCCCAGAATGCGGAAACCCCGCCGTAGCGGGGAATCCCGAGAAGCCCGGAACGAGACTCGAACTCGTGACCCCTTCCTTACCATGGAAGTGCTCTACCAACTGAGCTATCCGGGCGGGTCCGGCCACCTGTGAAGCCGGTCGCTCAGGATGATTCTAGACGGTGGCCGGGGATCAGCGACGGCCCCAGGGAATCGCCACCGCCAGTTTCCAGACGCCCTCGACCTGGCGCAGCACCATGGTGGGCGTCAGGGCTCGGGTGAAGGGCTCGCCTTCTGAGCCGGCGGAGCTCATCACCCAGCGCTCGCTTCCCAGGGCGACCTCGCCGGCGAGGACGATCGAGCTCTCCTGGACCTCGATTTTCGAACCGGCGACGATCATCTGGTGGAGGATCGGCCTGATCTCCTCCCTCCCCCGGACCACGGTCGAATCCGGGGTGAGGAGGCAGGCGTCTTTGGCGAAGCAGGAGGTCGCCGCCTCGAGATCGCCGCGGCTGATCGATGCGGCGAGGGCGCGCGTGCTCTCCCCGGGAGTGCGCGCGCCCTCGCGGACCGCAGTTGCCATGGCCTAGAGGAACTTCGAGGGCTGCAAGCGGCAGTAGCGGAATTCGTAATCGAGCACCTGGTTGTTCGCCTGCTTGGCGGTGCTGATTAGCCGCACGACCATCTTCTGGGCGCTGGTCTCTTCGTCCTTGGCCAACTTCGTGGCGACGGTTTCGAAGAGCTGCACCTCGGTCTTCACGTAGCCCAGCCACTTCGTCAGACGGGTCGCGTCGGCGGGGGGTTTCGGCACCTGGAGGAGCTCGGCGCGGGCCTTCTTCAGGGCTTTGGCGGCGGCGCGGAACTGCTTCGCGGCGGCATCGAGCTGACCGGACTTGACCTTCGCCCGGACGCCCTTGAGGATCTTTTCGTTGGCTTCCGTGTTGACCTTGCAGATCGGTTCGACTTCAGCCTTGTAGGTCTCCGGCGTGGCATCCGCCGCCATCGAGGGGACGGCCCCCACCAGCGCAGCGACAGCCACCAACGAAACGACCAACTTCTTCCCTGACATCGACGCCTCCTCCTTGTTGGGCATGTGCACCCTTAACCCTGGATACGGTCCGGCGGCTCGGTCCCCAACGAGCAGCGACAGGTGAATCATAGGGTCCCCGCGCGCGTATGTACGTGGACCTTTTGGGGAACGGGCTGCTCAGATTGGACGTACCCAAAGGATTCCGCTCACGTTTGCAACCGGCGATCTGTAGCTTCCCGCGAGTGCGCCGCCCCGGCTCCCACGTGCTGCTCCCGCTCGCCGTCCTGATCCTCCTATTGGTTTCCGGCTGCGGCGGCGGTTCCGACGACGGGTCTCGTCCCGCCCCGGCCGCGACTGAGTTCCCCTCGGCGAAGGGGAAGACGATCGGCGAGCTCCTGCACGACCCCGGCGCGAAGCCAACGAGACTGGTGATCGCCCCGGCGACGCAGACCTTCGACGTCGGCGAGAACCGCTACGCGTTCGGGGTCTTCACCCGCGGCCAGGAACAGGTCTCAGACGCCGACGTCGCCCTCTACTTCGCCAAGGACGGCAAGGGGCCGGTAACCGGGCCGTTGCCGGCGCAGGTGACCTCGCTGGAGACGAAGCCTGCCTATCGCGCCACCGGCGCCGGCGGGCCAGGTGAGGCAACGACGGTCTATGTCGTGCCCAAGGTCAACCTTGACCGCAACGGTCCCTGGTTGGTGGTGGCAATGCTGAAGGGCAAGGACGGATTGGAAGTCTCCCGGGTGCCGAGCCCAGTGGTCGGCAAGTTCCCGCAGGTTCCCGCGGTCGGCGAGAAGGCGCCGATGATCCACACGCCGACGGCGGCCGAGGTCGGCGGCGACCTGGCAAAAATCGACACCCGGGTACCTCCCGACCAGATGCACCAAGTCGACTTCGCCGACGTCGTCGGCAAGAAGCCGGTCGTGCTCGTCTTCGCCACCCCGGCGCTCTGCCAGACCCGCGTTTGCGGGCCGGTCGTGGACGTCGAGCAGCAGGTTGCCGACGCCTATAAGGGGAAGGCCGAGTTCATCCACATGGAGATCTGGAACGACAATGACATCGCCAAGGGGCCGCGTCCCCAGGTCGAAGCCTTCAACCTGGAAAGCGAGCCCTGGGCCTTCCTGATCGACCGCCACGGAATTGTCCGCGACCGCATCGAGGGCGCGTTTGGCGTGTCTGAACTGGAAGAAGCGATGCGGAAAATCACGCCTGGCTGATTAGCCAGGCTCCGCTACGCTCTTAGCGTCGGGATTAGGGACCCCGACGGTGCACCCGCTGGGAGGCAGGGTCGAAGAAAACGACGCTGCAAGGAGCGATATGAAGCACAGGCTGGCAGTCCCCGCGTTTGTCCTCGGGCTGATGGTGTTAATTGGGGCGCTCGCCGTCCCCACCCTCGCCGCCCAAGGTGGCAAGGGTAAGAAGCAGGCGGCGAAGACGAAGACCTTTGAAGTCTGCAAGCACGGCTGCCGCTACCGGACGATCCAGAAGGGGGTCGACGCCGCCGGCTCCTTCAAGGCGAAGAAGGCGAACGCGAAGGTGAAGGCAGTGGTCGCGATCCGGCCGGGCAAGTACGTCGAGGGGGTCGTCCTCGACGGCACCCTGCGCAAGAAGAGCTTCGACGGCCTGACCATCAAGGGGACGAAGAAGGACCGCAAGAAGGTTGTGCTCGAGGGCAAGAACGCCAAGGGCGAGCTGGGCGCGGCCCAGAACGGGATCGAGGCGATCAGCGTTGACGGGCTCGTGCTGGAAAACATGTGGGCCCGGAACTACCAGTCCAACGGCTTCTTCATCCACGCTTCGGGCGAAGGCGGCCAGCACTGCAACGGCTACAAGATGGACAACCTGCTGGCCTCGGCCAACCGCTCCTACGGGCTCTTCGCGAAGTACTGCTACGGCGGCAAGATGATCAACTCGGCCGGGTACCACCACGGCGACTCCGCCTTCTACGTCGGTGAAACGCCGTGTGACTCGAAGACCTGGACCAACCACGGCGTCGCCCCGCCGCCGGCGCCCTGCCAGCGCAAGCCGAAGTGGACCCTGTTGAAGAACCTGCGCAGCTACGAAAACGTCCTCGGCTACTCGGGGACGAACTCCAAGTACGTGAAGATCGTCGACTCGGCCTTCTACAACAACGGGGCCGGGATCGTCCCGAACACGCTCGACAGCGAGGGCTTTGAGCCGAACGGCTGGAACGTCTTCGAAAACAACGACGTGTTCTGGAACAACTACAACTACTTCCTCGCCGGCTCGAAATTCCACACCGTCTCCGGCGGGCTCGGCCAGGTCGCCGGGGCCACCGTCAACTACCCGACCGGCGTCGGCATTGTTCTCTATGGCAGCGCCAAAACCGTCGTCAAGCACAACAACGTGTTCGGTAACTACAAGTGGGGGATCGCCTCCTTCTCGGGACCGGGCGAAGTCTTCGTCGCCAACGAGGGTGATGACGCTAAGAACATCAACAACCAGATCGTTGAAAACACGATGGGGCGGGAAGGCGCCGATCCGAACGGCGAATACGACCTCTGGAATGACGGCACCGGTGGCGGCAACTGCTGGAGCGCCAACAGCGCCAACTCGACCTTCGCCCCCGGCAACGGGAAAGTGCCGCTGAGCCAGCTCTATCCCGCCTGCCCTCAGGCCGAAGTCCTCGCCGACCAGGTGCGCAGCCTCGACATCGTTGCCGGCCTGCAGATCAACCTCGGCGACGAAAGCGACCCGAAGACGATCCTCGGCTACGCCGCCTCGAACCCGCCGCAGAAGCAGGAATGCAGCTGGGTCCGGCGCCTGCCGTCGCATCCAGCGTTCGAGAAGTTCAAGCCCGTCGAGGTGGCGCCGCAGCCCGGTGAGGTGAGCTGCGGATGAGCCGGGCAAGGGCGTTCGTCTCGATCACCGTCGCCATCGGCCTCGCCGTGGCTGCCCTGCTGGGGGTGGCCGCGGTCTCGGCGGGGGCACCGCAGAAGCCGCCGGTGAAGGTGACCGTGAACGACTTCTACTTCGCGCCGACCGCGGTGACGATCAAGAAGGGGCGGTCGGTGAAGTGGGTGTGGTCCTCGTACAACACCTATCCGCACGACGTCCACCTGAAGAAGGGGCCGGCGAACCTGAAGCAGAAGGGCTCCTACTCGACCAAGACCTCAGCCGTGGCCGGGGCGCACTTCCAGAAGACGTTCGAAACCACCGGCACCTACAAGTACATCTGCACGATCCACCCGGACGAAATGCGGATGACGATTACCGTCAAGAAGTAGAGCCGCGATGGCACCGGACCCGATCGACCGCAGAGGTTTCTTCGCCCTCTCGGGCGGGGCGCTG
>VAYN01000015.1:0-25869 GCA_005885405.1 Actinomycetota bacterium | reverse complement strand
TACGGCTACCGGCCCTACTCGGCCGGGTTCGCGAAACCGCTGGGCAAGGCGACGGTGCCGGGGCCGTTGATAGACGCCGAAGTCGGCGACACCGTTGTCGTCCACTTCCGCAACAAGCTGCAGGCGCCGGCGACGATGCACCCGCACGGAATCTTCTACGCCAACGAGATGGACGGCGCCTACAAGGGGAAGTGGACCGACCCCGGCGGCTTCGTCCAGCGCAACCGCACCTTCACCTATGTGTGGGAGGCGCGGGAAGGGACCGAGGGCACCTGGCTCTACCACGACCACGGGCCGATGGATCCGCTGCCGACCTTCAAGGGGCTGTTCGGCCCGTTGGTGATCCGCGAGCGAGGCGAAGCGCGTCCGGACAACGAGTTCTTCCTCGCCTTCCATACCTTCGATCCCCCGATCACCGGCCTGCGGGGGACCTACTTCTGCGTCAACGGCAAGGCCTACGCGGGCAACACCCCGACCCTGGAAGCGAAGGTGGGACAGCGGGTCGCCTTCCACGTCTACGGGGTCGACAACTTCTTCCACACCTTCCACCTGCACGGCCACCGCTGGACCGAACCCGACGGCCGCATCGTCGACAACAAGACGTTCGGCCCGGCGGAGTCGTTCCGGTTCGAGTTGGTCGAGGACAACCCCGGCCGCTGGTTCTACCACTGCCACGTCTTCCAGCACCTGCACCAGGGGATGAACGGTTGGTACCTCGTCTCCTGAGGGCAGCCGGACGCATTTGTTCCCGGTATGCGGGGATAACTGCGTTCAGCTTGCTCCTGCTCTGGCCGACGGCGGCGCATGCCGTCAACACGCGCGTCTCGATCGCCAACTACGCCTGGTCGCAGCCGCGGGTCGAAGTCAACCGGGGCGAGAAGGTGACGTGGGACTGGCTCGGCCCCGACCTGGCGCACTCGGTCACCGGCATCTCCGCCGACTCGGTGCGGTGGGACTCCGATGTGGGGACCGACGCTCCGTCCCACCGCGCCGGCGACACCTACACGATCCAGTTCGACCAGCCGGGTGAGTACTTCTTCCAGTGCAAGCTGCACGCCGCGGTCCGGGGCGAGGTGGTCGTCGCCGACGTGCCCGGCGATCCCGGCTCCGACCCCGGTCCGCAGCCGCCGCTGAACCTCGATCTCAAGCCGCCGACGCTGGGCTCGCTGGCGCTAGCGAAGCAGAGCACGAGTGGGCACAACGGCATCGCCTTCAGCGCTCAGATCAGCGAGCGCGGCCGGCTCGACGCCGAGTACTACCTGCTGGGCACGAAGGGGAAGCGGACCTACAACGGCTTCGCCCGCTGGAAGACCTTCATCGGCATCAACCACCTACGGCTGGGCGCGCGGTGGAAGCATTTCCGGGCGCGGCCCGGTCGTTATCTGGCGGTGCTGCGGGCGACCGACGAAGCGGCGAACGAGTCGAAGCCGCTGCGCAAGCGGTTCACGATCTCCGGCTAGATCGGCGCGAGCCGGAGCTGCGCCTGCGGCGGCGTTTCTCGCTCGGCTCAGAGCCACCGCGGAGGGTGCGTTCGCTCGCTTTCTCGGTCGACTCCCCCATCGTGATCTGGAACATCGCCAGCAGGGCGTCGGACGCGAGCGGGCGCATGCGATCGAGCGCCTCGCGCACCTTCGGCCAGTCCTCCTCGGGTCGGCCGGCTTTGTCGAACGGCTCCCAGATCTCGCGGACGAAGAGCTCGACGAAGGTGCGGGCCACTTTCTCAGAGGCGTTGCGCAGCGCTTCGGCGGTCTCGACCGCCGCATCACCCGGGACGCCGAGCTCGATCAGGGCGGCGCCCGCCGCCTGCAGGCGCGGGCTGATCACCTCGATCTTGCCGTCAGGCAGTTGCCTCACGACTCCCATCGCTTCTACCCGCGCCAAGAGCTTTGGGTCGAACTCCTCCGCCCCCCAGAGGCCGGCCAGCTCGGCGGCGTCGTAGATTTCCGGCGTCTCGTCCTCGAACGGGGCGCGGATCGCGCGGGCGAAGTCGACCATCTCGCGGGAGGAGCCTTCGCTCGACTCCAGCACCCGGCGGATCGCCTCGAGGTTGAGCCCCTCGGCCTGCATTTCGCGCGTTAGCTCGATCCGCGCGACGTGGTCCTCGTTGTAGTAGCCGGTGCGGCCGTGGACCTCCGGCGGCGGCAGTAGGCCGCGGGTCTGGTGGGCGCGGATGTTGCGGACGGTCATCCCCGTCCGCTGCGCCAGCTCGGCGATCGTCATCTTGCCGTCGGGCTTGGCGTTCTGGCCTTTCCGAGGGCTCATCTGCCCATGGTAAGCGGGAAACGTTGGCCGTTCATCTTCTTTGCCGCGTCTGAGGCGAGGAATGCAATCGCGGCGGCGATGTCCTCGGCGGGGGTGAAGGCGGGGAACTCCTTCCCGGGGTCCTCCTCGCGCATCCGCGGGGTAAGGATCGCGTCGACGACAACGATGTTGGCGGTCGCGGCGCTACCTTCGAAGCCGTCGGCGAGGGCGAGGGTCCAGGCCTCGGCGGCTGCCTTGGCGGCGGCGTAGGCGGCGTTCGTATTGGTCGGCGCCTGCGCCTGCTTGGAGGAGACGAGGATGAAGCGACCGGCGGCGCTGGCCGCGAGCTGGTCGTGGAAGGCGCGGGTCGTGTGCTGGACGGTGCGGACGAGGAGGTCGTGCAGCAGCTCCCAGTCGGAAAGGGGCGCCTCGTGCAGCGGCTCTCCCCCGCGCCAGCCGCCGACCAGGTGGACGAGCCCGTCGACCCGGCCGAAGCGCTCGACCAATGCCGCGCACCAGGCCCGCGCCGCCTCCTCGTCGAGGAGGTCGACAGCCCGCCCGTCCCAACGCTCGGCTGGGATGTTGAGGTCGGCGGCGATTCCGTCGAGAGCCTCCTGGGAGCGGTCGGTCCCGGCGACGGTCGCCCCGGCCTCCGCGAGCTCCTTGACGACAAGCGGCCCGAGGCCGCCGCCGGCTCCCGCTATCGCGATCACACGGTCATCAAGCATCCATCGATCTTCTCAGGCGCAGGCTCTTGACTCGAAAGATGTAAGGTTCTGTCTGCGGCATCTGCAACCATGCCTCTATGGATCTTCGGCAGCTGAATCCACGGAGACAGGGAGATATTGGCGAGGGAATTGCAGCAGCCTGGCTGATGCAGGAGGGGTACGGGGTCTGGGTTCCTTTTGGACATAGCCCCGACTGCGATCTACTGGGGCAACGCGATAACAAGCTTCATCGCATCCAGGTCAAGACGTCGACCTGCTGGCAGCGAGAGCGTTGGGTAGTCGCAATCTGGGAGGATCGCTTTGATTACTTGTTCGTGGTTGTGGGTGACTGGCGTTGCTGGTTCATTCCGGCGAGCGAGGTTCATGGCCGGAGCGGAATCAGCCTCGGGGGCCCGAAATATTCGGAGTGCGAGGTCAATCCACCGCAGCCCTGGGTGGATTCAGCCTTAGCCGCGACCGCGACTCCTACCTAAGTGGGGGAGGCAGGATTCGAACCTGCGTAGGCAGAGCCAATGCGTTTACAGCGCATCTCCTTTAACCACTCGGACACTCCCCCGAGTTCAGGAGGAAGAGTCTACGAAACGACCGGCGGTGGTTGCCGTGGCGCCGACCTAGCCTTCCGAGGCCTGCAGCCTTGCTTTCATCTGCTCGTTGAAAGCGTTCAGGGCGGAGAAGGGGCGCATGAAGACGGTCAGCTCGCGGACGCGGCCGTCGTCGTCCAGCTCGAGGAAGTCGATGCCCTCTAGCTCGCGGTCGCCGACCGTGGCTTTGAAGCGGAGGACGACGGTGTTGCCTTCCGCCAGCTCGTCGGTGTAGGAGAAGCTCTCCAGCGTCGCCGACACGTGGGTGAGCACGGTGGCGACGGTGTCGCGGCCCTCGAAGCCGCGGAAGAGGACCGGGCTGTGGAGGACGACGTCCTCGCGCAGCGTCTCCGCGAGCAGGTCGAGATCCTTGCTCTCGGCGGCGCGGCGGAAGGGGTGCGGCCCGGGCATCGCCCCCACTGTAGCTGGGTGCGGTGGGATACTCACGCGGTGCCGAGCGACCGCTTCTACTCGCGCCTCTCCCATTCGCTGGGGGCCAAAGGGCTGCGCATGGTCGGCAAGCTGAACGCTCCGGTCTACCGGCTCAGCGGCGGGCGGATCGGCGGCAAGGTCGGCGGCGGCCCCGTCCTCCTCCTCACCACCACTGGTCGCAAATCCGGTCAGCCCCGCACGGCGCCGGTCCTCTACCTGGCCGACGGCGGACGCTACGTCGTCATCAACACCAACGCCGGCAACCAGAAGACGCCGGCCTGGTCACTCAACCTGAAGGCGAACCCCGACGCCGAGGTCGAGGTCGGACGCAAGCGGTCGAAGGTGCGAGCGCAGATCGCCGAGGGCGAGGAGCGGGCCGACCTCTGGCGCCGGCACATGGAGCAGTACTCCGGCTGGGACTACTACGAGTCGAAGCTGGACCGTGAGATCACGGTCTTCGTGCTGGAACCGCGCTAGCTCCACTCGATCAGGTAGAACGCCCTCCCACCGTGTCCCGCTGCGACCGGGCGGCGATGATCGCCTCCCTGGTGACAAGGGTGGCCTCCTCGTCGTCGTGCGCCTTGCGAACCGCAAGCCCTGCCACCGCCATAACCCTCCGCATATCCGGTACGTCGGAGTAGATGCCGGCCAGCCCCTCGAGGGCCTCGTCCGAGAAGGCATCGCAGACAGAGATCTGAAGCTCGTCGACATCCATCCGACGCTGCAGGATGGCGGCAATCGCCGCCAGCGGGTCATCGAGCACAGGAAGGTCGATTGGCTCGAGGGAGTCCGCAATCTCCTGGTAGGCCGGAAGATCGAGGTAGCTGCGATGAACTGCCACCGCGAACCCGCAATCAAGCTCACGGCTCATCATCTTCACGTTCGAGCCGAAGAATCCACTGGCCAGCTCCCGCGCCTCCTCTTCTTGTCCGGGAAGTTGGAGCCACGCGTCGGTGTCATCGAGGATCAGGAACGGCTCAAGGCTACGCGCACGGAAAAGGGTCACCAGGCGCTTCAGCGCACGGACGACATCACCGCTCTGAAGCTGCCTCTCAAAGTCAGACGCAGCACCCGTCAGGTCGCCGCTGAAACCGACGTCGACCGGCAGCAGCTGCCCCGTGCCGAGGGAGAAGCCAACCCGGCGACGCCGTCCCGACCGGCGCTCGAGATCGGCCAGCCGCTGCTCAATCTCCTCCCGCTCGGCACTCTGGAGCGCCTCTGGCGCCGCCCAGTTCAGGATGTGGCGGACAATATGTCTGCCGAACTCGGCGACTCCCGTGATCGCGCTGGAATCGGCGATCGCTACCGGAATCCGGGTGGGGACCAGGTTCTCGGGAATATGCTCGCTGAAAGCCCCGAAGACAGAAGCGAGGACGCTCGACTTCCCGGCCCCGCTATCCCCGATCAGCGCGATCCGGCCGCAGCGTTCCGCCCAATATCGAAGTTCAGCCTCAACGTCGCCTCTCTCCGTCAGGTCGTCGAACGGGACGTGGTAGGCCTCCAGCTCCTCAAAGGTGAGGGTCTGGGCCAGGGCGTTGCCGTCGCGGAGAGCGGCTAGTGCCTCCTGGCTCATCGCGGCTCCGGCGGCACGATGCGGAAAACCTTACGGGGCCTCCCCGCCGGGCCGCGCTGGCGTTCTCCGCGAACCAGCCCGGCTCCCTCCAGTACCTGCATGACCTGGACGACACGTTGCCGGCTCCAGCCGAGCCGACCGAGCAGATCCTCGTCGGAAGCGCTTGCGGGCCCGTAGTTCTCCAGCTGACTGTAGAGCGCCGCAGCGGGCTCTCCCAAAAGGCTGACTTCCAGCTCCCGGTCCGCAATGGCCTGGAGTCGGCCGTCAAGCGGCTCACCCGACCTGAGGCTTTCGCGAGCGATCTCCAGAAGACGTCGAGGGTTATTCTCCCCTTCCTGCGGAAGACGCCAGGGGATCGCCTCTCCCGGAGAAAGGCGCAGGGAGAGGAGCTTCTCCTGCTGCCCACGGTCGAGCGGCTTCAACTCGATCACGTCCTCGAAGAAGGCGTTCGCCGGCGGCGTCAGCAGCTCGACCCTCGACTCGCGGGGCGCGCCGACGATCCAGGTAAACGGCAGCTGCCAGATCTCATCGCGAAAACGCCCGAAGAGCCGGTGCATCTTCGCCCCCGGGGGCAAATCCACGAGGAGGGCGGTTCTAGGCGACCCCTCAGGGGCGGATCCGCGCAGGGCGCGGAGCTCGTCGAGAATCGCACCGACTTCACCAAGCCCGGTAGCCGACCCGAGATTGATCCGCGCCCCTCCGAAGTTCGGGCGGCGGAGTGCAGCGGCTACCAGCTTCAGCAGGTCTAGGGGATCCTCGGCGGGAGCCGCATCGACACCGACTGCGGGAAATTCGGCCTCGCGCAGCCTGAAGAGCACATTGCGCAGAAGGGAGGTCTTCCCTATTCCCCTCCCTCCCAGGAGGAGCGTGTTGATTCCGTCGCGGCAGTTCGCTTCGACCAGATCGCCCTCCGGGCGGGGGACGAACATGGAGGCATCGAGGGGGTTATCGAAAAGTGGCCGGCCGCTAAGTTCCATCCTTGCAAAAGTAGCAGCTACTTTCGCAAGGCACAACGGCTAGTCTTGTCAGGACGCTTCGCGGAGCATCTGAGCCTCCGGGAGGCGCTTCAGCTTCTTCAGCGTGTTGTTCTCGATCTGGCGGATCCGCTCGCGGGTGACGCCGAAGGTGCGGCCCACTTCCTCAAGGGTCAGCGGCTCGGCGCCGGCGAGGCCGTAGCGAAGTTCGATCACCTGGCGCTCGCGGTCGGGCAGCGCTTCCAGCGCTTTCTTCACGCCCTCCTTCTGCAGGTGCTCGCTCGCTTCCTCGAACGGCTCCAGCACGGCGTCGTCGGCGACGAAGTCGCCGAGCTCGGATTCGTCCTCGTCACCGACCGGTTTCTCCAGGGAGACCGGTAGCTGGGCGACGCGGAGAATGTCCCGCACGTCGGAGACGGGCCAGCGCAGCTCTTCGGCGATCTCCGCCGGCTCGGGCTCGCGCCCCAGTTTCTGCACCAGCTGCCGTTCGACGTGGGCGACGCGGTTCAGCTTCTCGACCATGTGGACCGGGATCCGGATCGTCCGCGCCTTGTCGGCGATCGCCCGGGTCACCGCCTGGCGGATCCACCAGGTCGCGTAGGTGGAGAACTTGTAGCCGCGGCGATAGTCGAACTTCTCCACCGCCCGGATCAGGCCGAGCGACCCCTCCTGGATCAGGTCGAGGAAGCTAAGACCGCGCCCCAAATAGCCTTTCGCGATCGAGACAACCAAGCGCAGGTTGGCCTCGACCATCTGTCGCTTCGCCAGCATGTCGCCGCGCTCGATCCGTTTCGCCAGTTCGACCTCCTGCTGGGCAGTGAGCAGGTCAACCTGCCCGATCGCCCGCAGGTAGAGCCGCAGCGAATCCAGGCTCGGCTCGACGGTGAGGTCGAGCTCTTCTTTTTTTGCCTCGCCGCTGCGCTGGGCTTTGTATGCGCTGACGCCGTCCTCGGCGATGACGTCGATGCCGTGCTCGACAAGGTGGGCGTGGAGCTGGGAGACCTGCTCCTTGGTGACCTCCACCTCCTCGAGTGTCGAGGAGATCTGCTCGAAGGTGAGGTAGCCACGCTCGCGGCCGGTCGCGATCAGGCCCTGAAGCTCCTCGATCTCGGCGATCGGGCTGGCCTCTTGGTCGCGGTCGACGACCTCAGCCGTGGTCTCCAACGGTTCGATGCTCACTGCTCCGCAGCGCCCCTCTCCCTTTGTGCGCGCGGCCGGCCCTAACGCTCCGACCGCCGCCGATTATAGGCGGAAAAAACTCTGCAACGTCCGGAGAGCTACCGCAAACACTTGTCATTCCGCCCGAGAGGCCCGGTCGCTTACCATTGGTTAGCCGATGGCCAGTCAGACGACCGCCACTCCCGACGTCCAGGCCGAACTGCCGGCCACCCAGGTAAGCCTCTCCCGAGTCGGGGTCACCGGCGTCGAGAAGGTGATCCGCGTTAAGGCCGACGGCGTCGAGAATCTCTTCTACGCCGGCTTCGAGTGCTTCGTCGACCTCAATCCCCAGCAGGCCGGCGTCCACATGTCCCGCTTCGAGGAGATCGTCGGCGAGGCGATCGACGAGGTCGTCCTCGGCGAGGCTTTCAAAGCCGAGGTCCTGGCCGCCCATGTCGCCGAGAAGGTGCGCGAGCGCCAGGGCGGCGAGCGGGCCGAGGTCTCGATCACCGCCCGCTATCCGGAGACGGTGAAGACGCCGGAAACCGGCAAGAGCACCCAGGAGATCTACGTCCTCTACGGCACCGCCGTCGCCTCTGCCCGTGGCACCCGCACCCTCACCGGGGTCGAGGCTCAGGGGATGACCGCCTGCCCCTGCGCGCAGGAAGCGGTCGCCGCCCTCGCCCGCGACCGCCTCGCCGAGGACGGCTTCGGCGCCGAGGAGATCGAGCGGATTATCGAGCTCGTCCCCGTTGCCACCCACAACCAGCGCGGGATCGGCACCCTCTACGTCGGCTGCCCCGAGGGCGGCCCGGCTTGGATCGAGGCGCCGGAGCTGCTGCGGATCGTCGAGAGGAGCTGATGAAGCGGACCGACGAGCGCTCCGTGGTCGTGAAGGCCCACGAACACCCCCGCTTCGTCGAGGACTGCGTCCGCGAGATGCTGCGCCAGGTCGTCGAGGGCTACACCGACCTCCCCGAGGAGACCTTCGTCATGGCCCGCCAGGAGAACCTGGAGACGATCCACCGCCACAACGTCGTCGCCGAGCGCTACGGCACCCTCGGCGACCTCCGGGCAGAGCTGCACAGCGGCGAGCACCGGGCGCATCACGTGACGATGCGCGAGTGGCTCGAGGCTCCTGGTTCTTAAGGAGGGGGCGGGGGTGCCCCTGGGTACTTGGCATGGAGCCGCGCCAACTCGGCTTGAGGCGCCAGCCATAGGCAGTCGGTTCACGCGGCGGAGGTGCTCCCAGGGACCCCCACCGACCCCTCCCCTACTGAGCCGCACCCTTCAGCTTCGCCGCCGCCCGTTCGCGCTCGAGCGCCTCGATCCGTTTGCGGAGGCCGAAGAAGTAGTCGACGCCGCTGATCACCGTTACGGCCAGGGCGATGTAGACGAGGATGTCGACTCCGAGGGGCGCGGGGTCGGTGGCGATCAGGGCGAAGACGGCGGCGATCTGGAGGACCGTCTTCAGCTTGCCGAGCCAGCTGGCGGCGATGACGATGCCGCGCTCGGCGGCGATCGTGCGGAGGATCGTGACCGCAACCTCGCGGGCGATGATGACCATCGCCACCCAGGCTTCGAGCCGGTCGAGCGAGACCAGGGAGATCAGCGCCGCGGTGATCAGGAGCTTGTCGGCCAGCGGGTCCATCAGCTTGCCGAAGGTCGTGATCGAGCCGCGGGAACGGGCAAAGTAGCCGTCGAGGCCGTCGGTCAGCGCCGCCAGGGCGAAGACGGCGGCGGCGAAGGTGTCGCCGTTCTCGCTCTCCCCCAGCAGCGCGACGACCACGACCGGGACGGCGAGGATGCGGAGGAGGGTGAGCGCGTTAGGGAGATTGAGCGGGAACATTCTTCGCGTCCTTCTTAGCGAAGTATTCCTCGCCCTCGATGCTGACGTGGGGGATCACCCGGTCCATCCAGCGCGGCAGCCACCAGGCGCGCTTGCCGAGCAGCACCATCACCGCCGGCACCAGTAGGCAGCGGACCAGGGTCGAGTCGATCGCGATCGCAACCGCCAGCCCGACGCCGAACTCCTTCACCAGCGGGTTGCCGTTGAGGACGAAGCTGGTGAAGACGCAGACCATGATCGCCGCCGCCGAGGTGATCACTCGGCCGGTGTTGGCGAGCCCGGCGATCACCGCCTGGCGCTCGTCGCCGGTCTCCTCGAAGTGTTCTTTCATCTGCGTCAGCAGGAAGACCTCGTAGTCCATCGAGAGCCCGAAGAGGATCGCGAACATCAGCAGTGGCACGAAACTGACGATCGGGATCGCGTGGTCGAGCCCGATCAACTCCACCCCCCAGCCGAGCTGGAAGACCGCGGTGACGATCCCGTAGGCGGCTGCGACCGAGATCAGGTTCATCGCCGCGGCCTTGATCGGGACTAGCAGCGAGCGGAAGGCGACGAGGAGGACGATGAAGCTGAGGGCGACGACGATCGCGATCATCAGCGGCAGCTTGTCGGCGATCTGGGTCGCGAGGTCGATGTAGCCGGCGGTCTGTCCGCCGACGTAGGCGCGTGCCTTGGTCGCTTCGAGCGCCTCCGGAATGGTGTTGGCTCTCAGGTCTTCGACCAGGGTGACGGTCTCGTCCGCCCACGGCTCCGATTCGGAGATCACGGTGAAGACGGCGACGGTCCCCTGCTTGTCGAGGGTCGCTTCGCCAACTGCTTCCACGTCTTCTGCCCCCGCCACCTCTTTCTGCAGCCCGGGCAGCACCTGTTCGGCTTCGCCCGGGGATGAGAACTCGGAAGCGACGAGGAGCGGCCCGTTGACGCCGGGGCCAAAGCCGGCGTTGAGCCCGTCGTAGGCCTGGCGCGAGGTCGTTTCCTCCGGCAGGGCGCTGATGTCGTTCTGGCCGAGCTCGAGCTGGAAGATCGGCAGCGCCAGGACGATCAGGATCAGCAGCGAGACGGCGGTCGCGGCGCCGGGGCGGGCGGCGACCCGCTCCGCCCAGCGGCGCCAGCCGTGAGGCTCGACGTCGTCGGGGTGGGTCTTGCCGAGCTTGACCCGCAGCGAGTTGATGTGGGGGCCGAGCGCCCCCAGCATCGCCGGCAGCAGCGTGGTCGCCGCGGTGACCGCGACAACAACCGCGACCGCCGCGGTGAAGCCGAGGGTCGAGACGAGCGGGATGCCGGCGAAGGCGAGCGAGCAGAGGGCGATGACGACGGTGAAGCCGGCGAAGACGACGGCGCCGCCGGCGGTCGCGGTGGCGCGGGCGATCGACTCGCGCAGCTCCATCCCTTCGCCGAGCTGGAGTTTGTGACGGGTGACGATGAAGAGGGCGTAGTCGATCCCGACCCCGAGCCCGATCATCGTCGCCAGGGTCGAGGCGACGCCGGGGACCTGGAGGACGTGCTCGAGCAGGCGGATGATCGCGAGCGAGCAAAGCAGCCCCAGGACCGCGGAGACGATCGGCAGCATCATCGCCGTCGCCGTCCCGAAGGCGAAGAGGAGGATGACGACCGCCGCCGCAAGGCCGATCAAGTCGCTGGCCCCCGTCTCCGGTTTGGAGAGCTGCTGGCCAACGTAGGCCCCGACGGAGGCTTCGAGCCCGGCCGCTTCGGCCGGCTTGGCGGCGTCGAGGATCCGTTCGGCCTGTTCTTCGTCGATTTCGCCGGGACCGACGTTGAGGACAACCGGGATGTAGCCGATCGTCTGGTCCTTGCTGAGGAAGCGGGCGCCTTCCTTGCTGACCGGGCTGACCGCCGAGTTGACCTCGCCCAATTTATTCAGGCGGGCGGCCGTTTCTTCGACCGCCTTCGCATTCTGCGGCTGGGTCAGCTTCCCCTGTGGCGCGACCAGCACCAGCGGGTTGCTGCCGAAGGCCTGTTCGGGCAGGTTGTCTTCGAGCAGTTCGGTCGCGATCGTCGAGTCGGTCCCCGGCAGCGTCAGGTCTTCGCTCGTCTTGCTGCCAGCCGCGCCACTAATAGCCAACAGGGCGATCGCCAGCACGATCCAGGCGGCGATCACGGGGTAGTGATGGCGCGAGCAGAAGCGGCCGATCGCGTAGAGGGGGCCCGTCACTTCTTCATCATCCCTTCTGGGGCGGCCGTTTCGCCGGTCTCAAACGCCTCCGGGATCGATTCGAGCGGGTCAGCGCCGAGGGCGTGCCGGATCAGGACCAGCCGCTGCGCCTGGTTTGCCGCCATCGAGGCGACGAGGGGCCGCGGCCAGGCGATCGTCAGCTGGGCGACGGCGTGGAGCTCGGCGTCGATCGTCGCGCTTTCCATCTCGTAGAGGAGTTCGGTCACTTCGTCGCGGCTGCGGAGCTGGCCGACGTCGATCGTTTCCTGCGGCGGGTCGGCCTCAGCGTCGAGCCCGCGCAGCGTCTTCGTCGTCGCGTCGACGTGTTCCTGTTCTTGTGCGAGGAAGGCGCGGGCGGCTGCGAGGTCCTCGCCGTGGAGCACCTTCGTCACCTCTTCGTAGACCTCGACGGCGGCGAGCTGGCGGGCGAGGAGCTCGTTCAGCACCCGAACGTCGCCAGCCTTGTCGGTGGTGGAGCCACCGTCGTCGCTGCCGCAGGCAGACAGGCCGACGGCGATGCCGCTGAGGAGGAGACAGAGGAGGAAGCCACGGCGCACCGCTCCGCCGCGCATGATTCGGTTCCGTGGCATGAGGAGGCGAACCCTATGAGTTCCGAGCGCCGCCGCGCCCTCGAGGCGCTGGCAGAGGAGGTGCACCGCTGCCGCCTCTGCCCGCGGCTGGTCGGGTGGCGCGAGGCGCAGGCGGCGAACCCGCCGCGCCGCTACCGCGGCCAGGAGTATTGGGCGCGGCCGGTCTCCGGCTTCGGCGACCCGGAGGCGCGGGTCGGGATCGTCGGCCTCGCCCCCGCCGCCCACGGCGCCAATCGAACCGGGCGGATGTTCACCGGCGACCGTTCCGGCGATTGGCTCTATGCGGCCCTGCACCGGGCCGGGTTCGCCAACCAGCCGACCTCCGAGTGGCGCGACGACGGGCTGGAGCTGCGCGACGCCTACATCACCGCGACCGTCCGCTGCGCACCTCCCGCCAACAAGCCGACCCCGGAGGAGCGCGACACCTGCCTTCCCTATCTGCGGCGGGAGCTGGAGCTGCTCGAGCGCTGCCAAGTCCTGATCGCACTCGGGTCGTTCGGCTGGGACGGGTTCCTGCGGGCGGCGAGGTCGCTCGGCGAGGAAGTGCCGCGGCCCAGACCCAAGTTCGGCCACGGCGCCGAAGCCGAGGTCGGGCGCTGGCTCCTGCTCGGCTGCTACCACCCGAGTCAGCAGAACACCTTCACCGGCAAGCTGACCGAGCCGATGACCGATGCCGTCCTCGCGCGAGCGCGAGAGCTCCTCAACTGAGCGCTCCGTCGTATTGGTGGAAACGGTTCCACCATTCCGCGCGGTCTCTAGTTCGCTTCGCCAGCTACCTAGGGAGAGGGAATCTTGCGCAGGCCAAGGATCAAGCGGACGACGGAGGAGATTGAGACGCCGGAGGGCGATATCTACCTGCTCCGCCCCAGCGCCGAAAACGACATCCGGATCGAGAAGCCCGACGCCGAAGAAAAGCGCCTGCTCGCCGCGGTTAACGGCGAACGCACGCTCGAGCAGTTACAGGCGGAGTTCGGGACCGAAGAGGTCGACGACCTGATCCGCCAGCTGCAGGAGCTGGAGGTGGTCGAGGACGCCGCCGACGATGAGCGGATCGAGAGCGCCGAACTGGAACGGTTCGACCGCCAACTGCGGTACTTCAGCGACATCGGCTCGATGCAGACGCCGACTCCTTCCGAATGCCAGGAGCGGCTGCGGGAGGCGAAGGTCGCGGTACTCGGGGTCGGCGGCCTCGGCGGCTGGTCGGCGCTAGCACTGGCCTGCACCGGGATCGGAGAGATGTGGCTGATCGACGGCGACCGGGTCGAGATCAGCAACCTCAACCGCCAGGTCCTCTACAGCGAGGCCGACATCGGCCTGCTGAAGGTGGAGTGCGCGGCCTCGCGGCTGCGGGCGTTCAACTCTGGGGTCAAGATCACGACCGAGGCTCGGCGGCTGGAAAGCGAGGAGGACATCGCCGAGTTCGTCGCCGGCTCCGACATCGTCATCGACGCCGCCGACTGGCCCGCTCACGATATCGAGCGCTGGTGCAACTCGGCCTGCTTCAAGGCCGAGATCCCTTACATCACGATGAGCCACTTCCCGCCGGTCGCGCGGGTCGGTCCTCTTTATATCCCCGGGGTGACCGGCTGCTACATCTGCCAGGAGATCGGCTTTCGCCGCGAGTACCCGCTCTTCGACGTCGCGATCGAACAGCGGCGGGCGCAACCGAGCCCGGCGGCGACGCTGGGACCGGCCTGCGGGCTGATCGGCGGCCAGGTGGCGATGGAGACGATGCACCTGCTGACCGGGCTCGCCGAGCCGGCGACCAAGGGGGCCGCCTACATCTACGACCTGCGGACGATGGAGGTCAAACGTGAGGCGGTGACCCCGGAGCCGGAGTGCCCGATCTGCGGCGAGATGCCCCACGAGGAGATCACCGAGGAGACGGACGGGTAGGTTGCGGGCGAGATGCGTCTCGCCACCCCGATCGCAATCCTCGTTCTACTGGCGGTGCTGGTCGGCTGCGGCTCCTCCGAGGAGACCACCAGCGGCGCCCCGGTTCACCCCGCTGACACCACCCAACAGGTGCGCCCCACCGAGACGACCCCAGAACTGCGGGCGGCCTTCCTGCGCGACCCGAGCTGCCGGCACCCGCAAGGGGCCTCGCGCTGGGGCTGCCTGATCGGCCCCTACGGCTGCCAAGGGGTCGTCACCGACCGAGGCTGGTCGGTCTCCTGCTCAAAGCCCGGCCGCTCGGTTGCCTTCACCGTCCGCCCCTGACCTCCGCGCCAAGCGCGAGGAGGGGTCGACGAAGAGGACTAGCCAGAGATAGGGCGCGATGTCCGGAGCGACATAGGCGAGCGGAATCGAGAGCAGGAAGATGCCGGCGATGTAGGTGCTGCGGATCTGGGTTTCCCGGTGGCTGCGGGGGTCGATCCCGGTCAGCCCTCGACGGCGGGCGTCGACGTGCATCAGCAGCCCCAGCAGGACGACAACCGCGAGGTTGACCGAGTAAAAGACGACCGCCGTCGTCGTCCCCCCGTACTCCCCCAGCAGCTCACTGCTGAAGGGGATGAGGACGACCGCGCCCAGATAGACCAGGTTGAGGCTGATCAGCCGCCCGTCGAAGGCTTTGACTTCCGAGAAGAAGCGGTGGTGGACGAGCCAGAAGCGGCCGATCACCGCGAAGCTGATCGCATAGGCGAAGAAGAGGTCACGTTGATTCCAGAGTTCGTTGTCGATCTCCCCCTCCGTCAGCCCCTTTTCGACTGCGAGGTTGAGGACCAGGAGGGTGATGGCGATCGAAAACACGCCGTCGCTGAAAGCGACGATGCGGCCGAACTCGACCTCGTTCTGATCCCGCTGCTTTGCCGCCGGCTCCGCCGCCACCAGCGGATCATCCCCAGTCGTCGCGACGGAACCAAAACCCGATCCTTCCTAGAATGCTGCGAGCACGCCGGCGTAGCTCAGTTGGTAGAGCACTTCATTCGTAATGAAGGGGTCCCCGGTTCAAGTCCGGGCGTCGGCTCTGCAGTCGCGCTCCCGTGCGCCTACTTCTTCCGCTGGCGCCGTTCGAGGACTTCGCCGAAGGCTTTCTCGATTTCGGCGGTGAGGGTGAGGCGGAAGGTGGCGTTGAGGGCGTCGAAGGCGAGGGGGCGGAGGCGGCCGATCGCCTCGATGATCTCCTCCCACCCCTCCTCGGGGCGGCCGGCGTCATCGAAGGGCTTCCAGACCTTGTCGACGAAGAGCTCGACGAAGGTGCGAGCCGAGGACTGGGCGTTGCGGCTCAGTTTCTCGATTGCGGCGAGGGCGGCGGGGAGCTCGATTCCCATCGCCAGAACTTCCTCGGCGGCGCGGATCAGGGCCGGGCTAGGGGCTTCGTAGCGCTCGTCGCCGAGGTCGTGGAGGAGGCCGAGCCGCTGCGCTTTTTCCAGCAGCTTGTCCTCGTCGGTGCCGAATTTCTCGTTCAGCTCCTCGCGGCTGTAGACCTCGGGCGCCTCGGTCGCAAAGGGCATGGTGATCGCCTGGCGCAGGCCGACGAAGCGGTCGGCGTCGGCGCCGTGCTCGCCGATCAGGCGGGAGATCGCGCTCAGCTTGAACCCCTCCGACTGCATCTCCTGAATCAGGCGCAGGCGGGCGACGTGCTCGGGCCCGTAATAGCCGACCCGGGCGCGAACCTCGGGCGGCGGCAGCAGGCCGCGGGACTGGTGGTTGCGGATGTTGCGGACCGACATCCCGGTCTCGTAGGCGAGCTGCTCGACCGTGAGATCAGCCTCTGCGGCGACGGAATCGGCGTCAGTGCTGGGTTTCTTCGCCATGTGACAAGTCTACCTTTTGAATGTAACCTCGTTTGAGGTAACGTTTATGAGGGAACAAGCTTCTTGCAATCCACTCAAGGGACTCCCTATGAACTTCGACTTCGCAACGATCCTCGCCGCCGCCGCTCCCCCGGCTGGCGGCGCCGAGATCGCCCAGATCGTGATTGCGACGACGGCGGCGACGGTCGTCACCTGCGCGCTCCTCTTCCTCGGCCTCGGTCATCGCACCGGCCGGGTGCAGATCCTCCAGCGCCTCGCCGACTTCAGCGAGCGATCCTCCGGCTTCCCCGGCTGGGTCGCCTTCCCCTCGGCCGTCGCCACCGCCTCACTGCTGACCGCGGTCTTCGGCATGTACTGGGACATCTCGGTTCACATCGACAACGGCCGCGACGCCGGCCCGCTCGCCAACCCCGCCCACTACTTCATCCTCGCCGGCCTCTTCGGCATCTTCAGCGCCGGCTTCTTCGCCATGGTCCTGCCGAAGACGCGACCGAGCACGGTCGCGATCCGCCTCGGCCGTGACTGGTACGCGCCGCTCGGCGGCGTCCTCATCTGCGCCTGCGGCGCCTTCTCCCTGATCGGCTTCCCGCTCGACGACATCTGGCACCGACTCTTCGGCCAGGACGTGACCCTGTGGGGGCCGACCCACCTGATGCTGATCGGCGGTGCCGCGATGACCCTGGTCGGGATCGCCGTCCTCGCGGTCGAGGGAATGCGCGCCAACGCCTCCGGCGAGACCTCGCTCGAGGAGCTCCTGCACACGAAGATGGCCCGCGCGATCGCCCTCACCGGCGGCCTGATGCTCGGCCTCTCGACCTTCCAGGCCGAGTTCGACTTCGGCGTCCCCCAGTTCCAGCTGATCTTCCAGCCGATCTTGTTGATGCTGGCCGCCGGCGTCGGGCTGGTCCTGGCGCGGACCTACGCCGGCCCCGGCGCCGCCCTCGGCGCGGCCGGGTTTTTCATCCTCCTGCGCGGCATCCTGGCCCTGCTGGTCGGGCCGGTCCTCGGGCAGACGACGCCCCACTTCCCGCTCTACCTAGCCGAGGCGGCCGTGGTCGAGGTCGTCGCTCTTTTCATCTCGACTCAGAAGCCGCTGCGCTTCGGGCTCGTCTCCGGCCTCGGCATCGGCACCATCGGCCTCGCCGCCGAGTGGGCCTGGTCTCACGCTTGGATGCCCCTCCCCTGGCCCGAGTCGGCCTTCCCGGAAATCGCGATTGTCGGCTTCTCCGCGGCGATCGCCGGCGCCACGATCGGCGCCTGGATCGGCACCCGCCTCTCGCCGGTTCCGCAGCCGCGCTCGCCGCAGCTGCGGCGAGCCGCCGTGTGCAGCGCCGCCGTCCTCGCCGCGCTCGTTGTCTACGGCCTCTACACGCCGACCCAAGAGGGCGTCAGCGCCCAGGTCGCGCTGCGCGACGTCGGCAACGGCCCCGGGCGCGAAGTGATGGCGACGGTGCGGATGAGCCCACCCGACGCCGCGGCCGACGCCGAGTGGTTCGACGTCACCGCCTGGCAGGGCGGCGGCCTCGTCGTGGCCCCGCTGGAGCGAACCGCGCCGGGCGTCTACCGCTCGACCGAGCCGATCCCTGTCCACGGCAACTGGAAGGCGATGATCCGCCTCCACGACGAGAACTCGCTGACCGCGCTGCCGCTCTACCTGCCGCGCGACGAGGCGATCCCGGTCGGCGAAACGCCGGCGCCGGCGAGCTTTACCCGCAGCTTCGACGACGAGCACCAGCTGCTGCAACGCGAGGCTAAGCCCGGGCCGCCGTTCCTGACGGCCCTCGCCTACTCGGTCGTCGCCGGGATCGCGCTCTCGCTGCTCGTCCTTCTTGCCTGGGGCCTGCACCGGCTCTCAGTGGGAGTGCGACCGGCCTCGCGGCGACGGCGGCTGCGCCTGCCCGGCCTGGTCGGGGGGTTCCAGCACGGCGGCGGCAGGTGATCCTGCCGCTCGCCCACCACAGCGCCTTGGTGGCGCTGCCGGTCTTCGCCCCGGCCCTCGTAGTCATCCTCGTCCTCCTTGTCCACCGCATGCGCGAGAAGCGGCGGTGGGAGGAGGAAGAGGCAGAGCGTTAGAGCAGCGCCTCGATCGCCTCCGCGTAGGGGCCGTGCAGGGTGGCGCGGGGAATCGGGATCGTGACTCCGTAGGCCTCGCGCATCGCCCGGGCGAGCGTCCGCTTGAAGGTCGGGCCGTGCCAGCCGTGCGCTTCCTTGGCGCGGCCGACGTGGAGGTGGACGAGCTCGTGCAGGAGCGTCTCGAGGACGTCGCCGGGCCTGATCCCGGGATAGGCGGTGACCGAGAGGCGGAACTCGCTCGGGACCGCAAAGCCGAGGCGGTTGGGTTTGCGACTCGCTCGCCGCACCTTCAGCTCCGGCCGCCGCTGGGCGAGTGGGCCTTCGGCGAAGACCGGCAGCGCCCGCAGGCGCTCCATCTCCTCCGCGAGCTGGACCCCGGCGACGAGGTAGTAGGAGGCCGGCCGCACCCGCAGAGCCGGTGCCTTAGCCCGGCGCCGCCGCCTCAGCCTTGGCAACGGGGACACCAGTAGGTGGTGCGGTTGGCGTCGCCCTGGCCGCGCGAGGAGACCGGGCCGCGGCAGGACGGGCAGACGCTCTGGCGGCGTTTGTAGATCTGGAAGTTGTGGCGGGTGCCGAGCTCGACCGCGCTCAGCATCTGCTCGCGGGCGGCAATCAGGACCTTTCCCAGCTCCTCGTCGGAGACGTCGCCGACCGCCCGCCAGGGGTCGACGCGGGCGGCGAAGCAGGCCTCGCTCTTGAAGATGTTTCCGATGCCGGCGACGAGGTGCTGATCGAGCAGGGCATCGCCGAGGCCGCGGGTGGGGTCGGCGCGCAGGGCCGGGATCACCGCCTCGGGATCGAAGTCCGCGGCGAGGATGTCGGGGCCGAGGCGCGTCCACTGGGGGTTGCGGCGCACACGCGCGGTCGGCCCCACCTGCAGGGTCGGGCCGCCGAACTGGACCGCCTCCCACTCCTCGTTCGAGAGCACGGCCCAGGCCGAGGAGCGTGGGCGGCGCCAGCGTGACCGGGGCCGGTAGAAGTGCCAGCCGCCGCTCATTCCCAGGTGACAGTGAAGGGACAGCTCGCCGAAGCCGAGCAGCAGGTGCTTGCCATGTGACTCGACCGCCTCGAGCGTCTGCCCGTCGAGCCGCTCGATCCGCGCCGCCTTGCCGCGCGGGTTCGGCGCTGAGGCCGCCACGGTCTCCCCCAGCAGGGTCGACTCGAAGCGCCGGGCCAGCCGCAGGATCGTGTCGCCCTCTGCCACGCCCCCATGATCGCGAACCGGTGAGGTGGGTAAGGATGTACCTATGGACTCGACGGCACGGCAGGTGGCCCTGGGGATCGGCGCGAGCCGACTCGCGATGGGCCTCGGCATCTTCTTCGCCACCCAGCCGGCGCTACGGGCACTGCGCTTCGGCAGCACCGACGCCCAAGGCGAAGCAATGGCGAAACTAGGCGGCGGCAGGGACATCGCAATCGGCGCCATGACCCTGGCCGCACGCAACAACCCCGCGGCCCTACGAACGACGATCCTCGTCTCGAGCATCTGCGACCTCGCAGATGCCGTCGCCCTCGGGGTCTCGGCTCGCAACCCCGAGACCCGCGCGGCGGGCATAGGCGGCATCCTCTCCGGCGGCGCCGCCGCGATCGCCGGCCTCTGGTCTTGGCACCGCCTTTAGCGGGGGTCGGTAGGGCCTCTCCAGACACTCAGCATGAGCCATAGGCGAGCTGCGTCTGGAGAGGCCCTACCGACCCCCGCCCATGCCTAGGAACTGGAGCCGTTAGTACTAGCCGGGGACCCGCCCTGGAACTCGTGCGACTCGATCACCCGGTCGATCAGGCCATACTCGACCGCCTGCTCGGGCTGGAAGAATTTGTCCCGTTCCATGTCGGTGTGAATCTGCTCCGCCGACTGCCCGGTGTGCTTGACGTAGATCTGGTCGAGCCGCTCGCGCAGGGCGAGGATCTCTTTGGCGTGGATCTCGATGTCGCTCGACTGCCCTTCGAAGCCGCCGCTCGGCTGGTGGATGAGGATGCGGCTGTTGGGCAGCGCCATCCGTTTGCCGGCGGCGCCGCCGGTGAGGATCAGCGATCCGGCCGACATCGCGATCCCGTAACAAATCGTCTGCACGTCGGGCTTGACGAACTGCATCGTGTCGTAGATCGCCAAGCCCGCGTAAGCGGAGCCGCCGGGGGAGTTGATGTAAAGGCTGACGTCCTTGTCGGGATCCTCGGCCTCGAGGTGGAGAAGCTGGGCGATGATCAGGTTGGCGAGGTCCTCGGTGACGGGTTCGCCGAGGAAGACGATCCGCTGCGCGAGCAGGCGGCTGTAAATGTCGAATGAGCGCTCGCCGCGAGCAGTCTGCTCGACGACCATCGGTACCAGTGGCATAGGGCCCCTCTCCTAGTTGGCGTCTGGGTTGTACTTATAGCCAACGCCGCGCACCGTCAGAACCAGCTCCGGCTTCTGCGGGTCGCGCTCGACCTTCTGGCGCAGGTTAGAGATATGGACGTCGCAGGCGCGCTCGTCGCCGTCGAACTCGGTCTGCCAGAGCTCCTCCATGATCTGGGCGCGGGAGAAAACCTCGCCCGGGCGGGCGACGAGGAGGCGCAGCAGCTGGAACTCCGAGCGGGTCAGGTTGACGGGGACGCCGCGGACGGTGGCGACGTGGCGGACGAGGTCGATCGACACCGGGCCGGACTCGATCTTCACCGCCTGGGAGAGCGGCGCCCGGTCGAGTTCACGGCGCCGCAGCTGCGCCCGCACCCGGCCGAGCAGCTCCCGCACCGAGAAGGGCTTGGTCACGTAGTCGTCGGCGCCGACCTCGAGGCCGACCACCTTGTCGACCTCGGCGTCTTTGGCGGTGAGGACGATGATCGGGACAGCGCTGCGGGAGCGGACGTCGCGGCAGATGTCGAGGCCGCTCGGCCCCGGCATCATGATGTCGAGGATCAGCAGATCGAAGGGGACACCGTCGCCGAGCAGGTTCGCGGCCTCGTCACCGTCGGCCGCCGGGGTCACCTCGAACCCCTCCTGGACCAGCGCGTAGCCGACCGAGTCCCGGACCGAGGGCTCATCGTCGGCGATGAGGATGCGGCCGCTGCTCATGCGACCGGGGTCGGGCTCGGTTGTGCAACCGGGAGGCGGACCCAGAAGGTGCTCCCCTCCCCCTCCACCGACTCAGCGCCGATCCGGCCCCCCATCACGTCGACCATCCGCCGCGCGATCGCGAGGCCGAGGCCGAAGCCCTCCTGCTTGCGGGACTCGCTGCGGCGGTAGAAGCGCTCGAAGACGCGCTCCAGCTCTCCCGCCGGGATGCCGGTACCGGTGTCGATTACCTCCAAGATGACCTCGCCCTCTTTGTCATGCCGGCCGCGGACCGTAACGGTCCCTGGCGGCGGCGTGTTCTTGTAAGCGTTGGTGAGCAGCCCGATCATCACCTGTCGCAGCAGCGTCGGGTCGCCGGCGGCAGAGAGATCGGACTCGACGTCGACAACGAGCTCGACGTGCGGCGGCGCGTCGCAGGCAGCGACGACGTCCTTGACTGCGAGCGGCACGTCGACGGCTTCGCTCTCCGGCGCGCCGCGGGACTCGACCCGGGCCAGCGTCAGCAGCGACTGGGTCAGCCGGTTCATCCGCTCGGCGTCTTCGCCGAGGCGGCGAAGGAAGTGGTCGCGGTCCTTGGGGTCGTTCTTGGCGCCGCTCTGCAGGACCTCGATCGCGCCGGAGATTCCGGCCAGCGGGTTGCGCAACTCGTGGGCGGCGTTGGAGACGAAGTCGGCTTCGGCGAGCTCGCGGCGGAGCTCGTCGGTGCGGTCCCGGAGGACGGCGAGGACGGCGCGCTCATCAGGCAGCGAGCGGGCAGTCATCGCGTAGGCACGGTCGCCGATCCGCAGCGCCGGGTGCGAGGAGAAGCCGACGTCGGCGGCGCGATGCAGCAGCGCCAGCGCCACCTCCGGTGGTTGGCCGGAGGAGTCGAGCAGGCGCGAGGCGGCGCTGTTGGAGAAACGGACCGGGCCTTCAAAGTCGACGACCATCACCGCGTCGGTGAGGCCGTCGAAGATCGCCGTGAGCTTGTTGCGGTCGGCGGTGAGGACGCCGAAGCTCTCGTTCAGCGAGGCGCGCATCGAGTCGAGCGCGCGGGCGAGGTCGCCGATCTCGTCCGGACCCGAGGTCTTCAGCTCCGCGTCGAAGGAGCCGCCCGCCATTTCCTCGGCGGCGCGGGCAAGGCCGACGACGCGGTGGGAGATCGCGACCGCGATCAGGAAGCCGGCGAGGACGCCGAGGATGACCGCGGCGATCAGCGCCTGGACGTTGTCCCCGAAGGTGTAGACCGCAGCGGCGGTGATCAAGCTGACGGCGGCGAAGGCGGCGGTCAGCCAGAGCCGCATCCCGATCCGCAGGGAGCCGGGGGGTGCGCCAACGGAGCTCTCACCTTTACGGGGCATGAGGATTTACTAACACAATCCCCTTCTCGCCGCGCCGGATCGGGCATTCCGGTGCCCGCATGGGAGAATCGAGATGTGCGGACGCTCGTCTTCATACCCGCCTGGAATGAGGAGGCCTCGATCGCCGAGGTAATCGGCGACGTGCGCACGTATCTGCCCGAGGCCGACATCCTCGTAGTCGACGACGGGTCAGTCGACGCCACCGCCGCGCGGGCGCGCGAGGCGGGAGCGCTGGTCGCCTCGCTCCCCTTCAACCAGGGCCTGGGGGCGGCACTGCAAACCGGCTACCTCTACGCGCTGCGCAACGCCTACGACGCCTGTGCCCACCTCGATGCCGACGGCCAGCATCCCGCCGAGGAGGTCGTGCGGCTGCTGGCGGAGGTGACCGCCGACCGCGCCGACCTAGTGATCGGCTCCCGCTACCACTCCGGCGCCGTCGCCGAAAGCGGCGACTACCGGGCGAGCTTCTCGCGCCGGATCGGGATCAGCGTCTTCCGCTTCTTCCTCACCCTGGCGACCCGTCAGCGCTTCACGGATACGACCAGCGGCATGCGCGCCGCCAACCGCCGGGTGATGGACCTCTTCAGCCGCCACTACTCGCCCGACTTCGCCGAGATCGAGTCGCTGCAGTTGGCCGTCCGCCAGGGCCTGCGGGTCGAGGAGCTGCCGGTGCGGATGCTCGAGCGGGCGGGCGGCACCTCGTTCCTGACCCCGGTGCGCTCGGCCTTCTTCATCTTCAAGGGCCTGGTCGTCCTCCTCGTCGGCCAGTTCCGGCCCCGTGAGGCGGAGGCGAAGCAGTGAGGGCGCTGGCGCTGTTCGCGGCGGAGGCCGAACCGCAGGTTCACCTCACTTCGCAGACGCGGATCGTCGCCGCGGTTATCGCGATCTTCTTCATGCTCTTGATCCTCGACCTGATCCGGCGCGACCGACTGCAGGAGCGCTACAGCGTGATCTGGTTCGTCGCCGGCCTGGGGATGCTCGCCGGCGCCGCCTTCCCTGGCTTGCTGGAGCTGGTCGCTGACGCGATGGGCGTCCGCAACACCAACGTCGCCCTCTTCTCGATCGTCCTCCTCTTGCTGCTCGGGCTGGCGCTCAACTTCAGCGTGATCATGTCCCGGCAGGCGGCGCAGATCACCCGATTGGCGCAGGAGCGGGCGATCGAGAGGGCGGGTCGACAGGCGAACGGCGGGACGCCCAACGGCGATGGCTCAGGAAGCGAACAGAGCCTCGAGCCGGAAAAAGAGGGCCTCTAGCGCCAGCTCCTCGCTGACGTTGAGTTCGAGACCACGCTGCGTCTCCTGAACTAGCTCGGCGCCGCGACGGGCGAGTGCCGGATCTAGGCCCTCCGTTTGCGCCCTCAGCTTCTCCAGCCGATCGCGGTTGAAGACCACCTCCTCGGCCCCGGCGCCGACCGCGGCGAGGTCGCGCAGCCAGAGCGCGCAGAGCTCGAAGCCGAGCTCGAGGATCTCGGTGCGGCGGCGGCGGCCAGCACGTTTGGCGCCGTCGCTGATCTCTTTGGCGCTGCGTTTGATCCCGGCCTTGGCCCCCTCTTCCAGCGCCTCGCGGGCGGCGTCTTCGGCGTCGCCGCCGGCCGCCTGAGCGCGGTCGAGCAAGGCTTTCCAGGGCGCTCCGGCGCACTCGCCCTCTAGGGCGGCGCCGACGCAGCGCTCGGCCTCGGCGCGCAACTCGCGCCCCCGCGCGCTCAGCAGCAACCGCGCCCGCTCGAGGTCTCCGGCGGCGAGCCGGGCCGCAGCCGCGATCTCGTCGGGCTCGCCCTCGGGCGCGAAATCGATTGCCTGGCAGCGCGAGGCAACCGTTTCCAGCAGGCCCTCCTGGTCGGAGGAGAGGAGGATCAGGTGGACGAACTCGGGCGGCTCCTCCAGCGTCTTCAGCAGCGCGTTTTGGCTCTCGTCGCGCATCGCCTCGGCGCCCTGGATCACGAACACTCTCTTGCCGCCTTCAAAAGGCCGGTAGGCGGCGGCGCGGATTACCCGCTCGCGCACCTCCTCGACCATGTGCTGGGCGCCCGTCGGGGCGAGCCAGACGAGGTCGGGGTGCGGCGAGGGGTCGAGCAGCGCCCGCCGCCGCGCGTCCTCAGGATCGGCGGCGGCGGCCGCCAGGACCTCGGCGGCAAAGGCCCGCGCCGCCGCCCGCTTGCCGGCACCGCGAGGGCCGCGGAAGAGGTAGGCGTGGGACGGCTCGCCGGCCAGTGCCGCCTTTAGAGCTACCCGCGCCCGGGCCTGGTTCTCGGTTGCCTCAAGCAGCGGCGAGTCGCTCATTCACCGCTCCCATCACCCGCTCGTGGACCTCCTCGACGCTGCCGTTCGCGTCGATCACGGTGACGCGGTCCGACGCGATTACGGCGATCTCCTCGTAGGCCTCGGCGACCGCCTGTTGCAGGCCGAGACCCTCCTGCTCGAAGCGATCATCGCCCTCCGCCCGGCCGAGGCCGGTCTCAGGATCGATCCGCAGCAACAGCGTCAGGTCCGGCCAGAGCCCATCGGTCGCCGTCTCGCAGAGGCCGATCACCTCGCCGACGCCGAGGCCTCGCGCCGCTCCCTGGTAGGCAACGCTGGAGTCGCTGAAGCGGTCGGCGACGACGTGGCGGTCGGCCTCCAGCGTCGGCCGGATCACCCGCTCGGTGAGGTCGGCGCGGGCGGCGAGGAAGAGCATCAGCTCGGCCAGCGGCTCGAGCTCGACCCCTGGGTCGGCGAGTAAATCGCGGATCCGCTCGGCCGCGTCGGTGCCGCCCGGCTCGCGGATCGCAACCGTCCCCTCCCCCAGTGCCTCGACCAGCAGGCGCGCCTGGGTGCTCTTACCTGATCCGTCGACCCCCTCGAGGGAGATGAACAACGGCGGCGGACCTCAGCCTTTGGCGCCGGCTTTGGCGCGTTTGCGCCCGCGGGTCGCCGTATCGGCTTTCGACGCTTTGACTTTTGCTTTTTTGCTCTTGGCCGGCGCGTCCTCGTCGCCCTTCGGCGGCGCTTTCTTTTCCATCTCCGCTTTCGCTGCTTTCGCGGCTTCGCGCTCGGCCCGGCGCTTCTTCATCTCCTGCATCGACTCGCAGTCGTCATTGAGGCAGAGGTTCCAGGGCCGGCCGCGGAAGGGCTGGACTTTGAGCCGCGGGGTGCGGTCGCAGATCGAGCAGCGCTCCTCGAGGCGGAAGACGTCGCCGCGCTGGGGCAACGGGAAGGTCTGGTCGCACGAGTTCGGATCGTCGGCGACCCAACCGCTGCAGCCGACGAACCGTTTGCCCGATTTTTTCGCGCGGATGATCCGTAGCATGTTCGGCGAGCCGTCCTCCTTGGTGCGACCGGCTTCTTCGCAGACCTTGCAGGGGCCGAGGATGC
>VAYN01000003.1 GCA_005885405.1 Actinomycetota bacterium | reverse complement strand
ATCTCGGTCGGCACCCACAACCTCGTCATCCAGGCCCACGACGACGAGGGCATCGCCTCGATCCAGGTCGTCGCCAACAACGACCAGCTGGTCGACGAAAGAACCTGCGAATACAACCCGGCCGAACCCACCAAATGCGTCAACCAGACCAACGAGTGGGTGACCGAAACCGGCAACTGGCCGCCGGGAATCGTCTACCTCGAAGTAATCGCAACCGACCGAATCGGCGAATCCAGCAGCCGCCGCTTCTGGGTGAACATCCCCTACACGCCGCCCCCAAACCCGGAAGCCGAAGAACCCCCCAGATACAACGACATCCTCCACTTCCGCGAAGAATTCGGCCTGGACCTGGATCTCAAAGGCGACGAGCTGGCGATCAACGACCGGATCTTCGACCTCATGGGGGCGTGGAACAACGCGAATACGCCTGAGGGGGAAGTTGCGCGGGCGACGGACGCAAGCTGGGGCGTGCCGTTGCGTGCCGTAGACGCAGCCGAGCTGGGATATCGCGAGACCTACGTTGACCAGGGGTCTTCTTATGCCGGCTACTACGTCGACCACCGACAGGGCGGCTTAATCTACGCCGGCTTCGTCGGTTCTCAGAGCGAAAGGGTTGCCGCCCTGAAACAGGGCGCTGGCTTGTCGGCCTCTGATCGGGTCCGGCCGTTCCCTGTTTCGCCCGCTTATTCGCTCAGCTATCTCCAGTCCCTCCAGATGTCGGTCATCGACGCTACGGAAGTGCTTTCCAGCTCGGTGGTCGGCGGCATCGAGGTCGACATCCAGCACAACAAAGTCGAGGTTGGAGCCTCGAACGTGGCGGAAGTTGACAGCTTCCTCGACTCCAAATTCGGGGCGGGTGCGCCAATCGGAGTTCACTACGAACCGGCAGCCGACCGGCCGCAATACGCCCGCATTAAGGCGACGCCGACCGGGCCGCTGAAGTCTGGGGAGATGCTCGGCTCGCTGGTCGACGGAGCCCCCCGTCCGGGTTCCGAAGCCTATAGAGAGGAGTACTGCAGCGTTGGCTGGGGGGCCTGGGACATCGGTGGAAAGATGCCCGACGGAGCAACGTTGTACCGGCACTTCATTACCACGGCCGGCCACTGCTTTTTGCCGGGGACCGAAGTACTGCAATGGGAAGTGCCGTCTGGTGGCGGCAGTTTCTTATGGGAACGCAAAATCGGATACGTGCGGCGCTATTCGCACGAGAAGCACGAATCGAACTTTGGGACTGACGCGGAGGCGATTCGGGTCGAAGACCCTGGAATCCTCCCGCGGCTCATCCGCCTAGCTGATGACCGGTTCCGCCGCACGACCGGGTCGACCACGGTCTATGAGGGCCAGATCGTCTGCCGCGCCGGAGCTTCTAACCCTGCAGTGAAGTGCGGAGCCGTCGAATGGCCCCCCAAATGCGAACGCTGGGGGGAGATCAACGAAAATGGAGACCCGGTTCTCTGCACGCTGAGGACGGAGATTCCAATCGCGGCCGGCAGCAGTGGCGGCCCTTATTGGGAGAGATCGACCGGTCGAGCGGTCGGGACCTTGACGGGCGGAATTGCCGATGCGTCCTGGTTTACCCCAGTTGAGGAAATTCCGGGGTACCCTAAAGCTCAAGGAAGTTTGAATGCTCTAGGAGAAAACGACCAGCCACTTCATCTGGTTAAGGCGAAATAGCCGTGGAGACGAGAATGGACCAGCAAAGAAAGACGGGCATCTTGATCGTGCTCTTCCTCCTCTTCGCTGGCGCGTTGATCGAGTTCAGCTCGACCTCAGCCAGGGCTGAAAGCATAAAAAGGTTCTGCAGTGAGCCGTCTCTATCGATGCAGGAAAATCCGCCCGCCTTCAAGGTGCGCCTCGGTATCTCCAGAACATCAATCGCAGCCGGAGGGGACCTGCGGATCCGAATCGAGAACCTCGGCACAGAATCCGTCACCTACGGTTATGAATATCGCTTGGAGCGGCGCCGTGGCAGCGTCTGGGTACGCATACCGACGGGCCCCTTCTTCGCGTCGAAGCTTTCTACTCATTCCGCCAGCGCTGGCCCGTGCCAGCAGGTGAAGCTCAAGCAGAAGGCTGCTCCCGGTCTCTATCGAATCTCGAAAGAAGTCTGGCCGAACAACGCAAGTCGGTCCGGGGCGAGACTCGTCAGGACCAAGTTTCAGATCCGCGGCAGCTGAGCTAGGCCGCCTTCGAAATAACAGCGACCGGCGCCACCGCGGGTTGCTTGCTCAGCCTCATTGTCGACTTCCCGCCCTCACCATAGCCGCGGCCTCCAGCGCTGAGCAAAGCTTGACCGGTCCCAAACGCTTGTGGCGAAAAGAGGGGTAGCTTTAAGTGCTCAGGGCTTCTGAGGTCTACGGGGAGGAGTCACTTGGGGAACCGAGCAGGGCGGCGGGCGGCGCGCCACAACCGATTGATTGCCCTTTCGAACCCGCTGCGGGCGGAAGTTCTGCGGATCCTGGTTGAACGGCCGGCGAGCCCGGTGGAAATGGCGCGGGAGTTGGGCGAGTCGACGCAGAATGTCTCCCATCACTGCAAGCGCCTGGTCGAGCTCGACTGCGCCGAGCTGGTCGAAGAAGAGAAGGTCCAGGGGGCGATGAAGCACATCTACCGCGCCACCGAGCGGGCGCTGGTCGACACCGCCGAGTGGGACGAGATGCACCCGGTCGAGGCGCAGGGTTTCCTCGCGGTCTCGATGCAGGCGGTGGTCGACGACTTCGTCGCCTCCGAACGCGCCCAGACGGTTGGGCTCGACCCCGACTTCCACCTCAGCCGGACGCCGATGGTCCTCGACCAGCGCGGGCTCGAGGAAGGGCTTGAGATCTACGAAGCCGCGCGTCTGGCGATGGCCGAGGTGGAGCGCCGCAGCGCTGAACGGACGCAGGGGGATGACGTGACGTTCCGCGTTTCCTCGATCTTCGGCCTCTTCAAGATCCCCTCGGTCGGTAAGCGCCGGCTTACCGATTAGTGGTTGACACCTGTCTCGGCGCCTGATGAGACTCGCCCCCGTGGAAGAGGAGAAGCTCTCCGATCGCTGGTTCGTGAAGGCACTCTCGCACCCGGTCCGGGTCGAGATCCTCGAGCTCTTAAACGAGCGCGAGGCGAGCCCGGTGGAGATGAAACGGGCGCTGGGGGGCACCCTCAACCTGATCAACTACCACCTCAAGGTCCTGGTCGACTGCGGCTGCGTCGAGGTCTCCCGGACCGAGCCGGTTCGGGGCGCGGTCAAGCACTTCTACCGGGCGGTGCCGCGCTCGTTCTTCGGCCACCCCGACCTGCGCCAAGTGCCCGCCTCGATCCGCGGCGGCGCCACCGAGATGTCGTTGCGCTCCTTCTCCCGCGCCTTCCGCCGCGCAGCCGAAGCCGGCCGGGTTGACAGCGAGGACGCGATCCTCAGCTGGATGAGCCTGGCCGTCGACGAGCTCGGCCGCGAGAAGGCGATCCAGCTAAGCAAAAGGATGCTGAAGGGATACGAGCTGATCGCGCAGCAAAGCCGCGAACGGGCGGCGGCGGGGGAGGAGCCGCTGGCTGCCCTCGTCGTCGGCGTCGCCGCCTTCGACGCCGGCGGGGACGGGCGTCGGGCCTGAAGAGACCGGGGGCGCGGCCGTTAGCGTGGCCGTCCCATGCCCGACCTGCTCGTCCTCTTCCTCGCCGCCTGCGCGACCATGCTGGCGACCGGCCTCGGGGCGGTCCCGGTCTGGCTGCTCGGGACCCGCGCCGCGGCGCTGACCCCCTTCCTGCTCGGAGTCGCCGCGGGGGTGATGGGAGTCGCCTCGATTGTCGGCCTGCTGCTCCCCGCGGCCGAAGAAGGCTCCGCCTTCGACCTCATCGCTGGGCTTGTGGTTGGCGGCGTCCTGCTCGGCGTCGCCCGCGCCCGGCTCGACCACGAGGCGGCTTTCATGGGGCGGAGCGGGCCCGGGGCGCGCACCTCGGCGCTCGTTTTCGCCGTCCTTTTCGTCCACAGCCTGCCCGAGGGGCTGGCGATCGGTACCGCGTTCGCATCGGAGCGGGAGGGGCTGGGGCTCTTTGTGATCCTCGCGATCGCGATCCAGAACGTCCCCGAGGGCACGAGCGTGGCGATCCCGATGGAGGCGGCCGGCTACGGTCGCGCGCGACAGTTCTGGGCCGCGATCGCGACCAGTGCCCCGCAACCGGTCGGCGCCGTCATCGCCTACCTCGCGGTCGAACAGGTGAACGCGCTGCTGCCGTTCTCCTTCGCCTTCGCCGCTGGCGCGATGCTGAGCCTGATCGTCATCGAGCTCCTGCCCGAGGCCTACAAAGGCCGGCGCTTCCTCGGCCCGACCGCTGGTCTCGCCCTCGGCGCCGCGGTGATGATGGTCCTCGACCTGGCGCTGGGCGTCTGAGTCAGAGCAGCGCCAGGACGCCGAGGGCGAGGACCGAGGTGGCGACCACAGCCAGCGCCAGCCCCGTCGCCACCCGGTCGAAACGCCCGAGCGCGTGCTCTCCCATTAGCTCGCGGCTGGAGGCGAGCGAGCGGATGAACGGCAGCAGAACCAGGAGCAGCACCGCGTTCAGCGCCTGAGTGAGGAAGAGGAGCTCGATCAGTGGCGCGCCGGGGATCAGGACGATCGCCGCCGCGATCGCGGTGACGGTGCCGAAGGCCAGGTAGAAGGTGGGCTCCTCGGAGAAGCTCTGGTCAAGGCCCGTGCGCCGCCCGAGCGCCTCAGAGATCGAGTAGGCGGTCGAGAGCGGAACGATCGCCGCCGCCAACAGCGCCGCGCCGAGGAAGCCGAGCCCGAAGAGGGTCGAGGCGGCGCTCCCGGCCAGCGGCTCCAGCGCCCGCGCCGCGTCGCTCGCGTCGTCGACCTCGATCCCCTGCGCGTGCAGGGTTGCGGCGCAGGCGACGACGACGAAGAGGCCGATCACGCCAGTGAGGACGGCGCCGACGACGACGTCGGCACGCTCGTAGCGCAGGTCCTTCACGCCGAGTTTCTTGTCGACGGCATAGGACTGGATGAAGGCGAGCCCCCACGGCGCCAGCGTCGTCCCGACCGTCGCCACAGCGACCAGCAGCGCGTCCCGATCGAGGGGGATACTCGGCACCACCAGGCCCTCGGCTGCCGCTCCCCAATCGGGGTGGGCGAGGACCCCGGCGACGACATAGGAGACGAAGACCGCGCTCAGGGCCAGCAACAGGTGCTCGACGCGGTGGAAGCTCTCGCGCAGGACGAGCAGCGAGATCGCGATCGCCGCAGCGGGGACGGTGAGATAGCGGCTCGTCCCGGTCAATAGATCCATCGCCGCCGCCACCCCGGCGAACTCGGCGCACATCGTCCCCGTGTTGGCGATCACCAGCGAGGTGGCGACGAGTAGTGCGGCGCGAGGTCCAAACCGCTCGCGGACCAGGGTCAGCAGCCCCTTGCCGGTGACGACGCCGAGCCGCACCCCGACCTCGTGGAAGACGATCAGCGCCGCGGTCGAGAGCGCCAGCACCCAGAGCAGCTCGTAGCCGTATTCGGCGCCGAGGATGGAGTAGGTGGTGATCCCGGCCGGGTCGTCGTCGGAGAGGCCGGCGAGGAGGCCGGGGCCGACCACCGCCAGCAGCGCCGCCACCCCGCCGGCGCGAAGCAGCCGGTGGCGGTGCCGGGCGACCCGCCAGTGGGTGTGCCGTCCGGGGGTGCGGTGGGGGCCGCGCCGCGGGCGGTGATCGCGAAGCTCCACGTCACCCATACCCTGACGCCGCGGCGGGATAGACTCGCCGCGTACATATCGGTCGGTGGTCAAGGGAAGTCCGGTGCAAGTCCGGCGTGGTCCCGCCACTGTGACCGGGTGGAGGAGTTCGCAGGCGCTCTTGCGTCAGCCACTGGAGACGACACCTCGTCCCCGGGAAGGCGCGTCCTCCCTGATCCCGGAAGCCAGGAGACCTGTCCCCGGCCTTTGCCAATTCAACCCTCGAGGAAAGGGTGGCTTAGATGCCAAGAATCACCACGTTCCGGCTGGCTGCCGTCTGCGCGCTGGCACTTTCTGTGACGTTCGTCTTCACCGCAATCGCCGCGGCGAAGGGTCCACTCGCCGAGCTCCGCGTCGTCGGCAGCGGCGGCAAGGTGCTCGCCGAAAAGCCGGTCACGATGGCGGACACCTCCGTCAAGACCAGCCCCAAGGCGACCTGCTTCGGGCCCGAAAACGGCGGCAGCGGCGACAGCGTGCAGTTGAAGGGCACCACCGCGATGGGCCTGCTCGCGAGCGGTTCGAAGACGATCCCCGCGCTGCGGCCGCTGCTGATCTCAGACGCCTTCGACTTCGGGCTCGCGCTCTGCGGGGTCGGCTCGAGCGTCGCCAAGGGCAGCAGTTCGTGGTACCTGAAGGTCAACCACAAGTCGCTGGCTGTCGGCGGTGACGCGGCGAAGATCAAGCCCGGGGACGAAGTGCTGTGGGCGCTGGCGAAGACCGAAGCGCCGAGCTACAAGTACCCGAGCGAGCTGGTGCTGAGCGCGCCGGACACGGCCAAGGCCGGGATGTCATTCACGGTCCGGGTCATGGCCTACGACGAAAAAGGCCGCAGCAAGCCGCAGGCCGGAGCGAAGGTGACCGGTGCGGCGGAGCCGACCGGCGCCGACGGCCGCACCACGGTGACGCTGAGCAAGCCGGCGAAGCTGATCGCCCGCGCGACGGGGGAGATCCCCTCGGCCCGCGAGCCGGTCTGCCTCGGGGGCAAGTGCCCTAAATGAGGGGATGCCGCGGCACGGCGGTCGCGAGCGCGCTTCTAGCGCTGCTCGCGGCCGCCGGCTGCGGCCTCGGTGCCGGTGCCGACGTCGGCGACGTGCATCTGACGGTGACGCGGGAATATGGCGCCGTGCCGATGCTGGAGCGCTCGGTCTCCGCAACCGAATCGGACACCGTCATGCGGGTGCTCGAAGGCGAGGCGGAGATCGAGACCCGCTACGGCGGCGGCTTCGTCCACTCGATCGAGGGCGTTGCGGCGACCCCTATGACTGGTTCTTCTACGTCGACGGTGAGGAAGCGGAGATCGGTGCCGCGGACTACGACGTCAAGGGGGGCGAGCGGATCTGGTGGGACTACCGCAACTGGTCGGCGGTGAACCACGCCCCCGCCGTGGTCGGGTCCTGGCCGGCACCGTTCGTGGACGGGATCGGCGCCAGGCGGTACCCGGTGGTCGTCGAGTGCATGGAAGGGGGGCGCGCCTGCGAGTTGACGCGTCAGGCGCTGGAGCGGGAAGGCGTGCGGATCGCTTCGGGGTCGCCACAGGGCGCGATCCGGGTCCTGGTTGGTCCCTGGCAGCGGCTGCGAACTGACTCGACGGCGAGGCTGATCGAAAGCGGCCCGGTCGAAAGCGGCGTCTTCGCCGACTTCGAGGCGACCGGGGATGGGTATGAAGTCGTGGCGTTGGATGAAGGGGGGGAGGTCGGCGAGCGGCTGGGCCTCGGTGCCGGCCTAGTCGCGGCGACGAGCCGCTACGGCGGCCCGCCGGTCTGGGTCGTGACGGGCGGCACCGAGGAGGCCGTCCGCGCCGCCGCCGAAGCACTCGACGGCGAGCAGCTGCGCGACCATTACGCGGTGGCTGTCGAGGCCGGAAAGACGACGCCGTTGCCGCTGGGGAAGCCGTGAAATCGCCCTTCGCCTACCGGCCGCGCCCGCGGCCGCTGCAGCTGGCCTCGCCGACCGCTGCCGTCGCCTATCTCGGGGCGATCGTCGCCGTCGCCTTCCTCTACTCGAACCCTTTGGTCCTGCTCGCAGCGGGCGCCGCCGCCGTCACCGCCGGCCTGTTGGCCGGCGCGCGCCGAGCCGTCCGCGTCGCCCTGAAGATGGGCGCGGCGTTGGCACTCCTGATCGTCGTCGTCAACGCCCTCGTCGTCAGCAGGGGCGAGACCGTTCTTGCCCGGTTGGGGGACTGGCCGCTCTTCGGCAAGGTCGACGTCACCCTCGAGGCGATTGTCGCCGGCGCCTCCGGCGGCCTCCGCGCCGCGGTGGCGATGATCGCCGCCGCCGTCTACTCCGCCTGCGTCGACCCCGACCGGGTCCTGCGCGTGCTGCGGCCGCTCGCCGGCCGCTCCGCCCTGACCGCGACGCTGGTCTCGCGCCTGGTCCCGGTCACCGCCGCGGACGCCGGCCGCCTCCGCGACGCCGCCCGCCTGCGTGGCCCCGGCGCGGCCGAGGTCGGCAAGGCGCCGCTGGCGCGCCGCCTCCTCGCCGGCTCCCTCGACCGCGCCGTCGACGTCGCCGCCACCCTGGAGCTGCGCGGCTACAGCCTCGACGCGCCGAAAGCCAAGAACCGCCGCAGCCGCTCGCGCTACGACCGCCGCTTCTACGCCGTCGCCGCGGTGGTGCTCGCCGCCGCGATCGCCGGCAAGGCGGTGGGCGCTGACGACTTCCAGACCTATCCCTCGGTTGAGATCGGCCTCGGTCCCGGAACCCTCGCCATTGCTGTCGTGGTGGCTCTCAGCGGATTCGCGCCGTGGCGAGGGCGCGTGTCGAGTTTGTCCCCTATGAGGAGACAAACTCGACATCCGGAGGCGGCCCGTGTCTGAGCTCGCGATCAGACGCGGAGCCGCGCCGGCGCTCGCTGTCTCGGGACTGAGCTACGCGTACCCGCACGCGCTCGCGCCCGCACTTGCCGACGTCTCGCTCGAGGTCGCGCCGGGTGAGTTCGTCCTCCTCGCCGGCCGCTCCGCCTCCGGCAAGTCGACGCTGCTGAAAGCCGCCTGCGGCCTCGTCCCTCACTTCCACGGCGGCGAGATCGAGGGCGAGGTTCGCGTCGCCGACCTCGATGCGATCGCCGCCGGGCCGGGAGAGCTGGCGGCGGCCGTCGGCTACCTCGCCCAGGACCCCGAGACGCAGGTCGTCTCAACCACTGTCGCCGCCGAGATAGAGCTGCCGTTGGAGATGCGCGGCGACGAGCCCGCCGACCGCGCCCGCGCCGTCGAGGAGGTCGCCCTCGCCCTCGCGATCCCGCACCTCCTCGACCGCACCGTCGACACCCTCTCCGGCGGCGAGCTGCAGCGCGTCGCCCTCGCCGCCGCCCTCGTCACTCGCCCGCGCCTGATCCTCCTCGATGAGCCGACCTCCCAGCTCGACCCGGTCGCTGGCGACGAGCTGATCTGGCTCCTGCGCCGCCTCAACGAGGAGTGGGGGGTGGCGGTCTTGCTGGCCGACCATCGCCTCGAGCGCTGTCTTGCAGCGGCTGACCGGGTGGTTGCGATGGAGCACGGGGCGACCTCTTTCGATGGTGCGCCCGCTGAGTTTCTTGCCTGGTCCCAGAAAGCCGATCCCGCGCTGGAGACGCCCGCCGCCCGCCTCTTCTCTCTCGCCGGCATCGACCCGCTTCCTACCGGCGTGCGCGAGGCACGCCAAACGCTGCGAGGGATGGGGATCGCTCACCCTCCTAATCGACCAAGTAGGAGGGTGAGCGATCCCCATCCATCTCACCCCGCTCCGGAGGACGTCTTCAGGAGCAAGGGTCTCTGGGTAGAGCTGGATCGAGGGGAAGATCTGAGGGATGTCCTGAAAGGCATCGACCTGACGATCCGTCGCGGTGAATGCGTCGCCCTGATGGGCCGCAACGGCGCCGGCAAGAGCACGCTGCTGCGGACCGCTGCTGGGATGCACGAGCCAGTGGCGGGGAAGATCGACGTCGATTCGGTTGCCCTATTGACCCAGAACCCGGGCGACTACCTGGTCCGGGAGCGTGTCGGGGACGAGTTGCCTGGGGAGGAGGGCGCGGCGGCGCTGCGGGTCGTCGGCTTGGAGGACAAGGTCGACGCCGACCCGCGCGACCTCTCCGGCGGCGAGCGGCAGCGGCTGGCACTGGCGATCGCGCTTGCCGGGCGGATGGAGGGCGAGTTGCTGCCCGGAGTCGTCGCCCTCGACGAGCCGACCCGCGGTATGGACCGCGCCCGCAAGGGTGATCTCGTGGCGTTGATCGCATCGCTTGCCGGCGATGTCGAGTTTGTGGCCGATGAGTCCACAAAGTCGACAGGCGCCGCGGTCGTCGTCGCCACCCATGACGTCGAGTTCGCGGCCGAGTTCGCCGAGCGGGTTGTCCTCCTCGGCGACGGTGTCGTCATCGCTGATGGTCCCAGCGCCGAGATCCTCTCCGGCGGCTGGTACTTCGCTACCGAGGTCGCCCGCGTACTCGACCGGCCCGGCGTCGTCACCCCGGAGCAGGGCGCGGCGGCGCTGGCGGAGGAGCGGTCGTGACTTGGGAGGTCGCCAGCTTTCTCATTGTCGGCGCGGTCATCCTCGCCGGTTTCGCCTGGTACGAGCGCTCGCGGCCGCCTGCGCAGGTCGTCGCCCTCGTCGCCGCGCTGGCGGCATTGGCGATCGCCGGCCGCATCGCCTTCGCCGCCTTCCCGAACGTGAAGCCGACCACGGACATCGTCGTCTTCGCCGGCTATGCCCTCGGCGGCGCTCCCGGCTTCGCGGTCGGGGCCCTCACCGCGCTCGTCTCCAACTTCTGGTTCGGGCAGGGTCCGTGGACCCCTTGGCAGATGGCGGGATGGGGCCTCTGCGGCGTGCTTGGAGCTTTCCTGGCTTTGGGAACGCGGAACGCGGGGCGCCTCACCCTCGCTGCAATCTGCGCCTTTGCTGGCATTTTCTACGGCGCTCTGTTGAACTTCTCGCTGATGGCGACTTACGGTGGGGACCTGACGCTGCGGCATTTCCTCGTTCTCGAGGCGCGCGCGATCCCGTTCGAAGTCGCCCACGTCCTCGGCAACGTCGTCCTGGCGCTGGTCGCCGGGCCGGCGATGGTGCGGATGCTGACCCGCTTCCGCGAGCGCTTCGAGTGGGAGCGAGGCCCGGCACAGTCGCCCCCCAGCACCTTCAGCGGCCCTCTACGCAGCGGCGGCGTCGCGGCCCTGCTCGTCTTCGCCCTCGCCGCCCTCGCACCGGCACCGGCGCATGCCGAGGGCTCCTCGGTCACCCGTGCGGCCAACTGGCTTGTGGCCCAGCAGCGGTCCAGCGGCGGCTTCGGCCCCTCCGCCGAGCGCGACGCCGGCGCCGAAATGACCTCCTGGGTGATGCTTGCGCTGGCGGCGAGCGGGCGGAACCCCCTCGACGTCACCAGCGGCGGTAAATCCCCCGTCGACTTCCTCCGCAACCACCGCGACGAAGTCAAGGACGCCGGCGACGTCGCCCGCACGATCCTCGCCCTTGCGGCCGCCGGGGTAGACCCGCGATCCTTCGGCGGCGAAGACCTCGTCGATCGTCTGGTCGCGCAACGGCGGAGCAACGGCTCCTATCAGGGCTGGCCCGGAACCAGCGCCTATGCCGTCCTCGCGCTGCGGGCGGCCGGAGCCAACGACGCCGCGACGCCCACGGTCGAGTGGCTGCGCAAGGTTCAGGGCCGCGAAGGCGGGTGGGGGAACGAGCCCGACAGCGAGAGCACGCCGGAGATCACCGGCGCCGTCCTCCAGGTCCTGACCCCGGGGTCCAAGGCTGCGGACGATGCGCTCGCCTACCTACGCAAGTCGAAGCGCCCGAACGGCGGCTTCGCCCCGGGCAACAACCTCTCGGCAAACGCCCAGGCGACCGCCTGGGCCTCTGAGGGTCTGCTGGCAACCGGCAAGGACCCGGCCGGATTCGGATCCGGCAAGAGCTCCTTCACCTACCTGCGCAACCTGCAAACCGACGAGGGCTACTTCCTTCAGTCCCCGAACCTAGAAAGCTCGCCCGTCTGGGTCACTTCCGACGCCCTGGTGGCCCTCTCTGGCAACCATCTCCCGATAGCGGCGCCTCCACGCGAGTCGAAGCCGAAGCCAAAGCCGCTCACGTCCATCGACAACTCCCCATCCTCCGGCGGCGTGCCCCCGTCCCTCGACGTCCCCTCGACCTCGACCGGGCCTGCCTCATCTGCCTTGAAGGAAGCCCTCGAAAGCGGTGTCGCAGGTCCCCCTCCGGGACACTCAGCGCCATCCGGCAAGGGCGGTTCCGGGGCTCAGCCAATCTCCCCCTCCAGCGGTGGTCGCGTCCCGGAGGGGGACCTCGGCACCGCCCTACCGGAAGCCTCTGCCTCGCAACCGGGAGAACCAGTCTCCGAAACGGGCGATGACTCGAGCAGCACCGCCGGCGCCATCCTCCTCGGCCTCCTCGCCGGCTGCCTCCTCTTCGGCGCCGGCCTCGCTGGCCGCGCCGGCTGGATGCGCTGGCGCTACGGCATCTAAGACACTGATTCGTCGACAAGTCGGTGCCGAATTGGCACCTTCAGGTCTTGTTCTGTATCAGACAAAAGCTTACGGTAAGATCATGACCGTGATGATGCCCAAGCAGGCCTGGAGCGACGACCGCCTCGACCATTTCGAGAAACGGGTCGACGAACGCTTCGACCGGGTCGATGAACGCTTCGACCGGGTCGACGAACGCTTCAGCCGGGTCGACGAACGCTTCGAGGACGTCGACAGGCGCTTCGAACAGGTAGAGAAGCGCTTGGACGAGATGGGTGCCGACATCCGCGAACTGAGACAGGCGATGGACCGGATGAAGGAGTCCATGAACCGGAATTTCGTCTCCCTGGCGTTTCTCGTCGTCGCTGCAGTCGTCTTTTTCTAAGCGCGGCTAGCTATACCCTCGATAGATGGACGTCGAGACCGCGATCCGCACTCGCCGCACCCACAAGGCCTTTGCGCCGGAGGCACTGCCGCGTGAGCAGATCGACGAGCTGCTGGAGCTGGGAAGCTGGGCGCCGAACCACAACCTCACCGTCCCCTGGCGCTTCCGCGTGATCGGGCCGCAGACGCTCGAGCGGTTGAAGGAGATCGCCGGACCGGAGGGGGCGGCGAAGCTCGACCGCGCGCCGACGCTGGTCGTCGTCTCCTGCGTCCTCAACGGCGACCCGGTCGAAGAAGAAGAGGACCTGCACGCGACCGCCGCCGCCTCCTACATCGTCCTCCTTGCCACCCACGCCCGCGGCTTCGCCGGCTACTGGCGCACCCCCGGCCTGCTGCGGGGGGAGGAGGGGCGCGCCGCCGTCGGCCTGCCCGAAGGGGAGCGCTTCGTCGGCCTCCTCCACCTCGGCTACCCGCGCCAGGAGAAGCCCGCCCCCGAGCGCCCCGGCGCCGACCGCACCACTACCTACCTCGACTGATGCTGAGCCGCGCCCGCGCCATCGAGGAGATCGCCGGCAAGCATTTCGAGGTCGTCGTCATCGGCGGCGGCATCACCGGGGCCGGGGTCGCCCTCGACGCCGCCGCCCGCGGCTACTCAGTCGCCCTGCTGGAGCGTGGCGATTACGCCCTCGGCACCTCCAGCCGCTCCTCGAAGATGGTCCACGGCGGGCTCCGCTACCTGCAGAACTTCGACCTCGGCCTCGTCCGCGAGGCGCTGCTCGAGCGCCAGCTGATGGTCCGCCTAGCGCCGCACCTCGTCTACCCGACGCCGTTCCTCGTCGCCTCCCTCGGCGAGGAGCGCCGCGACCGCAAACTCGGTCTCGGCCTCAACATGTACGACGTGATGGCGACGACGCGCGGCGGCCGCAGCCGCCGCGAGCGGCGCGCCCGCGAGGAAGCCGAAGACTCCTACTGGTCCCCCGACCGCCACCGGACGATCGACCGTGACGAGGTCCTCGACCTGGTCCCGGCGCTCGCCCCCCGCGACCCGCACGACGCCTACCTCTTCTACGACTGTCAGACCGACGACGTCCGCCTCGTCCTCACCGTCCTCGGCGAGGCCGAGCGCTTCGGCGCGGTGATGCTGAACGGGGCCGAAGTCACCGAGGTCCTCTCCGCGAACGGGAGGGCGAACGGCGTCGCCTTCGTCGAGGAGGAGTCGGGGGAACGGCTGGAGGTGAGCGCCGATCACGTCGTCAACGCCACCGGCGTCTTCGCCGACCAGATCCGCCCGGAGGAGCTACTTGGGGAGGAGGACGTGCCACGGATCGCCCCCAGCCGCGGCACCCACATCCTCATCGACGAAAAGGACCTGCCGATGGGCAAGGCTGCCTGCATCGTCCCCGCCGGCGAAGGTCGGATGATCTTCTCGCTGCCCTGGTACGGGCGCACCCTCGTCGGCACGACGGACAACGACTTTGACGGCGAGATCACCCATCCGCGTCCGGCGGCTGACGACATCGAGTACCTGCTGAACGCCGTCAACGACTTCTTTGGAACCTCCCTCGGCGAATCCGACCTCGTCGGCGCCTATGCCGGGGTGCGGCCGCTGATCTCGACCGGTGACCCCCGCAAGTCAGTCGACATCTCCCGCAAAGCCGAGCTCTACGAGACCTCGTCGGGGATGCTGACGATCACCGGCGGCAAGCTCACCACCTGGCGGCGGATGGCGAAGCAGACCGTCGACCGCCTGGTCGAGCAGGGGGGGAGGGAGGCGCCCTGCCACACCGACGAGATCCCGCTCGGGATGCAGACGCGGCCGGACGACCTGGATGCGCCCGCGGGAGTCGGCACCGATGCGGTCGAGCAACTCGCCTTCCGCTACGGCCACGCCGCCCGCAACGTCCTCGAGATCGCCCGCGAGAACCCGAAGCTGGCGCGGCCGATCGTCCCCGGCCGCCCCGACCTGCTGGCGGAGGTGGCCCTTGCCGCCCTCAAGGAGCAGGCTCGCAGCGTCGCCGACGTGCTCCTGCGCCGGACCCGGCTGGGGATCCTCGCGGCGCCGGAATTGCGCAGCGCGAAGGCGGTGCGCCCGGTCGCCGACGTGCTTGGCGCCGAGCTCGGCTGGTCTCGCCGCCGCCGCTCCCAGGAGGCCGAGGCGTGGCTCCCAGTGGCTGCCGAGGAAGGGACCGACCCCGCCGCCGCCCTCCGGGCGGTCGGTTGAATAGTCTCCGCCATCGATGAATAAGGCTGAGCTGGAGAAAAAGCACCTGTCCGAGCTGCACCTGCTGGCGGCCGAGGCCGGCATCTCGAAGTTCCGGATGCTGACCAAGAGCGAGCTGGTCGAGCAGCTGGCCGGCGAGAACGGCGCTTCTGCTGCGCCCAAAGCCGAGAAAGC
>VAYN01000014.1 GCA_005885405.1 Actinomycetota bacterium | reverse complement strand
TCAAAGATCCGCTACCTCGAGGACCAGAAGCTGCTGAGCCCGCGTCGGACCTCCGGCGGCTACCGCCTCTACAGCCAGGCCGACGTCGAACGGCTGCGGACGATCCTGCGCCTCCAGCGCGACGAGTTCCTGCCGCTGCGGGTGATCCGTCAGGAGCTCGCCGCCGGCGGCGACGTCGTCCTTGGTGACGGCGACCGCAAACCGGCCGCCGGCGCGGTGCGGCGGGCGATCCTCGTCGACACCTCGCGCGCCTACCTCTCGATCGACGAGATCGTCGAGGAGACCGGTGCCCGGGAGGAGTTGATCCGCGAGCTCGAGAATTTCGGGATCGTGCAGCCGGAGAAACGCGAGGGGAAAGTCGTCTACGACGAGACCGACCGCGAGATCGTCCGCGCCGCCAACGAGCTCTCCCGGGTCGGCGTCGGCGCCCGCAACCTACGCGTCTTCCGCTCCTCAGCCGACCGCGAGGCGAATCTGCTGGAAGCGCTGTTGGGGCCGTCGCTGCGCTCGCGCAACCCGGAGCGCCGCAAGGAGGCGCTGGAAAGCCTGGAAAGTCTGGCGGCGACGGTGAGCCATCTCAAGCACCTGCTGCTCGTTCGCGACCTGCGCCGACTCGCCGGCGAATAGCCGGCACCCGTGGCCCGCGTCACCCGCAAGCGCACGCTGGAGGCGCCCGTCGGCGACGTCTGGAAGCTCGTCGCCGATCCCTACAACCTGCCGCGCTGGTGGCCGCGGGTGAGCCGGGTCGAGAACGTCGAGGGCGGCGGCGGGCGGCGCACCCGCTGGACCAAGGTGCTGGAGACCGCCGAGGGGCGCGGGGTACGGGCCGACTTCCGTTGCGTGAGCAGCGCCGAGCGGGAGCGGTACGTCTGGGAGCAGGAGCTGATCGGGACGCCGTTCGAGCGGCACCTGAACGGGCTGCAGGTGGAGGTGCGGATGCGCGAGCGCGACGGTGGCACCGAGGTCAGCATCGCCGAGGAGCAGTCGCTGAAGGGGATGTCGAAGCTCGGCTCGCCGCTGATGCGTCGCGCCCGCGGCGACGTCCTCGACAACGCGCTCGACGGGATCGAAAGGGCGCTGGGATGACGCCGCGCCGAGACGCGAAGTGGTGGGGATGGGGCGACCCTGGTGTCGAGCCTAATCTCGATGACGAGGCGCGGGGCGTTCTGCGGGAGCGAATTGGCGAGTTGGAGCCTTGGCCGCTTGCGCGACAGCTCGATGACGTCGCGGTCCCGCCCGCGGAGGCGCTGCCTCAGGCGCTGAGCGACGCGGTGGGGGAGGCGAACGTCTTCGCCTCCGAGGAGGACCGGCTGCGCCATTCGACCGGGCGCGGCTACGCGGACCTTGGCACGCCTTCGCAACGGGGCGCTGGAGAACGCCCCCGATGCCGTGCTGATGCCTCAGGACGTCGAGTCGCTGCGCCGCGTTATCGACGTCTGCGCTGCCGAGGGGATCGCGATCGTCCCCTTCGGCGGCGGCACCAGCGTCGTCGGCGGCGTCGAGCCATTGCGCGGCAGGCATGAGCGGCTCATCAGCCTCGATCTCGGCGCCCTGCAAGACGTCAGCGTCGACCGCCGCTCCCTGACCGCGCGCCTCGGCGCCGGCCTGCGTGGCCCCGAGGCCGAGGCTGCGCTCAGCCGCGAGGGCCTCACCCTCGGCCACTTCCCGCAGTCGTTCGAGTACGCGACGATCGGCGGCTTCGCGGCGACCCGCTCCGCCGGCCAGGCCTCCAGCGGCTACGGCCGCTTCGACGCTCTGGTCAGCTCGGTCCGCTTGTTGGCGCCGTCAGGAGAGCTGCAGACGCTGGAGACGCCCCACAGCGCCGCCGGCCCGGCGCTGCGCGAGCTGGTAATCGGCTCCGAGGGCGTCCTCGGCGTCATTCCCGACGTCACCGTGCGGGTGCGCCCGGCGCCCACGGTTCGCCGCTACGAGGCATGGATGGCGGAGGGCTTCGACGCCGGCTCGGAGATCGTCCGCGGATTGGCCCAGGGGCCGGGGCTGCCGCAGATCATCCGCGTCTCCGACGAGGAGGAGACCGAAGGGACCTTGGCTCTGAACGGCCCGCGCGGGCTCAGCGGCCGCCTCTTCGACGGCTATCTCGGCGCTCGGCGGCGCCGTGGCGGCGCCCTGATGATCGTCGGCTTCGAGGGAGACGAGGAGTCGACCGCCCGCCACCGCGCCCTCACCGTCCGCGCCCTGCGCCGCGGCGGCGCCGCCTATCTAGGCCAATCCGCGGGGCAGGCCTGGGAGCACGGCCGCTACCAGGGCCCGTACCTGCGCGACACGCTGATGGGGATGGGGGCGATGGTCGAGACGCTCGAGACCTCGCACACCTGGAGCCGCTTCGGCGAGCTCCATAAAGCCGTAGGCGACGCGATCCGCAACTCGCTGGCCTCGCAGGGCACGCCGGGCCTGGTCTTCTGTCACCTCTCCCACGCCTACGCCGATGGTGCCTCCCTCTACTTCACCTTCATCTCCCGCGCCCGCCGCGGCGACGAGCTCGAGCAGTGGGCGGCGGTCAAGAGCGCCGCCTGCGAGGCGATCGTCGCCCACGGCGGCACGATCACCCACCACCACGCGGTCGGCCGCGACCACCCGCCCTACATGGAGGCGGAGGTGGGGAGGACGGGGCTCGACCTAATCCGGGCCGCGAAGGAGCGCCTCGACCCGGCCGGGATCATGAACCCCGGCAAGCTCCTGCCCTAGCTATTTCTGTTTCTGTTCTCCGATCCGCTTGGCGGCGCCGACGATCGGGCCGCGGACGCTGCCGCGGAGAATTTCGGTCCCGGTGTATTCGGGCGCCTGTTTCTCTTTGGTCGCGGCGGCCAGCGATGCTTTCAGCTGCGATTCGTCGGTGCGGGTGATCGCGAGCTGGCCGAAGGTTTCGTTGGCGAGATAGGCGAGGACTTCGACCGGGACTTCGACCTGGGCGTTGATCGCCCCGTTTTTGGTCACCTTGGTCGAGGCCAGCGGCAGCATTTTCTCGGGCGAGGCGGCTAGCCAGATCGTGTAGCCGCAAGCGGTCGGCGCCAGCCCTTCGGCGGCGATCTGCAGCGCCAGGCTATTTTTCACCCGCCCGAACACGGCAAGCCCTTTCGCTTCGCTGCCGTCAACCGGGTTGAGCACCGCCCGCGTCACTTCTTTGCCGGTTTTAACGGCCGCCACAGCCAGCGCTTCGATGTTTTTCCCACTCGGTTCCGGAGCTTTCCCGCTCACCTTGCAGCTATCAGCAGAAGCGCTAGCCGAGCTGTCGCCGGAGTCGTCATCGCCACCGGAAACAAAGATGAAGACCAGGAAGAGAACAACAAGCGCAACCCCCGCCAAGATCGCCCAAAGCCCCCGACCCTCCAACAACTTCAACTCTTTTTTCAGCCGCGGCTTCGGCTCGCCTTTCGGCAACGCAGGTTTCGGCTTTGCGGCTGGAGGCTCGGCCGTCTTGTCACGCGGCTTGGGAGGAGTGGGCTCCCCCGGAGGAGCCTCCCCATCTTTTGCGACGGAGGGGGAGTCCGCTCCTCCCCCTGCCTCGGGAATCTCCGGAGCAGGAATCCCTTCCGCTTCCAAATCCGCAGCAGCCGCCCTAGCCCGTCTCTGGACCTCCTCGACGGAAATCCCCATCAAGGCCGACAAATCCTCGTACCCGGCCGCCCCCCGCTGCGCAAGCAGCCGCAGGATCGCCTTCTGGTCGTCTGACAGCGCCACCGGGTCGGAAGCCTATTAGTGTGCGCAGCCATGAACGACGAGGGTCAGGTTAAGGCTGCGCATTTCGACGAGCTGGTCGGCACCGAGTGGCTCAGCGACGACCCTGACGACGCCCGGGTCCGACTCGAGATCCGCGACGAGCTGCGGCAGCCCTTCGGCCTCATGCACGGCGGCGTGATGTCGACCCTGATCGAGAGCATCTGCTCGCGGGCGACGGTCGGCGCCGTCTATGAGCAGGGGATGGTCGGAATGGGACAGTCGATCACCGTCAGCTTCATTCGCCCGGTCACCAAGGGCGCAGTCGAAGTCCGCGCCCAGGCCCGCCACCGCGGCCGCACCACCTGGCTCTGGCAGGCCGAAGTCCTCAACGACGAAGGCAAGCCCTGCGCGCTCGCGCAGATGACGATCGCCGTCCGGCCGCGGCCTGACGCTTAGTCCTCAACCGCCGAAGCGGTTGGTTATGGGGAGGCGGCGGTCCTTGCCGAAGGCTCGTGGCGTGATCCGGATCCCCGGCGCCGCCTGGCGGCGCTTGTACTCGCTGCGGTCGACCAGGCGGATCACCTCGTCGACCGTCTCCGCCGGCATTCCCGCCGCGATCATCTCTTCGCGGCCCTGATCGTGCTCGACGTAGGCCTCGAGGATGCGGTCGAGCAGCTCGTAGGGCGGCAGCGAGTCCTCGTCGCGCTGGTCGGGGCGGAGCTCGGCCGAGGGGGCGCGCTCCAGGACCGATGCCGGCACCAGCTCGCGACCCGCGGTTTCGTTCCGCCGCCGCACGAGGTCGTAGACGAGCTGCTTCGGCACGTCCTTGATCACCGCGAACCCGCCCGCCATGTCGCCGTAGAGGGTCGCGTACCCGACTGACATCTCGCTCTTGTTCCCGGTCGTGAGGACGAGCCAGCCGTGGCGGTTGGAGAGCGCCATCATCAGGTTGCCCCGGATCCGCGCCTGCACGTTCTCGGCGGTCAGATCCGGCTCGGAGGGTTTGGTCGGGTCCCGCGGCACCGCCGTCTCGGGCTCATCGAGGTAGCCGCGCAGCGCCCGCTCGTAGCTCTCCATCACTGGCTCGATCGCAACCTCGAACAGCTCGCAGCCAAGGTTGGCGGCGATGTCGCGGGCGTCCTGCTGGGTCTCGTGACTGGAGTGGGGGGAAGGCATGACGACGCAGGTGAGGCGGTCGGGGCCAACAGCGTCGGCGGCGACCATCGCCACCAGGGCCGAATCAATCCCGCCGGAGAGCGCCAGCCCGACGTGCTTGAAGCCGTTCTTCTCGACGTAGTCGCGGAGGCCGAGGACCAGCGCGCCGTAGACCTCGTCGAGGTCGGGGAGCGGCTCTGCCAGCGGCCCGGGCCCGGCGTGGGGGACATCGCAGACCAGCAGCTCCTCCTCGAACTGGGCGGCACGGGCGATGACGCTCCCATCGGGCGCCGTGACCAGGCTCTGCCCGTCGAAGACCAGCTCGTCCTGGCCGCCGACGAGGTTGCAGAAGGCGAAATAGGCGTCGTAGGCGCGCGAGCGCTCGCCGAACATCACCTCACGCTCGCGGCCCTTGCCGCGGTGGTAGGGGGAGCCGGAGGGGTTGGCGATCAAGCGCGCCCCTTCTTCGGCCTCGCGCTGGGCCGGCGGACCGGGCTGCCAGACGTCCTCGCAGATCGTCGCCCCGACCGCGACCCCACCGACATTGGTGACGAGGGTCTGGTCGCCGGGGATGAAGTAGCGCTGCTCGTCGAAGACGGCGTAGTTCGGGAGGCGGTTCTTGCGGTAGATCTCGGCGACCCTGCCGCCGGCGAGGATCGCGGTCGAGTTGTGGGCGTGGCGCGAGTCGCTCGGCTGCGCCGCCGGCTCGGCGAAGCCGACCATCGCGACGATGCCATCCGCGTGGGCGGCGAGCTCCTCGACCGCTCGCTGATTGGCGCGGAGGAAGTGACGCTTCAGATAGAGGTCCTCGGCCGGGTAGCCGGGGATGCAGAGCTCGGGAAAAATCACCAGCTCGGCGCCGGCTTCGCGGGCGCGGTCGATCCACTCGGCGACCTTGGCGGCGTTGGCGTCGACGGCGCCGACCGTCGGGTTGATCTGGGCGAGGGCGAGGCGCATCGGGGAAGTATCTCCCTCGTTACCCATCGGAGGTACTTTCGCCCACCGCTAGGGTTTCCGAGGCATGCGCAACCGCCGGAGGCATTTGGTGGGAACTTCGGCGGCACTGCTTTTGGCGATCGCCGCGGCGACCCCTGCCGTGGGCGCCCCCGCGCTTGCCCCGGCCGAACTCGCCTCCGACGCGCAGAAGCCGTTCCTGGCGCCGCGCTGGCGGCCCACCGACACCGACGATCCCAACCGCAACGCCTACTCGGTTCCGGAGGCGCCACGCTCGCCCGCCTGCTCGCCGCACTTCTGCGTCCACTGGGTGGTCCAGGGTCTCGATGCGCCGAACTTGAGCGACCGCGATGGGGATGGGGTCCCGGACTTCGTCGAAACGGTGCTGCGGGTGGCCGAACGGGCGCACACGGTCGAGAACGAGAAGCTCGGCTGGCGCGAGCCGCGCAGCGACGGGCGCAGGGGAGGGCGGCGCGGAAAGACCGACGTTTACCTCTCGCAGATCGGCGGCGAACTGTTCGGCTACGCGGCGCCCGACCGCGGCCAGGCGACCAGCGAGCACCGGATCCCGCGGCGGCTGCACGGCTACCTCGTCCTCGACAACGACTACAGCGCCTTCGAGTTCCCGGGGACGAAGCCGCTCGAGGACCTGCGGGTGACTTTCGCCCACGAGTACAACCACATCCTCCAGTTCGGCTATGACGCCTACCAGGACCCCTGGTTCGCCGAGGCGAGCGCGACCTGGATGGAGGACCAGGTCTACAACGGCATTAACGACTACCTGCGCTATGTGCGCCGCTGGGTCAAGCTCTACGAAACGCCGCTGACCGCGAATTCGATCAAGGAGTACGGCAGCGCCGTCTGGAACCAGTGGCTGGCGCGCCGCTACGGGCCGGAGATCGTCCGCAAGGCCTGGGCTGGGTCGATCGACGCCAAGCCGGGTGGGTTCTCGGTTGCGAGCTACGAACGGGCGCTACGGGCGAGCGGGCCGTCAGAACTGAGCCACGACTTCACCCGCTTCGCGGCGGCGGTCGCCGAGTGGCGGACCGGCAAGGGGTTCCGCGAGAGTCGCCTCTACCCGGACGCGCGCCGCCAAGGCCATCTTCCCCTCGGCGACCGGCCGCTGACCCGGATGCTGAACCACACGACCTTCCAGCTGCTGCGGGTGCGACCGCGCCCGGGTCGCGCGATCGTCGTCCACCTGGAGGCGCCGCGCGGAACCGCCGCTGGGGTGGCCCTGGTGGGACGACTCGGTAGCGAGCGCCACGGGCGACCGAAGGTGCGTGTCGCCTACAGTCGTGGCGGCGGCGCCCTCACGGTGCGCCTGTCGCGACCGGCGCGCTTCAAGCGGATCACCGCCGTCGTCGTCAACGCGGATGCCCGCGCCGGCGGCTTCGACGTCGGCAACCTCGACTGGAACTACCTGACCGACGGGCTCCCGTTCGTGGTCAGCGGGCGGGTCGTCCGCTAGGAGCCGGCGCTAGGAGCGCTCGGCGGTAACCGGGGCGGCGCCGTTGCTCGATGCCGCGGCGGCTTTGCGCTTCTTCGGCTTCGCCTTCGACTTCTTCTTGGCGGTCGTCTTGGCCGGTGCCGTCGCGATCACCTCTTTGGTCGCCGCCTCGAGGTCGAGGGCGAAGCTGTCGAGGTCGGCCATCGCGTCGTAGTCGCCGATCAGGCCGAAGTTGACCTGGCCGTTGTAGGACATGATCCCGACGCAGAGCGCCTGCCGGCGGGCGAGCGGGACCATCGGGAAGATCGACTCCATCTTGCGGCCGAGGACGTAGAGCGGGAACTGCGGCCCGGGGACGTTGGTGACGACTAGGTTGAAGAAGCGCTGCGCCGGCTGCAGGCGCGCTGCCTGGGAGGCGATCGTCGAGGGCGCGAAGTCGGTCAGCTTGGTGAGGATCTCGGCGCCGACAGCCTGGCCGGAGGACTTGAGGTCACCCATCTCGGCGGTCATCAGCTGCAGGCGCTCGACCGGGTCCTCGCACCAGACAGGCAGCGGCGCCATCATCGCCGAGATCCGGTTGCCGAGGGCGCCGTGCTCCTCTTCGGCGCGGACGCTGACCGGGACCATCGCCCGCAGCTCCAGGCCCTCGGTGTCGTGGCCGCGGGCGCGCAGGTAGCGGCCGATGCCGCCGGCGACGATCGAGAGGATGACGTCGTTGACGGTGCCACCGTGGGCGTTTTTGACGCGCTTGAGGTCGGCGAGGTCAGTCTGGGTCATCTGGAAGCGGCGGTGGGGGCCGATCTCGACGTTGAAGACGGTGTCCGGGGCCGCCATCCCGGCGCTGACCATCTTCGAGGTTGCTCCCACGCCCTTCAGCACTTGGCGCGGGCCGCGCAGGGCGTGGCGGATGCCGCGGTAGATCTCGGGCGGGCTGGTCAGCCGCTCCTTCCAGGCTTCGGTCAGGAGCTGGACGTCGGTCGGTTCAGGGCTGGCGAGCCAGGGCGGCGCCTTGTCGGGCGCGCCTGCGGGTTCGGCATCGAGGTCGAAGAGGACGGTGGTGATGTCGACGCCGGAAACGCCGTCCACAAGCGCGTGGTGGCTCTTGCCGATGATCGCGAAGCGGTCCCCAGTTAGACCCTCGACCAGCCACAGCTCCCAGAGGGGCTTTGAGCGGTCGAGCTGCTGGGAAAAGATCCGCGCCGCCAGGTTGCGCAACTGCTCGTCGGAGCCGGGCGCCGGCAGGGCGGTCTGGCGCACGTGGTAGTCGAGGTTGAGGTGCGGGTCGTCGATCCAGACCGGCCGCCCCTGGGTGAAGGGGACGAAGCGCAACTTCTGGCGGAAGCGCGGCACTAGATGCAGGCGCGAGGCGATGTGATCGCGGAACTCCGCGTGGGTCGGCGCTTCGCCTTTGAAGACCGAGGTCGAGGCGACGTGCATGTGGGCGCCGGAGCGCTCCAGGTGCAGGAACGAGGTATCGAGTCCGGTCAGTCGTTCTGGCTTCGTCACCTGACCCATGTTCGCACACGGGTCAAAATATGTGCGTTCGCTCACATTCCCGCTCCGAGAGGGTCTCTAGCGTGTTTTCTCCCAAACGAGCTAAACGATCTGCCGAGTCCTCGCGCCGCTGAGCGCGGGGAGCGGGGGACCCACCTGCCGCGGCTTTGCCGTGGCCGGGGCGAATCGGGCGGCGTGCCGCCCGTAGCGAGACCGGCGATGTCGGTTTGCGAGCCCGTCAGCTAACCCCGTAGGCGGCAAGAAAGCGAGCTGAACTAGATGCGGAAACTGATGCCCGCGATGGCGGCTGCCATCGCGCTTTCCGTCGGCCTGGCGCCGGCGGCCGCGAAGAGCGAGCGAACCAACCACAACGAGCGGTCGCGCTCCCACGTTTCCCTGCACCTCTCGACGCACTCGGTGCTGAAGGGGAGGGGGCTGGCGGTGCGCGGCAAGGTGCGGCCGAGCGGCCACCACCGGGTGAAGCTGGTCTTCCGCGGCCCCGACGGTGGCACCCGGGGCGTGACGACGAAGGCAAATGGGACCTTCGCGGTGCGCTGGCTGCCGGAGCGGACTGGGACCCACGCGGTGCGAGCGTTCGTGGTTCACGACCGGCGCGTTCGTGGGTCTCGCAGCGCCAAGCGCAGGCTGACGAGCTACCGCCTCGCCGGCGCCTCCTATTACGGACCTGGCCTCTACGGCAACGGCGTCGCCTGCGGCGGCACCCTGCTGCCGGGGACGATGGGCGTCGCTCACAAGACGCTGCCGTGCGGGACGAAGGTGAAGCTGCGCTACCACGGACGCACGGTGACGGTGCCGGTGATCGACCGCGGGCCCTACGTGGCGGGGCGCGACTACGACCTCACCGAGGCGGTTAAGGAGCGGCTGGGCTTCCCGGGAGTCGGAACGGTTCTCGCGACCCGGTAGCTACGAAGCGAGGCCGAGGCGGAGCTGGCCGGGTGTCGGCTCCGGCTCGGCCTTCGCTTCGTTCTTCTCGAAGGAGGCGACGCGGACGCCGAGCAGGCGGACCGGCCTTTGCGGGTCGTAGGCGCGCAGGAGCTCGAGGGCAACTGGGCCGACGACCTCGGGGTCGTTGGTCGGTTTCTCGACCGTGTGCGAGCGGGTGGCGTTGGTCCAGTCGTCGAGCCGCACCTTGATCCCGATCGTCCGCCCCTCCAGCTCCCGCTTGCGCAGGCGCCGGCAGAGCTCCTCGGAGAGCTCGGCGATGTGGCGCTCGAGCTCGGCCCGCTGGGTGACGTCGACGTCGAAGGTGATCTCCGTCGACTGCGATTTCGTCTCGTGTTCGGGGGTGACCGGCGTCTGGTCCCAGAGGTTGCCCCGGGCGTACAGCCAGGCGCCGGAGCGGGGGCCGAAGGTGTCTTCGAGGGCAGGGCGCTGCCAGTCGCGAAGGTCGGCAAGCGTCTTGATCCCCATCGACTCCAGCCGAGAGACCGTTTTCGGTCCGATCCCGGGGATCAGACCGGGGGAGTGGCCGGCGAATCGCTCCAGCGCCTGCTCCCGCGAGAGGACGACGAGCCCCCGCGGCTTGCCGAGCTCGGTGGTGATCTTCGCCAGCATCCGGCTCTCAGAGATCCCGACCGAGCAGGTCAGCCCGGTCTCCTCCCGGATCTCGCTTGCAACCCGCCGCATAGTCGCCTTCGGCGAGAAGATCCCGGTCAGGTCCAGATAGGCCTCGTCCAGCCCCACGACCTCGACCACCTCGACGTTCCGCCGCAGCACATCCATCACCTGCCCCGAGGCCTCCCGGTAGGCAGGAAAGTCCGGCCGGAGATACACCGCATCAGGCAACCGCCGTCGAGCCACAGCGGCGGGCATCGCCGAATGGATCCCCGCGAGCTTCCGAGCCTCGTAGCTAGCCGTGGTTACCACGGCCCGCGGCCCCGACCCGCAGACCACCACAGGTTTTCCCCGCAGCTCAGGCCGCCGCCGCAGCTCCACCGACGCATAGAAGGCGTCCATGTCGAGATGGGCGATGCACCGCTCGAAGCTCACCCGTAGATGGTAGGAGGGACCCGGGACGGGACCCATAGAGGAGACGCCTAAACTCAAGCCGTGGCTTCCCCAGAGGCGAAGAACCTCGAGGCGATCTCGAAGGCGATCGACCAGCACAACGCGAACTGCCCGTTTCCGGCGGCCGAGGTGCGGATGAACCCGTTCGAGGTTGAGCGGCTGGGCTGGGAGACGATCCGCGGGCTGCCGGTGGTGCCCGACGGCGCGATCGGGACGGGACGGTTCCGCATCGTCTGCTCGCGCGACATGGAGGACGACGGCCTCGAGATCACCGAGGCCGTCGGCAAAGAGCTGGAGACCGTGGCGCCGGTTCAGAACTGACTCACCTCTCCGAACTTTGGTGTCCTATAGGCACCCAAATCTCGGAGAGGTTGGTCCCTAGACCTGGTTGAAGAAGTCCAAGCCGATTTCTTCCATCCAGTTCGTCGCCTCGAGATTGAGGCGGAAGAGCTCGCCCGTCCAGATCAGGATCCCCATCGCGATCAGGATCAGGCCGCCGACGGCGACGATCGCCTGGTAGTGGCGCTTGACGACGGTGAAGGCGGTCGTCATCTGCGAGAAGGCGACGGCGGTGAGGATGAAGGGGATCGCGAGGCCGGCCGAGTAGACGGCGAGCAGGAGGGCGCCGTGGGCCGCCGAGTCGGAGAGAGACGCGGCGCCGAGGATCGCGCCCAGGGTCGGGCCGATGCAGGGGCTCCAGGCGATCGCGAAGGCCGCGCCGGCGACAATCGGGCCGCCTTTGCCCGCGCGCTCGAGCAGCGCGTCGACGTGCCACTCCTTGTTCAGCCGGGTGATGAAGAGGGAGCCGACGAAGAGCAGGCCCATGGCGATGATCAGCGCGCCCGAGATCTTCGTCAGCAGGTCCTTGTGGTCCTGGAGCACCGAGCCGAGGCCGGTGGCGGTGAGGCCGAGGAGGATGAAGATCGCCGAGAAGCTGGCGACGAAGAGGAGGCTCGGCCCGAGCACCCGGCGCCAGCTCGCGTTCTCCAGTTCGTTCGCTGAGACCCCGGTCACGGCCGAGAGGTAGCCGGGGACCAGTGGCAGCACGCAGGGGGAGAGGAAGGAGACGACCCCGGCCGCGAGGGCGGCGAGGATCCCCACGCCGGAGGCAGGATCGGTGCTGACGGCGGCGAGGACCACGACCTTTCAGGTTACCCTCCCCGCCGTGGCGCCCGAGGGCTCAGAGGGCCGGCTGTTCAACGCTTCGGGAAGGGCGCGGCAGCTCTATGCGTCGCCGCTGTTCGCGATCGGCCCGAGCGAGCCGGGCCCGGCGATCAGGCGGGGCTTCCTGCTCTCGGTTCCGATCGCGCTCACCCTCGCCCTCGAGCTCGGCTTCGACACCGAGAGCGCCGGGGCGATCGCCACCGCCGCCCTCCTCAACGGCTTCCCCGGGATGGACGCCCCGGCCAAGGCGCGAGCGGGGTGGCAGGCAGCAAGCGCGCCGCTGATCGGGGTCGCCGCCGCGCTCGGCATCCTCAGCAGCCAGACCGGCCCGACCGCGGCTCTGGCGCTGGGGCTGCTGGGCCTCGTCGCCGGCTACTGCTTCTGCGTCTCCCTGCGACTGGCGATCGTCGGCCTCACGGTGACGCTGGCGATGCTCATAGCCCAAGGGCTCTTCCTGCCGGCCGCCGACGCCTGGCCCGCCCTCGCCTACGCGACTCTGGGCGCCCTCACCCAGGTCGCCTGGTCGCTGCTCGTCTGGCTTGTCACCGACCGCGACGCCGACGAGCCGGGGGAGGCTTGGAGCGGGAGGGAGGCGGTCGCGGCGCTGCGAGCCAACCTGTCCCTCGAGTCCCAGAGTGCCCGGCACGCGGTCCGCTTCGGCCTCGCCCTCGCAGTGGGCGTCGCCGCCTACCGGCTGCTCGGGATGGACGACCACGGCTACTGGATCCCGCTGACGATCCTTTTCGTGATGCGGCCGGAGCGCGGCGAGACCGACCACCGCCTGATCCTGCGTGCCGCCGGCACGGTGATTGGGCTGCTCGTGGCATCGGCGATCGCCGAGGTCCTCGAGGGCGACGATCTGGCGATCGGCGTCATCCTCACCGTCGCCGCGGCGCTCAGCTTCGGCTTGCTGACCGTCCAGTACGCGCTCTTCACCGCCGCGATCACCACCTTCGTGGTCGTCATCAGCACCACCCTTGGCCAGCCGGCTTTCCAGACCATCGACGAGCGCGCCACCGGCACCGTCCTCGGCATCTTCATCGCGTTTCTGGCTTGGCGCCTTTGGTCGAATCCCGTCGGCACGGTAGATTTGGCCAGTCAGCCAAACATGGGAGGAGCGAGGCGTTGAGCAACAAGACGTACGTGATCGGGGTCGGGATGACCAAGTTCGAGAAGCCCGGCACCAAGGACGGCGACTACCCGGACTGGGCCAAAGAGGCGGGGGAGAAGGCGCTCGCAGACGCCGGTATCCCGTATGAGGACGTCGAGCAGGCCTACGCCGGCTACTGCTACGGCGACTCGACCTACGGCCAGCGGGCGCTCTACCAGCTCGGCCTGACCGGGATTCCCGTCGTCAACGTCAACAACAACTGCTCGACCGGCTCCTCGGCGCTCTTCCTGGCGCGGCAGGCGGTCAAGGGCGGGACCGCCGACTGCGCCCTCGCGCTGGGCTTCGAGAAGATGGAGCCGGGCAGTCTCGGCGTCAAGTACACCGACCGCACCAACGCCCTCGACAAGCACGCGATGCGGATGTTCGAGATCCGCGACCCCGAGCAGTCGCCGCCGGCGCCGCAGATGTTCGGCAACGCCGGCCGCGACCACATGCAGAAGTACGGCTCCGAACCCGACCACTACGCCTGGATCGGCTGGAAGAACCACAAGCACTCGGTCAACAACCCCTACGCCCAGTTCCAGGACGAGTATTCGCTGGAGGACATCAAGGCGGCGAAGATGATCCACGACCCGCTGACGAAGCTGCAGTGCTCGCCGACTTCCGACGGCTCGGCCTGCGCGATCGTCGCCTCCGAGCGCTACGTCGACCAGCACGGGCTCTGGGACCAGGCGGTCGAGATCGCCGGCCAGTCGATGGTCACCGACCTCAGCTCGACCTTCGACGAGAACGCCGACTGCATGACGATCGTCGGCTCGGACATGTCGAAGACCGCCGCGGACGCCGCTTATGCGGAGGCGGGCATCGCCGCCGCTGAAGTCGACGTCTGCGAGCTGCACGACTGCTTCAGCGCCAACGAGCTCATCACCTACGAAGCGCTCGGGTTCGCCGCGGAGGGCGAGGCGCACAAGCTCGTCGAGGCCGAAGCGACCACCTACGGCGGCGACGGTCCGGTGGTCAACCCATCGGGCGGGCTGATCTCCAAGGGCCACCCGCTGGGCGCGACCGGCCTCGCCCAGTGCTCGGAACTGACCTGGCAGCTGCGCGGCGAAGCCGACAAACGGCAGGTCGAGGGCGCCAAGGTGGCGCTCCAGCACAACATCGGCCTCGGCGGTGCCGCCGTGGTCACGGTCTACAAACCGGCGGCCTGAGAGGTCGCCTCACGGGGTAGGAGGAGCACGATGGCGAAGGAGCGGCGTTCACTCAGCGGCAAGGTCGTGGCGATCACCGGCGGTGCGCGCGGGATCGGCAAGGCGACGGCAGCGGCGCTGGTCGCGAAGGGGTGCCGCGTCGCCATCGGCGACCTCGAGCTGGAGCTGGCGGAGAAGACCGCGGCGGAGCTCGGCGGCGGCACCGTGGCCCTCCCGCTCGACGTCACCGACCGCGCCTCCTTCGAACGCTTCCTCGACGAGGCCGAGCGCCAGCTCGGGCCGATCGACGCGGTGATCAACAACGCCGGGATCATGCCGGTGACGCAGTTCGAGGACGAGAGCCCCGAGTCGATCCGCCGCCAGTTCGACATCAACGTCCACGGCGTCATCACCGGCACCCAGCTGGCGATCAAGCGGCTGCGCCCGCGCGGCAGCGGCTACATCGTCAACATCGCCTCGCAAGCGGGCAAATCGGGGATCCCGGGGATCGCCACCTACTCGGGCACCAAGCACGCCGTCGTCGGCCTCAGCGAGGCGGTGCGGGCGGAGCTGCGCGATACCGGCATCGAGGTCCTCTGCGTGATGCCTACCGTCGTCAACACCGAGCTGACCAGCGGCGTCGGCCAGAAATGGGTGAAACCGGTCGAGGCCACCGACGTCGCCAACGAGATCGTCGACGCGATGGAAGTGCCGCGCTTCGACGTCTTCGTCCCGCGCGCCAACGGCGCCCTCTACAAGATCCTGGCGCCGCTGCCGCGCAGCTGGCGCGAGGCGCTGGGCAGGGCGATGAAGGTCGACAAGCTGATGATCGAGGTCGACCACAGCGCCCGCCAGGCCTACGAGGACCGCGCCGCGGCGAGCGAGCCTGGGCAGGGCGAGGGCGAGGGCGAGAGCGCCGAGACGCCCGAGCCCCAGCGCGACGTCGCCTGAGGAACCCGACGCCAGGTGGAAAATTCAGCGAGCGCTGAACTTTCCACCCTCTAGCGTCGTAAATTCAGCGAACGATCATGTTGGGACGGATCTACGACGCCACCTGGGGCCGCGCCTTTTCGGCCTTCTACGACCGCGCATTTGAGGCCACCGAAGAGGCGGGCCTGCGCGAGATGCGCTGCGAGTTGCTGAAGGGGGCGCGGGGGAGGGTGCTGGAGCTCGGCGCGGGTACCGGCCTCAACCTCGAGCTCTACCCGCACGAGGGACTGGACTGTCTGACCCTGACCGAGCCCGACCCGCACATGTTCAAGCAGCTCCGCGCCCGTGCGGAGAAGGAATGCCCCGGGGCGGATCTAATCCAAGCCGGCGCCGAGAACCTGCCCTTCGACGACAACACCTACGACACCGTCGTCGTCACCCTCGTCCTCTGCACGGTCCCAGACCAGGCGGCGGCCCTGCGGGAGATCTCCCGCGTCCTCAGGCCCGATGGCCAGCTCCTCTTCCTGGAGCACGTCCGCGCCACGGACGATCCCTCGCTGGCCAAATGGCAGGACCGCCTGGAGACCCCGTGGCGTTTCCTCGGCGACGGCTGCCACTGCAATCGCGACACCCTGGCGGGCCTCAAGGGCGCTGGCTTCGAGATCGGCGAGCTCGAGTGCGCCGAGCTCCCGAAGGCTCCGCCGATTGTTAGGCCGCTGGTCACCGGTCGCGCCGGCATCTCCTGATCCTCAAGAAGGGGTCACGACTGCCGATGATCAATCAATGTCTTTGGAGATCGACCTTCCCGCTGGTCCCGTCGCGGATCGACTGACGCTTTGGCCCGTCGATGACGGCAGATATGGGTTGGACGCCGTCTTCCAGGGCGCATCGGGCTGGGAACGGTGCGAGGAGCACGAGCAGGCGCTGAAAGCGATGGGCGTCCAGTGCAAGCTGCTCCAGAACCTCGATGACTCGTGGTCGCTGCGCTTCGGGCCGCTGACCGCGATGGAGGTGGGGAAAGCCCTGTTTGCCTTCGTCCGCTGAGCAGAGCTGCCTCGCGGTTCCGTGCCAACGCACGATAATGGTGGTTATGTCAACTTGGAGGCGGAAACCGCCGGAAAGGGCTAGGACGCTTCTTCGATCGCCTCTTCCAGGGCTCCCGTGGAGCTTGGGGTCCCTATTGCTTCTAGGCCATCGCTTTTCGGGCCTTTGACGGCGAAGGACGGCGTGCCGTTGAAGCCGAGTTCTGGGGCTTCTGCGGTGGTTTCTTCGACCTCGGCGAGGAATTTGGTGCGGTCTTTGTTCCACTTGGCGAGGTTCTTGACCCCTGCGCCCTTGGCGATGCTTTCCAGGAAGGCGTCGTCCGCGTAGCCGGAGTTCTCGGCGCCCTGGTTCTTGTAGAAAAGCTCGACGTAGTTCCAGCCGCGGCCCTGGGCGCCCGCCGCCAAGGCTGCTGCGCCGGCCGGTGGCGATTGCTCGCCGATGATCGTGAAGTTACGGAACTCGAGCTTCACTTCGCCATTCTTGACCTGGTTTTCGATAATCGGCGGCAGGACTTCTTCGGAGAATCCCTTGCAGACCGGGCACTGCAGGTCGCCGAACTCGACCAGTTCAACCGGGGCTTTTGGATCTCCGAGGACCATTTCCCGCTGTGGGATGCCGGCGAGCTGCTGATTTACCTCCGCCACGCCCTCGAGTTCCGTGTCGCCGCCGTCGCTGCTGGAGGTATTGACGACTATGAGGACGAGAACGACGGCAACCGCCAGGAAGACAGCGCCGGCGGCGAGCTGGAGCAGCTGCTTCCTGCGGTCTCCCGCGCCGGCTGCGGCTTCGGCCTGCTCGCGCTCTTCCCGCCGCCTCTCTCGCTCCTTCTTGTTGCTCATCCGGCCGCTCCTCTCAGGCCCGGTTGGCTCCTCGTCGAGTCCGCCGCTCCCGCGTAGCCGATCAGCCGCGTTGCGTTCAGCGCGAAGAGGATCGTCATCAGGACGGCGCTGCCGACGCACCACTGGCAGATCGCTTCGATCTTGAAGATCTCGATGTAGGTGAGAAAGACGCTGTAGCCGAAGCCGCCGAGGGCGACGACGAAGCCGCCGAAGCGCGCCAGGTCGGTGGCGAAGAAGGCGCTCGCCAGCAGCAGCACGTAGCCGACGATGCCAAAGACGGCGATGTTGACGCCGGCGACGTGCGAGTAAGAGCTCTTGGCGACGGTCGCGCACCCGGTCGAGCCGGCGATGCACTGCGGAGCGTCGCCGCCGGCGGCCTCGAATGCGATGTAGGTGGCGACTCCGACCCCGAGGGCCGCGAGGAAGGCGATCAGCCGCCGCAGGGTCCACTCGCTCGGGTAGCTCATCGCGCGGAAGATAAAGCTTCGGCGTAAAAGCCCGCTAAGGCGCGCGAGAGCTTGCCGCCCTGCCAGGCGAGCGGCGACTCCCCCTCGGCCTCGCTCACCAGCCGCGCCTGCGGCAGCGCCTCGGCGTAGGCGACGGCGGCCTCGTAAGGATGGCCGGGATCGGCCTCGTCGTTGCTTGCCACCACCAGCGCCGGCAGGTCTAAGTCCCGCAGCTCGTCAAGCAAGTCGAATGGCTGTGAGCGCGGCACCTCGCGCAGGGCCCGCACCAGCGCCTCCGGATGGCGCTGTAGCAGCATCCGCTCCCGCGTGAAGCGTAGAACCGAGTCGCGCCAGCGCGGGTCGATTCCCTGCCGTTCGCCGATGTAGGCGACAAAGCCGTCGACGCCGCCGCTCTCCAGCGCCGCCGCCAGGCCGTCCCAGTACTCCAGCGAAGACGGCTTGATCGTCCCGAGGTAGGTCGGCCCGATCACCGCCAGGCCGGAAAGCCGCTCCGGGTGGCGCAGCGCGTAGGCCACCGCCGTGTGGGCGCCCATCGAGTGGCCGCCGAGGAGGAAGCGCTCACCGGGGTCCAGGCGCTCCTCTACCACCCGCTCCAAGTCGTCGACCAGCTCTGGGTATCCATAACTCTGCTCCGCCCCGGCCGGGTCTGACTCACCGTGGCCCCTGGCGTCATAGGTGATGACCGCATGGCCTGCACGCGGCAGCGCTTTCGATCCGTGGAGGACGTAGCGGCCCGTCGCCGTAATCCCGTGGCAGAGGATGGCCGCGGGGCCCTCCCCCACTTCTTCGCCGCGGAGCTGCGGCGCCGGCTCGACCATGAACCGCCGCCCCTCCAGCGGCATCAGCCGAGCGCGGCGACCGCGCGCTCGAGGTCCTCGACTGACTCGTAGCTGCTGCCGGTTCGTGAGACCGTCTTGTGGCGGACGACGCCGTCGCCGTCGATGAGGAAGATCGCCCTCATCACGTAGCGCCCACCAGGCGCGTCCTTCAGCCCGGCGATGCGGGCGAACGGCCCGACCCAGCCGGTCACCCCGTAGCTCTTTGCCACCTCGAGCTCCTCGTCGGCGAGCAGCGGCACGTTCAGTTCCTGCTCTTTGACCCAGTGCTCATGGGAGTCGACCGACTGCGGCGAGATCCCGAGGACCTCGGCGTCGAGCGCGTCGAGCTGGTCGCCGTTGTCTCGGTAGGAACAGAACTGCTTGGTGCAGACGGTGGTCGCATCCCCCGGGTAGAAGGCGAGGATGAGGTTGCGGCCGCGGTAGTCGGAGAGTCGGTAGGTCTTGTCTCCGGTGCCTGGGAGCTCGAAATCGGGGGCGGGATCGCCTACGTCGGGCTTGGCCATCTGGCCAGCTTACCCGGGTGGCTATCCCTGCTCGACCGTCATCTCTTCGATCACGACCGTCTGTTTCGGTTTTTCTTCCGGCGTCCCGAGGGCGTCAATCTTTTCGACCACGTCGTAGCCCTCGCTGACCTTGCCGACCAGCGCGTATTCCGGCGGCAGGCCGGCGTCGGGTGCGGTGACGACGTAGAACTGGCTGCCGGAGCGGCCGGGCGGCTCGGCCGAGCTCTTCGCCATCGCCACGATCCCTTTCGTGTAGGCGAGGTTCGCCGGCGGCTTCTCGTCGACGCTGTAACCGGGACCGCCGGTGCCGGTGCCTTCGGGGTCGCCGCCTTGGATCACGAACCCGGGTGCGACGCGGTGGAAGGTGAGATCGTCATAGAAGCCTTCCTTGGCGAGGAAGGCGAAGGAGTTGGCCGTCTTCGGAGCCCGCTTCGTGTCGAGGGCGATCTCGAAGGTGCCGCAGCTGGTCTTGACGACGACGGTCGCTTCTTCTCCCGCCTTCAGCACCTGGTCGGGCTTCTCGAAGCTGACGGTCTTCGGTTCGGGCGCTTCGACCTTCTTGCAGCCGCCGGCGCTCGCCTGCGTCGAGCCGCCGGTGTCGCCATCGTCGCTGGAGTCGCCGCCCTGGCCGACGAGGACCGCGACGACGACGCCGATCGCGACGACCGCGAAGACGGCGAGGATGATCCAGCGACGGTCGGGTTGCTGTTCCACGGCCGCGAACCCTAGTAAACGTTCAAGAGGCCAATGTCCGCTCCCCCTCTCACCCCCCTTGCCGCCGCCGTCCTCCACGTCGGCAAACCGGAACGGATCCTGCAGATCGAGTGTGGCGAGGGCGAGGGCGCGCTCTTCCTCTCGCGCGAGTTCCCGAGTGCGCGGGTGCGCGGGGTCGACCGCGATGCGGCGGCGATCCGAGGCGCCAACTCGCGCGTCGGCCTCGACCCCGAGGGGCGGATCGCCTTCAAGCAGGGCTCCCCCGTCTCGACCCCGTTTCCCGACGACCACTTCGACCTGCTCATCGCGGTGGACACCTGGCCCGCCGTGCGGGAGGCTCGCCGCGTGGTGCGTCCCGGCGGCTTCCTGGCGTTGGTCGAGACGCGTCGCGAGCGTGCCCCCGGCGGCTTCGGCGCCTGGCAGCTGCGGTGGCGGCTGCGCCGCGCCGGGTTCGAGCCGATCTGGGAGGAACCGGCCGGCGACGGCAGCTTCGCTGTCGCCCGCTTGCGCGGCGGCGGCCCAGTGAGCGGCTCCCTCTAGTCTGGGCGCCGAATGGAGATCGCCGGGATGCCCCTGACCCTGCTCGTCAACCCCGCCTCCGCGGGGGGAAAGACGCTGAAGCTGCTGCCGCGGATCGAGGCGGCGCTGGACGCCCGCCGCGCCGTCTTCCGGGTCGAGCGAACGCGCAGCCTCGAGCACGGGGTTGAGGTGGCGCTGCGGGCGGTGGAACTGGGCGAGGTCCCGGTCGTAATCAGCGGCGACGGCCTGATGGGAGCGATCGGCGGCGCGATGGCCGGGGCGGAGACCCCGGTCGGGTTGATTCCCGGCGGCCGCGGCAACGATCTCGCCCGCGCGCTCGGCATCCCCACTGAGCCGGAAGAGGCGGTCGACGTCGTCCTCGCCGGCCACAGCCGGCGGATCGACGTCGGCGAGGCCAACGGCAAGCGCTTCCTCGGCATCGTCAGCGTCGGCTTCGACTCCGAATGCAACCGCCTCGCCAACGAAACCAACTTCATCCGCGGAAACCTCGTCTACGCCTACTCGATGGTCCGCACCCTGATCGGCTGGCGCTCGGCCCGCTTCACGATCGTCGCCGGCGGCGAACGCAAACGGATCACCGGCTACTTCGTCGACGTCGCCAACAACAGCGTCTACGGCGGCGGCATGTACATCGCCCCGGAGGCGGAGATCGATGACGGCCAGTTCGACGTCGTCGCGATCGAAGAGGTCGGCAAGCTGCGCTTCCTCAGCGGCCTCCGCGACGTCCTCAAGGGCGCCCACATCGGCAAGGACGAGGTCAGCGTTTTCCGCACGCCGCGGCTCGAGCTCGACGCCAGCCGACCCTTCCCCGTCTACGCCGATGGCGACCACCTAACCGATCTGCCGGTATCGCTGCGGGTCCTCCCCCGCTGCCTCTCGATCCTCGTGCCGGGCGACGATGGAGAGGGCTGACAGGGTGGTCGAGAACGAGCGTTCGAGACCAGTCTTCAACGCCAAGGTCGCCCTCGCGCGCACGATCGGGCGCGCCAGCCGAGCCAGTGGCCGGGGTGGCGGCACGACGCTGCCTGGGCGGGTGCTGCTGCGACTGGATCCGGAGGCGATCGCCCGTCTCGGCCACGGCCTCAATCGCGGGACGACGATCATCAGCGCCACCAACGGCAAGACGACGACGGCGGGGATGATCGCCGGAATCCTCGCCGCCGACGGCCGCCATCCCGTCCACAACCGCGCCGGCTCCAACATGACCTGGGGCGTGGCGACGGCGCTGCTCGAGCAGCGCGGCGAGGAGGGCCTCTTCGAGGTCGACGAGGCCTGGCTGCCCCGGGTGACCGAACAGCTGGACCCCAGCCTTATCGTCCTCGGCAACCTCTTCCGCGACCAGCTCGACCGCTACGGCGAGATGGAGGCGCTCGCCGACGAGTGGGCGAGGACGATCGCGGCGCGAACCGGGCGGACCCGCTTCGTCCTCAACGCCGATGACCCGCTGATCGCCGATCTCGGCCGCGATCCGAAGGGGACGGCGCGCGAGGGGGTGGTCTACTTCGGGATTGAGGACGCTTCGCAGGCGCTGCCGGAGCTGCAGCACGCCTTCGACGCCAAGCACTGCCGCCGCTGCGGCCACCCCTACGCCTACGAGCGCGCCTTCGTCGGCCACCTCGGTCACTACTCGTGCCCCAACTGCGGCGCCGAGCGGCCGCGGCCCGAGGTCGCGGCAACGGAGATCGAGCTGCGGGGCATGGACGGCTCGCGGTCGCGGGTTCGAACCCCCTCGGGCGAGATCGAGCTCGACCTGCCGCTGCCCGGCCTCTACAACGTCTACAACGCCCTCGCCGCGATCGCCGCCGGCCTGCAGCTAGGCGTGGAGCCGGCGCGAATCGGCCACGCCCTGGAGGGAACGCGGGCGGCGTTCGGCCGGGTCGAGACGATCGCGGTGGCCGACGTCCCCGTCTCGATCCTCCTGATCAAGAACCCCGCCGGCGCCAACGAGGTGCTGCGGACGCTGCTGCTGGAGAGCCGCGAGCGCGGCCCGCTCGACCTCTGGATCGCCCTCAACGACAAGATCGCCGACGGTCGCGACGTCTCCTGGATCTGGGACGCCGACTTCGAGCTGCTGGCGGCCGCGGCACGGCGGGTCGTCTGCTCGGGGACGCGGGCGCCGGAGATGGCGCTGCGGCTGAAGTACGCGGGTTGGCCGGAGGAGGCGATCGAGGTCATCCCGGGAGTAGAGACCTCACTTGACGCCGCCGTCCAGGGCGCCGACGGCCGTGTCTTCGCCCTTCCCACCTATACCGCCCTGCTGGAGCTACGCAAGCTGCTCTCCGACCGTGGGCTGGCGAAGGAGTTCTGGCGATGAATGCGACAGCGGAGGCGATCTGGCACGACGTCGAGTGCGGCGCCTACGCCGCCGACCTGCCGCTCTGGGAGGAGCTGGCAGAACAACAGGGCGGACCGGTTCTGGAGCTCGGCTGCGGCACCGGCCGCGTCGCCCTGCACCTGGCGCGGCGCGGGCACGAGACGATCGGGCTCGACATTGAGCCGGCGCTCCTCGCCGTGCTCGCCGAACGGGGCGAGGATCTGCCGGTGAAGGCCCTGGAAGCCGACGCCCGCGAGTTCGCGCTCGCAGAGCCCGCCTCACTCGTCCTCGCCCCCACCCACCTGTTGCAGCTCCTCCCCGACGCAGAGGAACGGGCGAGAAGCTTGCGCTGCATCGCCGGCGCGCTGCGCCCAGGGGGCCTGCTCGCCGCGGCGATCATCGAGGAGATGCCCGAGCCCGATGGCGCGCCCCCTCCCCTCCCCGACGTGCGCGAGGTCGACGGCTGGATCTACTCCAGCCTCGCGGTCGAGGCGGCGATCGGCCCTGGGGAGATCGTCGTCAGGCGCCTGCGCCAGACCGTCTCGCCCGAGGGGTCATTGAGCGAGGAGCCGAACGAGGTTCGGATCGCCACCTTCAGCGCCGAGGCGTTCGAGCGCGAGGCGGCCGCGTGCGGCCTCGTCCCCGCCGGTCGCCACGAGATCCCGCCGACCGAGCTGCACGTCGGCTCCCTCGTTGTCCTGCTCGAAAGGAGCCCCTGATGGAGCTGCGCGTCCTCAGCCTCTACCCCGACCAGATGAACATCTACGCCGACCGCGGCAACATCCTCTTCCTGCAGCGGCGCTGCGAGTGGCGCGGGATCGGCTTCGTCCACGACGGCGCCGGCCCGGGAGAGCCGGTCGACCCGGGCACCCACGACCTCTTCTACATCGGTGGCGGCCAGGACCGCGACCAGCGCGCCGTCGCCGCCGACATGGTCGCGAGCAAGCAGGAGGCGATCGCGGCGGCAGCCGACGACGGCGCCGTCCTGCTGGCAGTCTGCGGCGGCTACCAGCTGCTCGGCCACAGCTACCAGCTAGGCGAGGAGAAGCTCCCCGGCCTGGGGATCGCCGACCTGGAGACGGTACGGGAGCCGGGAGCGCGCCTGATCGGCAACATCGCGATCGAGGCCGACCTCGGCAGCGGCCCGAAGCTGATCGCCGGCTTCGAGAACCACGGCGGCCGTACCTACCTCGGCCCCGGAGCCCGGCCCTTGGGGAAAGTGGTCTCAGGACACGGAAACAACGACCGCGACGGCCTCGAGGGCGTGCGCCGCGACAACGTCATCGGCACCTATCTCCACGGCCCCTTGCTGCCCAAGAACGCCTGGCTGGCCGACCACCTGATCGCCCTGGCGCTCGAGCGCCGCTACGGCACCCGCCCAGAGCTGGAGCCGCTCCCGGACGAGCTAGAGGCCGCCGCCCACGATTCGGCGCGGAGGGCTGCTCAATCGTGATCAGTGCGACTTATCCACCCCAGAAGGTGGAAAAGTCGCACCGCTAGCGCCCGGAGGAGCCGAATCCGCCCTCGCCGCGAGCGGACTCGGTAAGCGCCGCCGCCTCGACCGGCTCGGCAAGCGCGATCGGGGTCAGCAGCAGCTGGGCAATCCGGTCGCCGGGCTCGACCCTGAAGGTCTCGGCGGGGTCCGTGTTCAGCAGCAGAACCCGAAGTTCACCGCGGTAGCCGGAATCGATCAGGCCGGGAGCGTTGACCAGCGCGATCCCATGCTCACGCGCAAGCCCCGACCGCGGCAACACCAACCCAGCATGCCCCTCCGGGATCTCCACCCCCACCCCGGTCCCAACACTCCACCGCTCCCCGGGCCCTATATGAGCCGCCTCGCACGCATACAAATCAAGCCCAGCGTCCCCCTCGTGCGCGCGAGAAGGAACCTGCGCCTCGTCTTTCAGCTTCAGGATCGGGAGTTGCACGGACGGCAGCCTATGCCACGGCGAGGTCACTGAAGCGATGGAGCTCGGCGCTGGGGACCTTCGCGTGCACCAAGACCCCGTCCTCCCGCTCGGTCCGCTCCAAGTCCCCCGCAACCTCATGCAGCTCATGCAGCCGCCCGCCTTGCGAATACGGGATCAGCAGCTCGACCTCGGTCAGCGTTTCCTCGAAGGCCGCCTCGATCCGCTCCCGCAGCAGCTCCAGCCCCTCCCCCTCGCGGGCCGAAATCAGGATCGCGTCGGGATGGTCGAGCTCGGTCTCGCGCCGCTCCTCCTCGCTCAGGAGGTCGACCTTGTTGAAGACCAGCAGCCGCGGCTGCTCGCCCGCGCCGATCTCCGCCAGGACGCTGTCGACTGCCTGCATGTCGGCGAGCCGCCGCTCCTCCGAGGCGGAGGCGTCGACCACGTGCAGGATCAGGTCGGCGAGGACGGTCTCCTCGAGCGTCGCCTTGAAAGCCTCAACCAACTGGTGGGGCAGCTTTTCGATGAAACCGACCGTGTCGGTGAGCAGGTAGTCGCGGCCGGAGAGCTCGAAGGTCCGCGTCGTCGGGTCGAGGGTGTGGAAGAGGCGGTCGCGGACCTCGACCTCGGCCCCGGTGAGGGCGTTCAGGAGCGTCGACTTGCCGGCGTTGGTGTAGCCGGCGAGGGCGACCCGCGGTAGCGAGGTGCTCTCGCGGCGGGCGCGCATGACGCCGCGGTTCTTCTCGGTCTCGCGTAGACGGCGGCGCAGGGCGGAGATCCGGTTGCGGGCGAGGCGGCGGTCGGTCTCGATCTGGCTCTCGCCCGGGCCCCTGGTGCCGATGCCGCCGTCCATGCGCCCGGCGCCGAGGCGCTCGAGGTGAGTCCAGAGGCCCCGCATGCGGGCCATGTTGTATTCGAGCTGGGCCAGCTCGACCTGGAGCTTGCCCTCGGCCGAGTGGGCGTGGTCGGCGAAGATGTCGAGGATCACCGCGGTGCGGTCGATCACCGGCACCCCGAGCGCCGCCTCGAGGTTGCGCTCCTGGCGCGGCGCCAGCTCGTCGTCGCAGGCGACCAGGTTGGCGCCGGTGGTGGCGATTTCCTCTTTGACCTCGGCCAGGCGGCCGCGGCCGAAATAGCGGTCGGGGTCGGGTTTCGGCCGCTGCTGGGTCGCGGTGGCGACGGTGGCGACGCCCGCGGTCAGCAGCAGCTCCTTCAGCTCGGCCAGCGGCTCGCCCTCCTCGCGGCCGTCGACGATGCCGATCGCCAGCGCTCGCTGGCGCGCGCGGCGACTGCTCCCGTTCCCGTTTGCCGAATTCTCCACTCAGACCGATTGTAAGCGGCAGCCGAAGCCGGATAGGGTGGTCGGCGTGAAGGTCTTCGTAACCGGGGGCACCGGTTTCATTGGCGGTGAGGTCGTGCGCCAGCTGCGCGGCCGTGGCGACGACGTCGTCTGCCTCGTCCGCAGTCCGGAGAAAGCCGGGAAGCTGAAAGAGCTCGGTTGCGAGCTGGCGGCCGGAGACCTCGGCGACGAGCGGGCGATCCGCGCCGCGATGACGGGCTGCGACGCCGCGATCCACGCCGCCGCCGTCTACGAGGTCGGGATCCCCGCCAAGCAGCGGCCATCGATGTGGGACGCCAACGTTGAAGGCACCCGGCGGGTGATGGAGGCGGCGCTGGCGGAGAAAATCCCGCGGATCGTCTATGTCTCCACGGTCGGCATCTTCGGCAACACCCACAAAGAGGTCGTCGACGAGTCCTACAAAAACCCGGAGACCGACTTCACCTCCTACTACGAGGAGACGAAGCTCGAGGCGCATAAGCTCGTCCAGCGGATGATCGACGAGCAGGACCTGCCGGCGATCATCGTCCAGCCGGGCGGCGTTTACGGGCCTGGCGACACCTCGCAGGTCGCGGACCTGCTTGAGCAGTTCTTCGCGGGGAAACTGCCGCTGCTTCCCTTTCCCGAGCTGGGGATCTGCATGACCCACGTTGAGGACATCGCCGGTGGGATATTGCTGGCGCTGGAGAAGGGCAAGCTTGGCGAGACTTACGTGATCAGCGGCCCGGCGACGACTATGCGCGAGGCGATCGAGACTGTGGCGCGGGTTAGCGGGCGTAAAGCGCCGAAGCGGAATTTGCCCACCGGGCTGATGAAAATGATGGTTCCTTTTGGGCCGGTGGTCGGGAAGGTGATGGGCCAGCCTCCGAATCTGCGGGAGCTGATCTCTTCTGGGGACAACGTGACCTTTTGGGCTAGCTACGACAAGGCCGAGCGTGAGCTTGGGTATTCGCCTCGGGGGATGGACGAGGGGCTTCGGCAGACGCTGGCTGCTGATTCGCGGTTTCCTGATCCTGTTGGTTGAGCGGGGCCCGGGGGCAGGGGTCGGCGGACAACAGCGGGGAGGGTCCGGCGACCCCTGCCCCCGGGCCCCAGTGACCGAATTTGTGGGTTCGGCATAAGGTGCACGCCGTGCGAGTTATTGACGTCATGCACTTGGGGCGGCCGCACGTGATTGGCTGCTGGGAGGTTGATGGGGTTCTTGTTGATCCGGGGCCGGAGTCTTCGCTGCAGACGGTGATTGATGCGATCGGGGATGAGCAGCCTCGGGCGGTGCTGCTGACGCATATTCATCTCGATCACGCAGCCGCTACCGGCGCGATGGTTCGACGTTGGCCCGAGCTGGAGGTCTACGTGCACGAGCGCGGGGCTCCGCACCTGGTTGATCCTTCGAAGTTGTTGGCTAGTGCGGAGCGGCTCTATGGGGACAAGTTGGGCTATTTGTGGGGCGAGATCTTGCCGGTGCCTGAGGGCAATGTTCGCGTGCTCTCCGGTGGTGAGACGGTGCATGGGATGCGGGTCGCCTACACGCCGGGGCACGCCTCGCACCATGTCTGTTATCTCCATGAGGAGAGCGGGACTGCGTTTGTCGGTGACGTCGCCGCTTGCCGGATTCCGCCCTCGCAACTGATCGTGCCCCCCACTCCCCCGCCCGACATCAACGTCGAGGTCTGGGAAGAAAGCCTCGACACCGTCGCCGCCTGGGAGCCGCAGCGCCTCGCGCTCACCCACTTTGGCGCTGTCGAAGAGGACGTCCCCGGGCACATCGAGGCGGTGAAGGCGAAACTGCGGGAAGAGGCCGAGTTGGCGCGGCAGATGGGCCCTGGCGGCCGAAGGCATCGAGGGGGACACCGTCGAGGAGTTGCTGCAGGCGGTCCCTACCGCCTACCAGTGGAGCGGCCTCGACCGCTACTGGCGCAAGAAGGCGGAGCGCGAAGCCGCCTGATCAGGGCCGGAAGTTGACCCCGTCGAGCGAGACGCAGGGTGCGTCTGGCGCCGAGGGCAGATGCACGGCGCCGTCGGGTTCGATTTCGAGCAGGAGAAAGTTCCCGCTGCAGGTGGGGATCACGAACTGCCTCTGCGCCGCAGGCCGGTAACCGGTCGGCAGGATGAAGACGTCGGGGTCGAGCGCCCCGGGGCTTCCCTCCGCGGTCCCCTCCAAATGGACGACGCCGCCCGGGTCCTTCCAGAAGCCGACCGGTTCGGAGGAGGATCCGGCGTTGGACCAGTTCAGGCCTCCGCCGCCGCAGAACGTCCCGGGTGAAGCTACGCAACTGCCGGAGACCGGGGTGACCGTTCGAACCGGCTCCGCCTGCACGGCGGCATCGCTGCCCGGCGCGCCCTGAGGACCGGTTGCCCCCGGATCTCCCTTCGGTCCCTGTTTGGAGATCGTCAGTTTGCGCTCGCCCTTGCTGCACTTCCCCTTCGAGGCAAGGCGAAGGTCGCCACCTTTTTTCGTGGCGCAGAGAACGACGTTCTTCGAACCGCCTCCCTGAGCGGCGATCGCGACGCTGGCGATCGCGACGATCGCCACGGCGACCAGGAAGGTCAGGCGCCAGCTCATCTGGCGAGCCTAACTCAGCTCAGGCGCTCCCGCACACGCTCTACAAGGTTATGTCCCCTCCCCCCGGGTACCCGTGGACCAGGGAACCAGGGACTACAGGAGGAGTTGACATGACCGGCACTTCAATGCTTCGACGCGCGCTCGTCGCGTTTCTGTCCACCGCGATCGCCATAGCGCTGCTGGCCGGGCCGGCAGCGGCGACGAAGCCGCCGCGGACCATCGCCGCGCTCGGGGACTCGATCACTCGCGCCTACAACTCAGACGGCCCTGGCTGTCCGACCGGCCCGGCCCTCGACTGCCCGAAGAACTCCTGGGCCACCGGGACCAATCCGCTGGTCGACAGCTTCCGCGAACGGCTCGACGCCGCCTTCCCCGGCCCGCTGATCGCCTACAACGACGCAGTCTCCGGCGCCCGTGCCGTTCACCTGCTCGCCCAGGCTGAAGCCGCGGCCTCCCAGGACCCCGACCTCGTCCTGATCGAGATCGGCGCCAACGACGCCTGCGCCTCGACCCCCACTCCCACCGCGACTTTCCGCGAACAGGTGCGGGCGGCTCTGGAAGCGCTGGTCGAGGCCAACCCGAAGGTCTACATCCAGCTGATGAGCATCCCCGACATCAACCAGCTGCGCGAGATCTTCACCGAACCGCCCGACCAGAACGCGCTCACCCGCTGGTCGCTCTTTAACGTCTGCCAAGGGCTGCTCGCGAACCCGCTCTCAACCGAACAGGCCGACGAAGAACGGCGGGAGGCCTTCCGCGCCCAGGTGATCGCCTACAACGAAGCGCTGGCCGAAGTCTGCGCCGAATTCAAGCGCTGCCGCTGGGACGACTATGCGGTCTTCAACTCCGGGTTCACGACGACCGACGTCGCCACGGTCCAGAACACGAGCGGCATCGACATCCCGCCCTTCAACCAGATCCCGATCTTCGGCTCCGGCAATGCCAACTCCACCGCCGACTACTTCCATCCCTCGACCTCGGGCCAGGCGCGCCTCGCCGAGGCCGCCTGGGAAACGACGTTTGCCGATGGGAGGAACCGCAAAGGAGGCGCCGTGGCAGTGGCCGCGGCGCAGCCGGCGCCCTAACGCCTCAGGAGAGGTGCTCGCGCATCCGCTCTACCGCCTCTTCGATCCGCTCGTCGGGGGCGGTCAGGGCGATGCGGAAGAAACCCTCGCCGCTCGGCCCGTACATCGAACCGGGTGAGATGACGACGGCGGCCTCCTCGAGCACGAGCTCGCAGAAGGAAGTCGAGGTGTGGCCCTCGGGGACGGGCGCCCAGACGTAGATCGTCCCCTTCGGGGAGGCGACGTCGACGCCGATCTCGCCGAGGGCAGAGACGACGAGGTCGCGGCGGCGGGCGTAGGTCGCGTTCATCTGCTCAAGGGGATCGGTGGGCCCCTCCAGGGCCGAGACGCCGGCCATCTGAATCGCCTCGAAGAGGCCGGAGTCGACGTTCGTCTTCAGCCGCCAGTAGGTCTGGATCGCCTCGGCGTTGCCGAGGATCGCGGCGCAGCGCCAGCCGGTCATGTTGTAGCCCTTGGAGAGCGAGAAGACCTCGACCCCGACCTCCTTGGCGCCCGGCGTGGCGAGGAAGCTTGGGGCGACGTAGCCGTCGTAGGTCGTCTCCGAGTAGGCGTTGTCGTGGACAACGAGGATCTCGTGCTCCTTGGCGAAGGCGACGACCTGCTCGAAGAAGCCCTCGGGGACGATCGCGCCGGTCGGGTTGTTCGGGTAGTTGATGAACATCAGGCGGGCGCGGGAAGCGACATCGGCCGGGACGGCGCTGAGGTCGGGGGCGAAGCCCAGCTCCGGGACCAGCGGCAGCAGCTCGGCCTCGGCGCCGGCGAGGATCGGGCCGCCGGTGTAGACGGGGTAACCGGGATCGGAGGCCAGGGCGACGTCACCGGGGTCGAGGAAGGCGAAGCAGAGGTTGTAGATGCACTCCTTGGCGCCGATCGCCGGGATCACCTCGCCGTTGGGGTCGATCTCGACCCCGAAACGACGGCCGTAGAACTCGGCGAAGGCCGCCCGGAACTCGTCGCGGCCGCGGTTGCTCGGGTACTGGTGGTAGGCCGGGTTGGTGACCGCCTCTTGCATCGCCGCGACGACGTGCGGGTAGGTCGGCTGGTCCGGATCCCCGATACCGAGGCTGATCACGTCGATGCCGGCGGCGCGCTTGTCGGCGATCTGCTGCTCGAGTTCCTGGAACTTGTACGGCGGGATGGCCTCGAGGCGCTTGGAGGGGTCGGCGATGCCCATGGGCGCGGGAATCTATGCGATCGAGCTGATCCGTCGCGTTAGCGACGCGTTAGTTGCCGTCCAGCGCGGCGAGCGCCTCGACCAGCTCCGGCGAGAGCTCGCCGGCGAAGACGGGCTCGGCCCAGCCGTCGAGCCGAACCGAGAGATCCTCGGCGATCTCGACCTGCAGCTCGCCCCCTTCGAGCTCGACCACGAGCGGGCTCGGAGCGCCGCGGAGGAAGGCGGTGACGGCGGCACCGCTGGCGCCGGTGCCGGAGGAGAGCGTCTCCCCCACCCCGCGCTCGAAGATCCGCGCCCGCACCCGGTCGCCGTCGACCGCGAGGAAGCTGACGTTGGTGCGGTTGGGGAAGAGCTCGTTGCCTTCGATCCCCGGCCCGATCTCGCCGAGGTCGAGGTCGTCGAGCTCCTCGTCGGCGACGACGATCGCGCACTGCGGGTTGCCGATCGAGACATGCTGGAACTCCCACTGCCGACCGGCCGATTCGAGCGTGCCGCGACCGTCCTCCGGCCCCGAGGGGAAGTCCTTGGAGGTGGTTGAGGCCTGTCCCATGTCCACCGAACAGGTCAGCTCGCCGGTGATCGTCGGCCGGATCGGCCCGGCGACCGTTTTGATCGCGAACTCCTCGGCGTCGGTCCAGCCGTTCCGCCGCAGGTAGAGGATCGCCTCGCGGGCGCCGTTGCCGGAGAGCTCAGCTTCGGAACCATCGGGGTTGAAGATCCGCAGCTCGGCGACGAACTCGGGGTCCTCGCTGCGCGAAAGCAGCAGAACCCCGTCGGAGCCGACGCCGAAGTGCTGGTCGCAGAGCCACTCGACCCGGGTCGCCGTCAGATCCCACGGCAGCCGCTCCTGCTCCAAGATCAGGTAGTCGTTGCCGAGGGCTTGCCACTTCTCGAATTTCACGGCGCCAGCCTATTCAGAATCGCCGCCGCGACCTCCTCGTCGCCGAGGCCGGTCCGGTCGAGGAACTCGAGGTTGGGGATTTTCCGCATCCAGGTGAGCTGGCGGCGGGCGTAGTTGCGGGAGCGCTTCTTCATCGCCTCGATGTCGCCCGAGAGGAGCTCATCGAAGCCGAGGGCTTTGCGGGCGGTGCGGCCGGGACCGAGGGCTTCGGCGCGGCGGGCCTCCTCGGCGGCGCCGGCGGCGATAATCGCCTCGGTGCGGGCGTTGATCCGCTCGTAAAGCTGGGCGCGGTCCATGTCGAGGCCGAAGATCGTCGTCGGGTGCCTGGTCTCGGGCGACCACAGCTCTGACTCTTCGGCTTCGGGAGGCACTTTCTCTAAGGAGAGGTCGGCCACCGCGGCGCGGAGGTAGAGGCCCGTCCCCCCGACCACGATCGGGCGCCTGTCGGCCTCCAGCGCCGCGTCGATTTCCCGGTGGGCGAGTGGCATGTAGTCGCCGATCGAGAAGTCGGCGGTGACCGGGACGACCCCCAGCAGCCGGTGCTCCAGTCGCGCCTGCTCCTCTGCCGTGGCGGTTCCGGTCAGGATCTCCAGCCCCTCGTAGACCTGGAGGGCGTCGCAGTTGATCGCGACCGGGCCCTCCCCGCGCTCGCGCAGCAGCTCGGCCAAGGCGACCGCCACGCCAGTCTTCCCGACCCCGGTGGGGCCGAAGATGCCGATGACGCTCAAAGCAGCGGCGTCAGGGGGCGAGCGAGGACGCCGCTCAGCGTCTGCGAGGTCGCGCTTTCGATCTCGACATCGACTAGGTCGCCGGCGCTGGCGACGCCGTCGAAGTTGACCGCCTTGCCATGGCGGGTGCGACCCCGCAGCTTCGTCTCGTCGGTGCGGCTGGTCCCTTCGACCAGAACCTCCATCGTCCGGCCGATGAAGCGCTGGGCGCGCTCGGACGCCCGTCGCTGGACGACCTCGACCAACCGTTCCAATCGCTCGACCTTGAGCGGGTGCGGCAGCTGCCCCTCCATCGTCGCCGCCTCGGTTTCGCGGCGGGGCGAGAAGATGAAGGTGAAGGCGCCGTCGTAGCCGACCTCCTCGGCCACTTCCAGCGTTTCCTCGAAATCGCGCTCACTCTCCCCCGGGAAACCGACGATGATGTCGGTGGTGATCGCGCAGTCGGGCACGTGCTCACGGATCAGCGCCACCCGGTCCATGTAGCGGCTGCGGTTATAGGTGCGTCGCATCCGCTTGAGAACGGCGCTTGAGCCCGATTGCAGCGGCAGGTGGATCTGCTCGCAGAGGGCGGGCAGCTCGGCGTGGGCGCGGATCACATCCTCTTTCATGTCCTTCGGGTGCGGGCTCGTGTAGCGAATCCGATCGATGCCCTCGATCGCGTCGACCCGCCGCAGCAGCTCGGAGAAGCTGATCCGCTTCTCCAGCGGCAGGTCGCGACCGTAGCTGTTGACGTTCTGGCCCAACAGCGTCACCTCGCGCACCCCATCGGCAGCCAGGTTCTGCGCCTCGAGCAGCAGCTCCTCGGGGTCGCGGCTCACCTCGCGCCCCCGGGTTGAGGGGACGATGCAGTAGGAGCAGACGCAGTTGCAGCCCTGAGAGATCTGCAGCCAGCCCTGGAACTCGCGCTCGCGCCGGGTCGGCAGGTGGCCGGAGAACTCCTCGAACTCGAAATAGCCCTGGGCACTGAGCGAGTCGCTGTTGAGGAACTCGGCCAGCTTGTGAATCTGCCCCGGGCCGAAGGCGACGTCGACGAAGGGGAAGCGCTCGAAGACCTCCTCCTTGACCGACTGGGCCCAGCAGCCGCCGACGCCGACGACCCGCTCGGGGTCTTCGGACTTGAGCCGCTTCGCCTCGCCCAAGTGGGCGATAAAGCGGCTGTCGGCCGACTCGCGGATCGAGCAGGTGTTGAAGAGGATCAGGTCCGCCTCCCCCCGCTCCGCCGCCTCCTCGTATCCGAGCGAAGCCAGCATCCCCCGCATCCGCTCGGAGTCGTGCACGTTCATCTGGCACCCGAAGGTGGTGACGTGGAACTTCTGCGCCATAAGCGCGCAGGGTACCGCCGCGCCGACCTCCCGGTCTACTCGACGGTGAGCGTGCCTTGCATGCCTGCTTGGGCATGGCCCGGGACGCTGCAGATGAATTCGTAGCTGCCGGCTTCGAGGTCGACTTCGAGCTTTTCTTCGCTTTCGGCGATCGGTTCAAAGCCGGCCAGTTCTTTGCCGTCCTCGAGGATCACAACATTGTGCGGGATCGGCGAGGGGTTGTTGAAGTCGATCGTCACTTTGCCCGGTTTCGCGCTCAGCTCGGTCTTGTCGAAGGCGAGCGCGCTGGGATCAGCGGCCAGATCCAGGGTGGTCGAAGCACCGGCGGCTGCGCCACCATTCGATCCTTCTTCGCCCTTGGTCACGCCGCCCTTGCCCGCGGCTCCTCCCTCTTTTTCTTCCGAGCCCGTGGTCGGTCCGACGGGTTCTTCCTCGCCAGAGCCTTCCGCGGCTTCTTCGGCTTCTTCTTCGCCCTCCTCGGTTTCGCCGCCGAGGGCGCCGCCTTCGTTCGAGAAGCCGCCGGTTCCCTCGTCCATTTCGATCTCTTCGTTGGCTTTTGCGTACTCGGGCGCCCGCTCCTCCTGCTCTTCGGCTCCGTAGCGGACGGCGAAGGTGGTGGCGCCGACGACGAAGACGGCAAACCAGACGATTACCAGCGGGAAGGCTTTGCCGGGAAAGCCCTTGACTTTCAGGCCGGCAAAGGTGAGGACCAGGGCGGAAACGGCGAGGACGCCGCCGCAGACGTAGAAGAGGGTCTCGTTGCTCATATGCAGGCGCGATCCTATAGAGGTCGGCGCTCAGCTCGCCGTGAGGCGAAAGCGGCTAGGCCGCCTTCGCCTCCGCCGCCGTGGGGGCGACCTCTTCTTCGGCTGCCGGCGCTACCTCGCCGTCGATCCCGAGGGCCGCCCGTACCTTCGTTTCGATCTCGAGGGCCAGCTCCGGGTTATCGACCAAGAACTGTTTGGCGTTGTTGCGTCCCTGGCCGAGTCGCGTCTCCCCGTAGGAGAAGAACGAGCCGGATTTCTGGACCAGGTCCTGCTCCATCCCGAAGTCGAGCAGGCCACCCTCGCGCGAGATGCCGACGCCGTACTCGATGTCGAATTCGGCCTGGCGGAACGGCGAGGCGACCTTGTTCTTGACGACTTTGACGCGGACGCGGTTGCCGACCGCCTCGGTGCCTTCCTTCAGGGTCTCGATCCGGCGGATGTCGAGCCGCTGCGAGGCGTAGAACTTGAGCGCGCGGCCGCCCGGCTGGGTCTCCGGCGAGCCGAACTGGACACCGACCTTTTCGCGGATCTGGTTGGTGAAGAGGCAGACGGTGTTGGTCCGGTTGAGGTTTCCGGCCAGTTTCCGCATCGCCTGCGACATCAAGCGGGCCTGCAGGCCGACCGTGGTGTCCCCGATCTGCCCGTCGAGCTCGGCTTTCGGGGTCAGTGCCGCGACTGAGTCAATCGCGACCACGTCGACCGCCGCCGAGGCGATCAGCCGGTCGGCGATCTGCAGCGCCTGCTCCCCGTAATCGGGCTGGGAGACGAGCAGCTCGTCGGTGTCGACGCCGATCGCCCTCGAATAAACGGGGTCGATCGCGTGCTCGGTGTCGATGAAGGCACAGACGCCGCCCATGGCCTGGGCCTGGGCGATGATGTGGTTGACCAGCGTCGTCTTACCCGAGGACTCCGGGCCGAAGATCTCGACGATCCGGCCGCGCGGCACGCCGCCGATGCCGAGGGCGAGATCGAGCGCGAGAGAGCCGGTCGGAATCGACTCGACCTTGACCGTGCCTTTGTCACCCAGGCGCATCAGCGCGCCCTCGCCAAACTCTTTCCTGATGCCGCTGACGGTGTTCTCCAGCGCGGCGTCCTTCGCTTTCGCCTCCTTTGCGGAGACATCGTTCAAGGTCGTCTTCCTATCTGCCATCTCGATCACCTAACTGCTGCCTCAGCCGGGCAGCTGGACTTGTGCCAACGGCACGTAGCGCGCACCGGTCGGCTTGAGTTCAGAACGGTAGAGGGTCATCCGGCGGCAAATTCGTGCCTCCGAGAGCCCCTCGGGCAGCTTCCCCGGCGGTTCGGAGACGACCGCCGGTCGCCTCGATCCCCGCCCCTCGGGACGCACCCTTGCAACGGTTATGTGCGGCCAGTACGGCCGCTTCTCCGGCTCGAAGAAGCCGCCCTCCACGAGCCCCTGCGCGACCCCCGCCTGCAGCGCCTCGGTCCCCGGAGAGAGCACCGGTAGCGCATAGACACGCGCCCTGCCCCGCGGTGGCCGCGGCTCGGGATCGAGCACCTCCACCCAGGGTGCCGGGCCGACGGCGTCACGCACGACGGCGGCGATCTCCTCGATCTCCTCCTCGGGGCGGTGGCCGAGGAAGGCCAGGGTGACGTGGAGTGACTCTGGCGCCACCGGCCGCAGGGCCGGATCGCCCAGCTCCTCCCGCCCCCAGACGACGATCCCCTCGCGGAGCTCCTCGGGCAGGTCGAGCGCGACGAACAGGCGCGCTCGCGGGTTATTCGATCTCTCCTCAGCCACGGCCGCCACGCTACGGGGCGGTGATTGACGAAACAACGCCTCAAGTAAAAACTTCGCGCGCTACTTCGTGCCTTCTTTCTCACCTAGGAGCATTCGCAGCAGGTGCATCCCCACAAGGGCAGAGCGTTCGCGAATATCGAGCCGCCCGCCGGGGATTACCGGGTCGCGGGCGATGCTGGTCCCGTCAGCGAGGCGGGCNTTTCCTCGCTGCCGCCGCCGGGACCGGCGATGCCGGTGATCGAGACGGCGATGCCGGCGTCGAAGCGCTCGATCGCCCCCTGCGCCATCGCCTCGGCGACCTCCGGCGAAACCGCACCCTTGGCCTCGATCAACGCCGGGTCAACCCCGAGCATCTCCGCCTTGGCCTCGTTTGAGTAGGCGACGACACCGCCGGCGAAGTACTCCGAGGCTCCTGCCAGGTCGGTGATTCTCGCCGCCAGGAGGCCGCCGCTGCAGGACTCGGCCAGGGCCAGGCGTTGACCCAGGAGCAGGGTCGCGACCTGGGCGTCAATCGTCTCGCCGTCGAGGCTGAAGGTCTCCTCGTGGTGGCGCCGCAGCAGCCCCTCGCGCACGGTCTCGGCGACCTCAGTCGCCTCGTCGCGGTAGCGGACGTCGATCTCGATCTCTCCGCGCCGCAGGCAGGTCGTCACCTCGATCGCGTCCAGCTCCAGCCCCTCCGCTTCCATCTCGCGCAGGCTCTTGGCGATTTCGGACTCGGGGACCCCGAACATCCTCATCGTGTAGGCGCGCAGTGGAGTCGCCCGCTCGAGGACCTCCCGCACCGGCGCCGTCTCCACCGCCGCCTCCCACATCGGCTGCAACTCCCGCGGCGGCCCGGGGAGGACGATCACGACCTGCTCACCGGCCGGGACCACGAGCCCCGGCGCCGTCCCCACCGGGTCGAGTGCCGTCGCTCCCTCTGGAACCATCGCCTGCTTGCGGTTGGCGGTCCGCAAGGCCTCCGGGTCGAGCCGAAACCGCTGCGCGAAGCCTTTGAGGATCTCGGCGATCTTCGCCTCCATCTCCTCGTCGAGGACCATCTCGCGACCGGCGAAGCGCCCGACAACCTCAGCCGTCAGGTCGTCCGCGGTCGGCCCCAGGCCGCCGCTGGTGACGATCAGGTCCATCCCCTGCTCGGCCATGAACCGCAGCGCCGCCTCGAGATCATCCGGCCGGTCGGCGACGACGAGGAGGTGGGCCACCTCGACCCCGTACTCGGCCAGCCGCTCGGAGACCCAGGGGCCGTTGCTGTCGGAGATGCGCCCGGTGATCACCTCGGTCCCGGTGACGACTATGCCCGCTCGAATCACGAGCGGAAGGTACCGGAGCTAGGCGTCGGGCTCGGACTCGACCGCGACGGGCTCGGGCGCCGCGTTGCCGTCGCCCAGCACCCGCGGCAGGTCGGCCTGCGTGATCAGGACCTGGCGCGGTTTCGAGCCCTCGTAGCCGGAGATGACGCCGCGCCGCTCGAGCATGTCGATGAGGCGGCCGGCGCGGGTGTAGCCGACCCGGAGGCGGCGCTGGACCATCGAGACCGAAGCGGTCTCGGTCTGGACCACGAGCCGGATCGCCTCGTCGAGGAGGTCGTCGCTGTCGGGGTCGAAGTCGTCGTCGCGGTCCTCGCTCTCCGGCTCCTGCGGGGTCTCCAGCAGCTCTGCCTCGAATTCGGGTTCGCCCTGCTTGGCCCAGTGACCCGTGATCCGGGCGATCTCGTCCTCGGTGATGAAGGCGCCCTGGACGCGGGAGAGTTTTGAGGTGCCGGCGCCACGGAAGAGCATGTCTCCCTGGCCGAGCAGGGCCTCGGCCCCGCCCTGGTCGAGGATGACCCGCGAGTCCGTCTGCGAGGAGACGGCGAAGGCGATCCGCGAGGGGATGTTGACCTTGATCGTGCCGGTGATGATGTCGGTCGATGGGCGCTGGGTCGCCAGCACCAGGTGGATGCCGGTGGCGCGTGACTTCTGGGCCAGGCGGATGATCGAGTCCTCGACTTCGGCTGGGGCGACCATCATCAGGTCCGCGAGCTCGTCGATCACGCAGAGGATGTGGGGCAGTGGCGCTTCGCCTTTCCTCTTGCGGACCCGGTTCAGCTCGACCAGGTTGCGGGCGCGAGCCTCGCTCATAATCCCGTAGCGGCTCTCCATCTCCACGATCAGGTTGGAGAGGACGTTCGCGGCGAGGCGCGGCGAAGTGACCACCGGGGTCAGCAGATGAGGGACGTTCTCGTAGTGGTTGAGCTCGACCTGCTTTGGGTCGACGAGGACCAGGCGGACCTCGTTCGGCGAGGCCTGCATCAGGATCGAGGAGAGGATCGCATTGACGCAGCCGCTCTTGCCCGAGCCGGTGGTGCCGGCGACGAGGACGTGCGGCATCTTCGCGATGTCGGTCCAGACGGCGTTGCCGTCGATTCCCTTGCCGAGCCAGGCGACCAGCGGCGAGGTCTTCTCCGGCCGACCGGCGTAGATGTCGCCGAGGCGGACCATCTTCCGGGTCCGGTTTGGCACCTCGACCCCAACCGCCTGCTTGCCCGGGATCGGAGCGAGGATGCGGATGTCCGTCGAGGCCAGCGCGTAGGCGATGTCGTTGGCGAGCTCGGTGACTTTCTTGACTTTGGTCCCAGGTGCGAGGCGCAGCTCGAAGCGGGAGACGTGCGGGCCGCTGACGATGCCGACGATCTTCGCCTCGACCCCGAAATGGCCGAGGGTCTCGACCAGCTTGCGCCCGACCGCTTCGTGGTCCTTCGGGTCTGGGCCCTTGTCGGCTTTGCCACGTTCCAACAGCTTCGGCGGCGGCGGGCGGTAGTCGATCTCCTCCGACATCGTGACGCCGCGTTTGGAGCCCATCGGGGTCAGCCCGGCGTGGGCGCGGTCCCCCGGGTCGACGACCGCGACCGCGTCGTCGGAGTCGTAGTTCTGAAGCTCGACCTGCTCGGAGGGCTCCTTCTCGTCCTCGGCGGGAAGGACGTGCGTCTCCGTCTCCTCCTCGGCGTCGAAGACCTGGGCGTCGAATTCGTCCTCCTCGGCCAGGGCGACGGTCGGTTCGAAGTCCTCGTCGTCCTCCGGATATGAGCTCATCACATCGGTCGCGCCCGCGACAGTCGCCGCCTCGGCGCGGGCTTCGCGATGCTCGCGCCAGTCGGCGTGGGTCTTGGCGACGGTCCGTCCCACCGCGTCGCCGCTGACGAAGACGCCGCGGAAGATCGCCCGCAGGCTGCGGGCGATGCCGCGAGCGAGGACGGAAACGGAGGTGCCGGTCAAGAGCATCCCCCCTACGACCAGCAACAGGACGGTGAAGATGCGGGCGCCGACATCGCCGAACAGGTAGGTCAGGGCGGTTTCCGCCCCATAGCCGACCTTGCCGCCCTCCCAGCCGAAGAAGAGGACGAAGACGAGGTAGACGCCGAAGGCGATCAGAAAGAGGGCGATCAGGTCGAGGTGGCGCTGCTCGAGGCCCGCCGGCAGGCGCAGCCCGGCTTTCGCCTTGCCTTTGGCTTTCCGTTTCGGGGCAGCTTTACCGCGTCGGGACGAGGCGCCCCGCTTCTTACGCACGAACATGGTTCTCCGGTTCGACGCGAATCGCCGCTCACCTGCGAGCTAAATTCGCGCTAAAAGTCGCGTGGAGCGGGCAAAATCGCGGCTACCATCGCTTTCATGCTCTCCGAGCTCGACCAGATCGGCGGCCGCGTCCTCGTCGTTGAGGACGACGTCGACATCGCCGACGTCCTCCGCCGCTCCCTCCGCAACGAGGGCTACGAGGTCCGTACCTCCGCCGACGGCGCCGAGGCACTGGACGTCGCCGCCGGCTTCACCCCCGACCTGGTCGTCCTCGACCTTGGCCTGCCGGGGATGGACGGGGTCGAGGTCTGCCGCCGCCTGCGCAGCGACGGCGACGTCCCGATCTTGATGCTGACCGCGCGGGCGGAGACCGAGGACCGGGTGACCGGCCTCGACAGCGGTGCCGACGACTACCTGGTGAAGCCGTTCGAGCGCAAGGAGCTGCTGGCGCGGATCCGGGCGCTGCTGCGGCGGCGGCCGCCGCGCGGCGCCGCCTCGCTCGAGGTCGCTGACCTGACCCTGAACCCGGACACGCGCGAGGTCCGCCGCGGCGAGCGCGAGATCGAGCTGACCAACCGCGAGTTCGAGCTGCTCGAGTTCCTGATGCGCAACGAGCGCCTGGTCGTCTCCCGCGAGCGCCTCCTCGACGAGGTCTGGGGCTATGACCCGATGGCCGCGACCAACACGATCGACGTCTTCATCTCCAACCTGCGCCGCAAGCTCGAGGAAGGCGGCGAGGGACGCCTCCTCCACACCAAACGAGGGGCTGGCTACGTCCTCAAGGCCTAAGTTGAAGCTCTCGCCGCGCCTGGTGAGGCCGAGATCGTGGCCGGTGCGCTGGCGCCTCGCCCTCGTCTCCTCCGGGCTGACCCTGATCATCCTCCTCCTCTTTGGCGGCTTAATCGGCAAGATCGCCACCGACCGGATCAGCGATGACTTCAACGGCGAGGTGAAAAGCGCCGGCCAGATCCTCGCCGGCCAGTTCCAGATCGTCTACGACCCGTTCACGGGAAGATCGGAAGCAAGAGAAGGCCCGCAACTGAACGCTTTCGTCCTCCCCGACGACGCATCGGCCCGGGTCTACGACGTCCAGGAACACCTGAAGACCTCCAACCGCAACGCCGCGGCGCTGGGACCGCTGCAGCCCGGGCTGACCGACTACCACGGGATGCGGGTCGTCACCGAACCGATCCTCGACGGCAACGGGGCCGTTTCCGGCTACGTCCAATACGGGCGCAGTCTCGAGCACGTGGAAGGGACGATCAGCCGGGTCTGGCTTCTCATCCTCGGCGGGATCTTGGTCGGGACCCTGCTCGCCGTCGTCGCCGGCGTCGCGATCGCCCGCCGGGCGATGCGCCCGATCGCCTCGCTGACCTCGACCGCCCGCGAGATTGCGACGACTCGCGACCCGTCAAGGCAGATGCCGAAACCGGCCGAGGACGACGAGGTCGGAGAACTGGCCCGGACCCTGGAGGAGATGCTGCGCGCGCTCGACGCCGCCCGCACCGAACGCGAGGGGGCGATGCAGAAACAGCGCGAGTTCGTCGCCGATGCCTCGCACGAGCTGCGGACGCCGCTGACCAGCGTTCTCGCCAATCTTGAACTGCTGCAGGCCTCCCTGGACGGGACGGGACAGGTAGAGGACCGCGAAATCGTCGACTCAGCGCTGCGCTCCTCGAAGCGGATGGGCCGCCTGATCGGCGACCTCCTCCTGCTCGCGAGAGCCGACGCGGGCCGGCTGACCGCGCACAGCCGCCTCGACCTCGCCGAGGTGGCGGGAGAGGCTGCGGCCGAGGTGGCGCCGCTGATGGGAGACCGCCGCCTCGTCGTCGAGAACGAGCGGCCGCTGCGGGTGCAAGGCAGCCGCGACGAGCTGCACCGCCTCGTCCTCAACCTGCTCGACAACGCGATCCGCCACACGCCGGCCGAGGCGTGTGTCGAACTGACCCTGAGCGAGGAGGACGGGCAGGCGATCGTCGAAGTGGCCGACGACGGCCCGGGGATCCCCGCCGAGATGCGCGAGCAGATCTTCGATCGCTTCGTCCGCGGCAGCGGCCCCGCCGACACCGCCCGCGGCACCGGCACCGGCCTCGGGCTGGCGATAGTCAGCGCCGTCGCCGAGTCCCACGGCGGCAGCGTCGAAGCGGCGGAATCGGCATCAGGCGGCGCCCGCTTCATCGCCCGCATCCCGTTGGCAACCACCTCTCAGCCGACGGCCAAACCTTTAAAGGCGCTTTAGAGCGAGGTCCTAACTTTCCCGGTGGACGAGACACACTGGCCCGCCGGAGCTTCTCCCCAGAATTCGCTCCGGCGGGCTTTTTCGTTCCTAGACCTCGATAACGACGGGCAATACCATCGGCCGCCGCCGCAGGCGTTGCCAGACAAAGCGGCCGATTACCTCGTGGAGGTCCTCCTCGATTAGGTGGGCCTCGCGCCGGCCGGCCTTGGCGGCCTCGTCGAGCTGGTCTTCGACCAGGTCCTGAAGGTCCTCGACCAGCGCATCGGCCTCCTCCAGGAAGGCGACGCCGCGGAAGATCACCTCGGGGTCGGCGACGATCGAGCCGTCGTCGCCGGAGATCGTGGTGACGACGATGAAGATGCCGTCGGCGGAGATCTCGCGGGCGTGGATGTCCTCGCCGAAGCCCGCCCCCTGCGAGTCGACTTCGAGCGGCAGCCCGTTGCGGCCCTGGAAGATGTTGTCGCCCTCGATCCCGACCGCTTCGGCCAGCCCAGCGTGCAGGCGCAGGCGCTTGTAATCGCCGTGGACCGGCATCACATATTTCGGCTTGGTCAGGTTCAGCATCAGCTTCAGCTCCTCCTGCCAGCCGTGGCCGGAAGCGTGGATCGGCGCGTCTTTGGCGGTGATCACGGTGGCGCCGATCTCGTAGATGCGATCGATCGTCTCGTTCACCGCGCGCTCGTTACCGGGGACCGGCGTCGCCGAGAAGACGACGGTGTCGCCGGCGTGCAGCTGGACGTCGCGGTGGTCGTTGTTGGCCATCCGCCGCAGCGCCGAGAGCGGCTCGCCCTGGCTGCCGGTGGAGATGACGACGACCTTCTCGTCCGGGAAGTCCTCGATCTCGCGCGGCTGGATGAAGATCCCGTCCGGAGCTTTCGCGATACCGAGGTTAGAGGCGATGTTGAAGTTCTTCCGCATCGAGCGCCCGACCAGGGCGACTTTGCGATCGAGCCGCGCAGCGGCGTCGATCACCTGCTGGACGCGGTGGATGTTGGAGGCGAACGAGGTGACGATGATCCGGCCTTTGCAGCGGCCGAACTGCTGCAGGAGCGCCGGGCCGACCGCCGACTCCGAAGGTGCGATCCCGGGCCGGTCGGCGTTGGTCGAGTCGCCGCAGAGCAGCGTCAGCCCTTCCTTGCCGAGCTCGGCGAGGCGGGATACGTCGGCCGGGCGGCCGTCGACCGGGGTCTGGTCGAACTTGTAGTCGCCGGTCATCAGCACCGAGCCGGCATCGGTCTTCAGCAGGACCCCGCGCATGTCGGGGATCGAGTGGGCGAGGTGGATCAGCTCGATCTCGAAGGGGCCGCAGCGCGCCTTCTCGCCGGGCGGCAGCTCCTGCAGCGGCGCCTTGTCGCCGAGCTTGTGCTCGTCGAGCTTGGAGCGGACCATCCCGATCGTCAGCAGGCCGCCGTAGATCTTCGGTGGGATGCCGATCTCGCGGAGGACATAAGGCAGCGCGCCGACGTGGTCCTCGTGGCCGTGGGTGAGGACGATCGCCTCGATGTCGTCGGCGCGGTCGCGCAGGTAGGAGAAGTCAGGCAGCACGAGGTCGATTCCGTGCATCTCGGCGGTCGGAAACATCAGCCCGGTGTCGACGACGACGATACGGCCGTCGTACTCGATCACGGTCATGTTCTTGCCGATCTCACCGAGGCCGCCCAGGGGCAGCACTCGAAGTTTGCTTGGCACTAGTTACTCACTCTCTTCAAAGGTTTCGATGTCTAACTGGCAACCGCGACGCCTGCCGCATCGAGCCCAGCCTTAATGGCGGCCCTCTGCTCGGCGTCGGCGGACACCAGGGGAAGTCTCAGTCGGTCCTCGCAGAGGCCGAGCATCGCAAGCGCGGCCTTAAGCGGGATCGGGTTGGTGGTCACGGAGGTGGCCTCGTAGACCGGGGTGATCTCGGCGTCGATCCGGCGGGCCTTCTCGAGGTCGCCGGCCTGCGCCGCCTCCCACATCTCGCGCATCCGATCGCCGACGATATGCGAGGCGACGGTGATGCCGCCCCCACCGCCGAACTCGAGCACGCGGAGGAAGGTGTTGTCGTTGCCGGCGAGGATCGTTAGACCCTCGATCGGCCCCAGCTCATCGTCGTTTGCCTGCTTGAGGGCGACGATGTTGTCTACCTGCCCGAGCTCGCCGAGGAGCTCTGGACTGGCATTGATGATGACCCGAGAGGGGATGTTGTACATCACCATCGGCAGCTCGGGAACGGCGCCGGCGACGGTTTCGAAGTGCGCGCGGATACCGGCGGGATTGGGCTTGTTGTAGTACGGGACAACGACGAGCGAAGCGTCGGCGCCGGCATCGGCGGCCATCCTCGTCAATTCGCAGGAGTGGCGGGTGTCGTTGGTGCCGGTGCCGCAGATGATCAGCACCTCGTCCCCGACCTCGGCCCGCACCGCCCTCAGCAGCTCGATCTCCTCGGCATCGGTCAGGGTCGGGCACTCGCCGGTTGAGCCGGCGATCACCAGCCCGTGCGAGCCGTGCTCGAGGAGGTACGCCGCCAGACGGCGGGCGGCGTCGTGGTCAACCGCCCCGCTCTCGTCGAACGGGGTCGCCATAGCCGTCAGTAGGCCCTTGATCTCCTTCATCGCTTTCAGGGTATCCCGTCGCGCGGCAGTCCGGTGCTACAGCAGCTTCTCGAGCCCAACCGTGAAGCGGTCGGGGAGGTCGGCCACCTTGCGGCAGGCAAGCACCACGCCGGGCATAAAGGAGCGACGGTCGATCGAGTCGTGGCGAAGGGCCAGGGTTTGGCCGACGCCGCCGAAGATCACTTCCTGGTGGGCGACGAGGCCCGGGAGGCGGACCGAGTGAATCGGCTGGTGGACGTTGCCGCCGGCCGCGTCGATCAGCTCTTGGGTCCGCTTGGCGGTACCGGAGGGGGCGTCGAGCTTCTTGTCGTGGTGGAGCTCGACGATCTCGCACTCGGGCATGTGCTTGGCGATCGTCTGCGAGACCTCCATCAGCAGCACAGCGCCGATCGCGAAGTTCGGGGCAACGAAGCAGTTGGCTCCGGAGCCTTCGGCGGCGGCGCGGGCGGCGTCGAGGTCGAAGCCGGTGGTGCCGACGACCGTGTGGACGCCGGCCTCCAGGCACTCCTTGACGTTCGCCAAGGCGGTATCGGGGACGGTGAAGTCGACGACGACGTCGGCATTGGGCAGGACCTCGGAGAGCTCGGTCCCCAGCGCCGGGTCGGCGCGGCCGCTCAGCTCCAGCCCGTCGGCCTCTTCGACCGCTTCGCAGACGGTGGCGCCCATTTTGCCGGCGGCGCCGGCAACAGCGACCCGCGTCATGCGGCTACCAGGGCCTCGCTCACGGGTGCCAGCGCGGACTTGAAGCGGTCTTCGTCGGCACCGACGCAGGCGGCGGAGAGGCGGTCGGCAGCGTAGAGCTCGGCTGCCAGTTCGGTCAGGTCGTCGACCGAGATCGCGTCCACTTTGGCCAGCATCTCGTCGAGGCTTTCGATCGGCAACCCGAACAGGGTCGCCCGCGAGATCCGGGTCATCCGCGCCGCCGTCGACTCCGAAGAGAGGACGAGGCGCCCCTTGACGCTCTCCTTCGCCCGCACCAGCTCCTCTTCGGAGACCGGCTCGGAGCGCAGGCGCGCCATCTCGGATCCGATGATCTGGCAGGCCTCCTCGACGTTGTCCTCGCGGGTGCCGACGTAGGTGGCGACAAGGCCCTGGTCGGTGAACTGCTCGTTGTAGGAGCCGACCGAGTAGGCGAGGCCGCGCTTCTCGCGCACCTCGCGAAAGAGGCGGGATGAGGTCGAGCCGCCAAAGATCGCGTCGAGAACGGCGAGCGGATAACGCCGCTGATCGTCGCGGCGCAGCCCCGGCGCCCCGAAGCAGATGTGGTACTGCTCGGTCTCCTTGCTGAGGAAACAGAGCCGGGCATCGCCGTTAAGTGACGCCTCACGGGTCTCGCCCTCCCCTTCGCTCGGCGGATTGACCAGCCGCTTCGCGAGCTCGACGATGCGGTCGTGGTCGAGGTGGCCGGCAGCGCCGACGACGATCTGCGGCGCCGCGTAGTGGGCGCTGCGGTAGGCCTCGATGTCCGGGACCGGGATCGAGGCGATTACCGCGGGTTCGCCGAGCACGCGGCGGCCGAGCGGGTGCTCGCCGAAGACGGCCTCGGCGAGGACGTCGTGGACCCTGTCCTGGGGCTCGTCGTCGTACATCGCGATCTCCTCCAGCACCACCTGGCGCTCAGAGTCGATGTCGGGATAGGTCGGCGCCAGCAGCATTTCCGAGAGCGTCTCGAAGACCTCGTCGGTGTGCTCGTCGAGGAAACGGGCGTGCAGGTGGGTCGTCTCCTTGCCGGTGGCGGCGTTGATCGCCGCCCCGAGCCCGTCGAAGCGCTCGGAGATCTCGATCGCCGAGTACTTCGCCGTGCCCTTGAACAGCAGGTGCTCGAGAAAGTGCGAGACCCCGGCCTGCGCCGGGGTCTCGTTCCTGGATCCGGTCCGGACCCAGAGCCCGAGCGCTACGGATCGGACCGAGGGAACCTCCTCGGTGACGACCCGTACGCCCGAATCGAGCTCGGTGAGCTTCGCGCCAGTCAACTAGCCGCGACGCTCGCGTTCACGTCCGCCGCGGCCGCCGCGCTCGCGGTCACGACCGCCGCGTCCACCCCGGTCTCCGCCATTCCGACTTCCACCGCCGCCGGAGCCGACCGAAGCCAGTTCCTCCGGCGATTTACCGGCCACTGAGGGGTCCTCGGTGAGGCGGAGGCCGATCCGGCCGCGCTCCTTGTCGACCTCGACCACGGTGACGTCGATCAGGTCGCCGGCGCTCAAGACGTCGTCGACGGAGTCGACCCGCTCGCCCGGCTTCACGTTGGAGATGTGAAGCAGGCCGTCGGTGCCCTTGACCAGCTCGACGAAGGCACCGAAGGTCGTCGTCTTAACGACTTTGGCGGCGTCGTAGCGATCGCCGATCTCGGCCTCCTTGGTCATCGAGTTGATACGGGCGACGCAGCCCTCGACGAGTTCGCCGGTCGGCGCGTAGATCCGCACCGTGCCGTCGTCCTCGACGTCGATCTCGGCTTCGAACTCCTCGCAGAGGGCGCGAATCGTTTCGCCGCCTTTGCCGATGACCGCCCCGATCTTCTCCGGGTCGATCTTGATCGACTCGATCGCGGGGGCGTGAATCGAGAGTTTCTCCCGGGCCCCGTCGATCGCCTCCGCCATCTTGCCGAGGATGAACTGGCGGCCCTTGAGGGCCTGGTCCAGAGCGTCCCGGAGGATGTCGAAGGTGACGCCGGTGATCTTGATGTCCATCTGCAGGGCGGTAATGCCCTCGGCGGTGCCGGCGACCTTGAAGTCCATGTCGCCGAGGTGGTCCTCGACGCCGGCGATGTCGGTGAGGACGATGTAGTCGTCGCCCTCCTTGATCAGGCCCATGGCGACGCCGGCGACCGGTGCGGTAACCGGGACGCCCGCGGCCTGGAGGGCCATCGAGGAGGCGCAGACCGAGCCCATCGAGGAGGAACCGTTGGACTCGAGGGTCTCGGAGACCACCCGGATTACGTACGGGAACGACTCTTCGTCGGGGATCGTCGCCACCAGGGCGCGCTCGGCGAGGGCACCGTGGCCGATGTCACGGCGCTTCGGGCCGCGCATGAAGCCCGCCTCCCCGACCGAGAAGGGCGGGAAGTTGTAGTGGTGCCAGAACCGTTTCGTGGTCTGTAGGCCGAGGGTGTCGATCCGCATGTCCATCCGGGTCGTGCCGAGGGCCACATTGGAGAGGATCTGGGTCTCGCCGCGGGTGAACAGGGCGGAGCCGTGGACGCGCGGGGAGATGTCGACCTCGGTCTCGATCGGACGGATCTCGTCCTGAGCGCGGCCGTCGGGGCGCTTCTTTTCGACGGCGATCGCTTTGCGGATCGTGTCCTTCTCGATCGAGTTGATCGCGGCCTTGACCTCGGCGACGCGCTCGGCGTCAACCTCGCCGTCCTCATGGGCGGCGGCGTAGTGGCCGACGACCTCGTCCTTGACTTTGTCAATCGCCTCGTAGCGCTCAAGCTTGCCCTCGGTCGCGATCGCGTCGACCAGCGCCTGGCCGTGCGAAGCGCGGATCTCGGCGAGCAGGTTCTCGTCGATGCTGGGAGCCTCGACCTGGATCTTCTCCTTGCCGACCTTCTGCTGCAGTTCCTCCATCACGGCGCAGAGCTTCTTGATCTCGGCGTGGGCGATGTCGAGGGCGTCGAGGATCTCGGCCTCGGTGACGCCGCTGGCGCCGGCCTCGACCATCAGGATCGCCTCGCTGGTGCCGGCGACGATGAGGTCGAGTTCGAGCTCCTCGTGCGTCTCCTCGGGCGGGTTGACAACGAAGTCACCCTCGTGTTTGCCGATGCGGACGGCACCAACGTGATCGGCGACCGGGACCGGCGAGATCGCCAGCGCCGCGGAGGCGCCGTTCATCGCCAGGATGTCGTAAGGGTTGACTTGGTCAACCGACATCGGGATCGCGACCAGCTGCGTCTCGTAGTGCCAGCCCTTGGGGAAGAGCGGGCGGATCGGACGGTCGATCATGCGCGCGGTCAGCGTCGCCTTCTCGCTCGATTTGCCCTCGCGACGGAAGAACGAGCCGGGGATTTTGCCCGCGGCGTACATCCGCTCCTCGATGTCGACGGTGAGGGGAAGAAAGTCCACGTCGCGCAGGCTGCCGACGGTGGCGGTGCAGAGGACCATCGTGTCGCCGCTGCGGACGACGACCGCGCCCCCCGCCTGCTTCGCGAGTTTGCCGGTCTCAAAGGAAATCTGGCCATCGCCGATATCCGCCGAGACGCGGGTAACGTCAAACATGCTCATTTAGTTGTACCTCCGGCCGCCCGGTTGGCGGCGCATTCGCTTTCAGAACTCTCGTTCTCTAACTGCGACAAGGGTACAGGCATCGAAAACCGCCGGAGTGCCAGCCACGCCGCCGCGGATCCCAGAGCGAAAATCGCGCTTGATTCGCGCCCCGGTCTCCTCGCTGCGGCGATCGGCCTCGAAACGGTCGAGATCGAGTCCGAGCCGCTCCGCCCGCCGCCAAAGATGGGGGTCGTCGACGCGGCCGCGGTCGCCGTAGAGCGAGTCGACCATCTCGAAGAACCGTCCCTGGCGGCCCGCCGCCTCGGCGGCCGCGTGGAGGGCCGGCGAGCGCGGGTGCTTGGCGGCAACCGGGAAGTGGCGAAAGACGAGCCGTCCCGGCTCCTCCCGCAGCCGCAGCCAGGCGGCCGCGCAGCGGGGGCAACCGAGGTCGGCGTAGACGATCAGCCCCTCCTCCCCCTCGCCGCGGACGTGATCGTCCGGCCCGGCTGGCGGGACCGGGGCCGAGCCGAGGTCGGGCACGGGCTAGGAGAGCGCGTCGAAGATGACGTTGGCGCCGGGGAACTCGCCCGGGTTGGGCGATTCGTAGGTCCAGGCGACCTTGCCATCCTCGTCGACGAGGACAAGGGTGCGGTTGGCGAAGCCCATCTTCTCTACGTAGGAGTCGTAGGCGCGGGCAACCTCGCCCTTGGGCTCGAAGTCGGAGAGCAGCACCGTGTCGATCCCGAGCTTTTCCTGAAAGGCCTTGTGGGCGAAGAAGCTGTCGACGCTGACGCCAATCAACTCGACGCCCTTCTCCTCGATCTCCGGCTTGACCTCCTGGTAGATCGAGAGCTGGTCGCCGCAGACGGGGCTGAAGTCGCCGGGGTAGAAGACCAGCATCACTTTGCGGCCCCGGAAGTCGGCCAAGGACACCTTCTCCCCGTCCTGGTTGCGGAGGGTGAAGTCGGGGGCTTGCTCCCCGACCGCGATCATCGCCGCAGGCCGAGTTCTTTGACCAGGGCGCGGTAGCGCTCGAGGTCGGTCTTCTCGAGGTAGCGCAGCATCCGGCGGCGCTTACCGACGAGCATCAGCAGGCCGCGACGCGAGTGGTGATCCTTGGCGTGGGCGCGCAGGTGCTCGGTGAGTTCGTTGATCCGCTCGGTCAGCAGCGCGATCTGGACCTCGGCCGAGCCAGTGTCCTTATCGCCGCGGCCGTATTTGCCGATCAGCTCGCTCTTTTTCTCTTTGGTCAGGCTCATCTCGTGAAAACGTCGCACACAGAGGTGCGACGGGTGCTGGAAGCTAGCAGAAGCACCTACTTACGCGCCGGTGAACTCGGCGCAGACGCGCTTGGCGTCCTCGACGTCACGGTGCATCTGGGCGATCAGCTCGTCGACCTCGTGGTAGGCGCGCTCGCCGCGGAGGCGCTCGACGAAGGCGACGCGGAGGGTTCTGCCGTAGAGGTCTTCGCTGCGGTCGATCAGGTAGGTCTCGATCAGGACTCCCCTACCGCTCTCGAAGGTCGGGCGGACGCCGACGTTGACCGCGGCTGGGACGCCGTCGGCGAAGGCGGCATAGACGCCGTGGCCGGGGATCGCGAGGCGGTCGTCGGGGACGATGTTGGCGGTCGGGAAGCCGAGCTCGCGGCCGCGCTGGTCACCTTTGACCACCGTGCCCTCGACCATGAAGGGAGCGCCGAGGCAGCGCCTGGCGGCGGTCATGTCGCCGGCGGCGACCAGGGCCCTGATCCGGGTCGAGGAGACGGTCTCGCCGTCGACCTCGATCAGCGGCACCACCCGGGTCTCGAACTCCGGGTGGGCTTCCAGCATCGCCGGGTCGCCTTTGGCTTTGGCGCCGAAGCGGAAGTTCTCTCCGACTGAGACCTCCTTGGCGTCAAGCTTCTCCTCCAGAACGTGCTCGACGAAGTCCTCGGCGCTGTGGCTGGCGAACTCTTTGTCGAACGGGATCACGACCAGCTCCTCGACCCCGAGGCCGGCGATCACGTCGCGCTTGACCTCGAAAGGCATGATCAATTTCGGGGTCGCGGCTGGGTGCAGGACTTCGAGCGGGTGGGGATCGAAGGTGAGCACGGTGTCGGCGCCCTTGATCACCGCTTGGTGGCCGAGGTGGACGCCATCGAAGGTGCCGATCGCGACCTTACGCGGCCGCCGCTCTACGTCCGGCAGCGAGGTGACCTTCACCGCAGCGCCTCCCCCACCGCCGGCACCAGCTCGCCGACCCGTTCGACGCTCAGCTCTTCGCCCGCGTCCTCGACCCGGAAGGGGCCGACGGCGGTTCGGCGCAGGTCCGAGCAGTAGGCGTCGTCAAGCGTCTCGACCAGGGTGCGCACGTAGGTCCCCGCCGAGCATTCGATCTCGAAGTGGGCGTACTCCCCGTCGCCGGAGAGCAGCTCGGCGCGGTGGACCTGGACGTCGCGGGCAGGCGTCTCCACTACTTCGCCGCGGTGGGCCTTCTTGTAGAGGCGCTCGCCGCCGACCCTGACCGCCGAGGTCATCGGCACCCGCTGGCGCACCGTGCCGGTCGGCAGCTCCAGGACCTCGGGCACGCGTCCGGTTTCGGTCAGCTCGCCATCGGAGTCGCCGGTGCTGGAGCGCCAGCCCAGGCGGGCGGTCGCAAGGTAAGTCTTCGGCAGGGCGACGAGGAAGCGCTGCAGGCGGGTGGCGCGGCCGAGCAGGATCAGCAGCAGCCCGGTGGCGAAGGGGTCGAGGGTGCCGGCGTGGCCCGTTTTCTCGCCGCGCTCGCGGCGGACCTGGGCGACGACGTCGTGCGAGGTGACGCCGGCCGGCTTGTCGTAGAGCAGCACCGTGCCGGAATCTACCGCCATGCTCAGGAGCCGAGTTGCCTGGAGACCTCGTCGGTCAGGAACTCGACCAGCTGCTCGTACTCCAAGTCGGTGGAGAAGCCGGCGGCGCGTTTGTGGCCACCGCCGCCGTTGAGGCGTGCGATCGCGGAGACGTCGACCTCGCCGGCGCTGGAGCGGAGGCTGACCTTGCGAGCGGCACGGCCGCGGTCGCCGAGGTCGCGGATAACGGCGGCGACGCGGACGCCGTCGATCGAGCGCAGGTTGTCGATCAGGCCCTCGGTCATCTCCTCGCCGGCCCCGGTCGCTTCGTAGTCGGCGGTGGTGATGTAGCTGATCGCCAGGGCGCCGTCGCAGTGACTGGAGATACCGTCGAGGGCGCGCGAGACGAGGCGAAGCTTCGGCAGCGGCACGTTCTCGTAGAGGCGGCGGTAGGTGTCGTCGACGTCGACCCCGGCCTCGATCAGGTCCGCCGCCACCCGGTGGGTGTGGGCGTTGGTGTTCTCGTACATGAATTTGCCGGTGTCGGTGATCAGCCCGACGTAGAGCGCCGAGGCGATCTCTGGCGTGATCTTCGCCCCCAGAAGCAGCGCCAGGTCATAGACGATCTCCGCCGTACACGAGGCATCGACCTGGACCAGGTTGACGTCGCCGAAGCGGGTGTTGTCGTGGTGGTGGTCGATGTTGATGACGTCATTGCCGCCCGCGGTCAGCCACTCGACCGGCATCCGGTCGATGTTGCCGCAGTCGAGGAAGACAACGGTGCGGTCGGCCATGTCGGCCGGGGGCTCGTGGAAGACCTCCTCCAGCGGCAGGAAGCGGTACTCGATCGGCAGCGGGAACTCCTTCGCCGCCATGAACATCACTGAGTCCTTGCCGAGCCCGGTAAGGACTTTGTGCAGGCCCAGCAGCGAGCCGAGGGCGTCGCCGTCGGGGCCCTCGTGCGCGGTCAGCAGGAAGCGGTCGCGTGTTCGCAGCTCGGCGGCGGTGCGCTCGAGGTCTGAAGTCGCGATCTCGGGAACGGAGCTCATTCTTCGTCCTCTCCCTCCCCCAACAGCTCGGAGATGCGAACGCCCTTCTCGATCGTGTCGTCGTAATGGAAGGTCAACGTCGGCGTCCGCTTCATCCGCGTCTCGGCGGCGATCCGCGACTGGATCACCCCGTGGGACGAGCGCAGACCCTCGAACGTCGCCTCCCGCTCCTCCTCGGATCCGAGCACGCTGACGAACACCTTGGCGGTGCGCAGGTCGGGGCTGGTCTCTACGGCGGTCACGGTCACGAAGCCGATACGGGGATCACTTAATTCACCTGAGATTGCGGCGCCCACGACCTCGCGGAGCACCTCGTTGATGCGCCGCATGCGGGAGCCGGCCATGCTACTCCAGGGTCTGCTCGACCTGTTTGGTCTGGAAGAACTCGAGCACGTCGTCCTCCTTGACGTCGGCGTACCCGTCGAGGACGATGCCGCACTCCTGGCCCTCCTCGACTTCCTGGACGTTGTCTTTGAAGCGGCGCAGGGAGCCGAGCTGCCCGGTCCAGATCACCGTTCCCTCGCGAATCAGGCGAGAAGGTCTGTTTGACCAGCGCCTCGCCGACCGTCTCCTCAACCGCAACGGAGTCCAGCAGGCCCTCCATCGCGTTGCGCAGGTCTTCGGTGATTTTGTAGATGACCGAGTAGGTGCGGACGTCGACGCCCTCACGCGCGGCGGCGCGTTTGGCGTCGAGCAGCGGGCGCACATTGAAGCCGATGATGATCGCGTCGGAGGCGGAGGCGAGCATCACGTCGGACTCGTTGATGCCACCGGTCTGCGAGTGGATGATGTTGATCGCGACCCGTTCCTGCGGCACCTTTGCAAGCTCGTCCTGGAGCGCCTCAAGCGAGCCGGCGACGTCGGCCTTGAGGACGATGTTGAGCTCCTTGATCTCGCCCTCCTGGGCCCGCGCAAAGACCTCGTCGAGGCTGACCTTGCGGCCCTGTCGGCGGGCCAGTGCCTCGGTTTTGAGTCGGTGGGCGCGCTCGCCGGCCATCTGACGCGCCTGGCGGTCGCCGTCGACGGTCTGGACGAACTCGCCGGCATCGGCGACGCCGTCGAAGCCGAGCACCTCGACCGGCATCCCCGGCACCGCCTCCTCGACCGCTTTGCCGGTGAAGTCCTGCATCGCCCGCACCCGGCCCCACTGGGGACCGGCGACGAGCGAGTCGCCGACGCGCAGGGTGCCGCGGGCGACGAGGACGGTGACAACCGGGCCGCGACCGGGGTCGAGCTGGGACTCGATCACGTGACCCGAGGCGGGGGCGTTGGGGTTGGCGGCGAGTTCCTCGAGCTCGGTGACCAGGAGGATCATGTCAAGCAGGTTGTCGAGCCCCTCCTTGGTCTTCGCCGAGACCTCGCAGAAGACGGTGTCTCCACCCCACTCCTCGGAGGTGATCTCCATCTGGGCGAGCTCACCGCGGACTTTTTCGGGGTTGGCGCCCTCTTTGTCGATCTTGTTGACGGCGATCAGCATCGGCACGTCGGCGGCGCGGGCGTGGTCGATCGCCTCCCGCGTCTGCGGCATGACGCCGTCGTCGGCGGCGACAACCACGACGACGACGTCGGTGACCTTGGCGCCGCGGGCGCGCATCGCCGTGAAGGCGGCGTGGCCCGGGGTGTCGAGGAAGGTGATCGTCTTCTCGTCGTGGTGGACCTGGTAGGCGCCGATGTGCTGGGTGATGCCGCCGGCCTCGCCCGCGGCGACCTCGGTCTCGCGGATCGCGTCCAGCAGCGAGGTCTTGCCGTGGTCGACGTGACCCATGATCGTCACCACGGGCGGCCGGTCGAGCAGGTCCTCATCGGCGTCGGAGAACTCCGGCTCCTCGGGCTCCTCGTCGGCGGCGTGGACGATTTCGATTTTGCGGTCGTACTCGTCGGCGATCGCCTTCACAGAATCATCCGTAAGCGTCTGCGTCAGCGTCGCCATCTCGCCCATCATCATCAGTTTTTTGATCACCTCAGCCGGGGCGAGGCCGAGCGATTCGGCGACCTCGCGCACGGTCGCGCCGGAGTTGACCTTCGAGGCTGCCGGCTCGTCCGGAGTGTCCGATTTCGCCGGCGGCTCCTCGAGCAGGGGCCGGCGGCGACGACCGCCGCGGCGGCGGGGCGGGCGCTGCGGGGGCGGGCCACCTCCCTGGTCGCGGCGGGCCGCCTGCGAGTCGATCACGACCCGACGTTTTTTCGAAGACGCGCCGCCGCCCCCGCCGCCGCTTTGCTGCTGGGCTGCTGGGCGGACCGGTTTCGTTGAAGTGTTCGGCGCTTTTGCGGCGGCCGGTTTCGGCGCGGCTTTCGGGCTCGCGGCCGGGGCCTCGACTTTGGGGGCGGCTTTCGGGGGTGCCTGTTTGGCTCCGGCACCGCCGTTCCCTTTCGCGGCGGAGATCGCTTTGACGGCGTCGGCCTCCTCGACGCTGGATGCCGCCGCTTTCGCCTCTACCCCAGCGACCTTCAGCGCGTCGAGCAGCTCCTTGGAGCTAACGCCCTGCGCTTTGGCGATCTCGTGAACCCGTTTCTTTGCCACTAAGCCTGCTCCGCCTCCTCGGCAATCGGCTCTGCCGCTTCATCATCATTGTCAAGCGTCTCACCGGAGACTTCCTCGGCTTCGGTCGCCTCCTGTTGGATGTCCGCTTCGATCGCCTCCTCGGTGGCAACTTCGTCGGCGGTCTCCTCCGCCGGGGCCTCTGCCTCCTCGGCAGCAGCCTCCTCTGCGGGAGCCTCCTCGGTCGGCTCGACGTATTCGCTGGTTGCCCGGTTGACGATCTCTTCGACCTGGCCTTCGTCGGCGTCGGGGTCGGCGAGGATCGCCACCTCGGTCTCGGAGACGTTGGCCAGCATCGCTACCTGGCTGGTCTCGAAGCGGGAGAGCGCCTGGTGCTGCGGCAAGCCGCAGTAGGTCGAGCCGGGGAGCGCCGCGTTCGGGCACCGGCGGCCGGTGGTCATCAGCGCCATGCAGCGGCCGTCGAAGGTTTCTTCGCCCTCGACCTCGACCTCGTGTTCTTCGGAGGCGAACTCGGTCTCGGACTTGATGTCGACGCGCCAGCCGGTGAGGCGGGCGGCGAGGCGGGCGTTTTGGCCGTCGCGGCCGATCGCCAGCGAGAGCTGGTCGTCGGGCACGATCACGGTCGCCTGGCGCTCCTCGTCATCGACGATCACCTCGCGCACGCGCGCCGGCGAAAGCGCTTTGGCGACGAAGCGGGCGGGCTCCTCGTTGTAAGGAATGATGTCGATCTTCTCGCCGCGCAGCTCGGAGACGACCATCCGCACGCGGGAGCCGCGCGGTCCGACGCAGGCGCCGACCGGGTCGACGCCATCGGCGTGGGAGACGACGGCGATCTTCGAGCGGTAGCCGGGCTCGCGGGCGACGCCGACGATTTCGACCAGCTTGTCGGCGATCTCCGGCACCTCAAGCTCGAACAGGCTTTTGATCAGCTCCGGGCTGCGCCGGGAGACGACGATCGCCGGCCCTTTGGTCGAATCGGAGACGTCGGTGATCACGGCCTTGACCCGGGCGCCGTGGTCGTAGCGCTCGTTGTAGACCTGCTCGGACTTCGGCAGCAACGCCTCGACCCGCTCGCGCAGCTGGACCAGCGTGTAGCGCTTGTCGGACTGCTGGATGATCCCGGTGATCAGCTCGCCGACCCGGTCCTGGTACTCGTCGTACATCATCTGCCGCTCGGCCTCGCGGATCCGTTGCAGGATCACCTGCTTGGCGGTCTGGGCGGCGATCCGGCCGAAGTCCTCAGGGGTAACGTCTTTGGTCGTGATCTGGTCCTCGTAAGGGGCGATCATCTCCGGGTCGAGCTCGGGATCCTCCGGCTCTTTCAGTTCGCCGGTCTCCGGGTCGACTTCGGGCTCCTCCTGCTGCTCGGCGGCTTCGGCCAGCAGCTTCTCCTCCAGCTCCGGCGGCAGGATCAGCTCGAAGACGCGGAAGTCGCCGGTCTCGTGATCAAGGTCGACCCGCGCGTATTTGGCCGCGCCGGGGGTCTTCTTGTAGGCCGAGAGGAGGGCGTCCTCGAGGGCGTCCATCAGCGTGTCGGCGGAGATTCCCTTCTCCTGCTCCAGTGCTTTGACGGCGTCGACGATCTCTTTGGTCACTGAAGGGACTCCTTGGTTTCGGAAGCGGTGTCGGTGCGGCGGTACTTGGGGCCAGGCGAAGAGACCTCGAGCGGACCAGCAGGTGCTGCAGGTGCTTGCTGACTCTTTCGCAAAGTGCGAGGTCGACGCCCCCCGGATGGTCGATGAAGAGCCGCAGAGCGTCGCCCCTCGGTTTCTCGAGGGCGACGAGGTCGATATCGGAATCGAGCTCGGTCAGCTCGTGCTGAAGGTCTTGCTCGGTGGGGTCGTTCATGCCTGGTTCGTTGGGGTGGAGGCGTAAAAAAAGTGGGCCAGGCCCACTTCTCGACACGCATAGGGGACAGAAAAGCTTGAAATCAGTATAGCCCGCTCAGCTTGCGGGCTGACCCCGTTTCTCCCGCAAGCGGCCGACTTCGTCCAGGATCGCCTCGGCGACGGCGTCCTTGGAGTCGATCGGGACCTCCTTCTCGGTCTCCGCGCCGATCAGGGTGACGGCGTTGCGCTCGCTCTCGAAACCGATCTCCGGGTTGGAGACGTCGTTCAAGACGATCAGGTCGGCTCCCTTGCGCCGCAGCTTCCCGCGCGCCCGCTCGACCGCCTCTCCCCCGTGCTCGGCGGCGAAGCCCACGACGGTCTGCTCGGGTCGGCGCTTGGCCGAGAGCGAAGCGAGGATGTCCTGCGTGGGGTGCAGCAAGAGCTCGAGCCCCTCTGAGCGCTGCAACTTGCCTGAGGCCACACCGACGGGGCGGAAGTCGGCGGGGGCGGCGGCCATCAACAACACGTGCGTCGTGGCGAACTCCCGCTCGGCGACCTCGGCGAGCTGGGCGGCGGTCTCGACATCGAGGCGGCGCACCCCGGCCGGCGCCGGCAAGTCGACGTTGGCGGCGATCAGGGTCACCTCCGCCCCGCGTTTGGCCGCGGCAGCGGCAAGCGCGATTCCCATCCGGCCGCTGGAGCGGTTGCCGATGAAGCGCACCGGGTCGATCGGCTCGCGGGTGCCGCCGGCGGTGACCAGGACCCGCAGCCCGTCCCAGGGGCGGTCGCCGGCGGGCAGTGCGGCCTCGACCCGCGCCAGCAGCTGCTCGGGGTCGGGAAGGCGACCCCGTCCATACTCGCCGCGGGAGGCGAGCTTGCCCTCGTCGGGCTCGATCACCTCCACCCCACGCTCGCGCAGGGTCGCCAGGTTGGCCTGGGTCGCGGCGTCGGCGTACATGCGGTCGTTCATCGCCGGGGCAAGGAGCCGCGGCGCCGTGCAGGCGAGGAAGGACGTGGTCAGCATCGAGTCCGCAGCGCCCGCCGCCAGCTTGGCGACGGTGTTGGCCGAGGCGGGGGCGACGAGGTAGGCGTCGCAGCGGCCGGCGAGCTCGAGGTGGCCGATCGGGTCGTGGCCCGCCTGCTCTTCGCCGGGGAAGGCGCCGCGCATCGGGTCGCGCTCGAACTCGGAGATCAGGACGGGGGCGCCGACGATCCCCTCAAAGGAGGCGGCGCCGACGAAGCGAGTCGCCGTCTCGGTCATCAGCACGCGGACGCCGTGGCCAGCCAGCGTCGCCAGCCGCGCCAGCTCGAGCGCCTTGTATGCAGCGATGCCGCCGCTAACACCTAGGAGAAGCCGGGCCATGGCCTCTAATGAAAGCGCCCCGCGAGAGGCGGGGCGCTGAGACTGCTAGGTCCGGTACTCGTATTTCAGTTTGCCCTCGGCGAGCTCTTCGAGCGACATCGAGAGGTAATTCCTCTCGGCGTTGGTCTCGACCATCGGCGGCGGGTACTCACCGAAGCCGCCCTCTCCGAGGTTGTGGAAGTAGCTGTTGATCTGGCGGGCGCGCTTCGCCGCGACGACGACTGCGGCGTAATGAGAATCGGCGTGGTCCAGAAGCTTGTCTACGCGTGGTTTGATCATCGGCGGCCGAGTCTAGAGGATCAGGCCGCCGGTGCCTGTCCGAGCTCGGAGCGGACGATGCCCACCAGCTCTGATGCGGCCCGCTCGACCTCGTCGTTGACGACGCAGTGGTCGAAATCTCCCTGCACCGCCAGCTCCTGCTCGGCGACCTCGAGCCGCCGGGCGATCGCCTCGGCGGAATCGGTGCCGCGGCCGGCGAGGCGCTCGCGCAGGACGGCCGGATCGGGCGGGGCGATGAAGATCTGGACCGAGTCGAGCTCCGCTGCCCGCACCTGTTGGGCCCCCTGGACCTCGATCTCGAGGACGACGGAGTGGCCCGCCGCCAGCCTCCGTTCGACCTCGCTGCGCAGGGTCCCGTAGCGGTTGCCGCTGTAGGTCGCGAACTCGAGGAAGTCGTCTTCCTCTTTGCGCTGGTCGAACTGCTCGGCGGTGAGGAAGTGGTAATCGCGGCCGTCTTCCTCCCCCTCTCGCGGCTCTCGCGTGGTGGCGGAGACGGACAGCTCCAGATCCGGGACGGCCTTGAGCAGCTCCTTGATCAAGGTGCCCTTGCCGACACCCGAGGGCCCGGTGATGACGAAGACTTTGCTGGCCATGCGGCCGGAGATAATGACCGCCGGTGCGGTCGGCTAACTAGCGGCGGAGCTGAGAGATGAGCTCGGCACGCTGGCGCTCGGAGAGGCCGCCGATCGTCTTCGAAGGCGAGATCCGGCACTGGTTGAGGATCCGGTTCGTCTTCACCCGCCCGTACTTCGGGACCGCGAGCAGCATGTCGAAGACCTTGGCGGTGAGGACGTACTCCGGCGGGTCCAGCAGGATCGCCTGGATGCTCGCCCGATTTGCCTTCAGGTCCTTCTTCAGTTTGGCCCGCGCGGTGCGGATGTCGTTGGCTCGCCTGAGCGCATCCATCCTCTGGTCGAGCGACCGTTCGGGGGCCGCAAGCGAGGATTTGACTGGAGGGGCCGTCATGTCGGCGGCGAGTATAGCCGCGCCTCGGGGCCGTGCAAGGTGACTATCGCGAAAAGCCCCAAAATTCGTCTCAACCTCTACTCGAGGTGCAGGGCCTCCACGCGTGAAGGGGATCGCGACACGGCAGTTTCCAGGTCATTCGCGATCCGCGCCCCCGCCCGCGGGTCGCGGAAACTCTCGGTCCCGACGGCTACAACCGCCGCCCCGCTGGCCAGGAATTCGAGGGCGTCGGCTCCGCTCGCAATCCCCCCCATTCCGACCAAGGGCAGCTCGACCGCGGCCCTGACGGCGCGCAGCTGCTGGAGGGCGATCGGTCGCACCGCGGGTCCCGAAAGTCCACCGTGGCCCGCGGCGATCGCCGGCTCGCCCGTCGCCGGGTCGATCGCGCTCGCCTTCAGCGTGTTGATCAGGGAAACCGCGTCGGCGCCGCCCTCTTCGGCGGCAACCGCGACCGCCTCGGGGTTGGCGACGTTGGGCGTCAGCTTGACGATCAGCGGCTTCTCGGTCAGCGGCCGCAGGGCTTCCAGCAACGCCTCGGTCTCGGTCGGCTGCTCACCGACGATGAGGCCGGAGTGGACGTTGGGGCAAGAGACGTTGAGCTCGAGCGCCGCCACCTCGTCCCGCTCCCCCACCTCGCGAACCAGGCGCGAGAACTCCTCCCGGTTGGTCGCCATCACCGAGACGATCAGCGGCACCGGCAGCTGCGCCAGCTGGGGCAGGTCCTCCGCCAGGAAACCGTCCAGGCCCTTGTTCGGGAGGCCGATCGAGTTGATCATCCCCGCCGGCGTCTCCCAGATCCGCCGCGGCGCGTTGCCGGCGCGGGGCTCGGGGGTGATCGTCTTCGAGACAAAGGCCGAGAAGGGGAAGTCGGCAAGGAGCGCGTCGCCGAAGATGCGGCGGGCGGCAATCGCGTCGTAGGTCCCGGAGGCGTTGATGACCGGGTGGTCGAGCTCGATGCCGCAGAACTCAGGCATGCGCCACCTCCGCCACCGCGTCTCCCCTGACCACCGGGCCGTCGACGCAGAGCCGCATGTAGCCGCCGTCGGGCTTCGGCACCGCGCAGCCGAAGCAGGCGCCGAAGCCGCAGGCCATCGGCGACTCCATCGCCAACTCGCAGGCGACGTCGTGCTCGGCGCAGAGGGCGCGGACCGCCTCCAGCATCGCCGGCGGGCCGCAGGAGTAGACGACGGCGGAGGTGGCGTCGTCGCCGGCGAGCATCGTCGCCAACAGATCGGTGACGTAGCCCTGGTGGCCGGCGTGGCCGTCCTCGCTGGCGAGGCGGACGTCCGGGCAGAGGCTGCCGCCGGCGCAGAAGAGCTCGTTCAGCCCTCCGGAGTGAGCCTCGTTGCGGAAGCCGAGAAGGACACGGAGGGGAATGCCTCGCTCGACCAGGTAGCGGCGCCAGATCGCCATCGGGGCGATGCCGATGCCGCCGCCGATAAGGATCGCCCCGGCGGATTCGGGGTTGACCTCCCTCGGAGTCGAGAAGGAGTTGCCGAGCGGGCCGGTGACCCAGACCCGCTCGCCCGCCTCCAGCTCGCAGAGTCGATCGGTGCCGGGGCCGACGCCCTCGACGAGGAAGTCGAGCCTGACGCCGTCTTTGGCCGGGATGGCCTCGGCGACCGAGATCGCCCGCGGCAGGTAGGGCCGGCCGCCGCCCTCCCCCCACTCCCGCTCGCTGGCGAGCATGTAGAACTGGCCCGGAGCCGGGTTTGGCCCTTCGCGGTCGCGCAGGGAGAAGATCCGGTAGCCGCCGGAAGACACGTTCGCCGTGACCTCGCAGGCGCGGCGGCCGAACGGCGCGCTCATCCCGCCTGCGCCGCCCTGACCGAGCCGGCGTGGATCTCCTGCAGCGAGCGCACCTCAGCGTCGGCTTCCTTGCCGGCGGCGATCGCGCGGGTGGCGGCGGTGGCGCCGGTCATCGTCGTCACGCAGGGGATTCCCTGGCGCACCGCGGCGGTGCGGATCTCGTAGCCATCGGTGCGGGCGCCGGAGCCGGTCGGGGTGTTGATGACGAGGTCGCACTGGTCCTTGCGGATCAGGTCGAGGACGTGCGGTGAACCTTCCTGCAGCTTGTTGATCCGGCGCACCGGTACCCCCATCTGCTCGATCGCCTGGGCGGTGCCGCCGGTTGCGATCACCTCGAAGCCGAGGTCGTGGAAGCGGGTCGCGAGCTGGGTCGCCGCCGGCTTGTCGGTGTCGGTGACCGAGAGGAAGACCGCCCCGGACTCGGGCAGCCGCACCCCGGCCGCCGCCTGCGCCTTGCCGAAGGCCGTCGGGAAATCGGCCGCAATCCCCATCACCTCGCCGGTGCTCTTCATCTCCGGCCCGAGGACGGAGTCGGCGCCGGCGAAGCGGGCGAACGGGAGCACCGCCTCCTTAACGCTGACGTGCTCGAGTGGACCCTGCGGCAGCTCCTGTTCGACCAGCTTCTCGCCCAGCATCAGGCGGCAGGCCAGCTTTGCCAGTGGCACCCCGATCGCCTTCGAGACGAAGGGGACGGTGCGCGAGGCGCGCGGGTTGGCCTCGATCACGTAGAGCTCGCCGCCGGCGACCCCATACTGGATGTTGATCAGGCCGATGACCCCGAGCTCGAGGGCGATCTGGCGCGTGGTGGCGCGGATCTTCTCCAGCATCTCCTCGCCGAGGCTGAGCGGCGGGATCACGCAGGCCGAGTCGCCGGAGTGGACGCCGGCCTCCTCGACGTGCTGCATGATTCCGGCGACGTAGACGTCCTCGCCGTCGCCGAGGGCGTCGACGTCGACCTCGATCGCGTTCTCGAGGAAGCGATCGAGCAGCAGCGGGTGCTCCTGGTCGGCCTTGACGTATTTGTCGAGGTAGGTCTGGAGGTCTTCGGTCGAGTAACAGATCTCCATCGCCCGGCCGCCGAGGACGTAGGAGGGCCGAACCAGGAGCGGGAAGCCGACCCGTTCGGCGACGGCGATCGCTTCCTCGGCCGAGAAGGCGGTCCCGTAGGGCGGCGCTTCGACCCCGAGCCGCTCGAGCAGCTCGCCGAAGCGGCCGCGGTCCTCGGCGAGGTCGATCGCGTCGACCGGCGTCCCTAGCAGTCGCACCCCCGCCTCTTCCAACGTCCGCGCCAGCTTCAGCGGCGTCTGGCCGCCGAACTGGACGATCACGCCCTCGGGTTGCTCCTGCTCGCAGACCGCGAGCACGTCCTCCGCCGTCAGCGGCTCGAAGTAGAGCCGGTCGGAGGTGTCGTAGTCGGTCGAAACCGTCTCCGGGTTGCAGTTGACCATCACCGCGTCGCGGCCGAGCTCCCGCGCCGTCATCGCGGCGTGGACGCAGCAGTAGTCGAACTCGATTCCCTGGCCGATCCGGTTTGGACCGGCGCCGAGAATGACGACGGAGTCCTTCTCTCCGCGGCGGATCTCATTCGCCGGCGGCGTGCCGTCGTGGCGCGGGCGCTCGTGGCCGGAGTAGTAGTAGGGCGTCGCCGCCTCGAACTCGGCGGCGCAGGTGTCGACTGCCTTGTAGGTGCGGGTGAGGCCCTCGGTGCCGTCGCCTTCGGTGGCGAGCGCCTGCAGCTCGCGGAGAAACCAGCGGTCGACCATGCAGGCCTCATGGACTGCCTCGAGGTCGAGGCCGCGCTCGAAGGCGGCGAGGACGAGGTCGAAGCGCTCGGCGCTCGGGCTCGCGATCGCCGCCAGCAGGTCCTCTTCGGACTCGGGAATCTCGACCGCGGAGTCGAGCTCGCGCGAGCGCATCGCCTTGGCAAAAGACTCGCGGAAGGTGCGGCCGATCGCCATCGCCTCGCCGACGCTCTGCATGTAGGTCGAGAGGCGGCCCTCGGAGCCGGGGAACTTCTCGAAGGCAAAGCGCGGGATCTTGGTGACGACGTAGTCAATCGTCGGCTCGAAGGAGGCGGGCGTGGCGCGGGTGATGTCGTTGGGAATCTCCTCCAGCGCGTAGCCGACCGCCAGTTTCGCCGCCATCTTCGCGATCGGGAACCCGGTCGCCTTAGATGCCAGGGCCGAGGAGCGGGAGACGCGCGGGTTCATCTCGATGACGACGATCTCACCGTCGGCGGGGTTGACCGCGAACTGGACGTTGGAGCCGCCGGTCTCCACCCCGATCGCCCGGATCACCTTGATCGCCTGGTCGCGGAGGTCCTGGTAGAGCGGGTCGGGCAGCGTCTGCGCCGGCGCCACCGTGACCGAGTCGCCGGTGTGGACGCCCATCGGGTCGACGTTCTCGATCGAGCAGATGATCACGACGTTGTCGTTGCGGTCGCGCATCACCTCGAGCTCGAACTCGCCCCAGCCGATCACCGACTCCTCGACCAGGACCTGGTTGATCGGGCTGGCAGCGAGGCCATCGCTGACGACCTGGCGCAGCTCCGTCTCGGTGCGGCCGATGCCGCCGCCCTGGCCGCCCATCGTGAAGGCGGGCCGGACGATCGCCGGCAGGGTGATGTCCCCCTCGGCCAGGCGGGCCTCCATCTCCCCCACGCTTTCGACGGTGACCGACCAGGGGATGCGGATGCCGGCCTCGTTCATCGTCGTGCGGAACTTCTCGCGGTCCTCGGCCCGGCTGATCGACTCGGCGTTGGCGCCGATCAGCTCGACCCCGAACCGCTCCAGCGTCCCGTCCTCTTCCAGCGCCATCGCCAGGTTGAGCGCGGTCTGGCCGCCGAGGGTCGGCAGCAGCGCGTCGGGCCGCTCCTTCTCGATGATCTTCGCCACCGGGCCTGGCAACAGTGGCTCGATGTAGGTGGCGGTCGCGAACTCCGGGTCGGTCATGATCGTCGCCGGGTTCGAGTTGACGAGGACGACTTCGTAGCCCTCCTCGAGCAGAACCTTGCAGGCCTGCACGCCGGAGTAGTCGAACTCGGCCGCCTGCCCGATCACGATCGGGCCGGAGCCGATCAGGAGGATCTTCTGGATGTCCTCGCGTTTAGGCACTGCCTACCTCCCGCGCCCCTGCCAGGCGCTGCTCCAGGTTTTCACGGACGGATGGCCACTCGTCGTCGACGACGGAGAAGTAGGCCGAATCGCGGACGCCGGTGACCGGCATCAGCATGTGCTTGCGGAAGATCCCCTCGAACCTCGCCGGCAGCGCTTCCATCGCGCCGCGGCTGCGCTCGTTGCGGGCATCGGTCTTCAGCTCGACCCGCATGCAACCAAGCTCATCGAAGGCGAAGCCGAGCATCAGCAGCTTCGCCTCGACGTTGGCGCCGCTGCGCCAGGCCGAGGGCGTCAGCCAGGTCCAGCCGATCTCGACGCCGGCGTGGATCGGTCGCGGGGCTAGGTAAGAGGAGCTGCCGAGCGGCTCGCCGGCGGCGGTCAAGGTGGCAAAGGCGTGCTCGTCGCCCATCTTGCGGGCGAGCAGGCGGCCGTCGAACCATGTGTCGAAGCCCTCGTTGGTTTCGCTCACCCGGCGGTCCATCCACTGCCAGATCTCCGGATGGCCGGCGACCGAGCGGAGCGGCTCGCGGTGCTCCTCGACCAGCGGCTCGAGGCGGACGATGTTGCCCTCGAGCGGGACCTCCGGCGGCGGCCAGATCACGCGGCGAGCTCCAAGAAGCGGTCGAAGAGGTGCCTTGCGTCGCGCGGGCCGGGGCCGGCCTCCGGGTGGTACTGGACGGTGGCGCCGGCGACGTCGCGGAGGACGAGGCCCTCGACCGTGCGGTCATAGAGGTTCAGCTGCGAGAGCTCGGCGACGCCGAAGTCGGTGTCCCAGCGGACCGGATCGTCACCCTCGATCTTCGGCTCGCCGCCGGGGCCGACGACGGCGAAGCCGTGGTTCTGGGAGGTGATGTCGATCCGCCCCGTCTCCAGGTCCTTGACCGGGTGGTTGGCGCCGCGGTGGCCGAAGGGGAGCTTGTAGGTCTCCAGGCCGACAGCGCGGCAGAGCAGCTGGTGGCCGAGGCAGATCCCGAAAACCGGCTTTTGGCCGAGGACGCCGCGGACGGTGTCGACGACATAGTCGAGCGCCGCGGGGTCGCCGGGGCCGTTGGCGAGGAAGACCACGTCGGGGTCCTCAGCGAGGACCTCCTCCGGGCTGCTCGTGCAGGGCAGCAGCGTCAGCTGGCAGCCGTGCTCGCGCAGCTGGCGGACGATGCTGAGCTTGACCCCGGTGTCGATCCCGACCACGTGCGGGCCCTCGCCCTCGAAGCGGACCGGCTCGGTCGGAGTCACCTGGCGGGCGAAGTCGGCGCCGGCCATCGAGGGCTCGGCGTTGATCCGCTCGCGCGCCTCGGCTTCCGGCATCTCGGCCGGGAAGATGCCGCCGCGCATCGAGCCTTGGTCGCGCAGGTGGCGGACCAGCGCCCTGGTGTCGACGCCGCTGAGCGCCGGCACGCCACAGTCGCCGAGCCAGTCGAGCCAGCCGCCCTCGGCCGTGGCGACGTCTTCGCGGTTCTTGGCGTCGCGCATGACGACGCCGCGGGCGTGGACCCGGTCGGACTCCATCGCCGCCGCCGAGACGCCGTAGTTGCCGATCAGGGGGTAGGTGAAGACGATGATCTGCCCCGCATAGGAGGGGTCGGTGACGGACTCCTGATAGCCGGTCATCCCGGTGTTGAAGACGACCTCGCCGGTGACGGCACCATCGGCGCCACAGGCGAGCCCGTCGAGCCGGGTCCCGTCCTCGAGCAGCAGGTAGGCGCTCATGCCGCGACTCCGAGGCTGAAGCTGCGCAGGCGGTAGGCGACCTGGCCGGCGGCGACGGTCATCAGGACGCGGCCGGTGAGAGTCTCCCCCGCGCACCAGGAGTTGGCCGAGCGGCTCTCGTAGCCGTCCTCGCCGACAGTCCACTCGGCGCCGAGGTCGCAGAGGGCGACGTTGGCCTCCGAGCCGGGCGCGAGGGTCGGGCGCTCGAGGTCGAAGGGCGCGGCACCGCCCCCCAGCCGCTCAACCAACAGGGCTAGGTCGATCACCCCGGGCAGGACCAGCTCGGTGTGTAGGGCAGCGAAGGCGGTCTCGAGACCGGTCACCCCCATCGCCGCCTGCTCGAAGGGGACGTCCTTTTCCTCCGGCTGGTGCGGCGCGTGGTCGGTGGCGATGCACTCGATCGTGCCGTCGCGGAGGCCCTCGATCAGCGCCTGGCGGTCGCGCTCTTCGCGCAGCGGCGGGTTCATTCTGTGCCGGTGCGGGTCGAGGCTGCGGACTGCCTCGTCGGTGAGGCAGAGGTGGTGCGGGCTCGCCTCGGCGCTGATCTGGACGCCGGCGGCCTTGGCGGCGCGGACGACCTCGACCGACTCGGCGGCGGAGAGGTGCTGGACGTGGATGCAGGCGCGCTCGTACCCGGCCAGGGCGGCGTCGCGGGCGACCATCGTTGACTCCGAGACCGAGGGGACGCCAGCGAGCCCGAGCGCGGCCGAGACCGCCCCCTCGTGCATCGCCCCCTCCCTGGAGAGGGCAGGGTCCTCCTCGTGAAGGGCGATGTTGCCACCGCAGAGGTGCTGGTACTGGAGGGCGCGGCGCATGACCCCGGCGCTGGTGATCGGCAGGCCGTCATCGGTGAAGCCGATGGCGCCGGCTTCGCGCAGTTCGACCATCTCGGTCAGCTCCTCGCCCTTCATCCCCTTGGTCACCGTGGCGAGGAAGCCGACGGGGACCGAGGCGCTCGCCTGCGCCTGCTCGCGCAGGGCGGTGATGTCGGCCGCGGTCGAGACCGGAGGCTGGGTGTTGGCCATCGCCAGGATCCCGCAGTAGCCGCCGGCCGCGGCCGCGCGGGTCCCCGTCTCGACGTCCTCTTTGTGCTCGTGCCCAGGGGTGCGGAGGTGGACATGGGGATCGAAGAAGGCCGGGAAGGCGTGCAGGCCCTCGGCCTCGACCACCTCGGCGCCGTCGGCGTCGGCCTCGCCGGGGGAGGCGAGCTCGGCAATCCTGCCGTCGCGGACGACGACGTCGTGGACCGAGTCGATGCCCGCGACCGGGTCAAGGACGGTCGCCCGTCGCAGGATCAGGTGCGCGGCCTCGCCAGCGCGGACGTCGAGTGCGTCGATCAGGCTCATGCCGGGGTTCCGATCGGGGTCGGTTTGCTGCCTTCGCCCTCTCCGGCGGGGGTCTGTCCTTCGCTGCCGGCGAGGAGCTCGTAGAGGATCGCCATCCGCACGACCAGCCCGGCTGCGACCTGCTCGGTGATCAGCGACTGCGGCGAGTCGATCGCCTCGCCGGAGAGCTCTACCCCGCGGTTGACCGGGCCGGGGTGCATCAGCAGCTGGCGCGGGTTGAGGCGGCGCGTGTCGATCTGGAAGTTGGCGGCGTACTCGCGCAGCGAGGGGACGAAGCTCTCGCTCATCCGCTCCTTCTGCATCCGCAGCGCGTAGACGACCTCGGCCTCCTCGACCCCGTTGAGGCTGTAGGAGACCTCGCAGCCGAGCTCCTCGATCCCGCGTGGGATCAGGGTCGGCGGGCCACAGACGGTGACCTCGGCGCCCATCCGGTTGAAGGCGATCAGGTTGGAGCGGGCGACGCGGCTGTGGAGGACGTCGCCGACGATCCAGATCCGGACCCCCTCCAGGGAGCCGAGGCGGCGCCGCAGCGTGTAGACGTCGAGCAGGGCCTGGCTCGGGTGCTCGTGCTTGCCGTCGCCGGCGTTGACGACGGCGGCCGCGGTCCAGCCGGCGACCATCTGCGCGGCACCCGCGTAGGGGTGGCGGATCACGATCGCCGCCGGGTCGTAGGCGGAGAGGGTCGCGATCGTGTCCTTCAGCGACTCGCCCTTGTCCACCGAGCTGCCCGCCGCCTTGACCGAAACCAGATCGGCTGAAAGCCGCTTCGCCGCCAGGTCGAAGGAGCTCGAGGTGCGGGTGCTCGACTCGTAGAAGAGCGAAACGACGGTGCGGCCGCGCAGCGTCGGCACCTTTTTGATGTCGCGGCGTCCGACCTCGGCGAAGCTCTCGGCGCGGTCGAGGATCGCCTCGATTTCCTCGCGCGAGAGTTGCTCAATTGAGAGCAAGTGCTTCAATTTTTCACCTCCACGGGGCTGGGCTCGGAGATCGTTACCTCGTCTGTTCCGTCCGTCTCCTCGAGGCGGACGTTGACCCGCTCCTCGCGGGCGGTCGGCAGGTTCTTGCCGACGTAGTCGGGGCGGAAGGGAAGCTCGCGGTGGCCGCGGTCGCAGAGGACCGCGAGCTGGACCCGCTGCGGGCGGCCGTAGTCGAAGAGGGCCTCGATCGCGGCGCGGACGGTGCGACCGGTGTAGAGCACGTCGTCGACCAGGATCACGGTGCGGTCGCTGAGGTCGAAGTCGATGTGGGAGGAGTGGACGACCGGCTGCGCCTCGGGCGCCTTGGCGCCGACGTCGTCGCGGTAGAAGGAGATGTCGAGGTCGCCGATCGGCAGCTCGGAGCCGGTCAGCTCGCCGAGGAAGACGTGGAGGCGGCGGGCCAGGACGGCGCCGCGGGTGTGGATGCCGACGACCGCGAGACGATCGGAATCGGGGTTCTTCTCGGCAATCTCGTGGGCGATCCGCCGCAGCGTTCGCCTCAGATCGTCGTGCTCCAGCACGACCTTCTCGTTCACTTCGGTTGCTTCCTTCCTGGCCTCGCGGGACCTGGTTAAAGGACGCGCCCAGCGTAGCAGCGCGTGTTGACGCTTTGCTAGCCCTCGACCTCCTGATCTTGCCGCACCTCGCGGGCTCCGTTCGGAACCAGGCGCGGCTCGCCCCGCTCCGGGAAAGGCAGCTCGATCTGGTCGAAGTCTTTGGGGGCTACCACCGGCTCGAAGACCGCTTTTGCCTCCTCGATCACCTTGCCGACGTGGTAGCGGGAGGAGATGTGGACGAGCGCGAGTAGCTTCACGTGGGCCTCGGCGGCGACGGCAGCAGCCTGACCGAGGGTCGAGTGGCCGGTTTCGGCGCCGCGCTGGGCCTCTTCCTCGGCAAAGGAGGCGTCGTGGATCAGCAGGTCGGCGTCGGCTGCGGCGGAGACGGTGGCGGGACTCGGGGCGGTGTCGCCGGTGATGACGATCGTGCGGCCTTGGCGGCTCGGTCCCATCACCTGGTCCGGCGTCACCGCCCCGGCGTCGCCCTCGACGGTCTCTCCTCGCTGAAGCGCCGCGTAAGCGGGCCCTTCGGGAACGCCAGCCGCGGCGGCAGCGGCGGGATCGAAGCGCCCAGGCCGCTCGGCCTCGACGAGGGCGTAGCCATTGGCGCGGGAGCCGTGTTTGGCTTCGAATGGCCGCACCTCGTATTCGTCGTGCTCGACGGTTTCGCCAGGAGCCAGCTCGATCAGGTCGAGCGTGTACTTGAGGCGGCCGAGGAAGGGCGAGAAAACCTGAAAGAGGTCGGTCAGGCCAGGCGGCCCGTAGACCTTCAGCGGCACCCGCCGGTCGGTGAGGTCATAGGTCTTCAGCAACCCCGGCAGTCCCAAGACGTGGTCGGCATGGAAGTGAGTGAGGAAGATCGCGTCGGCCTGCACCAGCCCCAGCGACCGCTGCATCTGCCGCTGCGTCCCTTCCCCGCAGTCGAACAGCAACCGCTCTCCCCCACGCGCCACCAACACGCTCGCCGTAGAGCGCCGCGCCGAGGGCACGGAGCCGCCGGTGCCAAGAAAAGTAACCGCCAAATCCATCGGCGGCGAGCCTACGTCAGTTACGGGTTAATCTGCCGAGTGAGCGCCCGTAGCTCAGCTGGATAGAGCGCTTCCCTCCGGAGGAAGAGGCCACAGGTTCGAATCCTGTCGGGCGCGTCTTAGTTCTCGGCGGCCTTGAACCGGGCTAGCCATTCGTCGCGGTCGAACTCTGCCGGGTCGGTTTCGGCGAGAAAGCGTTCGAGGACGGCGATGAAGCGGCCTGGGCGCTCTTGCTGGGGGATGTGGCCGGTGTCCTCGAAGATCTCTAGATGACTGCCGGCGAGGGCGGCGTGGGCCTCGCGGCCGTGGTCGACCGGGATGATCGGGTCGTTCTCGCCCCAGACGATGAGGACCGGCAGGGCGTCGGCTAGGTAGAGCTTGTCGAGGGCGGCGACACGCTGGGAAGGCCTTGCGGCGCTCAGGGTCGGTCAAGGTCGCGTAGCCGCGGGTGACTTCGGCGACGTCAGCGTTGGGACGGAGGCCGACGAGGCCGAGCCCGCGGCCGACGATGGAGCCGATGCGGGTGCCGACGCCGGCGGTCGCCGAGATGAAGAGCTCGGCGCCAGGCAGGGCGGCCGCCCGCAGGATCGGGCTGACGTCCGGGCCGAGGCCGCCGCTGGAGACGAGGACCAGGCGCTCGACCATCTCCGGGAACTGGTAGGTGAACTGCATCGCGACACCGCCGCCGAGCGAGTGGCCGACCAGGGTCGCCCGCTCATGGCCGAGGGTCAGCATCAGGTCGCGGAGGACGCTTGCCAGGGCGCCGACCGAGTAATCGCCGCCGCCCGGCGCCGAGGAGCCGTGGCCCGGGAAGTCTGGGGCGATCACGGTGTGGTTGATCGCCAGCGGCTCGATCACCGCTTCCCAGTTGGCGCAGGTCCCGGCCATGCCGTGGATCAGCAGCAGAACCGGGCCCGACCCGGCTTCGATGAAGTTCATCGGCTGCCCGTGAACCTCGACCGCTCGCGGCTTCGGCGCGGCCCTGTTCAGTCGCGTCACTTTGCCTGCCATGGAGGGAACGTACCCACGAAGGCGGTCGAGGTATCGCAGCGCGGCGAATCCGCGCCTGATTCCAATACTGTCGCGCTGTGGCAGACGCCCCCCAAGGACCCGCCGACGCCGGCCGGCCCCCGCGCGGAGCCCTGATCGTGATCGCGATCGGGCTCGTCGCCTGCGTCGTCGCCGCGCTCGCCAGCACCGGCAAGGGCGAGGGCGAAGCGGCGAATCTGGAATGGGTGCAGAGCGCCGAAGGCGCCGACTCCAAAGCGGTCCCCGTGCCGGGCGGGCAGGGGACGATGCAACTGGCCGACACCAATATCCGTGCCACCGGCACCAACGTCAGCGGCTACTCGCTTTACATCGTCGGCTCCTCGTTGACCGTCTCCGCCGGATCGCCGGTCGGCGGCGGCCGCGTCCTCTGCCGGATCAAAGCCCCGAAAGGCGCCGAAGTCGCCCAGAGCGGCGGCGACCTTCGCGCCACCTACCCGCGCTCCTCCGAAGACGGCATCTACAGCCAGGAAGTGCCGGAAACGGTGCTAATGGACTTCAGCTCCCACGGCGGCGAACTCGCCTCGCTGGAAGTGCCGGACAGGCCGCGGCGCTTCACCACGGAAAAGGGCGTCAAGGTCGAATGGCCGGAGTTCGTGATCGGCGAAGAGCGGATCAAGTACTTCATCGCTGGCAAGCCGAAGAAAGACCTTGTCCTCCCCTTCTTCACCGTCTGGCGGACGACCGACGTCCCCTCAGCGCAGATCGGCTGCACGCTTGAAACGAGCGCCGGCAAGGCGACGACGACGACCGAGGCGGCGCTACCCGACCGCTCGCCGCCGATCGACGAAGAGGCCGAAGAACTGAAAGCCGAAGAACGCGAAGAAGCCGAAGAGGAAAAGGAAGCCGAAGCAGACGACGAGGGCTAGCGCCCTTAGACGTCCAGGGTCTCCTGTGGCGCCACCAGCAGCTCCGGCCCTTCGGCCATCCCTTTGCCGACTTTGTTCAGCGCCGGGTTGGCGGGAGCGCTCGACATCCGCCGCGCCTCGAGCGGACCGCACATCTCGACCGCGTCCTCGGCGCTCAGCTTCGGGTCGAGCCAGGCTGCCTCCGCCTCTGGGCTCGGGAGGATCGCCGGCATCCGGTTGTGGACGGGCGCGACCACCTCGTTCGGAGTCGTCGTCACCAGGGTGCAGGTGTAGAGGTAGCCGTCGTCGTAGCCGCGGTCCTCGGGGTCGGCCCACTCCTTGCGAGTGCAGAGGCCGGCGAAGGCGAAGGGCTCGCCGCCGTCGACCTGGAAATGCCAGGGCTGGCGCGGTTGCTTCGGGTCCTCGGCCTTCATCCACTCGTAGAAGCCGTCGGCGACGATTAGGCAGCGGTGCCGGTACTTGCCGAGCAGCGGCCCGTAGGCACGGCTTTTCATCAGGTTCTCTTTTTTTGCGTTGATCATCCGGTAGCCGACTTTGAGGTCCTTCGCCCAGACCGGGACGAGGCCCCAGCGCATCAGCCGCGCCTCGCGCTCGCCTTGTTCGGCCTCCTCGGGCTCAGGCGAGGCGCGGACGACGAGCACCTCCTGCGTGGGGGCGACGTTGAAGCGGCCCATGCCAGGCGCCTCTTTCGCTTTCTCGCTGCGTTCGAGCGCTTTCTCGAGCTCGACCTGGAAGCGGTCCGCGACCTTCTTCGTGTCCTTGGTGGTGACCGTGAAGCGCCCGCACATGGGCTGCAGACTAGCCGGGCTCCCGGGTGGGCTCAGGTCGGAGCGATGAGATCCAGGCCCGGGAAATACGTCCGGTAACGCGCCGCATCACGGGTGAGCAGGCGGAGATCCGCAACCGCGGCATGGGCGCCGATGAAGAAGTCCGGTAGCGGGGAGCGCCGGTGGCCGCCCCGGCGGCGATAGCCGAGATACGCCTTTCCGGCGAGAAAGGCCGCCGACCACGGTAGGTGCTCGCGAATGAACACCTCTTCGGGCAGCTCGTGGTCGAGGAGCTCTTTGCGCGAGTACCGCTGCGAGACCTCGGCGTAGATGACCCCGTTGATGAACAGCGGCCCCTCCGAGGCGAGCCGCGCCAGAGCCTCCTCCGACCACCCTGCCCAGACCGGGTCGCCGGAGAGAACGTCGATCAGGACGTTCGAGTCAACGAGAGTGCCCTTCATCCTCTTCCAAGTGGCCGGTGCCCCAATCCTCTCCCCGGGTCAGGCGCATGATCTCCTCGGTGCTTAGGGGGATATCGCCGCCGCTCGCCCTGCGGAGGTGATCGACGATCTCCTTACCGCGATCGCGGTCACCCTCCAACTTGCGGACCTTTACTTGGCCCTCGTCGGCGACGAACTCGACCTCGGTCCCGGGCAGAAGCCCAAACTGGTCCCGAATTCCCTTGGGAATCGTTACCTGCCCTTTGCTGGTGATTCTCATGGAGTAAGAGTATTACAAGTCTTACTCTTACTTCCTACTTAGGCCACGAGCGGGCGGAGCTCGGCGTGGTCGCGGTACCAGTCCAGGGTCCGGATCAGGCCGTCGCGGAGCTCGACCTCCGGGCGCCAGCCAGTCATCTCCCGCAGCTTGGTCGAGTCGACAAACTGGCGGTCGATCTCGCCGTCAGGGTTGCCGGTGCCGAGGAATTCCGGCTGCAGGTCGGTTCCCGAGACCTCGACGATCGTCCTCAGGACCTCGGCGACCGAGAACGGGCGCTCGCCGCCGGCGTTGAAGGCCTCCCCCGCTCCCGGGCCGCCGGCGCCGACCGCGCTCTCGACCGCCAAGTAAGCGGAGACGGCGTCGGCAACGTAGAGGAAGTCCCGCTCGGGGCTGCCGTCGGAGCGGATTTGGGGCCGGCGGCCGTCGAGCACGGCGGCGATCGCCTCCGGGATCAGGCGCGAGAAGTTGGGGTCGCCGCCGCCGTAGATGTTGGCGAAGCGGGTTACCGCCACCGGCAGGTCGTAGGCGGGGCGATAGCTGAGCGCGATCGCGTCCGCCGCCGCCTTGCTCGCCTCGTATGGGGAGGCCGGCTGCAGCCGCATCTCCTCCCGGTAAGGCAGCTCCTCGCTCGGCCCGTAGGCCTTGTCGGAGGAGGCGACGATGACCGCCGGAACGTCGGCGCGGCGGCAGGCCTCGAGCAGCCCCCAGGTGCCGCGGACGTTGATTTCGAAGGTTTGGGTCGGGTCGGCCATCGCCGGTCCGACGAGGGTCTGGGCGGCGAGGTGGAAGACGACGTCGAACTCGCCGGCCCCGATTGCGGCCTCGACCGCGGCGACGTCGCGAAGGTCCACTTCGAGCAGCTCGACTTCTGAGGCGATCCCCTGCAGCACCAGCCCCGAGCGCGGAGGCGGCGCCAGGTCGAGGACGCTGACTGCGTCGCCGCGTTCGAGCAGCGCCCGGACCAGATTCGAGGCGACGAAGCCATGGCCGCCGGTGACGAGCGAGCGCTTCACGAGGCGTCCACCGAGGCGGCGTCCCAGATCCGCCACGGCGCCCGGCCGGCGCTCCAGAGGTCGTTGAGGACGACCGCGTCCTTGTAGGTGTCCATGCAGTCCCAGAAACCCTCGTGGCGGTAGGCGCGCAGCTGCCCTTCGGCCGCCAGCCGCTCCAGCGGCTCCCGCTCCAGCACGCTCTCCGGATCGAGGTAATCGAGCGCCTCCGGCTCGAAGCAGAGGAAGCCGCCGTTGATCCAGTGCTCGCTGCGGGGCTTCTCGACGAAGCCGGCGACTTCGTCCCCGTCCAGCTCCGCCACTCCCCATTGCAGGTTCGGCCGCACGACGGTGACGGTGGCATGAGCGCCGTGGCCCGCGTGGAAATCAAGCAGCGCCTCGAGGTCGACGTCGGCGACGCCGTCGGCGTAGGTGACGCAGAAGGTTCCTCCTGCGAGCCGCTCCGCAAGGGCCTCGACCCGCCCGCCGGTCGGAGTGTCGAGGCCGGTATCCACACACTCCACCTGCACTCCCTCCGGCCAGCGCTCACCCGCCGCGAACTCCTTGACGGCTTCGCCCATGTATCCGGTCGCAAGCAGGAAGCGGTCAAACCCCTGGGCGGCGTAGATCTGCACCACGTGCCAGAGGATCGGCCGGCCGCCGATCTCGACCAGCGCCTTCGGCACCGACTCGGTCCGCTCGCGCAGCCGCGTGCCGCGGCCGCCGCAGAGGATCACGACCGGTGGCTTCATCGTTTCCGACATCTGGGGGGTTATAGCCCCCCGAAGTTCGGAAGGGGCCTCAGCCGCCCGCCACCGCCGGCAGGATGGTTACCTCGTCGCCGTCGTTTATGGACGTCTCCAATCCCTGTTGGAAGCGGATGTCCTCGCCGCTGACGTAGACGTTGACGAAGCGGCGCAGGTCGCCGTCTTGGGTGATCCTGTCCTTGAGGCCGTTGTGGGCGTCGAAGACGGCGTCGAGCACCTCGCCGACGGTGTTGCCCTCCACCTCGAGCGCTGCCTCGCCGCCGGTCGCGGCGCGCAGCTGGGTCGGGATCTTCACGGTGACTGACATCTAGACGGCTACCTCCTGCGGGAACTCGGCCTCGAAGCTCTCGAGGGCGGGGTCGATCTCGTGCATCTGGAACGTATCGCGGGTCGCGTCCAGCGTCTTCAGGCCCTCGCCGGTGATGTAGACGACCACGCGCTCGCCATCGGCGAGCTCGCCGCGTTCGGCCAGCTTGCGGAGGACGCCGACGGTGACCCCGCCGGCGGTCTCGGTGAAGATCCCGGTCGTCTCCGCCAGCAGCTTGATCCCCTCGCGGATCTCCTGGTCGGTGACCGAGTCGACGCCGCCGCCGGTGCGACGCGCCTGCTCGACCGCGTAGGGCCCGTCGGCGGGATCGCCGATCGCGAGGCTTTTGGCGATCGTCTCCGGCCGCTGTGGCTTGCAGACTTCCCAGCCTTCGGCAAACGCCGTCGCGACCGGGCTGCATCCCTCCGCCTGGGCGCCGTTAAAGACCGGCTGGACGCCCTCGACGAGGCCGATGTCCAGCCACTCCTGGAAGCCGCGCCCGAGCTTGGTGAAGAGCGAACCCGAGGCGATCGGGCTGACCACCCGGTCGGGCAGCTTCCAGCCGAGCTGCTCGACGGTCTCGTAGGCGAGCGTCTTCGAGCCCTCGGCGTAGTAGGGCCGCAGGTTGACGTTGACGAAGGCCCACGGGTGCGTCTCGGCGAGCTGGGTGCAGAGGCGGTTGACGTCGTCGTAGTTGCCGCGGACGCCGACCAGATTGGTCCCGTAGACACCGGTAGCGAGCAGCTTCTGCTCCTCGAGGTTGGCGGGGACGAAGACGTATGAGTCAAGCCCTGCTGCGGCGGCATGGGCGGCGACGGCATTGGCGAGGTTGCCGGTCGAAGCGCAGGCGACGGTCTCGAAGCCGAGCTCCTTCGCTTTCGCCACCGCGACGGCGACGACCCGGTCCTTGAAGGAGTGGGTCGGGTTGGCGGCGTCGTTCTTGATCCAGATCTCGGCGCCGACCCCGAGCCGCTCGGCCAGGCGATCGGCCTTCAGCAGCGGCGTGAAGCCGGGCTCCAGCGGGTCGCTCGCCCTCCCCTCGAAGGGGAGGAAGTCGCGGTAGCGCCAGATCCCCTGCGACCCAGCCTGGATCCGCCGCTTCACCTCGGCGGCGTCGAGCCCGCTGAAGTCGTAGGCGACCTCCAGCGGTCCGAAGCAGTTTTCGCACACGTAGCTTGCGTCCAGCTCGTAGCTGGTTCCGCACTCCTTGCACTTCAAGCTCTCTACTGACATCCGATCCTCGTTTCCACTTACGTAAAAACCTCGCCATTTGTGGGGCGAGGTCCGGATCGGACATCCCCCACATCTTTCAGGTCCCGATCTTCAGGAGACCTGCTGGATTTGGCACCTGTCTCGACCTTGCGGTCGCGATGGTTGCCGGGGCTTCAATGGGCCAGTCCCTCCACCCCTCTAGATGTGGCGCTTATGTGGGCGAAACCATACCAAGTGGCTACCTGGCTTTCCAGCGCCTGCAAGGTGGCTAACCTAGGCACGCGATGAGCCCGCTGCAGCAAGAGACGATCGGACTAAATGATGCCGAACCTTCCGAAACCGAGGCTGCCTCGGCCTCGCGGCCGTCGCGGCGAGCTCGTCTCTCAGCCGGCGGCGCCTGAGCCCCAGCAGCCAAACGTCGAGCAGATCGACTCCGACGGCCTGCGTTGGGTCAACATCGAGTGGCCGGGCTCGCTGGAGCGGACGTGGCTGGAGGAGCACTTCGATTTCCACGCGCTTGACCTCGAGGACGTCCTCTCCCGCAACCAGCGGCCGAAGATCGACGTCTACGACGACTACCTCTTCATCGTTCTCCACCTCCCCGTCTTCGACCCCCAGGCGGGCCGGCTCGGCACCGGCGAGCTCGACGTCTTCGTCGGCCCCGATTACGTGGTCACGATCCCGAACCTGCCTCTGCAGCCGGTCGAGTACCTGTTCGAGCGCTGCCGGGCGAAAGAGGAGCTGCGCGAACAGCTCTTCTCCCGCGGCTCCGGCTACCTGCTCTACCGGCTAGTAGATGACTCCTTTGATTACTGCTTCCCGATGCTGCGCAAGATCGGCAACAAGCTCGACGCGCTCGAGGACCAGATCTTCGAAGAGCGGGCCGAGGAAGTCGTCCGCGACATCTCCAACGTCAAGCAGGAGATCATCAACTTCCGCAAAGTGATCCGGCCGCAGCGCCCGGTCCTGCGCGAACTGGAGAGGGTGAAGCAGCGCTACCTCGCCTCCGACCTCGACCTCGAGATCTACTTCGACGACATCGTCGATGCCCACGAGCGGATCTGGGACATGCTCGAAAACTACAAGGAGGTCGCCGAGGCGCTGGAGGAGACCAACGAGTCGGTGATCTCCCACCGCCTCAACGACATCCTCCGGGTGCTGACCGCAATCAGCGTCGTGATCCTGCCGCTGACGCTGATCGCCAGCGTGATGGGGATGAACACCTGGGTCCCGAGCGAAGGCCACGAGGCGGGTTTCTTCACCGTGCTGGGGATCATGGCCGTCGTCCTCGTCGGCATGGTCGCCTACTTCCGCCGCCGCAAGTGGCTTTAGAGGCGCCTGCGGCAAACCCCTTCGGCTAGGCGCCGGCTTCCATAGGATGGAGCGCCCGTGGCAAATTTCCGCATCTGGGCGCCCTGGCGCCTCGCTTACGTGAAGGACGCGTCCAAGGACATCGAGGAGGAGTGCATCTTCTGCGCCAAGCCGGCGGCGGACGATGACGAGGCGAACCTGATCGTCCACCGCGGTGAGCGCTGTTTTCTCATCCTCAACCTCTTCCCGTACACGAACGGGCACCTGATGGTGGCTCCTTACGACCACGTCGGGCGGCTGCAGGAGATCCCCGGCGAGACTCTGGCGGAGATGATGGCGCTGGCGCAGCGGGCGATGGACCGGCTCGAGCGGGTCTACCAGCCGCACGGCTACAACGTCGGCTTCAACCAGGGCCGGGTCGCCGGCGCCGGCGTCGAGCACCACATCCACATGCACGTCGTCCCCCGCTGGGCAGGCGACAACAACTTCATGCCGGTGATCGCCGATACGAAAGTGATGCCGCAGTCGATCGAGCAGAGCTACGAGGCTCTGAAAGGAGCGTTTTGAACGACCAGTCCCCCCTCGCCCCGCCTGGGATTTTCAAGGCGTATGACATCCGCGGCCTCTACGGCGAGGAGATGGACGAGACGACCGCGACCGCGATCGGCCGCGCCTTCGCCCGGGTACTGGGACGGCTGCGCGGCAAGGCGCCGGGCGAGCTGACCGTCGGTCTCGGCCGCGACATGCGGCTGACCGCCCCGGCGATGGCGGGCGCGGTCCGCGAAGGGCTGATCGCCGAGGGCACGACGGTGATCGACGCCGGGGAGGTCGCGACCGAGATGCTCTACCACCTGGTCGGCTCGCGCGAGCTCGACGGCGGCGCCATGGTCACCGCCTCCCACAACCCGAAGGCATATACCGGCGTGAAGCTGGTGCGCGAGGGCGCCCTCCCCCTCTCCGGCGACGCCGGGATCGGCGACGTCAAAGCCGAGATCGAAGCCGGGCTCGGTGAGGCTCCCGGCGGCGGATCGAGCGAGGGGGCTGACATCTGGGGCGAGTTCCAGGCTCACGCCCTCTCCTTCATCGACCCCGCCAACGTGAAGCCGATGAAGGTCGTCGTCGACGGCGGCAACGGGATGGGCGGCCCAATGGTCGGCCCGATCCTCGAGCGGCTGCCGCTGGAGCTGGAGGAGATGTATTTCGTCCCGAACGGCGAGTTCCCCGACCACGAGCCGAACCCGCTGCTGGAGGAGAACCGGCGGATGATCATCGACCGGGTTCAGCAGAGCGGCGCCGAGCTCGGGATCGCCTGGGACGGCGACGCCGACCGCTGCTTTTTCATCGACGGCAACGGCAGCTTCTGCGACGGCGACTTTATCTGCGCCCTGCTGGCCCGCTCAGTTCTGCAGAAGAACCCGGGCGCGACGATTCTCTACGACCCCCGCTCGAGCCGGGCGGTGCCGGACCTGGTCGCCGCCGAGGGCGGCCGCTCGGACCTCTCCCGCGTCGGCCACGCCTTCTTCAAGGCGCGGATGCGCGAGGAGGAAGCGGCATTCGGCGGCGAGGTCTCCGGCCACTACTACTTTCGCGACTTCTGGAATGCCGACTCGGGGACGATCCCGGCGCTGCTGGTGCTGGAGCTGCTCTCGCTCGACGGCCGCACGCTGGCCGAGCTGATGGAGGAGTTCCGCTCGCGCTACTTCATCTCCGGCGAGATCAACTCCGAGGTCGCCGACGCGCAGGCGAAGATGGCCGAGATCGAGGAGCGCTACTCCGAGGGCGCAAAAGTGACCCACCTCGACGGCGTCTCGATCGACTTCGAGGACTGGCACTTCAACGTCCGTCCCTCCAACACCGAGCCGCTGCTGCGACTGAACCTGGAGTCGCTGGTCTCGCGGGAGGACATGGAACGCCGCCGCGACGAGGTCCTCGGCCTGATCCGAGCGTGACTGCGACGCCGGAGCAAGCGCTCGAGCAGGCGGCGCTCGCCGGCATCCACCGCTTCGCGATCCCGACCCCGTTCGCGGTCGGGCGGGTCAACTGCTACCTGATCGAGGACGAGCCGCTGACGCTGGTCGACACCGGGCCGAACTCGGGCAAGGCGCTCGACGAGCTGACGGCGAAGCTGGCCGAACGCGGCCATGCCCTCGCCGATCTCGAGCAGATCGTCGTCACCCATCAGCACATCGACCACCTCGGTCTGGTCGAGATCCTGGTCGAGCACTCCGGGGCCGAGGTGGCGGCGCTGGGCGCGGCGGCGCGGCGGCTGGCGGCCTTCGAGGAGGACGCCGAGCTCGAAGACCAGTTCGCGGTCGAGGTGATGCTGCGCAACGGCATCCCCGAGGACGTGACCGTCGCCCTGCGCAGCGTCTCCCGCAGCTTCCGCAGCTGGGGCTCGCACGTGACGGTGACGAAGCCGCTGGAGGACGGCGGCGTCCTCGAGCTCGGCGAGCGGCGGCTGGAGGTTCTCCACCGTCCCGGCCACAGCCCGTCGGACACGATCTTCTGGGACGCCGAGCGGCGGATCCTGATCGCCGCCGACCACCTCCTCCCCAACATCTCCTCAAACCCGCTGCTGGCCCGCCCGCTCGACGGCTCCTCCGAGCGTCCGCAGGCGCTCGCCACCTACATCGAGTCGCTGAAGAAGACGAGGGAGATGCCGGCCGAGATCGTCCTCCCCGGCCATGGCGAGCCGATCACCGACCACGTGGCGCTGATCGACTCCCGCTTCGCCGGTAGCGAGCGCCGCAAGGAGAAGATCTACCGGCTGATCGCCGAGCGCCCCCGCACTGGCTACGAGCTGGCGCAGGCACTCTGGGGCAACGTCGCCGTCACCCAGGCCTACCTCACCCTTTCCGAGGTGATCGGCCACACCGACCTGTTAGTCAATGGGGGGCGGGTGCGGGAAGTCGATGACGGCGCCGTGATCCGCTACGAGGCGACCTGATGTCGACTTTGTTCGGGATGGCCGAACAAACTCGACACGCCTAGAGCTCGCCGCCGAGCCAGCGGCCGAGGGCCGCCGCCGCCAGGCCGAAGGCGACGCTGAGGACGATGTTGAGGATTGCGATTCGGCGTTTTCCCGCCTTGTCGATCCGCTGCGTCTCCACCATCCAGGTTGAGAAGGTCGTATAGGCGCCGAGTAGCCCAACGCCGAAGAGGAGCCGCGCGTCTCCGTCCACCGAGGCTCCCGCCAGCAACCCGAGCAGGAAGGCGCCGCTGACGTTGACCGCCATCGTGCCGAGCGGCAGGTGTGGGTGCAGGCGGTCGGCAACCAGCAGCGTCAACCCGAAACGGGCGAGCGCCCCTAGGCCACCGAGCAAGGCGACGCCGACCCAGACCAACACGCTCATACCGCTCCCACCCTGCGTGCTACGACGGTGGCCGCCTGCGCCCCCGCCAGGCCTGCCACGAGGCTGAGGCCGAGATAGGCCGCCGCCAATCCAACCCGACCCGCGTCGATCATCTCGATTACCTCCAGCTGCACGGTCGAGAAGGTGGTGAGGGCGCCACAGAACCCGGTGGTCAGCAGCGGCCGCCGGTAGCTGGTGTGCGGGAGGACCGTGAACCAGTACCCGAGCAGCGCCGCGCCGGCGACGTTGACCAGCAGGGTCGCCCACGGCCAACCCGGCCCACCGGCAGGCAGCGCTTCCGCCAGCCCCGCCCGCAGCAGCGCCCCCAGCGCCCCGCCGATGAAGATCGCGCCCAGCTCGCGTCGGTCGACCATCGGCGGCAGCGTAGTCGCAGGCTGGGCGGCATTAGGGTGATGCCTGCGTGACCGCCCAGCTCCGCTCCCTCCGCCGCCGCAAGCCGCACAAGAAGCGGATGCTGCTGATCGTCAACCCTTACGCGACGACGGTCTCCGATCGGCTGAAAAACCTCGTGATCTACGCGCTGCAGGGGCGGTTCGACGTCGAAGCGGTCTCGACCCAGGCGCAGAACCACGCGACGGAGATCGGGCGCGAGGCGCGGGACGGCGGCTACGACGTCGTCGTCGCCTTCGGTGGCGACGGGACGCTGAACGAGGTCGCCAACGGGCTGGCGGGGTCCGACCTGCCGGTGGCGGTCCTGCCGGGCGGCTCGACCAACGTCGTCGCCCGGACCCTGGGGATGCCGAACGACGTCGTCGACGCCACCGAGCACCTGCTGACGCTCGCTGACGACTGGCAGCCGCGCAAGATCGACCTCGGGACGGTCGACGACCGCTACTTCGTCTTCTCCTGCGGGGTCGGCATCGACGCCAGCGTCGTCAAGCGGGTCGACCGCAACCCCACTCTGAAGGGGAACGCCGGGCCCTACTACTACAGCTGGGCGGGTGTCTCCAGCTTCTACCGCAAGTACCTCCTCAACCCGGTTCGGGTGCGGACGACGGTTGATGGTGCCGAGCCGGTCGAGGGGATCACCACGATCGTCCAGAACTCCGACCCCTTCACCTACTTCACGACCCACCCGATCCGTGTCTGCGAGGGGATCGCGATCGACGACGGCACCCTCTCGATCGCGGTCCTGAAGCGGGCGGCACAGCGGGACATGCCGACCCTGATCACCCGCCTCTTCAGCGCGACGAAACCCGCTGCCCGCCACAAGCAGGTCACCCACTTCGACGACGTCACCCACGCGGTCGTGGAGACGGCCTCGACCGGCAAGGACGGCAGGCCGCGTCCGTTCCCGCTCCAGGTCGACGGCGACTACATCGGCGAGCGGGACAGAATCGAGCTGCGGGTAGTCCCCGGCGCGCTGACGGTCGTCGCCTGAGCGCCGCTCAGAGACGGACCAGGCTGCGCGCCTCGATCCCGCGGGTGACGCCGCGGAAGTCGATCACGCGCGGCGCCGCAGCGACCACTTCGGTGTAATCGATCCCCGGATGGGCAGTGACGATCGTGGCGAGGTCGGCATCGCCGAGACCCTCCTCGAGGTCAACCGACTCGAGCCCGAACTCAGAAAGGGTCGGGACGTGCGGGTCGTGGTAGGCGACCTCGGCACCGAGCTCGACCAGCCGGCGGATGATCTTCAGCGCCGGCGACTCCCGGATGTCCCCCACGCCTGCCTTGTAGCTGACGCCGAGGATGAGGATGCGGGAACCGTTGACCGCCTTGGCGTCCTCGTTCAGCGCCCGCTCGATTCGTTCCACGCAGAAGTCGGGCTGAGTCTGGTTGATTTTTCCGGCGAGCTCGACGAACTCGGGGTAGAAGTCGTGCTCGCGCGCCTTGAAGGCGAGGTAGAACGGGTCAACCGGAAGGCAGTGGCCGCCCATACCGGGGCCCGGCTCGAATCGCATGAAGCCGAAAGGCTTGGTGGAGGCGGCGTCGATTACCTCCCAGACGTCGATCTTGAGCCGGTCGCAGAGCCGCGCCAGCTCGTTGACCAAGGCGATGTTGACCGAGCGGAAGATGTTCTCGAGCAGCTTCGAGAGCTCGGCCGCCTCGGGACTGCTGAGGACGACGACCTCCTCGCAGACGCGCGAGTAGAGGTCGCGGGCACGCTCGGCGCACTCCGGCGTCAGCCCCCCGACCAGCTTCGGCGTCGTCTTCACGGTGTAGTCGGTGCGGCCGGGATCGATCCGCTCCGGCGAGAAGGCGAGGTGGAAATCGCGACCCGCCGCGAGGCCGGACTCCTCGAGGATCGGCAGCAGGCGCTCGCGGGTGGTCCCAGGGTAGGTGGTCGACTCGAGCACGACCAGCTGGCCGGGGCGCAGGACCCGGGAGAGGGCGGTGGCGGAGTCGAGCAGGTAGGTCAGATCGGGCTCGCGTGAGCCGGTCAGCGGGGTCGGCACGCAGATGACAACCGCCTCGCAGACGGCGAGCTCCGCCGGGTCCGACGTCGCGTGCATCAGCTCCGCAAGCGCGGCCAGGGTCTCGTCGGAGACGTCCTCGACGTGACTGCGGCCGTCGCGGATTCCCTCGACCTTGCGTCGGTCCGAGTCGAGGCCGACGACCGCCTGGCCCGCTTCGGCGAAGGCGACGGCGAGGGGCAGCCCGACGTAGCCGAGCCCGACGATGCCGATCTTGTTCTGGGCCATGCCTGGATAACGCCGACCGCCGCCCCGGACTTCCGCCGCCGCAGGGTTAGGATCTGCGCGATGCGACTACAGGCCTCTGATCTCGCGCCCGGACTGCTGCTCGGCCCGGACGTGAAGATCGGCGAGGGGGTCCTGCTCGGCGGCCACGTGGTGATCCATGCCGGGGTCGATATCGCCGACGGGGCCCGAATCGGCGACCACGCCCAGCTCCGCGACCGCGCCCGGATCGGGGCCGGGACGACGATCGGCAGCTACAGCTGCGTCGACCCCGACGTCGCCGTGGGGGCCCGGGTCAGCGTGCAGACCCGCTGCTACATCACCGCCGGCACGGTGGTCGAGGACGACGTCTTCGTCGGTCCCGGCGTCACCTTGACCAACGACAACACGATGAACCGCCACGGGCCCGAGAAGGAGTTCGAAGGTCCGGTTCTGCGCCGCGCCTGCCGGGTCGGCGGCGGCTCGACGATCTGCCCTGGAGTCGAAATCGGCGAGGAGGCCTTCGTCGCCGCTGGCGCCGTCGTCGCCGCCGACGTCCCGCCGCGCGCCGTTGTCGTCGGCGTGCCCGCGCGCCAACTGCGGGAAGTGCCCGACGACGATCTACTGGAGCGCTGGCGCTGAACCTCGAAGCGGCCGCGCTGGGACGCCGGCCACGGTCGCGCCGGGCTCGACGTCCCGGCTGACCACTGCGCCGGCGCCGACCATCGCCCCGGCGCCGATCCGGACTCCGCCGAGGATCGTCGCGCCCGAGCCGACGGTCGCCCCGCGCTCGACCACGGTCTCGAGCAGCTCCCAATCCTCCTCGGTCTGCAGCTCACCGCCGGCGGTCGCCCGCGGCCGCTTGTCGTTGACGAACATCACCCCGTGCCCGACGAAGACCTCATCTTCGATCGTGACGCCGTCGCAGATGAAGCTGTGGCTCTGGATCTTGCAGGCGGCGCCGATCGAGGCGCCGCGCTGGACCTCGACGAAGGTCCCGATCCGGGTCCCGGCGCCGATCCGGCAGCCGTAGAGGTTGGTGAAGGAGTAGATCGCCACCCCCTCCCCCAGATCGACCTCGTCGAGCAGGCGGTACGGCGCCTCGTTGACGGGCGCGTTCGTTGCGGCGTCGTCCATGCCGAACCAACGCCGCCCAGCCGACGGACTTCCGCGCGCAAATCCGTGCAAGCTTTTGAGTCGCCGTGCCGTTGCTAGGTCATGGCTGTTCTCAGCGATCCAACGGTGCGTGAACGGACCTCGTCCGGGCGCTGTTGCGTGGTCGTAAGCCTCGGCGCCGCCGAAACGCAGGCGCGGATCAAAGCCTCACTTGAGGAGCACGACACCAATGTCGAACTGCTCCTGACCGATGGCCCTGAGGAGACGATCGAGCTCGGCCTCGACGCCGAGACGATCGTGATCCTGATCTGCGACGTCGACCGCCCGCACGAGATGGCGGCCCTCCGCTGCCTGCGGCGCGAACTTCGCGAGCCCGCGATCGTCGTCGTCTCCCCCGCGGCGACCGCAACCGGGGTCCGCCGCGCCCTCGACGCCGACGCCGACGCCATCGTCTTTGAGTCAGAACTCGAGCAAACTCTCGCCGTCGCGGTGAGCGCGGTCGAATCGGGTCAGTCGGTCGTCCCCCGCAAAATGCGCGCAAGCGTCGAGCGCCCCGCCTTCTCGCACCGTGAGCGCCAGGTCCTCACCTTGGTTTCCCAGGGTCTGACCAACGCCCAGATCGCGGAGCAGCTTTTCCTTTCCGAAAGCACGATCAAGAGCCATCTCTCCTCGGCCTTCGCCAAGTTCGGGGTGCGCTCGCGCCGTGAGGCCGCCGCGCTCTTCGTCGAGCTCGAACAGGCCAACTCACCAGGAGGAGTCACCGCATGAACCCCGCCACCGCCGCCCCCCTCTCCCTTGCCGCCACCGATGGCACCAACGTCCCCTTCATCCGCCTCGACAGCGCCTTCCCGGAGCTGTTCGCGGAGTTGATGGAGACGGTCGAGCGCATCGCCAGCCAGTCCGCCTTCACGCTCGGGCCCGAACTGGAGAGCTTCGAGGCGGCTTTCGCGGAGTTCTGCGGAACCGGTTACGCGGCCGGGGTCAGCTCCGGCACCGCGGCACTCGAGATCGCCCTGCGGGCGCTTGGGATCGGCCCCGGCGACGAGGTAATCGTTCCCACCTACAGCTTCATCGCCACCGCCGAGGCGGTCAGCACGGTCGGCGCGACGCCGGTGATCGTCGATGTCGACCCGGAGACGGCGCTGATTACCGCCGAGATCGTTGAGGCGGCCCTGACCGAGCGCACCCGCTGCGTGATTCCGGTCCACCTCTTCGGCCGTCCGGTCGAGATGCTCCCGCTACTGGCCCTCTGCCGTGCCCGCGGGATCGCCGTCGTCGAGGACGCCTGCCAGGCTCATGGCGCCCTCTACAAAGGTCGCCCGGTCGGCTCCTTCGGCGACGCCGGCTGCTTCAGCTTCTACCCGACCAAGAACCTCGGGGGCTGGGGCGATGGCGGCGCACTGGTGACCAATGATCCTGACCTCGACCGCAAGGTGCGGTTGCTGCGCTCCCACGGCGAGGCCGTCCGCCACAACCACGAGCTGGCGACCGGGACCCACCGCCTCGACACGCTGCAGGCGGCGATCCTCGAGGTGAAGCTGCGCTACCTGCCGGACTGGAACCAGCGCCGCCGCGAGGCGGCCGAGGCGCTGCGCGCCGGTCTCGCTGGGACCGCCGTGATCCCCCCCGCTCCGGCCGCTGCCGACAGCGACCACGTCTACCACCTCTTCGTCGTCCGCAGCGGCGAACGCGACGCCCTGCGCGACCACCTCGACGCGCGCGGCATCGCCAGCGCCGTCCACTACCCGACTCCGATCCACCTGCAGCCGGCCTACGCCGGACAGAAGCTGCGGCCCGGATCCCTGCCGGTGGCAGAGCGACTGGCCGGGGAAAACTGCTCGCTGCCGATCTTCCCGGCGATCACCGACGAGCAGATCGCCGAGATCGTCGCCGCGGTGGAGAGCTTTGAAACCGCAGCCGTTAGCTGAAGACCGTGCCCGCAGCGCCGGCGGCGGCGGCCTGCGGATCTGCATGGTCCACTACTCCGACTTCGTCGTCGACTCGCGGATCCAGCGCCAGGCTCGAGCCCTCGCCGAACGCGGCGACGAGGTCCACTGCGTCTGCCTCAACGACCACGAGGAGATCCCGGTCGGGGCCGGCAAGATCGTCCTCCACCGCGCCGCCGCTGGGAAGCCGCGCGGGGGCAAGCGGGCCTACCTCGAGGGCAACGCGCGCTTCTTCTCAGGCGCCGCACGGCGCGTCACCGCGCTCGACCGGCGCCACCGCTTCGATCTCGTCGAGATCCACAACATGCCCGACGCGCTGGTCTTCACGGCGCTGCGGCCGAAGCTGCGCGGAACGCCGCTGATCCTCAACTTCCACGACACCTTCCCGGAGCTGTTCGCGACCCTGTTTGATCGCTCGCCGGGTCATCCGCTGGTGCGCCTGATTCGTGCCGAGGAGCGGATCAGCGCCGCCCTCGCCGACTGCCACATCTTCGTCACCGGGGAGGCCCGCGACCTGCTGGCCGCCCGCGGCGTCGCCGCAACGCGCACCCAGGTCGTGATGAACACCCCCGACGAACGCATCTTCGGCGCCCGCCGCGACCCGCTGGCGCTGCCCCAGGAGGGGCCGCTGAGGATCGTCTACCACGGTGGCCTCGCGGAGCGCTTCGGGGTCGAGACCCTGGTCCGCGCGGTAGCAATGCTGCGCGCCGATGGCGCCGAGGTCGAGCTCGACGTCTACGGCTCCGACGCCGAGGCAGCCCGGAGCCTGGCCCAGAAGGCGGCCGAGATTGCCCCGGTCGGGGTCCGGATTGCACCGCAGCCGACCCCGGTTGAGGAGATCCCCGACCGCCTCGCGGCCGCGCACCTTGGGGTCGTCCCGACCCTGCGCGACGACTTCACCGAGCTGCTGCTTCCCGTCAAGTTGCTCGAGTACGTCCACATGGGGATGCCGACGATCGCCTCGCGGCTGCCCGTGATCGAGAGCTACTTTGGCGACGACGTGCTGCTGGCAGAGCCCGGTGACCCGGCCTCGGTCGCCGCTGCGATCGAAGGCGTGCGGGCCGACCCGGTGCTGGCCCGCCAGCGCGCCGTGCGCGCCTCCCTACGCTTGGCCGAGATCGAGTGGCGCCGCCAGCGCGACGGCTACCTGGCGCTGATCGACGAGCTCGCGGCAGGCCGCGGCGCTTCCGTCGCCTGATCTACCAGCGGCGCTTTCCTGATCGCGCCGAGGAGGACGCTCAGCAGCCGCGGCGTCGTCAGCAGGACGCAGCCGACGTAAAGGGCCGACCCGAGGGCCCCGGCGAGGAGCGCCTCGGCCAGGCCTTCGGCGACCAGCTCCGCGAGCAGGGCAGCGCCGCCGAAACTGGCGGCGGCGAAGGCCGCGAGACGGGCGCCATCGCCGGCAAGGGTGCCGGCCAGCGCCCGTCGTCCCTCCCTGGCACCGGCGAAGAAGAGGACCGCGGCGAAGGCGGCCGGGGCGACGCAGGCGGCTCCGACGACGCCCTCAGAGCCGAAGAGGGAGCCGCCGAGCGCGGTGGCGCCGATGTGCAGCACCAGGAGCGGCGGCGCCAAGGCGTTGACGAGCCGGCCGCGCCCGAGCGCCAGCAGCGCCGGCAGCAGCAGGTTGACCAGCAGCGCCGCCACCACCCAGGGGGCGAGCAGCGCCGCGAAGACGCGCAGGGTTTCGACGTCGGCGGGGTCGAAGCTATGTGGGAGCAGCTCACCGATCAACGGCGCCCCCGCGACGATCAGCGCCGCCATCGCCGGCGCCGCGATCAGCATCGAGTAGCGAAACCCGGAGGGCACCGTGTCGGCGAGCACCTCGCGCCACTCGCCGAGGGCGCCGCGGCGCATGTCGGCGATCCGCGAGAGGCCTAGGGCGAACGCGGTGCCGGCGACCAGGTAGCTGGCGAAGAGGTAGGCGTAGGAGAGGACCGTTGCGTCGCCTTCGGCGTAGCCGGACGCAAAGGCGAGGGTGACCATGTAGAGAGCGTTGAAGGCCAGGTAGATCGCGGTCCGGGCGAGGATCAAGCCCGCCATCGAGACCAGTCGGGCGGGGGCGAACGAGGGCTTCGTGGCGGTCGGCTCCGGGCGGGCGGCGCGGAGCCCGACCAGCATCACCGCCAGGGTTCCGGCCGCCATCGCCAGCATCGACCAGCCGAGAGTCAGCTCCTTGGCCAGCGGTGAGACGACGAGGTAGACGACGAGCCCGAACGCAGCTCCGAAGATGTAGGCGGCGGCGATCGTGTTGAAGCGGTCACGAACGGCGAGCAGGGTCGCCCCACCGGCGGCCCAGAGCTGCAGCGCCGCGGCGAGGCCGAGCAGGGGCAGCGCGTCGGCAGTGACGGCGCGGTCGGCGGCGTCGAGCCCAGGCGCGAGCAGGTGGGCGAATTGGTCGGCGAAGGGAATGCTCAGGATCAGGATCGGAATCGCGATCAGGCCGAGGCAGACGCCGTACTCGACGGTCAACAGCCGCGGCCGTTCTCCGATCAAGAGGTTGGCCGAGGTCATCCGGATGCTCTGGCTGAAGACGCCGACGATCGTGTAGAGCGCGAAGGCGACGAAGAAGCCATCGGTGCGGCCGTCGACGCCGAAAGAGTTGAGATAGAGCAGCGCCTGTAGCCCGGAGGCGGCGGCCATCGAGAGGGTCGCCAGCGACATCGCGACGCCCGCGCTGGCGTGCTTTGCCTGCATGCTGTCGGTGGCAGCGGTGCTCATCTAATTAAGCAACGGTCAGCGGAGTCGATTTCTTCGCCGGCGCATCCACCCACTGTCGTTGCCAGCGCTCCAGCAGGAACAGGCAGAAGAGGCGCTGGTCGGCCTTGATGTCGCCCGCGCCGGAACTTCGCAGCAGCCGCCGCACCTCGTCGGCGCGGTAGAGGCCGCGGGCCTGGGTGCCGGGGTCGAGCAGGGTCTGCTCGAGCAGCCCGCCCTGCTGCGCCTGCAGCCAGCTGCCGAGCGCCGAGCGGAAGAACCCCCGCTTCGGCTTGTCGATGATCTCGTCGGCGACGAGGCCGCGGGAGATCCGCTTCAGCAGCTCCTTGCGGTTGCCGCGCCGGACCTTGCGCGAATCCGGCAGAGCGAGGCAGAAGGAGACGACGTCGTGGTCGAGGAAAGGCACCCGCACCTCAAGCGAAGTCGCCATCGACATCTTGTCGAAGTAGAGAAGCATGTTGTCGACGAGAGCGAGCCGGAGGTCGAGGTACAGCGTCTGGGTCAGGGCCGAGCGACCGGCGAGGCCGTCGAGGTGATGCCGCACTGGGGCACCGACGTCGGTCGCAGTGAGGAACTCCGGCGTGAACAGATCGAGCCGCTGACGCGGCTGCACGACCCTGCTCATCGCCAGCATCCGCTCGACCGGATCCTCGGTCGCGAGCGCCTGCAGGCCGCGGGCGCGGGTCGACTCGGGCGCCCCCGCCCGCGCCGCCAGCCCAGCCGCCGCCCGCCCCCCGGGCACGCGGCCGAGTTGGTCGGCGAGACGGGCGATCTGGTGCTTGCGGTAGCCGCCGAGGATCTCGTCGGCGCCCTGGCCGGAGAGGGCCACGGTGACCGTCTCGCGGGCAAGTCGGCTGAGCAGCAGCATGCCGACGCAGGAGAGGTCGGCGATCGGCTCCTCGAGGTGGCCAAGCGCGTCGTCGAGCAGGTCGGGGTGATCAAGCGCCGAGGTTTCGAGCTCGTGGTGGTCGGCGCCAAGCCGTTCGGCGACCTGGCGCGCCTCGGCCAGCTCGTTGGCGGCGGCGTCCTCGACGAACCCCACCGAGAAGGTCTGGATCGGCCGGTCGGAGGCCTCGGTCATCAGAGCTGCGATCAGGCTCGAGTCGAGTCCGCCGCTGAGCATTACGCCCAGCGGCACATCGCTGACCATCCGCGCCCGGGTCGAGGTGCGCAGCAGCTCGAGCAGGCGCTCGCCGTCCTCGTCCCAAGAGCTGCCGACCCCTTCCGGGGCGTTGTCCCACGGGTTCCAGTAGCAGCGGCTCTCGGTGACCCGGCCGTCCTCGTAGACGAGGTAGGTAGCGGGGTCGAGCTTGCGCACGCCCTCAAACAGGGTCAGCGGTCCAGGCACGTAGCCCCAAGCCATGAAGAGCTCGGCTGCGGCGGGGTCGAGTCGCGGCTGGATCAGGCCGCCGGCGAGCAGGGACTTGACCTCGGAGGCGAAACCGATCCCCGCCTCGCTCTCGGCGACATAGAGCGGCTTTACCCCCATCCGGTCGCGGGCGAGGACGAGCCGGCGCCGCGGCCGGTCCCAGAGCGCGATCGCGAACATCCCGCGCAGGCGCTCGACGAAACGGGGTCCGAGCTCCTCGTAGAGGTGGACGATCGTCTCGCCGTCGCCGCGGGTTGCAAAGCGGTGCCCGCGCCCTTCGAGCTCGGCCCGCAGCTCGCGGAAGTTGTAGATCTCGCCGTTGAAGACGGCGGTCACCTCGCCGTCCTCGCTGGCCACCGGCTGCGGGCTCCCGGCCGGGTCGATGACGCTGAGCCGGCGCATCCCGAGGGCGACCCCCGGCTCGAGCAGGTGTCCGTCCTCGTCGGGGCCGCGGTGCTCAATCGCGGCGGTCATCGCCGTCAGGGCCTCGGGCTCGAGCGGCGTGCGGCGCGGGTCGGCCGCGACGATTCCGGCGATTCCGCACATGCCCCTACCCCACCCCCGGCAGCGCGGCGCGAATGCGGCCGCGCAGCTCGGTCCGGACGAAGCGGCGGAACTCGGCGTCTTCGACCCGCGGAACCCTGCGCAGCGCCGCCTCCAGGTACCCGTAGAGGAAGGCGAGCCCGGAGATCCCCCGCGGGTGCATCCGCAGCCCGACCTTGAAGGCACGCAAGAACACCCAGGCGAGCCCGAAGTGGGCGATCCAGGCGCAGCGGCCGTGGCGGGCGCGGCCGCGCAGGGCGCCGCTGGCAGTCGCCACGGGGCGATGATGGCGCGCGACCAGGTCGGGGTAGGAGCGGGTTCGGAAGGACCGCATACGGGCGTAGGTCTCGTCGATCGTGTCCCAGCCGAGGCGCTCCTGGACGCCGCCGATCGCTTCCAGGCACTCGCGCGAGTAGAGCTTGAGGGCACCATGGACGTGGTGCGGGGGTATCGCCAGCCGCACCCACTCACCGTCGAGCGGCTCGATCAGGTCGCCGCAGGCGATCCCAAGCCGCTTGTCGGCGGCGAAGCGCTCGAGCAGCGCTTCGTAGTACTCGGGCGGCAGCTCGACGTCGCCGTCGAGCTTGCCAACGTGCGTATAGCCGTCGAGGCCGCGGGCGAGGCCGGCGTTGAAGGCGCGTGGCGCTGCCGCCAGCGCCAGCCGGTCGACCCCGCTCGGCTGCGGGCCGGGCTCGGGCGAGACGACCCGCATGAACGGGACTTCCCGGGCGAGCGCCGAAAGCAGCTCGCCGGTGCCATCCTCGGAGAAGTCGTCGACAACGATCCATTCGTCCGGGGGACGGGTCTGGGCCGCCATCGCCGTCACCACCCGCTCGAGATGGGCGGCCTCGTTTCGAACCGGGGTGATGACGAGAAGCCGCTGCTCTTTTGATCCGCTCATCTCCTTGGAAAACGGTTCAGGGATGGACTTGCTTCCAGGGATCTGAAAGTTCCATGAAAGTACGGGTCGGCCCAGCCGTTGAATCCCCGACGACACTTCCGACCGACTGGGACGAATGGACCTGATCAGAATCCTCAACGAGCTGTGGAGCCGCCGCCTCTGGGTGCTGGCGGCCGTCGCGATCGCGGGCTTGATCGGCCTCTCGACCGCCTACAAACTCCCCTCCTTCGAAAAGCGCAGCGAGCTGGTCGGAGCCGCCAGCTCCCAGGTCCTGATCGACTCCGCGACGTCGGTGATCGGCGACGTCGAAAAGGACCCGGCTCCCCTCGCCAACCGGGCGGTCGTCCTCGCCCAGTACATGAGCAGCGCCGAGGCGCGGACGGAAATCGCCAAGCGGATGAGCCTCGAACCGACGCAGATCGCCGCCGACGGGCCGTTCAGCTCGCTCACCAACCGGTCGACCTACCAGGCGACCCCGGCGGGCCCGCGAGCCAACCAGCTGACCGAAGAGAACGCGGTCTACCGGCTCGTCTTCGACGCCCAGCTCGAACTTCCGATCGTCTCGATCTACACCCAGGCGCCGGACGCCGAGAGCGCAGTCGGCCTCGCCGGCGCCGCAACCGACGTCCTCCGCGAGTACGTCAAACAGCTCGACGAGGGCATCCCACCAGAACGGCAGATCACGGTCAGCAGTCTCGGCGCCCCCGAGGGCGGCACGGTCAACGACGGCGCCAACCCCGCCCTCGCGCTCCTCGCCTTCCTCGGCGTCCTCGTCGTCCTCTGCACGTTGATCGTGCTCGGCTCCGGGCTGGCGCGCCAGTGGCAGGAGACGAAAGAGTCCGAACACAGCGAGCGCGGCCGCAGGCGTCCCCAGGATTCGGCGGAGATCCCGCGGATTCCCGATGACGAGCTGCTCCGTCATCCGCGGCCGGCCGAGCGCCGCGGCGTGCGCGTGGAGCCGCCCCGGCAATACAACTAGGTTCGATGGCCCCCGCCGGCCTCGACCTCTGGCCGCGCACCTCGCGGCTCCTGCCTTGGAGCATCGCCACCTTCCTGGCGATGCTCTTCCTCTTCCCCTTCGACTCAACCACGATCACGGGGGCGAAACCCGACCGGCCGCTGCTGATCGGGATCGCCGCGCTCTGGTTGCTCTCGCTGGCGGTAATCGGCGGCAAACAGCGGCCGCGGCTGAACGGCACGGTCCTGCACGCGGCGCTGCTCTTCTTCGTCGTCACCGCGGTACTCAGCGTCCTCCTCAACGCCGAGACGCTGCGCCTCCACGGCGAGCTCGGCCTGGGGATGAAGAAGCTGTTGGTCCTGATCTTCTTCGTCAGCCTCTTCGCGATCGTCGCCTCCTCGCTGCGGCCGCGCGAGGCGCGCAACTTCATCCCGCTGATCGTCGGCCTCGGCTGCGTCGCTGCGCTCGGCTGCATCTGGGAGTACCGCACCGGCTTCAACCCCTTCTACGAATGGGGCGGGAAACTGTTCCCCGGCGGTCTCGACCTGCCCTCGGTTGCAACCGAAAAAGACGCGACCGGCCGGATCCCCGTGCTCGGGCCGACGATCCACCCCCTGGCGGCGGCGCAGCTGGTCGCGATGGTCGTTCCCTTCGGGATCGTCGGCGGGATGTACGCGGAAACCAAAAGGCGGCAGGCCCTCTACTTCTTCGCGACGCTGATCCTCCTCGCCGGCGTCTTCGCGACCCAGCGCAAAACCGGTCCGCTCGTGCTCGCCGCCGGGGTCCTCACCCTCGTCGCCTTCAAGCCCCGCGAGATGCTGCGGATGGCGCCGGCCGGCGTCGCTCTACTGCTCGCGATCCCGCTGATCGCTCCCTCGGCGCTCGGGTCGGTCCGCGACCAGCTCAAGCCCAGCGCCGCCACCTCGACGCTGTCGACGCGAGACCGGACCTCCGACTACGAAGCGATCGGCCCCGAGGTGCTCAACCACCCGGCGATCGGGCGCGGCTGGCAGACCTACGACCCGGAGCGATATCGGGTGCTCGACAACCAGTACCTCTCGATCCTGATCGGCAACGGTTGGCTCGGGGTCGGGGCTTTCATCCTCGTCCTCATCGCCGGCTTCGCCGTCTGCACGCGGGCGATCCGCACCGACGACCCCGCCCGCGCTCCGCCCGCCCTGGCCACGGCCGGCGCGGTGGCGATGATGGCTGTCGCCAGCGCTACCTTCGACACGATCGCCTTCGCGGTTGTGCCATACACGCTCTGCCTCTTCCTCGGACTTGCCACCGCCTGCGCGCCGCCTCAATCCGAAGCGTTCGCCCGCACCGCGGCACGGCTGCGGCTGGCCCCGGCTCCGGCGCGGAGGAACGAGGGCTGATGGCGGCACCGCCCGCCGGCGCTCCCGCGTCCGCGCCTGCCGGTTCCGCGGGCAGGACGGCTCACGACGTCTGCGCGATCGTCGTCGCCCACGAAAGCAGGCGCTGGCTTGAGCCCGCGCTCGCCAGCCTCTTTGCCCACGCCGGCCCCGTCGACCTCGACGTCATCGTCGTCGACAACGGCAGCGACGGGTCGGCCGAGTTCGCCGCCGAGCGCTTCCCGGCTGCGCGCGGCATCCACTGCGCCAACCGCGGCTTTGCCCACGCCAACAACCGGGCCCTGGAGGAGGCCGACGCCCGCTACGTCCTCTTCCTCAACCCCGATACGGAGGTCCTCGACGGCACCCTCGCCGACCTGGTCGCCCACCTCGACTCCCACCCGGAAATTGGCCTCGCCGGCTGCCGCCAGCTCGACGCCGAGGGTCGGCTCTGCCCCACCGCCCGTCGCTTTCCAAGCGTCGCCCGCGCCTGGGGCGAGGCGCTCGGGCCGGAGCGCTTTCGGTTCGCCCGGCGCCTCGGCGAATCGGAGCTCGACCTCTCCCGCTACGAAGATGAGCTGCCCTGCGACTGGACCGCGGGCTCGTTCATGCTCGTCCGCCGCGAGGCCCTGGCAGCCGCCGGCCCGCTCGACGAGCGCTTCTTTTTCTATTCCGAGGAGGTCGACCTCTGCCTGCGGATCAAGCGCGCCGGCTGGCAGATCCACCACCTGCCGCAGCTAACGATCGCCCACTACGGCGGCACCACCGAGGCCAGCCCGCGGATGGAGGCGCAGATGGCCTACGCCCGCAGCCAGTACGCAGCCAAGCACTTCGGCCCGCTTCGCCGCCGCGCCTTCGTCGCCGCGATCGCGCTCCGCCACGGCCTCCGCTGGGCCGCCTTCTCCCGCAGCCGTCCCGACCGCGCCGCCGCCCACCGGCAGGCGCTGCTCACCCTGCTCGGCCGCGCCACGCCCCCCTTCGGCTAGCTAAGCGGTCGCAACGGCGCGAGGCTCGAGCACCTCGGTGCGCCAGAGCTCGAGCATCATCAGCGCCCAGATCCGGTGCGCGTGTTCGCTGCCCGCCTCGTGCTCGGCGAGCAGGGTTTCGACGGCTGCCGGGCGGAAGCGTCGGCGGCAGAGCCCGGCCGGGTCGAGCAGGAGGTCGCGGGAGTACTCGCGCAGGTCGGTGCGCAGCCACTCGGCGAGCGGGACCGAGAAGCCCTGCTTGGGCCGGTCGAGGATCGTCTCGGGAAGCCAGCTGCGGAGGGCGTCGCGGAGGATCACCTTCTTCTCCATCCCGCGCAGCTTCATCGGCGCCGGAATCGAGGCGGCGAACTGCATCAGCGCCGGATCGAGGAAGGGCGAGCGGGCCTCCAGCGAATGGGCCATGGTCGCGATGTCGATCTTGGTCAGGAGGTCGCCGGGAAGGTAGGTGCGGACGTCGACCTCGAGCAGGACATCGAGGCGGTCGTGGCCCGAGGCCTCGCGCCAGGGTTCGGCGATCGCCTCGGCGGCAATGCCGCCCTCGCCGAGCGCGAGGCGGTGCTCGTCGGAGTAGAGCCAGGCCCGCTGCTCGGCGTCGAACAGCGACACGTAGCGCTCGTAGCGCGCCGGCCCCTCAAGCCCGAGCGAGCCGCCGAGCCGTCGCAGCCGGTTGCGGGCGCTCTGCTCCTCCCCGCCCTCCGGCAGCCGTCCGGCAAGCGATGAGGCGGCGCGGCGCAGCGGCGCCGGGATCCGCTCGAGGCGGCCGGCAAGTGCGTTTGCCGCGTAGCGCGTGTAGCCGGCGAAGGACTCGTCGCCGCCGTCGCCGTTGAGCGCGACGGTGACGTGGCGGCGCGTCATCTCAGCCAGGTAGAAGCTCGGGATCGCCGAGGAGTCGGCGAACGGCTCGCCGTAGTGGCGGGCGATTTTCGGAGCGATCTCGATCGCGTCGGGGCGCACATGCAGCTCCTCGTGCTCGGTCCCGAACAACTCCGCGACCGCACGCGCGTGCTCGAGCTCGTCGAAGCGGCCGCCGCCGAATCCGATTGAGAAGGTCTTGACCGGCTCACTCATCTCCCGCGCCATCGCCGCGACGACAGCCGAAGAGTCGATGCCGCCGGAGAGGAAGGCGCCGAGCGGCACATCGGCGACAAGGCGGCGGCGCGTCGCCTCCCGCAACTGCTCCAGCAGCGGCTCGTGCAGCTCCCGCGGGTCGCTGACCGCGTGCTTGCGGCTGTAGTCGAGCTGCCAGTAGCGCTCGAGCGCGACCCGGCCGCCCTCGTAGACCATCGTCGTCGCCGGCGGCAGCTTGCGAACCGCGGCGAAGGCGCTGAGCGGCGCCGGCACGTAGCCGTAGGCGAGGTAGCAGTCCAGCGCCGCCTCATCGAGGTCTCGCGGCACCTCCTCGTCCTCGAGCAGGGCCCGCAGCTCCGAGGCGAAGCTGAGGGCGCCGCCGCGCAGGGAGTAGAAGAGCGGCTTCTTGCCGACCCTGTCGCGGGCGACGAGGAGCCGGCGGCGCGGCTCGTCCCAGAGGGCGAAGGCGAACATCCCGTCGAGCGAGCGCACGCAGTCGACGCCCTCCTCCTCGTAAAGGTGGACGATCACCTCGGTATCGCCGTCGCTGCGGAAGCGGTGGCCGGATGCTTCAAGCCGGCGTCGGAGCTCGCGGAAGTTGTAGATCTCGCCGTTGAGGACGACGGCGACGGAGCGGTCCTCGTTGTAGATCGGCTGGTCGCCGCCCTCGAGGTCGACGACGCGGAGGCGCTGGATGCCGAGCCCGGCCGGTCCCTCGGCGTGGATTCCGCGCGCGTCTGGACCGCGATGCTCGATCGCCGCGCACATCCGCTCGACCAGGGCCGGATCGGCCTCGCGACCGTCGCTGTGGACGATGCCGGCAATCCCGCACATCTCAGACCTCGCCGACCCTGCGCATCGCGAAACGCTGGAACCGCACCGTCCGCGCTCCATCGGGCAGCACCCGCGCGGTCAGCTGCACGATGTCGTTCCAGACGACGGGGAAGAAGCTGCGCAGGGCGCTGACGTAGACGAGCGCCCCGGCGAGGCCGACGACTGCTGCGAGCACGGGCACCGGAGCGCCGGCGCCGCGCAGTGCTCCCGCGAGCGGCACCGCCGCCGCGGCAAGGGCGAGGCTGCAGGCGACCGCCGGCAGCAGGTCGGTTACCAGGCGCTGGATCGGGATCTTCAGCAGCAGCCGGAAGAGGACGCCATAGACGGCGACCATCATCACCACGTGGACGGCGACGACGCTGACCGCGAGCGCCATCAGGCCATGCGGCGCGGCAACCCAGGAGGTCGCCACGTAGAGGACGAGGAGCACCAAGTTGAAATAGAGCAGGGCCCGCGGCTTGCCGGCGGCGAGCAGGATCTGCGGGTAGCCGGTGAGGATCGCGGCGATCATCCCCGCCACGGCGAGGATCTGCACAGCCTCGGCAGCCGGCGCCCAGCGCTGGCCGAAGACCCAGGGGACGATGTCCGGTGCCAGCACGATCAGCAGCGAGAGCAGCGGCAGCAGGGCGGCGGCGTGGATCCGGGTAGCGCGCTCGTGGAAGCGGCGCAGCTCGTCGAGGTCGCTGGTCCGCGAGTAGATCGGGAAGGCGAGCCGCATCATGATCCCGCTGATCTTGTCCTGGTAGACGACGCCGAGCTGGAAGGCGCGCCAGTAGAGGCCGACCTGGGTGGCGCTGAGCCGCACCGCGGCAACCGCGATCGTCGCGTTGCTTACGGCGACGTAGGTGAGGCCGGCGGCGGAGGCCGGCAGGCCGAACCCGGTGACGTCGCGCAGCGCCTGGCGGTGGAAGCGCGGCATCGGCGGCGGCACCGATACCAGCAGCAGCACGGCCGTGGTCAGGGTCGCGATCAGGGCGCCGAGCACGATCGCCTCGGCGGCGAGCCCGGCCACCGCCATCGCGATCGCCGAGACCGAGCCGAGGGCGAGCGAGGCCAGTTCGATCAGGCTGACCCGGCGGAAGTCGAGGTGGCGCCAGAGCAGGGCGCGGGAGACGGCGCCGAGTCCGGCCAGCAGGAAGACCGGTGAGATCATCCGCAGCAGCTCGGCTGAGGCCTTACCGAAGAGCTGGCCGCCGACCGGCCCGGCGAGGACCAGGGTGGCAAGGCTGAGCAGACCGCCGGTGAGGAGGCTGGCCAGCATCGCCGCCTCGACGTGGGTGTGGTCGATCTCCTTGCGCTGGACCAGGGCGCTGCCCAGGCCCTCGAAGGTGAAGATCACCGCTAGCGGCACGAAGATCAACGGCACCACCGCCTCACCGAACTCCGAGGGGGCGATCAGGCGGGCCAGAACCACCGCCGAGATCAACGTCGTCAACTCGGAGGCGACGCGGGCGATCATCGTCCAGCGCACGCCGGAGACCGCGGCCTGCTTGAGGTCGTGCGAGGAAAGCTCGGTGCGCTCGTGGTGCTTGTTCATGCGGTTCGGGTCCGGGACATAGGTCCTCCGGGAATCAACGCCTCGGCCGGGGGCTGACTTGCGCTCCGCAAGCGGGATGACGGCCCGATCGTTGATCCTCTGCCGATGCCCAAGGACGCGATCTTCACCTTCGACGAGATCACCTGGGACGCGGCCCAGCGCCGCGGCATGTGCTTCCCGACCGATCGCGTCGCCCTCGCCCTCGCCGCCGACCCTCGGGTCGGGAGCCTCTTGATCTGCAACCAGCCGCGCAGCGCCCCGGTCAAGCTGGTCAAAGACGCGCTGCGGAAGCCGATCGCGTTCCCGGCCACCGACCGCGTCAGCCTCTACGAGCCGCTGCGCCTGCGCCGCCGTGATCCCGTCTCGCCAGCGGCTCTCGAACGCTCCTACGCCCGCTACGGGCAGCGCCTGCGCCGAGCCGCCGCGCGGCGCGGCCTCACCCGTCCCGCCGTTGTCACCGCCCACCCCTTCGTTGCCGCCTTCGCCGACCTCGACTGGGCCGGACCGGTCACGCTCCTCGCCAGCGACGACTGGGCCGCGCACCCGGCCTACGAGCGCTGGCATCAGGCCTACCTCGCCGCCTACGAGCGGGTGGCCGAGCGCCGCCTGCGGGTCTGCGCGGTGACGAGGACGATCGTCGAGCGGATCGAGCCGCAGGGGCCGGCGGCGGTCGTCCCCAACGGGGTCGACCCGGAGGAGTGGTCGACGATTCCGCCGCGGCCCGCCTGGTTCGCCGAGCTGCCCGGTCCCCGCCTGTCTCGACGTCGCCGCAGTGCTCGCCGTCGCCCGTGCCTGGCGCGAGGGCTCGGTCGTCCTCGCCGGCCCGAGCGCCGACCCCGACTACCTGGTCAGGCTGCACGAAGAGCCGAACGTCCACTTTCCCGGCCCCTTGCCGCGCCAGGAAGTCGCTGCGCTCGCCCACGCCGCCGACGCCTGCCTCGTCCCGCACCGGCGGCTGCCGCTGACCGAGGCGATGAGCCCGCTGAAGATCTACGAGTACCTGGCCGGCGGCGGCCCGGTTGCGGCGACCGACCTGCCCCCCCTGCGCGGGATCGAGGGGCCACTGGAGCTGGTCCCACCCGGTGGCGACTTCGTCGCCGCGGTCCGGGCGGCGCTTGCCCGTGGGCCGATGACGGAAGCCGAGCGGGCGCGCTTCGTCGCCGACAATTCCTGGTCGCAACGCACGGACGAGATCCTCGCCCTTGCGCTTGACGACTAACTAGCGGCGTTCGTAGATCGTGAACGCCGCCGAGGGATAGCTGCCCGAGACCGGGGCCGTGACGTCGCCGAAGCGGGCGATCGGCCGCGATCCGGTGCGGATCCAGCGGCCGAGCAGCTGGTCGTAGTCCTCGCCGAAGCTGCGAAACCCGAAGGCGGAAAAGTCGCGGGCGCTGAGCACGGTCAGCTTGACGTCCTCGCCTTCGAGGCGGGCGATCGTCTGCCGCTCGTCGGCCTTCGAGTCGATCAGGCCCGGCAGGAACATCACCTCGTAGGTCGCCGGTGGTCGGTCGGCCATGAAGTAGATACCGCCGTCAGAGGGCAGGGCGAAGATCGGCTCCCCCGGCTCGGTGCGAGCATCGATCAGATCGAGGGTCCGCTGCAGCGCCGGCGCCGAGGCGTCGTTGGCGACAAAGGTGCCCCGGGCGGTGTGGACCTCGGTGTTGTTGTCGCTGTAGAGACCTGCGAGTGGGTAGATCACCAAGCCGGCTGCGGCGAACGCGAGCGCCGCCGTCGCCACGGCGCGCGCCTGCGGCCATCGGGCGCCGATCCGTTGGTGGAGGATGCCCGCCAGCAGCACCAGCGGCGCCGCGTAGTAGGGCGCGTAGGAGGCCTCACCGTTGAAGGCGTCATAGGCGCGCAGGCCGAGCAGGAGCGCGACTGCGACCAGAGCGGCATCGTCGGGCCAACTGCGGCCGAGCGGTGGCGGGTCGCGGCGCCAAACCGCAACTGCGGTCACCAGCCCCGCGACGATCGCCAGCGCCGGCAACCAGGTCATCCCGAGGGTCAGGTTCGTCGCCTCTCCCTCCACCGCTTCCCGCGCCACTTCGAAGAGACCGAGGCGGCGCAACGCCGCGTCGAGCAGCCCGAGCCCGAGCAGGACCAGGAGCGGTGGCACGATCCCCCAGAGTTTTTCCGTGCCCTTGCGTCCTCGCCAGATCAACGTCCCCCAAACCAGGGCTCCCAGCAGCCCGCCGTAGAGGGCGAGGCGCCCGAGGGTCGAGACGGCGCTGGCGGCGGTCAGCGGAGCCCAATCTTCCTGCGAGCGGAAGCCGGCGACGCGGATGAAGTCAACCGGCCAGAGGTTCTCCCAGAGCAGGCGATCGGCGCCGACTGCAGCGGCGAAGACCCCGAGCACGGCGACCGGGATCGCCAGCGCCGGCAAACCGATCCGCAGCGCGTCGGTGAGGACCTCGCGGCGGGGGCGCTGAGCGAGGCCGGCCAGCAGCCAGACCAGCGCCGCAGCGGCCGCGACGCCGAAGAACTCGGGCCGGGTGAGCCCGGCGGCGCCGATCGCGACCCCGGCCGCCCATGGCCGCTCTCGACAGAGGGCGAGCAGGGCGAGGATGAGGCAGAGCAGGCCGACCGTGGCCGAGTTCGAGTGCGGCAGGACGAAGTTGAAGGCGGTGCCCGAGAACCCGATCGCCATCGTCATCGCCGCGCAGACCGCGGCGACGTTCGGCCGCAGCCATTGGCGCGCGAGCGCGTAGAAGCTCGTGACGATCGCGGCGCTGAGCGCGATCCCGAAGGCGAAGGCGGTGGTGAGGCTGGCGCCGAAGAGCTCGAAGGAGCCCGCCAGCCCGTAGAGGCCGAGCGGGCCGTAGAAGTAGCGGACATCGCGATAGGGCAGCGCCCCGTCAGCGACCCGTTCGGCCGTGGTCAGCTCGGCGCCGGCGTCGAGGGCGGGGTTGCCCCATTTCTTCCAGGTGAAGACGAGGAACAGGAGGAAGCCGAGCGCGAGGCCGGCGAGCGCGAGAACGTCGGCTCGCGCCAGCCGCCGCTGCCGGACAGCGGCTTTCGCCTCCGGAACCAGGAGTGGTTTCTCGGCGAGGGGTTGCTCGGGAACAGCGGTTGCCATCCCAAGATCAACGCACGAGACCCCGCCGCGCTCGCGCGGGCGTTTTCAGCGCTCGTCGGCGCCGGCGTCGCGGGCGCTTCCCTGCGGCCGCAATTCGTTGTCGAAGTCGTCGGCCAGGTTGCTGGCCGCGTCGGGGACCAGATCGACCGCCGGGCCCCCCGTGAGGTGATAGTCGAGGCCGGCGCGATCGCTTGCGTTGACGAAAGGCGGCACGGAGACGGGGATGTCCGTCGGGCCGCAGAGGCCGCCCCCGAACCAGACGTTGTAGCTGTAGTCGACACCGTTGTAACAAGCGGTCGCCCGTTCGGCGATGTTGCCGACCACGCTGACGTTTTCGTACTGCGGGTTCGGGGCGCCGTCGTTGAGGTTGATCGCCGTGTCGACCGAGTTGTGGCGAATCAGGACGTCGCGCCAGGGCCCGCCCCCGGAGAACTCGACGGCTCGGCCGCTGTTCGGGCGCCCGTCGGGATCGGTCGGGGTCGCAAACCAGTTGTTCTCCAGGGTGACGCCGGAGATGTCGCCGTTGAAGGGCTGCAGGAAGATGTCGAAGATCGAGCAGTTCCAGAAGGCGGTGCTGCGGACGGTCAGGTTCTCCGCCGCGCCGACGATCAGGCACTCGATGTGGCAGGCCTCGAGGTCGTAGGACTGGACGTCGTGAATGTCGACACCCCAGATCAGGACGTCGGTCGGCATCGCCCCGGGCCGGTTCATCCGGATGCCGTTGTTGCTGCCCCCGTAGCTTCCTCCGCAGTCGCTGGCCGGGCCGTAGTCGCCGCCGATCACGTTCACCTGGCGGCCGGAGTCGATCGTGAAGTTGCGGGCGTCCATGCCCCAGAAGGTGACGTCGCTGACGTCGGCGGGGCCGTCGTAGGGGATGTTGGTATCGCGCGCCTGCATCGCCATGAAGGTGGCGTGGGAGCCGTAGGCCTCGATGTCGCCGACGCTGACGAAGGAGCCGGCGGCGGGTCGGAAGTAGACGTCGTTGGTCGAGGTCTTGTCGGAGTCGTATTCGACCCGCTGTTCGGGATAGGTGCCCCCGGCGACGTCGACCACCTCGCCGGGATTGGCGACCTCATAGGCGCGGTTGAAGGTCTGGCACGGGCTCCCCGCGAGGCAATCGCTGGAGTCGGAGCCGTTGGTCGCGACGAAGCGCGTCGCCGGCACGTCGGGGGCGACCGGAGGCGCCGTCGGCACCCGGACCGTGACCCCGGGAGCGACCGGTACCCGGCCGCCTCCGGGCACGGCGGTTAAACCGGCATCCCTAAGGCTCTGGTCGAGGGTTAGCTTGCGCTCGATGCAGACCCCACCCCCGCAGGCTAAGACGCGCACCCTCCCGCTTCCCTTGGCAGATCGCTTGACACTGGTCCGCTGGCGCTTGGCGACCGCGGACCGGCAGTGCCGGGCCTTCGAGCGTGAAGCCTTAAGCCGCACCTGGAGCCGGAAGCGACCGCCGCCGACCTGGGCGGCATGCGAGAGCCGACGCACCGCGCAGCTCTTTCGGTAGGCGACGAGCACGTTGCGGGCGCCGCGCACGTTGCCGGTGGCGATGAGATTGGCGCCGCTGGCGTCGATACTGGCTTTCAGAGCGGTCAGGCGCGGCCGTTCATCGCCTTGGTCGCCGCCGCTGGCGAGCGCGACGAAAGCGCAGACGGCGAGGGCGCAGAGCAGCGCCAACGCCCCAATCCAGGTCTTCCCAAGCTTGGAGATGCGAACGATTGTTCCAGAGCGGCTGACCTCGGCGAGCCGAAAAGTACCGTTTTTGGACATAGGTCCCAGAGGCCGCAAGTGGAGCTGTTTTCGAGAGGTTTACTGGGTACATGCGCACGCCCCTGCTTCGCCTCAGCCTGCCCGTCCTCGCCGCCGTCATCACCGTCGCCGTTTTCCTCGGCGGTGGCTCCTCCGCGGCCGTCAGCTGCCCCAATGCGAACCCGGTGCTGAACGAGAACAACTGCAAAGGCGAAGGCAGCTCGGACTGGCTGACCGGCAACTACGACGACAACGTCGCCGGCTTCGCCACCCAGACGAGCTTCAACCGAGGTCAGAGCGTGCCGCTGAAGATCGCCCGCAACGCTTCCCCGGGCAGCACTAAAGTCAACATCGAGGTCTTCCGCCTCGGTTACTACGGCGGCGAAGGCGCCCGGTTGGTCAACACCGCCAGCAACGTCACCGTCCCCAACAACCTCACTTGCAAAACGGCAAAACCGGATCCAGTCACCGGCGAATACAGCTGCGCAAACTGGAGCGTCGCCTACACCGTCCCCTCCTCCGCCCTGGCGGCAACCGGCGTCTACATCGCGAAGCTGACCACGGTCGGCGGCACCGCGCTGGAAAACACGATCCCGTTCGTCGTCCGCGACGACAGCGCGACGGTCAAATCGAAGATCCTCGTCGTCCTCCCCACCGCCGACTACGCGGCCTACAACAGCTGGGGCGGCAAGAACCTCTACTACGACCGCGTCGGCGGCGACACGGTCCAGGCCTCGGGCACCGGGCGCGCGGTCAAGGTCTCCTTCGACCGGCCGATGTTCGACGGCAACGAGGACCGCGACCGCATCTTCGGGCCGGAGATGGAAACGATCTACTGGCTCGAGAAGGAGGGCTACGACGTCTCCTACAGCGATGACGTCGCGGTCCACCAGAACCCGGCCTCGCTCAAAGAACACAGCATCGTCATCGTCCCCGGCCACTCCGAGTACTGGTCCGAAGAGGAGCTCAAAGGCTTCAAGGCCGCCCGCGACGCCGGGGTCGACATCGCCTCCTTCAGCGCCAACACCTCCTACTGGAAGGTCCGCTACGAGAACGGCAGCCGCACCCTCGTCTGTTACAAGACGGTGCAGGGCGACGGCTCGGGCGGCAGCGGCGCGATCTCCGACAACGACTGGGGGCCGGACGGCGTCAAAGGCACCGCCGACGACGCGCTCGGCCTCGACGGCATCGCCGGAACCGCCGACGACCAGCCGCAGAACTCGACCACCACCTGGCGCGACGACGGAGCGCCGAAAGGCGACCCGAACGCTCCTCCCGGCGGCCGCGTTGGTCCCAACGTGCCCGAGAACTCGCTCTGGGGCGTCATGTACTTCGGCGACAACGCCGCCCAGAGCTATCCGCTCAGCATCCCCGCGGGCAACGCCAACGAAGAATTCTCCTCCGACCGGATCTGGCGAAACACCGGGATCTCGGAGAACAAAACGACGACGATCGGCGACGAAATCGTCGGCTGGGAGTGGGACTCGGTGCCGACCCAACCCCAGTACCTCGCCCAGCAGCCGGCCGGGGTGAAGAAGCTGACCTCGACCAACGCCGACGCGCTCGGCGGCAGTCAGAACAGCTGGCTGATCGACGAGGGCCACCAGCGCACCAACTTCCCGCCCGCCGGCCTCGACGGAACCGTGCATGCGGTCAAGTACAAAGCGCCCAGCGGCGCCCTCGTCTTCGCCTCCGGGACGATGCGCTGGTCCCGCGGCCTGGAGTCCGAAAGCGACCCCCGGATCGAACAAGCGACCTACAACATCCTCTCCGACATGGGCGCGCAGCCGGCTACCCCGAGCGGGATCACCCTCGACCCCGCCGGCTCCAACCAGCTCCCCAACGCCTCCTTCACGCTCACCCCCAACCCGGTCGGGTTCAACACCACGGTCACCTTTAACGGCTCCGCCTCGAACGACCCCGACGGCTCGATCGCGAAATGGGAATGGGACCTCGACGGCAACGGCACCTACGAGGTGAGCTCGACCACCAGCTCGAGCACGACCCGCAAATACACCTCCGACGCCTCGATCGACGTCCGCCTGCGGGTGACCGACAACAAAGGCGCGACCGACGTCTCGATCAAAACCCTCACCGTGATCGGCAACCAGTTCCCCGTCGCCTCGCTGACGGCGAGCCCGAACCCGGTGATTCAGGGCCTCCAGGTCAGCCTCGACGCCTCCGGATCGAAAGACCCGGACGGCTCGATCGTCAAATACGAATGGGACCGCGACGGCAACGGGACCTACGAGACCAACACCGGCACCACCCCCACCACCTCGACCACCTACGCGACGCCGGGAACCGTCCAGGTCAGCGTCCGCGTCACCGACAACGGCGGCAAACAGGCCACGCAGACCATCCCGGTCACGGTCAGCGTCGCCGGGGTCAGCAGCTACTCCGACGCCGTCAAAGACACGCCAGGCTTGATCCACTACTGGCGCCTCGGCGAGACCTCCGGCACCTCCTTCGCCGACAGCGTCGGCAGTGCCAACGCGACCACCAAAGGCGGGCCCACGCTCGGCGTCTCCGGCGGCATCGCCGCCGACCCGGACCTGGCGGCCCGCTTCGACGGCGTCGACGACACCGCCCAGGCACCCGTCGACCTCTCCGGGCTGAGCACGATCACGGTCGAGTTCTGGCTCTACGTCGACAGCTACACCAACGACGACGCGATGACGCTGGAGCACACCAGCAACTTCAACCAGAACAAAGGCGGCTTCCTGATCGACCCCAACGCGCCCCAGGGCGGTGGCAAGTTCGGGATCGGGATCGGCACGCCGGACACCCGCAACGACGCCTACTTCGAACGGCCCAGCGCCGGCCAGTGGCACCACTACGCGATCGTCCTCGACGCGACCGCGCCTGCCGCCTCGGAGATCACCCCTTACGTGGACGGCAAAGCGGTGGCTTACACGAAGAGCGCGACCGGCACCGGCTCCGGGGCGTTTGCCAACGCGACCCTCAACTTCATGTCGCGCGCCGGCAGCGCCTACTTCGAGCGCGGCGCCCTCGACGACGTGGCGATCTACGACCGCGCCCTCACCGCCGCGCAGATCTCCGAACACCAGGCGAGCTTCGGCACCAACCGGCGACCGGTCGCCTCCTTCACCCCGACCCCCTCCCCGGTCCTGACCGGCGTCCCGGTGACGCTCAACGGCGCCGGCTCCAGCGATCCGGACGGCTCGATCGTCAAATACGAATGGGACCTCGACGGCAACGGGACCTACGAGACGAACACCGGGTCCTCCGCGACCACCTCGAAAACCTTCAGCGCCAACGGCGAATACACGCTAGGCCTCCGCGTCACCGACAACCTGACCGGGACCGACACCACGACCCGCGCGATCAAAGTCGGCCCGCAGCCGCCGAGCGCATCGTTCACCGCTACGCCCAACCCGGCGACGGTCGGTGGCTCGATTCACTACGACGCCTCCGGCTCAAAAGACCCGGACGGGACGGTTGTCAAATACGAGTGGGACCTCGACGGCAACGGCAGCTTCGAGACCGACACCGGCGCCACCGCAAGTGCCGATCGCGTCTACAGCGCCGCCGGCACCTTCGACGTCGGCCTGCGAGTGACCGACAACAGCGGCACCAGCGCGACCAAAACGCTGCCGGTGACGGTCAACAGCGGCGGCGTCAGCAACTACGGGGATGCCGTGCTGGAAACCTCAGGACTGGTCGGCTACTGGCGGCTCGGTGAGAGCAGCGGACCGAGCATTGCCGACAGCAAGGGAACCGCAACCGGGACCGCTTCAGCCGGAGTCGGGTTCGGCCAGGCCGGCGCCGTCGGCGGCGACCCCAATACCGCCGCCCGTTTCGACGGCGACGACTACGCCAAAGCTCCTCTCAACCTCTCGGGCACGAGCAAAGCCACGGTCGAGTTCTGGCTCAAGTGGGATGGCTACGTCGATGACGACGCGCTCGCGCTCGAGCTGACCGAAAACTTCAACCAGAACAGCGGCGGCTTCATCGTCGACCCGAACGCCCCCCAGGAAAACGGCAAGTTCGGCGTCGGCATCGGCGAGGGCGCATCGCGCAACAACGTCTTCTTCGCCCGGCCGAGCGCCGGCGCCTGGCACCACTACGCCTTCGTCCTCGACACCACCGCCGCGCCGGCGCAACAGATCATCCCCTACGTCGACGGCCAGGCGGTCAGCTACACCAAGACCGCCAGCGGTACCGGCGGCGGCAACTTCGCCAACTCCGTGCTCAACTTCATGTCGCGGAACGGACAGGGGCTGTTCGGCCGCGGCACGCTCGACGAGGTCGCGATCTACAACCGAGCGCTCAGCGCCAACGAGATCGCCGCCCACAAAGCTGCCAACGGCGCCAACCACAAACCGACGGCGGCGCTGACGATCACCCCGAACCCGGTAGCGATCGGTGGCAACGCCACCTTCGACGCCTCCGGCTCGACCGATTCCGACGGCACGATCTCCAAATACGAGTGGGACCTCGACGGCAACGGGACCTACGAGACCAACACCGGTTCGACCCCGACCGCCAGCGCTAAATACACGACCGAAGCGCAAATCCCGATTTCGGTCAGGGTCTACGACGACAAACTCGCCGTCGACACCGAAACCAAGACGCTGAAAGTCGGTGGCCCCGATCCCCAGCCGCCGGTCGCGGCGTTCAGCGCGACGCCGAACCCGGCGATCACCGATCTACCGGTCCAGTTCGACGCTGCCGCGGCAAAAGACACTGACGGCACGATCGTCAAATACGAATGGGACCTCGACGGCAACGGGACCTACGAGACCAATACCGGCTCGACCGCAACCACCCAGCACAACTACAGCTTCGCCGGCACCGTGCAGACCCGCCTGCGGGTCACCGACGACAGCGGCATGACCGACACCGCGACCGTCCCCCTCACGATCAACTCCAGCGGCGCCAGCAACTACGGCGACGCGGTGCTCGACACCCCCGGCCTGGTCGGCTACTGGCGCCTCGGTGAGAGCACCGGTCCAAGCCTCGCTGACAGCAAGGGCAGCGCCACCGGAACCGCCTCCGGCGGTGCCATCTTCGGCCTTCCCGGCGGCGTCCTCGGCGATCCCAACACGGCGATCGGCTTCGACGGCAAAGACGACTTCGCCAGTGTCCCGCTCAACCTCTCCGGATCGAACAAGGCCACGGTCGAGTTCTGGCTCAACTGGAGCGCTTATGAAACCGACGACGACCTGGCGATGGAGCTGACCCCGAACTTCAACCAGAACAGCGGCGGCTTCATCGTCGACCCGAACTCCAGCCAGGGCAACTTCGGGGTCGGGATCGGGGTCGCCGACTCCCGCAACAACGCCTTCTTCGCCCGGCCGAGCGCCGGTCAGTGGCACCACTACGCACTGGTCCTCGATACCACCGCCCCCGCGGCGCAACAGATCACCCCGTACGTCGACGGTCAGCCGGTCGCCTACACGAAGACCGCCGATGGCACCGGGGCCGGCAACTTCGCCAACTCGACCCTCTTTCTGATGTCGCGCGGCGGCCAGTCCCTGTTCGGGGCGGGCACCGTCGACGAGGTAGCTGTCTACAACCGCGCCCTCAGTCCGGCCGAAATCGCCGAGCACAAGGCGAGCCACGGCGTCAACCGGCGCCCCCACGCGGTTCTCTCCGCCACCCCGAACCCGGTCGAAACGGGGACGCAGGTCAGCTTCGACGCGTCCGGCTCGACCGACCCTGACGGCTCGATCGTCAGCTATCAGTGGGACCTCGACGGCAACGGCAGCTTTGAGACCGACACCGGCAATGTCGCGACCGCGAAAGCCACCTACTCGCAGGAGGGCAAAGTCACGGTAACGGTAAGGGCGCGCGACAACGAAGCGGCGACAGACACCGAAACCGTCGTGCTCACCGTCGCGAACAAAGAGGAACCGCCTCCGCCACCGCCGACCGTCAGCTACTCGAAAGCGGTGTCCGAAACTCCCGGCCTAATTCACTACTGGCGCCTTGGCGACAGCGGCGGCGCCACCCTCGCCGACAGCGCCGGCAGCGCTCCCGCCACGCTCCTCGGCGGCCCGACGCTGGGATCGACCGGACCGCTCGGCGGTACCGCTGTCGGCTTCGATGGAGTCGACGATGCCGCCGCGGCAGCGGTCAACCTCTCGGCGACGACCGACCTCACGGTCGAGTTCTGGCTCAAGTGGAACGGATACGCCGACGACGACCGTCTGGCAATGGAGCTGACCGAAAACTTCAACGCCAACTCGGGTGGCTTCCTGATCGACCCGAACTCGAGCCAGGAAGAATTCGGTGTTGCGATCGGGGAAGGCGAATCTCGCAACAACGCCTTCTTCGCCCGCCCCAGCGCCGGCGCCTGGCACCACTACGCCTTCGTCCTCGACACCGCGGCCCCGGCCGCCCAGCAGATCGTCCCCTACGTCGACGGCAAACCCGCCACCTTCAGCAAGGGCGCCAGCGGCAGCGGCGCCGGAGCCTTCGCCAACAGCACCCTATACCTGATGTCACGCGCGGGAGCGAACTTGTTCGGCGCCGGGACCCTGGACGAGGTCGCGATCTACGACCAGGCGCTGAGCGCCAGCCAGATCGCCGCCCACTTCGCCGCCAACGCGGACTGAGCGCCTCAGCCGGACTCGTCGGCGCCGGCGTCGCGTCCTAGCCCCATCGGGCGCGCCTGGCCGTCGATATCGGTGGCGTCGTTGCTCTCGGCGTTCGGGACGAGGTCGCGGGCGGCGCCGCCGGTGAGGTGGTAATCCATCCCGACCCCGTTGACGGCGTTGGCGTAGGGGTAGGCGCCGCCGAGGTTGACGTCGCCGGTGCCGCAGGCCATCCCCTTCCAGAGGTTGTACCGGAAGACCACGCCTCGAAGTGAGCAGGAGCCGTAGGTCGGCTGGCCGATGTTGCCGACCACCCGGAAGTTCGAGTAGGCCGGGTTGAGGCCGTTGTCGTCGAAGGAGAAGTAGCCGTTGGCGCTGTTGTGGCGCACGGTGGTGTTGGCGAAGTCCGAGCTGCCACCCGAGAACGCCAGCGTGCTCGAACCCGAGCCGGTACCCCCCTCTCCGACCGGTGCCGCGAACCAGTTGTTCTCAATCAGGAGGTTGGAGACCGGGCCGCTGTTCGACTGCAGGAAGATGTCGTAGACCGAGTTGCCCCAGAACTTCGAGTTGCGGACGGTGA
>VAYN01000013.1:181593-242301 GCA_005885405.1 Actinomycetota bacterium | reverse complement strand
AGGAGCAGGAGCACCGGCTCGCCCGCCGTCGCCGACGAGGTCGAGGAGGGGAAGGCTCCTGAGGGAGGCCGCGAGCGTCCCGAGAGAGCTCCCGAGCGCGAACCCGCGCCCGAGCGGATCGAGCTCGCCGCGGCCGAGCCGGCCGCGCCGCCTGCCGCCGAGACGCCGCGCCCGCGTCGTCGCCGGCGCCGCCGCTTCGGCCGCCGCGGCAAGCAGGGCGTGACCCTGCAGGGGCTGCTGCTGCCGCCGGAGGCCGGTCGTCAGGCCGTCCTCTGCGCCGAGACCCGCGAGGCCTGCACGGCGCTCCTGCGCAGCGTCGCCGCCGACCTTGCCGCCGACTCCAAGGGCCCGGACCCCGTCGCCCTCTTGATCGATCCCAGCCCCGAGGAGCTTGCCGATTGGAAGCGCGACGCCCCGCAGGCGGAGATCGTCTCCGCCGGCCAGCCCCGCCACGCCAGTGATGCTCTCGCCCAGGCTCAGGCTCGCGCCGGACGCGGCGAAGACGTGATCCTCCTCGTCGACTCCCTCACGCGCCTCGCCGAGGCCTACGAGAACGCCGAGGCAGCAAAGGAGTTCTTCGACGCCGGCCGCGCCCAAGGTGCCGCCGGCGGCGGATCGCTCACGGTCGTCGCGGCGCTAGAGCGTTCTGAGTCCGCCTGACCAAGCAGTACAAGGACGCAGGGAGCGCCGCGTGCTCTGCACGCAAGCGACTGAGGACGCCGTAATGCGCCGGTCAGGCGGGTCTCAGCGCCGGTAGGCGATGCGGCGCCACGAAGGCTCTTTGCTGAGCTCGATCAGCTCGGCGCTGCGATCCGGCTGCACGTAGCCGAAGGTCTGGGTGCGCTCGTCGAAGACAACGTCGAGCTCGCCCTCCTTGACCCGCTGGTCGAGCCAGGCGCCGCGGAAGACGAGCCGGCGGATCCAGTGGACGAGGCTGCGGTTGGAGGGACCGACGAGGTCCTCCCAGTTCTCGTTGATGTGCTCGCCGAGGCGGGAGCTGGGCTCGGCGATCTCGCCGCTGACCGCGAGGTCGAGGAGGTCGTCGAGCTCCTCGCCGCTGAGTCCCTGGTCGACGAAACGGAGTTTCACCGCCGCCTGCTCGACGCGCTGCGCGAAGTCCTCCTCGTTGAAAGCGAAGCGGAGCTCGCCGTACTCCAGCACGTAGTCGGAGCCGGACTCGTAATTCCCTCTGCGGGTCGTCTTCTTATCCATGAGTTGAAGCCAGTCCACTCACGCAAGCCCGGCGTGAGCAGGTCCATGATCTTGCCGATCATCGTAGAGACGTGCCTGTTCGGGCCCATGCCTGAACGCGTGGTTGCACCCGGAAGGAAAGGTTGCACGCCTTCAGGGGCGAATTGGGTAGTCGAATCGACGGGAAACGCCGTGATCGACCTGCACTGCCACATCCTCGACGCGATCGACGACGGCGCCCGCGACGCCGACGACAGCGTCGCGATGGCGCGACAGGCGGAGGCCGATGGGATCGAAGCCGTCTGCGCGACCCCGCACATCCGCCACGACCACGACGTCCGCATCGAAGAGCTGGCGGGCCGGGTGGCGGGGCTGAACGCGAAGCTGGAGCAGGAACTGGTCGCGGTGCGGATCCTCCAGGGCGGCGAGGTCGCCGAGACCGCGGTCGAGGGGCTGAGCGAGGAGGAGCTAATGCTGCTCTCCCTTGGCGGCGGCGGCTGGATCCTGCTCGAGCCGGCGCCAGGGCCGCTCGACGACAGCCTCCTGCGCCGGGTCGCCTACCTCGCCGACCGCGGCCACCGCACGATCATCGCCCACCCCGAGCGCCACCTCTCAGCCGACATGTTCGAGCGGATGGCAGCGCTGGTGGAGGAGGGGGCGCTGATCCAGGCCACCGCCGACTTCTTCCTGCGCGAGAACATGGCCGCGGGGATGCTGGCGATGGCCGAGAAGGGCCTCGTCCACGTCCTCAGCAGCGACGCCCACACGGTCCTCGGCGGCCGCCCGCTGCGGATCAGCCCGGCGCTCGAGCGCCTGCGCGAGATCGAGTGGCTGGCGCCGCACCTCGGCTGGATCGCCGAGACGGCACCGAACGCGATCGTTTCCGGCGACCCGCTCGAGGTTCCGTTCGAGCCGCGGATCTAGTCCAGCGGTCGCAATTCGACCCGCGGGGCGAGCTCCTCGATTACAGCGCGGGAGCCGGTGCCGAGGCCGGCGCGGAGGAAGTTGGTCGCGCCGGCGGCGGCGCTGAGACGCAGGACGTCCTCCCACTCGCGCCCGGCGGCGATCGTCGCCGCCAGGGCGCCCATCATCGAGTCGCCGCAGCCCTCGCGACTGCCGCGCTCGAACTTCGGTGGCTTCAGCTCGGTGAACTCGCCGTCGCGCAGAGCCAGGGCGGGGTCGCCGGCGCGGGTGACTATCACGCTGTCCGCGCCTTTCGCCTGCACCCGTTCCATCGCCGCCCGCATCCGCTCCTCGGTGTCGACGGCATCGGAGATGAAGCCGGCGATCTGCCAGTCGTTGATCTTCACCAGGTCGGGACCGCCCTCGAGGGCGCTGTCGAGGCGCGGCGAGGAGAGGTCGACGACGACCGGCTTTCCGTTCGACTTGACGTCGGCGACGAGGCCGCCGTAGATCTCGAGCGGGATCGTGTTGTCTGGATAGGGGCCGCAGACGGCGAGTAGGTCGCACTCGAGCGCCGCCGCGACAGTGACCGAGAAAAGGTCGTCGACCTCGTGGCGCGAGGCCGGCAGCGCCGCGCTCTGGGAGATCGGCTCGCGCTCGCCGCTGCGGCGGTCGTGGATGTAGGCGCCGCTTGGCTCAGCCGACTCGACCAGCCGCAGCTCGATCGGCATCTCCTCCAGTAGCGGTCGCAGGACGGTGCCGACCTCGCCGCCGATGAAGCTGCAGAGAACCGGTTCGGCCCCGAGCTCAGCTGCCATCCGCGCCACCCAGACGCCTTGGCCGGCGGGGTGGATGTGGATGTCGTCGCCGCCGTCGGCGCTGAAGGACTCGATCGCGATCGAGACCATCGGGTTGGGGCTGAAGATCGCGACTTTCGGCTTGGCGGTCATCGGTAGGGGGAGAAGTCCGCCCGCCCGAGGCTTAGGCAAGGGTGGATCATCTTCCCCAACCTGTCCCCGTTGCAAAAGGTTTCCGAACCAGGCGGCGCGGACTGAGCCGGCTCGAGCGCAGCGAGGCAGGCCCAGGCCTATTGATCCCGCGCTGCTCCAGCGTCCACACCTTCGGGATGCGCTTCGCCCTCGACCTCTACTTCCTCGACCGGGAGGGCGGGGTGATCTCCGTGCGCCGCTCGGTACCGCCGCGGCGGCTCGCCTGGCAGCGTGGCGCAGCCGCGGTTTTGGAGATTCCCGCAGCGCAGGGGGGAGAGACCGGGGCCGCTGGCGGCTTAGCACCACCATGCTCCCCCAACGAGAAGAGATAGCCAGCCTGGTCGTCTGCGAGGACGACGACGTAACCCTAGACCTGCTTTGCGAGCACCTCGCCGCCGATCGCTTCGGCGTCATGCCCGCCCCCTGCGCCTCAGATGCCCTACGCCTCTGCCGCTACAACCACCCCGACCTGCTCCTCCTCGACCTCTCGCTCCCCGATGCCTCCGGGCTCGACGTCCTGCGGGAGATCCGCGAGGCCGACGGGATCGACTCCCGCTTCGACCCGCGCCTGCCGGTGGTTGTCCTCACCGGCCGCAACGGCGAGACCGACCGGGTGCGCGGCCTCGACTCCGGCGCCGACGATTACCTCGTGAAGCCCTTCCGCTACCCCGAGCTGCGGGCGCGGATCCGGGCCGTACTTCGTCGGCGCGGCCACGCCCAGGACGGGCCAAGGCGGATCGGCGACCTCATCATCGACCCGCTCCGCCGCCGGGTTACGGTCGGCGGTCGCGAAGTCCACCTGACGATCAAGGAATTCGACCTCCTGCGGGCCCTCTCCGCGGACCCGACGAGGGTCTTCACGAAGGAAGAGCTGCTCGACGCCGTCTGGGCCTACAAAGGGCCGTCGAAGACGAGGACGTTGGATTCACATGCGAGCCGGCTGCGAAGGAGCCTCGACCCCGAGGGAGGACGGTTCGTCGTCAACTGCTGGGGGATCGGTTACCGGCTGATCGCCGGCTAGGAGCCGGCGGCGGCATCCCTCGCCCAGGGATGCCGCCCCCATAGGTCGCTACTTCTTCTTGCCCTTGGCGGCGGGCACCTCGAAGTGCATGATCGCCAGCTTGCTGGTGATCCCGTCTTTCTTGCTGCTGAGGCGTTTGCCGGCTTCCTTCTGGATCTTGGTCGCCTCCTTCACCGTCTCGGCGAGGACCTTGTTGAGGTCTTTCCAGCCCTTCTCGTCGAGGAGGAGGGGGGTGTCGGAGAGGTGGGAGTCGCTGCGCGCCTCGATCGTTCCGTCGGCCATCGCCTCAGTCGCGCTCTGGCCAATCGACTCGAGGATCGAGCCGGAGATTCCCTTGCGAGCCGAGGCCGGGATCTTCGCCCAGTCGGAGTCGCTGAGGAAGGCGCGGTCGGTGGCGCGGTAGAAGTGCTCGACCGCCCCGCGGCGCGGCTCGGTTTTGACCAGTTCGACGCAGTCGTACTCGAGCAGCGTTTTCACGTGGTAGCTGACGTTGCCCAACGGCTCGCCGAGTTCTTGGGCAAGCTGGTTTGGGCTCGAGATCCCTTTATGCAGGGAGCTGAGGATCCGAACGCGCAGCGGGTGAGCCAGGGCCTTGGCTACCTGCTGGGTGATGCCCTCTGGAGAAGTGCGGGACTGTGGCAAAGGAGAACCTCCGTTTTTTTACTCGGACGGGGACGTTTGGGGTGGCAAAGGATCCGAGTTACTAGACAAGTATTCCAAAACGCTCCCGGGAAAATCATTTTCCGAGAAGAAAATGCAGTAAAGAAATTCGACTTCTGTATTCGGTTCCACTTCGCAAAAAAGACTTTGGGAACTGTCCTGTTCTCGCTTGGGTCTTATTGATCGCGCCCGTCCCTCCGATGCGCCTGGCCGAGACCGCGACGAGGGACGGGCGTGCGTGCGCTAACGGCTCCTTTTCGCTTTTTGCGTACGGAGAACATGCGGGCGGGGGGAGACAATTCACAGCCGCGGCCCTTGTGCCTCCATGAGCGAGAGGTCAGGGGTTTAAGGCATGACGATCGAGCTATCCGCCGTCGCCGCCGGGGTGCCGATGGCCGCCTCCTTCGCGATGGCAGGCGGGTTCGTCGCGCTCCGCGAGGGGCGTCGCCGCAGTGGTCTCAACGCCGCCATGCACGAGCTGCGCCGGCCCCTGCAGGTGCTCTGCTTTTCGCTCTCCTCCAGCGCCGGAGCCGGTTCCGCGTACGAAGCTTCGCTTGAGCTGGCGGTCGCTGCAGTCGAGCGACTCGACCGCGAGATCAACGGCGAGCGGACCGGGATGGAGGTGGCTTCCTTTCCGGTGAGGTCATTCGTCGAGACGGCCGTTGACCGCTGGCGACCGGCGGCGGAGAACCTCCGCCGGGCCTTGGATTTGCGGTGGTCAGGAGACGATGCGGTGCTTCGCGGCGACCGGATCGCCCTCGCTCAAGCGGTGGACAACTTGATCAGCAACAGCCTTCAGCACGGTAGCGGCGCGATCGATGTCACCGCCTGCGTCGACGGCAGCGTTTTGCGCTTGACGGTCCGAGATCAGGGGCCTGTCGCTGCGCCCACTGCCTCTCGCGTCGCGTGGAAGCGGTTCGGCGGGCGGAATCGCCACGGACACGGACTCGCCGTCGTCCGCCAGGCGGCGGCCCGGCACGGCGGCAGTTTCCGGCTCGGCCGCTCCGAGGCGGGAACCGAGGCCCGCCTGATCCTGCCGCTGGGCGAGGGACGCGGATGAGTCGCCGCAGTCGCGCCGTTGCCTTCCTCGTCGCGGCATGCGTGGCCGCCGTCGCGGCAGCGGCGATCGCCGACGGATACGGCAGAAGCGTCGCTCGGGGCTACGGCGAGATGAGAGCTGTTGTCGTTACGAGCGAGGACCTCCGCGAGGGAGAGCCGATTGACTCACGCGCCGCCGCCGCAGTTCTTGAGGTCAGGCAGGTTCCGGTTCGCTTCGTCCCGCCCGCGGCCCTGGTTGATCCGGCCGAAACGATCGGTCTTGTTGCGGCCGCAACTGTCCCAGCCGGCTCCTACCTGATGGCGACGCAGCTGCGCCCGCCCGACTCCCGTCGCGCTGACCCCGGTATCGGACAAGGGAGGCGACCGGTCGAACTCAGCGTCGGCGGCGCCGGGGCCCTCTCCGCCTTCGGCGCCCAGCCGGTTGGCTCAAAGGTCGACGTAGTGGTGACGACCGAACCGGCGGGCTCCGGCGACGGCCGCACCTATGTCGCAGCCGCGGCGGTCCCACTGCTGGCCCTGGGCGCGGGGGGAGAAGGTGAGCCGGGCGAAGCGAACGTGACCCTCGGCCTCACCCGTGCTCAAGCGCTGCGCCTGCTGGCGGCCGAGAGCTTCGCCCGCCGGATCACGGTGATCCCGGTGGGTGGCCGATGAGCGACCAGCGCGAGAAGGACGTCGCCGAGCTCGCTGCGCGGATCCGTGAGCGGCTGGTCGATCGCCGCCGCGCCGAGGCCGCCGCCGGTCGGGCGCCAGAACAAGCGCTTGAGGATTCGGCTCAGGCACTGGTCGAGGAGCACGCCGCGATCCTGCCGCCGGAACTGCGCCAGGTCGTGGTTGAGCGAATCATCCGCGACAGCGTCGGCCTCGGCCCACTCGAGGCGCTGCTCGCCGATCCGGCGGTAGAGGAGGTGATGGTCAACCGGCACGATCGCGTCTTCGTCGAGCGTCGGGGCAGGCTCGAGCCGACCGAGGTGGTCTTCGAGAGCGAGGAGGAGTTGCGGAACGCGATCGAGCGGATCCTGGCGCCGCTCGGCCGGCGGGTTGACGAGCTCAGCCCGATGGTCGACGCGCGCCTCGCACGCTCTCGATCCGCCGCTTCGGCGCCTCCCGGCCCGGCCCGGACGAGCTGGTCGAGCTGGGGACCTTGACCATCGACCAGCGGCAGCGGCTGGAGGCGGCGGTGGCTGGCCGCCGCAGCGTCCTCGTCAGCGGCGGCACCGGTTCGGGCAAGACGACCCTGCTGAACGCCCTCTCCAGCTTCATCGGCGCCGAGGAGCGGGTGGTGACGATTGAGGATGCGGCCGAGCTGAGGCTGCAACAGCCCCATGTCGTCAGGCTGGAGAGCCGGCCGGCGGGGGTGGAGGGGCGCGGTGAGGTCTCGATCCGCGACCTGTTGCGAAACGCGCTGCGGATGCGTCCCGACCGAATCGTGATCGGCGAGGTGCGGGGGATAGAGGCGCTCGATCTGCTGACCGCGCTCAACACCGGCCACGACGGTTCTCTCTCGACCGTCCACGCGAACTCGCCCCGTGATGCACTCGCCCGCCTGGAGACGTTGGCGCTGATGGCAGGGGTCGGCCTGCCCCACGAGGCGATCGCCGAGCAGGTTCGCCGCGGCATCGACCTCGTCGTCCACCTGCAGCGCGAGGCCGATGGGGCGCGGCGGGTCACCGAGATCGCGGAGGTGAGGTGACCCCCGCCGCCCTTATCGCGGCAGCCGCGGGAGGACTCGGGGCGGTGGCTGTGCGGGAGGCGCTGCTGGCCAGCCCCGCCGCCGCGGCCTGGGTCCGGCTCGCGCTGGAGCCGCTGCGGCGCGTCGATCGCGAGGGCTACGCGCCATCGAGCTTGGAGCGTCGGCGGCTGGCGGCGCTCGCCACCGGTCTAGCCGCCGTCTGCGGTTGGTTCTTCGCTGGGTGGGCGCTGGCGCTGCCCCTCGCGGTCGCCGGACCGGCGGCAGTGGGATCGGCGATCGCCGGCCGCCGCCGACGTTACCGCCGGCGGGTCGAGCGCTCGCTGGCCGAAGTGGCGACGGCGGTCGCCGACTCGCTCAGCGCCGGTCGCTCGCTGCGCGGCTCGCTGGCCAGCGCGGTCGGCTCGCTCGACGGCCCGGCCGCGAGCGAGTTGGCGCAGCTGGCCGGTGAGCTGGAGCTCGGTGCGGCGACCGGCGACGTGCCCGCCCGCTGGCGACGGCGGATGCGCTCGCAGCGGGTCGATGCGCTGGTGGCCGCCCTCCTCAGCCAGCGGCTCGCCGGCGGCGACCTTGCGGGACTGCTGCGGCGTTTCGCCGCCGCGGCCGCCGAGCAGGAGCGCGTCGCCGAGGACGCCAGGTCGGCGACGGCACAGGCGCGCTTCACCGGGCTGCTGGTGGTAGCGATGCCGACCGGCGGGGCGCTCTTCGCCGAGCTGCTGGAGCCAAGCTTCCTCTCCGGGCTGCTGGCCTCGCCCCCGGCGACGGTCCTTCTCGTGCTGGCGGCGGTGCTGCAACTGCTCGGCTTCCTCGGGATCAGACGGCTCTCGCAGGTGATCGAGTGAGCGGAGCCGGGCTGCTGGCTGCGGTGGCGGTCCTGTTCGGCGCGGCGGGGGCCAGGGAGCTGGCGCCGAGTCGGCTTGTCTCGTCGCTGGGTCTGCGACTGTCGCTTCCGGATCTGCTGGCGAGCAAGGCCCTGGGTGCGGTGGCTGGTGGTGTCGTCGCCCTATTCGCCGCGCCCGCAGCGCCTGGCCGGACGGTGATCCTGGTTGCAGTTGGCCTGCCGCTCGGCGGCTTCCTCGCTCCAGACGTGCTGCGGGAGCGCCGAGCTCGGCGGCGCCACCGCCGTCTCGTTGCGGCGCTGCCGGATGCCCTTGACCTGCTCGCGGTCAGCGCTGGATCCGGACGCGGCCCCGCCGCCGGCCTCGAAGAGCTGGCGCGGGCGGGGGAGGGTCCGCTGGCCGAGGAGATGCGCCTCACCCTTGCCGAGATCTCCTGCGGGACGGCGCTCGGTGAGGCCCTCCGCTCCCTCCGGACCCGCGTTCCCGGACCCGAGCTGGCGCGGCTGGTCGCGGCGATCGAACGCTCGCGCCAGCTCGGCTCGCCCCTCGCCGACCAGCTCCGCCGCCAGGCCACCGCCCTGCGCCGCGACAGTCGCCGCGAGGTGGAGGATCGCGCCGCCCGCGCCGCCCCGAAGATTCAGCTCGTCGTCGCCCTCGTGCTCGTCCCCTCGGTGCTGCTGATGATCACCGCTGGCCTGATCGCCAACGCCGGCACCTTGCTCAGCGGGTTCTAGAACTACTCCAGCGCCTCTTCGCGCAGCCGCGTCGCGACGGCGCCGGTGGCGACGGCGACGCTGTCGAGACCCTCGGCGTCGTCCTGGTGGCCGTTGACGTAGCAGCAGAGGTTGCCGTCGACCAGCTCGAAGGCGAACTTGTCCGGCGCCGAGTCGGTCAGCCAGACGATGAAGGTGGGCGAGAAGAGCCGGCGCAGCCAGACGGCGTCCTGCTCGGTGCCGGCAAAGATCTCGTACTTGCGATCGAGGACCTCACTCTCCAGCTTCACCCGCTCTTTCTTGGTGCGGAAGACGTCCTCGAACTTCTCCAGCGCCCGCAGCCCGAACTTGCGCTGGCAGTAGAGCTCCGGCACGCGCTCGGCGCACTCGTCGACCTGGGTGAAGCCGACGGTGTAGCGGTAGTAGTTGGTCTCGCTCTGTCCCTCGCTGTTCGTCGTCTCTTCCTCGTAGGTGAAGAGGGCGAGGGTGCCGTGGACGCTGTCGGCGAGCCGCCCGGTCATGGTTCGCTCGGTGTAGCGGTCATCGCCCTTGCGCAGCAGCGGCGTCGCCTGCGGCAGCCGCCCGCGCTCGTGGATCAGGGTGAGCCCCCGCTGCTCCGCGTAGACCTCGAAGAAGTCGTTGGCGGCGCGCTGGTCGGCGATCACGAAGACGATCACGACCCCCAGCAGCAGGGTGACGATCGCGCCCCCGGCTCCGACCAGGGCGCCGATGAAGATCAGGCAGGCGACGAAGACGACGGCCGTCAGTGCGGCGATCAGGACCAGCGTCAGCGGCGTCCGCATTAGGCGGCTGAAGTGGTAGCCGCGGAGGTCGTCGGCGTCGTCGGGCACACCGGTGGCGGCGACTTCGGTGACGGAGGGCTCGGTCTCGGGGCTACCCACGGGCGCAACCTACCGCGCAGGCAGGCGGATGCAAACGGGGTTGCAAAGGGGGATCGTGTTGCAAAGTGGGGGACAGTGGGTTATTGTGGCGATCGAGTTGAAGCCCAGGACCGGGGTGGTGAGGCTCCTCCCACCTCATCACTCCGGTCCAACTCTTTTCAGCCCTCCCGCTCAGAAAGGACACCGCCGCAGTGGCGTTCAGGGGTCTCTACGAGCACAGCCTCGATTCCAAGGACCGGCTTACGGTTCCTTCTCGCTTTCGAGCCTCGCTGGCTGACGGAATCGTTCTCTCCAAGGGCTTCGACCCCTGCGTCTGGGTGCACACGACCAGCGAGTTCGAGCAGCTCTCCGACCGCTTCCTCTCGCCCCACAGCCCCTTCGGCCGCGACGCCCGGGCGCTGCGCCGCCGCTTTCATGGCGGCTCCTTTGACGAGAAGCTCGACTCCGCCGGCCGCATCCGCGTCCCCAAGCCGCTGATCGAGCACGCCGGCCTCGACGGCAACTGCGTCGTCATCGGCGCCGGTGAGTACCTGGAGATCTGGAACGCGGACGCCTGGGCCAAGCAGGAGGAAGAGCTCGACGCCGCCGCCCCCGAAATCGCCGAGGGCCTCGCTTCCGCCGGGAGCGCGTGATCATGAGACTGAATGCGAGGCAGATCGAATATGTCGAGCCGACCCACAGGCCAGCGCTGCGAGCCGTCGAGGTGGTCATGAGCGAGCACGAGCCCGTCCTCGCGCCGGAGCTGGTCTCGCTGCTGGCGCCGGAGCCGGGGCAGACCGCGGTCGACTGCACCTTCGGCGGCGGCGGCCACGCCCGCCAGGTCGCCGAGCTGATCGGACCGGCGGGGACGCTGATCGGAATCGACCGCGACCCCGCCGCGAAGGAGCGCTTTAACCGCTTCGCCGCCGAGGTCCCCTGCCGGACCCTCTTTATAAGCAGCGACTTCGCAGCAGGACTTCGCGCCTTGCAGGGCGAAGGGATACGCCCAGACATGGTTTATGTAGATCTGGGGATGTCTTCGATGCAGGTTGATGCGCGCGAGCGGGGCTTCTCCTACTCCTACGACGCGCCGCTCGACATGCGGATGGACACGCGGCAGGAGTTCACCGCCGCCAACCTCGTCAACGAGTGGCCCGAGGCGCGGATTGCCAAAGTTTTGCGCCGCTTCGGCGAGGAGCGACACGCCGGCGGAATCGCCCGCGAGATCGTCCGTCGCCGGCCGCTGGCGACCACCGGTGAGCTGGTCGAAGCGATCAAGGCGGGAATGCCGGCCTCGGCTCGCTTTGGCGCCGGCCACCCCGCCAAGCGCAGCTTCCAGGCGATCCGGATCGCCGTCAACGGCGAGCTCGAGGCGCTGGCCGAGGCGCTGCCGCTGGCTTGGCAGCAGCTGAAGCTCGGCGGCCGCTTCGCCGCGATCTCCTTCCACTCGCTCGAGGACCGGCCGGTGAAGCAGTTCCTGGCCGAGAAGGCGCGCGGCTGCGTCTGTCCGCCCGAGCTTCCGGTCTGCGTCTGCGGCCACGAGCCCGAGGCCGAACTGCTGACCCGGCGGGCGATCTCGCCGAGCCCGGAGGAGGCCGAGAGCAACCCGCGTTCGCGCTCGGCGCACCTGCGGGCGGCGCGGAAGATCGCCGAGGCCCAGCCCGTGGGGGAGACCGGCTGATGGCCGTCGCCGCCCCCGCCCGCCGCAGCACCGCCGCGCCGGCTCCCGCGCCCTCGCGGACGAAACCGCCGAAACGCAAAGCGCCGGCGCGCCAGACCCCGGCGCGCAAACCGGCGCCGAAACGCGCGCCTGCCACCGCCCGTCCCAAACTCGCGGTTGCGGCCGGTCGCACCGCCGTCGCCGTCCGCGGGCTCCCTGATTCGAGCCTGATGGTGCGGATGACCCGCGGCCGCGCCTGGATCGGTGTCCTCGGTGTCCTCCTCGTCGGCATCGTCGCCCTCAACGTCGCCACCCTCAGCTTTGCCGCCTCGGCTGGCAAGATCGACGAGCAGATCACCGCGCTGGAACAGGAGAACTCGATGCTCGGGGGACGCGAGGCCGAGCACTACAGCACCGCCCGTATCCGCGGCGAGGCCGCTTCGGCCGGGCTTGCGATGCCGACTACGGAAGACCCGAAGGTCATCGAGTACGAGCCCGCCGACCTCGCCACGGCCGCCGCCCGTCTCGCGGCCGCCGGGGGCTAGGTTCCGCCGCCGATGCGCTTAGTCGAGCGTCGGATCGGGCTTCTCTTCGGCGGCTTCCTCCTCTGTTTCCTCCTCATCGTCGGCCGGGCCTTCTGGTTGCAGGGGGTGCAGGGCGCGAGCCTCGCCTCGCAGGCGTCCTACCAGCAGACCGAAGTCGTCACCGTTCCCGGGTTGCGCGGTGACCTCCTCGACCGCAGCGGCAACAAGCTCGCCGCCTCCGAAGACGCGGCGACGATCTTCGCCACCCCCTACCAGGTCAAAAACCCGCCGGCCGCGGCGGCGCGCCTGGCTCCGATCCTCGATCAGCCCAAGGCCGACGTGCTGGAAGCGCTGACCGCCGAAGGGGGTTTCTCCTACCTGGCGAAAAAAGCCGACCTCGGCACCGCGGCGAAGGTCAAAGCGCTCGACATCGAAGGGATCGGCCAGCTGCCCGACAGCCGCCGCGCCTACCCGCAGGGCGAGATGGCGGGCCAAGTAATCGGCGCCGTCGGCTCCGAAAACGAGGGGCTGACCGGCCTCGAGGCGGGCGAGGAAGACGTGCTCGGCGGCGAGGACGGCGAGCGGCGAATTGTCAACGACGCTCTCGGTGAGCCGATCCGGCTGGAAACCGTCGACGAAGCCGAGGACGGCGAAGACGTTCAACTCACCCTCGACCCCTTGATCCAGCGGGAAACCGAACGGGCCCTCGCCGGCGTCGGCGAAGCGTATTCGCCGAAGGGGGCGACGGCGATCGTCGTCGACCCGCGCACCTCGCAGGTGCTGGCGATGGCCAATTGGCCACCCGTCAACCCCGCCGACCTAACCGAAGTCAGCAACGAAGACCTGCTCAACAAGGCGACCGGCATGACCTACGAGCCCGGCTCGACCTTCAAGGCCTTCACCGTCGCCGCGGCGCTGGAGGAAAAGAAAGTGACGCCGGCAACCGAATTTGTCCTGCCGCCGGTGCTCCAGGTCGCCGACCGGACGATCGAAGACTCGCACCCGCGCGGAACCGAAACGATGAGCGTGGCGACGATCCTCGCCCACTCCTCGAACGTGGGGGCGGCGACGATCGGGCTCGAGGTCGGCGCCGAGAAATTTGACAAGTGGATCCGCCGCTTCGGCTTCGGTCGCCCGACCGGGATCCAGTACCCGGCCGAGGAGCAGGGCCTGCTGCTCGACCTCGACGAATACTCCGGTTCGACCCTCGGCAACGAGGCGATGGGCCAGGGGCTCTCGGTGACGCCGATCCAGATGGTCGCCGGCTACACCGCGATCGCCAATGGCGGGATGCTGCGGCCGCCGCAGCTGGTCAAGCAGATCGGCGACGAACCGGTGCACGAGCCGAAGGGCAAGCGGGTGATCTCGCCGCAGAACGCGGCCGATATCCGGGAAATGCTCGAGGGCGTGCTGGCACCGGGCGGAACCGCGTCGGAGGTCAGCGTCCCTGGCTACACCCTCGCCGGTAAGACCGGAACGGCCGAGAAGGCCGAAGACGGGGGGTACTCGGAGACGAATTTCGTCGCTTCTTTCATCGGCTTTGCCCCGGCGGCGAACCCGCGGCTGCTGGCGGCGGTGATCGTCGACGAGCCGCAGGGGGAAATTTACGGTGGGTCGGTGGCGGCGCCGGCGTTCGGGCAGATCGCGGAATTCGCTCTGCCTTACCTCGGCGTGCCTCAGGAATGAGGCACCCGGCCCCCTTCCTAGAATCAGGCACTAGATGATGAGGCTGGCGGAGCTGGTTGCGGAGTTGCCCGGGGCTCGAGTCGTGGGGGACGACGCCGTTGAGGTGAAGGACCTTGCTTATGACAGCCGCAAGGTGGAGCCTGGGACGCTTTTCTTCTGTGTGGTTGGGGAGAAGGCTGACGGCCATGAGTTCGGGGCTCGGGCGGTGGAGGAAGGTGCGGCGGCGCTGGTTGTGGAGCGGGAGTTGACGGAACTAGATGTGCCGCAGGTCGTGGTCGGGGACTCGCGGGCAGCGATGGCGCCTTTGGCGGCTCGGTTTTGGGGGGACCCGACGGCGGAGCTGCGGATGGTCGGAGTGACGGGGACGAACGGGAAGACGACGACGGCGTTCCTCGTCCAGGAGATCCTCAAAGCGGCGAACTTTCCCTGCGGGTTGCTGGGGACCGTGAAGCAGGTCGTCGGCGGGGTGGAGAAGGAAGTGGTGCGGACGACGCCGGAGGCGATCGAGCTGCAGGCGACCTTCCGGGCGATGCTCGAGGGCGGCGACGAGGCCTGCGTGATGGAGGTCTCTTCGCACGCGATGACCCTGCATCGGGCCGACGCGATCCACTTCGAGGTGGCGATCTTCACCAACCTCACCCAGGACCACCTTGACTTCCACAAGGACATGGAGGACTACTTCCTCGCCAAGCGCAAGCTCTTCGAGATGGAGCCGAAGACGGCGATCGTCAACGTCGATGACTCCTACGGGCGTCGGCTCGCCAGCGAAGTCGAGTGCGTCACCTTTTCCGCCGAGGGCGCCGAGGCCGACTACAGCGCCCGCGACGTCTCCTTCGACGCCGGCGGCGCCCGTTTCAGCGTTGGCGAGATGGACCTGCGGACGGCGCTGCCGGGGCATTTCAACGTCGCCAACGCCCTCGGCGCTTTCGCCGCCGCAGAGGCGATCGGGGTCGGCTCGGAGATCGCCGCCGCCGGCCTCGCCCGCGCCGGCCGCGTGCCGGGACGGTTCGAGCCGATCGACGAGGGCCAGGGCTTCACCGTTCTCGTCGACTACGCCCACACGCCCGACTCGCTGGAGAACGTGCTGCGAGCCGCCCGCCGTCTCAGCGAGGGCAGGGTGATCTCGGTTTTCGGTGCCGGCGGCGATCGCGACCGCGACAAGCGGCCGAAGATGGGGCGGGCGGGTGCCGAACTCTCCGACCTGACCGTGATCACCTCCGACAACCCGCGCTCCGAGGACCCGGAGGCGATCGTCGCCGAAGTCGCGTCCGGCGCCGAGGGCGCCGCCGAGCTCGAGGTCGTCGTCGACCGTCGCGCCGCGATCGCGCTGGCGCTGGGGCGGGCCGAGCCGGGAGACATCGTCGTCATCGCCGGCAAGGGTCACGAGCAGGGCCAGGAGTTTGAGAACGGGCGCAAGATCCCCTTCGACGACCGCGAGGTCGCCCGCGAGGAGCTCTGGAAGCTGGGCAGCCCGGCGTGAAACTAACGCCGCAGGAGATCGCCGCGGCGATGGGGGCCGAGGTGGTCGCGGAGGGCGAGCCGGGTTCGCCGCGGCGCGCGGTGATCGCCTCCGGCGACGCGGGCCCGGGAGATCTCTTCTTCGGCCTCAAGGGCGCCAGCCGCAACGGCGGCGAGTTCGCTCCGGCCGCAATCGAGGCCGGAGCCTGGGGTGCGGTGCTGGACCAACAGGCGCGGCAGAGCTTGTTGCCGGATGAGGCACAAAACCTCTGCCGCGGGGGTTGGGTCTTAGTGGTTGAGGACGCGCTCGGTGGAATGCAGGCGCTTGCTCGCGCCTATCGGCGCTTGCTTGGGGCTCGCGTGGTCGGGGTCACCGGCTCAGTCGGGAAGACGTCGGTAAAGGACATTTCGCGGGCGCTGCTGCCCGGCCGCGTCCACGCCAACCGCGAGAACCTCAACACCGAGATCGGGTTGCCGCTGACGATCCTCGAAGCGCCCGAGGACACCAACCTGCTGGTGCTGGAGATGGCGATGCGGGGAAAGGGACAGATCGCGGAACTTGCCGCGATCGCCGAGCCCGAGGTGGCGGTGATCACCAACGTCGGCCCGGTCCACGTCGAGCTGCTCGGCTCGGTCGAGGCGATCGCCGCGGCGAAGGCAGAGATCCTCGACGACCTGCCGCCCGGTGGCACCGCCGTCGCACCGGTCGAAGCCGGGGAGCTGGAGCCCCACCTGGAGCGGGCGCCGAAGCTGCTGCGCTTCGGTCCGGGCGGGGACGTTGAGGCGCGCGAGGTGAACGTCGTCGACGGCGTCACCGAAGCCTCGATCTCGACCCCGCTGGGCACCCAGACCTTCCACTTTCCTTTCATCGAGGCGCACAACCTGACCAATGCCCTCGCTGCGATCGCCGCCGGCGTCGCCCTCGGCGCCGACCTTGCCGGGATGGCCGACCGCGCTGCGAGCATAGGATTCAGCCGCTTCCGCGGTGAGCGGCTCGAGCTTCCCGGCGGAATCGTCCTCGTGAACGACTGCTACAACGCCAACCCGGTGTCGATGCGCGCGGCGCTCGACCATCTCGCCGGCCTCGGGGCCGAGCGGACGGTCGCCGTCCTCGGCGAGATGGGCGAGCTCGGGCCGGGCTCGGCCGGCTACCACCGCGAGGTCGGCGAGCACGCCCGCGACGCAGGAGTCGATTTCGTGATCGGCGTCGGCCTTCCCGCCCGCGACTACGACCCCGACGAGCTCGTCGCCGACCCGGATGAGGCCGCCGAACTGCTGGCGCAGCGGCTGGAGCCCGGCGACGCCGTCCTCGTCAAGGGCTCGCGCTCCGCGGGTCTGGAGGCCGTCGCCGAGCAGCTCCCCGAACTCGTCGCCGCGGAGCAGGGCTGATGGGCGAAGTCCTGATCGCGGGGATGGCGGCGATGCTGATCTGCATCTTCCTCGGGCCGAAATTCATCGAATACCTGCGGGTGAAGGAGTTCGGGCAACACATCCGCGAGGACGGCCCGCAGGAGCACCACACCAAGGCGGGGACGCCGACGATGGGCGGGCTGATCGTCTTCGCTTCGATTTGCGTCCCCTTCCTCGTCCTCTCCGACCGCGATGCCCAGAGCCTGGCCGTCTTCGGGGTGGCGATGGGCTGCGCCGCGCTCGGCTTCGCCGACGACTACATCAAGATCGTCAAACGACGCTCGCTCGGGCTCGCCGGACGCTGGAAGCTGATCGGCCAACTGCTGCTGGCGCTGGCGCTGTGGTGGGTGGCGCGGCACGAGGTCGGGCTGGAGCCGACCCTGTACTTCCGGATCGGCGACGGCAGCATCGACCTCGGCCCGGCGCTCTACCTCGTCCTCGTCTTCCTCGTGATCGCCGGTACTTCGAATGGTGTCAACCTCACCGACGGCCTCGACGGCCTCGCCGCAGGCTCCTGCGCGATCGTCCTCCTCGCCTACACGGCGATCACCTTCGTTGCGAACGAGCAGCAGAACCTGGCGCTGCTCTCGGCCTGCCTGGTCGGCGCCTGCATCGGATTCCTCTGGTACAACGCCTTCCCGGCCTCGATCTTCATGGGGGACACCGGCTCGCTCGGCCTCGGCGGAGCGATCGGGGCGCTGGCGGTGATGACCCAGACCGAGGTCCTGCTGATCATCATCGGTGGAATCTTCGTGATCGAGGCGCTCTCGGTCTTGCTCCAGGTCTTCGCTTTCAAAACCTTCCGCCGCCGCGTCCTCCTGATGGCGCCGCTCCACCACCACTTCGAGATGATGGCCTGGTCGGAGACGAAGATCATGCTCCGCTTCTGGATCATCGCCGCCGTCTGCTCGGGGATCGGCTTCACCCTCTACCAGCAGTCGATCGGCAGCTAGGCGGTGCCGGAAGTAGAGGTAACCGCCGGGCGGATCGCCTACCAGGACACGGGTGGCGACGGGCCGGTCGTGGTGATGATCCCCGGGCTGCTGATGGACTGGAAGCAGTGGCGCAAGGTGATCGACGAGCTGGCGCCGGAGTTCCGATGCGTCTCGCCTTCGCTGCCGACCGGGGCGCACTGGAAACCGATGAGGCGCGACGCCGACCTCAGCCTGATCGGGATGGGACGGATCGTCACTGAGTTCCTCGAGGCCGCCGACCTGCGCGGCGTCACCCTCTGCTTCAACGATTGGTGCGGGGCGCAGGTGATGATCGCTGACGGGGGGATGGACCGGGTCGGCAAGCTCGTGCTGGTCTCCTGCGAGACCGCCGGCAACTACCCGCCCGGCCTCGCCGGCTTCGCCGCCTGGCTCTCAGCCAAGCTGCCCGGCGGCTACGTCGCCACCCGTTCCCTGCTGCTGCAGCCGCGGCTGCGGAAGCTCCCGTTCGTCTTCGGCCAGATGACTAAGCGCGGCGTCCCCGACGAGCTGATGCGCGACTGGATGGAGCCGCTGCGCAAAAAGGAGATCCGCCGCGACCTGCGCCGCTACGCCGGCGACGCGATGCGCGGTAAGCACGACCTCGCCCGGGCGAGCGCCGCGCTCCCGTCCTTCCAGAAGCCCGTCCTCGTCGTCTGGGACAAGGAGGGGAAGATGATGCCCAACGAGGCCGGCCGCGCCCTCGCCGACTCGTTTCCGAACAGCCGCTACGTCGAGCTGCCCGACTGCTTCACCCTGATCCCGGAGGACCAGCCCGAGGCGCTGGCTGCCGAGATTCGCGCTTTCGCCGCCGCCTGACAGGTCCGCCCGACTCGATCGCGAAGCTTCCGAAGAATGGCTGCGCCACCCCGCAAGGAAGTTCGCCCCCCGCTGCCGAGAGGGCCGTTTCTCGTCGTCGGCCTCGCCCGTTCGGGCCAGGCGGCGGCGCGGATGCTGGCGCGGCGTGGGTACCAGGTGCGCGCGGTCGATTCCGGGCATCCCGAGGGGGCAGCAGGGCTGAAGGGGGCGGGCGTCGAAGTCTTCCTGGATACGGATGGACTGGCGCAGCTCGAGGGGACGCATACCGTCGTTAAGAGCCCGGGTGTACCCCGGGAGGCGGCGGTGATCGCGGCGGCGCTGGAGCGGGAGATTGAGGTGGTGGGGGAGATGGAGCTCGCTTGGCGGGCGCTGCCGAACCGCTTCATCGGCGTCACTGGAACCAACGGCAAGACGACGACCGTGGAGCTGCTCGGCCACCTCTACCGCAGCGCCGGCGAACCAGTCACGCTCGCGGGGAACGTCGGTACTGCCCTCGCCGGTCTGCTCGACGAGGTCGACCCCGAGGTGACGGTCGTCTGCGAGTGCTCGAGCTTCCAGCTCGAAGACACGGTCGCCTTCGCTCCGGAGTGCGCGGTCTTCCTCAACCTCGCCCCGGACCACCTCGACCGCCACGGCGACCTCACGCACTACCTGGCGGCGAAGCTGCGGATCTTCGCCAACCAAGGAAACGATGACGTCGCCATCTACAACGCCGATGACCCCGCCGTCGCCGGAACCGATCTCGGCGGCTGCGCCCGCCGTATCGCCTTCTGCGTCGGCGCCTCACCCGAGTGCGAGGTCGCGCTCGCCGAGGGGACGATCTTCTACGACGGCGAGCCGCTGCTCCCGGCCTCCGAGCTCGGCCTCTTCGGCGAGCACAACGTGTCCAACGCGATGGCCGCCGCCGCGGCGGCGCTGGCGATGGGGATCAACCGCGACGCCGTCCGCGAGGGCCTGCGCAGCTTCGCCGGCCTCCCGCACCGGCTCGAGCCGGTGGCGGAGATCGACGGCGTCCGCTTCGTCAACGACTCGAAGGCGACCAACGTCTCCTCTGCTGCAGTCGGGATCCGAGCTTTCGAGAGCGGCGTCCACGCGATCCTTGGCGGCAGCGAGAAGGACAGCTCCTTCGACCCGCTGATCGAGCCTCTGGTCGAGCGCGCCCGCGCCTGCTACCTGATCGGAGCAACGACCGAGCGCATGGCCCGCGAGTTGGCGTCGGTCGTCGCAGCCGGAGTCGAGCTGCACCGTTGCGCCGACCTCGAGGACGCGGTCCGCCGCGCCGCCAAGGCAGCGGCGCCGGGCGAGGTTGTCCTCCTCTCGCCCGCCTGCGCCAGCTTCGACGCCTTCAAGAATTTCGAAGCGCGCGGCGACCGCTTCCGCGAGGTCGTCGGGGAGCTGGCGCGATGAGCGCGAAAGTGGCAAAGAGACGGCGCAAGAGCCCGAAGAAGCGCAGCCGGCCGCTGCCGCCCGAGTACAACATGCTGCTGACCGCGACGCTCTGCCTGCTCGCGCTTGGGGCGGTGATGGTCTTCTCCGCCAGCTCGACGACCCGGATCCTCCAGGACGGCGGCCTCTCCGACAGCGCCTTCTACCTGAAGCGGACGCTGCTCTTCGGTGCGGTCGGCCTGGTGATCATGGTCCTCGCCTCCAAGCACGGGTTGCGCGTGGTGCGACAGCTGACGCCGATCCTCCTTGCCGGCTCGATCTTCCTCCTCCTCGCCGTGCTCGCTGTCGGCACCGAAGTAAATGGGGCGACGCGCTGGCTCGGCGGCGGCTTCCTCCAGATCCAGCCCTCGGAGCTGGCGAAGGTGGCGTTGATCCTCTACGGCGCCGACCTCCTGGCGCAAAAACCAAAGCGAGTTCGCTCGCTGGAAGGGTTGATGCCCTTCCTCCTCGTCGTCGGCGCCTCCAGCTTGCTGATCATGCTGCAGCCGGACATGGGGACGACGATGGTGATCGCCTTTTCGGTCGGCGCTACCCTGGTCGCCGCCGGTGTGCGCCCCGCCGACCTCGGCAAAATCGGCCTCGTGATCGGGGTCCTGGCGCTGCTGATGGCGGTCGTCGAGCCCTACCGGATGGCCCGCCTCACCTCCTTCCTCAACCCGAGCGCCGACGCCGCCGGGGCCGGTTTCCAGGCGGCGCAGGCGAAAATCGCCCTCGGCAGCGGCGGCATCTTCGGCGAGGGCCTCGGCAACGGCGTCCAGAAGGCCTTCTACCTGCCCGAGGCCCACACCGACATGATCACCGCGGTGATCGGCGAGGAGCTGGGGCTGGTCGGGATCGCCGGCGTCGTCGGGCTCTTCGCGATGTTCGGCTACGCCGGGCTGAAAACCGCGCAGAAGGCGAAGGACGTCTACAGCAAGCTGCTGGTCACCGGCCTCACCTCGCTGGTCCTGGTGCAGGCGATCATCAACCTCTTCGCGGTGATGGGGATGGCGCCGCTGACCGGCGTGCCGCTGCCCTTCGTCTCCTACGGCAACAGCAGCCTGATGGCGAGCCTCTTCGCCGTCGGCCTGATCCTCAACGTCGCCCGCGGCGGCGCTGCCGCCTCGGCGCGCAGGGCAACGCCCACCGGCGCTGGCAAACTGCGCGCCATCGATGGCGGGCGCTCGCCCGCGCGCGAAAGGAGCAGAGCAAACGGTGCCAGGAAAGCCAAGAGTGGTGGTGGCGGCGGGGGGAACCGCGGGGCACGTCGTGCCCGCCATGGCGGTCGCCGACGAGCTTCGGGCTAGCGGCGCCGAGGTCAGCTTCCTGGGCGCGCGGGGACGGATGGAGGCCGAGCTGGTGCCGGCCGCCGGCTATGAGATCGACCTCGTGAAGGTGCGCGGGATCGACCGCCGCAACCCACTGAAGGCAGCACGGGCGGGAGTCGAGGCGCTGGCTGCCGTGGGTGCGGCGCGAAAGGTGCTGCGAGCGAGGGGCGCCGACGTGGTCGTCGGCGGCGGCGGCTTCGTCGCCGGGCCCGCGGGCATGGCGGCGACGCTGACGGGGACCCCGCTGGTCCTGACCGAGGCCGACAGTCACCTCGGCCTCGCTAACCGGCTGTTGGCCGGGCGGGCGCGGCGCGTCTGCCTCGCATTCCCGATCGAGGGCAGGGAGGGGACCCGCTACCTGGTGACGGGGCGTCCGGTTCCCAAAGCCGTCCTCGAAAGCGACCGGGCGCAGGCGCGCCAGCGCTTCGGCATCGCCGAGGACGCCCGCTGCCTGCTCGTCGTCGGCGGTAGCCAGGGCGCCCGCTCGATCAACTTCGCCGCGATCGAGGCCTTTGGGGAGGGAGCCCGCGACTTCCACGTCCTCCACATCGCTGGCAAGCGCGACTTCGCCGAGATCGAGGCGCGGCTCGCGGTTGCGCCCCATCACGACCGCTACACGCTGCTGGAGTACGAGCCGAACCTGGGCGATGCCCTTGCCGCCGCCGACCTCGTCCTCGGTCGCTCGGGCGGCTCGATCTTCGAGGTGGTCGCCGCCGGCCGCCCGGCGATCCTCGTTCCCTTTCCCTACGCGACCGCTGACCACCAGACCGCCAACGCCGAGTGGATGCGCCAGGGCGGGGCCGCGAGCGTGATCGCGGACTCGGACCTGGAGGCGCAGCGGCTGCGGGACGAGGTCGTGGCCGTGCTCGCCGACGACGCCCGGCTCGAGACGATGGCGGCGGCCGCCCGCAAGCTGGCGAAGCCCGATGCCGCGCGCCGGATCGCCGACGAGGTCCTGGAGGCAGCGGCGTGACCGACTGGAGCGGTCGGCGGCTGCACTTCATCGGCATCGGCGGCGCCGGGATGAGCGGTCTCGCCCTCGTCTGCGCGCGGCTCGGCGCCACCGTCACCGGCAGCGATCGCAGCGAGTCCTCTTATATGGGGCGGCTGCGGGAGGCGGGGCTCGACCCTGCCGTCGGCCACGATGCCGCCAACCTCCCCGAGGGCGCCGAGGTGGTGGTCTCGACCGCGATATCCGCGGACAACCCGGAACTCGCCCTCGCCCGCGAGCGCGGCATCGAGCCGATCCACCGCGGGCAGCTGCTCGCCGAGCTCTGCGCCGAGAAGCGGCTGATCGCGATCGCCGGCACCCACGGCAAGACGACGACGACGGCGATGACCGTCTGGGCGCTGCGCGCGATCGGCGCCGACCCGGCCTTCTTCGTCGGCGGCGAGGTGCCCGGCCTCGGCCCCGATGGCGGCACCGCCAACGCCGGCTGGGGCGAGGGCGAGTGGGTGGTCGCCGAGGCCGACGAGAGCGACGCCAGCTTCCTGCGCCTGCGGCCCGAGGTGGCCGTCGTCACCAACGTCGAGATGGACCACCACTCGCACTGGGGCTCGCTCGCCGAGCTGCACGAGGCCTTCGCTGCCTTCGCCGGACCCGCACGCGGGGTCGTCATCCCTGCCGACGAGGAGATGGGCTGGCTCTCCCGGACCGGGGATGAGGTTGCCCGCTTCGACGGCCGCTCCCCCGGTCCCGAGGAGCTGAACATGGCGGTCCCCGGCGAGCACAACCGCCGCAACGCCCGCGCCGCCCTGGCGGCGATCGGGCTGGCCGGGCTGGACATGGGACCCGCGGCCGCGGCCCTGGCGTCCTTCCGCGGCGTCCATCGCCGCCTCGAGCTGAAGGGGGCGCGCGGCCCGGTCTCTATATATGACGACTACGCCCACCACCCGACCGAGGTGCGGGCAGCTCTTTCGGCCCTGCGCGAGCTGAAGCCCTCGCGCCTCCTCGCCGTCTTCCAGCCCCACCTCTACTCGCGGACGAAGGCTCTTGCCACCGAGTTCGGCGCCGCCCTCGCCCTCGCCGACGAGGCCTTCGTCCTCGACGTCTACCCGGCCCGCGAGGCGCCGGTGGGCGACCTCGCCGGCGTCAGCGGCCTCCAGGTTGCCCAGGCGGCGGCGACCCGAATGGGGGGCGGGCCGGTCTGGTGGCTACCGACGGCCGAGCTGGCCCAGCGCGCCCTGGCTTCCCGCCTCGACGAAAACCCACATGCGTACGGCGAGGGGACGGTGCTGGTGACGATTGGCGCCGGCGACATCTTCAGGCTCGGGGAGCAACTGGCGACGGAGGCAGTGACGTGAGCGCGCCGCCCGAGGGGCTCAAGCGGGACTTCCCGCTGGCGCGGTTGACCACCGTCCGCACCGGCGGCGCCGCCGATTGGTTCGCTCGCCCCGACAACGAGGAGCACCTGATCGCCGCCCTCCGCTGGGCGGACGAAGAGGGGCTGCCGGTCGGCGTCATCGGCTCCGGCTCGAACCTCCTGGTCGCCGACGACGGCTTCCACGGGCTGGCGCTGAAGTTGGACGGCGACCTCGCCGGAATCGAGCGAGAGGGAGACCGGGTCATCTGCGGCGGCGGCTATCGCTTCCCCTCCGCCGCGGCCAAATCGGCCAACTGGGGCCTCTCGGGGCTTGAGTTCGGGGTCAACATCCCCGGTACCGCAGGCGGGGCGGTGCGGATGAACGCCAACGCCTACGGCGGTCAGCTGGCCCGGGTGCTCGAGTGGGTCGAGGTCTGCACCGCCGCCGGCAGCGAGCGTCGCACTCCCGACCAGCTCGGCTTCACCTACCGCCACTCGAACCTGCGCGAGGGGGAGGTCGTCGCCCGCGCCTCCTTCGGCCTCGAGCCCGCCGATCCGGGCGAGATCAAGGCGACGCTGGCGAGCATGCGCGACCGCCGGCGCGAGGCGCAGCCCTCGGGAATCAAGACCTTCGGCTCGACCTTCAAGAACCCCGAGGACGAGCGGGCGGAGGGGCGCTCGGCGGGGCAGCTGCTCGAGGCCGCCGGCTGCCGCGGTCTTCGCCACGGCGGTGCCCGCTTCTCCGAGAAGCACGCCAACTTCGTCGAGAACTACCGCGGTGCCACCACCGCCGACGTCCTCGAGCTGATGGCCGAGGGGCGGCGCCGCGTGCACGAGCGCTTTGGGGTCGAGCTCGAGCCGGAGGTGCAGATTCTCGGCAAGGTCAGTTGGCCAGATGGGTGGGAGCTTTGAGCCGGAATCGGATCCTGACCCTCCTCGCTGCCGTGCTGGTGGTGGCGGTGGGCATCTACTGGTTCGTCATCCGCACCGACTCGGCCGACCCCCACGTCTCCGTCCCGCAGCTGGTCGCGACGATCGGCGAAGGGGACGAAGCGGTGGGTGTATCCAGCGGCGGCGCCGTCGTCCGCTGGCTGCCGCTACCGGAGGAGCGCCCGCTCCCGCAGCTGTCCCTGGACGAGGTGCCGAAAGGCGGCCGCGTCCGCGGCCCGGCGCTCGAACAGGTACAGGTCCTCGCCGCCGTCCCGGACCAGCTGGAGTCCTACGTGTCCGGCAGCTACTACGGCGAGAGCGGGGTGGACGTCGAGCTCACCACGGGGATCGAACTGCGCTTCGGCGACGCCTCGCAAGCGCAGCGAAAGTGGCGGGCGGCGGCGGCGATCCTCGCCGACCCCTCTGTTACCGCGCTCAATTATGTAGACCTGGCCTCACCAGCCCGACCCTCTTACGACGGCGAAGAATACGAACTTCCGCCGCCACCCTGAACCTTCTCCGAGGCCCGCGAAAGGGCTTTGCCATGCGGCGTCGAAAAGTCTCGACCTGAGGGTGAGAGTAGGTCAACCCTCAAGTAATGGTTGAGATATCGATGCTGCATGAAGGTTGCCGGGCGTTTGACAGAGGGGACGGAATCCCCTACGTTGAGCGCAATTTCCGCGCTTGAGGCAACGGCTGGAACCCTAGAGTGTTGCTAAAGGCTCGGACGGAACAAGGGCTCAACTCAAAATGGAATCCACTTACCTCGCGGTAATCAAGGTCGTCGGCGCGGGCGGCGGCGGCACCAATGCCGTCAGCCGGATGATCGACGCTGGAATTCGCGGCGTCGAGTTCGTCGCCGTCAACACGGACGCGCAAGCGCTGCAGGCCTGCGACGCCGACATCAAGCTTTCGATCGGGCAGGAGCTGACCCGCGGCCTCGGCGCCGGGGGCAACCCCGAGGTCGGCGCCGGCGCGGCGGCCGAGAGCCGCGACGAGATCAAGGAGGCGCTGAAGGGCGCCGACATGGTCTTCGTAACCGCCGGCGAGGGCGGCGGCACCGGCACCGGTTCGGCCCCCGTCATCGCCGAGATCGCCAAGGAGGAGATCGGCGCCCTCACCGTCGGTGCGGTGACCAAACCGTTCGAGTTCGAGGGCAAACGACGGATGCAGCAGGCGCTCGAGGGCATCGAGAAACTGCGCAACAAAGTCGACACTCTGATCATCGTCCCGAACGAGAAGCTGCTGCAGGCCGTCGAGCGCCGCACCAGCGTCCTCGAGGCCTTCCGCCAGGCTGACGACATCCTCCGCCAGGGCGTCCAGGGCATCACCGACCTGATCACGATCCCCGGCCTGATCAACCTCGACTTCGCCGACGTGCGCACGATCATGCACGACGCCGGCTCGGCGCTGATGGGCATCGGCTCCGCGAGCGGCGAGAGCCGCGCGACCGAGGCCGCGAAGAACGCGATCTCGAGCCCGCTGCTCGAGCAGTCGGTCGAGGGCGCTACCGGCATCCTGCTGAACATCACCGGCGGCAACGACCTCGGCCTGTTCGAGGTGCGCAGCTCGTCCAGGCCGAGGCCGACGACAACGCCAACATCATCTTCGGCTCCGTCGTAGACCAGTCGATGAAAGACGAGGTCCGGGTCACGGTCATCGCCACCGGCTTCGAGGGCTTCGAGCTTCTCGCCCGCTCGCCGCAGCGGGTGCGGCGGCGCTACGAGAGCCGGCCGCGGGTATCGGCCGAGGACACGGAGATCAGGAAACTCCGCGTGTCCGAGGACGACATCGACGTGCCTGGGTTCCTTAAAGAGTAGAAGCGACCTCTTCAATAGATTGGCCGTGTGAGCGACGCGGCCACCGCCACCCGACGCACCCCTCTCTACGAGCGGCACGTCGAGCTGGGCGCGAAGCTCGTGCCCTTCGCCGGCTGGGAGATGCCGGTGCAGTACGAGGGGATCCGGGAGGAGCACTCGGCGGTGCGCAGGCACGTCGGGATGTTCGACGTCTCCCACATGGGCGAGGTCGAGGTCGAGGGGCATCCAACGATGTCGCCAAGATCGAGATCGGCGGCGCCCAGTACTCGTGTCTCTGCCAGGAGGACGGCGGCGTGCTGGACGACCTCTTCGTCTACCGGCTCGGCGCCGATCGCTTCCTGATCGTCACCAACGCCGCCAACCACGGGACCGACCTCGCCTGGCTCGGGCGCCAGAGCCGCGAGTTCGACGTCATCGTCCGCGACGTCGCCGACCGCTACGCGATGCTCGCCGTCCAGGGGCCGCACGCGCGGGCAGTGTTGACCTCGGCGTTGGGGATCGAGCTGCCGCCGCGCTTCCACGTCTCCCACGTCCGCGTCGGCCGTCGCCCGGCCCTCGCCTGCGGCACCGGCTACACCGGCGAGGACGGAGTCGAGCTGCTGATCGACCCCGAGGTCGCCTCCCCGATCTGGGCCGAGCTGCTCGACGCCGGCGTCGTCCCCTGTGGCCTTGGCGCCCGCGACACCCTGCGGCTGGAGGTCTGCTTCCCGCTGCACGGCAACGAGCTGACGCCTGAGCGCAATCCGATAGAAGCCGGCCTCGGCTGGTGCTGCAACGAGGCGACTGGCTTTATCGGCTCCGAGACGATCGCCCGCGCCCGCGCCGAGGGCACCGCCGAGACGCTCGTCGCCTTCACGATCGAGGACAAAGGGATCCCGCGCGAAGGCAACCCTGTCCTCCGCGGCGACGAGCAGGTCGGCGCCGTCACCAGTGGCACCTTCGCCCCCTCGCTCGAGCTCGGCGCCGGGATGGCCTATGTCAGCGCGGAGCTGGCCGAGCCCGGGACCGAGATCGAAATCGACGTGCGCGGCAAGCGACGCCGCGCCCGGATAGCTTCCAAGCCCCTCTACGCGAAAAGGAGCTGAGCCTTGGCACCGGCATCATCCGAAGGCACCTACCCCGAGGACCTGCGCTACCACGAGGAACACGACTGGGCCCGGATCGAGGGCGACCAGGCGACGATGGGGATCACCTGGTACGCCCAGGACTCGCTCGGCGAGGTCGTCTTCTTTGACCCGCCCGAGGTCGGGGCGACGATCCAGAAAGACTCCTCCTATGCCGAGGTCGAGTCGGTGAAGGCGGTCTCCGACGTCATCGCGCCGCTTTCCGGCGAGATTGTCGAGGTCAACGATGCATTGCAGGACAACCCCGAGAAGGTCAACGAGGACCCCTACGGCGAGGGCTGGCTGGTCAAAGTCCGGCTGACCGCGCCTGAGGAGGCGGAGACGCTCCTCGGCGTCCAGGAATACCGCAAGATGCTGGACCGCTAGGCGAGAAGCCCGCCCTCCCCGTTCCCTAGCCTTAGCCGGGTGACTCGCTACACCTCCGCCACCCCTGACGACCGGCGGGAGATGCTGGACGCGATCGGCGTCTCCTCGGTCGACGAGCTCTTCGAGCAGATCCCCGAGCCGCTGCGCCTCGGCCGGCCGCTAGCGCTCCCGGACGGGATGGGAGAGGCCGAGGTCTACGAGCGGCTGGCGGCGCTCGCCGAGCGCAACGCCGACGCCGAAGAGCAGGTCAGCTTCCTCGGCGCGGGGATGTACGACCACTACGTGCCGGCGATCGTCGACGCGATTACTTCGCGCAGCGAGTTCCTGACCCCGTACACGCCCTACCAGCCGGAGATCTCCCAAGGTGGGCTGCAGGTGATGTTCGAGTTTCAGACGGCGATGTCGGAGCTGACCGCCCTGCCCGTCTCCAGCGCTGGCCTCTACGAGGGACCGTCCTCGGTCGCCTCCGCCGGTTACCTGGCGATGGGCGCAACGAAACGGCGCAAGTTCGTCGTCTCCCGCGGTGTCCATCCCCACAGCCGCGAGACCCTGCGCACCTACTCGGTCGGCTATGGCGCCGAGGTGGTCGAAGTCGGGCTCGAGGGCGGGCTGACCGACGCTGCGGCGCTGGCCGAGGCGGTCGACGGCGAGACGGCCGCCGTCTTCCTCCAGACTCCCAACTTCCTCGGCGCGGTCGAGGACGTCGAGGCGCTCGGGGCGGCGGCGAAGGAGCACGGCGCGCTCCTGATCGTCGCCTGCGACCCGATGACGCTGGGGATCTTGAAGCCGCCGGGCGAGTGCGGTGCCGACATCGCTCTCGGCGAGGGCCAGCCGCTTGGCAACCGCTTGGATTTCGGCGGCCCCTCGTTTGGCTTCTTCTGCGCGACCGAGGCGCAGATCCGACGCATGCCGGGGCGGATCGCCGGCGAAACCGAGGACGTCGACGGCCGCCGCGGCTTCGTCCTGGCGCTGCAGACGCGCGAGCAGCACATCCGCCGCGAGAAAGCGACGAACAACATCTGCACCGCCCAGGCGCTGAACGCGCTGGGGGCGATGGTCCACCTCGCCTGGCTCGGTCGCGAGGGCTTCCGCGAGATCGGCGAGCTGCTGGTCCAGCGGACCGCCTACGCGCGCGAGCGTCTGGCCGGGGTGAGCGGGGTCGAGCTGCTGCACGAGGCACCTGTGGCGCGCGAGTTCGCGGTGCGGCTGGAGGCGCCGGTCGAGAAGGTCCTCGACCGCGTCGCCGAGCGCGGCATCGCCGCCGGCTACCCGCTCGGCCGCGAATACCCCGAGTACAAGGACGGGCTGCTCGTCGCGATCACCGAGCGCCGCACCAAGGCCCAGATCGACGAGCTCGCTGAGGCACTTGGAGCCGCCGTCGCCGCCGAGCGCGAGGGGGTGACTGCCTGATGGCTCTGACTGAGACGCCGATGCAGGCCGAAAAGGCGCAGACGATCTACGAGAAGTCGAAGGCCGGTCGCCGCGCCGCGGCGCTGCCCGCGGCCGAAGTGCCGGAGAAGCCGCTCGCCGAGCTGATCCCGGAGAACCTGCTGCGGGCCGAGCCGCCGCGGCTGCCGGAGATCGCCGAGCCGGAGATCGTCCGCCACTACAACCGCCTCTCGCGCCGCAACTTCGACCTCGATTCGGGCTTCTACCCGCTCGGCTCCTGCACGATGAAGCACAACCCGCGCCTCAACGAGCGGGTCGCGGCGCTGCCCGGCCACGCCCGCCTGCACCCGGCGCAGGACGCGCGCCGCGCCCAGGGAGCGCTGGAGCTGATGTGGCTGCTGCAGGAGTCCCTCAGTGAGATCTGCGGCTTGCCCCACGTCAGCTTGCAGCCCAGCGCCGGCTCCCACGGCGAGCTCGCCGGCCTGCTGCTGACCCGCGCCTACCACGCCGATCGCGGCGAGGTGCGGACGAAGGTGCTGGCCCCCGACACCTCGCACGGGACTAACCCGGCCTCGGTGACGATGGCCGGCTACGAGGTGGTCAAAGTCGCCACCGACGAGGTCGGCGGGGTCGAGATGGCAGACCTGCGGGCGAAGCTGGCCGAGAACGAGGGCGAGGTCGCCTGCCTGATGCTGACCAACCCGAACACGCTTGGCGTCTTCGACGAAAACATCGCCGAGATCGCCTCGCTGATCCACGAGGCGGGGGGGACGCTCTACTACGACGGCGCCAACCTCAACGCGGTGATGGGGAAATCGCGGCCGGGAGACATGGGCTTCGACATCGTCCATGTCAACCTCCACAAGTCCTTCAGCCAGCCGCACGGCGGCGGCGGCCCCGGCGCCGGCCCAATAGCAGTCTCCGACCGGATCGAGCCCTTCCTGCCGCGGCCGCAGGTCGTCCGCCTCGAGGGCTCCAACGGCCACGGGCCCAACTTCGACCTCGACTTCGAGCGGCCGAAGTCAATTGGGCGCCTGCGCGGCTTCCAGGGCAACTTCGGCGTCTTCGTCCGCTCCTACGCCTACATCCTCAGCCTCGGAGGCGACGGTCTCACGGAGGCCTCGGAGACCGCGGTCCTCAACGCCAACTACCTGAAGGCGCGCCTCGCCGAGGGTCGCGCCGGCGATCGCCTGCCGATCGCCTTCGATCGCCACTGCATGCACGAGTTCGTCCTCTCGGGCAAGCCGATGAAGCGCGACCTCGGCCTCGCCACCCTCGATCTCGCCAAGCGCCTGCTCGACTACGGCTTCCACCCGCCGACCGTCTACTTCCCGCTCCTCGTCGACGAGGCGCTGATGGTCGAGCCAACCGAGACCGAGGCGAAAGAGTCCCTCGATGCCTTCGCCGAGGCGATCGAGAAGATACTCGCCGAGGCCGAGACCGACCCCGAGCTGGCGAGGAACGCTCCCTACACGACCCCGGTCCGCCGCCTCGACGAGGTCAAGGCGACGCGGCAGCCGGTCGTGCGCCAGCAGTTCGACTAGCTCTTCGGCCGCACTACGCGGAACCCGATCGAGGCTTCGGGGGATTCCCCGTTCTCGTTGTAGGACCTGAAGAAGGCCCGGTAGCGCCCGGCGCCGAGAAACTGGATGCCGCCCTTCGGCTTCGGCAGCTTGCCTTCGAAGCGGATCCTGTTCTTGCCGGTGACGCCGGCGCGGCTGAACGCTCCGCGGCGGACCAGCCCACCGTCCCTACGGACCTGTTTGAAGACGACGCTGAAGGTCGCGTTCTGGTTGATGAAGAAAGAGAAGACCGTCCTCCGCGGCAGCTTCGAACGCGTGCTCTTCGGCGTGTTGGGCGCCAGGATCGTCCGCTCGGTCATTTCCAGGCCCGTCAGGGAAGGCGGCGTCCCCGGCGGCGGCGGTTCGGGTGAAGCGTGCGCGACCGTCGCCGCGAGGGCAAGGAGCACTATCGAGAGCGCCGTGATTCGCATGCCTTTTCAACCCCGCTACGCAATCAAAGCTGCGGCAGCTCCTGCTCCAGCTCCAAAACCGGCGCGAAGAGGTCGCCGTGCTGCTCGATCCGCTCCAGGACGTCGCCAGCCTCGAAGACGAGCTTCGAACCGTCGCCCGAATCGGCCACCGTCTCGACCTCGTCCCAGGTGACCGGCGTCGAGCAGGTGGGGCGTTCGCGGGCCCGCAGCGAGTAGACGGAGATCGTCGTTTTGCGTTCGTTGTTCTGGTACCAGTCGATGAAGACCTTGCCGCTGCGGTCGGTCTTTTTGCCCATTTTCGCGAGGATGTTCTCGGGGTCCCCTTTGGCTATCAGCTGTGCCAGGGCCTGCGCGAAGGGGCGGGTCTCCTCGTAGGAGGTCTTGGTGTTGAGGGGGACGTAGAGCTGCATCCCCTTCGAGCCGGAGGTCTTCACGAAGGACTCGAGCTTGAGCTGGGACAGCACCTCGCGCAGCCGCAGCCCCACTCGCGCGCAGTCGACTACGTCCGCCGGCGGCCCCGGATCGAGGTCGAAGGCGACGACGGTCGGCCGTTTCGGCGCCCGGCTCTTGGAAAGCGAGGGGTGCAGCTCCAGCGCCGCCAGCTGCGCCATCCAGACCAGCGTCGGCAGGCTGTCGCAGACGCAGAACTCGATTACCCCGGCCCGCGGCCCCGCCTGCACTTTCGCCGTCTTCACCCATTTCGGACGGTGTTTCGGGCAGCGCTTCTCGAAGAAGGCGGCGTCGAGGTCCTCGACCCCTTCCGGGAAGCGGCGCAGCGTCACCGCCCGGCCGCTCAGGTGGGGGACGATCGCCGGCGCCACCTTGGCGTAGTAGTCGACCATCTCGCCCTTGGTGAACCCCGCCTTCGGGTAGAGCACCTTGTCGAGGTTGCTGAGCTTGAGCTCTTTGCCCTCGACCTCGACTAGCCGCGTCTCGCCCACGGCTTAGGAGCCTATTTGGAGGCTTTGGCTTTGGACTTCGAGCTGGAAGAGCTTTTCGATTTCGCTTTGCTCTTTTTCGCGGCTTTGCCGTTCGATTTCGATTTCGCCCCGTCGTCGGCGCCGTCGCCTTTGACCGCGGCGATGCTTTCCTCCAGCGCCGCCATCAGGTCGGGGGCTTTGGTCGCTTTCGGTTCCTCGGCTTCGGGGGCGACGATCTCTTTGCCTTCGGCCTTCTGTTCGATCAGCGCCATCAGCTGCTCGCGGTACTCGTCGCGATACTGGTCGGGGTCAAATTCCGTGCTCAGCGAGGCGATTAGCTGCTCGGCCATCTCGCGCTCGCGTTTGGCGACTTTCGGTTTCTTGTCCGGGACGACGTCGAGCTCGCCGGGGGGCACGACCTCGTCGTGGAAGCGCATCGTCGTCAGCGTCAGGACGCCGTCGGAGGCGCGCAGCGCCGCCAGGTGCTCTTTGTTGCGGAAGACGAAGCGGGAGATCGCTGCCTTGCCGCTGCTTTCCATCGCCGCGGCGAGCAGCGAGTAGGCCTTCTCGGCGCCTTCGGCGGGGCCGAGGTAGTAGGGGCTGTCGAAGTACATCGGGTCGATTTCCTCGATGTCGACGAAGTCCTGGACGTCGATCGCCCGCGTCTTCTCCGGCGCCAGCGCGGCCATCTCGTCTTTGCCCAGCGGCACGTACTGGCCGGGGGAGAGCTCGTAGGCCTTGACGATGTTCTCGTAGGGGACCTCCTCGTCGGTCCCTTCGGCGACGCGGCGGTGTTTGATCCGGGCGCTGTCGGACTCGCGGATCTCTCGCAGGGCGATGTTGCGGCGGGCGACGGCGCTGTAGAGGCGCACGGGCACGTTCAGTAGCCCGAAGCTGATGGTTCCACTCCAAATCGCTCTCGCCATACGCAGGTTCCTCTACCCAGATTCTTTCAGCCGAACTCACCCTCCCTACATAAGCCGCGCGGTTCGACAACTATCTTGCGTCCGGTGCTCTTCGAGCTGCGAGAAGTCGGTCTCGACCGCGGAGGGCGCGCCGTCCTCGACTCCTTCAGCGTCGCGATTCCCGAGGGCGCGACGGCGATCGTCGGCCCCTCCGGCGCCGGCAAGTCGACGCTGCTGCGGCTGCTGAACCGGCTCGCCGACCCCGACCGCGGCGAGATCTTCTACCGCGGCCGCCCGCTCGGCGATTACGAGCCGTTGGCGCTGCGGCGCGAGGTCTCGCTGGTCCCGCAGCTGCCGGCGCTGCTGGAGGGAACGGTTGAATCGAACCTTCGCTACGCGGCGGAGCTGGCTGGCGAGGAGCTCGACGTCGAGGAGACGCTCGCGCGCGCCGGCCTCGACCCGAGCTTCGCCGGGCGCGACGTCGCCAAGCTCTCGGTCGGCGAGCAGCAGCGGGCGATGCTGGCGCGGGCGCTGGCCCAGCGTCCCGCCGTCCTCCTCCTCGACGAGCCGACCTCGGCGCTTGACCACGCGGCTCGTGACGCGGTCGAGGCGACGCTGGCGCGGCTGCGCCGGGAGTCCGACCTCTCGCTGGTGCTGGTCAGCCACGACCCCGAGCAGGCGCGCCGACTCGGCGACCGCGTCGTGGAGATGCCGGCGTGAGCACGACCTCGATCCACGTCGAGCTCTGGCAGGTCGCCGCCTCGCTGGTCCTGGTGGCGCTGGCGGCGGCGATCTCCCGCTGGCAGCGCGCCGACCTCGAGCGCGACATCGTCGTCGCCACCGGCCGCTCGATCGTCCAGCTGACCCTGGTCGGCTACGCGATCAAGCTGATCTTCGAGGCCGACACGATCTGGCTGGTCTTGGCGCTGCTGGCGGTGATGGTCTTCTTCGGGGCGGTCACCGCCCGCCACCGCGCCGACAAGGTGCCGAGCTCCTTCGGCCCGCTGCTGATCGCCCTCGCGCTCGCCGGCGCCAGCACCCTCGGCCTCGTCGTCGCGCTCGGGATCTTCGACCCGACCCCGCGCTACCTGGTCCCGGTCGGCGGCATGGTGATCGGCAACGCGATGACCGCCAGCGCCGTCGCCCTCAACCGGCTCGGCGACGAGATGGCGGATGCGCGGGCGCGGATCGAGGCGACGCTCGCGCTCGGGGCCACCGCCCGCGAAGCCGCGGCGCCGACCGTCTGGCGGGCACTGCGCTCGGGGATGATCGCCCTCGTCGACTCGACGAAGACGACCGGCCTGATCTTCTTCCCGGGGACGATGGTGGGGATGCTGCTCGCCGGCGCCAGCCCGACCGACGCCGTTCGCTTGCAGCTGATCCTCCTCTACACCCTGCTCGGTAGCGTCTCGATCTCCGCCCTCGTCGCCACCCTCTTGGCGTATCGAAATTTCTTCACCCCCGCGGCACAACTGCGCGAGCTCTAGCGCTGACAGCACCAGCCGTCGACTCGGGGGAACGAGGCCGCTCGACCGCCCGGGGCGAAGGCGCGGGAGATGTTCGCCACCGCGCTTTCGCGGCCGCGGCCGAGCGGCAGGAAGAGCCACTGGTCGACGGCGGGCCAGGTGACGAGGAGCTTGCGCCCGTCCGGGGACCAGGCGATTTCGCCGAGGCTGCCCGGGACCGTCAGCAGGCGCTGCGGCTTCGTCTCGCCAGGCCCGTAGACGACGACCGAGCTGCGGGTGCCGTGATCGCGCCAGTCGGTGAGGACGGCGGCGACGGTCTCTTGCTCGGGTGCGAGCGCGGCGTCGACCACCGTCGCGCCGGCCGGAACCGGCAGCGAGTGGGTGAACTCGATCGCGGGGTGGGGCTGCAGCTTCCGCGGCTGCACCTCCCGCAGCCGCAGCGCCTGGCGCGAGGCTTCGAGGATCGACTTGCCGCCGGCGGCCCATTCGATCTCGGCGACATCGTCAAGGGCAGGAGCCGCGGCGAGGTCAGCGAGGCTCTCGCTGTTGACCAGCCGCAGCGCGCCCGCGCCGGAGACGTAGGCGAGGGTTGGATCCCCCAGGGGCGACCAGGCCGGGGTGATCTGAGCACTGCTTCCGGCGACCATCCGATCTTCGGTCCCGTCGCCAGCGATCACCCGCAGGGTCTGGCCGGAGCGGTAGGCGATGCGCGTGCCGAAGGGCGCCCAGCGCTGGTCGGAGACCCGGGCCGGCGCGGTGAACGACCAGTGCGGGGTCCCGCCCGGCTCGACCGCGCTCAGGGTCCGGCCCTCGGCGACGCCGACGTAGAGGCCGCGCGGCGACCAGGTCGCTTCTTCGTAGTCGCCGAGCAGGCGGCGCGAGCCGTCCGGCTGTACGACCCAGGGACCGGCTGCGCTCTGGATCAGGAGGCGGCCGCCGCCGGGGATCTCGCCCAGCGTCGGCTCGGGCCGCGGCGTCGTCGCCGTGAAGACGTCGTCGACCCAGCCGCGGACAGAGGCCCCGGCCGGCGAGAGCAGCAGCGCCGCGAGCAACGTCGCCAGTCCCAGCCCGAGAGCGAGCCGGGGGAGCGGCCTTCGACTCCGCCTCTCCGACGTTTTGGGGGTCCTGGCCCCCCAAAGTTCGGAGGGGCCGACCTGGGCGCTGGTCGTTCGCTCCGCGAATGCCGCTTCGACGATTCGCCGTCCACGCTCCTCGGTTCCGGCCGGCTCGGGGATCGGTACCTCCCGCAGTGCCTCGGCCAGTGGGTCGCGCGGGCTCATCGTCGCCCCTCCGCAGCCGTCCCAAGCTCCGCCGTCTCCCGCAGGCGGTCGAGCCCCCGCCGCAGCCGCGAGTTGACCGTCCCGCGCGGCAGGTCGAGCATCGAGGCGATCTCTCCGGGCGTGTACTCGAGCAGGTGGCGCAGGACGACGACGGCGCGCTGCTCGGCCGGGAGCTCCTTCAGCGCCGCGATCATCTCGCCGCCGACCTCCTCGGGCGGGGGCAGCGGCTCGAAGACGGACTCGGTGCCGTCGACCCGCCGCCGCAACGCCTCGCGGCGAGCCCAGTCGAGAGCACGGTTGACGACGATCCGGTGCAGCCAGGGAGCGAAGGGGCGGCGGCGGTCGAAGCGGTCGAGGGCGTCGACCGCGGCGAGGAAGGCGTCCTGGGCGACGTCCTCGGCAGCGGCGGCGTCGTGCACGACGAGGTAGGCGGCGCGGTAGGCGCGCCGCCAGTGCAGCGAGTAGAGCTCGGCCATCGCCGCGCTCGAACCGGCCTGGGCTTCGCGGACAAGCTTCTGCTCGTCCGCACCGCTCTCACTTCCCAAGCGCCACCCCTTTCGGACATCTCAATCTTCTCGCACCCATCGGCCCATCCGCACGATCGCCTCGTTCAGCCGCACCCGCATCTTCTGGTCCAGCTCTCCCCGCGGCAGCTCGACGACGAAGGCGGCGCCTCCGAAGTGGTGGTTCTGCCAGTTCGGGGCGGTGCCGGCGAGCCAGCGCATCGCCCGGAAGGGCATCCGGGCGAGGCTGGCGAAATGCCGGCCGCCCTCCATGCTCTGCCCCCAGGCTCGGACAAACGGACGCCGGCCCCGGTACTGGTGGAACCAGATCGTTGCCGCCGGTCGCACGGCGCGGATCACGTGCGCGGCGAGGCGCGTTTCCGGCTCCGAGAACGGGCGCGGGCCGGAGTACTGCGGGCTCCAGCGCTTCCCGATCCGCTTCCACTCAGAGGGGAAGTTGCGGTTGAGGTCGACGCCGCGTGCGTTCAGCCGCGATCCCGCGGTCTCGCCGTCGGGGGCCAGGTTCGGCACGAAGTAGATGTCGGAATCGGGATCCGGGCAACCCGCGCTGAGGCTCGATACGGGTTGGACCTTGCTGGCGGCGCACTCGTCGCCGTGGATGCAGCCGAAGACGAGTAGCTCGCCGTCCCATTTCGGATCGCCGACCTGGCGCATTTCGATTCGCCGCCCGGCGGTCGAGTGCCCGAGCGTTTTGGTGCGGATCCCGGGCCCGGAGAACGCGTGGAAGAAGACGAGGGGATCTTTGGAGGCCGTTGCCCGCACCGGCTCGTGAACCTGGAAGGAGTCGGTGTCGATCGTCAGCAGGGGGCCGGTCCCCGCGTTCTTGGTGTCACGGCTGCGGACGACGATCCTGCCACCGGCTTTGTCGAGTCCCAGGCGCAGCTGGAAGGGTTCGCGCAGGTCCTCGAGCTGGGGCAGGTCGACGCAGACGGCCCGCCCGCGGACGGTGTCGAGCGCGTGCAGGAAAATCTCCTCCTTGCCGGCGTAGAGCGTGTACGCCCAGCGCCCATCGGGGCTGGAGACCCGGCTGACCGGCGAACCCTGCATCCGCTCGTCGGGCTCGTCGGGGTCGACGATCGCTCCTGGTCGCAGCTTGCCGCTGGCGGTGTCCAGCGCTCGGACCTCGTAGCGCCCGACACGTCCGCGGCCGAAGAAGTTGTGGATCAGATACATCGTCGAAGCGTCGGGGGAGATCGCGTCGAACCCGTAGGCGCCACGGAGGCTGAACCGAGTGATCGCGTGGCGCGGCGCCTGTCCCGTCTGCGGGTGGCGGAGGAAGAGGCGGGTGTCGAGGACCGCGAACCCGGTCCGCTTCGGCGGGTAGCGGCGCGGCGAGGTCGTGAGGACGAGCCTGCCGTCGGCGAACCCGGCGGCGGTGCCGTCAGCGGCGACCGCGGGCAGGTACCAGTTACCGCGCAGGTACCACCAGCGGTCGATCGTCGAGTCCCGCATGTCGATTCGCTCGACCACCGTCAGAGGATGGCGGGCTCGCGGCGAGAGGACGACATAGCGGTAGGGCGGGTCGTCGAGGCGATGCGCGGCGCCGAGGAATCCGAGGCCGTCCCCGGCGGCCGCGGCGGGAGTTACTGCCATCGCCGCCAGCAGCGTCACGATCGCGGTCGTTGCTCGTCTCATGCCCTGTATACGGACGAGGCCCGGCCAGAGGTCCCGGGCCCACCCAATCCACCTGCCAGACTCACCCGCGTGTCTCGCTCGCAGCGCTTGACCCTGATCGCGACGATCCTCGGCTCGACCGTCGTCTTCCTCGACAGCACCGTGGTCAACGTCGCCCTGCCGGCGATCAGCGACGGGCTCGACGTCGGCCTCGCGGGCCAGCAGTGGGTGGTCGAGGCCTACACCCTGGCGCTGGTATCGCTGCTCCTCGTCGGCGGCAGCCTCGGCGACCAGTTCGGGCGGCGGCGGATCTTCGTCATCGGCCTGGTCGGGTTCGGCGTCACCTCGATCCTCTGCGCGATCGCGATGACCGAGGAGCTGCTGATCGCCGCAAGGGCGCTGCAGGGGGTGACCGGGGCGTTGCTGGTCCCCGGCTCGCTGGCGATCGTCGCCTCGACTTTCGAGGGCGAGGCGCGCGGCAAGGCGGTGGGGATGTGGACGGCGTGGACCGGGATCGCAACGGTGGTCGGGCCAGCCGGCGGCGGCGCCCTGATCGGGTTCACCTCCTGGCGGGCGATCTTCTGGGTCAACATCCCGCTGATCGCGGCGACCGTTGCGCTGACGCTGCACTCGGTCGAGGAGAGCCGCGACGAGGACGCCTTCCTCGGCATCGACTGGGCCGGGATCGCCCTCTCGGCCGTCGGTCTCGGCGCCCCGACCTTCGCCCTGATCGAGCAGCCTTCGCGCGGCTGGGAGGACCCCATTGTTTGGGGCTCGATGCTCATCGGCGTCCTCTGCTTCGGCCTCTTCATCCTCCGCGAGGCGACGGCGCGTCACCCGATGCTGCCCCTCGGCCTCTTCCGGATCCGCAACTTCTGGGTCACCAACCTGACCACCTTCTCGACCTATGCCGGGCTGATCGGCGGCCTCTTCTTCGTCGGCCTCTACCTGCAGCAGGTGGTCGGCTACTCGCCCCTGGAGGCGGGCCTCGCGACGACGCCGATCTCGATCCTGATGTTCTTCCTCTCGCCCCGCTTCGGGCGCATGGCCTCGGGCACCGGGCCGCGGTTGCCGATGACCGCCGGCCCGATCATCGGTGGCATCGGGCTGCTCTTGCTGATGATGGTCGACGTCGATTCGAACTACCTCGTCGACGTCCTCCCGGGACTACTCGTCTTCGGCGTCGGGCTCTCGGCGACGGTGGCGCCCCTGACCGCGACCGTGCTCGACTCGGTCGACGAACACCGGGTCGGGATCGCCTCCGGCGTCAACAACGGCGTCTCCCGTGTCGCCGGGCTGCTCGCGATCGCCGTCCTCGGCGCGGTCATCTCCGCCAACTTCGGGGCCAAGCTTGACGACCAGCTCGGTGAGGCGCCGCTGGCGGCGAGCGCCGAGGCCGCGGTGGTCGAAGCGAAGGAAAAGCCGCTAGCGGTTCCGGCCGCGGACGGGCTCCCTACGGCCGAAGCCGATCGGGTCGTCCAGGCGGCCGAGGAGGCCTCGACCTCCTCCTTCCGCCTCGGCACCGGTATCGCCGGGATCCTGATGATCCTCGGCGGCATCGTCGCCGGCTTCGGGGTCCAGAACCCGCGCCGCCGGGTCGAGACGGTGCCGGCGCGGGGATCCGCCACGGCGGGCGAGTGCGGCCACGGCAGCGACGCCGACTGCGCCGAGCGCAAGCGCGCCGAGGAGGCACCCGAGCCCGAGCCCGCGTAGGGCCGCCGCGCGCAGGTAGGGGCTAGGCTGCGGCACCCATGTCGAAGCCGATCATCTTCTCCGGCATCCAGCCGACCGGCCGCAAGCACCTCGGCAACTACATCGGCGCGATCCGCCAGTACGTCGAGGGGCAGGACCGGGGCGATCCGGCGATCTTCTGCATCGTCGACCTGCACGCGATCTCGGTCGCCTACGACCCGGTCGAACTGCGCGAGCGGATCTACGACACCGCCGCGATCCTCCTCGCCGCCGGCCTCGACCCCGAGCGCTGCATCCTCTTCCGCCAGTCCGACGTCCGCGCGCACACCGAGCTCACCTGGCTGCTTTCCTCGGTCACTGCCCACGGCGACCTCAACCGCATGCACCAGTTCAAGGAAAAGGTCGGCAAGGACCGCGACCTGGCCTCGGCGGCGCTCTTCTACTACCCGGTGCTGATGGCGGCCGACGTCCTCGCCTACCGCGCGACCGAGGTCCCGGTCGGCGACGACCAGCGCCAGCACGTCGAGCTGATGCGGGAGATCGCCCGCCGCTTCAACGAGCGCTTCGGCGAGACCCTCGTCGTCCCCGAGCTGCTGGTCCCGAAGGTCGGGGCGCGGATCATGGACCTGCAGGAGCCCGAGCGGAAGATGTCGACCACCGGCGGCACCCAGAACGGGACGGTGCTGGTGCTCGAGGAGCCCGACGCGATCCGCAAGAAGTTCGGCTCGGCTGTGACCGATTCGGAGCGGGAGATTGTCCGCCGCGAGGACAAGCCCGGCGTCACCAACCTGATCGACATCCTCGCCGTCGCCCGCGGCTCAGACCAGGCCGAGGTCGAAAGCGAGTTCGAGGGCGCCGGCTACGGCGACTTCAAGAAGGCCGTCGCCGAGGCCGTCGTCGAGTACCTGGCGCCCGTTCGCGAGGGCTACGCGGAACTGCGTCCCGACGAGGCGGAGCTCGAGCGGGTATTCGCCGCCGGTGCCGAGAAGGCACGGAAATTGGCCGATCCGGTGGTGGCCGAGGTCCGCGAGCGCATGGGCTTCGGCCGCACGTCGCTCTAGTCTCCTCCAGGTGGCTATAGCCGACCTCGACCTCGATCTCGACCTCGAGCTCTTCGCCGGGCCCTTCGACCTGCTGATGGCGGTCGTCCTGCGCGAGGAGGTCAGCCTCCTCGACCTGCAACTGGGTGAGGTCGTCGTCGCCTACGTCGAGCACCTCGAGCGCGAGGGCGAGCTGGAGCTGGAGGTGGCGACCGAGTTCCTCGTCCTCATCGCCGCGCTGCTGGAGCTGAAGTCGCGCCTGATGCTCCCCGGCCCCGAGGAAGAGCTGGACGAGCTCAAACCCGAGGAGGCGGTCGAGGAGCTGATCGCGCGGATGCTCGAGTACCGGCGCTACCGCGACGCCGCGGTCGAGCTGTCGGCGCGCTTCGAGTCCGAGCGCGGCTACCTCTACCGCTCGGCGCCGCTGCCGGCGGAGCTGCGGCGGGTCGCGGTCGAGGCGGCGAGCGCGGTCTACGACCCCGACGCGCTCGGGACGGCCCTCGGCGACCTGCTGACCGAACCGCCCGACGTTGACCTCAGCCACATCCGCCCGACCGTCTCGCTGGAACGACGCCTGCGGGCGCTCCGCGACGCGCTGTTGCGCCGCAAGGACTTCGACTTCGACGACGAGTTCGGCGGCGAGGACCGGCTGACCCAGGCGGTCACCGTCTTCGCGATGCTCGAGCTCTACCGCAAGGGCGAGGTGACCTGGGAGCAGAGCGAGTGCTTCGGCCCGATCCGGGTCAAGAAGGTGGCGCCGACCAACATCGGCAAGGGCGCATGAGCGATCTCTCCCGCACCGTCGAGGCGCTGCTCTTCCTCTCCCCGCAGGCGGTCTCCGCCAAGGAACTGGCCGAGGCGACGCAGGCGAGCGAGGGTCAGATCGAGGAGGCGATCGAGCTGCTGCGCGAGGACCTCGCCGAGGGCAAGCGCGGGGTGGTCCTGCGCGAGGTCTCCGGCGGCTTCAGCCTCGCCAGCGACCCCGGTAGCGAGGAGGCGGCGCGGCGCCTGCTGGCCAAGCCGCGGACGCCGCCGTTGACCCAGGCGCAGGCCGAGACGCTGGCGATAGTCGCTTACCTGCAGCCGGTGACCCGGCCGGAGATCGCCCGCATCCGCGGCGTCAGCTCCGAGTCCGGGGTGACCAGCCTCGCCGAGCGCGGCCTGATCGAAGAGTCGGGTCGCTCCCAGTTCGGCGCCGCGATCTTCAAGACGACCGAGCTCTTCGAGCGCCTCTTCGGCCTCAGCGGCCTCGACCAGCTGCCCGACCCGTCCCGGTTCGACCCGAGCCCCGAGGACGAGCGCGAGCTGCGCGAGCGCCTGCTGAAGGCGGGCGAACAGCGGGCGGAGTGAGGCTCGCCAAGTTCCTCGCCCACGCGGGCGTCGCCTCGCGGAGGAAGGCCGAGGAGATCATCGCCAAGGGCTTGGTAACGGTCGGCGGCGAGGTGGTGACCGACCCGGCACGGGATGTCGGCGAGGGCGACGACGTGCGGGTCAATGGCGCACCGGTCGGGGCAGAGGCGCGCGAGGTCTGGGCGGTCAACAAGCCGGCGGGGGTGGTCTCGACGGCGCGCGAGCCCGGGAGCCGCCCGGCGGTTGTCGAGCTGGTGCGGACGGAGGCGCGGCTCTACCCGGTTGGGCGACTCGACGCCGACTCCACGGGCCTGTTGTTGCTGACCAACGACGGCGAGCTGGCGAACCGGCTGACGCATCCGCGCTACGAAGTGTCGAAGACGTATCGGGTCCAGCTGCGTGAGGCGATCTCCGATCGGGACCTCGACCGGCTTTGTAAGGGCGTTGAGCTCGAGGACGGCCCGACCGGCACCGCCAAGGTGAAGCGCCTCGGCAAGCGCGAAATCGAGATCACCCTGCGCGAAGGGCGCAACCGCCAGGTGCGGCGGATGCTGGAAGCGGTGGGGAACCGGGTGACCTCGCTGCGGCGAGTCAGCTTCGGGCCGCTCAACCTCGGCGATCTCCCCGAGGGCAAAGCGCGGCGGCTCTCGGACGGGGAAGTAGCTGAACTGCGAGACGCTTCTCGATAGGGGCCGCCTCACCCTCCTACTTTGCTGGGTGGGAGGGTGAGGCGGCCCCTACCAACCGGGTTAGGTACTTCCCGAAGGACGGGAGCGGGCGAGAAACACGGCGATCGTTTGCGCGACGGCGGCGGCTTCGCTTTCCGCTTCCTGGTGGGTGACGCGGTAGGTCGTGTAGCCGGCGTTGAGGAGTTCGCGGTCGCGCCAGCGGTCTCGCTCGAAGGCGAGCGGGGTGGAGTGGAAGGCACGGCTGTCGGCCTCGACGACGAAGCGGTGGTCCGGCCAGAGGAAGTCGACCTCGATGCGGCCTTTGGCGATCTGCACCGGAGCATTGAGGAGCGGGGGAGGGACGTCGCGCGAGAGGATCAGCGGCAGCACCTTCGCCTCGAGCGGGCTCTTGAGGCGACCTTTCTTCGCGACGGGAGCGGCGCGTCGCCAACCGTCGGCCAAGGAGCGCAGCGACTTCATCCCCCGTCGCCCGGGATCCAACGACGCCTCTATCGCCGGGATGTCGAGGATGCGCCGCTGCGCCGCCCGCTCGAAGCAACTGCGCAGCGTCCAGTCGCCAACGGTGCCGGCGAGGTCGACCAGGGTCCGAGAGGGGCTCGTGCAGGGGATGCCATCGACGCTCCCGCGCTCATCCTGTCGAAGCGGCCGCACGCGATGAAAGCGAATGCCATCGATTGCTCGCCCCCGCGACGGTGGCGCGATCACGTCGATGACGGCAGGCCCTTTGTCGAGAAGCCCAAGTAGAGCTCCCGCGCTGCGATGAGAGATGACGGCGCCGAGCCCACAGGCGAGTGCCGCTGCCCGCAAGCGCCCTCGCTCGCTAACTGACTGGCGGCCGAATGCGTAGACGCCGCGGAAGATCCGATGGAGTCGCCACGTCTCGATCGCGTGGTCGATCGCCCTGTCGCTGAACCCGATCGCTCGCATTTGCGCTCGCGACGCCACTCCATGCTGCTGAGCTGCCAGGTGATGCAACCGGTGCTCGCGATCGGTGCGACTTTTCCCCGCCATAGGGTGGATAAGTCGCACCGCTGAGGTTTTCGCCCCCCTGGCTCTGGAAAGATGCGGTTTGTGAGCCAGAACGGTGAGATGGAGCGGGGGCGCCACGAGGGCCCGCAGGAGCGCCTTTTTGCGGTCCGCGGCGCTGTCCAGGCCGAGGCGAATGAGCCGGCCGCGATTCTCTCTGCGACCGAAGAGCTGATGCGGGGGTTGATCGAGCGCAACGGCTTGGAGCCCGAGGCGATGGTCAGCTGCCTCTTCACGACCACCGAGGACCTCGACGCCGAGTTTCCGGCCGTGGCGGCTCGGGACCTGGGGCTGACAATGGTGCCCCTGATGTGCTGCCGCGAGATTCCCGTCCCCGGCTCGATGCCGCGGGTGATCCGGGTGATGCTGCACTTCTACGCGCCGGCGGAGCACGAGGCTGCCCACGTCTACGTCGGCGAGGCTCAGAAGCTGCGGGCCGATCTCGAAGCCGCTCAGTAGGCCTCAGCAGCTTCCGTCACAATCGCCGGGATGACGATCACTTTCGCGGAGAAGCTCGCCCGCATGCCGGGCTACCAGGCCGGGGTCCCGACGGGGCAGGCTCCTGAGGCGATCGCCTCCGGGAACATCGCCCAGCTCGCCTCCAACGAGTCGCCGTTCCCGCCGCACCCGAAGGTGGTCGAGGCGATCCAGCAGACCGCGGCGGCGATGAACCGTTATCCCGACCCCGACGCGACGCTGCTGCGCCGGCGCCTCGCCGAGCGCTACGAGACCGAGCCCAGCCGCGTCGCCGTCGGCAACGGCTCCTGCGAGATCCTCCTCGCCGCCGCCGAGGCGCTCTGCGAGCCCGGGGCGGAGATCGTCTACGCCTGGCCTGCCTTCTCGATGTACCCGTACCTGCCGGCGCTGACCGGCGCCCGCGAGGTTCGCGTCCCGCTTGCCGAGGGCGATGTCCACGACCTCGACGCGATGGCGGAGGAGGTGACGGCGGCGACGCAGCTGCTGATCGTCTGTAACCCCAACAACCCGACCGCGACGCACATTCCCGCCGCTGAGATCGCCGCCTTCCTCGAGCGGATCCCGACCCACGTCACGGTGATCCTCGACGAGGCCTACGTCGAGTTCCAGACCCACGACGACCCCGACGCGACGCTCGACCTGCTGGCCGACTTCCCGAACCTCGTCGTCCTCCGCACCTTCAGCAAGTGCTACGGCCTCGCCGGCCTCCGTACCGGCTACGCAATCGGCCCGCCGAAGTTTCGCGCCGCCGTCGACGCCGTCCGCCAGCCCTTCAGCGTCAACGCCCTCGCCCAGGCGGCGGGGGCAGAGGCGATCCGCCACCAGGACGACGTCCTGCGCCGGGTCGAGAGCACGATCGCCGCCCGGCTCACCGTCGAGGAGGGGCTGCAGGGTCTTGGCCTCGCCACCTCGGACTCCCACGCCAATTTCTCCTGGGTCGACCTCGGCGACGCCGACGAAGCCGCGGTGCTCGCGGGGTTGGCAGAGCGCGAGATCGCGGTGCGTCCCGGCAAGGCCCTCGGCGGCCCCGGTCACATCCGCGTCAGCTACGGAACCGCGGAGGAGAACGAGCGCTTCCTGCGTGGCCTATCGGAAATACTTGACTAAAGCTGCGCCCGTGATACAACCCACTGCAACGTGAGGTTGGACAAAGCCACATCCGCGACGGGCACCGCTGCGTACGAAGCTGCCGTCGCGCGCGGCTACCTCACCTATTGGCGATTTAGCTAGGCGTTCGGCCCGGCGCTAACCGCCGTGCGAAGACCAGTTCTTCCGGCCGGGCGCCAGCACCAGTCGACGTCGCGTGCGCGCCGACCATTCCCGGCAGCCAGCGACCAGAAAGTACGATTTCCCTGGTTTGGAGAAAGGCGAAGGCAAAATGTTCATCGGCATGGAGGGGGCGAAGAGAGACGGCGTCCGCGATCAGCGGATCGCGAAAATCGTCGAGCTGGCACCGCCGCAGCGGCTGCTGGCGGAGCTGCCGCTCGGTGAGGAGCGCGGCAAGGCGGTAGTTCGCGGCCGCGAAGAAGTCCGCGACGTCCTGCAGGGGAAGGACCCGCGGCTGATGGTCGTAGTCGGGCCGTGCAGCGTCCACGACCCGAAAGCGGCGATGGAGTACGCGACGAAGCTGAGCGCCACCGCGCGGAACCTGCGCGAGGAGCTGCTGGTCGTGATGCGCGTCTACTTCGAGAAGCCGCGGACGACGACCGGCTGGAAGGGGCTGATCAACGACCCGCACCTCGACGAAAGCGGCGACGTCAATGCCGGCCTCCGGATCGCGCGCAAGCTGCTGCTCGAGGTGCTGGACACCGGTCTGCCGATCGGCTGCGAGTTCCTCGACCCGATCACCCCGCAGTACATCGCCGATTGCGTCGGCTGGGGGGCGATCGGGGCGCGCACCTCGGAGAGCCAGACGCACCGCCAGCTCGCTTCCGGGCTCTCGATGCCGATCGGGTTCAAGAACCGGACCGACGGCAACATCCAGATCGCCGTCGACGCGGTGCGGGCCGCTGCGGCCTCGCACGCCTTCGCCGGCATCGACGACGCCGGCATGCCGGCGATCCTGCACACGACCGGCAACCCCGACTGCCACCTGATCCTCCGCGGTGGCCACGGCGAGCCGAACTACTACCCGCCCGAGGTCGAAGACGCGCTGGTCACGCTCGGCGTCGCCGGGCTGCCCGAGCGCCTCGTCATCGACGCCTCGCACGACAACAGCGGCAAGGACCCGGAGAAACAGTTCTTCGCCGCGGGCGACATCGCCGACCAGGTCGCCGACGGCAACAAAGCGATCGTCGGCGTGATGCTGGAGTCATTCCTGGTCGAGGGGCGCCAGAACCTGGTCCCCGGCGAGGAGCTGACCTACGGGCAGTCGATCACCGATGCCTGCATCGACTGGGAGGACACCGTCTCCGCCCTGGAGCGCTTCGCCTCCGCCGTGGAGGCGCGCCGCGGTTCATGAGGAGCGCCACCCGCCGATGAAGATCGCTGTCCTCGGGGTGGGCCTGATCGGAGGCTCGATCGGGCTCGCCGCGCGGCAGCGCCTCGACGCTGAGGTGATCGGCTGCGGGCGCAGCCCCGAGCGGTTGCAGCGGGCGGTTGAGCTGGGGGCGATCGACCGCGCCGGCTCGTTGGCCGAGGCCTGCGCTGAGGCCGACCTCGTCTTCTGCGCCGGTCCGGTGGCGGCGCTGCCCGAGCAGGCGCGGGAGGCGCTCGCCGCGAGCGGCCCAGAGGCGGTCGTCACCGACGTTGGCTCGACCAAGGGCGAGCTCGTCGCGGCGGTGGGCGAGGACGAGCGCTTCATCGGCGGCCATCCCCTCGCCGGCGCCGAGACCGCCGGAGTCGAGAACGCCCGCGCCGACCTCTTCGAGGGCGCGCGCTGGTACCTGACCCCGACAGAGCGATCCAGCGGCCTTCTCTACGACCGCCTGCAGCGGGCGCTGACGGGGCTGGGGGCGCGCCCGCAGGCGATCGACCCGCGAGGCCACGACCAGCTGATGGCGACGGTCAGCCACCTGCCGCACGTCCTCGCCAACGTCCTCGCGGCCGAGGCAGCGCAGTCGCTGACGACGGAATCCGAGCGGCTGCCCGATGTCGGTCCTAGCTTCCGCGACGCGACCCGCGTCGCCGGCTCCAACCCGGCGATCTGGGCCGACATCTTCGCGGCCAACCGCGAGGCGGTTGCGGAGTCGGTCGACTCGGTCGCGGAGCGGCTGCGCGAGGCGGCGGAGCTGATCCGCAGTGGCGACCACGAGGCCCTGGGGGCCTGGCACGGCGCCGCCGGCGAGGCCCGCCGCCGCATCCTCGAAGCCGAGTCCGAGGCTGGGCCGCTGCGCGAGCTGCGGATCGTCGTCTCCAACAAGCCCGGGACGATCGCCGAGCTGGCGCTGGCCCTGGGAGAGGCCGGGGTCAACATCGAGGACATGGCGCTGCACCCGGCCCCCGACATGACCTCCGGCGCCGTCTCCCTCTGGGTCGGGGGCGAAGAGCAGGCGCGCAAGGCTGAGAGCCTAGTCCGCGAGCTCGGCCACACGGTGTCCGTGGTCGGCGACGGCAGCCCCGAATAAGCTCGCGCCGATGACCCGCTTCGATCCCTCCGGGCCCTTGCGCGGCTGGCTGCGACCGCCTTCCGACAAGTCGATCTCGCATCGCGCTGCGCTGATCGCGGCGATGGGGGAGGGGGAAATTGAAATCACCGGTTTCCTCGACGCCGCCGACACCCGTTCGACGCTGGCGGCGGTGGAGGCGCTGGGAGCCGGAGTGAGGACCGGGACCGGCTCCAGATCCGTCGCGGTCTCCATGGGACCGGAGTGGGACGGTCCCCCGCCCACCGCAGATACCCAGGATTTGGGCCTGGTGATCGCCATCCGCGGGGTCGGCCTGCGGGGTCCCAGGCCGGCTCAGATTGACGTCGGCAACGCCGGCACCCTGCTGCGGCTGCTGCCGGGCTGGCTGGCCGGGCAGGAGGGTGGGGAGTGGACCCTCGACGGCGACGAGTCCATCCGTCGTCGGCCCGTCGATCGGATCGTGGCGCCGCTGCGCCGAATGGGGGCGAATCTGCACGCTCGCGAAGAGCGGCTGCCGCCGTTGCACGTCGAGGGCACCGCCCTCCACGGCGCCGTCTACGAGATGCCGATCGCCAGCGCCCAGGTCAAGTCCTGCCTTCTCTTCGCGGGCCTACTCGCGGGCGGTCAGACGCGGGTGGTCGAGCCGTTGCCCAGCCGCGACCACACCGAGCGGATGCTGGCCGCGGCCGGCGCCGCGATCGATCGCGACGGCGACGCGGTTGTGATCCGCCCGGCCGAGCGCCTCGAGCCGATCGCCTTTTCGGTGCCGGCCGACATCTCCTCGGCGGCATTCTTCCTCGTCGCCGCTCTGCTCGTCGGGGGCAGCGATCTCGTGCTCGTCGACATCGGCGTCAACCCGACCCGCACGGGAGTGCTGGCGATTCTCGAACGGATGGGGGCAAAGATCGAGCGGTTGATGGAGCACGAAGTGGGCGGAGAGCCGATCGCCCTGCTGCGGGTGCGCTCGTTGCAACGAGATCGCGGGTCGGCCCCCTTGCGGGGCACCGAGGTCGGCGGCGCCGAGATCCCGCTGGCGATCGACGAGCTGCCGCTGGTCGCCCTAGCTGCGTGCTTTGCCGAGGGGACGACGGTGATCCGCGACGCCGAGGAGCTGCGCCGCAAGGAGTCCGACCGGATCGAGACCGTGACGGCGGCGCTGCGGGCGCTCGGAGGTCGGGTCGAGCCGACCGAGGACGGGATGGTGATCGAGGGCTCAGGCGGCCTGCGTGGCGGGTCGATCGACTCCCACGGCGACCACCGGATCGCGATGCTCGGCGCCGTCGCAGGCCTCGCCTCCCGAGAGGGCGTCGAGGTCCACGGGATGGAGGCCGCGGCCGTCAGCTACCCCGGCTTCGAGGCCGACCTCGCCGCTTTAATCGGCCGCTGAATACGCTGCGCCCATGGTGATCGCGATCGACGGGCCCGCCGGGGCCGGGAAGTCAACGGTCGCGCGCGCCGTCGCCGGCGAGCTCGGCTTTACCTACCTCGACTCCGGGGCGATGTATCGCTGCGTGGCCCTGGCGGCGCTGTGGGACGGGGTCGACGTGGATGACGGTGAGGCTTTGGGCGAGCTGGCCGAGCGCCTGGAGATCGACTTCGACGGCCCCCGCGTCCTCCTCGGTGGGCGCGACGTCAGCGGTGAGATCCGCACTCCCGAGGTCAGCGGCGCCGCCTCCCACGTCTCCGTCCACCCGCGGGTCCGCGCCGCCCTGGTCGAGCGCCAGCGTCACCTGATCGAGACCGCCGACTACGTCGCCGAGGGGCGGGACATCGGCACCGTCGTCAGCCCCGACTCGCCGCTGAAGATCTTCCTCACCGCCTCCGACGAGGAGCGGGCGCGGCGGCGCGCGGGGGAGACCGGGGAGGACGTCAAGGCGGTGCTCGAGGCGCAGCGCCAGCGCGACGCGCGCGACACCGAGCGCGAGCACGGGGCGCTGCGCGCGGCCGAGGACGCCGTCGCGCTCGATACGACCGGCCTCGGCCTCGACGAAGTCGTCGCCCGCATCGTCGCCCTGGCCCGGGAGCGCGGCCTCGTATGACCCTTCCGACCGTCGCCGTCGTCGGCTTCCCCAATGTCGGCAAGAGCACCCTCGTCAACCGTCTCGTCGGCGGCAGCGAGGCCGTCACCTCGCCGGAGCCGGGCGTCACTCGCGACCGCAAGCGGCTGGCGACGGAATGGAACGGAGTCGCCTTCGAGCTCGTCGACACCGGCGGCATCGACCTCGGCGACGAGGCTGAGCTAGCGCGCGACGTGCAGGCGCAGGCGCGGCTGGCGATCGCCGAAGCCGACGCGATCCTGCTCGTCGTCGACGGCCGCGCCGGCCTCCGCGCCGGCGACGCCGAGCTGGCGAAAACGCTGCGCGGCGCCCCGGTCCCCGTCCTGCCCGTGGTCAACAAGGCCGATCGCGCCGACGATTACGCGATCGCCGCCGAATTCCACGCCCTCGGTCTCGGGGACCCGCTGCCCGCGTCCGCCACCCACGGGCTCGGCACCGGCGACCTCCTCGACGCGATCGTCGCCGCGCTCGGCGAGCGGGATCCCCAGGCCGACGAGGACGAGTCGGTCCGCGTCGCGGTGATCGGCCGCCCCAACGTCGGCAAGTCCTCGCTCGTCAACGCCTTCCTCGGCTCCGATCGAGTGATCGTCTCCGACATCGCCGGCACCACCCGCGACGCGATCGACACCCGGCTCGAGGTCGACGGCCGCCCGGTCATCCTCGTCGACACCGCAGGGCTGCGGCGCCGCTCCAAGGTGGCGGGCACCGTCGACTACTACGCGCACGAGGCCGGTCGTATCGAGCGCGACGGCGTCCTCGGCCGCGCGCAGCGCCCCGTGCTCGCGCTCGGTGTCGCGCGCGTCGCGCTGGCGCTGCGCCTCGAGCACCGCCTTGACGTCCTCCCCGGTCTCCCCCGCGCGCCGCCGCGCCCGCGTGGAGCGGAAACTGCGGCTGCGCCCGGCCGTGATCACGGTCTCGGCGAAGCGCGGCCGCAACGTCGGCGCGCTGCTGCCGCGGGCGCTGCAGCTGGCCGACAAGGCGGCCGAGCGGGTGCCGACGCCGGAGCTGAACCGCTTCCTGGCCGACACCGTCGCCAAGAACCCGCCGCCTTCGCGCCGCAACAAGCGCCTGCGCCTCTACTACGCCGCTCAGGTGGGGGAGAGCCCGCCGCGGGTCGCAATCCAGGTCAACGATCGCCGGCTGATCACCCGCGACTGGGCCTACTACCTGGAGAACCGGATGCGGGAGACCTATGAACTGGAGGGGGTCCCGCTGATTATCGATTTCGTCCCCGCCTCCGGCCGCCGCCGCTACGGCGAGTGAGACCGACACCGGTCTAAATTCCTCTAGGCTTCCCGCATGCCAAGCAAGCCGCTCGCCGAGGGCGAGTACCTCTTCACGTCGGAGTCAGTCACCGAGGGCCACCCGGACAAGGTCGCCGACCAGATTTCCGACGGCGTTCTCGACGCGATCATGCGCGAGGACCCGGGCGGCCGCGTCGCCTGCGAGACGCTGGTCAACACCGGCATGGCGGTCGTCTCAGGGGAGATTTCCACCAGCGCGCACCTCAACATCCCGGACATCGTCCGCGACACCGTGCGGGGGATCGGCTACCAGGGCGGCAGCTACGGCTACGACTGCGACCACATCTCGGTCATCGTCTCGATCGACGAGCAGTCGCCCGACATCGCCCAGGGCGTCGACCAGGCCTACGAGACCAAGGTCGACCCGGGCGACACCGACGAGCTCGACGTCGCCGGGGCGGGCGACCAGGGAATGATGTTCGGCTACGCGAGCGACGAGACCGAGGCGCTGATGCCGATGCCGGTCCACATCGCCCACCGCCTGGCGGAACGCCTCGCCTTGGTGCGCAAGGACGGCTCGATGGGGTACCTCGGCCCTGACGGCAAGACCCAGGTCACCGTTCGCTACGCCGATGGCCGCCCAGTCGCCGTTGAAAAGCTCTTGATCTCCACCCAGCACGACGAGGGGATCGACTCCCAGAGCCAGATCAAGCCGGAGCTGTGGGAGAACGTCGTCCTCCCGGTCCTCCAGGCCGAGGTCCCCGGCCGCTTCGACGAGGCCGAGCTGCAGGGCGAGTTCCTCGTCAACCCGACCGGGAAGTTCGTAATCGGCGGCCCGGTCGGCGACGCCGGCCTCACCGGCCGCAAGATCATCGTCGACACCTACGGGGGCATGGCCCGCCACGGCGGCGGCGCCTTCTCCGGCAAGGACCCGTCCAAGGTCGACCGCTCCGCCGCCTACGCCGCCCGCCACGTGGCGAAGAACGTCGTCGCCGCCGGCCTCGCGCAGCGCTGCGAGGTCCAGGTCGCCTACGCGATCGGCGTCGCCCACCCGGTCAGCCTGATGGTCGAGACCTTCGGCACCGGCAAGCTCCCCGATGCCCAGATTTCCCAGCTGGTGGAGAACGAGTTCGACATGCGCCCGGGGGCCTTCCGCGAGTACCTAGACCTCCACCGCCCGATCTTCCAGAAGACGGCGGCCTACGGCCACTTCGGCCGCGGGGACGACGACTTCACGTGGGAGAAGACGGACCGCGCCGACGCCCTGCGCAACGCGGCGGGCGCCGAGACCGCCGCGGCGTAGCCGCAAACTCCAGCCGGTCAGGCAGCCCAGGCCGCATTAGAGGGGCGAATCAGGGTCGTTTCCAGGCTTTTCCTCGTCATGGCGAGGAGGAATGTGGAAACGACGAGCCGGCGGGCTTGGGACTTGGCGCGTCGGCAGCACGGCGTGGTGACGCGTGCTCAACTACTTGGGCTTGGGTTCAGCAAGGCCGCGATCGAACATCGGTTAAGGCGTGGGAGGCTCCACCGGTCATCGATGAGCGGTGTCTATCTGGTGGGCTGGCCCCGTCTTACGAACGAGCGTCGATGGATGGCAGCTGTGCTTGCTTGCGGGGAGCAGGCGATGCTGAGTCATCGCAGCGCTGCGGCCCTCTGGGGATTCGGTGAGGAGACTCCTGGCGTCATCGACATCAGCATCGCCCGACACTCGTCTCTGCGGCGCCCGGGGATCCGCTTCCACGATCGAGCTGGGCTCTGGAATCGAGACTTCGCGACCCGCCTTGGTATTCCGCTCACCAGCCCAGTCAAGACCTTCCTCGACCTCACCAACGTCGCAGGCCCCAAGACGGTCGAGCGGGCGATCAACGAGGCGGACAAGCTCGACGTGATCGATGCGGACTCACTGCGCCGCGCCCTCGACGACCGCTCGGGCGAGCCGGGCGTCCGTCCGCTGCGCGAAATCCTCGACGAGCACACCTTCCGCCTCTCCGACGACGAGCTCGAACGACTCTTCCGCCCGCTCGCCGCAGCGGCCGGCCTGCCGGTCCCGCTCACCAAAGTCATCGTCGACAAGTTCGAGGTCGACTTCTTTTGGCCCGAGCTAGGACTCGTCGTTGAGACGGATGGGTGGCGCTATCACCGCACGCCGTCAGCCCAAACGCGCGACGCATTGCGGTTCCAGCGCCATGTCGCGTCCGGCCTCACTCCGCTTCGTTTCTCCCACTACCAGGTCAAGTACCAACCGCGGCACGTAGAAGACATCCTCAGAAAGACCCTCTCGAACTTACGCGGCCACCCTGCACCCTCACCAAGCAAGTAAGGGTGCAGGGTGGCCGCGCCGAAGCGCGTCAAGTAGGGAAATGCGGGCCGGCAGTAAGCCTCTCCGAACTTGTGGGGGCTATAACCCCCCGAACCTCGGAACGGCTACCGCGGTCCCGGGGATTGCGCCTCGCCGAGCCCGTGCGTGCCGGCTGAGGTGACGCCGGTCGCTTTGTCGACCGCTTCCACGACCTCGCCGGGGTTCGCGACTCCGTTGAAGACGAAGTTGTAGTCGTCGCTTGCCGCGGTGTCGAAGTCGACGTCGCCGATCTGCATTAGGCGCTGATAGACGCTCTGGCGGTAGTTGACGTTCTGGACCCGCTCCAGGCGCGTCTCTTGGACCTCTTTGGAGACGATCCCGCGCTTGATGTTGAGGCGGCGGTCGGTGATCGTGTACGTCGTCGCCACCCTTTTGACAAAGCCGATCACCAGGGTCAGGGCGAGGACGACGAGGATGACAATGAAGGCCGAGGCCCCGCCGTCGATGAGGTTGGCGATGAACCCCAGGACGATGGCGACGAGGACGCCTTTGAGGTAGAAGCCGAGGATCGCCCGCCAGGAGGGGTGTCCCTCAAAGAGGACGCGCTCGCCCGGATGGAGATTGAGGGTCACGCGGGCCAGGATATGGCCTCAGACGGCGGCCGCGCAACGGAAGCGACCGAGAGAGCGGGAACTCCGCGCCGGACCATCGTCCCCCGCCCATAACCTCGGACGATGGCGATTTTGCGGGTCGAGCCGCTGACCACCGCCCGCGCCCTGCGCGGTCCCTTCGATTACCGCCGCCCCGAGGCGATGGCAGACCTCGGCGTCGGCAGCGTCGTCCGGGTGCCGTTCGGGCCGCGGCGGCTGCTCGGCGTCGTGGTTGAGGTCGCCGAGGCCTCCGAGCTGCCGCCCGAGCGCCTCGCCGAGCCGATCGAGGCGCTGGAGGCGGGAGCGACGCCGGAGCTGGTCCGCCTCGGCCTCTGGGTCGCCCGCGAGTACTGCTCGACGCCCTCGCGCGGGCTGCAGCTGGTGCTGCCGCCGGGGACCGGGACGGGAAGCGCCGGGCGAACCGTCCGGACCAAGACCGAGCTGCGGGCGGCGATCCTGCCGGCGGGCGAGGCGGCGCTCGAGGACGGCGAGCGCCTCGGCTCCAAGCAGCGGGCGGTGCTGGAGGCGCTGCGGGCGGGCGAGATGTCCTCCGGTGAGCTGGCGACGGCGGTCGGCTCCGACCGCGCGACCCTGCGACGGCTCGAGGGGCGCGGCCTTGTCTCCACCCACAGCGCCGCCATGCGCCGGATCCCGGGCGAGCCCGGATTGGCGGCCGCAGCCGCCCGTCCCGAGCTGCTGCCCGAGCAGACCGAGGCGGTCGCGGCGATCGTCGCCGCCCTCGACGGCGAGGCCGGCTCCGATCGCAAGATGCTCCTCCACGGCGTCACCGGCTCGGGCAAGACCGAGGTCTACCTGGCCGCGGTCGAGGCGGCGCTCGAGCGCGGCAAGGGCGCGATCGTCCTCGTCCCCGAGATCGGGCTGGCGCCGCAGGCCGTCGCCCGCTTCCGCGCCCGCCTCGGCGACCGCTTCGCGGTGCTGCACTCCGCCCTCTCGGCGGGGGAGCGCTACGACGAGTGGCGCCGCCTGCGCAGCGGCGAGGCGAGCGTCTGCGTCGGCCCCCGCTCCGCCGTCTTCGCCCCCGTCCGCGACCTCGGCCTGATCGTCATCGACGAGGAGCACGACGCCTCCTACAAGCAGGAGGGCGACCCCACCTACGACGCCCGCGCCGTCGCCCGCAAACGCGCCACCGACACCGGCGCGGTGCTTGTCGCCGGGACCGCAACGCCGCGGCCGGAGAGCTGGCTGGAGCTGCCGCGGCTGGAGCTGCCCAACCGCGTCGACGGGCGCCGGATGCCGCCGGTCCACCTCGTCGACATGCGCGAGGCCGACCCGCGCTCGGGCCCGGTCCACGCCGAGACCTGGGAGGCCCTGGAGGGGGTGCGCACCGCCGGCGCCAAGGCGATCGTGATGATCAACCGCCGCGGCTTCGCCCCCTGGCTGACCTGCCGCTCCTGTGGCCACCACTGGGGCTGCCCCAACTGCGACGTCTCCCTGATCGTCCACCGCCACAGCGGCCGCCTCGTCTGCCACCACTGCGCCCATTCCGAGCCGCAGCCGCGTGCCTGCCCCGAGTGCGGCTCGACGACGCTCTCGCAGGCGGGCGCCGGGACCGAGCGGATCGAGAAGCTGCTGCGCGAGCGGCTGGCGCCGATGCCGGTGCTGCGCCTCGACTCCGACACCGCCTCCGAACGCGGCGCCCACGCCCGCATCCTCGCCCGCTTCGACGCTTTGCCGAGCGCCGTCCTCGTCGGCACCCAGATGGTCGCCAAGGGCCACGACTTTCCCGAGGTCACCCTCAGCGCGATCCTCGACGCGGACGCGACCCTGCGCTTCCCCGACTTCCGCGCCGAGGAGCGCACCTTCGCGATGGTCGCCCAGCTCGCCGGCCGCTCCGGTCGCGGCGAGGCCGGGGGAGAGGTGATCGTGCAGACGCTGGCCCCCAACGCCGCCAGCATCGAGCACGCGGCGCGCCACGACTCCGCCGGCTTCCTCGAGCTGGAGCTGGAGCGGCGCGAGGTCCTGCGCTACCCGCCTTTTTCGCACCTCTCGCGGGTCAACTTCGCCTCTGAAGACGAGGAAAAGGTCGACGAGGCGGCCAGGACTGTTGCGCGGGAGCTGCGGCTGGGCCTGCCGAAGGGTTCCGAGCTGCTGGGGCCGGCGCCGATGTTCCGGGTGCGCAACCGGCATCGGCGGCGGATCCTGATCAAGGCCGAGGACCGGGCCGGGATGATCGTGGCGATGCGGGAGGTAGTGGAGGGTCGGGCGGCCGACCGCTCACTGAAGGACGTCGCGATCGGCGTCGACATCGACCCGCAGTAGGGCGGCCGCGGCCAGCGCTCCGGCAGCCGGTGGATGGGTGGCGAGGTAGAGGTTCGGCTCGATCAGCTCCAGCTCGATCAGGGCCGGACTGCCGTCGAGGTCCTCGACTAGGTCCACGCGCGCGTAGAGGGGCGGAGTGTCGAGGAACGCGAGCGCCGCTTGAGCCACCTCGACCTGCTCGGCTTCTGCCTCGGCCGGCTCGACGGTGCCGCCCCAGATGCCCTGGACGCGGAAGTCACCCTCAGCCGGGCGCTTACGCACGGCGTGACTGAAGGCCCCGTCGATATAGATCAGGGAGATCTCGCCTTGCTCTTCCAGCGAGGGGAGGAAGGGCTGGACGATCGCGTCGTGCCGGGCCAGGACCGTTGCAAGTGCTTCCTGGGCGCTCCCGTCTCCCGCCCGCGCCCGCTGAAGGTTCTTAGCGCCGAGGTCGACGACCGGCTTGACCACCACCTCGTCCCAGCCCTCGCGACCAAGGATCTTCTCGATGTCTCCTGCTGACCCCCGCTCGACCCACACGGTCGAAACCGTCGATACACCCGCCTCGGCCAGCTCCCGTAGGTAGGTCTTCTCGCTGTTCCAGGCGATCAGGTCGGCCGGGTTATGAAGCGCCGCCGCCGTCTCGACCTCTCGCGTCCAGGCGAGGAACTGCTCGTGCTCCTCGTGGTAGTCCCAGGTCGAACGCACCAGACAGAGGTCGGTGTCCTCCCAGCTCGTCCCCTCCTCGTCCCAAACCACTGACCGGGCCTCGGCGCCGCGCGCCGCCAGCGCCTCACGGAGCAGGCGGTCATCGGCCTTCAGGTCCTCGTACCCGACGCAGGTGGCGATTGCGATCCGCGGTCGGCTCTTCCTCATCACGCAGGAAGTATCAGAACGGTGGCGATATTTAGACTCAGGCCCGGATGAGCGACGAGGTGAAGATGGAGGAGCGCGAGGCCGAGGAGCGCCGGCTCGAAGTCGAGATGCTGGAGCGCCGGGAAGCGGCGCTCGCCCACGTCGTCCAGTTCGGCGACCCGGTCCTCAAGAGCAAGGCCTCGCCGGTCACCAGCTTCGGGCCGGAGCTCCGCTCCGAGGTCGAGCGAATGTTCGCGATCATGCGGGACGGTCTCGGGATCGGGCTCGCGGCGACCCAGCTCGGCGCCCTGCGGCGGCTGCTGGTCTTCCAAGCGGGCCCTGAGAGCGAGCCGACCGCGCTAATCAACCCCGAGGTCGAGTACCTCTCCGATGAGCTCGCCGTCGCCGAGGAGGGCTGCCTCAGCTTGCCGCGGGTGACGATGGACGTCGAGCGCCCGCTCTACGCGCGCTTCAGCGGCCGCGACGTCGAGGGAGCGCCAATCGTGCTCGAGGCCGCCGGGCTCGAGGCGCGGGTGCTGCAGCACGAGATCGACCACCTCGACGGCGTCCTGATCCTCGACCGCACCCCCCGCGAGCAGCGCAAGGCGGCGCTGCGGGCCCTGCGCGAGGGCGGCAGCTACAGCCCCTCTTCCGAGGAAGAGATCGACGAAGAGGGCGAGCTGCGCGAGCCTCGCACCGACGCGTGAGGACCGCCTACCTCGGGACCTCCGACTTCGCCGCAACTGTCCTGCGGCGCCTGGCCGACTCGCCCCACCGCCCGGCGCTGGTGGTGACGCCGCCGGACCGCCGCCAGGGTCGCGGCCGCAAGGTGAAGCCGCCACCCACCGCGCGCGCTGCGCAAGAGCTGGGGCTGGAGCTGGCGCAGGCCGCGAACGTCAACGAGGAGGCGTCGCTGGAGCGGATTCGGGCCGCGAAGCCCGAGGCGGTCGTCGTCTGCGCCTTCGGGCAGCTGATCCGCGAGCCGTTGCTCTCCGAGTTCCCGATCCTCAACGTGCACCCGTCGCTGCTGCCGCGCTGGCGCGGCGCCGCCCCGATCGAGCGGGCGATCATGGCCGGGGATGAGCGGACCGGCGTCTGCATCATGCGCCTCACTGAGGGGCTCGACTCCGGCCCCGTAGCCCTCCGTGAGGAGGTGGCGATCGCCCCCGTTGAGGACTTCGAGGCGCTCTCGGCGCGCCTCGCCGATCTCAGCGGCGAGCTCCTCGTCCGCGCCCTCAACCTCCAGGCCGAAGGCCAGCTCGAGTTCGCCGAGCAGGACGAGGCCGGCGTCACCTACGCGGAGAAGATCGAGTCGGGGGAGCGCCGCCTCGACCCCGAGCGGCCAGCCGCCGAGCTGGCGACCAAGGTTCGCGCTCTCAACCCGCACGTCGGCACCTACCTCGAGCTGCCCGACGGCGAGCGCCTCGGCGTCAAGCGCGCCACCGCGGTTGAGGCGAAGATCCCGGCGGGCGAGCTGGCCGAGCGCGAGGGCGCGCTCCTGCTCGGCACGGGCGACGGCGCGCTGCGACTGGAGCTGGTCCAGCCGCCCGGCGGCAAGGCGATGGCCGCCGACGCCTACCTGCGCGGCCACCCGCTGCCGGGCTCGTGAGCGCCGCCGAGGCAGCCGCCGCCCCCGGCCGCGTCTCCCCAGCGCGCGCCCTCGCCTTCGCGACGATCCGCGCCACCTTCGAGGACGACGCCTTCACCGAGCGCGTCTTCCGCGCCGAGGCTGACCGGCTCGGGCTCGGCGGCCGAGACCGCGCCCAGGCGCAGCGCCTCGCCTACGGCGCCGTCCAGCGCCGCGGCACCAGCGACGTAGCGATCGAACGCTTGGCCAGGCGCTCGATCCGCCTGCTCGACCCGCCGGTGCTGGCGGCGCTGCGGCTCGGCCTCTACGAGCTCCTCTTCGCCGACGCCACCCCAGACCACGCCGCCGTCGACCAGGCGGTCGAGCTGACCAAGGGCGGCGGCGCTGCCCACGCCTCGGGCTTCGTCAACGCCGTCCTGCGCCGGGCGATCCGCGAGCGCGCGCAGCTCGTCGCGCAGCTACTGGAGAACGATGTCGACCCGGCCGCCGCCGCGGTCGCCGACTCCGTCCCGAAGTGGCTGGCCGAGATGTGGTGGAAGGAGCTGGGCGCCGAGGAGGCGCGCACGGCGCTCGCCGCCTGCAACCAGCGGGCCGAGGTCGCGATGCGGGTCAACCTCCTGCGCAGTGACCGCGACGCGGTGCTGGCGCGGCTGCGCGAGGCCGGGGTGGAGGCGCGCGCTCCCGAGTCCCCCTGGCCGCTCGCCGCGCCGGAGTCGATCGTGATCGCGGGACGCACCGGCGAGGCGATCCCTGCGGCGGTCGTCGCCGGCGAGCTGACCCCGCAGAGCCGAGGTTCGGCGGCGGCGGTCGAGGTGCTCGACCCGCAGGCAGACGAGCACGTCCTCGACCTCTGCGCCGGCCCCGGGATCAAGACCGGCCAGATCGCCGAGCGGATGGGCGACCGCGGCGTCGTCATCTCGGTCGAGCTCGACCAGGCCCGGGCCGGAGAAGTCGCCGCCCAGGCGACCCGCCTCGGCCTCCGCAGCATCACCGTGCTCGAGGAGGACGCGCGCAAAGCGGGGCCGGCCGAAGGGTTCGACCGCGTTCTCCTTGACGCCCCCTGCTCAGACCTCGGCGCCCTCGCCTCGCGGCCGGACGCGCGCTGGCGCAAGTCGCCGAAGACGATCGGGCGGCTGACCGAGATCCAGGACGGGCTGCTGCTGGCGGCGGCCAAAGCGCTGCGAGCGGGCGGCACCCTCGTCTACTCGACCTGCACGATCTCCCGCCGCGAGAACGAGGATCGGGTCGCGGCCCTCCTCCGCGCTTCCCAGGCCGGCGAGGCGCCGCCGCTGCAGCTCGAGGACCTCGGCGCCCGCGCGCCCGAGCTCGCCGCGCCGGCCGAGCGCCGCTGTCTGCAGCTACGGCCCGACCGCGACCGCACTACCGGCTTCTTCATCGCCCGGCTGACCAGAACGACGTAGCGAAACTTTCGCTCCTAGCGCTGGTTTTCGATACGCCTGCACGACCAGGCATGATTAGCCCGATGAGTGAAGCCGACCAGTCAACTCCGGCGGACTCCAATCCGCTGAACCGCGCCACCTGCCCCAAGTGCGGGGAGCCTTGGCTGCGCCCGACCCAGCTGCCGGGCCGCCTGCGCTGCGTCAACTGCCTCAGTCGCTTCGAACTCGTCTCCCAGTGCCCCAACTGCGGCGAGCACCAGACGATCGCCCGGATGAGCCACACCGCCGACATGGAATGCCAGTCGTGCGGCTCGTCCATGCTCAAAGAGGCGTAGCCCCGTCCGCAGCGCCTGGGTAGGCTCCCGCCAATGAGCGACCAGATGCGTGAGCTTTTGTCGGAGCGGCGAGTGGCGCCGTCGATCCTCTCCGCCGACATGGGGCGACTCGGGGTCCAGGTCGCAGAGGTGATGGACGCCGGCGCCCGGGTGATCCACTTCGACGTCATGGACGGGCACTTCGTCCCCCCAATCACGATCGGGCCGCTGGTCTTGAGCGGGATCGCCGACCAGGTCCATGACGCCGGCGGCGTCGTCGACGTCCACCTGATGATCGAGGCGCCGGAGCGCCAGATCGCCGACTTCGCCAAGGCCGGTGCCGA
>VAYN01000013.1:134349-181551 GCA_005885405.1 Actinomycetota bacterium | reverse complement strand
CGCTCACCGGACCCTCGCCGCCGTCCGTGAGCTCGGCTGCCTGGCGGGGATCGCGATCAACCCCGGCACCCCCGTCGAGGCGGTGGGAGAGCTGCGCGGCCTCGCCGACATCGTCCTTTGCATGACCGTCAATCCCGGCTGGGGCGGACAGTCCTTCATCGAGACCTCGCCGGAGAAGGTCGAGCGGCTGCTGCCGCTCGCCGGCGGCGCCGCGATCGAGGTCGACGGCGGCGTCGACAAGGAGACCGCCGGGCCGCTCGCCGCCGCCGGGGCTCAGCTCTTCGTCGCCGGCTCAGCCGTTTTCGGCGCCGCCGAGCCCGCTACCGCTTACGCCGAGATCGTCGACGCGGCCGGGGCCGCCTGAACGCCCGCGGGCGATCAGCGCCCCCGTCACCTCCTGCCACCAGGCCCGCTCCGAGGCGTCGACGTCCTCGCGCGCGGCGCGGCCCTCGCACCAGCCCGCGAGCGCCCGTCGGCCTCCGATCGCGATCAGGCCCGCGCTTAGCACCGCATAGCGTCCGTCGGCGAGGGCGACGAGGTAGGCGCCCCGCTCGCTGCGGTCGCGCATCACCCTGACGATCGGAATCCCGTCGATCTCCTCGCCGAGCTCCCCGTCTACCCGGGCGGGACGTACCGTGAAAACCTGAGAGGCCCCGCGTCGCGGCAGCGGGGGCGGGGCGGGCCGGCCGATCGGGCCTTTGGCCCAATGGCCCGTTAGGCCCTCGACCTCATCGCGCAACTCGCTGCGGACGAGGATGTGCAGCTCGTCGCCCTCCTGCAGCTCGGTCGATCCTCGCGGCGGCATCGCGTTTCCGTCGCGGACGATCACGTTGACGAGCGCCTCGCGCGGCAGCTCGAGTTCGCGGACCCGGTGCCCGGCGATCGCGGCTCCCTCTGGCACCCGGTAGGCGATCACGTCGCCGCCCATGCGCCGGATCCGACCCGACTCCAGTAGCCGCCGCGGCAGCGCCGGCTCGTCGGTCGTCAGCCCGAGCCGCGTCGCCAGCGGCTCGAAGCTTGCTCCCTGGACCAGAGCCGAGGTGACGACGACGAAGAAGACGATCGCGAACTCTTCCTGACCGCCGGCGATCCCGGCGACAACCGGGAAAGTGGCGAGCCAGATCGGCGTCGCGCCGCGCAGCCCAGCCCAGCCCAGCATCAGCCGCTCCCGCACGTTGAGCGGCGCTACCGCAGTGGCGACGAAGGTCGCCAGAGGGCGGGCGACGAGGATCAGCACGGCAGACAGCGCCAGTCCCTTCAGCGCCACGTCGTCGAGCTGGCTCGGGAAGACGAGGAGGCCGAGGAGGATGAAGAGCGACAGCTGAGCGACCCAGCCGAGCCCCTCGTGGAAGGCGACGACGGTGCGCCGGGCGGGGATGTTGGCGCCACCGAGCGCCAGTGCAGCCAGGTAGGTGGCGAGCAAACCCGAGCCGTGGGCGACCTCGGCGACCCCGTAGGCGAGGGCGGCGATCGCGACCGTCGCCACCGGGTAGATCCCGTCGGTCGGCAGCCGCACGGCGCTGAGCGCGGCCACGGCGAGGCGGCCGACGAGGTAGCCGACAGCGATCCCGACCGCGAGTTTGAGGGCCAGCAGGCCGGCCATGTCGGCCAGCCCATAGCCGGGCTCCTGGATCCATTCGATGAACCCGATCACCAGCAGTAGGGCGACGGGGTCGTTCATCCCGGACTCGCCCTCGAGCGAGCGCGCCAGCCGCTTCTCCAGAGTCGAGCGGCGCAGCACGGCGAAAATTGCGGCCGAGTCGGTGGCGGCGATCGCCGAGCCGACGATCAGCCCTTCCAGGGTGCCGATGTCGAAGATCAGCTTGGCCGCAAAGCCGGCGACGACCGCGGTGAGGATGGTGCCGACCGTGGCCAGCGAGGCAGCCGTGCCGAGCACCGGCCGGATCTCCGACCAGCCGGCGGTCAGCCCGCCCTCGAAGAGGATCAGGATCAGCGCGATCGTCCCCAACGTCCGCGCCAGCTCCATGTTGGAGAACTCGATCCCGCCGATCCCCTGCGAGCCGGCCACCATCCCGAGAGCGAGAAAGAGCAGGAGCCCGGGAACGCGGACCCGGTCGGCGAGCAGCGCCCCGACGATGCCGGCCCCCAGAAGGGCACCGGCGATCAGGATCAGCTCGGCGTCGTGGTGCCCCATCGAGGGAACCTAAAGGAAGCGGCTCAGGTGTTCTCGTCGATCGAGGCGAGCCGCAGCTCGAGTTCCTCGGTCGAGCCCTCGCGGGGGATGTCCTCCTCGCGCCCGTGTGGGTAGCGGTAGACGAGGTAGAGGAGGCCGAAGAGGACGCCGGCGGTGAGCGCGAAGCCGATCTCGACCCGGCGGAACTCGTTGCTGACGATCGGCAGGAAGTTCCAGAGGATGAAGAAGGCGGCGCAGGCGATCCAGCGGGCGGCGGCGCGCCGCACCTGGCCCTGGGCGAGGCAGGCCTGGTTCAGGGTGACCGAGCCGAGGTACAGCCCCATCCCAAGGGTTACCAGCAGCAGCCCTGGCCGGTCGTAGTACTCGAGCCCCTTCTTCGAAAAAGCGATCCCCATCAGTTGCGGCCCGGCGATGAGAACAACGAGCCCGGTGAAGGCGGCGAAGGCGGCGACGCCAAGCAGGACGCCGCGGACCGAGCGGTGGAATTCACGCTCGCTCTCGGGCGCGGTTGAGGTATGGAGGGTGGTGAGGTGGGGGAGGATGCTGGTCGAGACCGCCTGGAACAGCTGCAGGGGCGCCCGGGCAATCATCAGCACGTTGAAGATGAAGCCGGCGGCCGCGGCTCCCTGGAGGCCGCGGGTAATGATCGGCCCGGCGTTGAGGAAAGCCTGTTCGCTGAACATGATCACGAGCACCGCCGCGGCAAAGCCGCCGCCCTCGCGCATAGTCATTTCTGATCCTGGTCCTGCCGCCGCGTCCTCAGCTTCGCTTCCTGGGGCGGTGGGTGGCGCTTGGGCCTGCACCTTCTTCGCCCGCCTTGCGAACGCGAACGGCACCACCAGCAGGCTCAGGCTCGGCGCGGCGACGATCCCAACCGCGACCCAGGACTGGCCGCTGAGCAGGCCGATCGCGACCAAGACCGCGAAGAGGGTTCGGAAGCAGGACTCGGAGAGGATCAGCGCCGTGAACAGGCCGAAGGTCCGCTGGCCGGCGAGGAATCCGCGGGCGAAGTAGCTGGCGGCATAGAAGAGGACGGCGCCGAAGAAGACCCAGTAGAGCGTTTCGTTCCCTTCCAGGAGGTCGTCCTGGATCGGCCCACGCAGCACCAGGGCGACGACCGCGAAGAAGAGCGCCAGACCGACCTGGATCGTCGAGGCGACGCGCAGGTCCTGGCGCAGCGGTTCGCCTTTCGCCAGCCGCTCGGAGACGTGGCGGCTGAGAAGCTGTTCAACCGGCCGGTAGAGGGTCGAGATCGTGATGAAGACCGCCGACCAAAGCACGGTGATCTGGCCGTAGTCGGATTCCGAGAGCGTGTGGGAGGCGATCAGGAAGTAGGCGTAGGTGATCAGGCCGGTGAGGCCGACGCCGATCGCCAGGAAGCTCGCCGTTTTCCCGTATTCGGCCGCGTTGGCCTCGGCGCCTTTGCGCTCCTCCGCGCTCACTCGGCGCTCTCGCGGCCGACCGGCTTGCCACCGCGCTCGTAATGGGAGGGCTCGACCCCGAGCGCCAGCTCGACCCGCCGCACCCGCTCGAAGACGCGCTGGGTCATCACCCGCTGGCCGGCGAGGAGGTCGCCGATGACGCCGAGGGCGAAAAGCTGCATCGCGGCGATGAAGAGGACGGCGCCGAGGATCAGCGACTGGATGTGGCCGGTGCTGTCGCCGTTGAAGATCCAGTCGATCAGGAACGGCAGCCAGGCGCAGAGGGCGAAGAAGAGGACGACGGCGCCGGCGGTGGCGAAGGCGCGCAGCGGCTCGTAGCGGGCGTAGATGCGGAGGATCGCCGGCGCGTTGCGGCGCACGTAGGCGCCGGTCGAGTCGAAGAGGCGGGACTCGCGCGTCTTCGGATTGGTTCCGATCTCGACCTCGTCGACGGCGATCAGCATCTTCCCGGCCTGGATCAGGCTCTCCAGCGTGTAGGTGAAGTTGTCGACGACCAGGAGCTGCAGGGCGGCCTCGCGGTTGTAGGCCCGGAAGCCGGAGGTGGCGTCGCTGACCTCGGTGCCGGAGAGGCGGCGCACGACCCAGCTGCCGATCCGCTGCAGCCCTTTCTTCGAGCCGGAGAAGTGGTCGATCTGGTCGACCTGGCGGTCGCCGATGACCATGTCGGCCTCGCCCGCGACGATCGGCGCCACCAGCTTCGGCACGTCGGCGCCGTCGTACTGGTTGTCGGCGTCGGTGTTGACGACGACGTCGGCGCCGAGCTTGAGGCAGGCGTCGAGGCCCGCCTGGAACCCGGCGGCGAGCCCCTTGTTGTTGGTGAGGCGGACGATGTGGTCGACCCCGCACTCGCGGGCGACCTTGACGGTGCGATCGGTACTGCCGTCGTCGACGACGAGGAACTCGACCTCGTCGATGCCCGGGACCTCGCGCGGGAGGTCGGCGATGGTCGCGGGGAGCGTCTGCTCCTCGTTGAGGCAAGGGATCTGGATGATGAGTTTCATCGCCATCAGCGTATTCGCGCTACTGATTCCGGTGCCTGCCGCTCGACCCGCGGGTCCTGTCTCCGATACGACCCCCGCGCCCAACTGGCGCGGGTCCCGCATCGTCGCCACCCACGGGGAGGGGAGTAGACTGATTGACGAGTCAGTCAACGATGGATTCCCAGCTTACTTCCGCGGATCAGACTCACCTCAAGCGTGCTCTGGAGCTCGCCGAGGGCGGACGCGGACGCGTCAGCCCCAACCCGCTGGTGGGGGCTGTGCTCGTACGCGATGGCGAGTTCATCGGCGAGGGGTTCCATGCCGAGCTTGGCGGCCTGCATGCGGAGCGCGCGGTGCTTGAGGACTGCCACAGCCGCGGCGAGGACCCGGCTGGAGCTACGATGTACGTGACGCTCGAGCCCTGCGCTCACCAGGGGCGACAGCCGCCATGCGTCGAGGCGATCCTCGAGGCCGGGATTGGCCGCGTCGTCATCGCCTCCGACGACCCGAGCGAGAAGGCCGCTGGCCGCGGTCCCGGAATCCTCCGCGACGGCGGCGTCGAAGTCGCCTTCGCCGGCGGCGCCGAGGCCACCGCCGCCCGCCGCCTCAACCAGCCCTTCCGCAAACACGCCCGCACCGGCCTCCCCCTCGTCGTCCTCAAGATGGCGATGTCCCTAGACGGCCAGACCGCGACCGCGCCCGGCGACAGCTCGTGGATCTCCGGCCCCGAGAGCCGCGAGCTAGTCCACCGCTGGCGCGCCGAACACGACGCGATCGCCGTCGGCATCGGCACCGCCCTAGCCGACGACCCGCTCCTCACCGCCCGCATCGAGGGCGCCCGCCAGCCCAAGCGCGTCGTCTTCGACTCGCAGGCGCGGCTGCCGCTGGAGTCCCAACTGCTCGCGACCCTGGACCAAGCGCCGGTGGTGATCATCACCGCCCCGAACGCCCCCGCCGACCGCACCACTGCCCTGAAAGAGGCGGGCGCCGAAATCATCTCCGCCCCGGACTTGGAGCTCGCCTTGCGTGAACTGGGCCGCCGCGAAGTCACCAGCCTTTTCTTGGAGGGCGGCCAGACCCTCGCCTCCTCCTTCGCCACTGTCGAACTGATCGACGAATCGCGTACCTTCATCGCCCCAGTGCTCCTAGGTCGTCAACCAAATTCCACCCCTCGCGCGGGTGGCACGGTAGGGGGGACCATGTCTGAGGAAGCTTTAGCTACCGGAAGACATGGTGGGTCCCCTGCCGTGACAGGACCCGCGCGCCAGACCACCCTTATGTCGTCAACCAAATCCGTCGGAGACGACCTCCTAATCACCGCGACGTACAAGGAGTGGTGAGGTGTTCACCGGCCTGATCGAAGATCTCGGGACCGTCGAGTCCCTAGACCGCACCGAAGACGGCGCCCGGCTGCGCATCTCCTCCCGCCTCGCCGCCGAGCTCTCCCTCGGCGACTCGATCGCCGTCAACGGCTGCTGCCTCACCGCCATCGCAGTCAACGGCGACAGCTTCGAGACCGAGGCGATGAACCAGACGCTCGAGGTCACCGCTCTGGGCGGGGTCGGGCAAGGCGACCGCGTCAACCTCGAGCTGGCGATGAAAGTCGGCGAGCGCCTCGGCGGCCACATCGTCCAGGGCCACGTCGACGGCGTCGGTACCGTCTCGTCTGTCGAGGACGACGGCTTCGCCAGGCGCCTCCGTGTCGATCTCCCTACCCAGCTCGTCCAGTTCGCCGTCGACAAGGGCTCGATCACCCTCAACGGCGTCAGCCTCACCATCTCCCAGCTAGGCGACGGCTGGGTCGAGGTCTCGCTCATCCCCGAGACGCTGGAGCGAACCAACCTCGGCGATTTGGCGCCAGGAGACCGATTGAACGTGGAGTCCGACGTGATCGCCAAGTACGTGGAGCGATTGATGTCACCATTCGCCCGAAAGGAGCAGGCGTGAGCACTATGGCCGAGACGCAAAGACAAGACCAGAGCACGGAGGCGAAGAGCCCGTTCGCGACGATCGAGGATGCGATCGAGGAGATCCGCGCCGGTCGCATGGTCGTCGTCTGCGACGACGAGAACCGCGAGAACGAGGGCGACCTGACGATGGCGGCCCAGTTCGCGACGCCGGAGGCGATCAACTTCATGGCCAAGGAGGGGCGGGGGCTGATCTGCCTCTCGCTCACCGGCGAGCGCTGCGAAGCGCTCGGGCTCAACCTGATGGCGGCGAAGAACGAAGCGCCGTTGCAGACCGCTTTCACGGTCTCGGTCGAGGCGCGCGAAGGCGTCACCACCGGCATCTCCGCCCACGACCGCGCCCACACGATCCAGGTCGCGATCGACCCTGAGGCGAAGCCGCGCGACCTCGTCCAGCCCGGCCACGTCTTCCCGCTCAAAGCCAAAGACGGCGGCGTGTTGGAGCGCGCCGGCCAGACCGAGGCCTCGGTCGACCTGGCGCGCCTCGCCGGCCTCCATCCCAGCGGCGTGATCTGCGAGATCATGAACGACGACGGGACGATGGCCCGGGTCCCGGACCTCGTCCCCTACTGCGAGAAGCACGGGCTGCTGATGATCACGGTCGCCGACCTGATCGCCTACCGGCGGCGGACCGAGAAACTGGTCGAGCGGGTGGTGGCGACGGCGCTGCCGACCGCGTTCGGCGACTTCCAGGCGGTCGGTTACCGCTCCCTGGTCGACGACAAACACCACGTGGCGATGGTCAAGGGCGACGTCGACGGAGCCGACGACGTGCTCGTCCGCGTCCACAGCGAGTGCCTCACCGGCGACGTTTTCCACTCGATGCGCTGCGACTGCGGCGAACAGCTGGAAGCGGCGCTCTCGATGATCGAGCGCGAGGGCAAGGGCGTCCTTCTCTACCTCTCCCAGGAGGGACGGGGAATCGGGCTGCTGAACAAGCTCCGCGCCTACAAACTGCAGGAGGAGGGCGCCGACACCGTCGAGGCCAACCTCAAACTGGGCCTACCGGCGGACCTGCGCGACTACGGGATCGGCGCCCAGATCCTCGGCGACCTCGGCCTGACCAGCATCCGCATCCTCACCAACAACCCGAAAAAGATCATCGGGCTGGAGGGTTACGGGCTCTCGGTCAGCGAGCAGGTGCCGATCGAATCGGTTCCCAACGCCCACAACGAGGCCTACCTGCGCGCCAAGCGCGACAAGATGGGCCACTCGCTGCACCACCAGGGCCTCGCCCTCGACGAGGAGATGATCCACGACGAGGAGGAACGGGACGCCGCGGAGGCAAAGGACGGCAATGGCTGAGGCGGGGGCGTTCCTCGAGCAGTTCAGCGAGGAGGAGAAGGCGAAGCTGGAGAAACTCCAGTTCGCGGTCGTCGTCGGCCGCTTCTACGAGGACCTGGCGCTGCGCCTGCTCGACGGCGCCGACCACGGGTTCCAGATGGCCGGCGTCCCGATCGGCAACGTCACCCACCAGTCGGTCCCAGGCGCCTACGAGCTCCCCTTTGCGGCCAAAGAAATCATCGACGGCGTTCGCCGCGACAACGCCAAACACAACGGCGGCCTGGAGATCGGCGGCGTCGCCTGCCTCGGGGTCGTCATCCGCGGCGAGACCGACCACTACGACTTCGTCTGCGCCGAGTCCGCCCGCGGCATCCAGGACGTGCAACTGGCGACCGGGGTTCCCTGCGCCTTCGGCGTCATCACCTGCGACAACATGGAGCAGGCCCTGGCCCGCGCCGGCGGCGACAAGCGCGACCAAGGCCGCAACGCCGCCCTGACGGTAGCCCGCATGGCCCTCCTCAAGCGAGCAGTGGGCGGCTAGGCGCCCCAGCGCCTGCACCCTGTACCATCCCGCGACCGATGGCCAAGGTATGTCACAGCTGCGGCAAGGGACCAGCGTTCGGCCAGTCCCGAAGCCACTCGATGGTCGCCACCAAGCGCCGCTTCGACCCGAACCTGCAAAAGGTGAGGATCCAAGAGAACGGCCGCCCCCTTCGCACCTACGTGTGCACGCGTTGCCTGAAGGCCGGCAAGGTCACCAAGGCCGCTTAGCGTCTCAAGCGCCCAAAGGGCGCGAAAAAGCAGCGGGTAGGGGGAGAGATCGAGCCCTCTGTCGACTTTTGCGTCCATATGGAGGCAAAAGTCGACACGCCCGATGCGGCGGCAGCCGAAACCGCCGCCCGGCAGCATGGAGCGCTCACGAGGCGGCAGCTTGAAGCGTGCGGCCTAGGGTCGAAAGCGATCACGATCCGCGTCCGCAAAGGCCAGCTTCACCGTGTCCACCAAGGCGTCTACACCCTCGGACACCCACCTCGAAGCCTCCGCGAACTCTTCATGGCGGCGGTGCTCGCCTGCGGCCCAGGCGCCGTCTTGAGCCACGTCTCCGCCGCGGTCCTCTGGGAGCTCCTGAAACCAATCGACGGTCCCATCCACGTCTCCGTCCCCTCAACCTCGGGCCGTGCCCGCCGCCGAGGAATCCACCTCCACCGCACCCCTCCCTCAACCCGCACCCAGAGCCTTCCCCGTCGCCCTCCTACTCGCAGCAAGAAGGAGGGCGACGGGGAAGGCTCCTAGTCACCCACCGCCACAACATCCCGGTCACGACCGTCGCCCGCACCCTCGAAGATCTCCGAAGCACCTCATTCCTCGAGCCCCACCTCCTCCGTCGCGCGACCCGCCAGGCCGAGCTCAAGGGCTACCGCCTCGAACACCTGACCACCGACCGCACCCGCTCAGACCTCGAGACCCTCTTCCTCGACATCGTCCACCGCTACGGCCTCCCGCACCCGGAGGTCAACGTCAAGCTGGGCCGCTGGACCGTGGATTTCCTCTGGCGTGACCAGAGAGTCGTAGTCGAGACCGACTTCTGGACCTACCACCGCGGCTCCGTCGCCTTCCAAGACGACCACGCTCGCGACCTCGATCTCCGCTCTGCCGGCTACACCGTCCTGCGCTACGACGACACGCAGCTCGAATCCGAACCCGCCCGCGTCGCCGAAGACGTAACGCGCGCCCTCAGCCGGGCTCCCGCCGCCTAACCGTCAGACTCAGCCGCAGCGACCACAGGATGCTCGCCGGTCGGCGACGGGTCGCCCTCTTCGGGCTCCACGTGCAGCTTCGGCAGGATCCGGTCTAGCCAATCGGGGAACCACCAGGCCCGCTCGCCCAGCAGCTGCATGATCGCAGGGACGAGGACCGAGCGGATGATCACGGCGTCGATGAAGACCGCCGAGGCGAGGCCGAGGCCGAAGAGTTTGATGATCCGGTCTTCGCCGAGCATGAAGGCGGCGAAGACGGTGACCATGATCGCCGCCGCGGCGGTGATCACGCGCCCGGTCAGGGCGAGGCCGCGGGTCACGGCCTCGGAGGCGTCTTTGGTGTGTTCCCACTCCTCGTGGATCCGCGACATCAGGAAGACCTCGTAGTCCATCGAGAGCCCGAAGACGATCGAGAAGAGGAAGATCGGGAAGAACGAGATGATCGGGCCGGTGCTGTCGACGCCGATCAGGCTCGCGCCCCAGCCCCACTGGAAGACGGCGACGATTAGCCCGAAGGCGGCGCCGATCGAGAGCAGGTTCATCACGATCGCCTTCAGCGGCACCCAGATCGAGCGGAAGACGATCATCAGCAGCAGCGCCGAGAGGAGGACGACGACGCCGATGAAGAGCGGCAGCTTTTCGGCGATCGCGGTCCCGAAGTCCTCGAAGATCGCGTTGACGCCGCCGACGTGCACCTGGGCACCCGTCGCTTCCTCGACCGGCGGGATCGAGTCGTCGCGGATGCGGTCAAGCAGGTCGGTCGTGTCGACGCTCTGCGGCGAGGTCGTCGGGTAGAGCTGGAAGACGCCGACCGTTTCGTTCGGGTTGAGCGTGACGTCGGTGACCGCTTCGACGCCTTCTTCCTTCTGAAGTTCGGTGTGGAGCGTCTGCAGCGCTTCGTCATCGCCCTTTTCGGGGAGCTCGGCGGCGATCACGAAGGGGCCGTTGAAGCCCGGTCCGAAGCCTTCGGCGAGCAGGTCGTAAGCCTGGCGCGTAGTCGTCCCCTCCGGGTCGGTGCCGGCGTCGTTGGTGCCGAGGCGCAGCGAGAGGGTGGGGATGCAGAGCGCGAGCAGGAGCGCGCCCGAGAGTAGCGCCGCCGTCCACGGGCGCCGCTGGATGCGGGCGCTCCAGCGAGACCACCAGGTGCCTTCGTCGACGCTCCGTTTGCCGCGACCGAGGCCGGGGATGCGGAGCCGGTCGACACGCCGGCCGACGATCGTCAGTAGCGCCGGCAGCAGCGTCAGGGCGCTGACCATCGTGAAGAAGACCGCAAGCGCCGCCGCGACCGCCACCCCGTAGAGGAAGCTGAGGCCGAGCAGCATCATCCCCAGCAGGGCGATGATCACCGTGATCGCGGCAAAAAGAACGGCGCGGCCGGCGGTGTCGATCGCGGCGATCGCCGCCTCGCGCGGCTCGTATCCCTCGGTTAGCCCGTTGCGGAAGCGGGTGAGGATGAAGAGGGCGTAGTCAACGCCGACGCCGAGCCCGATCATGAAGGCCAGCTGGGGAGCGAAATCCGCCGTGTTGAAGACGTGGGTGCCGAGGGTGATGAAGCTGATCCCGACGCCGAGCGCGAAGAGGGCGGTGATGATCGGCAGCCCCATCGCCACAACAGAGCCGAAGGTCAGCAGCAGGACGACGATCGCGGCGAGCAGCCCGATCGCCTCGGAGAAGCCTTCTTCTTCTTCGCCTCGGACTTCCTCGATCGGCGAGCCGCCGAGCTCGATCTGCAGCCCGTCGCTGGCGGCGGCCTGCGCGGTCTTCATCACCCGCTCGGCTTCCTCGGTGTCGAGGTCGGGGCCGGCGACGTCGAACTGGACCGTCGCGTAGGCGATCTTGCCGTCGTCGCTGACCGCCGCCGCGCCGCCGCTTTCGTAGGGACTGGCGACTTCGCTGACGTGCGGTTCCTCTTCGACTTCGGAGAAGACCTTCTCCATCTTCCGCTTCACCGCCGCCGACTCGACGCCGGAGTCCGCCTTGAAGACGATCTGCGCCGTTTCCCCCGACTGCGCCGGGAACTTTTCTTCCAGCAGATCCAGCGCTTCCTTCGAGTCGGAATCGGGAAGACTGAATTCTTCGCTGAAATCGGCGCCCACCGAACCGGAGATCGCGATCATCGCGAAAAGGGCGACAGCCCAGCTGATGATCACCGTCTTGCGGTGGCCGGTGGTCCAGGTGGCAAAGCGTCTCATTGGCGCGGGCACCGTACCAATGCGGGAGGCGGTCCGTATGGACAATCCTCACGTCGCAGCCGGGGACTAGATTCCCACTAGATGCCCGAACCCCAGATCGCCCGCTTCCGGCGGGTAATCAGCAGTGCCTACGCCTCTTTGGAGGCGCGCCGCCAGGAGGTCAACGACCTCAACGTCTTCCCGGTCGCCGACGGCGATACCGGCGACAACATGGCGATGACGCTGCGCGCCGTGATGGAAGAGCTCGACCATCTCGACGGGCAGTCGGTCGACGAGGTCGGCCGCACCGAGCTGGTCCAGGCGCTGGCGCGCGCCGCCCTGATGGGCGCCCGCGGCAACTCCGGCGTCATCCTCAGCCAGATCGTCCGCGGCGCCGCCGAGGAGCTCGCGAGCCGCCCCGGCGAGCTGATCGACCCGACCCTCGTCGCCGCCGCCTTCGCCCGCGCCGCCGACGCCGCCTACGACTCGGTCCGCGACCCGGCCGAGGGGACGATGCTGACCGTCTTCCGCGAGATGGCCCACTCGCTCTCGCGCCAGCTCGCCCACCTCGAGCAGGACAAGCAGCGCCTCGGCAGCGACGCCCCCGAAGAGGTGCAGGACGCCGTCCTCGCCGAGGTGCTCGAACGGGCGATCGAAGACGGCGAGCGCGCCGTCGCCCGCACCCCCGAGCAGCTCGAGGTCCTGCGCGAGTCCGGCGTCGTCGACGCCGGCGGCCACGGCCTGGTCCTCATCCTCGCCGGCGTCGTCGCCGCCCTGCGCGGCGACGGCGAGGAGCCCGAGGTCCAGCACTACGAGGCGCCGCGCCGCAGCCTGCCCCACCACGAGGACAGCCGCTACCGCTACTGCACCAACTTCATCGTCTCCGGCAGCGGCCTCGGAAACCGCGAGTACCTGCCGCGGTTGGAGAAGCTCGGCGACTCCGTGCTCGTCGTCGGTGACGACGTCACCCTCAAGGTCCACGTCCACACCGACGAGCCCGAGGCCGCGGTCGCGGTCTTCGACGGCGTCGGCGCGGTGACGAACCTCGACGTCGCCGACATGCGCGAGCAGATGGCCGAACGCGACGCCCGCCTCGGCGGCCGCACCGGCGTCGTCGCGGTCGCCGCCGGCGACGGGATGCTGCGCCTCTTCGGCGAGCTCGGCGCTCACGTCGTCCCCGGCGGCGAGACGCTCAACCCCTCGACCTACGAGCTCCTCGCCGGCATCCACAGCGTCGCCGCCGAGGAGGTCCTCGTTTTGCCCAGCTCCTCGAACGTGATCATGGCCGCCGAGCGCGCCTGCGAGCTCTCTGAGAAGCCGGCGCGGGTGGTGCCGGCGACATCCCAGCAGGCGAGCCTGCTGGCGCTGGTCGAGCTCGACCCCCAGGCCCCGCTGGACGAGAACGCCGAGCGACTGAAGGAGGCGCTGGACGGCCTCGGCACCGGCGGCATCGCCCCAGCCGCTCGCGACGACGCCCAGAACCGCTTCCGCAAGGGCGACGCGGTCGGCTTCGTCGACGGCGAGATCGTCGCCTGGGGCGGCGCCGGCTCGACCCTGACCCAGACGCTTCAGCATCTCGCCGAGGGGGCGGAGATCGTCACCGTGATCGCCGGCGAGGGAGCGCCGATCTCCCTTGGGGAGCTCGACACCCACGTCCCCGACGGAGTCGAGATTGAGACCCACGAGGGGGGACAGCCGAGCTGGTGGTGGCTGCTGGCCGCCCAGTAGTGCGGTCCTTTGCCGGCGGCCGCGAGCTGGGGCGCGGCGACCTGCTCGACGCCCCCGTCCACTGGCCCCGGCCGAGTGTGCTTGAGCAGGGCCTGGGAGCACTGAAGGGAGTCGGCCCCAAGACCGCCGAAGCGGCTGCAGAGGCCGGCATCCGCACCGTCGGCGACCTCCTGTTCCACGTTCCGAGGCGCCACCGCGACTTGCGCGTCCGCAAGCTGGGCGACCTGCAGGCGGGGGAGACCGCCACTGTCCTCGTCGAGGTCCAAGGATCCCAACCCCGCCCCTTCCGCAAAGGCCGCTTGCGGATGGTCTCGGTCAAAGTCGGAGACGAGACCGGGCATGTGCGCGCGACCTGGTTCAACCAACCTTGGGTGGCGTCGAAGCTGGTGCCTGGGACGGAGCTGCTGCTGACCGGGAAATACAGCGGGAAAGGGTTTGCGGTTCGGGAATGGGAGCTGACGAGCTCTGGCCCGCGGGTCCTGTCGGAGGGTGAGGGGGGCGCTGCGGGCGGGGGCGTCCTCGACCCCCCTCACCCTCCGCCACCCGCGGGAGAGGCGGGGTTGATGCCCGTCCATGCTGCGACCGAGGATTTGCGTCCGCAGAAGATCCGCGAATGGGTCGAGCAGGCAGTGGGGTGGGCTCCGAACGCGATCGAGGGGCTGCCGTCGGAGATGCGGGCGCGAAGAGGTTTGGCGGGAGTGGGAGACGCGATCAGCGCTGTGCAGCTTCCGGAGTCGATTGACGAAGTCGAGGAAGCCCGCAAGCGTCTCGGCTTCGAAGAGCTGTTCCTGCACCAGGCGCTGCTCGCGACCCGCAAGCGCACCCATCGCACCGCGCGGCCGGCGCCGCGCTTCGGCAAGCCCGGCGACCTCGTCGCCCGCTGGCTCGACTCGCTGCCTTTCGAGCCGACGGGGGATCAGCTGAAGGCGTTTGACGAGATCGAGGTCGATCTCGACTCAGGGGAGCCGATGCAGCGGCTGCTGATGGGTGAGGTCGGCTCCGGGAAGACCGTCGTGGCTGTCTATTCAGTGCTGCGGGCGCTCGAAGCCGGCTATCAGGCAGCGCTGATGGCGCCGACCGAGACGCTCGCAGAGCAGCACGCGATCACCCTCGGCAAGCTGCTCGCGGCAGAGGCGACGCCGTTCGCGCTGCTGACCGGGTCGACGCCCGCGCCCCGCCGCCGCGAAGCCCTCGACCGTCTCGCCAGCAACGAGCTCGGCCTCCTCGTCGGGACCCATGCGCTGATCGAGCCGACTGTCCGCTTCGCCCGCCTTGGGCTCGTCGTCGTCGACGAGCAGCACCGCTTCGGCGTCTCCCAGCGCCGCGCCCTCGACGAGAAGGGGGTGGAGGGGATGGCCCCGCACGTCCTCCATATGACCGCGACCCCGATCCCGCGCACCTTGTCTCTGACCGCCTACGGCGACCTCGACACGACGACTCTTCACGAGCTGCCGGCGGGACGGCAGCCGATCACGACGCAGCTGGTCGAGGAGCACCAGCGCGGCGAAGCCTTCGAGTTCCTGCGCCGCCGCCTGCGCGAGGGACGCCAGGCCTTCGTCGTCTGCCCGCTGGTCTCCGAGTCCGAGAAACAGCCGGGCAAAGCGGCCGAGGTCGAGGCCGAGCGGTTGCGCAAGGGCGAGCTGCGCGAGTTTCGCGTCGGCCTCCTGCACGGGCAGATGCACTCGGCGCAGAAGGCCGAGGCGATGGCCGCCTTCGCCGCACGGGAAACCGATGTGCTCGTCTCGACGACGGTGATCGAGGTCGGGATCGACGTCGCCAACGCGACGGTGATGATCATTGAGGGCGCTGAGCGCTTCGGCGTCTCGCAGCTGCACCAGCTGCGCGGCCGCGTTGGCCGCGGCGAGCATCCGAGCCAGTGCTTGCTCTTCGCCGAAGAGACGGGGGAGATGGCGCGGCGGCGACTTGAGGCGGTGGTCGGCAGCGGCGACGGCTTCAAACTCGCGGAGGTTGACCTGGAACTGCGCGGCGAAGGGGAGATCCTCGGCACCCGCCAGAGCGGCCTGCCGCGGTTCGCGGTCGCGAGCCTGCCCGAGGACGGGCCGCAACTGCTCGAAGCCCAACGCGAAGTCCTGGCGCTCCTGCGCGAGCACGGCTCCCTTTCCGCGCCCGCCCTCGGCCCGCTGCTCGACGCCGCCCATCGTCGCTGGCTGATCCAATCCCCCTATGAGCGGAGCTGGCAAGAGATGAGAGTCATCGCCGGAGATCTCAAAGGCCAGCGCCTCGTCGCCCCCAAGGGCTGGAAGGTGCGGCCGACCTCCGACCGCGTCCGCGAGGCGGTCTTCTCGATCCTCGGCGAGCGGGTGCGGGACGCCCTCGTCCTCGACCTCTACTGCGGCACCGGCGCCCTCGCGATCGAGGCTCTGTCACGCGGCGCCGGGCGTGCCGTCCTCGTCGACCGCGACACCCGTCCCGCCCTCGGAAACGTCCAGCGCCTCGGCCTCGACGAGCGGGTCGAGCTGGTCCGCGCCGACGCCGGCCGCTGGATGGGAGAGGTTTCGTCTGCCTCCTTTGCGGGGAAATTCGACCTCGTCTTTGTAGACGCCCCGTATAAACTCGCCGACCGCGTGGCCCAGGATCTCGATACCCACCTGCCGAAGCTGCTTGCTGCAGACGGCCGCGCCGTGGTCGAGAGCGGCGCCCGCCGGCCGCTGAAGATCACCTCGCTGGAGCCGCTGCGCCAGCGTCGCTACGGCGCTGCCGACGTCACCGTCTACGGAGTTGCGCAGTGAGCGAGAAGAACGGAACGGTCGTCTGCCCGGGCAGCTACGACCCGGTCACCAACGGCCACATCGACATCATCACCCGCACCTCCAACGTCTTCGACCGCGTCGTCGTCGGCGTCGTCAATAACCCGGTGCGCAAGCAGAAGACGCTGTTCACCGCCGAAGAGCGCAAGGCCTTTATCGAGGAGGCGACCGCCGACCTCGCCAACGTCGAGGTGCAGATCTTCGCCAACCTCCTGGTCGAGTTCGCCCGCGAAAACGGCGCCAAGGCGATCGTCAAGGGGCTGCGGGCGATCTCGGACTTCGAGTACGAGTTCGAGATGGCGCAACTGAACCGCAAGCTCGACCCGGGGATCGAGAGCATCTACGTGATCGCCTCGCCCCACTACAGCTTCCTCTCGTCCACCGGAGTAAAGGAGATGGCGACCTTCGGCGGCAACGTTTCTGACCTCGTTCCGGACGCCGTCGCGGCCGCGCTGGGTGACCGCCTGAACGACAGGTAGGCTGTCCGAACCAGTCCGTCCGCATGGGCGCCGCCTTGCAAAAAAACGCTCTTTGAAACGCTCAGCCCCTAAAACCCCCGCATACACGTAGGCTTACGACTCTTCATATGGACGTACTGGTCCTCATAGACAAGCTCGATGACGTAGTTCACAACGCCCGTCCGGTTCCCCTGACGGATCAGGTGCGCGTGGATCGGGAGGAGATTTACGACCTCCTCGATCAGATGCGCGCGACGATCCCCGAGGAGATCAAGCAGGCGCGGTGGATCGTCAAGGAGCGCCAGGAGATGCTGGCCGAGGCCAAACGCGAGGCCGAGCGCATCGTCCGCGAGGCGCGCGAGCAGCAGGCCCGCCTGATCTCCGACGAGGAGGTCACCAAGCAGGCCGAGCGCGCTGCCGACGAGATCGTCGAGGACGCCCGCACGCGCGAGCGCGAAATCCGCCTCGGCGCCGAGGACTACGCCGACGAGATCCTCAACACCCTCGAAGTGAACCTGCAGAAGTTCCTCGCCGCCGTCCAGCGCGGCCGCGACCGCCTCGCCGGCCGCGACGAGGAACAGCCGCAGCCCGAGCTCGACCAGCAGCCGTAGCGGCTACTCGAGTTTCAGGTCTTTGAGCGCCGACCAGCGAGGGTCGGTTGCTTCCTCGTGCTCGTGCGGGTTGTCGTTGAGGGACTCCCCGCAGACCGGGCAGAGGCCAGCGCAATCGTCGCGGCAGAGAATCCGGGTCGGGAGGGCGAGGATCGTCGCGTCGTGGGCCCAGCGGCCGATGTCGAGCTCGTCGTCGTCGACGTAGGGGCTGCGCAGTTCTGGGTCGTCCGTCCCGGCCTGCTCGATCTCCCGCGCCTCGACCTCGAGGTCGAGCTGGCCCGGCTCGAGGCAGCGCATGCACGGTCCCTCGAGATGGACCGGGAAGTTGAGGCGGAAGGCGAAGCCGTTGCTGGGACGGGAGACCTCGAGCCGCACGGTCGGCGCCCAAGGCTCGGGCTTGTAGGTCTGGCCGGCGAGCTCAAAGGGCTCCAGCGCGACCGGAACTTCGATCCGCTTGCCCTCACCGTGGGCAAGGGTCAGTCGGGAAAGGTCGATGATCGTCTGCGGCGCCTGTGACATGCTCCCGACGAGGTTACGTAATGGGTCAATTCGACTGGAAGCCAGACACCTACTCAGAGCTGATCCGCTCCGAGGTCCCCCGCTACGACGAGCTGCAAGAGCAGGCGATCGCGGCGATCCCGTTCCCGCCCGAGCGCGTGCTGGAGCTGGGGATGGGGACGGGCGAAACGACGCGCCGGCTGATCGAGGCCTATCCGGACTCCTGGGTGATCGGGCTCGACTCCAGCGCCGACATGGTCTTCCGGGCGCGGGAGAACTACGACGACGTCCAGCTGGCGCGAATCGAGGACCCGCTGCCGGAGGGGCCCTGGGACCTCGTGATCGGCGTCCTCTCGATCCACCACCTGCGCTCCGACGCGAAGAAGAACCTCTTCCGCCAGGTCCGCGAGCAGGCCCGCGCCTTCGTCATCGGCGACGTCGTCAAGGCCGACATCCAAGTCGCCCCGATCGACCCCGCCTACGACTTCCCGGAGACGGCGGCGGACCTCGCCGAGTGGTGCGGGGGAGAGGTGACCTGGGAGGCGGACGATCTCGCTGTGGTGCGGGCGACGTACTGAAACGCCTGCACCCGCTACCATCCCGCGACCGATGGCCGTCCCGAAGAAGAGAACTTCCAGCGCCCGCCGCGACAAGCGCCGCGCCCAGCACAAGGCCGGGAAGCCGAACCTGAACAGCTGCCCGCGCTGCCACAGCCCGCGGCTGCCGCATCGCGTCTGCCCGACCTGCGGCACCTACGCCGGGCGCGAGGTCGTCGCCCAGCGGATCGCCGACCCGACGGCGCCCCACACCCACGAGTAACCGTGGCGCAGGACCGCCCGGTGACCGTGGCCCTCGACGGCTACGGGGCTGAGCAGGGCTTTGACGTGCTCGCGCAGGGCGCCCGTCTGGCCGCGGCCGACGGGATCGGCGTCCGCGTCTTCGGGCCGCGGCGCGCGCTCGGGCTCGACGGCGTCGAGGGGATCGAGGTCGTCGACACCGCTGAGCGCATCGGCAACGACGAGGACCCCGTGCCCGCCGTGCGGGCGAAAAAGGAAGCCTCCGTCGTCCGCGCGGCCCGCGAGGTGTCGAACGGCGACGCCGACGCGCTGGTCAGCTGCGGCTCGACCGGGGCGACGATGGCGGCTGCGACCTTCGGCCTGCGCCGCCTCAAGGGCGTGCAGCGGCCAGCGCTCGCCGTCCAGCTGCCGGTCCCGGGCAAACCCGTCCTCTTCCTCGACGTCGGCGCCAACGTCGACGTCCGCGCCCAGCACCTCGTTCAGTTCGCCTTCCTCGGCGCTGCTTTCAGCGACGCCGTTTTGGAGGTCGGAAATCCGAGCGTCGGCCTGCTCACTGTCGGAGAGGAGTCCGGCAAGGGGCGTGAGGAGGTCGTCGAGGCGCACCGCCTGCTCAGCGAGGCGCCTGGGATCAACTTCGCCGGGAACGTCGAGGGACGAGATTTACCGGCCGCGGTGACCGACGTCGTCGTCACCGACGGCTTCACCGGCAACGTCGCGCTGAAGCTGCTGGAGGGGACCGCCAAGACCGTCGCCGCGGCGGTCGGTGACGCCGCCCGCTCCAACCCGCTCGCCGCCGCCGGCGGGCTGTTGCTGAAACCATCCCTGAACGGGCTGCGTCGCGAGCTCCACCCGGACTCGACCGGCGGCGCGATCCTGCTCGGCCTGCGCGGCATCGCCGTCGTCGGCCACGGCAGCTCCGGCGCTGAGGGGATCGCCAACGCCGTCCGCCTCGCCGCCCGCTGCGCCGAGGTCGACGCCGTCGGCCGCACGGCCGCTCTGCTGGCCGAGGGCGGCGCCGGCCGTGCCGCTCTCGCTGCCGAGGGGGACGCCGGATCTCCGTGATAAACAAGGCGGGAAGATGAACCGCGACGACGTCCTCACCCTGGTCCGCGAGCACCTCGCCGAGGAGCTCGAAGTCGACATCTCCCGGATCGAGGAGGGAGCCCGGTTCAAGGAGGACCTCGACGCCGACTCGCTCGACCTCTACGAGCTGGTGATGGAGCTCGAGGACCGCTACGGCGTCGCCGTCTCAGAGGAGCAGGCGACCCACATCAAGACGGTCGGCGACGCGGTCGGCTTCGTGCTCGAGCACGCCCCCGCCTGAGCGGTGTCGTCCCAGCCCGACTCTCCCGTTGCAGCGCTGGCCGCGCTGATCGCCGACCTGCCCGACGACCTGCGCCGCCAGGCGCTTACCCATTCGTCTTGGACCGAGCGCCGGGTCGACTCCTTCGAGCGCCTCGCCTTCCTCGGCGATAGCGTCCTCGGCCTCGCCGTCGCGACCAGGACCTACGAGACCTTCGAGAAGCTGGCCGCGGGTGGGCTGACCAAGGTCCACAACCAGGCGGTCAGCGGCGTCTCCTGCGCCGAGGTCGGGACCCAGCTCGGGGTGCCGGCGATGCTGCGCGAGAACGAGCCCGAGGGTGTGGTCGCGGCGATCCCGGCCGAGATCCTGCTCGAAGGCGGGCGGCCGCTCCCGGAGGCGACCGAGGCCCTGATCGGCGCTTGTTACGTCGCTTTCGGCTTCGAGCCCACCGCGGCGGCGGTGGCCGACGCGTTCGAGCCGCGGATCGAGCTCGCCTCGGAGACGCGGATCGATTTCAAGTCCGCTTTGCAGGAGCTTTTGGCCCAGCGCGGCGCGCGCGTAACCTACGAGGTGATCGCGGCCACGGGTCCCCCGCACCGGCGTACATTCGAGGTGGTGGCGATTGTCGACTCCGAGCGGGTCGGGAGGGGGAAAGGGCGGAGCAAGAAGGCGGCCGAGCAGCTTGCCGCCGAGGAGGCATTGGCGCATCTTGGGGGTTAATCCAGCCGCATTCGCGTCCGAGTCGACCGGGAGCATCCGACCGATGCGAGGAGTGCGCGCGTGTATCTGAGGTCGATCTCGATGAAGGGCTTCAAGTCCTTCCCCGAGCGCACGACCCTGGAGTTCTCTCCCGGGGTCAGCGTCATCGTTGGCCCCAACGGCTCCGGCAAGAGCAACATCACCGACGCCGTCCTCTGGGCGCTCGGCGAGCAGAGCCCCGGTGCGATCCGCGGCGCCTCGATGCAGGACGTGATCTCCGCCGGCGGCAAAGGCGTCGGCCAGCGCCGCGCCGCTGAGGTCGAGGTGACGATCGACAACTCCGACGGGCGGGCGGCGACCGAGTTCTCCGAAATCGCCGTCGAGCGCCGCCTCGACCGCTCCGGCGACAGCGGCTACCGCCTGAACGGCGCCCGCTGTCGTCTCGCCGACGTCACTGACGTCCTCTCCGACACCAACCTCGGCCGCGAGATGCACTCGGTGATCAGCCAGGGGCGGGTGGAGACGATCGTTCACTCCAAGCCGCGCGAGCGGCGGCTCCTGGTCGAGGAGGCGGCCGGTCTCGGCAAGCACCGCAAACGGCGGCGCCGGGCCGAGCTGAAGCTGCGCTCAGCGCGGGACAACCTCGACCGCGCCCTCGACGTCGAGCGCGAGGCGCGGGCGCGGCTGCGGCCACTGAAGCGCCAGGCGCAGGCGGCCGAGCTGGGGGCGCGGATTGAGCGCGAGGAACTTGGACTGCGGGCGCAGCTCGTCTCCGAGGAGCTGCGTTTCGGCGCCGACCGCGCGGAAGCGGCCGAAAAGGCGGCGGCGAAGGCGCGCGGCCTGCGCGGCAAGCTTGAGGAGCAACTGGCCGAGGTGGCGAAACGACGCGCCGCGGCTGAGGAGCGCTTCGCCGCCCGCGACCGCGAGCGCACCCAGGCCTGGGGTCTACTGACGAAGCTGCGCGGCGAGCAGGAGAAGGTTGCTGTTCGGGTCGCCAACCTCTCCAGCCGCGAGGCGGAGCTGGAGGCATGGCTGGAGCGGCTGCGGACGGAGCTGGGCCCGCTGACGCTTGACGTCGGCGACGGAGCCGCGCCGGGCGAGCGAGCGCAGAAGCTGGAAGAGGAGCTGGGGGAGATCGAGGCCGGGCTGCGCAGCGCCGGCGAGGGCTTCGACGTCGCCCGCTCGGCCGACGCCGCCGAGTCCGCCCGCGAGGCGGCGCTGGGTGACGTTCGCGCCGGCGCCGAGCGCGCCTCCCGCCACGCCCGCCGCGCCGAGGGCCTGCTCGGCGAGCGCCACCGCGAGGCGCTGCGCGCGCGCCTCACCGCCGGCGAGCAGTTGCTGGAGGACGTCCGCGCCGCCCGCGCCGCCGCCGAGGCGGTCGGGGCGGCGATCCGGGCCAGGGTCGACGGGATCGAGCGCAAGGTCGTCGGCGGCCAGGATGACGGCGACGAGATCGCCGAAACGCTGCGCGCCTGCTCCAAGCAGGAGTTTGAGCTGCAGACGCAGATGAAGGAGACCTCGGACGAGCTAACCCGGGCCGAGGTCGAGGCAGCCCACCTCGGCGACCGCCGGGCCGAGGCCGCGCGTGAGCTCGCCGCGATCGCCGAGAAGCTGGGGGAGGAGATCCCGCCCGCCGAGGAGGCGCTGAGCGACGAGGCGCGAGCCGATATCGACCGCCGACTTGAACGGCTTGACCGCCGGCGCGCCCAGATCGGTCCGGTCAACCCGCTGGCCGAGCAGGAGTACGAGGAGGCGCGCGAGCACGTCGAGGCGCTGCAGGCCCAGCGCGAGGACATCGAGCGCTCGATGCGGGAGCTCGAGTCGCTGATCCGCGATATCGACGAGGAGATCGAGCGCGCCTTCGAGGAGACCTTCGAGGCGACCGCCAAGAACTTCGAAGAGATGGTCGAGCACCTCTTCCCGGGCGGCCGCGGCCGCCTGCGCCGGGTCAGCCTGCGGCCGGTCCGCGACGACGAGCGCCCCGCCGGTGAGCAGGAGGCTCCTACCGACGCCGAGCCCGAGCCCGAAGAGGAGGAAGAGCAGCGCGACGAGCAGGGGGTCGAGATTGAGGTCACCCCGGCCGGCAAGTCGACGCGGAAACTGCAGCTGCTCTCAGGCGGTGAGAAGTCCCTCGTCGCCCTCGCCTTCGTCTTCGCCGTTTTCCTCGCCCGGCCCTGCCCCTTCTACATCCTCGACGAGGTCGAGGCCGCCCTCGACGACGCCAACATAGACCGCTTCCTGCAGCTGATCCGGCGCTTCTCCGACCGCGCGCAGTTCGTCATCGTCACCCACCAGAAACGGACGATGGACGCCGCCGACGTCCTCTACGGCGTCAGCATGGGCGGCGACGGCGTCACCAAGATCGTCTCCAAGCGACTACCGCGGGACGTCGCTGCCGCAGAGGACGACGAGGACGAGGGCCAGGCGCCCGGTCTTTCTGCGGTCGCCTAGCCGGCGCCGCTCCCGGGTACCGTTTCGCCAATGGCTACGAGCTGGCAGGAGATCGTTGACTTAGGGGCGCGGCAGCCGGGAGGGGTTGTTGCAGTCGAGGAGGAGGCGCCCGAGCAGCGTCGGGGAGTCTTCCGGAAACTGCGTGAGAGCCTTTCGAAAAGTCGCCAGGCGCTGACCGAGGAGATCTCGGCCAGCCTCTTCGACAAGATCGATGACGAGACCTGGGAGCTGCTCGAGGAGGCGCTTATCCTCGCCGACGTCGGCGCCCCGACCACCGCCGCGGTGGTCGAGAAGCTCGAGCAGGAGGTTGAGTCCGGGGCGGTGCCGATGGACGGGGTCGCGGTCCGCGACCGCCTGATCGAGATCCTCGCCGAGGTCGCCTCGACCGGCCGGGCGCCGATGGACCTCAGCGCCGAGCCGGCGATCCTGATGATGGTCGGCGTCAACGGCACCGGCAAGACGACGACGATCGGCAAGATCGCCTGGCATCTGAGCAAGGAAATGGGCCTCAGCGTCGTCATGGCCGCCGCCGACACCTACCGCGCCGCCGCCGCCGAGCAGCTGGAAACCTGGGCCGAGCGCGCCGGCGCCGAGCTCGTCCGCGGCGAAGAGGGCTCCGATCCCGGGGCCGTCGCCTACGACGCGATCAACGCCGCCCGCGCCCGCGGCGCCGACGTCGTCATCGTCGACACCGCCGGCCGCCTCCACACCCAGACCAACCTGATGGAGGAGCTGGCGAAGGTCCGCCGCGTGATCCAGAAGCAGATCCCCGAGGCGCCGCACGAGACCCTGATCTCGATCGACGCCACCACCGGCCAAAACGGCCTGCGGCAGGCGAAGATCTTCTCCGAGGCGGTCGACGTCGACGGCGTCGTCCTCACCAAGCTCGACGGCACCGCCCGCGGCGGCATCGCCCTCGCGATCGCCTCCGACCTCAACATCCCGGTGAAGCTGATCGGCGTCGGCGAGACCCTTGAGGACCTGCGCCCATTCGACCCGGGCGACTACGCGAAAGCGCTGCTGGCCGAGTAGGCCCGCCCCGACTCTTTAAGCTGCTCGGACATGTTCGACCAGCTCTCAGAGCGCCTCCAATCGACCCTCTCCGAGGTCCGCTCGCGCGGGAAACTGAGCGAGTCCGATGTCGATTCGGCGATGCGCGAGATCCGCCTGGCGCTGCTCGAGGCCGACGTCAACTTCAAGGTCGTCAAAGCCTTTACGAAAACGCTGAAAGAGCGCTGCCTGGGCGAGGACGTGATGTCGAGCCTCGATCCCGGCCAGCAGGTGGTGAAGATCGTCAACGAGGAGCTGGCCTCGCTGATGGGCGGCACCGGCTCGGAGCTGGCGATGGCGACGAGCGGCCCGACCGTGATCCTGATGGCGGGCCTGCAGGGTTCCGGTAAGACGACCGCCTGCGCCAAGCTCGCCCAGTTCTTCAAGAAGGAAGGCAAAGACGTTGCCCTCGCCGCCTGCGACGTCTACCGCCCGGCCGCGGTCGAGCAGCTGGTGACGATGGGCGGCCGCGCCGGCGCCCACGTCTACGAGCGCGGGACGGACGCCGACCCGGTGGACATCGCCTCCTGGGCCCTCGCCGAGGCCCAGTCCGAGCGCCGCGACGTCCTCATCATCGACACCGCCGGCCGCCTCCACATCGACCAGGACCTGATGGCCGAGCTGGCCAAGATCCGCAAGCAGACCCGCCCCCACGACGTCCTCCTCGTCGTCGACGCGATGACCGGCCAGGACGCGGTTGGGGTCGCCGAATCCTTCGCCGAGGTGGCCGAGTTCGACGGCGTCGTGATGACCAAGCTCGACGGCGACGCCCGCGGCGGCGCCGCGCTCTCGGTCAAAGCCGTGACCGGCAAGCCGATCCTCTTCGCCTCGACCGGCGAGAAGATCGAGGACTTCGACAAGTTCCACCCCGACCGCATGGCGCAGCGGATCCTCGGCATGGGCGACGTCCTCAGCCTGATCGAGAAAGCCGAGCAGCAGGTCGACGAGAAGGAAGCCGAAGAGCTTCAGGAGAAAATGCGGAAGGACCAGTTCACGCTGGACGACATGCTCACGCAGATGAAGCAGGTCCGCAAAATGGGTCCCTTGAGCGGGATCATCGGGATGCTCCCCGGGATGGGGGCGATGAAGCAGCTGAAGAACGCCGACGTCGACGAGAAAGAGCTCGACCGCGTCGAGGCAATCATCCTCTCGATGACCCCCCGCGAGCGGGCGAATCCGGGGATCATCAACGGCTCCCGGCGCAAAAGGATCGCCAACGGCTCTGGCACCAAAGTGCAGAACGTCAACAACCTGGTCAAGCAGTTCGACCAGATGCGGGTGTTGATGAAATCGATGGCGAACGGGCGGATGCCGACGCCGCAGCAGATGGCCCAATTGGCCGGCGGAAACCAGCGCGCGCCGCGTCCGAAGATGCGAAGACGCTAATCTGCCCGACCCTATGGCAGTCCGAATCAGACTTAGACGCGTGGGTTCCAAGAAGAACCCGATCTGGCGCATCGTCGTCGCCGACAAACGCTCACCGCGTGATGGGCGCACGATCGAGACGATCGGCCAGTACAACCCGCAGACCGAGCCCTCGACGATCAACATCGACGAGGAGCGCGCGCGCCACTGGCTTGAGCACGGGGCCCAGCCGTCAGAGACGGTGGCCACCCTGCTGCGGACCAAGGGCATCAAAGCCACCGGCAGCTAGCCGGCTGCGTCGATGACCGAGCTGCTCGAGTTTCTCGTCAAGGCCCTCGTCGAGGACCCAGAGGCGGTCGTGGTCGAGGAGCTCGAAGAGGACGGCGACCTCGTCTATGAGATCTCGGTGGCAGAGGGTGACCTCGGCCGCGTGATCGGCAAAGGCGGCAGGATCGCGAACGCGATCCGGACGATCGCCAAGGCGGCCGCGGTGCGGATCGACCGCCGCGTCATCGTCGACATCCTCGATTGAGACTCGACGTCTTCACCCTCTTTCCGGAGGCGTTCGACTGGTTCCAGACGCAGCGCTCGGTCCAGAACGCGCTCCGTGAAGGCAACGAGTTCCGCCTCTTCAACTACCGCGACTCGACCCCGCTGACCGCCGGGCAGGTCGACGATTCGCCCTACGGCGGCGGCGCCGGGATGGTTCTGCGGGTCGATGTCGTTGACGCGGCGCTGCAGGCGGCCTACGGCGAAGGCCCGCGGCCGAAGATCGTCCTCCTCTCGCCGACCGGGCCGCTGCTCGACGACCCGATCGCCGACGAGCTCGTCGCCGAGCCCCACGTCGCCCTGCTCTGCGGCCGCTACGAGGGCTTCGACGACCGCGTCCACCAGCACCTCGCCGACGGCGAGATCTCGATCGGCCGCTACGTCCTCGCCGGCGGCGAGCTGCCGGCGATGGTCGTCGCCGACGTCCTCATGCGCAAGCTGCCGGGTGCGCTCGGGCACGAGGACTCGGCCGTCGAGGAGTCCTTCAGCCACGCGCTCGAGGGCATGCCCGAGTACCCGCACTTCACCCGCCCACCCAGCTACCGCGGGTGGGACGTTCCCGAGATCCTGCTCTCCGGCGACCACGAGAAGGTGCGGCAGTGGCGGCTGGAGCAGAGCAGGCTTCGCGCCGAGCAGTTCGAAAAAGACGCGGAGTAGCTACCATTCCGCGACCGCGCGGTTCCCGCACCTGGGTCCCGGCGGTTTTTTCTCGCACCGATCCTTCCTATGAGCTCCGTAATCGACAGCATCGAGCGCGCCCAGCTAAGGCAGGGGCTGCCCAACTTCGCCCCTGGCGATCGTGTCCGCGTCCATTTCCAGGTGATCGAGGGCAACCGCAAACGGACCCAGGTCTTCGAGGGCGTCGTCCTCCGTCGCCAGGGTTCCGGCGTGCGCGAGACCTTCACCGTCCGCAAGCAGTCCTTCGGTGTCGGAGTCGAGCGGACGTTCCCGCTGCACTCGCCGAAGATCGAGAAACTTGAGGTCGCAGCGCGTGGTGCGGTGCGACGGGCGAAGCTCTACTACCTTCGCGGTCGGATCGGCAAGGCCGCGCGCGTCGCCGAGCGGCGCTGGGGAATCGACGACGACGTCGTCTCGGTCGCCGGAGCCGCCGATGGCGAGTCCACCGCGGTAGACGCCGAGGGCGTCAGCCAGGAGGAGGTCGTCCCGGTGGAGACCGAGGAGACTCAGGCCGAGCAAACCGACGAGGCACCGGCTGAGGAGACTCAGGCCGAGCAAACCGACGAGGCACCGGCTGCAGAGGCCGAGGAGGCACCGGCTGCAGAGGCCGAGGAGGCCCCCGCGGAGCCGGAGGCCGAAGCTGAGACTGAGACTGTGGCGGAGACGGACGCGGATGCGTCCGAGGCTGGGGAGACCGAGGACACTGCAGCGCCCGAGGATGCCGAGGACGAGGAGCCGTCAGGCGACGGCGACTCCGACGAGGACTCGAAAGCCTGAAACGCCTGATCCCGAAGCCGGAATCGAAAGGCGGCGGGCTCCTCGAGTTGGTCGTCATAGTCGCGCTTGCCCTGGGGCTGGCGCTGGCGATCCAAGCCTGGGTCGTGAAGCCGTACCAAATCCCTTCGGAATCGATGGAGCCGACCCTCGACGTCGGTCAGCGGGTCCTCGTCAACCGCTTCCTCTACCACTTCCAGGACCCGGAGATCGATGATGTTGTCGTCTTCCATCCGCCTGCCGGTGCGGACGGTGGGTCTCAGTGCGGGGTCCCCGGCGGTGTCCCGGAAAACGGAGAACCCTGTCCGGAGGCGACCCCCGAGCGCTCCGATCAGAACTTCATCAAGCGGATCGTCGCCGGCCCTGGCGACACGCTGTCGGTTAAAAACGGCCACCCCGTGGTCAACGGCGTCGAAGTCAAAGACGAGCCGTTCATCAACCCCTGCGGCAGTGCTCCCGCCTGCAATTTGCCGAAGGAGATCACGATCCCGCCCGACCATTACTTCATGATGGGCGACAACCGTGGGGCAAGCGACGACAGCCGCTTCTGGGGACCCGTCCCCCGAGACTGGATCATCGGTGAGGCCTTTGCCACCTACTGGCCCCCGAACCGCATCGGCGGACTCTAAGCCGAAGCCCGGTAAGACCCACCGCCGCCGGCTTGCCCGTAGCCGGCGCCTATTCGCCTTCGATCGCGGGCTGCAGAGCCGTTTCGTTGCCGGCGCCGACGAGGCCGGGCGCGGTTGCCTGGCCGGGCCGCTCGTCGCCGCCGCGGTCCTCTTCGACTACGAGACGCTCTCGCACTCCGACCGCCGGGCGCTCAGCGGCCTGCATGACTCCAAGCAGATGACCGAGGAGCGGCGGCTGGAGATGTACCCGTGTGTGCTGCGGGCGGCGGAGCGGGTCAGCGTCGTCATCCGTAGCGCTCCAGGGATCGACCGCCGCGGTCTCCATGTCACCAACATCGAAGCGCTCTCCCAGGCGCTGGAGCGGCTGGGACCGGGGGAGGAGGCGACCTGTCTCGTCGACGGCTTCCGCCTCCACGCCTGCCCCGTCCCGCACCGGCGGGTGGTCAAAGGGGATGCGACGAGCGCCGCGATCGCCGCGGCTTCCGTCATCGCCAAGGTCACCCGCGACCGCTACATGCGCGACGTCGCACCCCGCCACCCGGGCTGGGGCTTCGAGGAACACGTCGGGTACTCGACCCCCGAGCACCGGCAGGCGATCGAGGAAATCGGGATCTCGCCGCTGCACCGGCGCTCGTTCCAGAGCGTCGCGTATAGCCAGCTCGAGCTCGGCTAGAAGGCACCCTTGACGTGCTCGATATCGAGCGCGTTGCCGTCGCGGTCGAGGGTGACGCCGACGGCGTCGCAGCGGATGTCGTCGTAGCGCGGCTGGTCTCGGCGTTCTGAGATCCAGGCGGTGGCGAGGCGGCGGACCTTGCGCTGCTTGCGGAAGTCGATCGAGCAGATCGGCCGCTCGGGACCGTAGTCAGTGTTGATGCGGGCCCCCTTGACCTCGATGAAGACGAGGACGTTGCCGTCGCGGGCGACGATGTCGAGCTCGCCGTAGCGGGTGCGGGCGTTGCGCTCGACGATCTCCCAATCTTCGGCGGCGAGATGGGCGGCAACGAGGTCCTCGGCAATCTGGCCGGTGCGGCGTCTGGCGTGGGTCATGGAGGCCTAAGGGCCCGGAAGTCACAAGTTCGCCCCCTTCCCCGTGCGAAGGATTTTCTCTTGTGGACCATCTGTCAGTGGACGCCTCCTAGCGTCCCCTCCGTGCTCGCAACCGCCCGCACCTTCACCCTCGACGGCATCTCCGCCCGCCCCGTGCGGGTCGAGGTCGACGTCCACCGAGGCCTGCCGAACTTCACGATCGTCGGCCTGCCCGATGCCGCCGTGCGCGAGGCGCGCGAGCGGGTGCGGGCGGCGATCGTCAACTGCGGCTTCGAGTTCCCGCTGCGGCGGATCGTCGTCAACCTGGCGCCCGCCAGCCTGCGCAAGGCAGGTCCGGGGATGGACCTGGCGATCGCGGCGGCGTTGCTCAGCGCCTCCGAGCAGCTGGAGTGGGAGGGGTTGGCGAAGGTAGCCTTGGTCGGCGAGCTTGCCCTGGACGGCTCGACCAGGCCGATCCACGGCGCCCTGGCGATGGCCGAGCAGGCGCGGGAGAGTGGGGCGGAGGCGATCGTCCTGCCGGCGGAGAACGGCAGCGAGGCGGCCCTGGCCGAGGGCATCGGGGTGGTGCCGGTCGAGGCGCTGGGCCAGCTGTTGAGTCTGGCCGCCGGCGATTGGAGCCCGCCGCGGCCGGGGCCGCTGCCGCTGTTGCCGAGCGTCCCCCCCGGCGCTCCGGACCTCGCCGACCTGCGCGGCCAGCCGCACCTGCGCCACGCGCTCGAGGTTGCGGCGGCCGGCGGCCACAGCCTGCTGATGGTCGGGCCGCCTGGGGCCGGGAAGTCGCTCGCCGCCGGCCGGTTGCCCTCGATCCTGCCGCCGTTGTCGGCGGCGGAGGCGCTCGAGGTGGCACGGATCGCCAGTGCCTGCGGTCGTCTCGGCCCCGGCTTGCCGGGTGGGCGCCCTTTCCGCGCCCCCCACCACACGATCAGCGCCGCCGGGCTGGTCGGCGGCGGGCAGCCGATCAGGGCCGGTGAGGTGACTCTGGCCCATCGAGGAGTTCTTTTTCTCGACGAGCTCTGCGAGTTCAGGCGCGATGCACTGGAGGCACTGCGGGCGCCTCTGGAGAGCGGCGAGGTCTCAATCGCCCGGGTGGGAGGTCAGCGCAGCCTCCCCTGTCGGTTCATGCTGGTGGCCGCATCGAACCCTTGCCCCTGCGGCCGCGGTGAAGCCGACCCTGACTGCACCTGCACCCCGTATGAGGTGCAGCGCTACGGGGGGAAGCTAAGCGGGGCGCTCGCCGATCGGATCGACGTCCTTGCCGCGGTGCGGCAGCCGAGCGCTGCCGAGATCGGTGGCTCCCTCGGCGAGCCCTCGGCTGCGGTGAGGGAGCGGGTCTGCGCCGCCCGCGAGCGCCAGGAGCAGCGGCTTGGACCAGGAAGGTGCAACGCCGAGATGACCCCGGCGGAGGGGAGGGCCTGCCCGCTCAGCGATCAAGCCGCTGCCCTCCTGGCGGACCTATACGCGCGTCAGCGGCTCAGCGGCCGGGCGCACGACCGGGCGCTGCGGCTGGCGCAGACGCTCACCGACCTGGCGGGCGCGAGCGAAATCGGAGAAGAGCAGATGGCGCAGGCCCTGCAGATGCGAAGGAGGGACCATGGTTGAGTTGAGTGCATGCCCGGAGTGCCTGCGGCGCTCGTGGCTGCTGGCCGCGTTAGGGCCCTACGTGGAGCGAATCGCCACCGGCGAGGTGGGTTCTCGCTCGCCGGAACTGCTGCGCCTCTCGAACGAGGATCTGGTCGAGGCGGCGGCGCCGAAGGTCGCCGGGCAACTGCTGGCCCGGGTTGAGGCGCTGAGCGAGACGCGGTTGAACGAAGAGCTGCTGCTCGCCGACTGCTGGGCCTGCTGCCGCCACGGCCAGCTCTACCCGCAAGGGCTGCGGGACGCCGAGGACGCGCCCTGGGCGTTGATCGGCCGCGGCGACCCTGGCCTGCTCGACGGCCTGGAGCCGCACGGGGCGGTAACGATCGTCGGCGCCCGTCGCGCCACGTCTTACGGGCGCGAGATCTCCCGCGAGCTGGGACGGGAGCTGGCCCGGGCGGGCATGGTGGTCGTCAGCGGGATGGCCTTTGGGATCGACGGCTGCGCCCACCGCGGTGCCCTCGACGGCGGCCGCACGATCGCCGTCCTCGGCTGCGGCCCAGACATCGCCTACCCGGCCAGCCACCGGGGCCTCTGGCGGCAGATCTCCGAATCAGGCGTGGTCCTCTCGGAGCTGCCGCCCGGGGCGCCGCCGTGGAAGTGGACCTTCCCGGCCCGCAACCGGATCATGGCCGCCCTCGCCGGGATGACCGTCGTCGTCGAGGCCGCCACCCGCTCCGGCTCCCTGATCACGATGGACCTCGCCGCCGACCTGGGCCGCGACCTCGGCGCCGTCCCCGGCCCCGTCACCTCCCGCGCGTCCGCTGGCCCCAACGCCCTCCTAGCCAGCGGCGCCCACGTCATCCGCGACGCCCAGGACGTCCTCGACGCGATGCTGGGGCCCGGGCGACAACTGGAAAGCCCAGTTGCCGTCGCACCCCTGGACCCCGAGCTGCAAGCGGTCCTCAGCGCGGTGGAGGCAGGCGAGTCGACCTGCGACGCCGTCGCAACCGCAACCGGCCTCTCCGGACCCGTGGCGGCCGCCGCGCTGTCGCGACTGGAGTTATTGGGCTACCTCACCTGCTCCAGTCTCGGTGTCTACTCCCGGACGCTGACCCCCTCGGTCAGCAGGGCGTCTCTTTAGGCTCACGTGTTCATGACTCGCAACACGCCACCCACTGCCCTCTCGATCGCCGGTTCCGACTCCGGCGGCGGCGCCGGCATCCAGGCCGACCTGAAGGCGTTTGCCCGCTGCGGCGTTCACGGGATGACGGCGATCACGGCGATCACGGCCCAGAACACGGTCGGCGTTCATTTCGTCGAGTTGGTTACGCCGCAGGCGGTCTTCGCCCAGATCCTGGCGAGCGCAGAAGATATCGGAGTCGACGCGGTCAAGATCGGAATGCTCGGTTCCGCGGCGACCATCGACGCGGTCTGCGTCGGTCTCACCTATATGGGGGTCCAGCATGCGCCTGTCGTGATCGATCCGGTGATGGTCGCCGAGAGCGGCGCCATTCTTCTCAACGATGAGACCAGAAAGGCGCTCGTCGAACATCTGATTCCCGTTTGCACGGTGGTCACGCCGAATATCCCCGAGGCCCGCGTGCTGACGGGACTGGGAGAGGAGGCGAGCCAGGAGGAGCTGGCGCGGGGCGTGATGGCGCTCGGGCCGAAGGCACTCGGCCCGCACGCCCCCGGGCCGCAGGCGGTGGTGGTCACCGGTGGCCACAGTGAGGAGCTGGTCGACCTCTTCTTCGACGGCGAGCAGGTGGTCGAGATTCCCGGCGAGCGGCACCCCGATGGCGCTGCTCACGGCTCCGGCTGCACCCATTCCTCGGCGCTCGCTGCGTACCTGGCCCGGGGGGAGACGCCGCTGGAAGCGGCTCGCAAGGCTCGCATCGTCGCCTCCGAGGCAGTCGGTGCCGGGCTCCGCGACATCGGCAAGGGCCCCGGCCCCGTCAACGCACTCGGCATCGGATGATCAGATTGGCGTCCCCGGGCTCCAAACCGGGGCGCTCCCGAGCACAGGTGCCCCAGTAGATTTGCCTGCCATGAGCACTAACGGCGACTCCGCGACCAAGCTGCCCCGTCCTCGCTCGGCCACCGTCTTCGACGGACCCGACCGCGCTCATTCGCGCGCCTACATGAAGGGGATCGGGTTCGACGACGACGCGCTGAGAAGGCCGACGATCGGGATCGCCAACACTTGGACCGAGGCGATGCCCTGCAACTTCCACCTGCGGGCATTGGCCGAGCACGTGAAAGCGGGGGTGCGCGCCGCCGGCGGCACGCCGATGGAGTTCAACACTGTCGCCGTCTCCGACGGCGTGACGATGGGGACCCAGGGGATGAAGGCTTCGCTGGTCAGCCGCGAGGTGATCGCCGACTCGATCGAGCTGATGGCGCGCGGCTACCAGTTCGACGCGATCGTCGCCCTCTGCGCCTGCGACAAGACGATCCCGGGCTGCGCGATGGCACTGGCCCGCCTCGACGTGCCCTCGGTCCTCCTCTACGGCGGCTCGATCGCCCCTGGTCACTGGCACGGCCGCGACGTCACGATCCTCGACATCTTCGAGGCCATCGGCGCCCACAACGCCGGCGACATGTCCGACGAGGAACTGCACGAGCTCGAGGGCGTTGCCAGCCCCGGCGCCGGCGCCTGCGGCGGTCAGTTCACGGCCAACACGATGGCCTGCGCCTTCGAGGCGCTCGGAATCAGCGCCGGCGGCTCGGCGATGGTGCCGGCCGAAGACGACGACAAGCAGACGGTGGCGGAGAAAATCGGCGAGCTGGTGATCAACGTCCTCGTCGAGGACCTGCGGCCGAGCAAGATCATCACCCGCGAGTCGCTGGAGAATGCGATCGCCTGCGTCTGCGCTTCGGGCGGTTCGACCAATGCCGTCCTCCACATGATCGCGCTCGCCCACGAGGTGGGAGTTGAGCTGACGATGGACGACTTCGAGCGGATCTCGAGGCAGACGCCGCTTTTCGCCGACCTCAAGCCCGGTGGGCGCTTCGTCGCCACCGACCTCTACGCCGCCGGCGGTGTGCCGGTGATCCTCAAGCGGCTGGCCAAAGCCGGGATCCTTCACAGCGAGGCGATCACGGTTACCGGCAAGACGATCGGCGAAGAAGCAGCGGCAGCGACCGAGGCGCCCGACCAGGAGGTCGTGCGCCATGTCGAGAACCCGCTCAAGCCCGAAGGCGGCTTGGCGATCCTTCGCGGCAACCTCGCCCCGGAAGGCTCGGTGGTCAAGGTCGCCGGGACCGAGCGGCGCCAGCAGACCGGCCCCGCCCGCGTCTTTGAGAACGAAGAGGACTGCTTCCGCGCGGTCAAGGACCAGCAGATCAACCCCGGTGACATCGTCGTCATCCGCAACGAGGGCCCGGTCGGCGGCCCCGGGATGCGGGAGATGCTCCAGGTCACCGCAGCGATCGTCGGCGAGGGGCTGGGGGAGAGCGTGGCAATGGTCACCGACGGGCGCTTCTCCGGCGCCACCCGCGGCCTGATGATCGGCCACGTCGCCCCCGAGGCGGCCAGGGGCGGCCCGATCGCCGCGATCCGCGAGGGCGACGAGATCACCGTCGACATCGACGAGCGCAGGATCTCCGTTGACCTCTCAGATGAGGAGATCGCGAAGCGTGTCGCCGATTACAAGTCGCCGCCGTCGCCCTTCGGCCACGGCGTGATGGCGAAGTACGCCGCCACGGTCTCCTCGGCGGCAAAGGGCGCCGTTACCTAAGGAGCGATTGGTGAATTTGTGTGGCTATAGGCCCCACAACTCACCAATTGTCAACCGACTGCGGTGTCCGCGGCCGCGCGTAGGGGCTGCGCGGACTCGATGAATTCTTCGAGCAGCGGGTTAAAGCGCTGCGGGCGCTCCAGCATCGGCAGGTGGCCGGTGCGCTCGAAGAGCTCCAGGCGCGAGCGCGGGATCAGGCGGTGGTACCCGAGCGCCCCCTCGACCGGGACGATCTGGTCGTTCAGCCCCCAGACGACCATCGTCGGGATTTCGATTTCCGGCAGCCGCTCGCGCGTGTCATAGCCCCAGATCTTCGTCAGCGCCTCGGAGAAGGCGGGTGCCTGCAGCCCTGGCCGCACCTGCTCGGCGAGCAGCTCCGGCCGCAGCTTGTTGGGGTTGCGGAAGAGCCGGCCGAAGGCGATCTTGCGGCCGCGCGGCGTCGTCCAGTAGACGCGCCGGTCACCGCTGAGGAAGGGAGTCGCTGCTCTGGCGATGCGCGCCGCGGCATCAAAGGCCCGACCCTGCCACTCGGCGAAACTGATCCCGGCAGCGGAGATGAGGACGAGGCGGTCGAAGCGCTCGGGCTCCTCGATCACCGCCTCGGTCGCGATGAAGCCGCCCATCGAGTTGCCGACCAGCGCCGCCACGTTGTCGATTCCCAGCCGCTCGCAGAAGTCGTGGATGAGGCGGCCGTAGTTGGCCATCGAGATCTCCCACGAGGGCATCGGGCTGTCGCCGAAGCCGGGCAGGTCGATCGCGATCGCCCGGTGGGTGCGGCTGAAGTAGGGGAGGTTCTCGAGCCAGTTGCGCCAGCAGCCGGCGATTCCGTGGATGAAGATGATCGGCTCGCCCTCGCCGATGTCGACATAGTTGACGCCGTCGGCTCCCGGCAGGTCGACCTGGTGCAGGTGCTGGCGCCAGTCGATCTGCATCCACTCGGGCGTCGGGTCGGAGTTGCCGTAGTCGCTGCCGGGGAAGGCGGGCAGCGGTTGGCGCTCGGGCTCAGGCATAGCCCATTCTTTCCAGAACGGGAATCTCGCGGATCTGCGGCGGCTGCAGGTGGTCCCAGAGGATGCCGCGCGGACGATCGTGCTGGCGGTCGATCTCGATCACGGCGCGCGGCGTCGCAATCAGATCGCAGGGCAGGTCGTGGTCGGTGACCATCAGGTGCTGGCGCAGGATCTGGATCGGGTGGACCGTGGTCGCGACCGTGGTGTGGGTGTCGATCTTGCCGGCGTCGGTGAGAATCCCGTACTCAAGGTCGTGGTAGCCGCCGCCTTTGCCGATCCGGGCGCCGCTGAGGTTGACCGCGACCGAGCCGCTGAGGACGAAGTCGACCTCCGGCAGGTCGTCGAGGGCGACGACACGGCCGTGCTTGAGCGCGCCCTTGATCGTCGCCGCCTCTTTCATCGCCGCTTTCGAGAGACTTTTCGGCTCGAGCACGCGGAAGGGGTGCGGATCGCGCAGCCGCGGCACCGCCATGATCATCGTCTTGCCCTCTTCCAAAGCGATTCGGCGCGCGTGGGTCTGCGGCGAGTCAGGGTTGGCCTTGATCACCCGCGCCCGCTTCCAGAGTCGGTGGCCGGCGAGCTTCTCGGCCGCCAGTTTGGCCCCAGCGAAGTTCGGGATCCGCCCCTCGGCACCGGGAAAGCGCGAAACGCCCTCGCGTTCCATCGCCTTCCAGACCTCCTCGCGGACTTCGTCCTTGGTTCGCACCGCAGCGAAAGATATCCGCCCGCCCTGCCGATAAGACCGAGGCACATGCGAAATTGCAGGGAAGAGCACCGCGCGGGCCGAATCAGGCCACTGCTTAGACTTTCAACCACCGGCAAACCGACGCACTGAGGGTTACTCCAGTTCAGATGGGAACAAAGACTTCTATAGCGGCACTTATCGCCGCGCTGCTGCTGGTCCTCGTCGTCGGCGGTGCCTACGCCTACGACAGCACGCAGAAGGACGAGATCGCCGAGGGGGTGACGATCGCCGGCGTCGACGTCGGTGGTCTGAACGAATCCGAAGCCGCGGCGAAAGTCCACCGCAAGCTGTTGGCGCCCCTGAAGCACTCGCTCAAGGTCAGCTTCGACGGCGAGAATTGGGAGCTCTCCGGCGAGCAGCTGAAGATCCGCGCCGACATCGACGCCGCAATCGAGGAGGCAGTTGAAGACAGCCAGGAGGGCGGTCTGCCGGGCCGGCTCGTCCGCTACGTCAGCGGCGGCGAGGTCGAGGAAAGCATCACGCCACAGGTCGAGTACTCGGTGCCGGCTGTCAACCGCTTCGTCCGCAAGGTCGCGGAGGACATCAACCGGGAACCGAAGAACGCCGACGTCGAACCGAGCGGGGACTCACTTGAAATCGTCGCCGGCGAACCGGGGCGGAAGCTGCGCGACAACCAGCTCGAGCGGGACCTGAAGGCGGCGGTTCTGAACGCGAACGCCCCCCACACGATCAAGGCCAAGGTCCACTCGGTCGCCCCGGAAGTCACCAAACAGGAGGTCGCGGCTGAGTACCCGTCCTATTTGACCCTTGATCGCTCGACCTTCACGCTGCGCCTCTGGAAGCACCTGAAGCTAGCCAAGACCTACACGGTTGCGGTCGGGATGGAAGGCCTGGAAACGCCCGAAGGTCTCTACGAGATCCAGGAAAAGGAAGAAAACCCGGTCTGGCACGTGCCGCTTTCTGACTGGGCCGGCTCCCTGGCCGGGCAGACGATCCCGCCGGGACCGTCGAACCCGATCAAGGCGCGCTGGATGGGCATCTACGAAGGCGCCGGCATCCACGGCACCGAAGAGACCTACTCGCTTGGCAGCGCCGCCTCCCATGGCTGTGTGCGGATGGCAATCCCGGACGTAGAAGAACTCTACGATCAGGTGGAAGTCGGCACTCCGATCTTCATCGGGTAGCGCCCGCGCGAAGGACGACACCGATCCGAGGCGAATGAAGCCTCGATGAACTGGACGGATGCTCTAGCTGCGTATGACCGCGATCTCCGCGCGCGGGGATCGGCCGAGCGGACCCGGCGCGCCTACGGCGTCGACCTCGGCGGCTTCTCCGAGTGGGCGGGGGAGCAGGGGCTCGACCCCGGCGATGTCCGCCACCGCGACGTCCGCCGCTACGGCGCCGGGCTATCCAACGCGGGCGCCGCGCCGGCGACCGTTGCCCGCAAGCTAGCGGCGATCCGCGGCCTCTACGGCTACCTCGTCCGCGTCGAGAAGGTCGGCTCCAACCCGGCCGAGCTTGTCTCCAGCCCGAAGCGCTCCGAGAAGCTGCCGACGGTGCTGAGCACCGAGCAGATGCGCTCGCTCCTGGAGCGGATTCCGGCCCGAACGCCGCTTGAGCTGCGGGACCGGGCAATGCTGGAGCTCGCCTACTCCTGCGGGCTGCGCTGCGAGGAGATCGTCAACCTTGACGAAGGCGCGCTTGATTTTGAGACCGAGCAGCTGCGCGTCCTCGGTAAGGGCCAGAAGGAGCGACTGCTCCCGGTCGGCGAGCCTGCGCAGCGAGCGTTGCGCCGCTATCTCGACAAAGGCCGGCGAGCGCTTCTCGCCGATCCCCGCGAGGGCGCCCTCTTCCTCTCCAAGAGCGGCCGCCGCCTCTCCAACTCCGACGTCACCCGCCGTCTCGGGCTCTGGACCCGCGAGGCCGCGCTCGCCGCCGGTGTCTCACCACACGCACTTAGACATTCCTTTGCAACCCATTTGTTGGAGGGTGGGGCTGACCTGCGTACGATTCAGGAGCTACTGGGCCACGCGTCGATCTCCACCACCCAGGTTTACACCCGGGTCGACGCGGCTCGGTTGCGTGACACCTACGCTGCAAGCCACCCCCGCGCATGAGCCAAACCCCCGCAAACGAACGTAGGATTACGTGATGGAAACGGGCGTTAAAGAGGTCGAGCTGCGCGACCTGTGGCGCCGCTACAAGGACGACGGAGACGATGGTGCCCGCGAGCGTCTCGTCGTCGCTTACTCGCCGATGGTCAAGTTCGTCGCTGGCCGACTCGGCGCCGGGCTGCCCTCGCACGTCGAAGACGCCGACTTGATCTCCTACGGCCTCGTCGGCCTGATCGGGGCGATCGAGCGCTTCGAGCCCGAGCGCGGGATCAAATTCGAGACCTTCGCGATGACCCGGATCCGCGGCGCGATCATCGACGAACTTCGCTCGCTCGACTGGGTGCCGCGCTCGGTTCGCTCCCGCGCCCGCGAAATCGAAGCCGCCCAGGCGAAGCTTGAGCACGAGCTGCAGCGGGCACCGAGCGAGGCCGAGCTCGCCTCGAAACTGAACATGACCGAAGAAGAACTGCAGGCGGCCCTGCTGGAGATCGCCAACTCCTCGGTCTACGCGCTGGACGAGCTCTGGACCGTCTCCGACTCCTCCGGCGACCAGGTGTCCCTGCTCGACACGATCGCCGACGAAGGCGCCGCCGACCCGCAGGAGGCGCTCGCCTCTAACGAGGTCAAGGACCGCCTCACCGAGGCGATCGGTTCGCTGCCCGAGCGTGAGCAGCTTGTCGTCGCCCTCTACTACTACGAGAACCTCACCCTGCGCGAGATCGGCGAGGTCCTCGGCGTCACCGAGTCCCGCGTCTCACAGCTGCACACGAAGGCAGTGATGCGGCTGAAATCCCACCTCCAGCAGGGCTGAGCGAGAAGGTGGCCATGCTCAGGTCACGCCGGCACCCTCCACTCCTCGCCGAGGGCCCGCCGTTCCAGCGCGCGATCGCGCATTTCAACTCGAGCAGCGCCGGTCGCGCCGTCACCGGCCTTACCCGCACCCTGGGGGTGCCTAAGGCCTCGGTTGGTGCCTCGGCCGGAGCCCCGAACTTGGTCCGGGTCACGGTCGCCTGGGAGCTCTCCTGGTACCAGTGGGGAGTGGACGTCACCGACCCGATGCGGCCGGTTCTCGAGCTTGGCAAGGGCGGCGAGATCGACCAGCTCGACGCGGCGGCTAAGCAGTGGAACGCCCTCGTCGGCGAGGACGGCAGGCTGCGGCTGGCCGGCGATCGAGCGCAGGCGCGGTGAGCAAGGTCACCGTCAACGTCGACGGCGGCGCCCGCGGCAATCCGGGCCCGGCGGCGATCGGAGTCGTCATGCGCAACGGCGACGGCAGCGTGCTCGAGGAAGTGGGGGAGGCAATCGGCGAGGCGACCAACAACGTCGCCGAGTACCGGGCGCTGCTGCGCGGGATCGAACTAGCCGCCGGCCACGGCGCGGGGGAGGTCGAGTTGATCGGCGACTCCGAGCTGGTGGTGCGTCAGGTCGAAGGCCGCTACAAAGTCAAAAACGCCGGCATGAAGAAACTGCACGAAGAGGTGAAGCGGGCACTGCGGGATTTCGACTCCTGGTCGATCCGCCACGTTCGCCGGGCCGAGAACGCCGACGCCGACCGCCTCGTCAACGAAGCCCTGGACGGAGAGCGCTGATGGAGGGGAGCGAGCGGACGACGGAGCCGATCGATGCCGGCGTCGACATCGGCCACGTCCACCTCAAGGTCGCCGACGTCGACCGCGCCCTCGAGTTCTACTGCGGCATCCTCGGCTTCGAGCTGATGCAGCGCTGGGGCGCCGACGCCGCCTTCATTTCCGCCGGCGGCTACCACCACCACATCGGCCTCAACTCCTGGCAGTCGAAAGGCGGGTCGCCACCGGCACCGGGGACCACCGGCCTCTTTCACACGGCGATCCGGTACCCCACCCGCCGATCCCTTGCCGACGCCCTGCGGCGCCTCAGTGAGGCACGCTGGCCGCTCGAAGGCGCCTCCGACCATGGCGTCAGCGAGGCCCTCTACCTCGCCGATCCCGACCAAAATGGGGTCGAGCTCTACTGGGACCGGCCGAAAGATCAGTGGCCGATGACTCCTGACGGCGGCGTCGAAATGGGCACCCGACCGCTTGACCTCGACGACCTGATCTCCGAGCTGCGCGACTAAGACAAAAACCGACGCGAGACTGGGAAGAGCGATAGGGCAGCCGTTGCCAGGGAATCAACGGCGCCGGTGCGAACTCGTGTGAAGCTCCTCCCGCCTCGCGTCGGCGGGGAATGGATATGTGGGAACAGCAGCAGACTACCCAATATTTGGTAATCGAAACTATTTTCTCGTTTCTCGTAAGCGTCGTTCAACCTTTGACCCCGATTGAGAATGGGAGCGTCGTCGTTTGGCCGGCAGAGTCGACGATGAGGCTGCCGCGAATGCGCCCGCTTCCGAGTCTCGTCAAAGCCCGCCGAGCCGAAGCCGGAAGGGCGACGTGGATCGGAGTGACCGATCCGGCGGCAAGGGCGCGGCGCGGCATCATCCGAGCTCGGTAGCGGTGCCCTCCGATGAACACTCGACTCCGGGCCGCCTTCACCCGACAAGCACTCGCGCACGAGAGGGCCCCAATCGTGGCTTGCCGACCGCGGATGAAGATCCTGTTTCGGGACAGTGCAAAGGCGGGAGGACGTGGCGCCGCGTCGAGCGCCGGCGTCGGAGGCGCGTTGATCGCGCTGCCGCGGACCGTTACCGGGACAAGAGTCTGCTGGTTGTCCATGCTGATGGTGATCCATCCGTGGCCCGGCGTCCCTGCGGTGAAGACACCCAGCGTCCAGCCGTTCTGGAGGTGGGTGACCGCCGGTGAGACAGTTCCTAGCGACGACGAGAAGCCGATAGGGGAATGTTCGATCGGGATCCCGAGGTTGGGCCATTGCCCATCCGTGGTCAGCACCGCGGCGACTTCAGCCTTCTCCCCCGGATTGAGCGTGATCGAGTCCCCTTCGGGGATTTCCAGGATTCCGTCTTCGTCGTCGAGTGGGCCTATCCGCCCGATCAGCTCGGCGTTGCCTCCTGCATCCACTCCGTCGCTCACCCCGTCACACCCCGGATGACCGGGGCCACCGTTGCAGCCCCACCAATTCTGCTGGGCGTCGAGCGTCCCGGCGACCGTGTTGTTGATGCCGAGGTGATCCGTGCCGACGAAGCGGTTAGCGCGAACTTCGACCCGATCGGTGACGTTCCAAGGGGAAGAGTTGTCAGTGACTATGCCGTCGTCTGAGCCCGGAAAGTCGTTGCCGTAGATGTGGACGCCTTCGACTCCGGGGCCAAGCTCGACTCCATAGGGGTCGCAGTCGACGAATTCGTTGCTGGAGCCCAGAATGTGGGTGGATGGAGATGCTCCGCCTTGACTACCGATGATCTGCAGGCAGCCTGCAGTGCCCTTCCCTTCGAAGCTGTTGCTCATGACTCGCACCTGGTCGCCGTTGATCGCCAGTTGCGGACCGCTGACCGAGTCGAAAGAGTTCCAGCCGAGATCGTTTTCGACGTTCGGTTGCTTCTCGATCCGGGCTATCCGAACTGGCGCCGAGATCTGGTTGCCCCAGAAATCGATCCCTTCGATCGTCGTGCCGTCGGCCGTGAGAAATGCGTGGGCGCCGATCGAGTCGTCGAGGTTGTTGGCTTGGACGGTGAGGCCCGAATAGCCGGTCCCGCTTAGATGGATCCCGTCGGTAACACCTTCGATCAGGTTGTAGCCGATCGTGATCTCATCTCCGCCGGTCTCCAGTTGGACGCCGGAGGATCCGCCGGAAATCAAGCTTTCCGTTACTTCGAGTTCATCGACATCGGCGCCCGAGGCTTTGATCGCGGTTCCGGTGGCGCCCGCATTGACAGACATCCCTCTGATCGTTACTCGGGGTGACATGACGGTGATCGTCGTGCCGGCTCCGCCTTCGACTACGGCTTGCGGTTCGCCCGGTCGGGCGCTGCCGTTGGGGCCGAAGAGCGTCAGCGGCTTGTCGATCGTCACGGTTTCGGCGTAGGTGCCAGCGTGGGGGTCGATCCAATCGCCGTTGTCGGCCACGTCGATGGCGTGCTGGATGGTTGCGCACGGGGGGCCCAGCAGGAGGCATTCATTGTCGACGTCCGTGCCGTTGGGCGAGACCTCGCGGAAGGTCGCCAAGGCAGGCTGGGCCGCGGCGCAGAGTACCGCCAGTATCACCGCGAGAGCGGCAATCGGCGCATACGAATTAGCTGGCACATTTACTCGCCGCATATTTCCTCCAGAGCCTCGGAGCGCTCAGGCTATCTCACAATCCGTCCGGCGCGGGGGGAGAGGAGCCCGACCGCGAACGACCCTATTGTTGCCGCCCTTGTACGACTCTTCCCAGCACCCGACCGGCGGCAGGGCGCCGGCCCGACCGCTGCCGAAATGGCCCGGAGAACGCCCGCTCCGTGCGTGGCAGGAGGAGGCGACCGAAGCCGTTCGGGCGCACACGGAGACGAGCTTCCTCGCCTCGGCTACGCCGGCGGCCGGCAAGACCACCTTTGGCCTCCATATCGCCCATCGGATGCTCAGCGCCGGCTTCGTCTCCCGCGTCGTCGTCGTCGGCCCGACCACCCACATCTGCCGCCAGTGGGCCGCTGACGCGGGTCGCTACGGCATCGATCTCGAGCCGAACCGGCCGAACTCCGATGGACCCGAGTCGGGCGACTTCCACGGCGTCGCCGTCACCTACCAGACGATCGCCGCTGGGCCGGAGACCCACCGCCAGGCCGCCGCTCGCCGGTCGACCCTGCTGATCGCCGACGAGCCGCACCACATGGGCGACCAGGCCGCCTGGGGACTGCAGGCGCGCCGGGCCTTCGACGGCGCCCGCTTCCGGCTGCTGCTCTCCGGCACGCCCTTCCGCTCGGACAACTCGGCCATTCCCTGGGTCAGCTACGACGCGGACGGCTTCAGCCAGGCCGACTACGTCTACGGCTACCCGCAGGCGCTGGTCGACCGGGTCTGCCGCCCGATCACCTTCCTGCCCTACGACGGCGAGATGGAGTGGATATCGGACGGTCGCCTCCGCAGCGCCGATTTCGACCTCCTGCTGCCGGCGGTGGAGTCGGCCCGGCGCCTGCGCACGGCCCTCAGTCCGGAGGGGGAGTGGATGGGGGAGGTGCTGCGCGACGGTGACGCCAGGCTCAGCGCCGTCCGCGCCGACGGGCACCCCGACGCGGGCGGCCTCGTCATCGCCTCCGACCAGGACCACGCGCGGGCGATCGCCGCGAGGCTCGGGTCGATCGCGGGGGAGACGCCCGAGCTCGTGATGAGCGACGAGCCCGGCGCCAGCCGCCGCATCGCTGAGTTCGCCTCCTCCAATCGACGCTGGCTGGTCTCGGTCCTGATGGTCTCCGAGGGCGTCGATATCCCCCGCCTGCGGGTCGGCATCTACGCGACGGCGGCCCGGACCGAGCTCTTCTTCCGCCAGGTGGTCGGCCGCTTCATCCGGACCACCCCGGGACCGCGACGGCAGATGAGCTACCTGCTGATGCCGGCCGACTCGCGGCTGAAGGCGCTCGCCCACGAGATCGAGATGGAGCGCCGCCACGCGCTCGATCTCTCGCCGATCGGCGAGGAGGAAGAGAGGGAGATAGACGACGCCGACCTCGAGCAGGGCGAGCCGGGGGGCGGCTTTGCAGCTCTGGCCTCCGGCGACGCTGAGCTGGACGAGGCGATTATGAGCGAGACGGCCCTCCAGCTCTTCCCGACCGACGACCCGAAGCCGTTGACGAAGCAGTCGACCGCTCTGAAGACTGAAGCCCCATCCGAGGCCGAGCCCAAACGAGAGTCGGCCTACGAAGCCCGCGAGCGGCTGCGCGCCGAGCGCCGCAGCTTGGTGGCCAAAGTCGCCCAGCGGACCAGGAAGTCCCACCGCGAGATCCAGGCCCGGATCAACCGCGCCACCCGGGCCCCCTCTGTCGCCAACGCCACCATCGACCAGCTCGAACGCGGCAACGAGATGCTGCGGCGCGAGCTGTGGCGGTGAAGCCCATCCTCGCGTGAGGCTTGAGCCGACGCGCCTGGGGTACCTCGCATCCATGACTCGTGTCGCTTTTGTCGTCGTTTACCTGATCGGCATGGTCGTCGCGGTCCTCTCGATGAACGAGGACCCCGGAGGGTCGTGGGGAGAGATCTGTCTGGGCATATCGGTGCTCCTCGGCGCCGGGACTAGGGACCCCCGTCTCGCGGCTCTATCGGTTCTGGCGATTCCGCTCACGATTCCGTTCGGTCTGCCTGCCGATGAAACCGGCGATCCGGTGCTTCCCCTTTGGGTCGGGGGGATGATCTTCACGGCCTTCTCTGCTGCCTTGATCCTGGTCGCGGCCTTCCTCAGGCAGTTCGTCGAATCACGCCTACAGCGACGGCGCGCCTCCCGCGAGTCCAGAACCGCCTAGCGTCGTCTGAACAGAAAAGCCCGCCTAAGCGGGGCTTTCCCTAAGAGCGGCTGAAGGGATTCGAACCCTCGACCTTCTGCATGGCAAGCCCCTTGGCGGGGTGGTTTCAATCGCCACGGTGCAGGGAGGTGAGAGATCATTTGGCAAGTTCAATGGCAAAAAAACTTGCCACATAAGCTAGGCTAGCGCTATGCCGAAGAGAAAAAGACGAGGACGGGGACCCAGTCCCAATAGCACCGCTACGCGCGTCTCTGAGCGGGTGCGCGCAGGCGGCGAGCGCTATTGGTCGCTCTCTGACTTTCGCGACCTGCCTGCAACCGCTGTCGCCCATGCGCTTTCGCGCCTCGCAAGCCGGGGTGAGTTGCAGCGAGTGCGCAAGGGTCTCTACTACCGAGCCAAGCAAACCGCCCTCGGCCTGAGCATCCCAAGCGCCAGCGGTGCGGTTGCTCATGGCTTGGATGCGCCGCTTCATCCCGCCGGACTGAGCGCCGGGAACTCATTGGGGCTATCGACGCAGAATCCGGCCCGTCCCGAGTTTGCGACGCCGGCTAGCGCTGCGCCTGGTGGTCTTCAAAACGCCACCGTGCGCACTCGTCGCCCGGTCTCCCGCTTTGAGCTCGATGCATCCGATGGCGCCCTGCTCGAGCTTCTGCGAGACCGCGCCCGTTACAGCGACCTGTCCCCGCAGGAGACGTCACGGCGCCTCGTTTCGATGCTCTCCGACCGGGCACGTTTCGGGAGGCTCGCCAAGGCGGCTCTCTCGGAACCTCCTCGGGTTCGGGCCATGCTGGGGGCCCTCGGCTAGCAGGCAGGCGCTCCCGCCGCCGCGCTCGCTCAGTTGCGGGAGAGCCTCAACCCGATCAGCAAGTACGACTTCGGCATCTTGGCCGTGCTGCCCAACGCGCGCGAGTGGCAGGCGCGGTGAGGCTCTCGGAGCACCCGGATTTCGCCGCCTTCCTAACTGCGGCTGCGGCGGACTCCGGGCTGCCTGAGACCTTCGTCGAGAAGGACTACTGGATCACCGAGATCCTGCGAACGATCGCCGCGACGCTTGGCGAGCGGGCCATCTTCAAGGGGGGTACCAGCCTCTCGAAGGGATGGAGCCTGCTTGACCGCTTTTCCGAGGACATCGACCTCTTCGTCGATCCCGCTGCCGAGCCGCCGTTGGGGAGCAAGCGAGCGATCGACCGGACGATGAAAGAACTGAACGGCGACGTCTCCGCTATTGACGGCTTGGAGTTCGTTCGCGCCGAATCCCGAACGACTGGCGGGCGCGGGCGCATCGACACCTTCCGTTACCACTCGCACTTCCCCCCGCTCGAGGGCTTCCCGGCGACCGTCCGTCTCGAGCCGGGCATCCAGAGTGGCAAGCAGCCGACCGCGAGGGTCAAGATCTCCTCGATCGTCGGCGATCTCCTGAGCGCACGGGGAGCCGCGGACGAGCTCGATATCGAGGGGATCGAGCCCTTCGAGATGGATCTTCTGCACTTTCGCCGCACCTTCGTCGAGAAGCTCTTCGCCATTAACGGCAAGGTCGAGCGGCTCGAGAAGGAGGGGGTTTCCCTGGGTCGCGATGTACGCCACTACGCAGACCTCCATGTCCTCGCCGGCCGCGCCGAGGTCATAGGGATGCTGGAATCAGATGAGTACGAGGCGATCAGGCTCGACTACGACGAGAAGAGCCGCACCTACTTTCCCAATAGCTACCGCCCGCCGCCCGACCTCCGCTTTACGAGCAGCAACGCGCTCTTTCCGCCCGACGAGCTCCGGGCGAGAATCGAGCCCGGCTACGAGGAGGAGTGTCAACGCCTCTTCTTCCGCCCTCATCCCGGGTTCGGTGAAGTGCTGGAGCGATTCGCCGCACTCCGTGATCTACTTTGACCCCTTGCTGTCCGCTTCCTAAAGGCTGAAGCGCCTTGAGCCGCTGAGGTCGCGTCGAGTAGTGAGGAAGAAGTGGAGGCTTGCCCGGTATGACCGGCGAGGAACCAAGAGTCGATTCTCATCAGCTTCCGTCGCTCGCTGGCCCGCTCAGCAAGCTGCGCCGTGCACACGTCCATCTTCGAGAGCTCTATGGCGAGCTCAACGCTTACACCGCCGAACCGCGCCACCGAGTGATTTCCGACCACACGGCGGTAGGTGAAGACCGGATCTACAAGATGCGCTTAGAGGTTCTTGAGCCCCTCGGGAATCCTCGCTGGGGACTACTGGTAGGAGACTTCGTCCATAACCTGCGCGCCAGTCTGGATCATCTCGTCTGGCAACTCGTGTTGCTCAATGGCGGACGGCCGACCCGTTCCAATCAATTCCCGATTTGCTCTAGCCGCGAACGCTATTGGGAGTCAAGCGGAGGACAGCGCAGCATCCGAGAACGCACCCTGGCCGGAATGGCCGCACGTCACCGGGAGAAGATAGATTCGGTGCAGCCCTTCTGCGCGCCGTTCGCCGATACGCTCGACCACGAGTTTCACGTGCTTGCGGTGCTGGCTCGACTCTCGAATATCGACAAGCACCAGCTGATCATGAGCGCCCTTG
>VAYN01000013.1:93307-134318 GCA_005885405.1 Actinomycetota bacterium | reverse complement strand
GCCGATGGCTCTGGCATTGCGATCATCGAGCTTCAACAGCACGCACTGTTTGCCGACCGCACCGAAATCGGAACTGTCCGTATGCGTGGTGTAACGCCGGGGGTTGGCGCCAAGATCGAGCTCAATCTCCCTCTCGAGATCGGCTTCGGACACCCAAAGGGGGTTCGGAGCGATGGCCTCGGGATGATGTACGAGTTCGCTCGCGACTTGGTCAAGAGCTTCGCCGGCGATTTCGAGGAAGCCAGCCAGTCCTAGGCTGAGTCCCCTAACGGGCAGCCAAGGCGAAACGCAGGAGGTCGCGGAGGCGGCATTTTTATGGCCGGACACAGAAAAGCCCCGCCGGAGCGGGGCTTCTCGTGAGAGCGGCTGAAGGGATTCGAACCCTCGACCTTCTGCATGGCAAGCAGACGCTCTAGCCAGCTGAGCTACAGCCGCACTGGAGGGCATTCTAGCTGTGGGGGCGTCGTCGGCGCGGTAGCCTGCCCGGGAGGGCAAGATGCTTTTCCGTCAGATCATCCACGAGGACCTGGGCTGTGCCTCCTATCTGGTCGCCGACCGGGAATCGGGGGTCGCGGTGGTGGTCGACCCGCAATGGGACACCGATCCCTATCGGCGGCTGGCGAGCCTGCACGGGGTGCGGATCGGGCACGTGCTCGAGACCCACAACCACGCCGACCACGTCTCCGGGCATGGGCGACTGTGCCGGCGGACGGGAGCGACGGTGCACGTGCACGAGCTGGCCGAGGCCGAGTACCCGCATGAGGCTTTCGCCGACGGCTGGAAGCTGGAGCTGGGGAACCTCGTCGTCGAGGCGATCCACACCCCCGGCCACCGGCCCGAGCACACCTGCTTCCTGCTCAGCGACAGGAGTCGGGGTGGCGATCCGTGGGCCCTTCTGAGCGGCGATTCGCTCTTCATCGGCGACGTCGCCCGCCCCGACCTCGCGGTCGAGCCGCGGGAGGGCGCGGCGGACATGTTCCGCTCGCTGCACGAACGGCTCCTGGTCCTGGCTGACGAGGTCGAGGTCTGGCCCGCCCACCTCGGCGGCTCGCTGTGCGGCGGCTCCGGCCTTGACCTCAAGTCCTCCTCGACGATCGGCTTCGAGCGCCGCCACAACCGCGCCCTCGCGATCGCCGACGAAGTCGAGTTCGTCGAGGATCAGGTCGGCTCCCTCGGCGACAAGCCGCCGAACATCGAGCGCATCGTCGGCCTCAACCGCGGGCCGCTGGTAGAGGACTTCGGCAACCCAGCGCCGCTCAGCCCGCACGAGGTGGAAGAGCTGGTCGAGCAGGGAGCGGTGGTGGTCGACGGCCGCACCAATGAGCAGTTCGACGAGGCACACATCGAGGGCGCGATCAGCTCCTCGTCCTACGACACCGGCTTCGCGACCAAGGTCTCCCGCGTCGTGCCGGAGGGGAGTGACATCGTCATGGTCGCCGCCTCCAGCGGCGACGAGCGGCAGGCGGCGCAGCTACTGGCGTCGGTCGGGCTCGCCGTCCGCGGTTACCTCGAGGGCGGGATGACCGCCTGGCGGATGGAGGAGCGGCCGGTGCACCGGATCGAGCTGATCGACCCCGACGAGCTGGCCCGCCGCGTCGACGGCGACTCCGGGCCCGCGATCCTCGACGTCCGCAATGCCGCCGAGTACGCGGGCGAGCACATCCCGGGCTCACTCCACATTCCTTACGTCGAGCTCGCCGGCCGCCTCGACGAGCTCCCTCGCGACCGCCCCGTCGCCACCATCTGCCGCGGCGGCAAGCGCAGCGGCCTCGCCGCCTCAATCCTTCAACGTGCCGGCTTCGAGGACGTGATCCACGTCGGCAAAGGCGTCGGGGTCTGGCGGGACGGCGGCCACCCGGTGGAGAGCGGCGCGGCCGAGACGGCTCCAGCCTGATTCTCGCTATTTGCGGGAAATGCGGCTCGAATCAGCATCTGTTTCTTTGACTTCGGCCTGACATTTGTAAAGAACCTCCGTTGAACTTGTGCACGTGCAACGGGCGTCGTGGTCGCTGACTGGTCGTCTGCGGCGCCCGTTTCACTTGCGACAGCGGGCACCTGAAAGAATCAACCGGATGGACGGCTCCCGCCCCTACGACCTCGTCCTCTTTGGCGGAACCGGATTCACCGGTGGATTGACCGCCGATTACCTGGCATCGCGCATCCCCGAGGGGAAGCGGTGGGCCTTGGTCGGCCGCAACCGCGCCAAGCTCGACGCCGTCGTCGCGCGCCTCGCCGCCGCCAATCCTGGAGCTACGGCTCCCCGCGTGTCGTCGTCACCACGGTCGGTCCATACGCCCTCTACGGAGAGCCGCTCGTCGCCGCCTGCGCCGCCGCCGGGACCGACTACGCCGACCTCACCGGCGAGCCCGAGTTCGTCGACCGGATGTGGGTCGAGCACCACGCCGAGGCCGAGCGCACCGGCGCCCGGATCGTCCACTGCTGCGGTTTCGACTCGATTCCGCATGACCTCGGCGCCTACTTCACCGTCAAGCAGCTGCCCGAGGGCTTGCCGCTCACCGTCAACGGCTACGTCCGCAGCAACGCCAGCTTCTCCGGCGGCACCTACCACTCGGCGATCAACGGCTTCGGCCGCGCCCGCCAGACGCTCGGCGCCGCCAAAGAGCGGCGCAAGCTCGAGCAGCGCCCGCAGGGTCGCGAGGTCCATTCGGCGCCGGCGCGCGTCCGCCACGACGCCGGGCGCGGCGGCTGGATCGTGCCGCTGCCGACGATCGACGGCGCGATCGTCCGCCGCTCGGCGGCCGCCCTCGACCGCTACGGCCCTAACTTCACCTACGGCCACAACATGGTCGCCAAGCGCCTGGCCTCAGTGGCGGCCCTCGCCGCCGGGGTCAGCACCGGCTTCACCTTGGCGCAGCTGCCGCCGACCCGGAAGCTGCTGCTGAAGATGAAAAGCCCCGGCGAGGGACCGAGCGCGGAGAAACGCGAGAAGAGCTGGTTCAAGGTCGTCTTCGTCGGCGAGGGGGGTGGCAAGCACGTCGTCACCGAGGTCCGCGGCGGTGACCCCGGCTACAGCGAGACCTCAAAGATGCTCGCCGAGTCCGGCCTCTGCCTCGCCTTCGACGAGCTGCCGCAGCGCTCCGGCCAGCTGACCACCGCGGTGGCGATGGGTGACGCTCTCCTCGAGCGCATCCAGAAAGCCGGGATCAGCTTCGAGGTTGTCGAATCCTCGCCAGCCGGGTAGAACTGCCGCCATGGATGACCAGCAAGTACTAGACCGCATCGACAAGCTCGTTCAGGAAGAGGAGGAGCTCCTCCATCGCCACGAGGGCGAGGGCCTCGATGACGACGAGCACGCCCGCCTCGACGAGCTCAAGGTCCAGCTCGACAAGGCCTGGGACTACCTCCGCCAGCGCCGCGCCCTCCGCCGCGCCGGCGACGACCCCGACGAGGCCAGCGTCCGCGACGGCGGCACCGTCGAGGACTACGAGCAGTAGCCACAACCCAGGCGTCACCACCGCCCGCCCCGACCCCGTTCGCGCCGCTACCCTTCAACGGGTTCCGGCGCCTTGGCGGAGTGGCTACGCAGCGGCCTGCAAAGCCGTTTACACCAGTTCGATTCTGGTAGGCGCCTTTAGGTCTCCGTGACGATCACTCGCCCGCACCTCGGAATCCTCGCCGCGCGAATTGGCCTAGTCGCCCTCGTCCTGCTTGCGCTCTGCTCGGTCTTCAGCCGCGAGTCATCGGCTGCCGAATGGGAAGAGTTGCCTGTCGTGCCGGCCCTCGAACCTCCCGTCGTCGGTCATCTCGAAAAGGTCGTGAGCCGGGGCCAGGTTTATGGCAATCAGCCCGGGGTCTTCGCCAAGATCGGCGACAGCATCACTGCCTCGCCCTCTTTCTTGCAGGGACTGGCTTGCTGGGCGCCGCGTCTCGGCACCTGGGGCGAGCTGCGTGGGACGCTGGAGTTCTTCGGCGAGACCCCCGTGCCCCGGGGCGTGGAGGAAGCGCAATGTCCCGTCAGCAACAGCTTCTCGCGCCTCGGCGTGGCCGCCGTGGGGGGATGGCGGGTGGTCGATGCTCTGTCGCCCAGAGAATCGCTTCCCGAATGCGAGGGTCTGCCTGCGGTCAGCTGCGAGCTCCAACTGCTGCACCCGTCCATCGCCCTGATCATGTTTGGGACCAACGACCTGGAGGACTTCAACGCGGTCGAGTTCCGCCGAGAACTCGCCCGCTTGGCCCGGCTCGTCTCCAGCGCCGGGACGATTCCGGTGCTCAGCACGATCCCGCCCCGTGCGCAGCCGCGGTTCTCGCCGCGGGTCGCGCGCTTCAACGCCGAAATAGCGGCCCTGGCTGAAAACCGAGCGCTGCCTCTCTGGAACTTCTGGCGGCAGATGACCGAGATAGGGGTTCCCGGTTTGGGCTTGAGCGAAGATGGCGTCCACCCGAGCGCTCTCTGTCCTCCCTGTACCGCCGTTGACTTTCGGCCCGGGGGACTTCGATATGGCTATGCGTTACGGAACCTTGGGGCGCTACGTGTGCTTGATCGCCTTCGCCGCCAGATTGCGACTTCCGCGGATCAAGGCATATGAGCCGACGGCCAGCGCCAGGGTGCCAGCCACAGTAAGCCCCCAGCGGACGGGGATGCCAAGGCCGGTCGTGGAGAGCGAGCTCTGCAAGGCGACGAGAAACGGGATGTGGACGAGGTAGATCCAAAAGCTCGCATCTGCCAAGTACCTCAGCACCCGCGACTCCTGGCGGACATAACGCGCCAGCACCCCCCAGATGCCGAACAGGGTCAACCAGCAGACGATGCCGACGGTGAACAGCCCGTAGATGCGCAGCTCGTCGATTTCGGCCAGTACGCCCGGGGTGCCGACGTTGCCGGTGAAGTCGCCGTTGTCGTAGAAGAGGAGGAAGGCGGGGATGGCGATCAGTACCCCCGCGGTCAGCCGCAGCCAGGCCCCGCGCTTCAGCTGCCCGATTAGATCGCTCTGGCCGCTGAGCAGCCAGCCGAAGAGGAAGAAGAAGCTGAAGTATGCGAACAGGGTCGGGGCGGGGATCAGCGAGTTGGACGCCGAGCCTCCCGCCACCCAGCCGGTCTTGGTGATCAGGATCGCGGCGCTGATCGCGGCGAGGGTGGGAATCCCCCACCACGACGTCATCAGGCGGTTGAAGCTGGCTTTGATGGCGATCCCGACTTTCGGGGCCCGTTGGATCGCCAGCCAGATCCCGATCGCGACCAGGGAGATCAGCAGCAGGTAGGCGATGAACCAGAGATGCCGTGGGGTGAGGCTGAAGACGTTGCCGAGGTCCAGTTCTCGTTTCGGCGGTAACTCGCCCTTGCGCGGCCAGAGGGCAGCCGCGCCGATGACCAGAAGATTGGCGAGCGGGACGACGGTCAGCATCCCTACCGCAAGCGGGAGGCCGAGCCGGCGAAAGCGGGCGCGCAGCTGCCGGGCGGCGGTGGATCGGCGCAGCGCGCTCGCCGCCAGAAAGCCCGAGATGGCGAAGAACAGGGGCATGTGCCAGGCGTGGACGAACCAGACGACGGCGTCGACGATCCTGGGGTCCCCATCGCCCTTCTGGACATAGCGGGCGGCGTGGTAGGGGATCAGCAGGAGGATGGCCGAGACACGGATGGCATCGAGGTGATGACTGCGCTGGCTCCCTTCCTCAGACATAGGACAGGGTAGGCGGTCCCGGTCAGCGCTCTGGCTTTTTGGCGAGCCGGGCTCCCCGGCTCGCTTCTCCTCGCTGCTGTGAGCGCTAGAAGACGCGGCGGAACAGGTAGATCGCAAGCAGGATGAGGATGATGATGATGAGGATCGTGATGATGCTCATTGCTCTCCTTTGGGTCGGGAACTAGGGCTGCCGCCAGTCATCCCCTCTAGGGCTGGCGCTCAAACTTCCTGATCTATCTGGTGGCTCTCGGCGAGCTCGGAAAGGGCCTCGAGGGAAATATCCAGCGCTTCGGCGATTCGGCGCACGTCGCCCCATTTGGGATCGTGCTCGCCGCTCTCGATTTCGGCGAGGAGGGAGGGGGGAAGGCCGGCTTGCTCGGCGAGGGCAGCCTGGGAAAGCTTCGCCTTCTCGCGCAGCTCGTGGATAGCTCTGGCCAGACCTCGTTGGCCTTCGGATGGTGGGGGCCCGCTAGGCACCAAGCGGGAGTCTCTCGCGTCTAGCGGACCTTCAGCGGCGCGATCGCGCTGCTGGCGTCCCCGATCGCGACGAGGCGGAGGAGACCCGGGCGCTGCGCGGGCAGCGTCAGCTTCAAGGTCGTCTTGCCGGGCTTCACCTTCCTGGTGCCCAGGTTCTTCACCCGTCGCCAGGAGCTGCCGCTGCGGCGCTGCAGCTCGAAGCTGACTTTGTCCCGGGCGGCCTGCAGCTTGATCGTCAGCGTGACTTTCGCCCGTTTGCCGGCTCGCAGTTTCGTCGGCTTAGCGCTCAGCTCGCTGATGTAGGGGACCGGGGGCGCAGGGGGGAGGACGCCGGTCGGGCTGACGGCGCGCGTCTCCGGGGAGGCGGCGTTGGGGTTGACGTAGTGCGGCGCGTTGAAGGTCTCGTCGGGAACGCCGGCCATCGCGTAGATCGTCGCGCCGTCTTCGAGGAAGGTGTCGTCGGAGATCCGCCAGATGGCGTCCTGCGCGCCCGGCGTCTCGGCCAGCGCGGTCGGCTGCAGCGCTGCCGCCACTTCCAGCACCCGCTGCAGATATTTCATTGCCGGCTCCGGCTGCGCGGCCGCTGGCCCAAGCACGTCGAACCCCTGTCCCTCGCTCGGGACGTGGTGGCGGAGGTCGATGCAGTAGGCGACGAGGCCGTCGGCGTGCCCCGGCTTGCCGGGGGAGACGGTCAGCTCGAACGGCGCCCCGACGGCGAGGTTCTGGGCGCTGCCGTCCTTGTTGAGGAGGATGTCGCCGGGCTTCGCTTCGATCGTCAGCTTGTTCTTGCCGATTAGGGCGAACTTGTTGAGGTCGGCCTTGGTCAGCTTCTGCTTGCCGAAGACGTCGCCCATGATGTCGTTCTCGTGGCCGGGCTTCGGCTTGGTTCCCGCGTTCCCCTTGCTGTAGTCGATGCCCTTGCTTTTCGCCCAGGCTTCGACCTGGGCGCGGTCGGCGATGTCGACGCTGTCGGGGATCGGGATGTCCTTCTTGCCGATCCGGAAGACCTGGACGTACTGGTCCTCGAGACCCGCTAGGTGCAGCGCTTCGTGGGTCCAAATCTGACGGTCGCCATCCGGCCCGCGGCCCGTGGGCCATTCGCCGCTCTGCGGCTGGGTCATCGGGTTGCCGTCGGGTTCTCCCGCCTCGCCGCGGAAGTCCGAGTTGCTGGTCAACTGGGTCTGGTGGAAGCAGGGGGAGGGCGAAGCGCCGGGCGCTCGTTCGCGGGCGACGATGTCGAACTTGACCTTAGTTCCGTCGGCCGCTTCGCCTTCCGGCAGGTTTTTCTCGATCGACTTTTCGATCTCGGCGGCAGTGGGGGCGCCCGGAAAGCCGCCGGTGAACTCGATGTCGATCTGGACGGTGACCGGGACCGGCGCGGGCTTCCAGGTCGCGTCGACCGCGACCGCGTCGCCGTTGTAGCCGCCCTTGGAGGTCAGCTTGACGGCGCCGAGCTTGGCCGCGTCGGAGAGCGAGACCCGCTTGGAGATCGTCGTCGGCCCCTGTCCAGGCGGACAGGGCGCAGTGCTCGGCCCGGCCGCCGCGATCGGTGCGGCGAAGAGCGACGCCAGAACCACCAGTAGGCAGCAGAGAAGGGCGGAGGGACGAGGCGAGCGGCGCACGGCGGGCACAGTATCCCGCGGGCAGAACCTGTCAAGGCGAGTCGAACCTACGTCTGCTGGCACCCGGGAACACCTTGTGTACCGAAGCTCGTCTTCCGTAATCTCGGAAGAGTGACCGAGCACTCGGCAGAGGCTGAGAACTCGAAGGAACAACAGGCGGACCGAAGCGCGGTCCGGCTATCGCGCCTGTACCTCGATGCCGTCCGCGCGGCCGATGCGCCCGGCGCTTTCCGTATCGCGGCCGGTGCCCTCGCCAGCGGAATGACGATCCCGGAGCTCTACCAGCGCGTCATCGCCCCGGCGATGCACGAGATCGGCGAGCTCTGGGCGAAGGGGGCCCTGACCGTCGCCGATGAGCACCTGGCGACCGCCCTCACGCACCGGGTCCTGGCGGCGCTGCGCCCGCCGGTCTGGGTGGGAGTGGGGAGCGAGCGCGGCTCCGGTGTCTCCAAGGGGCGGGTGATGCTCGCCGCGGTTGAGGGGGAGCAGCACGTCTTAGGTCTGCGGATGGCGGCCGACGTTCTCGAGGACGTCGGCTTCGAGACGGTCTACCTCGGCGCTGACGTCCCGATCGGCGCCCTCCTGCAGGCGCTGGACTCGCTCTCACCGGACCTGCTCGCCCTCTCGGCGACGATGCCCGAGCTGGGCTCGGAGCTGGATCAGGTCGCCGCCGCGGTCCGACGTACCCATCCGCGCCTCGGCCTGCTCATCGGCGGGCAGGCAGCGTCCCCCCGTGTGCTCGGAGGGACGCTGGTCCGCGACCTCGAGGTTCTCCCCGCGGCCGTTCCCGGCTGACCTAGGTGTGGTTGGGGCCGTCGTCGGCGCCACCGCCACCGCCGCCGTGGTCATCTCCGCCGCTGTCGTCACCGCCACCGCCGCCCTGCGGCTCGACCTGCTTGGCGAGGAGGCCACTGTCGGTGCGCAGGTAGTCGACCTCGATCTGCATCCCTTGGTGGAGGGCGCCGAAGCCGGCGATCCGCTCGAACTCGGTCGTGCCGTTGACCTTGATCCGCAGTCGGTTGCCGGTCTGGGTCCTAATTTTGAAGGTGCGGTTGTCGCCGTTCTTCGAGATCACGGTCCCGTCGACATGCCGCAATGCCGCCTGCGCGGGCGCGGCGATGAGGCCAATTGCGAGCGCGCCGACTAGCGCGGTCGTCACGAGTAGAGCTGGACGTTTCTTGAACATCATGTCCCTGCCTTTCCGTTGCTGGAAGTCCCTTTCGCCGCCATACGGAGAGGTGGTTCCCGAAGTTCAGATCGCTTAGACGAGTCCTGCGGCGGGTATCCGGGGCCTGTCCACCAGTCACCGAACGGAAACCAGGGAACCAGGAGGAGAACATGGCTGAGAGGACGAGAGAACGCACCGTGGATAACCGCGACGAGGTCGACCGCCGTGCGGGCGAAAGCAATGGGGTGCACGACGATCGCGATGTCGGGCGCCGCGGCGCGGCAGCCGGGCCGGCCGTCGTCCACGAGCGCCAGCGCGACGAGTACGGCGGCTTCAACATCGGCGCTGCCTTCTTCGGCTGGATGGTCGCGGTCGGGATCGCGGTCCTGCTGACGGCGCTGCTGAGTGCCGCGGGCGCCGCGATCGGCCTCACCGAGATCAGCGAAGGGGAGGCGGAATCGAACGCCGAGACGATCAGCATCGTCGGCGGCATCCTCCTCATCGCCGTGCTCGCTGTCAGCTACTACGCCGGGGGCTATGTCGCCGGGCGGATGTCCCGCTTCGACGGGGGCCGCCAGGGCATGGGCGTGTGGTTGTTCGGGTTGATCGCGACTGTGGTGCTGGCAGTGCTGGGCGCCATCGCCGGCTCCGAATACAACCTGTTCTCGCAGCTGAACCTGCCGCGGATCCCGATCGATGAAGGCTCGCTTGCCGGCGGCGCCGCGGTCGCGTTGATCCTCGTCCTGGTCGCGACCGCTTTTGCCGCGATTGCCGGTGGGAAGGTGGGGGAGCGCTACCACCGCAAGGTCGACCGCGCCGGTTACGAGCCACGGCGGGGCGAGGTCTAGCTCCGGGGTCGCTGCCAGTTGGGCCTCAGGTAGGCCTCGTCGAAGCCCGCCTTGAGGATGTTGCGATAGCTCGCCGAAGGCCGGTCCGGCACCCGCTCCCCCGTCTCCACCAAGAGGGTGCGGCAACCGGCCTCGGCGGCATCGCTTATGCGCCTGTGCAGGAGGGCGGTTTGGCAGCCGCGCCCCCGCGCCTCCTCGAGGGTGGCGCCGATGCCAAGCTCGGCGACTCCGTCTTCGATCACCATCGCCCCACAGCCGCACGCCTCGCCGCCGACGCGGGCGACGTAGCAGCGCCAGCCCTCCCTCCCCGGCAGGTGGGCAAAGAGCTCTGCGCCCCAGGCGGGCATTCCGAAGCCAAGCGCGGCGATGGTCCCGAACGGCTCTTGGTCGGGGGACGTCACCTCGACAACCTCAACATCGTTGGGCGCCGAGAAGCGCGGCGGGTGTGGATCACGGACGAACTTCATCCAGGCATAAGTCGGCGCAAATCCCTGCTCCCGCAGCCACTCCTCCGCAGCTGCGGTGCCGGGAAGTCCCGGGGTGACCGAGACGTAGGGGATCGACCGCTGCTCGGCCCAGGCAACCGCCGCTTCAAGATCCGAGCGGGCCGGAGCCTCGGCGGCGCCGAGCACCAGGTTCAGCATCCCGACCTGACCAAGCTCGCGGACCGCCGTTACCTGGATCGGGCCGAAGGTGCGCACCTCGACGCCGCGCTCAGCGGCGATCTCGGCTGGGACCGACTCCCAGATCTCGCGCCAGAAGCGGCGGTCGACCCGGTCGAGCTCCACCGAGTCGTAAGCGACTCCGTTCTTCGTCGTGCCGGTGGCCATCGGGTGGCAGCATAGGCTGCGGTGATGAGCGAGCGCGAAGCTGCCGACGGGGTTCCCCGCGACCAGGTGATCGTCCTCTTCGGCGCCAGCGGCGACCTCGCCAAGCGCAAGCTGCTGCCGGGGATGTTCCACCTGATGCGGGTCGGGCTGATGCCGGAGCGGTTTCGGATCATCGGCGTCGCTCGCAAGCCGCTGGGCGACGAGGAGTTCCGGGCGCTGGCGCGGGAGTCGGTCGCGGGCTCCGCTCGCCAAGGCGAGGAGCCCGAGGATTGGCAGCGGTTCTCCGAGTCGTTGCGTTTTGCCGCCGTTGGCGAGGGGTTCGGCGAGCTCGAGCGGGTGGTCGGGGAGGCGCGCGAGGAGCTGGGCGAGGAGGCCGAGGTGCTCTTCTACCTCTCGCTGCCACCACAGGCCGCGGCAGGCACGGTCGAGCAGATCGGCGAGCTCGGGCTCGGCCAGGGCGCCCGGGTAATCACCGAGAAGCCTTTCGGGACCGACCTCGGCTCCGCCCGCACTCTCAACCGCAAGCTCCACTCGGTCTTTGCCGAGGAGTGCATCTTCCGCATCGACCACTACCTGGGGCGGGAGGCGGTCCAGAACCTGCTGGCGCTGCGCTTCGCCAACGGCATGTTCGAGCCGGTCTGGAACCGCAACCACATCGACCACGTCCAGATCGACGTCCCGGAGACGCTTTCGATCGAGATGCGCGGCTCCTTCTACGAGGAAACGGGCGCCTTCCGCGACATGATCGTCACCCACCTGTTCCAGGTGCTCGGCTTCGTCGCGATGGAGCCGCCGACCTCGTTGGAGCCGAAACCGCTCGGGATCGAGCGCGAGAAGGTCTTCGAGGCGATGCCGCCGCTGCGCCCCGAGAACGTCGTCCGCGGCCAGTACGAGGGCTACCGCGACGAGGAGGGGGTCGCCCCCGACTCCGACACCGAGACCTTCGTCGCGGTCAAGGCGTTCGTTGACAACTGGCGCTGGGAGGGGGTGCCGTTCTACCTGCGCTCGGGCAAGCGGCTGGCGGAGAGCCGGCACCTGCTGACGATCGCCTACGCGCGGCCGCCGCGGCGGATGTTCCCGCTCGATTGCGACCAGATCGCCGAGTCCTTCGGCCACGACCACCTCACCTTCGAGCTTGGCGACCCCGGCAGCATCTCGGCCTCTTTCCTTGCCAAGGTGCCGGGGCCGCGGATCCAGCTCGGCGAGGCCCACATGCGCTTCAGCTACGCCGACACCTTCGGCGGAACGGACGAGGCACTCGACCCCTACGAGCGCCTGATCCACGACGTCATGGTCGGCGACCGCACCCTGTTCACCAGCTCCGAGGCGATCGAGCGCCTCTGGGAGGTCTCCGAGCCGGTCCTCCGCGAGCCGCCGCCGGCGATCCCCTACGAGCCCGGCTCCTGGGGTCCGCGCGAGATTGACGACCTGATCGCGCCGCGCCACTGGCACCTCCCCAACGAGCATGTCTAGAGAACGGAAAAGGGCCCCGTCCGGGGCCCTTTATCTCCGAAGGACGTACCACCAGAGAGTTCTAAGTCGCTGGCTCGTCGGTCCTCAAACTCTGCAAGCTCACCCCTAGAAACACCAGCAAGCTCCGAAAGTTGCATCAATTGCATCGACCGTTGCAGGAGATCCTTTAGCCGGCGGCCGCCTTTCTCCTGCCCATTGCTAGATTCCGCTCTCCCGGGCGTATAGCTCAGTTGGGAGAGCGCCGCCTCGACAAGGCGGAGGTCACTGGTTCGAGCCCAGTTACGCCCATGCCAGCGGAGCGTCTCGATGCTTCCAGAGCTCGGGTGGTCTGCTTCGGCCGCATCATCGGATTGAGCATGAATTGTCCGATGTGCCCGACCACAATCAGGGCGTAGAAAATTGCCATCAAGGCGTCATCCTGGATCGCGTTCGCGATGGCTAAGGCGCCGAATCCCAGGGCTAGGGTCGCCGTCAGCACCGGCAGCCAGGAGGTTTCGGGCCCGCTGCGGCGCTGGTAGCGCTCTGCAAGCTCAACCGCTGCCACTGCTTTTGCCGGATCGGAAGGGGCTTCGCCGCGCATTAGGCAGCGGTTGACATTCCATTTGTCGCGGTAGGGCAGGGCCTTGTACGCCGCCATGTCTTCGTTCGAGAACGACATCGGTTCAAGAAGGACTTTAGAACGGCGGAGTCGAGCGCTCCGCCGTTCCGCCGCGCGGCCCGGATCTCAGACGTTCGCCGGCAGTTTCACCTCGGTCAGCCGCAGGCTGTTGCCCGAGGGGTCGCGGAAGCCGCAGTCGATCCCGTAGGGGCGCTCTTCCGGGGTCTCGGTGAACTCGACGCCGCGGGCCTTGAGTTGCTCGTAGTCGCCCTGGCAGTCGTCGGTGGTGAGGAAGACGGTGCCGGAGAAGCCCTTGGCCATCAGCTCCTCGACCTGTCGGGTCGTCTGCTCGTCCATCACCGGCGGGCCGGGGATGGCCATCAGGACTACGGCGACGTCCTCCTGGTCGGGCGGGCTGACGGTGAGCCAGCGGAAGTCGCCCATCTCCGGCAGGGTGACGTCGGAGCGGACCTCGAAGCCGAGCTTCTCGGTGTAGAAGGCGAGCGCCTCGTCCTGGTCATGGACCCAAAGTTGTGCGGTTGAGATCTTCATGTTTCCTCCTTCTCGGGATTGCTGGAGGCGATGCTAGGTCTGGATTGCGGAGCTGTCTTCTCGAATCGTGCGGTGTTGCGGCCGGCCATAGGCGCGGACGACGCAAGCCGGGACGACGGCGTGGGCTGAGGCCGGCGCTCCGGCGGCCCGGTACTCGGTCGGCGTCACCCCGTACATGCGTTTGAAGCTGGTGGTGAAGGAGCCGACGCCCTGGAGGCCGACCTCGAGGCAGATCTCGGCGACCGAGTGATCGGTGTTGCGCAGCAGCGCCGCCGCCCGCTCCAGGCGCCGGGTCTGCAGGTAGACGTAGGGGGACTCGCCGAAGGTGCGGCGGAACTCGCGGCTGAAGTGCGCCTTCGAAAGCCCGGCGGCGCGGGCGAGGTCGTCGACCTCCAGCGGCTCGGTGTAGCTGGAATCGGCCAGGTCCTTGGCCCGAAGCAGATGGCGGGCGGGAGGTACGAAGGCCACGAGCCCAGTCTAGGCTCGCCTTGCGCTAGCGGTCCTCCACGACCATCGGGATCAGGGCGGCGACGACCTCCGGGTCGAATTGGGAGCCGGCGCAGGCACGCAGCTCTTCGACAGCTTTGGAGACCGGCATCGCCTTGCGGTAGGAGCGGGTGGTGGTCATGGCGCTGAACGCATCGCAGCAGGAGACGATGCGCGACTCGATCGGGATCTCCTCGCCGACCAGTCCATCTGGATAGCCGCTGCCGTCGTACTCCTCGTGCGAAGCGCGGACGATCCGGCCGACCTCGGTGAGAACGCCGCCCACCCGTTGCAGCATCCGCTCGCCCTCGATGGTGTGCTGGCGCATGACCTCCCACTCCTCGTCATCCAAGGGCCCGGCCTTGTTGATGATCTCCTTCGGGACGGCGATCTTGCCGACGTCGTGGAGCAGGGCACCGAACTCGACGTTCCGCCGCTGCCGCGAATCCAGACCCAAGGCATCGCTGACCGCGAGCGATAGTTCGACGACGCCGCGGCTGTGGCTGCCGGTGTAGGCATCGTCGGCCTCGACCACGTCGCCTAGCAGCATCGCGGTCCCTTGGTAGGCCTCGCTCAGAGCAAGGGCCTGGTCCACCCGCGCCCGGCGCTCGCCGGAGAGGATCGCGAGGACGGCAGCGAGCGGCAGCACGAGGAGCCCCGTCGCGGGGCCGACTTCGACAACCGCAAACGCCGCCAGGAGCCCAATCGGGGCAAGGGCGGCGTCGAACCCATACACGGGAGCGATGAAACGGATCTGGTCGCGGATCGGGGTGCCGTCGATGAGCCACATCCGCGCCGCGTTGATGCCGAAGTCGAAGGCGAGCTGGGCTGCCAGCGCCGCGACGTAGAGCGGCCAGTTGTCCCAGGCGAAGACCTGACCGCCGGCGATGATCAGCACCAGAGCGGGACCGACCGCGTGCCAGGAGTCGCCGAAGACGAGATACGCGCGCTGGACGTTGGTGGCGCCGGTTGCGTAATCGATCAACGAAGAGCATCGGCACGAGGACGAGCTCGGTCGGGACCGTGTAGCCGTCGGCGATGTCGAACTTGGCCCGACAGGCGACGATGTAAGCGGCGACGAGAACGCCGAGAACGGGCAGCTCCAGCGATCGTGGTGAGCTCGCGACGATCGGCAGCGCGATCGCGACCAAGAGGAAGCCGACCGCGGTTGCGGTCTCGACGATTCCCTCGCGCCCACGGGCGCCCAGCGCCGCGCGCTCGCGGCCACGGGCGAAGAGCTGCTCGATCTCCGGGGATGAAATGGCGCTGTTCATGGGAACGGTCGGCTGGCGCCGCTTCCATCTATCGGCGGTCGTAGGCCTGCGCCTGAGTCCTGGTCCTGCCTGCAACCGACCCGCGGGGCGACCGGAGACGCCGCCCCGCGGGCTGTCCTTCGTTCGGCTTACTGCCTACCCCGGGCTAATGCCTGGCGAAGGGATCGACGTAGAGGTCGTCGACCAGGTAGTTGCTCTTCGGATCCTTCGCGGTGAAGGTGATCCGGGCTTCCCGTTCCGGTTCGTCGCCGGTCTCGAGCTTGAGCGACGGCGTCGGCGCCCATTCTTCGAGATCGCCGTGGACGTCGCTGTTCTTCGCCTTGACGACTTTACGGGTGTTCGCGTAGGTGACCGTGACGCGAATTTTGCCTCCCTTATCGCCGATATTCCGCATCATGAAGCGGAAGTTCGGCGTCGTCTCATCGACGCAGAAGGGTGGGCTGGTCGCCGTTGCCCCAAATGGCAGGCTGACGGCCGTTTCCTCTTCGGAGCCGGCGTGACCGCGAAGGTTGCTCTCGCTGACCAGTTCAGCGCCCCCTTCGAGAGTCCACCCGGTTCCCCCACCGGCAAGCGTCCCATCGGGGGCCAGCTGGTAGAAGCCATTGTCGTTCCACGGGGTGAACACCTGCTCGGCTTCTGGGTAGGAGCAGGCGGCATTGGCGCTCGATGCGTAGGCAGCGAGGCCGAGGACGAACATCACGGTTGCCATGGCCGCGAGGACCAGGCGGTGCTTCGGAGCTGCAATTGACATCAGAACCTCCTGTAGGCATGCGAAAAGGACTCGGTTTTCACCAAGCTGGCGGCTGAGCCGTCTCCCGGAGGGAGACCTCTGGCTTTGCGTCCCTGCCTCGCGACAGGTTTGCCCTTTTTCAGCTGACTACAGGGGCGGGCATCGGCCCAGAAGAGGCCGACTTGAGCGGGTTCGAACGAATGTCCTCTAAATCTCGGTATTCCGCGAAGAGGGTCGGCGGGGGGCGTGCCGATGCGGGGGCCACCTCAGTGTCTAGGCTCGCGGTCTCGTGATCGGTACTTACGCAGCCGTGCTGGCGATCTGCGCGGCCTCGTTGGCGGTCGGGCAGGCGGCGATCAGGATCCTCGGGGGGCGGCGCTGGTCATGGCTGGCGCCGGCGGTGGGGTTGGCGGTGCTGTGCGCCGCGTGCTGGGCGACGGTGCGGATGCCGGGGAACGGCTTGGTCTCCGCCGTGGTCGTCCTGGTCCTAGCGATGGGGTCGGTGGCGTACCTGTGGGGGCGGGTCGAGGGGGGAGGGGAGGCGCTGGGAGTCGGTTGGCCGGTCGCGCTGGGCGCGCTCCTCGCCGCTTCACTTCCGTTCGCTGTCGAAGGCCATTTCGGCATCCTCGGCACGAGCTTCAACCCGGATATGTCCCAGCATCTGCTCGCGGCGGATCGGCTAGCGGACGGGCAGCCCTCGCAGTTGCTGAACCAGGGCTATCCGCTCGGCCCGCACTCGATCGTGGTCGCCTTGAACAAGGGACTTGGGATCGGCCTCGTCCAGGGGTTTAGCGGCCTGACCATCGCCGTCGCCGTACTAGCATCCGTCACGGCCCTGACTGCGTTTCGTGATCTCCCCGCACTTCCACGCACCGCCGGCGCCCTTCTCGTCGGCCTCGCCTACGTGGCCGCCTCCTACCTCGCCCAAGGCGCGTTCAAGGAGACGATGCAGGCGCTGTTCCTGCTCGCCTTCGTGCTGGCCCTGCGCGAGGGAGATCGAAGCTGGATCGATCTGTCTCTTCGCTATGTGCCGGCTGCCCTGATCGCGGTTGGCTCCGCCTACACCTACAGCTTCCCCGGCTTGATCTGGCTGGGTGGGGCGGCGGTGGTTTTCCTCGTTGCGACCCTCCCGGAGATCGGGCGCATGCTCGACTTCCACAGCTTCGAGACCTTCGACCCCAACGGCCCTGGGCTCGGCAACCTTTTTGGCCAGATCTCGCCGTTCGAGGTGCTGGGGGTCTGGCCCTCGGGCGACTTCCGCCTCGCGCCGGGGGACGGGGCGGTGCCGGCGCTCGCCTACTACCTCGGGATCGCCTTCGGGCTCGCGCTGTTCCTCTACGGGTTGGTCTGGCTCTGGAAGCGCCGCGAGAACGCGATCCTCGCCGGCGTCGCCGCTGCCGCGCTCGCCTACCTCGCCGCCCGCGTCGCCGGAACGCCTTACACGGCCGCGAAGGCGATCGAGATCGCGTCGCCGCTCGTCGCCCTGACGATCCTCCTGCCGCTGCTCTCTTCGGTTCCGTGGTTCCTTTCAGACGACAGGCGTCCGAAAAGAACCACGCAACGGCTGTGGGCGCCGATTGCGGCTGCGCTCTTCATTGCGGCGGCGGGCGTCTGTTCGCTTCTCGCGCTCGCCAACGCTCCCGTCGGGCCGACCTCCTACTCGTCGTCCCTCAGCGAGTACCGCAAGCTCGTCGGCGAAGGGCCGACCGTCGTCTATGCCTCGCCGCAGTTGCTCGAGGAAGAACACGGGGGACCGTTCCTCGCCTGGGAACTGCGCGGTGGTCGGGTCTGCATCAAGTCGACCGAGGATCCCGAGGTCCCGCCGGGGGTGCGGTTCGCGATCTGGGACGAAGGCGACTGGACCCTGAAACGGATCAGCGACCCGGACCCCGGTAAGAGCCCCTGCCCGCTCGTCGCCGAACGGCAGGCGCGGCAGGGGCCCCGCTAAATACGACCGCGGTAATCAATTCCACCGGTAAGCGGCACCTCACCGGTGCACGTACCATTGCCTCGCATGGAGGCCGCGACCGAGAAGACCACCGTCACCCTGCCTGACGGCAAGCCGCTGGAGCTGCCAGCGGGGGCGACGGGCGCCGACGCGGCGGCCGCGATCGGCCCTGGCCTCGCCAAGGCGGCGCTGGCAATCAAGGTCGACGGCGAGCTGCGCGACCTCTCGGCGTCGCTGCCCGCCGACGGCGCCGAAGTGGCGATCCTCACCGACCGCGACCCCGAGGCACTGGAGCTGATCCGCCACGACGCGGCCCACGTGATGGCCGAGGCGGTTGTGGACCTCTATCCCGGCACCAAGGTGACGATCGGGCCGCCGATCGAGAACGGCTTCTACTACGACTTCGAGTTCCCGCCCGGAACCAAAATCACCGAGGAGGATCTGCCGAAAATCGAGGCGGCGATGCAGGAGCACATCGACGCCGACGAGGAGTTCTCCCGTCGCGACGTTCCCGTCGCTGAGGCGATCGAGCTCTTCCGCGGCGAGGACCAGGGTTTCAAGGTCGAGCTGATCGAGGATCTCGTCCGCGACGAAGGCGTGGAGACGGTCTCGCTCTACCGCAACGGCCCCTTCGAGGACCTTTGCCGCGGTCCCCACGGTCCCTCGACCGCCCGCATCAAGGCGATCAAGCTGAGCTCGGTCGCCGGCGCCTACTGGCGCGGCGACGAGCAGCGCGAGAGCCTGACCCGCATTTACGGCACCGCCTTCTTCTCGAAGAAGGATCTCGAGCAGCACCTCGAGCGCCTCGAGCAAGCCAAAGAACGCGATCACCGTCGGCTCGGGCCCCAGCTTGGCCTGTTCATGCTGCGCAAGGAGGCGCCGGGGATGCCGTTCTGGCTGCCGAACGGGACGACGATGCTGCGGACGATCGAGACAGAGGTCCGCGACCAGCTGCGCAAGCGCGGCTACCAGGAGATCGCGACGCCGCAGGTGATGGACGAGAGCCTCTGGCACCGCTCCGGGCACTGGGACAACTACAAGGACGACATGTACTTCATGGAGGACGACGACCGCCGCTACGCGCTGCGGCCGATGAACTGCCCCGGCGCCTGCCTCGTCTACTCCGCCGACCGCCACTCCTACCGCGAGCTGCCCCTGCGACTGGCCGAGTTCGGCCGCGTCTCCCGCAATGAGCGCGAGGGCGTCCTCCACGGCTTGCTGCGCGTCCGCGCCTTTACCCAGGACGATGCCCACGTCTACTGCACCGAGGAGCAGATCCCGGCCGAGGTCGCCTCGATCTGCGAGGCGATCGACGAGCTCTACGGCCGCTTCGGATTCGAGGACGTCCACGTCGAGCTCTCGACCCGGCCGGAGAAGTCGATGGGTTCAGAGGAGCAGTGGACCAAGGCCGAGGCGGCGCTGGCCGAGGCGCTCGAGAGCCAGAACCGCGAGTACACGTTGAACCCCGGCGACGGCGCCTTCTACGGGCCGAAGATCGACTTCCACATCACCGACGCCCTCGGCCGCTCCTGGCAGTGCGGCACCTGTCAGCTCGACTTTCAGATGCCCGAGCGCTTCGACCTTTACTACACGGGCGCCGACGACCAGGCCCACCGGCCGGTGATGATTCACCGTGCTCTGCTCGGCTCGATGGAGCGCTTCGCCGGGATCCTGATCGAGCACTACGCCGGCCGCTTCCCGACCTGGCTGGCGCCGGTGCAGGCGATCGTCCTGCCGATCTCCGACCGCCACAACGACTACGGCCGCGAGGCCCATGACCGGCTCCGCGACCTCGGCGTCCGCGTCGCCATGGACGACCGCTCGGAGTCGATCGGGAAGAAGATCCGCGACGCCTCGACGATCGGCTTTTACCCCTACATGCTGGTCGTCGGCGACCGCGAGGCGGAGAACAACGCCGTCGCCGTCCGTTCGCGCGAGGACGGCGACCTGGGGGAGATGTCGATGGCCGATTTCGCGGCCCGCGTCGAGTCCGAGATGGAGCAGCGCTGAAGGGCGGCGTTTACGCGCGGCCGTTCTGTCTCTATACTGCGGCGAACTTGATCGCTGGCACGAACAATCACCGCCGCCGCTGAGCGCCCTGTGCCTGCCTACCGTTTCGTCCTCTTGAAGTCCCCTCTTTCATAGTGCCGGTCCCGCGTAGGTTCGATCGGCGCCCACCAGAGCGCGACACCACCCGGATCAACGAGCGGATCCGCGTGCCGCAGGTACGCCTAATCGGCGCCGACGGCGAGCAGCTCGGGATCGTCGACATCAACGACGCCCTCAAACGCGCCCAGGAGGCCGAACTCGACCTGGTCGAGGTCGCCCCCGGCTCGAAACCGCCGGTGACCCGCCTGCTCGACTACTCGAAGTACAAGTACGAGCAGGAGCAGAAGCAGAAGCAGGCGCGCAAGCACCAGCAGCAGGTCAACATCCGCGAAATCAAGCTGCGGCCGAAGATCGCGACCCACGACTACGAGACCAAGAAGGGCCACGTCGAACGGTTCCTCAAGCACCGCGACAAGGTCAAGGTGACGATCATGTTCCGCGGTCGTGAGCAGGCCCACCCGGAGCGCGGCCGCGACCTCCTGCAGAAGCTCTTCGAGGACCTCGGCGGTCTAGCCGTGATCGAGTCGGCGCCGCTGCAGGAAGGGCGCAACATGAGCATGCTGCTCGGCCCGAGCAAAGAGGTGGACAAGATCGTCGGCGAGAGCCAGGGCGACGAGCCGGCCCCGGCTGACGACGCTTCGGTCCCGGCTGACGACGCCGCGGCTGCGCCTGACGACGCTTCGGCTGAAGCTAGCTGAGCACGACGTCGGCGATCCGCTCGGCGGAGCGCCCGTCCCAGAGCGGCGGCGGCCCGGGCGGGGTCCGTCGACCCTCGGCAAGCAGGGCGGGGATGCGGGCGATCGCCGCCGGGTCGAGGCCGAGCAGGGTGTTGGTGCCGGAAGTGACGGTGACCGGCCGCTCGGTGTTGTCGCGGAGCGTGAAGCAGGGAATTCCGAGGTAAGTCGTCTCCTCCTGGATGCCGCCGGAGTCGGTGAGGACGCCGCGGGCGTCGGCGATCAGGCTGAGGAAGTCGAGGTAGCCGAGCGGGTCGGTGAGGTGGAGGCCGGGAGCGTCGGGCTCGAGCCCCTCCATCATCTTCCGGGTGCGGGGGTGGACCGGGAAGAGGACCGGGATCTCGCGCGCCAGGGCGGCGAGCTGGGACACCGTCTCGCCCAGCAGCGGACCGTCGACGAGGGCGGGGCGATGGAGGGTTACGAGCAGGTAGGAGCCGGGATCGACCCCCAGGCGCGCCGCCGCGCCCGCCGCCCGGAAGCGCCCTTCCAGCGCCACCAAGGTGTCGATCATCGTGTTGCCGACCATGTGCATGCGCTCGTTGGGAATTCCTTCGGCGCGCAGGTTGGTGACCGCCTCGGGGCTGTGGAGGAAGAGCCACTCGGCGAAGCGGTCGGCGACGATCCGGTTCACCTCCTCGGGCATCGTCATGTCGAAGCTGCGCAGGCCGGACTCGATGTGGGCGACCGGGATCCCCATCTTCACCGCGGTCAGCGCTGCCGCCAGGGTCGAGTTGACGTCGCCGGGGGCCATCACCAGGTCGGGCTGCTCGTCGGCCAGGACCGGCTCCAGCCGCTCCATCGTCCGCGCCGTCTGCGCGGCGTGGCTGCCGGAGCCGACCTCGAGCATGTAGTCGGGCGCCGGCACCCCGAGCTCGGAGAGAAAGACCTCGGACATCAGCCGGTCGTAGTGCTGGCCGGTGTGGACGATCGTGTGCTGGCCCCCGGGGTGACGCGCCCGCAGGGCCCCGATCACCGGGGCGGTCTTGACAAAATTTGGCCGCGTTCCAACGACGTAGAGGATGCGCATCGCGGCGCCAGCGTACCCGGGGCCGTACGACAGAAAAGCCACGGACAGACCACGCCTACGCCACAGAAAACGAACAGGCGTGTCTGTCTGCTTCAATAGCGGACCCGATGCCGAAGATGAAAACCCATTCGGGCGCCAAGAAGCGCTTCAAAAAGACCGCCAAGGGCAAACTCCGTGGCCGTCGCGCCTTCTCCAGTCACATCCTGGAGAAAAAGTCGCCGAAGCGGAAGCGGAAGATGGCGAAGCCGGTCGAGATCGCGCCAAGCGACCAGAAGAAAGTCCGGACCCTGCTCGGAGGCGGCAAGTGAGCCGCGTCAAGCGCAGCGTCCACGCGCGCAAGAAGCGCCGCAAGGTCCTCAAGGAAGCGAAGGGCTACTTCGGCCGCAAGCACTCCTCCTACCGCTTCGCCAAAGAGCAGGTGCAGCGGTCGGGGATGTACGCCTACCGCGACCGGCGCAACAAAAAGCGCACTTTCCGCCGTCTCTGGATCACCCGCATCAACGCCGCCGCGCGGCTCGAGGGCATGAGCTACTCGGAACTGATGCACGGCCTCAACAAAGCCGAGGTCGAGGTCAACCGCAAGATGCTTGCCGATATCGCGGTCCACGACCGCGATGCCTTCCGCCGATTTGTGGAGCTAGCCCGGGAGGGTGCGGCCGCCTGAGGGCGTAACCGACACTTTCTCTCTCCCGGGCGGGCCGTATATCGGCCCGCTTTTTCGTTCCAGGAGAAGAAAAGACCGAGCAGAAGACACAGCAGATGATCGAGAGCCCCCAAAACGAGAAGCTGAAACTGGTCCGCAAGCTGCGGGACCGCAAGCACCGCGAGCGCGAGGGGCTGTTCGCGAGCGAGGGCGAGGACCTGCTCGAGGCGGGGTTGGCGAGCGGGGCGGAGCCACGGTTCGTGTTGGTCGCAGCAGGGTCTGGGCTCGAAGGCGAGGAAGTCGAGCCAGCGCTGCTGGCCGAGGTCTCGACTCTGGGCTCCGGCACGAGGGCGATAGCGGTCTGGCCGACCCCTGGGACCCGAACGCATTTGTCCCCGCATACCGGGGACAAATGCGTTCAGCCCTGTCTTTACCTGCACGGGGTGGGTGACCCCGGCAACGTCGGGACGATCGTTCGCACCGCCGACGCGCTGGTCGAGGGCTCGGTCGTGCTCGGACCCGATTGCGCCGACGCCTACTCGCCCAAGGCGGTCCGCGCCAGCATGGGGTCGATCTTCTCGCGGCCGCCCGTCAAGGCGGAATTCGAAGCGACCCCACAGCCGCGTGTCGCTTTAGTTGCCCACGGGGGTCAAGAACTCGACACGCTTGCTGGCGCCGCAACGGTCTGCCTCGGCGCCGAGCGGGAGGGGCTGCCCGAGGAGGTGGTTGCCGCCTGCGATCGCACGGTCACGATCCCGCTTCGTGAGGGCGGTCCCGACTCGCTCAACGTCGCCGCGGCGGCGGCGATCGCGGCTCAGCGGATATCTTCGCTCGCCATGGAGGAGGCGCGGCCCGATGCTTGAGCGGATCGAGGAGATCAGGGGCGAGGCCTCGGCTGCGATCGCTGCCGCCGGCTCCAGCGCCGAGCTGGAGGAGCTGCGGGTCCGCTACCTCGGCCGCAAAGCGGAGCTGACGGGGGTCCTGCGCGGGATCGCTGAGCTGCCGCCGGAGGAACGGGGCGAGGTCGGCGGCGCCGCCAACCGCGCCCGCAAGGAGCTGGAAGCGCTGCTCGAGCAGAGCGCCGAGCGCCTCAGCGCCTCCGAGCTCGAGCAGCAGCTCGTCTCCGACCGGATCGACGTCACCCTGCCCGGGGCACCGCCGCGCCCGGTGGGCCACCCGCACCTGATCGCCCGCACCACGCGGCTGATCGAGGACACGATGGTCGGCCTCGGCTACCACGTCGCCGAAGGCCCGGAGATCGAGCACGACTACTACAACTTCACCGCGCTGAACCACCCGCCTGGCCACCCGGCGCGGATGCTCCAGGACACCTTCTACGTGCAGTCGCACCCCGACGTGCTGCTGCGCACCCACACCTCGCCGATGCAGGTGCGCTCGATGGAGGCGAAGCCGCCGCCGATCTTCGTCGTCGTCCCCGGCAAGGTCTACCGGCGCGACTCCGACGCCACCCACAGCCCGATGTTCCACCAGGTCGAGGGGCTGGCGATCGGGGAGGGGCTGACCCTCGCCGACCTGCAGGGGACGCTCTTGGCGATGTGCCGGGCGCTCTTCGGCGCCGAGCGGGAGCTTCGCCTGCGGCCGCACTTCTTCCCCTTCACCGAGCCGAGCGTCGAGGTCGACGTCTCCTGCTTCCAGTGCGGCGGCAGCGGCGAGCTGGCCGGCGGTGAGCGCTGCAACCTCTGCAAGGGCCAGGGTTGGATCGAGATCCTCGGCGCCGGCATGGTCGACCCCAACGTCCTCGGTTTCGTCGAGGGCCACGGCTACGACGCCGAGCGGGTCCAGGGCTTCGCCTTCGGGATCGGGGTCGAGCGGGTGGCGATGCTGCGGCACGGCGTCCCGGACCTGCGGCGCTTCTTCGACAACGACGTGCGGATGCTGGAGCAGTTCGGATGAGAGCGCCTCTCTCATGGCTGCGCGAGTACTGCGACCCGGGGATGGACCCGGCCGCGCTCGCCGACCGGCTGGTGATGACCGGGACCGAGGTCGAGCGGATCGACACGGTCGGACCCAAGTCCGGCGACGGCTTTGTCGTTGGCAAGGTGCTGGCACGAGAACAACACCCCGACGCCGACCGGCTCAGCGTCTGCCGGGTCGACACCGGCGAGGGCGAGCGGACGATCGTCTGCGGCGCCCCCAACGTCGACGCCGGCCAGACGGTGGCCGTCGTCCTGCCTGGGGCGACGATGCCCGGCGGAATGAAGATCCGCAAGGCGAAGTTGCGCGGGGTTGCCTCCGAAGGGATGATCCTCTCCGCCGCCGAGCTCGAAATCGCCGAGGAGGCGGACGGGATCATGGTCCTCGACGACGGTCCGCCGCCGGGCACGCCTTTGTCCGAGGTACTGCCGCTGGGCGAGCCGGTGCTGGAGATCGAGGTGACTCCGAACCGGACCGACTGCTTCGGCGTCCACGGCGTCGCCCGCGAGGTCCACGCGATCACCGGGGCGCCGCTGGCGCCCGATCCCTGGGCCGAGGACGCGTCGGCCGAGGGGGAGGGGGAGGCCTCCGATTACGCCTCGGTCCGGGTTGACGTCCCCGAGCTCTGCCCGCGCTTCACCGCCCGCGTCTTCACCGACATCGCCGTCGCTCCCTCGCCGGCCTGGCTACAGGCGCGGCTGACGGCGGCGGGCCAGCGGCCGATCAACAACGTCGTCGACATCACCAACTACGTGATGCTGCTGACCGCACAGCCCTTGCACGCCTTCGACCTCGACAAGGTCCCCGGCGGCGAGCTGATCGTCCGCACGGCGGAGGACGGCGAGAAGATGACGACGCTGGACGACGTCGAGCGGAGCTTCGACGCCGAGACGGTCCTCGTCTGCGACCGCGAGGGCCCCTCGGGGATCGCCGGGATCATGGGCGGGCAGCGCTCCGAGGTCAGCGACGCGACGACGCGGGTCCTGCTCGAGGTCGCCTGCTGGAACGGGACCAACATCCTCCGCACCTCGCGGATGCTGGGCCTGCGCTCGGAGGCCTCCTCGCGCTTCGAGAAGCAGCTGCACCCGGACCTCTGCCTGCGGGCGCAGCGGATTGCTTCCCGGCTCCTGATCGAGCTCTGCGGCGCGAAAATGGTGCCGGGGACGATCGACGAGGCGGCCGAGATCCCGGAGCCGCGGCGGCTGCGCCTGCGGGCGAGCCGGGTCGAGGGCCTGCTGGGGATGACGATCTCCCAGGACGAGCAGAAGGTCTATCTGGAGCGGCTCGGCTTCGAGGCGAGCGCCGACGGCGACGACCTAGAGGTCGTCGTTCCGCCCGACCGCCACTACGACGTCACCCGCGAAGTCGACCTGATCGAGGAGGTGGCGCGGGTCCACGGCATCGACGAGCACCTGCCGACGACGCTGCCGGCAACCGGGACCGAGGTGGGCGGCCTCAGCCGCGCCCAGCGGCTGCGGCGGCGGGCCGAGGACGGCCTACGCGACCTCGGCTTCGACCAGGTCGTCGGCTGGAGCTTCACCGACCCCGGCGAGGCGGGACGTCTGCGGATCCCCGACGATGACCCGCGCGCGACCCCGGTCCTGCTGGCCAACCCGCTGTCCGAGGAGCAGTCGGCGATGCGGACGACCCTGCTCGGCTCGCTGCTCGACGTCGCCGCCCGCAACAACGCCCGCGGCGCCGGCAACCTCGCCCTCTTCGAATCGGCTCGCGTCTATCTACAGGACGCAACCCCGGCTGACGGGGTCGATCCGCTGGCCGGCCACTTCGCGGGCGATCAGCCGGCGCCGTTCTCCGAGCCGCACCGGTTCGCGGCGCTCGCGACCGGGTCGCTGAGCGAGCGCTCCTGGCGCGGGGGCGGCGAGGCCGCGGACTTCTTCGCCCTCAAGGGAGCGCTGGAAGCGCTGGCGCGGCAGCTCGGGGTCGCGCTCTCCTTCGCGGCGGCCGAGCAGCCGTTCCTGCACCCGGGCCGCTCGGCCGCGATCTCGATCGGCGACACCGCCGCCGGCTGGCTGGGCGAGGTGCACCCGCTGGTCTGCCGGACCTGGGACCTCGACGCTGCAGTCGCCTTTGAAATCGACGCGGCGCCGCTCCTCGCCGCCGCGACCGTGGGCGAGGAGCGCTACGAGGACGTCACCACCTTCCCGGCCGTCTACCAGGACCTCGCTGTGGTCGTGCCCGCCGACGTTCCCGCCGAAGCGGTCAGCGAGGCGATCCGCGCCGGCGGCGGCGAGCTTCTGCAGGGGGCCGAGGTCTTCGACCTCTTCGAAGGCGAGCAGCTCGGCGAGAATCGCAAGAGCCTCGCCCTCAACCTCGAGTTCCGCGCCCCCGACCGCACCCTCACCGACGAGGAGGTCGCCGGCCTGCGCGAGGCGATCAAGGCGAAGCTGGACGAGATCGGGGGGACGCTGCGTGAATAAGCGCGTGCTGGTCGCCGGCGCCTCCGGCTTCACCGGGGCGCTCGCGGCGCAGATCGTCCACGACCATCCGAGCCTGGACCTCGTCGCTGCGACCTCCCGCAGCGACGCCGGCAAGCGGTTGAGTGAGCTCTACCCGCGTTACCGGGCGCCGATCGAGCTGACCGAGCTCGACCTCGGAAACCTGCCCGACGTTGACGCGGCGATCGTCGCCTATCCGCACGGCGCCGCCGCCCCGACCGATGCCGCCCTGCGCGAGGCGGGGATCCTCGTCGTCGACCTCTCGGCCGACTTCCGGCTGCGCGACATGGACACCTACCGGCGCTGGTACGGCGACCACGGCGCCCCCGACCTCTTCGGCACCGGCGTCTACGGGCTGACCGAGATCTACCGCGAGCAGCTGCGCGAGGCGAAGCTCTGCGCCACCCCGGGCTGCTACCCGACCGCGAGCGTGCTCGCCCTGGCGCCGCTGGCCGAACAGGGGCTGCTCTCCGAGGTCTTCGTCGCCGCGATGCAGGGGACCTCGGGCTACGGCCGCGCCAGCGACGATCTTGTCCACTTCTCGAACATGACCGAGAACGCTTTCCCCTACAAGACCGAGGGCCACCGTCACCGGCCCGAGATCGAGCAGGAGCTGGTGGCGCTCGGCAGCCCGGCACCGGTCACCTTCGTCCCGCACCTGCTGCCGCTCGACCAGGGCGAGCTCGCGACCTGCTTCGCGACGCTCTCCGAGCCCACCTCGAAGGAGGCGGTCCGTGACCTTTACGAGCAGCGCTACGCCGACGAGCCCTTCGTCCACCTGCTCGACGGCCCGCCGAACCTGCGCGCCGTTCGCGATACGAACGAGTGCCATGTCTACGTCACGGTTGAGGAGCGGGGGAGGGTGATCGCCTTCTCGGCGATCGACAACATTTGGAAGGGCGCCTCGAGCCAGGGCGTGCAGAACCTCAACTTGATGTTGGGGCTCGAGGAGACGGGGGGGTTGCTGTGAGCTTCTTTCGCTCACGCTGGGTCGATGCTCCCGACGGCGTCGAGGAGCTCGACCCCAACCAGCTCGCGCCTGGCTTCCGCGCCGGCGGCGCTCATTGCGGCCTTAAGGGCGGTGGCCGCACCGACGTAGGGCTCGTCGTCTGCGACGCCGAGGAGGTCAGCTCGGCCCTGCTGCTGACCCGCAACGCCTCCGCCGCGGCGCCGATCCGGGTCTGCCGCGAGCGCTGCGACGCCGGCGGCATCCGCGCCGCCGTCGTCAACAGCGGCAACGCCAACGCCGAGACCGGCGAGCAGGGCTTCGCCGACGCGCTGGCGATGTCCACCGTCGCCGCCAAGCAGCTGGGGCTGGAGCAGCCGCAGGTAGCCGTCGCCGAGACCGGGACGATCGGCGTGCCGCTGCCGGTTGACGCCGTCCTCGTCGGCATCGCCGAAGCGGCGAAGACGCTCGCGCCTGACGGCGGCAGCGCCTTCTCCGACGCGATCCTCACCACTGACCGCTGGCCCAAGCGCTGCACCCTGCGCGCCGGCGGCGTGACGCTTTCCGCCCAGGCGAAGGGGGCGGGGATGATCGAGCCGAACATGGCGACGATGCTCTGCTTCGTCCAGACCGATGCCGTCGTCGAGGATGCCGACGTGCGCCTGCACGCCGCCGTCGACGCCTCCTTCAACCGGATCACGGTCGACGGCCAGATGAGCACCAACGACACCGTCCTGCTGCAGGCCTCCGGCGCCTCTGGGCAGCCGCTCCCCGCCGGGCTGCTGGAGGCGGTGCTGATGCAGCTGGCGATCGAGATCGTCCGCGACGGCGAGGGCGCGGTCCGCACCGGCCGGATCGAGGTCACCGAGGCGGCCACCCAGGCCGAGGCCGAGCGGGTCGCCCGGGCGATCGCCAACTCGCCGCTGGTGAAGACGGCGCTCTTCGGTCGCGACCCCAACTGGGGCCGGATCGCGCAGGCCGCCGGCGCCGCCCTCGCCGGCGAGGATCTGAACGAGCTCGGGGCCGAGAACATCGACGCCGAGGAGCTCGGCGCCGAGGTCGAGGAGGCGGAGATCGGCCTGCGGCTCGGCCGCGGCGAGCACAGCGCCCACGTCTGGTTCTCCGACCTCGGCTACGAGTACGTGAAGCTGAACGCGGAATACACGACGTGACCGGCGCGCACGACAGCAGCGTCGCAACGCTCCTCGAGGCGCTCCCGTACATCCGCGAGTTCCACGGCCGCACGGTCGTCATCAAGTACGGCGGCGCCGCGATGCTCGACGAGGGACTGCGGGAAGACTTCGCCGCCGACGTCGTCCTCCTCAAGTACGTCGGCCTCAACCCGGTGATCGTCCACGGCGGCGGGCCCGAGATCACCCGCTACATGGAGAAACTCGACCTCGAGGTTCGCTTCCACGAGGGCCTGCGCGTCTCCGACGCCGAGACGGTCGAGGTCGCTCAGATGGTCCTCGCCGGCAAGCTCAACTCGGAAATCGTCCAGCGCCTCAACCGCCACGGCCAGCCCGCGGTCGGCCTCTCCGGCGAGGACGGCAACCTCTTCGAGGTGGCTCCGGTCGCCAACGCCGAGCAGGTCGGTTTCGTCGGCTCGATCGAGCGGGTCGACGTCGACGTCCTCAACCACATCGCCGCCGACTACATCCCGGTGATCGCCTCCTCGGCCTCCGACCGCAGCGGCCAGTCCTACAACGTCAACGCCGACGAGGCGGCCGGCAAGGTCGCGGCGGCGCTCGGCGCCCACAAGGCGATCTTCCTCACCGACGTGGTCGGCTGGCTCGAGGATCCGGCCGACGAAAGCTCGCGGATCTCGCAGGCGACCGTGGCCGAAGTCGACGAGAAGCTGCCGAGCCTGGAGGGGGGGATGAGGCCGAAGCTGCAGGCCTGCGCCGATGCGATCCGCGGCGGCGCCCAGTCCGCCCACATCATCGACGGCCGCGCTCCCCACAGCCTCCTCTTGGAGCTATTTACGGACGCCGGTATCGGCACCATGGTCATCCCATGAGCGACGTCGCCGAGGGGATCGGCCTGGGGGGGACGCAGGCGCTCGACGAGCGCTACCTGATGCGGACCTACAAGCGGGCGCCGGTCGACTTCGTCCGCGGCGAGGGGCCGCTGCTTTGGGACGCCGAGGGCAAGCGCTACCTCGACTTCCTCACCGGGATCTCGGTCTGCTCGGTCGGCCACTGCCATCCCGACGTGATCAAGGCGGTGCGGGAGCAGACCCAGCGGCTGATGCACGTCTCCAACCTCTTCTACACCGAGCCGATGGCGCAGCTGGCCGAGCAGCTCTCGGAGTCGAGCCTCGGCGGTCGCGTCTTCTTCGCCAACTCGGGCACCGAGGCGAACGAGTGCGCGATCAAGATCGCCCGCAAGCACGCGCACGGGCGCGGCGTCGCCAACCCCGAGATCGTCAGCTTCGAGAGCGACTTCCACGGCCGCTCTTACGGCGCACTCGCGGCGACGCCAGCGCTGGCGGCAAACGAGGCCCTGGGGCCGATGCTGCCGGGGTTCCGAGCGGTTCCACGCAGCGACGCGGCGGCTCTGCGCGAGGCTGTGGGAGAGAACACCGCCGCCGTTCTGATTGAGCCGATCCAGGGCGAGTCCGGCGTCTTCCCGATCACCGACGAGGCGCTGCTAGCGGCCCGGGAGGCCTGCGACGAGGTCGGCGCGCTGCTGATCTTCGACGAGATCCAGACGGGGATGGGTCGTACCGGTTCGCTCTGGGCCTATGAGCAGACGCCGGTCCGCCCCGACGTCCTCACCAGCGCCAAGGGCCTCGGCGGCGGCTTCCCGATCGGCGCCTGCGTCACCGGCCCCGTCGCCGCCGACGTGCTCGAGCCCGGCGACCACGGCTCGACCTTCGCGGCCGGCCCGGTTGCCACCGCCGCCGCACTCGCCGTCCTCGCGATCGTCGACGACCCGGTCTTGTTGCGGCACGTGCGCGAGCTCGGCGCCTACCTCTGCGAGGGCCTCGATGGGCTGGAGGGGGTGCGGGAAACCCGTGGCCGCGGGCTCATGGTCGGCGTCGGGCTCGAGGAGGGGGTCGACGCTGCGGCCGTCACCGCCGACCTGCTCGAGCGCGGCCTCGTCGTCAACGCCCCGCGGCCCGACACCCTGCGACTGCTGCCGCCGCTGGTGATCGATTCCGACCACGTCGACCTCGCGGTCGGCCTGATTTCCGAATCGCTTCTAGGCTTCGCTCCGCGATGAGACGCCGCGGCAAGCCAAGCGACATCCGCAAGGACCAGCGCGCGCTGCGCACCGACACCGCCGAGCGGCTGGAGGCGATCGTCGAGGCCGCCGAGCGCGCGGCCCAGGGAGTGATCGACGACGCCGAAGCCCAGGCACGCCGCTACCTCGCGCAGGCCATGGCGGAAGCAGATCGCGCCGCCGAAGGCCGCAGCGACGAGCTCTACGACCTGATCGAGGCACTGTTGGGGCAGGCTGTGGTGCTGCGCCAGGAAGCCGAACGCCTGCAGGCGACGCTGGAAGTCGCCAGGGAGCGGATCGACATCGGCCAAGAGGTGAGCGAGGAGCGCCCGTCGCAGCCCGAAGGTCCGGCGGCGCCGCGCCTACGCGCGGTCGAAGATCGGCGCGCCCCCGCTGAGTTCTCCCCGGAGCCGGTGGCGGAGCCCGTCGACCGCCGCCGCGGTGATCCCGCCGGAGCGCGCCTGTTGGCGACGCAACTGGCGGTTTCCGGCAGCAGCAGAGAGGAGATCGCCGAGCGGCTTCGAAACGGTTTCGAGATCGAGGACACCGACGCGATCCTCGACGCGATCCTCGGACCGGAGGCTTAGAAGACGATGCACGAGGACCCGACCCGCCTGATGGGGCCCGAAGACCGCGGCCCCGGTGGACCGGGGGGCGAGCGACCCCACGGCAACATGCGCCTGCTCGTCGCCGGCTTGATCGCGGTGATCGTCGGCCTCCTGATCGCGGTGATCGTGATCGCCAACGGCGACGACAGCGGCGAAACCACGACCTCCAGCATCGAAACGACTGCGACGACGCCGACGACCACCGAAAGCACGACCACGACGACGGAATCGACGACCACGACCGAAGAAGAGCCGACGGTCGAAGAAGACGAAGAAGCGCCCGAAGAAGAAGAACCCGAAGAAGAAGTGCCGCCAGTTGAAGACGAAGACGGCGGCTCGGGCGGGCTCGAAGCTCCCTAGAAGTCCCGATCTCGGGCGGCGTGAGAGACTTCCGCCCCCGTGACACCTGAGCCCCAGCCGACCGCCACCTACGAGGCGGACCCCGCCAATGTGCATCGCGTCCTCCTGCTCTATTCGGGCGGTCTCGACACGAGCGTGATGCTGAAGTGGATCCAGGACAACTACGAAGCCGAAGTCGTCTGCCTCACCGTCAACCTCGGCCAGCCCGGCGAGGACTACGAGGTGGTCGAACAAAAGGCGTTGCAGCTAGGGGCGGTCGAGTGCCACGTCGTCGACGCCCGGGAGCGCTTCGCCTCCGAGTTCGTCGCCCCGGCGATCAAGGCCAACGCCATCTACGGCAACGGCTACCCGCTCTTCACGGCCCTCGGCCGGCCGCTGATCGCCCAGCTCGCGGTCGAGTACGCGCGCCAGTCGAGCTGCGACACGATCGCCCACGGCTGCACCGGCAAGGGCAACGACCAGGTCCGGATCGAGGCGACGGTGGCGACGCTGGCGCCGGAGCTGAAGACGATCGCGCCGGTGCGCACCTGGGCGATGGGCCGCGACGAGGAGATCGCCTACGCGCGTGAGAACGGGATCCCGGTCAAGGGCGGGACCGAGGTCGCGCCGTACTCAATTGACGACAACTTGTGGGGGCGGTCGTCGGAGGGTCGCTGGATCGAGGATCTCGAGCGCGCGCCCGAAGATGACGTCTTCCAGCTCGTAACGCGCCCCGAGGAGGCGCCCGACGAGCCGGAGACCGTTACGGTCGGCTTCGAGCAGGGTCTGCCGGTCTCCCTCAACGGCGAGCGCCTCGAGCTCGTCGACCTGCTGGAAGAGGCGGCCGGGATCGGCTGCCGCCACGGCGTCGGCATCGTCGACCACATCGAGGACCGGATCGTCGGCCTCAAGGTCCGCGACATCTACGAGGTGCCGGCGGCGGCGATCATCCTCACCGCCCACGAGGAGCTGGAGCGGCTGGTCGGAACGATCCACCAGAACCAGTTCAAGCCCGCCCTGGACCAGAAGTGGGGCTACCTCGTCTACGCCGGCCTCTGGTGGGAGCCGCTGCGCTCGGACCTCGACGCCTACATGGATGCCGTCAACGCCCAGGTGACGGGTGAGATCGGCCTGCGCCTCTATAAAGGCAGCGTCCGCGTCGTCACCCGCTCGTCGCCGAACGCCGTCTATGACGCCAGCCTCGCCGGCTTCGCCGAGTCTGGTGGCCTCTTCAAGCAGACTGCCTCACCCGGCTTCATCGAGCTCTGGTCGCTGCAGTCGCGGATGGCGCACCATCTGCGCGAGCGGGAGGAGGGCTGATGTACAACCGCCTCGGGAAAGCCTCGATCAAGTTCGCTTTCCGCTACATGCGTCGCCGCTACCGGCGCGAGGCGCGGATCGGCCTTGGGGTCGCCGGCGTAGCGGCCGCGGCGCTGCTCGCCTACTTCGCCACCCGCGACGCCCCCGAAGGCTGACCACCTACCCGCAACTTCGCTTGCGGGTTATCGGCAACTTGCAGGGATTTCCGGGCGGCCTCGCTAGCCTCGGCCCTCGTCGTGCGGCCGCTTCAGCTGAATAGGAACCTGGGTCAGATCTGCGCCGCAGCGCTGCTCTGCGCGCTGCTCGTGGGCCTCGCCGTGGCGGTCGGCAGCGCCGGCGCGACCGAAGCCGAGCAGCTGGAATCGAAGCTGGCCGCAGCGCGCGACGAGGCCGGCTCGCTCTCCTCGCAGCTGCAGGCGACGACGGCGGAACTGGCGAGCGCCGAAGCCGAAGCGAAGGACGCCGCCGCCGAAGAGGAAGAACTGACGACGCTGCTGGCCGAGGGGCGCCAGCGCGCCGCCGAGCTGGCGCGCAAGCTGGAGGCGACCCAGCACCGGTTGGCGCTGGAGAAGGCGCGGCTGCAGCGCTCCCGCGACGTGCTGGCGGCGCGGCTCGTGGCGATCTACGAGAGTGGCACCCCGAGCACTGCCGACCTCGTCTTCGGCTCCGGCGACTACGACGACTTCGTCGCCCAGAGTGACTACCTGCGGGCGATCTCCGAAGCCGACAGCGCCCTCGCCGACCGCGTCGCCGATGTCCGGGCCACGGTCCACCGCCAGGTGTTGCGGGTCGCCGACTTGCGCGCCGAAGCGGTCGCCTACGACGAACGGTTGGAAGCGGCCCGCGCCGAAATCGCCGACGTCCGCGCCGCCGCCGAGGCCGCGGCGGCCCGGTTGGAATCGCTGAGCGCGAGTCGCGAAGCCTCGCTGGCGACGCTGAAATCCGACATCGCCGAGTGGGTCGACGAGATCCAGGAAGCCCGCCTCGCAGAATCGGAAGCCGAAGCCGAAGAAGAAGTCGGCCGCTGGCTCGGCGGGCCCTATTCGATCCCGACCTACATCGTGATGTGCGAGTCGGGGGGCAACTACAGCGCCGTCAACCCCTCCAGCGGCGCCGGTGGCGCCTACCAGATCCTCCCCTCGACCTGGGAACTGTACGGCGGCAAGGGCGAACCGCAGAACGCCCCGAAGGCCGAACAGGACCGGATCGCCGCCGAAATCTGGGCCGATTCCGGAACCAGCGCCTGGGTTTGCGGGTAAGCGAAGCTCACCCGCACCGGATCAGCACGGAAGTAGCGCGAAAGCGTCACGGGACCCCCACGGTTCCGACATGCCTATTTGGCATGCTCGGTCCCGCCCGTGAGCAACCCCGCCGCCGTACATCTGCATGCCCATAGCGAGTACTCGCTGCTCGACGGCGCCTGCAAGATCGACGCGATGGCGGCGCGGGCGGCGGAGCTCGGCCAGCCTGCCCTCGGCCTCACCGACCACGGGGTCATGAACGGGGCCGTCGACCTCTACAAGGCCTGCAAGAAGCACGGGATCAAGCCGATCGTCGGCCTCGAGGCCTATTTCGTCGAGGACCGCCACGCGATCAAGGAGCAGACGCGGTACGAGCGCAACCACCTGACCCTGTTGGCCGAGAACGACCAGGGTTTCTCGAACCTGGTCAAACTCACCTCCGCCGGTTTCCTCGAGGGCTTCTCCCGCGGCAAGGCGAACGTCGACATGGACCTGCTGGCCACGCACTCAGAGGGGGTGATCGTCCTCACCGGCTGCCTGCAGTCGCGTTTCTGCCGCCGCCTGATCGAAGAGCGCAACGACGACGCCCGCGCCCACCTCGACGACCTGATCCAGGCCTTCGGCCCCGAGCAGGTCTACTTCGAGGTTCAGAAGAACGGAATCGAAGAGCAGGACAAGGCGAACGAGGGGATCGTCCGCTTCGCCCGCGAGCTGAACCGGCCCCTGGTCGGAACCGCCGACGTCCACTACCTGCGGCGCGAGGACTTCGACAACCACGCGGCGCTGCTCTGCGTGCAGACGAAGTCGACGCTGCAGATGCCGAAGATGAGCTTCGACACGAACGAGTTCTACATCAAGGACAACGCCGAAATGGCCGAGTCCTTCGCCGAGTGGCCGGAGGCGGTGCCGACGACGTTGGAGATCGCCGAGCGCTGCGAGATCGACATCGAGCTCGGCAAGCTGCTGCTGCCACGCTATCCGACCCCCGACGGCGAGGAGCCGGGCGCGATGCTGCGCCGGATCGCGATGGACGGGCTGCGCGCCCGCTACGGCGACCCGCCGCCGGCCGACGCGGTCGAGCGGCTCGAGTTCGAGCTCGGGGTGATCGAGGAGATGGGTTTCGAGTCCTACTTCCTGATCGTCTGGGACTTCGTCAGCTACGCGAAGCAGAACGGGATCGCCGTCGGCCCGGGCCGCGGCTCAGCCGCTGGCTCGATCGTCTCCTACTGCCTGCGGATCACCGACCTCGACCCGCTCGAGAACGAATTGATGTTCGAGCGCTTCCTCAACCCCGGCCGCAAATCGATGCCGGACATCGACATCGACTTCTCGGTCCGCGGCCGCGAGCGGATGATCCGCTACGTCGGCGACAAATACGGCCGCGAGTCGGTCGCCCAGATCATCACCTTCGGCAAGATGGCGCCGCGCGCCGCCACCCGCGATGCGGCCCGCGTGCTCGGCTTCGACTACGCCACCGGCGACCGGTTGGCGAAGCAGATCCCGGAGCCGATCATGGGCCGCAGCCCCTCCTTCGAGGAATGCCTGAAGGAGGGCCAGGAGCTGCGCAAGACCTACGACTCCGAGCCCGACGCGAAGAAGGTCATCGACGTCGCCCAGGGCCTCGAGGGGATCATCCGCAACAACTCGATCCACGCCGCCGCCGTCGTCATCGCCGACCGGCCGTTGCACGAGATCGTCCCCCTGCAGCTGGCCGAGGACAAGAGCGCCCCGGCGCCGCCGCCCGCCAACGGCAACGGCAGCGGTTCGGCCAAACCCGAGCGCCAGTACAAGATCGTCACCCAGTACTCGATGGGGCCGATCGAGGAGATCGGGCTACTGAAGATGGACTTCCTCGGCCTCCGCAACCTCGACGTGATCGAGGACGCGATCGACATCATCGAGCGCTCGCGCGGCGAGCGGGTCGACATGGAGCAGATCCCGATCGACGACGCGAAGACCTACGAGATGCTCGCCGCCGGCGACTCGACCGGTGTCTTCCAGTTCGAGTCGGAGGGAATGCGCGACGCCCTGCGGCGGGTGAAGCCGACCGAGTTCGCCGACATCGTCGCCCTCGGCGCCCTCTACCGGCCCGGCGCGATGGCCTACATCCCTACCTACGCCAAGGGCAAGAAGGAACCCTCCTCGGTCCGCTACCCGGATCCTCGCCTCGAGGCGATCACCAAGGAGACCCACGGCTGCGTCATCTACCAGGAGCAGCTGATGCAGATCGCCCGCCAGATGGCCGGCTTCTCGGGCGCCGAGGCGGACGACCTGCGCAAGGCGATCGGCAAGAAGAAGCGCGACCTGATGGCGACGATGAAGGACAAATTCATGGAAGGCCTGGAGAAATCCGGGACCGAACGCAAAGTCGCCCAGGACCTCTGGAAGCTGAACGAAGCCGCCGCCGACTACTCCTTCAACAAGTCCCACGCCGCCTGCTACGGGCTGATCTCCTACCGCACCGCCTACCTCAAGGCCAACTACCCGGCCGAGTACATGGCGGCGGTGATCTCTTCGGTGATGAACACCAAAGACAAGGTCCCGTTCTTCGTCAACCGCTGCGCGGAGATGGGGATCGAAGTCCTGCCGCCCGACGTCAACTCCTCCGGCCACAGCTTCGTCGTCTCCGAGAACGCGATCCGCTTCGGCCTCGACGCGGTCAAGAACGTCGGCCACGCGGCAGTGGAGGCGATCCTCCGCGCTCGCGAGGAGAAACCGATTGAGTCGATCTGGGACTTCTGCGAGCGGGTCGACAGCCGCGCCGTGAACAAACGGGCGATCGAATGTCTGGTCAAGTGCGGCGCCCTCGATTCGACCGGCGACAGCCGCAAAGGGATGCTGGAGACGCTGCCGCAGGCGCAGTCGGCGGGCCAGAAGGCGCAGGCCGACGCCCAGCTCGGCCAGGGCTCGATCTTCGACTTCGGCGAAGAAGGCGGGGGCGGGGGAACGCAGTCGCAGGCGCACCACCGGCCGCCGATCCCCGGCGCCGAGTTCGACCGGGCCGAGATGCTCTCGATGGAGAAGGAGACCCTCGGCACGTACCTCTCTTCGCACCCGCTGACCGAAGTCGGGCCGGCGCTGCGGGCGCGGGTCGATTGCGGGATCGCGCAGCTGGCGAGCAAGCCCGATGGCGCCTGGGTGACGGTCGGCGGCATCGTCGTCGACTGCAAGAAGATCCGCACCAAGAGCGGCAACCAGATGATGTTCGCGACCCTCGACGACGTCGAGGGTCAGGTCGAGATGCTCGTCTTCAAGGCCGACCAGGCCGAGAGCGCCTCGATCATCGAGCCCGACGCGATCGTCCTCGTCCGCGGCCGCCTCGACCACAAGGACCGCGGCGAGACGAAGCTGGTCGTCCAGGAGGCGCAGCGCTTCGAACCCGACGAGGCCGAGATCCAGAAGGCTGCGAAGCTCGCTCCGGCCGCGTCGGCGGCGCCGGCGGGACCGTTCGAGGTGCCGATCGACCTCGCGCGTTGGAACGACGAGCTCTGCGAGGAAGTGAAGGCGGTCCTCGAGCACCACAAAGGCGACTCCGAGGTCTTCCTCGTCGTCGGCGACCGCCGCTTCAAGGTCGGCGAGGGATACCGGGTGAAGCCCTCGGGGATGTTGCGCACCGAGCTGGACCACGTCTTGGGCGCCACTGCGATCGCGGCGTGAGCCCAAACCGCTTGGTTCCGCGATCTCGCATCCCTAAGCTTTCCGAATGACCGCTACGCGCACCACGGTCGGCGAGTGCCGCCAGTGCCGCTCCTTCTGCGACAAGATGGTCGAGCCTCGCGGCTGTATCGAGCTCGGTTGTCGCTACCTCTACAGCTACGTCGACCGCCTCAGCGGCGAGCAGTACGTCGGCTGCATGCAGGAGGTCTACGGGGCGGAGATAGAGCTCAGTGCGGTGCTGGAGAAGGGCGGCTTCGGCGGGGTCAAGATGACCGGCGAGCCGCTGCCGCACTGCCAGTTCACGGTCGAGCAGGCATACGAGGGCGAAGGCGGCTCCTATGGCTGCGTCAACAAACGCTTCTTCGACTGCTCCGACGAGGGCAGCGAGGGCCTGCGCGCCTTCGACCTGCGCGACATCTGAGCCGTTCCCAGACGAGACGGCGCGATCCCGTCGCCTTTTCGTGACACGACATCGTTCTATGTAGAATTCGCCGCCATGGCTGATTCCTCCGTCGCCGACGTCGACGCGCAAGCACTGCTCGACGAGGCCAACTCCACGTCCGACGCTCAGGGCGAGCCCAAGTTCACGCTCGAGCTCGACCAAGACCAGAAGGACATCAAAGAGTGGGTGCACGGCTTCGCCGAGGGCGTCGTCCGGCCCGCCGCCGAGGAGTGGGACGAGCGCGAGGAAACGCCGTGGCCGGTAATCCAGGAGGCCGCCAAGATCGGCCTCTATAGCTTCGAAGCCGTCGGCCAGTTCTGGGCTGACGAGACCGGCCTCACGCTCCCGATCGCCAACGAGGAGCTCTTCTGGGGCGACGCCGGCATCGGCATGGCGATCATGGGCACGACCCTCGCGGTCGCAGCGATCTTCGGGCAGGGAACCCCGGAGCAGATGGGGGAGTGGATCCCCCAGTGCTACGGCGACGCGGACGACGTCAAGCTCGGCGCCTTCTGCGCCTCCGAGCCCGACGCTGGGTCCGACGTCTCCGGCATCCGCACCAGCGCCAAATACGACGAGGCGAAAGACGAATGGGTGCTCAACGGCCAGAAGGCCTGGGCGACCAACGGCGGCATCGCGAATGTTCATGTCGTGATCGCCTCGGTCGACCGCGAGCTCGGCTCGCGCGGCCACGCCGCCTTCGTCATCCCGCCCAACACGCCGGGCTGCGAGCAGGGCGCCAAGGTTAAGAAGCACGGCCTCCGCGCTTCCCATACCGCCGACGTCCACCTCGACGACTGCCGCGTCCCGGGCTCCTGCCTGCTGGGCGGCAAAGAGAAGCTCGACGAACGGCTCGCCCGCGTCCGCGAGGGCAAAAAAGCTAAATCTCAGGCGGCGATGCAGACCTTCGAGGCGAGCCGGCCGGTGGTCGGCGCCCAGGCGCTGGGGGTCGCCCGCGCCGCCTATGAGTACGCCCTCGACTACGCCAAAGAGCGGCGCCAGTTCGGCCGCGCGATCGTCGAGAACCAGTCGATCGCCTTCGACCTAGCGAACATGAAGCTCGAGATCGACGCCGCCCGCCTGCTCGTCTGGCGCGCCGCCTGGATGGGCCGCCAGGGCCACAAATTCGAAAACGCCGAGGGCTCGATGTCGAAGCTCAAGGCCGGCGAGGTAGCCGTCTGGGTGACCGAGCGGGCGATCCAGATCCTCGGCGGCAACGGCTACACCCGCGAGTTCCCGGTCGAGCGGATGCACCGTGATTCGAAGATCTACACGATCTTCGAGGGAACCTCAGAGATCCAGCAGCTCGTGATTTCCCGAGCGATCTCTGGCTTCCACATCAAATAAAGACTTACGGCGGGAGAGCAAGGACCGGGGCAGGGGTGCACCGGTCCTTGTCGCCTGTCCGGAAGCGGTTGCGGTAGGGAGGGACGGGTGTCCCCTGACCTTCCTGGGTTCCTCGCCGGACGCGTGGCAGCTCTCTAGGAGTGGATAGGGCGAGGAACAGGACGCCGGTCGGCCAGGGGACACCCGTCCCTCCTTGCGACAGTCCTTGAAGATTCGTGTTACGCGGCGCGCCTTTTGAGGCCTTTGCGCCGCAGGCGCTTCGCCAGGGTCACTTCGGCTTTCGAGGAGCCTTTCTTTTCTGGGCCTGGGGTCTCCAAGGTGGCTGGGAGGCCCTCGAAGCGGGGCTCGGAGAGGAAGGCGGCTAGGCCTCTTTTGCCCATCTCGCCTTTGCTGATGTTGGCGTGGCGGTCTAGGCAGGCACCAAGGGGGACAGCGGCGTCGTTTACGTGGACGGCGCCTAGGCGCTCGATTCCTACCTTGGCGTCGGCTTCGTCGAGGACGGCGCCTAGGTGGGTCTCGTCGGTGATGTCGTAGCCCTGGACGAAGAGGTGGCAGGAGTCGAGGCAGAGGCCGAGGCGCTTGCCGCCGCCGGCCTGATCGATTAGCTCGGCGGTTTGGTCGAAGTCACGGGCCAGGAGGCCTTTGTGGCCGGCGGTCTGCTCGATCAGGAGGGGGCAGGAGTCCGTCTCCTTGAGCGCCTCGGCGATGACTTTGGAGGCTCGTTTCAGCGACGGTTTGAGCGGGTCGGTTTTCTGCGATCCCGGGTGCAGGACCACACCTCTGGCGCCTATTCCGTCGCCGATCCGGAGTGCGTGGGTGAGCGAGGTCAGGGACTTCTTCCGCATCTCTTTGTCTTTGGTCGCGCAGTTGATCAGGTAGACGGCGTGGATGATCACCGCTTCGACCGGCGAGGCATCCATCGCCTCGCGGAAGGCGGCGAAATCGGCCTCGCCATATTTCGTCGGCCGCCACATCCGCGGGCTCTGGTGGAAAATCTGGATGGATTCGCAGCCGCGTTCGGTGCCGCGCGCGACCGCGTTCGGCAGCCCACCCCCGGTGGAGACATGGGCGCCGATCAGCATTGGCGGAGTCTATTGCCGCACGTTCCGCGGTCCGCTTGACCGTCGCCTGGACTACAGCGGAGTACTCAGTGATCTTCTGCTCCAAAACGGCGGAAGGAGCGCAGCTTGAGTCCCGAGGGCCAGAAGGCAAAGGAGGGCGACGGGTCCGGTAAGACCGAGAACGCCTCCGGCTTCCAGCAGTTCGTTCAGAGCTCACTGCTCTGGGCGTCGCCTTTCTTCCTGCTCGCGGTCATCGTCGCCTTCAGCGGCCTC
>VAYN01000013.1:62109-93214 GCA_005885405.1 Actinomycetota bacterium | reverse complement strand
GCATCGCTCTGCAGAAGGACGCGCACAAGGCGGCGAACAGCGCCCCCGAGAGCGACAGTGGTGAGGGCACGTCCCAGCCAGTCGAGGGAGAGCCGCAGACGATCGACGACCTCAGGCTGAGACTGGAAGCGAAGCTGACCTACGTGGCCAAGCACCTGCTCGCCCCAAGCCCCGGCAACGCGACCTTCCTCACCGTCGGCAGCCTCCATTTCGACGGTTACCTGAAAGACGTCGAGGCGCGGACGGCGCTGGGGATCCTCAGCACCCGGCAAGAGGAGCTGGACGAGCTCTCCGACCGCGCCAGAAACGAGTTCCTCGAGCAGGCGGGCCGCTTCGTGGACAGCGTTCGAGCCAGCATCTTCTGGGGCCAGGTGAAAAAACGGCTCCTCGCCGAGGACGGGCACCCGGGGCAGAAGCTGTTCATCCGCGAGATGCCGAGCCGGGGCCGCCGCGACGACTTCCTCGCGGGGCGGGCGGACCTCCCGGTGCGGGTGGCGCCCGCCTTCGTCATCGACTCCGGCTCCTCGATCCTGCGGCAGGTGGTCGCCAGGCTCGAGGGGGAAGGTTCGGCGGCGGCGGGCGGAAGGGAGCGGCAGATCATCGTCATCCCGGATCATTCCCAGGTCGAGGAGGTGGCGAGCGCGGGCGGGGCGCCGCGGATCGTCAAGTTGAAGGGGCTGAGAGAGGCGTTGCTCGAACCCTCATAGGATGGGCGGCGCACCCTCCCTTCGCCGTCACTTGCCCACACGTCTTAGATTCGCTCCCTCGCCAACCGGTGCCCTGCACATCGGGGGCGCCCGCACGGCCCTCTACAACTGGCTCGCCGCCCGCCACGACGGCGGTGAGCTGGTGCTGCGGATCGAGGACACCGACCGCGAGCGCTCGACCGAGGAGAACGTCGAGCAGATCCTCGACGCGATGAGGTGGCTGGAGCTCGACTGGGACATCGGCCCGGTCTCCCAGGCCGGCCGCGCCGACCGCCACGCCGAGGCGCTGGGGCGGCTGCTCGAGACCGGCCACGCCTACCGCGACCACGCCACCGGCAAAGACGTAGAGGCCTGGAAGGCCGAGCACGGCGCCGGTCGCGGCTATCGCGGCACTCCGACCGACGACGGGACCGCGGCGATCCGCCTGCGCGTCCCCGACGAGGGCGAGACCGTTGTCCACGACCTGATCCGCGGCCCGGTCGCCTTTCCCAACGGCAGCTACGACGACTTCGTCATCGCCCGCGCCGACGGCTCGGTCCTCTACAACTTCGCGGTCGCCGTTGACGACGCCGAGATGGGGATCACCGAGGTGGTCCGCGGCGACGACCACCTCTCCAACACGCCGAAGCAGCTACTCGTCCTCGCAGCGCTCGGCCACGAGCCGCCCCGCTACGCCCACCTACCGCTCCTGCACGGCCCCGACGGCAAGAAGCTCTCCAAGCGCCACGGCGCCGCCTCGGTGCAGGAGCTGCGCGACGGCGGCTACCTGCCGGCGGCGGTGCGCAACTACCTGGCGCTGCTGGGCTGGGGGACCGACGACGACACGACCCTGATGTCGACCGAGGAGCTGGTCCGCCGCTTCCGGGTCGAGGACGTCGGCAAATCGGCGGCGATCTTCGACGAGAAGAAGCTGCGTTGGCTGAACGGCCGCTTCATGCGGGAGATGCCGCTCGACCGTTACACCGCCGCCGTCGCCCAGCACCTCGGCCGCGAGGCCGACGAGCGGCTGCGGGCCGCCTGCGAGATCGCCCAGGAGAAAGCGCAGACGCTGGAGGAGGTTTGGCCGCTGATCCGCTTCCTCTTCGAGCCGCCCGTCTCCGACGAGAAGGCCTGGAGCAAGGTGATGAAAGAGGGGACGGGTGAGGTGCTGGCGGCGATCGCCGAGGCGCTCGCGGCGGTTGATCCCTGGGAGCCGGAGCCAATCGAGGTGGCGCTCGCGCCCCTGTTGGATCGCTTCGACCTAAAGCCGGGGCGGCTCTACCAACCGATTCGCGTTGCGATCACCGGGACCTCGGTCTCGCCGGGGATCTTCGAGTCCCTCGCGGTTCTGGGCAAGCAGCGCTCGCTGGAGCGCATTCGCGCCGCCTCGGCGCGCCTCGCCGCCGCCTGACCTACCCGAAATTGCTCCACACTTTTCGGGTCGGAAAGGGTCCCTGAGCTAAACCCATCGGCTTTTCCTGCCGATGGGGTGTGCCATGAGCGTTACTGCCGCCCAGAGCAACGGCAAGGTCCCCCTGCACGAGACCGCGAAAACGGGCTCTCGCGCCGCTGCCGCACCCGGCAGTCGCCTGGCCGAGGCGTTTGAGGCTGTCGAGAGCTTCCCGGTATTGATCGAGTCCCGCCAGCGAGTGATTACCGCCGCGACCGCGGAGACGGCTCGCGTCGGCGAGATCATCGAAGCGGTCGAGAGCGACGTCGCCCTGACGATCGCTGTTCTGCGCCAGGCCAACCGTGGCGGCCTCGTTGCCGGCGGTGTCGCCGGTATCCCCGCCGCCGTCGACATCCTCAAGCCGGCCGGCGTGCTGGCCCTCGCCGGAACCGCGCCCAGCTTCGACTTCTTCGATTCGAACGGGGGCTGGGTGTTGAAGCCGGAGCGCTTCCGCGTCCATGCCCTCGCCACCCAGCGCGCCGCAGACAAGATCGGCCGTGTGGTCGGCTGGCTCGAACGCGACGAGCTCGCCGTCGCCGCACTCCTGCACGACATCGGCCGCCTCGTGATCTCCCGCCTGCACCCCGGCTACAAGGTCTACTTCGACGCGATCGCCCGCACCCCCGAGCAGCGCCTGCGCGAGGAACGCGAGCAGCTCGGGATCGACCACGCCCTCGTCGGCGGCGTTCTCGCTCGCCGCTGGAATTTGCCCTCGCGGATTGCGATCGCGATTGAGCGCCATCATTCCGAGGACGCTGAAGGGCTGGCGGCGATGGTCGCCGCCGCCGACATGATCGGCCACTACTGCCAGGGCGAGGCGATCGCGCCGGAGCGACTCCGCTCCGCTGCCGAGCGCTGCGGTCTCAGCCCCGAAGGGTTGCGCGACCTCCTCTACGAGCTGCCGCTGCCGACCCAAGACGCCTCGCGGATCAGCGAGCCGTGCCCGCTCTCCAACCGCGAGCTCGACGTTCTGCGCCACCTCTCCGAGGGCATGGTCTACAAGCAGATCGCCAGCGAAATGCACCTCTCGGTCTCGACGATCCGCACCCATCTCCACAACGTCTACGGCAAGATCGGCGCCGTCGACCGCGCCCAAGCCGTTTTGCTGGCGCGCGACCGAGGCTGGATCTAGTCATGCCCAAAGCATCGGCGGCGACCGCGCCTGCGGTTGCCCGCAAAGATCAAGGCCCTGCGACCTGGCGCCGGCGCTCGCTCGTCCGCGTCCGCCGTCCCGCTTGGGCGACGCAGGCGCAGCGCCCTGTCAATCGATAAGGCACTCGCGCACGGCGATCGCAACCGCGTGGGTGCGGTTCTTCGCGCCGAGGCGGGCGAGGACGTGCTTGGTGTGGGTCTTCACCGTCTCCTCACTGAGGTCGAGCTCACGCGCTGCCACCGTGGTCGACTCGCCGTTGGCGAGCAGTTGCAGGATCTGTCGCTGGCGGCGGGTCAGCTTGCCGCGGCTGCCTTTCGGCGGCACCGCCGGGTCAACAAAGCGCTCTTGGGCGATCGCGGCGTCAACCGCGCGTCGCAGCTCGGTGGTTCCGGCGATGCGGGAGACGTAGGCGCTGGCGCCCGCCTGCAGCGCTGCGCTTGCCAGGTGCCTTTCGGGCAGCTCGCCGTGGGCGACGACGCCGAGGGCGGGGTTGGAACGGTGCAGCATCCGAATCGCCTCGGTCCCGGTGATCGCCTCGCCGTGGCCGTTGCCGCGCCAGCGCATGTCGACGATCGCGACATCGAAGGCGCCGACGTCGCGGACGAGGTCGAGCGCTTCCTCCCGCGTCGGCGCCTCGTGGATCACGAAGCCGTCCTCGAGGGCACCGCGTATCCCCAGCCGGACTAGGGGATGGCCATCGACAACCAGACAGTGTGGGGGCTCGCTCAGGACTGCTTCCGATCAGGTGGTTTGGGTCGCGGGGACTGGTGAGCCCACCTCGGGCTCCCGCGCGCCGATCCTACCCAGCCGAAGGGTGCGGTAGAAAGTCCCTGTGATCTCGATTACCTCAAAGTCGAGGTATGCCGTAGTCGCTTTGGCGGAGCTTGCGCGCGCGGGCGAGCGCCCGGTGCCGATCAAAGAGCTCGCCGAGCGCCGCGACATCCCCGAGCAGTTCCTCGAGCAGCTCTTCTCGACCTTGCGCCGCAACGGCCTCTTGACCAGCCACCGCGGCATGCGCGGCGGCTACACCCTCGCCCGGCCGGCGGAGGAGATCACCGTCCTCGACGTCGTCCAGGTCCTCGATGGCAAAGTCGGCGACGAGGCCGACGAGGCCGGCGGCATCTGGGCCGAGGGCGTCACCGCCCTGCGCAAGGTCTTCGGCCAGACGACGATCGCCGAAGTCGCCCGCCGCGAGGCCGAAGAGGCTGGCTCGGGCATGTACTTCATCTAGCGCGCGCGCTGCTTGGCGAGCTCTGTGACGTATGACCGCGAAAGTTTACTGAAACACTCAAGTATTCTATTAGGGTCGTGCTCTTCCACACATGAGGCCGCTCCGGCGGCCATTCAAGAGGGAGAGCGAACGTGCCCGACCAGGTCAAATCAGCCCCCGATATCACGAAGAAAAGCGAAGGCCCGCGGGTCGAAGCGCTGCAGAAAGCGCTCGATCGCGAACTGGTTCACTGGAAGTTCCCGTGGCGCAAGATCAAGATCGACGGCATCGCCGGCCCGCGCACCTTTGACGCCTGCAACATGGTCGGCTGGCTCAAGGGGTTTTCCCCGGACGAGTTGAAGAAGATCAGCAGCGGCCACCTGACCGAGCGCGACGTCGAGATCCTCAGCGGCGAGGGTCAGCGCACCGACGCGATGGAGAAGCGCTCCGAGGAGCGGCGCGACGAGGCTGAGCGGTTGCGCAAGAAACGGCGGTGGCTCGAAGAGCATCCAGATTCCCATCCCGCGCCGGCAGGCGGCCACTGGGTGATGTTCGACAACGAGGAAGTCCCAAAGTGGATGGTCGAAGAAGCGCTAAAGCCGGCCCGCGAGAGCGGCGTCTGGAACGGCGAAGTCTTCAGCGGCCGCCGTTCGCCCGAGCACTGCGAACAGCTCTGCCTCGATATGTGCGGAGCGGCGACCTGTCCTGGGAAGTGCGGGGGCCGGTCCAGTAACCATTGCGGTCCGGCCTCCTTTGAGGGGAACCATGGCGAGGGGGCGGTTGACGTGACCGACCCGGATGGCCTGCGCGCCTGGTGCGAAGCCCACGGCAACCCGATCCGCGGCGGCGGCGCGGTCCTGCCCGAAGACCGCCCCCACTTCTCTCGGGCCGGCAACTAGCTGGGCATCCGCAGGGTGCCGCCGGGTCCGACGCTGGCCTCGGATGTCGCGGATCCGCCTTCGCGATCCGCGACATCCGCAGCGGCTTCTGAGCGGCTCGTTAGGTAATGCCACGGTCTGGGCGCCGGGCTAGACTCGCGCGATGCGGATCGGAGCGGAGGCCTCGGCGGTCGTCGGCAGCACGCCGATGGTTCTGCTCGACCGGCTCTCGGAGGGATTGCACGGCGACGTCTGCGCCAAGCTCGAGTACTTCAATCCCGGCGGCTCCGTCAAGGACCGGATCGGGGTAGCGATGATTGACGCCGCCGAAGCCGAGGGCCAGATCAAGCCCGGGAAGTCGGTCGTCGTCGAGCCGACCAGCGGCAATACCGGGATCGCGCTGGCGATGGTCTGCGCCGCCCGCGGCTACGAGCTGATCCTGACCCTGCCGGAGGGGATGAGCCGCGAGCGCGGCAAGCTCCTGCGCGCCTACGGCGCTGAGGTGCGGGAGACGCCCTCGCTCGGCGGCATGAACGAGGCGGTCGCCTTGGCCGAGGAGATCCGCGAGCAGCGCAAAGGGTTCATGCCGATGCAGTTCTCCAACCCGGCCAATCCCGAGGTCCATCGCCGCACCACCGCCGAGGAGATCTGGAGCGACACCGACGGCGACGTCGGAGCTTTCGTCTGCGGCGTCGGCACCGGCGGCACGATCACCGGCGTCGGCCGGATGCTGCGAGAGCGGGCCCCGGACGCAAAGGTCGTCGCGGTTGAGCCGGCGAGCTCGCCCGTCCTCTCCGGCGGCGCACCCGGCCCGCACAAAATCCAGGGCATCGGCGCCGGTTTCGTCCCCGAGAATCTCGATCGCCAGGTGGTCGACGAGGTCCTCCCGGTCGGCGACGAGGATGCGCTCGACATGGCGCGCCGGGTCGCGCACGAGGAGGGGGTCTTGGCCGGGATTTCCGCCGGAGCCAATATCTGTGCCGCACTCGAGGTCGCCGCACGGCCGGAGATGGCGGGGAAGAGGGTGGTGACGATCGTCTGCGACTCGGGTGAGCGCTACATGTCCCTACCCTTCTTCTCACCATGAATCGCTGGAAACGCCTGGTCAAGGAGATTCGCGCGGACGTCAAGGCGGCGCGCGAGCGCGACCCCGCGGCGCAGGGCGTCTCCACCTTCGAGATCGTCTCCAGTTGGGCCGGGGTGCAGGCGCTGCTCGCGCACCGCGCCGCTCACGCGCTCTATGAGACGGGTGTGCCGCTGCTGCCGCGGATGATCGCCTACCTGACCCGCGCGGTCACCGGGATCGAGATCCACCCCGCGGCGGAGATCGGCAACGAGTTCTTCATCGACCACGGCTCCGGCGTGGTCATCGGCGAGACCGCGGTGATCGGCAACTGCGTGACGCTCTACCAGGGGGTCACCCTCGGCGGCACCGGCTTCCAGCGCGGCAAGCGCCACCCGACCCTCGGCAACAACGTCACCGCGGGGAGCGGGGCGAAGCTGCTGGGGCCGATCGCGGTCGGCGACGGCGCCAAGATCGGCGCCAACACCGTCGTCGTCGAGGACGTGCCGCCAGGCGCCACCGTCGTCGGCAACCCCGGCCACCCGGTCCGGCTCGAAGGCCGCAAGGTCGAAGGCCCCGACGCCGACTGGATCCACCTCCCGGACCCGATCGCCGACGCGATCAAGGCCCTCTCGGAGCGGATCGCCGAGGTCGAGGCGCGGCTTGCGCAGCTCGACGGCGGCAACGGTCCCTCGGCCGAGGTGGCGAAGATCGAGCCCCGTACCGGCCGCTCCTCGGCGGGCGGCTGAGGCCCGCCGGGCCCCTGGCTATGCTCGCTGGGTGACTCTGCAGGAGCAATTCGACAGCGATTCCGAGGCCGCGGCGGAGGCCCGCGGGGCGCCGACCGAACCGGGTGCGTCGGCGGCCGAGCGCCTGCTGGCGGGGCTGAACGGACCGCAGCGCGAAGCGGTCGAACACGGCGAGGGGCCGCTGCTGGTCCTGGCCGGCGCCGGCTCCGGCAAGACGCGCGTGCTGACGCACCGGATCGCCTACCTGCTCGCCACCGGCGCCGCCCGCCCCGGCGAGATCCTCGCGATCACCTTCACCAACAAAGCTGCGGCGGAGATGCGGGAGCGGGTCGGGCAGCTGGTCGGCCGCTCGGTGCGGGCGATGTGGGTGACGACCTTCCACTCGGCCTGCGCGCGGATGCTGCGGGTCGACGCCGAGCGGCTCGGCTACTCGAAGAGCTTCACGATCTACGACCAGGCCGACTCGCTGCGGATGCTGAAACGGTGCCTCACCGAGCTCGGGGTCGACCCGAAACGGTTCCCGCCGCGGGCGGTCCAGGCGAAAATCTCCGGCGCCAAGAACCAGCTGATCGACTCCGACTCCTACAACGAATCCGCCCACGCCGAATTCGAGGAGATCGTCGCCGAAGCGTTCCCGCTCTACGAGAAACGGATGCGCGAAGCCAACGCGATGGATTTCGACGACCTCCTCGTCCGCACCGTCAACGTGATCGAGCTCTTCCCCGAGGTGCGCGAGCGCTGGCGCCGCACCTTCCGCCACGTCCTCGTCGACGAGTACCAGGACACCAACCACGCCCAGTACCGGCTGCTGCAGCTGCTCGCCGGCGAGCACAAGAACCTGATGGTGGTCGGCGACGACGCGCAGTCGATCTACGGCTTCCGCCATGCCGACGTCCGTAACATCCTCGACTTCGAGAAGGACTTCGACGACGTCGAGATCGTCAAGCTCGAGCAGAACTACCGCTCGACGCAGACGATCCTCTCGGCCGCCAACGCGGTCATCGAGCGCAATCGCGAAGGCTTGCGCAAGGAGCTCTGGTCAGAAGGTGACGAGGGCGAGCAGGTGCAGCTGAACGAGCTCCGCGACGAGCACGAGGAGGCGCGCTGGGTCGCCGGCGAGATCGCCCGGCTTGAAGAGGAGGAGGGAGTCCCGCGCTCCGGGGTCGCGGTCTTCTACCGGACCAATGCGATGAGCCGGGTGCTGGAGGACACGCTGCAGCGCTTCGACGTCTCCTACCAGGTGATCGGCGGCACCAAGTTCTACGAACGGGCCGAGGTCAAGGACGCGATCGCCTACCTCAGCCTGCTGGTCAACCCGGCCGACCTCGTCTCCTTTACCCGCGTCGTCAACTCGCCGCGGCGGGGGATCGGCAACACGACCCAGGGTCGGATCGCCTCCCACGTCAACACCACCGGGCTGCCGGTCTGGGAGGTGATCGAACGGGTCGAGGAGGTGCCGGGCCTGAGCGGCGCCGCGATCAAGTCGTTGGGCCGCTTCTACGAGACGATGGCGGGGCTGCGCGAACGCGCCGACGAAGGTGGGCCGGTGGCGACGCTGCTGGAGGCGGTCCTGCACGAGAGCGGCTACCTCGAAGCGCTGGCAGCGGAGCGGACGGTCGAAGCCGAAGGCCGGGCGGAAAACCTCGAAACGCTGATCGGCGGCGCCGCCGAGTTCGACATCGAGCGCGAACGCGAGGGGGAGAGCGAGATCTCGCCGCTGGAGGAGTACCTGCAGCAGATCTCCCTCTACAGCGAGCAGGACGGGCTCAGCTCGGATAACGAGCTGGTCACCTTGATGACCCTCCACAACGCCAAGGGGCTCGAGTACGACACGGTCTTCATCGTCGGCTGCGAGGAGGGCGCCTTCCCGCACATGCGGGCGCTCGAAGAGGGGGGCGAAGAAGAGGAGCGGCGCCTCTGTTACGTCGGCATCACCCGCGCCCGCCAGCGGCTCTACATGACCTGGGCGCGCGAGCGGCGGCTGTTCGGCCGCGCCGAGCACAACCTGCCGTCCCGGTTCGTCGACGAGCTGCCGCACGAGCTGACCCAGCGCCACTCGACCGCCGGTCACAGTCTCGGCACCAGCTGGGGCCTTTCGACCGAGCACGACGTCACCCCGGCGCAGGCGCAGCCGATCGACCCCGGCACGGCGCTGGAACTGCAGACCGGCGACGACGTCGTCCACGCCAGCTTCGGCGACGGCATCGTCACCGGGGTCGAGCCCGGCGGGGTCGTGATCGTCCGCTTCTCCGGCGACGGCACCGAGCGCAAGCTGATGGCCGACTACGCGCCGATCCGGAGGCGCTGAGGCATGGCGGCCCGGGTTATCGACGGCAAAGCCGTGGCCGCCGCGGTGCGCGAGCGGGTCAAGGTCGACGTCGCCGCCTACAAGGAGGAGACCGGGCGCACCCCCGGCCTAGCGACCGTCCTGGTCGGCGACGATCCCGCCTCCGAGATCTACGTCAGCAACAAGCGCCGCACCACCGAGGAGGTCGGGATGCGGTCGATCCATCACGGACCGGAGGCTTCGATCCGCGAGGAGGAGCTGCTCGACCTCGTTCGCGAGCTGGGGGAGGACGACGACGTCGACGGGATCCTCGTGCAGCTGCCACTGCCGGCCCACCTCGACTCCGACGCGGTGGTGCAGGCGCTGAACCCGGAGAAGGACGTCGATGGGCTGACGCCCTATAACGCCGGCCTCCTCGCCCACGGCACCCCCGGTCTCGTACCCTGCACGCCTGCCGGGGTGATGGAGCTGCTGGCCCACGAGGGGGTCGAGCTGGAGGGTGCGGAGGCGGTGGTCGTCGGCCGCTCGAAGCTGGTCGGTGTGCCGGTGGCGCGGCTGCTGCTACAGGCGAATGCGACGGTGACGATTTGCCACTCGCGCACCCGCGACCTCGATGAGACCTGCCGCCGCGCCGACGTCCTCATCGCCGCCGTCGGGGTGCCGCGTCTGCTCGGCGCCGAGGCGGTGAAGCCGGGTGCGGTCGTGATCGACGTCGGCATGAACCGGCTCGAGGACGGCCTCGCCGGCGACGTCGACTACGACGCCGCGGCCGAGGTCGCCGCCGCAATAACGCCCGTGCCGGGCGGGGTGGGGCCGATGACGATCGCGATGCTCCTCTCCAACACCTTGCAGGCGGCTCGCATCAGAACGACCAGCGGGTAGGAAACCCGGCTATAGCCGTCGAAGTCACGCCTGATGCAGTTATAGGGTCGCACCGACCCCCGAACTTCCAAGGAGGAAGACGATGGACGCGGACAGGCTGAGTACGGGGGAGAAGATCGCCGGCGCATCGGCCGTCCTTCTCTTCATCTTCATGTTCTTCGATTGGTTCACCGCCGAGGTTTCCGGTAGGGGCGGCATCTTCACGGCCAGCGTAGGCGGCAACGCCTGGGAAGCCTTCAGCTGGATCGACCTGCTGATCCTGCTGACCGTCGTCGTCACGCTCGCGGTCGTCGTCATCCGGCACTCCAACGCGATCGTCGAGCCGCCCTTCTCGATCAACGCTGCGGTGGCGATTCTCGGTGGCCTCTGCGTCCTCCTGATCCTCTACCGGATCATTGACCCGCCGGGCAGCGGCGAAGAGTTCCAGGGCGTCTCGATTGACATCAGCGCGTCCGTCGGCGCCTTCCTCGGCCTGCTCGCAGCGGCCGGCATCACCTACGGCGGCTACCGGGCGATGCAGGAAGAGGGAACCTCCTTCGGCGACCTCGGCGACCAGCTCTCCAGCGGCCGCGGTGGCCACGCCGGCGGGACCCCGCCGCAGCAGCCGCCTGCGGCTACGCCGCCGCCCCCGCCGCCGCCGAGCTCCGGTCAGGGCGGTCCGCCGCCTCAGTAGCGATACCCCGGGAGACCTGCTTCGCGAAAGCGATGATGGTCATCATCGGGTTGACGCCGACCGAAGTGGGGAAGAGCGAGGCGTCGGCGACATAGAGGCCCGCGGTCCCGTTGACGGAACCGTCCGGGCCGCAGACTCCACGGCGCGGATCGGCAGCGATCCGCGCCGTTCCCATTGGGTGGAAGGCCTCGAGACGAAGTTCGGAGGCCTTGAAGCGGGTGGCCTCGAACTGCGCCAGGTCACCCGGCTTCAAAACCCCGGCGCGGGGGATGTTCGGGTAGACCTCGGTAGCGCCGGCGGCGAAGTGGACTTCGGCGGCGCGGGCGATCCCGAAGACGACCTGGCGGGCGTCCTCGTCGCTGAGCCCGTAACTCGCCCGCAGGGCTCCTTCGTTGGCGAGGCCGACGCGGCCCTTGGAGAGGTCGCAGAGGTGGACGCCGATCGAGCCGACGTGGCCGAAGTCGAGCATCGAGCGCTGGTGGTCGGCGCCGCTGCCGAGGAGCCAGGCGCCGCCGAAGGCGAGCGGGGTGAAGGTCGCCTCGAGGAGGACGCGGTGGGGGTCCTCCCACTGGTCGATGTAGTAGCTCTGCATCACCCCGTCCCAGCCGCGGACCTCCTCCTCGTAGCGGGCGCCGACCCAGCAGGCGGGGTGGATGTGGAGGTTGCGGCCAACCTGCGGCCCGCCGAGGCCGGAGCGCAGCAGCAGCTCCGGCGTCCCGAAGGCGCCGCCCGCGGCGATCACGGCGCGGCGGGCGCGGACGGTGAAGGGGCGGTTGCGCCCGGTTGCGTCCTTCGCGACGCAGGCGAGCCCGGCGGCGCGCCCGTCCTCGACCAGGACCCGCTGCGCTTCGACCCCGGCCCGGACCCGCGCCCCGGCGGCGACGGCGCGGGGGAGGTAGCTGACGTGCATCCCCCGCTTGGCGTCGATCTCGCACCCGAACGGGCAGGAGCTGCACTGGACGCAGTTGCCGGCGTTGCGGAAGATCGGCGCGCCGTTGGCGCCGAGGGCTTCGGCGCCCTCCATTGCCAGCTGGCCGTTGCGGCCCATCCGGTTTGGGTCGAGCTGGGTGACGTGGAGGAAGTCTTCGGCCTCGGCGTAGTCGGCGTCGAGGTCCCGCGCCCATGACACACCGAACTCGCTGCGCCAGGTCTCGAGGATCTGGTCGGGGGCGCGGAAGCAGGTGCCGGAGTTGATCACCGTGGTGCCGCCGACGACTTTCGCCACCGGGACCGGGATCGGCGGCCGCCCCTGGGCGATCGTCAGCCCGGCTTCGCGGTAGAGCGCCGCGATCGCCTCTAGACGCCCGGCCGGATAGCTGTCGCGGTTGTAGTGCTCGCCGGCCTCGAGCACGAGCACGTCGAGCCCGGCTTCGGCGAGCTCGGCCGCCATGACCGCCCCGCCGGCGCCGGAGCCGACGATCGCGACATCGCATTCCTCGCCGTCGCCCCGCGCTTCGGTTTCGCCGAGTGAGCCTGCCGGCTCCGGCAGCGAGCCGTCGGCGAGCGCGCAGCTGATCTTGGTCCCGATCCGCGCCTCGACCTCGGGCGCAACTGCGTAGCCGAGGGTGGAGAAGATCTTCGCCATCAGCAGCAGGTCGTGGTGGAGGGCGAAGCGGGAGCGCTCGAGGCGGCGGAGGAAGTCGTCGGCGGCCTCGGGGTCGAGGCGGCTGAAGCGCCAGGGGAAGGGCAGCCACTCGAAGGCGCGCAGGCCGAGGCGGATCCGCAACAGGACCAGCGGCGAGAGCGAGCGGAGGAACCCGGCCACCGGGCCGGAGACGTCGACGTCGCGCTCTGCCGCCGGCAGGCCGTCGATGCCCGGCGCCATCGCCGCGCAGATCGCGCTCAGGGTGCGCTGCTCAGCGGCCGAGAGCCCTGGCGGGGGCTGTCAACCGGGGGCGGCGGGGCGGCCAACCCGTCCCGCTAGAACCCAGAGCCAGAGCGCCATCAGCGCCAGGAAGCCGTCGACGAGGAAGTTGAGGAGGTAGATGAAAACCTCTTCCTGGATCAGGAAGAAGGCGAGCGAGCCAAGCGAGGAGGCGGTCTTGCCGGCGGCGAGGACCAGCAGCAGCGGCCGGTAGCGGACGACGTCCGCCTGGGCGACGAGGCAGATGCCGGTGATCACGACCATGTAGGCGAAGGCGAGCGCCAGCCATAGGTACTCCTGGGTGTGGGGCGCGCGGTCGTCGAACCCAAACCATTCGCCGACGTCGGAGATGACGTCGAGGACGCCGCTGGGGACGGCGATGAAAAGGATGCCGACGACGGCGAAGGTGAGCGCGAGCAGGCGCAGGTTGAAGACGATGAATCTCTCGGCCCGGGGTCCCTGCATTGAGCCGGCACTCTAACTGGCCAGGCAGCCAGTTTCCATCCCCACCTAGAATCGCGCGGATGATTGAGCGGGACCAAGTACTGCACGTGGCGCGGCTTGCCCGCCTCAGCCTCTCCGAGGAGGAAGTGGAGACGATGGTGGGGGAGCTCTCCGGGATCCTCGAGCACGTCGACCGGATCGGCAACCTCGACCTCGAGGGGGTCGAGCCGACCTCGCACGTGATCGCGCTGGAGAACGTGCTGCGCCCCGACGAGCCGCGGCCGAGCCTGCCGCCCGACGTCGCCCTCGCCCCGGCGCCCGAGCCGCAGGACGGCGCCTTCCGCGTCCCCTCACCGCAGGCGGAATAAATGAAGGACCTACTGCAGATGACCGCCCTCGAGGCGCACGAAGCGATGGTCGCCGGCGACCTCGCCGCGAGCGAGTACACCGCCGCCTGGAAAGAGGCGGCAGCGGGCGACGAGCTGAACGCCTACCTCTGGCGGAACGAGGAGGGCGAGGACTCGAAGGCGATCGCGGTCGAGCGCGACTGCGTCGCCCCGATCGCCGTCAAGGACATCTTCACGACCGAGGGGGTGCCGACCACGGCCGGGTCGCGCATCCTCGAGGGCTACCGTCCGCCCTACACCTCGACCGCGGTCCGCAAACTGCTCGAGGCGGGCGCGCCAATCCTCGGCAAGACCAACATGGACGAGTTCGCGATGGGCTCCTCGAACGAGAACTCGGCCTACGGGCCGGTCCTCAACCCGTGGGACCGCGGGCGGCTCGGCGGCTGTCGTCGCCGGCGGCCTCGCCCCCTGGGCGATCGGCACCGACACCGGCGGCTCGATCCGCCAGCCCGCCGCCTTCTGCGGCATCGTCGGGCTCAAGCCCACCTATGGCGCGATCTCCCGCTACGGGATGATCGCCTTCGCCTCCTCGCTCGACCAGTGCGGGCCGCTGACCCGCACTGTGTCCGACGCGGCGTTGCTGCTGGGGATCCTCCAGGGCAAAGACCCCTGCGACTCGACCTCGGTCGGGCTCGAGGGCGGCGTCCGCCTGCCTGACCGCGAGGACCTCTCGGGGCTGCGCTTCGGCGTCCCGGCCGAGCTCGGCCACGACGAATACGACAGCGGCGTCCGCGCCGTCTTCGAGCAGACGCTGCGCAAGATCGAGGCCCTCGGCGGCGAGATCGCCGAGGTCTCCCTGCCCAGTAGCGAGCACGGGATCTCCGCCTACTACGTGATCGCGCCCGCCGAGGCCTCCTCCAACCTCGCCCGCTACGACGGCGTCCGCTATGGAATGCGCGCCGGCGGCGACGGCGACCTCGTGCAGATGTACGAGACGACCCGCTCGGAGGGTTTCGGCCCTGAGGTGAAGCGGCGGATCATGCTCGGTACCTACGCGCTCTCCTCCGGCTACTACGAGGCCTACTACGGGCAGGCGCAGAAGGTGCGGACGCGGATCGCCGAAGACTTCAGCGGCGCCTTCTCCGGCGTCGACTTCGTCGTCACCCCGACCGCGCCCTCGGTCGCCTTCGGGCTGGGGGAGAAGACCGACGATCCGCTGGCGATGTACCTGAACGACTTTTTCACGGTGCCGATGAGCCTCGCCGGGATCCCGGCGATCTCGATCCCGGCCGGCCTCGCCGAGCCCGAGGGCGGCGGGCCGCAGCTGCCGGTCGGCTTCCAGATCGCGGCGCCCGCCTTCGGCGAGCAGAAGCTGCTCGACGCCGCCTACGCGCTCGAGCAGGGGATCGGCTTCGATGCGCGCCCCGAGGGCCTCGATGGCTGAGCTCGAGGCGGTGATCGGGCTGGAGATCCACGTCCAGCTGGCGACCAAAACGAAGATGTTCTGCGGCTGCGAACTCTCCTTCGGCGACGAGCCGAACGTCCATACCTGCCCGGTCTGCCTCGCCCACCCGGGCGTGCTGCCGGTGCCGAACGAGCAGGCGATCCGCTACGCCCTGCAGATCGGCGCGGCGCTGAACTGCGAGATCGCCCCGCGCTCGATCTTCCACCGCAAGAACTACTTCTATCCCGACAGCCCGAAGGCGTACCAGATCAGCCAGTACGACATCCCGATCTGCGGCGCCGGCCGGCTCGGCGACGTCCGCATCCACCGCGCCCACCTCGAGGAGGACGCGGCGAAGATGATCCACGTCGGCGAGTCGGGCCGGATCCACGGCTCCGGCGCCTCCCTCGTCGACTTCAACCGGGGCGGCACGCCGCTGGTCGAGATCGTCACCGAGCCCGATCTGCGCGATGCCGCCGAAGCGGCCCAGTGGGCGCGGCTCCTGCGCGAGACGATCCGCCAGCTCGGCGTCTCCGACGTCAACATGGAGGAGGGGAGCCTGCGGGTCGACGCCAACGTCTCGGTGCGGCCGGCGGGCAGTGAGGAGCTGGGGACCAAGACCGAGCTGAAGAACATGAACAGCTTCCGCTTCCTCCAGCGCGGCGTCGAAGCCGAGCTCGCCCGCCAGCGCGAGCTGGTCGAGAGCGGGGGGACGGTCGAGCAGGAGACGCTCCACTTCGACCCGGCCAGCGGCAGCCTCACCTCGCTGCGCTCGAAGGAGGAAGCCCACGACTACCGCTACTTCCCCGAGCCCGACCTAGTGCCGCTGGTCCCCAGCGAGGAGCAACTGCGCGAGGCGCGCGAGTCGCTGCCGGAGCTGCCGGTGGCACGGATCGCGCGCTACCAGGAGATGGGCCTGGCCTACGACGTAGCTCTGACCCTCGCCACCGACCCGAGGACCGCGGGCTACTTCGAGAACGTCGTCGAAGCGGGGGAGGGCATCGAGCCGCGCGTCCTCGCCAACTGGGTGACCGGTGAGCTGGCGGCGGCCCTGCGCCAGGCCGAGGTAGACGGAGGTGCCGCCGACTCCCGCATCTCACCCCCCGATCTAGCCAAGCTCGTGCGCTTAGTCCAGGAGAAGAAAATCTCCCATGGCAGCGGCAAGAAGGTGCTGGCGGCGATGGTGAAGGGCGGGGGAGACCCCGAAAAGATTGTCGAGCGCGAGGGCCTAGCCCAGATGTCCGACTCTGGCGAGCTAGAGGCGATCGTCGAAAAGGCGATGGCCGACAACCCCGACGCCGTAGAAAAAATCCGCGAAGGCAACAACAAGGCGATCGGAGCCATCGTCGGCGCCGTGATGCGAGAGACCAAAGGCCGAGCCGATGGCGGCGAGGTCAACCGTTTGATCCAGGAGAAGCTGTAACAGGAGTTAGTGCGTTTCGTACTTTGTAACACGTTGTTACAAAGTGGTAGGTTGAGTGCATGGCCTGGAACGTCGTGATCGCGGGTGGTGGCTTCGGCGGTGCTGCGGCGGCGCGGGAGCTGGAGCGGGTGATGCCGAAGCAGTCGGCTCGGTTGGCGCTGGTTAACGAGACGAACTTTGCGCTCTACACGCCGTTCTTGCCAGAGGCCGCTGCCGGGACGCTGGAGCCGCGCCATGTGGTGACGCCGCTACGGGAGCTGCTGAAACGGACTTATCTGCGGATCGGGGCGATCGTCGGCCATGACCCTGAGCGCAAGACGGTGACGCTGCGGGCCAAGTACGGCGAAACCGAGGAGCTTCCCTACGACCAGCTGCTGCTCTCGCTCGGCTCGACCTCGCGAGTGCTGCCGGTCCCTGGGCTGGCCGAGCACGCGGTCGGGTTCAAGAGCCTTCCCGACGCGATCTACCTGCGCAACCACGTGATCGAGACGCTGGAGGAAGCGAACGCGACTGAGGACCCGGTGCGCCGTCAGCAGCTGCTCACCTACGTCTTCGTCGGCGGCGGCTACGCGGGGCTCGAGGCTCTGGCCGAGCTACAGGACTTCGCCGCCGACGCGATGGACTGCTACCCGCGGGCCCGCCTGCACGGGATGCGCTGGGTCCTAGTCGAGGCGACGGACCGGGTCCTGCCGGAGATCGACCGCGACCTCGGCGAGTACGCGCTGCGGGAGCTGCGCGGCCGCGGCATCGACATTCGCATGGAGACGACGCTGGAGGAGGTCACCGCCGACACCGCGCGCCTCTCCAATGGCGAGGTGCTGCCGACCCGCACCGTCGTCTGGACCGCGGGCGTCGCCCCGCAGCCGATCCTCAAAGAGCTGAACGTGCCGCTCGACGAGCGCGGCCGCGTCCCCGTCGACTCCTACCTGCGGGTCGAGGGCATGGACTCGGTCTGGGCGATCGGCGACTGCGCCGCGGTTCCGGATCCGAGCGGCGGCAAATCACCTCCTACCGCACAGACCGCCGTGCGCCAAGGACCCGTCGCCGGCCGCAACATTGCCGCCGAGCTCGGAATCGGCAGCCCCGCGCCCTACGAGTACAAGTCCGAAGCCGCCTTCGTCAACCTCGGCCGCTACAAGGCGGTCGGCAAGATTGGCGACCGCACCTTCCGCGGCTTCCCGGCCTGGTGGATGGCCCGGACCTACCACATGAGCCAGATCCCGGGCTCGGCCCGCAAGGTCCGCGCCGTCCTCGACTGGACCGCCGGCCTCCCGTTCCGCCGCGACCTCTCAGAGGTCGGCTCGATCGGCCACCCGAAGCCGCTGGTCTGATCGAGTCCGCGAAAACGGCCCCTGGAGAACCGTTTTCGCGGACTCGCGGTTGCTATCCGACCGCCAGGGTCGCCGCCATCCCTTTTTCTTCGTGTTCGGGGAGGGAGCACCAGAGGCGGTATTTGCCGGCCGGGAGATCGAAGGTGGCATCGGAACGCTGTAGCGAGTCCGTTTCGGGGAGCGTCAACGGCTCCGTCTCGCTTCCCTCCAGGCGGAGGTTGAGGTTGTGCGGGTCCTCGCCCTGGTTGTTGAGTTCTACCGTCACCTCGCCTGCTTTGACGCTCGGGCGCGAGAGGACGAAGTAGTACTCGGACCCCTTGACCGAGATGCGGTTGGCTTCGGGTTCCGGTTCGGGTGCCGGGCTCGACGGTGGCGCCGGCGTCGGTGCGGGAGCCGCGGCGACTGGCGAGGGGGTCTGAGGCCCGCAGACCCACCAGTGCTTCCGGCGCACCACCTTCCGAACCTTTCCATGCCGCTTCACCCTCTTCACCACCCGTTTGCTGTGCCGCTCCCAACTGCAGTTGCTCGCCCGCGCCGTCCCTGAGAGCCCTCCCGAACCCACGGTCGTCCTCGCCGCCATACCCGCCAGCAGCATGGCGGCGAGGACGACCGCCACCGACCCCCTTCTCACGCTCACCCCTTCACCAACACCGGCCGCGCAAACCCCGACGCCCCCGGAATGATCGCCTCCGCATCGAACCCCAACCACTGCTCGAGCAGCGAGCAGTACATCCCCCGGAAGTCGCTCGTCGCCCGCAGGTTGTCGTCCAGGTCGAGCGTCCCCAGCCCGGGGAACTCGCCGACCATCTCGCCTTTGGCCTGCGACCCGATCACGAAGGCGCAGCCGGCGGCGCCGTGGTCGGTCCCGAGGGAGCCGTTCTCTTCTGGGCGGCGGCCGAACTCGCTCCACATCTCGACCATCACCCGGTCGGCGAGGCCGCGGGCCTCGAGGTCGCGCTGGAAGGCGAGGATCCCCTCGCAGGTCTCCCGCAGGCTGTCTTCGAGGTCGCCGGCCTGGTCGGCGTGGGTGTCGTAACCGCCGGGGGCGCGGATCGTCGCCACCCGGATCGGCAGTCCGACGGCGATGTAGGCGGCGAGGCCCGCCAGCTTGTGCGAGAACCAGTTGTCGGGATAGGCGACCGGGCTGCTGAAATCGCCGACGCCGGCGAGGTCCTGGCGCAGCTTGTCGGTCTGCGAGGCGGCGCGACGCACCTGGGCGAGGCCCGGCGAGTCGGAGGGCAGCGAGCCGAAGCGGGCGAAGCTGCGGAACATCTCGTCGGTGATCGGTTCGTCGACCCGCGCCCAGAGGTCGTAGCCGTCGACGCTGTCGATCGCTGCCACCGGCTTTTCGGCGGTCGCGATCATCGGCGAGAGCGAGCCGTCGAGCGAGAGCCCCTGCAGCGGGTTCTCGTCGTCGCCGACCGCGTCAAGGTAGCGCCCGAGCCAGCCGGTTCGGTAGCCGACCTGGAGCTCGCCGATCTCGTAGTAGTGGCGCGAGGTGAAGTGGGACTGGTCCGGGTGGTCGTAGCCGATCGCCGGGAAGGCGCTGACTTTGCCCTCGCCGTGGAGGGTCGCGAGTGCCGCCGCGGCGGGATGCCACTGCAGGTTCGGGTCCTCGCTGAAGCTCGGGCCGGCGCCCGGCGGCAAGGCGAGGTTCGGTCGCAGCTGCTGGTAGCGCGAGTCGCCGACCGGCGCCAGCACGCTGAGCGCGTCGATACCGCCGTCGAAGAAGACCGAGATGAGGATCTTCTCGCCCTGAGCGGCCTGGGCGATCCCAGGCTCGAAGGCCGAGAGCGGGATCTTCGAGGCGCCGTATACCGCCAGCGCCATCCCGGCGCTGCGGGAGAGGAAGCTGCGGCGAGAGAGGCCGGTCCCGGCCGGCTCCGGCATCCCCGGCTCGATCGCCGGCAGCCCCTTGCCGGCTTCGGCGGCGGCCGAGCGCAGCAGCTGCGAGCGGGTGTAGCCGCTGCAGCAGGAGTGGCCGGGACGATGCGCGCTCATTGCAGCACCAGGTCGGGGCTGACGCCGATCAGCTGCAGGAGGGCGTTCTGGCGCAGCGCCCGGTAGGGGCCCTTCTGCCAGTTGGCGGCGATCCGGCTCTCGCTGCGGCGGCCGAAGTCGAGCAGCTCTTCGCGGTGCTCGGGGCGAAGCTCCGGAGAGCCCCAGGCGGCAAGGGCATGCGTTAGCGCTTCCTCCGGGGTCTCGGTGGTGCTGTAGTCGTCGCTCCAGGCATCGACCGAGACCTCCTCGAGCGCGTAGGTGACCATGTTCCAGCGCGCCCGCATCCGCGAGGTGTCGAGCCAGCGGTTGTCGTCCCAGCCGGAGACGTTCGGCGGCCAGAAGAGTCGCTGGCCGGCCTCTTCGCAGAGCCAGACCCAGGCCCCGGTATCGATGGGGCGTCCGAGCGCCCGCAGCATCGAGGCGAGCTGGACGACCGGCGGCTTCACCATCGGCGGGCCCTCGTAGAACTCCGGCCGCATCAGGATTTCCTCCAGTACCGGCCGGATCTGCCAACCCGAGCCGGTGTAGGTGCTCTCCAGCTGTTCGCGCACCGCCGTGCTGGGCGGCACCGGGATGAAGTAGCTCCACAGCTTCTCGACAAAGAACGAGGGGTGGAGCGGGTGCTCGACGCAGAGCCGACAGGCGTCTTCCCAGCCCCAGTTACCGGTTCGGCCGAAGACGGTCTTCGTGCCGGTGTCGTGGCGTTTGGAGTCGAAGCGGAAGTTGTAGGCGCCGAGGTCTCCCCAGTCGTTGCGCCATCCGGTCAGCGCCCGCGCCTGTTCGCGGATGTCGTCCTCGCTGTAGGCGCCGCGGTCGGCTCCGAGGCTGAACAGCTCCATCATCTCCCGCGCGTAGTTCTCGTTCGGCGCCCACTTGTTGTTTTCGTTGCCGTTCAGCCACTGCAGCATCGCCGGGTCGACCGTCACCGCCCGGAAGAGGTCGAGGAAGGAGCCGAAGCAGCGGCTGCGGAAGAGGTTGGACTGGTCGATCATCTGCTGCGTCGTTGAGACGTTGGCGTTCGAGGTCGCGAACCAGTCGTGGAGGATCAGCGCCATCCGCTCGACCAGGGGCTGGCTGGTGCGGATCATCCGGTCGAGCCACCAGAGGTGGTCGTGGCCCCAGGCGTCGGCGGGGGCGAGCGGGTTGCCGTCGTCGTCGCGGGGCGCCGCGCCGGTGAGGATCGCGGAGCCGTTGGGGCGGGTCAGCGACTGGACCGCGCCGACCAGCCCGAGTGAGGCGAGCTGGTCCGCCTGACCTGGGACCGGGCCGAACCCGGCCCGCTGCAGCAGCCGCACCGCCTGCGCGTGGCCGAAGTCACCCTGGAAAGCGCCCGGCGGGCGCGGGTCGGAGGAGATGACCGGAGCGGGGGCCGCAGCCACAGCCCGCCTGGGTGGCTTTACGCCGGGGCCGCGATAGTGCCCCCGCTTCGGTTTGTGGTGATGGCGATAGACGTAGGCCTGCACCCGCCAGTCCCCCTGGCCGTCGGGGACCCAGCGGAAGTGCTTGTCCTTCCAGACATGCCGACGCCTACGGCGCCGATGCTTCCGCTCGGCGGTGACTGGTTTGGAATGTGGGATCGCCATGCGCAGGCAGCCCCTCGGGAGGGGCCTCCCGTCATTGGTCGGCCGCGAGCGCGATCCCCTCAAGCCGCAACGGTCCCGGCTGGACGTTAGGTCTAATCGCGAAGCGCAAGAATGGCTACGTGGAGTACTTAGTCATTGCCTTCTTCTTCGGCCTCGCCACCGCCCTGATCGGCAGGGCCAAGGGCAGCTCCTTCTTCATCTGGTTCCTGATCGGGGCGGTGACGCTGCTGATCGGCCTGGTCGCCGTGGTTCTCTACCGCGTCGACAAGGACGAACCCGAACGGCAGTGCCCCAACTGCCACAAGGCGCTGAAGCTCTACGTCCAGGTCTGCCCTCGCTGCGGGACGGACCTCTACCTACCCGACCCGGCCGCGGTGCGGCACCCGGGCGTCAGGTAAACCGCTTCACGAACTCAAGCGCCCGGTCGCAGACCTCGCGCCATCCGCTGTCGATCGTCAGCGAGTGGCCGCGGTTCGGGATTTTCTCGATCTCGGTCACCGCCGCGTTTCGCTTCTGCCGCTTGTAGGAGGCGTTGGCGATCGCCCAGGGGACGGTGTGGTCCTTCTCACCGTCGATGATCAGGAGCGGGCCGCGGTCGGGGTTGCGGGGGTCGATCTTTGCCTCGGTGAAGGGATTGAGGTTCGCGTTCGCCATCTGCATCAGCGCCACCCCGGGGGCGGCGACGTGGTAGGTCTCGTAGAGCGCCTTCGCCTCCTGCTCGTCGAGCGCGTTCGCCCAGCCGTACCTGAACTGGTCGAAGGTGAGGGTGACGGCGCGGCCGCGGTTAAGCGGGTTCTGCAGCACCGGCCTCGCCGACTTCAGCGCCGAGAGCGGCAGCGGCAGGACGCCGCGAAAGGGCCCGGGGTCGATCGCAACCGTCGCCACCGAGAGGCCGCGGTCGGCGACGATCTGCGCCAGCAGGCCGCCAGTCGAATGGCCCATCACCGCCGGCTTCTTCTCCAGCCCCTCGATCACCTCCTGCGTGTGGTCGGCGATCATCCCCAGCGTCTTCTTGGCAAAGACGTCGGGATTCGCCCGAGCGTCGGCGACCGTGCGCGGATCGTCGGGCCAGGTCGGCTTCACCGCCGCGTAGCCGGCCTCCTCGAAGACCGCCGCCCAGTTGTCCCAGCTGCTCGGCAGTAGCCAGAGCCCGTGGATGAAGACGACGGGCGTGCGGCCGCCCGCGTTTGCCTTCTCGACTTCAGCAGCCTCGTACTCGGTGATCGCCATCCGTTCCCTCCGTTGTCGAGTCCTGCCAGGGCCAGACTCTCACGTGGGTCAAATGACCGAAGGCGTACCGAATCGCGCTACCGCAGCCAGGTCCTGACGATCGCGTTGGCGAAGCCGGCGCCGTAGCGGAAGGCGGCGGGCTTCTTCGAGTGGCCGTGGAGGCGCTGGTCGACGGTGATCGGGACCTCGGTGGCGGGGATGCCGCGCTTGATCGCCTCGATCATGAACTCGGAAGTGTGGAACTGCTCCTGGCGCAGGACCAGCTGCGGGAGGACGGTGGTGCGGACGGCGCGGTAGCCGTTGGAGCAGTCGGTGACGTGGGTGCGGGTGATGAAGGAGACAAGGCGGTTGAAGAAGACGATCCCGAGCTCGCGGGCGAAGTGGTTGCGATCGGCGTGGCCGAGGACGCGGGAGCCGTGGGCCATGTCGACCTCGCCATCGAGGATCGGTTTGACCAGGCGCTCCATCTCGTCGGGGCGGTGCTGGCCGTCGGCGTCGAGGGTGACGACGATCAGCGCCCCAGATTCGACCATCAAGCGATACCCCGTCCGCAGGGCGGCGCCGCCGCCGCGGTTGGTGACGTGGCGCGCGACCGCGGCGCCGTGCTCGGCGGCGACGTCGCCGGTGCCGTCGCGGGAGCCGTCGTCGACGACGAGGATCTCGGTGCGAACGCCGCAGACAGCGGGCGGGATCTGGCCGAGGACGGTGCCGATGTTCTCGGCCTCGTTGTAGGCCGGGATGAGGATCGCGATCTTGTCGCGGAAGCGCTCTGGCAGACCGGCCTGGCGGAACTCCTCCCAGGCGAGCCCCTCGAGCGCGGCAGCGAGCTGGCGGCTGTTGCGCGCCCCCTGCGAGAGCGCCCGCAAGGTCAGCAGGAAGAGGATGAAGATCGCGAAGACGGCGAGGCCGAGGATGCGGCCGCCGTTGCCTTTCTCGAAGGAGAAGGCGGAGAGCAGGCCGTTGACGATTTCCGTCCCGGCGACGAGCGCGAGGCCGAGGCCGCCGAGGATGAGGATGAGGACGTCGGCGTTGCGCAGGTCGCGCCGGCGCACGACCGCGTAGGCGACCATGAAGATCGCGATCAGAACGCCGGCGCCGCGGAGCGCCGTCAGTTCGGCCGGGAAGATGCCTGCTCTGGGGACCATTCGCGCCCGGAGGATATGGCCGCGAGGCCCGATGAGAGGGCTAGGCCGGCAAGCGGAAAGACCAGCGTCATCAGCACCTCGTTGCGGCGCGGGGCCGCGAGGGAGATCGCTCCCACGGCGGTGACGAGGACGATCGGCGTCGCCAACGCGACCAGCTCCCACCAGCGTCGGCGCAGGCCGAGGAGGACGAAACCGGCGAGGCCCAGGGCGACGAGAAGGATCTGAATGACGCGGCCGGGGGTGCTGTCCATCGCTTCGCCGACGCCGCTGCTCCACATCCGGCCGACCTTGCGGGCGGTCATCGCCGCATAGCCGCCCGGGTCTTCGCCGGAGTACTTGTCGAAATTTTCCTTGCCGGCCTTACCGAGCGCTTCGTCGCGGGTCAGCTCCGGGTGCTCCTGCCGGACTTCGTCGGCGACTTCGTCGAAGAGTTCGGTCGGGTCGACGTCGTCGAGGGCGGCTGAACCGGGTTCGAGGTCGCGGCCGAGGTAGCGCTCGGCGAGGAGCGCCTTCACCCGTTGGTATTCGCCATCGGCCGGGAGGTAGGTGCCCACGTAGAGTGCCTTGCCGCCCCCGGTCGAGATCGGGACGACGCGATCGAGGACGACGACGTTGCGGATCGTCCAGGGCAGGATCGGGAGGACGAGGGCGACGAGGAGGACGGCGGCGGCGGCGAGGCCGAGCCTCCATTCGCGTTGCCGCCAGATGCGGAGCCCGGCGAGGAGCACGAACGCCGCCCCGACCAGCAGGTACTCGGGCCGGAACATTGCGGTGAGGCCGAAGAGCAGGCCGGGGACGAGCCACGGCCAGGTCTCCTCCCGATCCGAGGCCCATAAGAAGGCGAGGATCGCCGCCGGCAGGGTCAGCATCGCCGGCGGCTCGCTCATCAGCTCGCCGGTGGTGTGGATGAACGGGGGGTAGACGGCGACGGCGAAGGCGGCGAAAAGGCCGACCCAACGGCCGAGCTCACGGCCGCCGAGCCGCCAGCCGAGGGCGAAGACGACGAGGATCGTCGCCACCCCGAGCAGAGCCTCGACGATCCGCGCCGTCCCTTCCCGGGCCCCGCCGGTTGCGTAGAAGGCGGCGGCGTAGAGGAAGGGAGCGCCGGGGGACCAGTCGCTGGCGTCGCGGAATTCGGGACCGCCAAAGCTCTGTTCGGTGTAGAGCGCCTTCGAGAGTGCGTAATAGGCGTGCGAGTCGTCGGCCGGGTGCTCGACCGGGTTGACGACAACGTAAGCGCGCGCCACCAACCCCAGCAACGCGATCGCCCCCAGCGCAATCAACGTCCGCGTCCCATAGCGCTGCGGCAGCGCGCGAATCCACTCGGCGACGGCGTTCAAGAGGCGCCCAGGCTATCCGCGCCGCCAGCGTCGTTTCCAGTTGATTGCGACGCTCATCAGGGCGGCGAGGAGCGGGACGAGGACGAGGACGCGGCGAGGGGAGGCGACGAGGAGGGCGCTGATCGCGGTGATCGCGAGGAAGATCGTGCCGATGAGGAAGGCGACGAGGAGCCAGTGGACGACCGCCCAGATCGGCTCGCGCATCACGTCCCGCGGCCCGTGACCCCAGATTCGCCAGACCTTGGTGGCGACGAAGCCGGCGTATTCGGCCGGCTCGTCGGAGATGTCGTCCCAGAGCTGTTCCTTGCCCAGCTTCGAGAGCGCCTGGTCGGTTTCCATGCCGGGGTAGCGATCGGCGGCAAGCCGGGCGAGGATCTGCTCAAGGCGGAGGCGCTGCGCGTCCTGCGATGAGAAGAGGTCGGGATTTTCGGCCACGACCTCCGCACCGACCTTTTCTGGGTCGCCATCGGAGGGCAAGTAGGTGCCGGCAAACAAAACCTGGCCGCCCCCGGTCGAAATCGGCACGAAGCGATCAAGCGCGACCGCGTTGCGGATCGTCCATGGAGCGATGACCACGAAGGCGGCGAGAAGAAACACCGCGGCGCGAACAAGGGACGGCCGCCAATCCCGAGCCTCTCGAAGGAAGATCACACCGGCAACAAGCACCGCTATGCCCAGGTACTCCGGCCGCACTAGCGCCAGCGCCCCGAACGACGCCCCCGGGAGCAACCACCGCGAGGCGTCGCCGTCCCAGGCCCAGAGCACCGCCAAGACCCCACCCGACAGCAGAGTCGCCGCCAGAGGCTCGCTCATCAGCATCCCCTGGTACTCGAGCAGCGCCGGGTAGATCGCCACCACCAGCGCCCCCACCAGGGGGGAAAATTCAGCGCTCGCTGAGTTTTCCCCCCTATGGGGGCCAATTTTCAGCGTGCGCTGAATTTTTCCCATCAACCTGCGACTGATGAGGTAGGTGAAGAGGACGCTCAGGGTGCCGATCAGCGCCAGGACGATCCGCGCCAGGCGCTCGTGCTCGCCGCCCGTCACCGCGTACAACCCCGCCACGACCAGCGGCAGCCCTGGCGAGTAATTGCTGGACGGCTGCGTCGCCTGCGATCCCACCGTGAACCCGTCGCCGTCCTCCAGGTTCGCTGCGATCGCCGCGTACGCCGCCGCGTCGTACACAGGCGCGCGCCCGTCCCAGGCCTCGTTCAGACGCAGACCCAGCCCGAGGAGAAGGATCGCGACCAGCACCGCGAGGCCCATTCGCCCGCCGTGTCGGGCCGCCAATCCGTTTTCCATCGGGCTGATTCAACTAAGCTGCCGCCCTCATGCGAATCCTCATCCTCGGGGGCGACGGCTACCTGGGCTGGCCGACGGCGCTCCGCTTCTCGGCCCGCGGCCACGAGGTCTCCGTCGTCGACAACTTCTCCCGCCGCCGCTGGCACACCGAACACGGCACCGCCTCGCTGACCCCGATCGGGGAGCTCGACGAGCGGATCGCCGCCTGGCGCGAGGTCTCCGGGGAGCAGATCCGCAGCTACGTCGGCGCCGTCGAGGACGGCGACTTCCTCGACGAGGTCGTCGCCGAGACCAAGCCCGAGGTGGTCGTCCACTACGGCCAGCAGGCATCGGCGCCGTTCTCGATGCTCTCGCGCGAGCGCGCGGTCGAAACCCAGCAGGCGAACGTGATCGGCAACCTCAACCTGCTCTTCGCGATGCGCGACCACGTCCCGGACGCCCACCTGGTCAAGCTCGGGACGATGGGCGAGTACGGCCAGCCCGACATCGACATCGAGGAGGGCTACATCGAGATCGAGCACAAGGGCCGCAAGGACACGCTGCCCTACCCGAAGCTCCCGGGCTCGCTCTACCACTGCTCGAAGGTCCACGACTCGACCAACATCCACTTCGCCTGCCGCACCTGGGGCCTGCGCGCGACCGACCTCAACCAGGGCGTCGTCTACGGCGTCGAGACCGAGGAGACCGCCCGCGACGAGCGCCTCGTAACCCGCTTCGACTACGACGAGCTCTTCGGCACCGTCCTCAACCGCTTCTGCGTCCAGGCCGTGATCGGCCACCCCCTCACCGTCTACGGCGCCGGCAACCAGACCCGCGGCTTCCTCAACATCCGCGACACCCTCGCCTGCGTCGAACTGGCGGCCTTGAACCCGGCCGAGCGGGGCGAGTTCCGCGTCTTCAACCAGTTCACCGAGCAGTTCTCGGTCGGGCAGCTGGCCGAGCTGGTCAAGGAAGCGGGGGAGCACCTTGGCTACAGCGTCGAGATCCAGCACTACGAGAACCCCCGCGTCGAGAAGGAAGAGCACTACTACAACGCGGTCCACACCAAGCTGCTCGACCTCGGCCTCGAGCCGACGCTGCTGGGCGAGGAGCTGGTCGAGTCGATCATCCACGCGATCGAGCGCCACAAAGGCCGCGTGATCGAGACCGCGATCGAGCCGAAGACCCGCTGGAACCCGGCGAAGTCGCCCGCCGGCCAAGCGTAACCACCGCTCTCCGCGCGAGCAGGGCAAAGCCGCGCCGCTGGTACCATCGCCAGTTCCTCATGCGCGCTGCCGACACGTTGATGGAAAGCCTCAAGGCCGAGGGCGTCAAGGACGTCTTCGGGATCCCCGGTGGGGCGAACCTGCCGACCTACGACGCGATGGTCGACGCCGAGTTCCGCCACGTCCAGGTGCGCCACGAGCAGGGCGGCGGCCACGCCGCCGAGGGCTACGCCCAGGCTTCGGGCCGCGTCGGCGTCGCCTTCGCCACCTCCGGGCCCGGCGCCACCAACCTCGTCACCGCGATCGCCGACGCGATGATGGACTCGGTCCCGACCGTCTTCATCACCGGCCAGGTGCGGACCGAGCTGATCGGCACCGACGGCTTCCAGGAGGCCGACATCCTCGGCGCCACGCTGCCGTTCGTGAAGCACTCCTTCGCGGTTACCGACCCGCGCCAGATCCCCGAGTACGTGCACGAGGCCTTCCACCTCGCCTCGACCGGCCGCCCGGGCCCCGTGTTGCTGGACATCCCGATGGACCTCTCGCGCGCCGACATCGACTACCAGCCGCGCACCGAGCCGGTCGAGCTGCCCGGCTACAAGCCCTCGACCGAGGGCAACATCAAGCAGATCCGGATCGCCGCCAAAGCGCTGGCGAACGCGCGCCGGCCGATCTTCTACACCGGCGGCGGCGTCATCAACGCCAACGCCTCCGAGGAGCTGCGCGAGCTCGCCGGCTCCGACCGCTTCCCGGTCACCTCGACCCTGATGGGCCTCGGCGGCTTCCCCGCCTCGCACGAGAACTTCCTCGGGATGCTGGGGATGCACGGCACCTACGCCGCCAACCATGCGATGGACAAGGCCGACCTGATCGTCGCCATCGGCGCCCGCTTCGACGACCGCATCACGGGCAAACTCGAAGAGTTCGCGCCGCACGCCAAGGTCATCCACATCGACATCGACCCGGCCGAGATCTCGAAGAACGTCGGTGCCCACATCCCGATCGTCGGCGACGCCAAGCAGGTGCTGCCGAAGCTGACCCGCGAGTACCGGGCGCTGCAAACCGACACCAGCCGCCTCGACGAGTGGTGGAACACGTTGCGCGGCTGGCAGCAGGAGCACCCGCTTTTCTACGACGAGTCGAGCGACCAGAGTGGCGAGATCAAACCCCAGTTCATGATCCGGGCGATGCACCGCGCGACCCAGGGCGACGCGATCATCACCTCCGACGTCGGCCAGCACCAGATGTGGACCGCGCAGTACTACGGCTTCGACAAGCCCCGCCGCTGGATCAACTCCGGCGGCCTCGGGACGATGGGCTTCGGGCTGCCGAGCGCGATCGGCGCCAAGGTCGCCTGCCCCGACGAGCAGGTGGTCTGCATCGCCGGAGACGGCAGCCTGATCATGAACATCCAGGAGATGGCGACCTGCGTCGCCGAGGACGTCCCGGTCAAGGTCTTCCTGATGAACAACGGCTACATGGGGATGGTCCGCCAGTGGCAGGAGCTCTTCTGGGACCGCCGCTACAGCTCGGTCGACATGGGCACGAGCCCCGACTGGGTGAAGCTGGCCGAGGCCTTCGGCGCCAAAGGGATGCGCTGCGAAGACGCCGCCGACCTCGAGGAGCAGATGGTCGCCGCGCTCGAGCACGATGGCCCGGTCCTGCTCGACGCCCGCGTCGCTCGCGAAGAGAACTGCTATCCGATGATCCCGCCGGGCAATGCCGCCCGCGACATGGTCGAGGCGCCGCGCGGAAGCCAGGTGAGCTGATGGAGGCCGGAACGCCGCAGGTCGTCAAGTTGGAGGACCTGCACATGCCCGGCCAGCTGACCGGCCGCAAGCACATCCTCTCGATCCAGGTGGAGAACAAACCGGGCGTGCTGGCGCGCGTCGCCGGCCTCTTCTCCCGCCGCGGCTTCAACATCGACACCCTTGCGGTCGGCCCGACCGATGACCCCAGCGTCTCCCGCATCACCCTCACCCTCGACGGCGCCGTCCACCCGATCGACCAGGTGACCAAGCAGCTGCACAAGCTCGTCAACGTGCTGAAGATCCGCGACATGGCGCCGGAGGAGACGGTCGCCCGCGAGATGGCTCTGTTCAAGGTCTCCTCGGCGGTCGAGAACCGGGCCGAGATCATCCAGTTCGCGGAGATCTTCCGGGCGAAAATCGTCGACGTGGCGCGGCGCACGATGACGATCGAGGTCACCGGCTCCGCCGACAAGATCGAGGCCTTTGAGCGGATGGTCCGCCCGCACGGCTTGGTCGAAATGGTCCGCACCGGCGAGATAGCCATTGGACGCGGGCACGACTGAAATGACGGCCCAGGGCGTCCTCAGACGGCGTCCTCGGTCGCTTGTGTGCAGAGCACACGGCGCTCCCTGTGTCCTTGTCTGAGAACACCCTGACCTCGTCATTGGCCGCGGCCTTGGACAAGGCCGCCGGGCGGGGACGACGCACCCTCGTAAGCGTCACCAGTGTGGTCGAGGTCGCCGATCCGTGCGCGGTGGTGTTTGCTTCGCGGCTGGCCTCCGACCGCTGGTTCTGCTGGGAGCAGCCCGACCGCGAGTTCGCGTTGGCGGGGCTCGGGGTCGCACACGAGGCGAGCTCCCGGGGGGCGAAGCGCTTCGCCGAGGTCGCCGAGGAGTCGCTGCGGGTCGGCGGCGACGCCGTCGTCGAGGAGCCGCTCGGGCTTCCGGCAGGAGCGGGCGCCGTCTGGCTCGGCGGCTTTGCCTTTGCCTCTGACGGCGGGGCAACCCCGACCTGGTCCTCGCTATCGCCGGCCTCGATGGTGCTGCCGGAGGTCTCGCTCTGCCGGAGCGAGGGGAGGACGTTCCTCACGGTCAATGCGGTCATCCAGCCGGGCGAGGAGGTGGAGCGGACCGGGGAGAGGCTGGCGGCGCGTCTCGCCGGTCTCAGGCTCGAGGCGCCGCTGCCGCTGCTCGACCCGCACCCGACCGCTCACCCGGAGATCCGCAGCGCCCGTTCCCCGCGCGAGTTCGAAGCCGCGGTCGAGGGCGCCACATCCCGGATCGCCGCCGGCGAGATCAGCAAGGTCGTCCTCGCCCGCGAGGTGATCGTCAGCGCCGCCGCCGCCCATGACCCGGCCGCCGTCTTCGGCGCCATGCGCGAGCAGTTCCCGGCCTGTTTCTGCTTCTGCTGCGGCACCCCGGAGGCCGCCTTCATCGGCGCCAGCCCGGAGCTCCTCGTCCGCCGCTCCGGCGCCGGCGTCTCCACCGTCGCGCTCGCCGGCTCGACCCGCCGCAGCTCGGACCCCTCCGTCGACGACCACCTCGGCGAGCAGCTGCTGCGCAGCGACAAGGACCGCCGCGAGCAGCGGATCGTCGCCGAGCGGATCGTCCGCGCCCTGCGCCCGCACGCGATCTGGGTCGAGGCGGGGAGCGAGCCGGGGATCGTCA
>VAYN01000013.1:0-62089 GCA_005885405.1 Actinomycetota bacterium | reverse complement strand
CCAGCTGGCCGAGCCCCACTCGGCGATCGAGCTGGCCGGGATCCTGCACCCGACCCCGGCGGTTGGCGGCGAGCCCTGGCCTACTGCGGCAGGCGCGATCGCCGACCTCGAGGGCATGGACCGCGGCTGGTACGCCGCGCCGGTCGGCTGGATGGACGCCACCGAAGACGGCGAATTCTGCGTCGCCCTCCGCAGCGCCCTCCTCCGCGACCGCGAGGCCCACCTCTTCGCCGGCGTCGGCGTCGTCGCCGGCTCAGAACCCGCGGCCGAGCTGGCCGAGACCGAGGTCAAGCTCGGGGCCTTGCTGCCCCTGTTGGCTGAGTAGGGTCATAAGCGTGAAACGCGCTGCCCTGCTGGCCTGCATCTGCGCCGTTCTCATCACTGGGATGACCCGGCCGGCGCTCGGCGCGAGCCCGGAAGGGCCGCGGCTCGCGGTGATGGTGGACTCTCTGCGCGACGAGCGAGGGGCGGACATCCTCACGATGGGGCCCGGCGGGGAGTCGCCGCAGGCCGTAAGCAGAGGAGCCAGTTTCACTCGACCTTCGTGGTCGGCCGACGGCAGCCTGCTGGCGCTCGGCGCGACCGGCGATTGGAAGGGAACGGTGGTCGCGGTTGCGGACGCAGACGGTCCGGGTCTCCGCTTCTATCGCCGCGCAGTCCTGGAAGGGAGCAACGCGGTGATGGCACCGAGCGGCCGCACGGTCGCCTTCCCGCGCACGAAGCTGGTCAAGGTTCTTCCTGGCCGCGAGAACTACCTCTACAAGAGCTCGATCTGGCTGCTCGACGTCGAGAGCGGTGCGGTCCGACGTAAGACCCGCTGGAGGCTGCAGACGCTCCTCGAGCCGAGCTCGTTCAGTCCCGATGGCTCGAAGCTCGCGGTCACGCGCTCCGACCGCCGTGGGCTCAGCGCGGTTGCTGTCGACCTGAAGACTGGCCGCACCTCGCCTTTGGCGAAGGAAGCCTCGGAGCCGATGTACTCGCCGAATGGCTCTGAGGTGGCGTTCATCCGCTGGAAGACCTGGCGCGCGAGCGGCGTCAATGACCGCCTGCCTCCGATCAACGAGCTGCGGGTCGCCAGCGTCGGCGAGCCCTCGAAATCCCGTCTCCTGCTCCGTAGGCGCAGCCTCCTTGCCGAACCCAGCTGGGATCCCTCTGGCGAGCGGTTGGCCTTCATCGATTCGCAGGTGGACGAGAACGGCGATTTGACCCCGGAAGAAGGCGACAAGCTGATGGAGATCAACGCCGACGGTTCTTGTCTCACGCGCCTTATCTCGGACCCGGGAATCATCGTTTCCGGCCCTGCCTGGCAACCAGGCTCCAGTCGCGGGGCCGGACCGATCCTCTGCTAGCGCGGGAGCGCTTCGTGGACCCGCGCGGTGAGCGCCCGGTGCGCCTCTGCGTTAGTCCTGCGGTCGGTCTTCACCTCTATGAGGCCGGTACCGGCTGCGAGTGCCTCAGGAAGGTCTCGGAGCGATTCCAGGCGCCGGTGGGGGAGATCGAAGAGGGCGCCGGCCTTGGCGGCGTCGACGCCGCGGGGGGTACCCAGCAGGGCCTCGAACTCGTCGTTCTCCAGCGCCGCCTCCTGGGGCAGGAAGTGGAAGATGCCGCCGCCGTCGTTGTCGATGACGACGATGCGGACCGGGGTCTCGACGTCGCGCAGCGCCCCCAGGCCGCCGATGTCGTGGAGGAGGCCGAGGTCGCCGGTGACGATCGTCGTCGGGCGGCCGCTTGCCTGGGCGGCGCCGATGCCCGAGGAGACGAGCCCATCGATGCCGTTGGCGCCGCGGTTGGAGAGGAAGAGGACGTCGCTCTCACTGGCGGCGAGGAAGGCCTCCTGGTCGCGGATCGGCATGCTTGAGCTGGTGTAGACGAGGTCGCCGTCGCGGTGGGCGGCACCGAGGGCCCGGTGGAGAGCCGGCTCGGAGATCTCGGCGGCGGCCAGCGCCTCGTCCAGCGCCGCCTGGACCTCCCCCTCGGCTTCGGTCCAGCGGTCGGGCAGTGGGCGTTCCCGTCCCTCGAGGCCTTCAACCCGGGCGGCCCAGCCGGATGCGAGCTCGGTCGGGTCGGCGCGGAGGATCGCCGCCGCCCGGTTCGTCGGCTCGTTCCAGCCCCCGTAGGGGTCGATCACGATCTGGTCGGCATCGCTCGCCTCGATCCACGCCCGCAGCGGCTTGCTGGTCGGCATCGCGCCGAAGCGGAGGATCAGGTCGGGGACGACCGAGCGGGCGAAGCGCTCGTCGCGCAGCAGCAGGTCGTAAGCGGCGATCACGTGCGAGCGGTCATGCGGCCCGCAGCGCAGCTGCGAGGTGGGGTCGGCAAGGATCGGGAAGCCGGCGACACGGGCAAGGTGGGCGAGCGGCTCGCGCAGCTCGGGGTCGAGCTGGCGGCCGGCGACGATGACGCCGGCGATCGCGTTGCCGATGTGGCCGGCGACCTCGTCGAGGAGGAAGGCGGATGGCTCGAGGTCGATGTGCGTCACCGCGGTCAGGGGGCGGCCATCGCGCCCCTTGAGCGCCAGGGGGTCCGTGGCCGTCACCGCTCCCTCGACCGGAAGCGGCGCCAGTGGCTCGCGCCATGGCAGATTCAGGTGCACCGGGCCCGGTCGGGTCTCGCCATGGGCCGCGGCCAGGGCGCGGCAGGCGACGGAGCGGTAGTGGAGGAGCCCGCTGTCGTCGGCCACATGGGTCCCGACTTCGCAGAACCAGCGCACCGAGGATCCAAAGCTCTTGATCTGGTCGATCGTCTGTCCCGCCCCGATCCCGCGCAGCTCCGGCGGCCGGTCGGCGCTGAGGACGAGGAGCGGAATCCCGGATTCGTCCGCCTCGACCACGGCGGGGTGGTAGTTGACAAGCGCGGTCCCCGAGGTGCAGAGCAGCGCCACCGGGTCACCGCCCGCCTGCGCCGCTCCTAAGGCGAAGAACCCGGCAGAGCGCTCGTCGACGATCACCGGAGACGACCGCAAGGCGCAAGCCGCCGCGAGCGAGCTCCTCGGCGAAAGCAGAGGCGAGAGCGGTATTGGCGTTGGTCGGGTCCATGAAACTCCTAGATGCGATGCGCTTGCAGGGCATCCTCGTCTATCTCGATGCCGAGGCCAGGACCGGGAGGGAGGTGCAACATTCCGTCGCGGACCTCGCACTCGACCGCGGCGATCGTCGAGGCGAAAAGGCGCTGGGTGGCAAGGCCATGAGCGAGGTGCAGGCGTTCGGGGTGGGTGGTCTCGGCGAGGCTGAGCGCGACCTGAGCCGCCGCCGCGATTCCCACCGGTCCGTCGAGAGCGCTGGTGACATAGCTGGGGATAACGTCGGCGATCGCCAGCGCCGCCTCGGGCCCACCGACCTTGGAGAGCTTGATCCCGGTGTAGGAACAGGCGTCAAGCGCCGCGGCCTCCTCGGCCTCGGCGAGAGACGCAACGCTCTCGTCAGCAGCCAACGGAATCGAAGTCAACGCCGCGAGCTCCGCCATCGCCTCCAACCCCGCTACAGGCTGCTCCGCCAACTCGATCCCGAACGGCTCCAACTCCGCCAGCGTCGTCTTCGCCGTTTCCAGGTCCCAAGCCTCGTTCGCATCCACCCGAATCCGCACCTCCGGCCCCAGCGCCTCCCGCACCGCCCGCACCTGCTCCACGTCTCCCGCCCATCGAGTCCGCGAAAACGGCTCTTGAGGGACCGTTCTCGCGGACTCGGAACCGAGCTTCAGCTTGAAGGTCGTAAACCCCGCCTGAGCCCAGCGTTCCGCCTCGGCCGCCACCTCCGCCGGCGGTCCCGCGACAAGCGTCGCGTTGCACTCAACCGCTTCGTCCCTCGCCTCCTCACCCAGCCTTTTCCCAACCCGCCTGCCTCGCAAATCCATCAGGGCGGTCCCCACCGCGCATCGGCTTGGGGCCGAGAGCCCATCCACCTCCCGATCCTCTCCCCAACGCTCCAGCTCTCGCACAACCTCCCGCAGCCCAACCCCGCCCCGCAAAGCCAAGGGCACTGCTTCGCCCAGCCCCACAACCCCGTCCTCGTCCCGCACTCGCAGCAGCACCATCTCCCGCTGGGTCAACGACCCGAGCGCGGTCACGTACGGCTCCTTGAACGGGAGCGCGTAGGGGATGACCTCGACCGAGCTGAGGCGCACGGCCCGAGTCTCTCAGGCCGAGATCAGGAGGCCGATCGTGACCAGCAGGCTGAAGACGCCGAGGACCGCCCCCGTCTGCGCCAGCACCTCGTTCAGCGCAGGCCCGTCGCGCCGCTCCGCCAGCGTCTTCGCCGGTTTGACCGCCAGCGGCGCCGCCAGCCAGCCGATCATCGGCAGCAGGCTCGCGTCGCCGGCCACAAGCGCGATCGGCAGGACCAGGAATCCACCCGCGAGCAGCAGCCGGTAGAGGCCGACCGCCCTCTCGCGGCCGATCTGCACCGCCAGCGTGTTCTTGCCCGCCCGCCGGTCGGTCTCGACATCACGGACGTTGTTGACGACGATGATCGCCGCGGCGAGGAAGCCGATTGAGATCGAAAGCCCCAGCGGCAGCGCGTCGAGCTCCTCCAGCTGCACGTAGTAGGAGCCGTTGACGGCGACGAGGCCGAAGAAGAGGAAGACGAAGACCTCGCCGAAGCCCTCATACCCATAGGGCCGCGGACCGCCGGTGTAGAGGACGCCGGCGGCGATCGAGAAGAGGCCGATGAGGAAGATCCCGAAGCCGGCGACGCTCCAGAGGTAGAGCCCGCAGGCGACCGCGACCGCGAAGGCGATCCAGGTCGCGGTCATCACCCGCTGGGGAGTGACCATCCCGCTGGCGGTCACCCGCACCGGCCCGAGCCGGTCGGCGGTGTCGGCGCCGCGCTTGGCGTCGGAGTAGTCGTTGGCGAGGTTGGTCCCGATCTGGATGAAGATCGAGCCGACGAGCGCCGCGACGAACGCGCCCCAGCGCGGCAGGCTGCCGTACCACTGCACCGCCGCCGCCGTCCCGACCAGCACGGGCGCGATCGCCGCCGGCAGCGTTCGCGGCCGCGCCGCCATCAGCCAGATCCTCATGGGCGGCGGGGGAACTTCGAGAATTCGGGGGACCGTTTCTCCTTGAACGCCTCACGCCCCTCGGCAGCCTCCTCGGAGCCGTAGAAGAGGAGGTTGGCGTCGTGGGCGAGCTGCTGGATGCCGGCGTAGCCGTCCTCGTGGGCGTTGAAGCTGGCCTTGACGAGGCGCAGGGCGAAAGGGGAGAGGGCGAGCATCTCGCGGCACCAAGCGACCGTCTCCCGCTCGAGGTCGGCGATCGGCACAACCGCGTTGACGAGCCCCATCTCCCGCGCCTCCTCGGCGCTGTACTGGCGACAGAGCATCCAGAACTCCTTCGCCTTCTTCGTCCCGACCAGGTCGCGCAGGAGCGAGGCGCCGTAGCCGCCGTCCCAGGAGCCGACCCGCGGCCCGGTCTGGCCGAAGACGGCGTTGTCGGCGGCGATCGTCAGGTCGCAACAGAGGTGGAGGATGTGGCCTCCGCCGATCGCGTAGCCGGCGACCATCGCCACCACCGGCTTCGGCAGCCGCCGCATCTGGATCTGCAGGTCGGTGACGTGGAAGCGCCCGACCGAGGCGCCCTCCGGCATGTACCCGGTGTCGCCGCGGACGGTCTGGTCGCCGCCGGAGCAGAAGGCGCGCTCGCCGGCGCCGGTGAAGACGATGACGCCGATGTCGCTGTCCTCGCGCGCCAGCTCCATCGCCGCGGAGACCTCGATCAGCGTCTGCGGCCGGAAGGCGTTGAGGACCTCGGGGCGATCGATCGTAACTTTCGCGATCCCGCCGCCGGTCTCGTAGCGGATGTCCCCGTAGTCGCCGGGACCGGCGGTCCACTCGATCGGCGCGTAGAGCTCGGCCTCGGGGGGAGCTCCTTTGTGGCGTTTGGGCATGATGGGGACGATATCCCGATGAAGCTCGACGACTGGCTCTCCCAGAGATCGCAGAGCTGCCCCGACCGAACCGCGCTGGTCGCCGACGGGGCGGAGATGACCTATGCCGAGCTCGAGGCGGAGGCGACCTGGGTCGCGCGGCGGCTCGCCGCCCACGGCGTCCGCCGCGGCTCGACGGCGGCGCTGACCATGCACCCGCGCCGCGAGCAGGTCGTCCTCCTGCACGCGCTGATGAAGCTCGGAGCGGCGCTGCTGCCGCTCGGTCCGCGGCTGACGGCGGAGGAGCGGGCCGCGATCGTCAGCGCCGAGGAGCCGATCATCGACCTCGACGACCCCGGGATGCTGACCCAGACCGAGGCCGACATGCCGCTGCTCGGCGAGCACGACATGGACGACGTCTGCTGCCGCGTCCTCACCAGCGGCAGCACCGGGACACCGCGCCCGGTCCCGCTTAGCTACGGCAACTTCCTCTGGAACGCGGTCGGCTCTGGCTTCAACATCGGCGTCGCCCCGAGCGACCGCTGGCTCTGCTGCGTCCCGCTCAGCCACATCGCCGGACTTGGGATCGTCATGCGCTCGGTCATCTACGGGACGGCGGCGGTCGTCCACGACGGCTTTGACGTCGACCGGGTTGGCGCGGCGTTAGAGAGCGACGGGATAACCCAGGTCTCGCTGGTGGCGACGATGCTGACCCGGCTGCTGGAGGCTGGCGTCGACCTCTCCGGCCCGCGGGCGATCCTCGTCGGCGGTGGGCCGGTCCCCGAGGAACCGCTGGAAGAGGCGCTCGCCAAGGGCGCGACCGTGGTCCAGACCTACGGCCTGACCGAGACCTGCTCGCAGGTGACGACGCTGGCGCCGGCCGACGCCAAACGCAAGCTCGGCTCCGCCGGAAGGCCGCTGCTGACGACCCACCTGCGGATCCAGGACGGCGAGATCCTCGTCCAAGGCCCGACCGTCGCCCCCGGCAGCGCCGACGCCGACGGCTGGCTGCACACCGGCGACCTCGGCCACATCGACGAGGAAGGCTTCCTCTACGTCCGCGACCGGATCGACGACATGATCGTCAGCGGCGGTGAGAACGTGATCCCGGCCGAGGTCGAGGAAGTGCTGCTGCGCCACCCGCAGGTGGCCGAGGCGGCGGTAATCGGCCGCGAGGACCCTGAGTGGCAGCAGGCAGTGACCGCCGTCGTCGTCCTCGAGGGCGGGGCGGAGGTCAGCCCCGACGAGCTGCGCCGCCACTGCGCCGAGGCGCTGGCGGGGTTCAAAGTGCCGAAGCGCTTCGAGCTCGCCTCGGCGCTGCCGCGCACGCCCTCCGGGAAGCTGATGCGCAGGGCGCTCCGCTAGCCTGCCGCCTCATGCGAACCGACGACATCTTCTCCGACAAAGACGCTGACCTGAGCAAGCTCGACGGCAAGACCGTCGCCATCCTCGGCTACGGCTCGCAGGGTCACGCGCACGCCCTCAACCTCAAGGACTCCGGCGTCGACGTGGTTGTCGGCCTCCGCCCCGACTCCTCCAGCCGCGCCAAGGCCGAAGCGGCCGGGCTCGAGGTGCTGGACGTCGCCGAAGCCGCCAGCCGCGGCGACCTGGTGATGATCCTGCTGCCGGACGAGAAACAGGCTGAGGTCTGGCGCGAGGAGATCAGCGACGGAATCGCCCCCGGCAACCTCCTGCTCTTTGCCCACGGCTTCGCGATCCACTTCGGTGAGATCGAGCCGCCCCCCGGCGTCGACGTCGGCATGGTCGCGCCGAAGGGCCCGGGCCACCTGGTCCGCCGCCAGTACGAGGAAGGCAGCGGCGTCCCCTGCCTGATGGCCGTCCACCAGGACGACTCCGGCCAAGCCCACGACCTCGTCCTCGCCTACGCCTCCGGAATCGGCGGCGGCCGCGCGGCGATCATCGAGACGACCTTCAAAGACGAGTGCGAGACCGACCTCTTCGGCGAGCAGGCGGTCCTCTGCGGCGGCGCCTCGGAGCTCGTCCGAGCCGGCTACGAGACCTTGGTCGAGGCTGGCTATGACCCGCGCCTTGCCTACTTTGAGTGCCTGCACGAGCTGAAGCTGATCGCCGACCTGATGTACGAAAAGGGCATTCAGGGCATGCGCTACTCGATCTCCAACACGGCCGAGTACGGCGACATGACCCGCGGCAAACGCGTCATCGGCGAGGAGTCACGGGCGGCGATGAAACAGATCCTCAAGGAGATCCAGGACGGCGACTTCGCCCGCGAGTTCATCGCCGAGAACCGCGCCGGGAACGAGAACTTCGACCGCATGCGCAAAGAGGGGGAGGGGCACCAGATCGAGGAGATCGGCCACGACCTCCGCGACATGATGCCCTGGATCGATCAGACGTTTAAGGACACGAAGTGAGGCTGAGCCTCACTCTTTGATCGGCCCCCGCGGGCTGGTCTCGCCCTCGGGGAGGCGGCCGTCGCGGCCGACGTAGCCGTCCTTCCCCCCGACGCAGATGTAGACCGCGTCTTCGTCCTCACTCAGATTCTTGAGACTGCGGACCACCTTGGCGTCTACCCAGGCGAAGCCGCCCGGGCCTAGTTCGTGCTTGCTGCCGTCGAGGTCGATCTCCATCCGTCCCTGGTGGACGAAGTAGAGCTCCTCCTGCTCCTCGTGGTAGTGCTTGCCCGACTCGTAGTTGGGCGGCATCACGATCGCGTTGACGCCGAAGGCGGTCACGGCCAGCTCCTTGCGGACCTTGCGGAAGCCCCAGCCCTCGCCGAGGTCGCCGAGCTGGGCGACCGCGTAGCCGTCGCCCTTGGTAACGCCCTCAGACATTGGGGCTCACCGGGGCCGGCGGGGTCGCCATGGGTGCCGCGCCGTTGGCCTTCTCTTCGCCGATCGGCGGGTAGTCGTCGGTCAGCAGCGCGACGTAGCCGTAGAGGCGAGCGTAGAAGCTGTTGGCGAAGGTCAGCGCGTTGTTGACCCCCTGCGGCTGGTAGCCGCGGAAGACGATCGTCAGCCAGGCGATCACCGCCACCCAGAGGTGCAGGTAGTTGACCGCGTAGGAGACGATCAGCATCGGCAGCGCCAGGATTAGGCGGAAGAACGCCTTGAGGCGACTCTGGCTCTCCGCCCGCGGGGCGATGTTGACCCGGATCGGGTAGCTCGGGTCGTCGCTCAGCCCGAACGGCGGCCACTCGTCGGTCTGCAGGTAGATCCAGGCCCCGGTGCGGACCCCGAAGCGGACGACGCCGGAGTTGAACTCGTACAGCCATTCCGGGTAGCGGCCGGTGACGATGATCGCGATCCAGGCGAAGAAGTGGGTGAAGAGGAAGAGGATCCCCCAGAAGACGGCGACGATGATCCATGGGATCGCCAGTAGCGGCCGGAAAAAGGTGGTCCATCGGTTCGGAGCCGGATTGAAATCGGCTTCGTAGTTGACTGGATACATCGGTCTCTCCCTCGGGTGGATGTCGACGAAACGGCTTGGCCGAGCCTAACTTCGACCCCGGCGGCAGTCCCCCGCTTTGGTCAGTAACTTGTCGAGCCCGATGGAGGCGCAGACGACCACGCAGATTCCGGCCGAGATCAAGCCCGCTGACGGCCGCTTCGGCTGCGGGCCCTCGAAGGTTCGCCCGGAGGCGCTGGCCGCCCTGGCCGAGCGCTCCGACCTGATGGGGACCTCGCACCGGCAGGCCCCCGTCCGCGACCTGGTGCGCGAGGTGCGGACCGGCCTGGGGGACCTCTTCTCGCTCCCGGACGGTTATGAGATCGCCCTCGGCAACGGCGGCACCACCGCCTTCTGGGAGGCGGCGACGGCCTGGCTCGTGCGCGAGCGGGCGCTCCACCTCACCTACGGCGAGTTCTCCTCGAAGTTCGCGAAGTCGACCGCGGCGGCGCCCTTCCTCGAGGACCCGATCGTCGTCGAGGCCGAGCCGGGGGACGCGCCCGCGCCGACCGCCGATCCCGCCGCCGACGTCATCGCCTGGGCCCACAACGAGACCTCGACCGGGGTGATGGTCGACGTCCAGCGCCCCGAGGGCGCGGCCGAGTCCCTGGTCCTGGTCGACGCCACCTCGGGCGCCGGCGGTCTGCCGCTCGACGCGATCCAGGCCGACGCCTACTACTTCGCCCCGCAGAAGGGCTTCGCCTCCGACGGCGGCCTCTGGCTGGCGGCGCTGAGCCCGGCGGCGATCGCCCGGATCGAGGAGCTTGACGGCGCCGGCGACCGCTGGCAGCCGGCATTCCTCTCGCTGCAGACGGCGCTCGACAACTCGCGCAAGGAGCAGACCTACAACACCCCAGCACTCGCGACCCTGCTGCTGCTGAACGACCAGGTGCAGTGGATGCTCGGCCTCGGCGGTCTCGCCGGCTGCGTCGAGCGCACCTCCGACTCCTCCGGCCGCCTCTACGGCTGGGCTGAGCGCAGCGACTTCGCCTCTTGCTTCGTCGCCGACCCGGCGAAGCGCTCGCTCGTCGTCGGCACGATCGACTTCGCCGGCTCCGTCGACGCCGCCGCCCTCGCCAAGGCGCTGCGCGCGAACGGGATCGTCGACGTCGAGCCCTACCGCAAGCTCGGCCGCAACCAGCTGCGGATCGGGATGTTCCCCGCCGTCGAGCCCGACGACGTCGAGGCGCTCACCGCCTGCATTGACTGGGTCGTCGAGAACGTCGAGGGGGTCGCCTCGTGAAGGTCCTGGTCAAGGAGAAGATCGCCGACACCGGCGTTGACCTCCTGCGCTCGCAGTTCGACGTCGACCTCGGGCTGGAGATGTCCGACGAGGAGCTGCGCGCGCAGATCGCCCAGTACGACGCGATCCTGATCCGCTCGGCGACGAAGATGACGCCGGAGCTGATCGAATTGGCCGAGAACCTGAAGGTGATCGGCCGCGCCGGCACCGGCGTCGACAACGTCGACATTCCGGCCGCGACGCGGCGCGGGATCATCGTCGCCAACGCGCCGGAATCGAACTCGGTCGCCGCCGCCGAGCACACGCTCGCCCTCGCTCTGGCCCTCTTCCGCAACGTCCCCCAGGCGCACGAATCGCTCGTCGCCGGCCGCTGGGACCGGGCCAAGTTCAAGGGCGCCGAGCTCTACGGCAAGACCCTCGGGGTGATCGGGTTCGGCCGCATCGGCCAGCTCGTCGCCAAACGCGCGCAGAGCTTCGAGATGGACGTCGTCGCCTTCGACAAGTTCGTCTCCGCCGAGCGGTTTCGCGACCTCGGCGTCGAGGGCGCCGAGAGCGTCGAGGAGCTGCTGGGGAAGGCCGACCTCGTCACCCTGCACACGCCGAAGACGCCGGAGACGATCGGGATGATCAACGCGGAGACGATCGCCGCGATGAAGGACGGCGCCCGCCTCGTCAACTGCGCCCGCGGCGAGCTCGTCGACCTCGACGCGCTGCTTGCCGGCCTCGAGTCCGGCAAGCTCGGCGGCGCCGCGCTCGACGTCTTCCCTTCCGAGCCCTTCACCGAGCATCCGATCTTCGAGCGCCCCGACGTCGTCGTCACCCCGCACCTCGGAGCCTCGACGGCGGAGGCGCAGGACCGCGCCGGCGTCGTCACCGCCGAGCAGGTGACCGCGGCGCTTACGGGTGGCGTCGTCACCAACGCGGTCAACATCGCCGCCGTGCGGCCGGAGGCGATGGAGGCGCTGGCGCCGTTTGTTCCCCTCTGCGAAAAGCTCGGCCGCCTCGCCCAGGGCCTCGGCGACGGCGCCGTCGAGAAGGTGAGCGCCGAATTCCGCGGCCGCATCGCCTCCCACGACACCCGCCTGCTGGGGATCGCGGTCATGGTCGGGATCCTCTCCGGCCACACCGAGGAGCCGGTCAACCTCGTCAACGCGCCGCAGATGGCCGAGGAGCGGGGGATCGAGCTCTCCGAGACGACGGACGCGAGCGCCGAGGACTTCACCGAGCTGGTCCGCGTTCGGATCGAGACCGCCGATGGCGCGGTCGAGGTCGCCGGAACCGGCGTTGGGCCGCGCAACGTGCCCTATCTCGTCGCTGCCTGGGGCGAGAGCTTCTACCTGCCCTTTGCCGACCACCTCGCCGTCTTCAGCTACGCCGACCGCCCGGGGATGATCGGCCGCGTCGGCACCCTCTTCGGCGAAGAGGGCGTCAACATCGTCTCCGCTGCCGTCGGCGCCGAGAGCGGGGGAGAGCGGGCCGTGATGGCACTGACCACCGATGCGCCCGTCCGCGCCGAGACGATCGAGAAGATCCTCGGCCTCGAGGGCTTCTCCAAGGGCCGCTCGGTCGATCTCTAGCTGCGCCGGTTCTTCTCAAGCCGAAACCTCCGGCCGGTTATGTTGTTTGCAAGGGGGCAGCCCGCTGTTGGACGGGCTGGTGATCAACGCATGAAGAGACTGCTCGTAATCGCGATCCTTGTCTTGGCGGCATGCTCCGCCACGGCCGCTGCTGCGCCAGAACAGTCGGTGACGCTGCTGCTTACGGCCGGCCCGGGCGACGATGTTTTCGACGTCAAGCTCAGCCAGGACGGCACCAGCTATCTGATCGACTCGCTCTCCCCGCTCGAAGCTGGGGGCGATATCTGCACTCACGAAGAGGGCTCGGTGCACGAGCTCACCTGCGATGCGAAGGCGATAGGGGGCTTCGAAGCCAACAGCGGTCCCGGCAACGACTCGGTGATCATTTCACCCAAGATCCTGGTGCCGGCGACGCTGCGCGGTGGCCCCGGCCGCGACCGTTTGCGCGGCGGCGGCGGTGCCGACAAGGTCCTCGGCGGTCCCGGAGACGACTATCTGCTGGGAGAAGGTGGCAACGACTGGCTCCTCGGCGGCGCGGGTGAAGATTGGCTTTGGGGTAGCGGGGGCGACGACCGTCTCATCGGTGGCCCGGGTCCGGACTACCTCAACGGCGGCCGTGGTGACGACGACGTGCCCGTCAGCGCAGAAGACGCGACCGGCAAGCCACCGAGCAAGCCTCTCAGCTAGCGATTAGGCGGCGGCTTCACGCCGGGGCTGCGGCAGCAGCCGGCCACCGACGAAGGCAACCGCGACCAGGAGGCCGACGAGAGAGAGTGCGGCGTCGAGCCGGAACGCCGCCTGTACACCGTCGACAAAAGGCGGCACCGCGCCGGAGAAGACAGTGGTCGTGAGGCCGAGGCCGATCGAGCCGCCGGCGATCTGGAACATGTAGACGATCCCGCCCGCGAGGCTGGTCTGGGACTCGTCGACCGAGGTGACGCCGGCGGTGGTCGCGGTCGGGATGAAACTGCCGGCGCCGATGCCGAGCACGACCATGCCAGGGACGAGTGCGCCATACCCCGACCCCTCGTCGACGAAGGAGAGCAGCAGCGGCCCGAGCGTGATCAGGGCCGCGCCGGCGACGGCGAGCGGCTTCGCACCGAGACGGTTGTAGAGCGGCCCGGCGGCGAAGGAGGCGAGCGCGAAGACGGCGAGGAACGGCAGCATCCCGACCCCGGATTCGAGCGCCGAATAGCCGAGCTGCTTCTCCATGAACTGAGGCAGGTAGAGGAGCGCGGCGAAGAAGGTCGCGGCCATGAAGAGGACGGCGATGCAGGAGGCGGTGAAGCTCTCGTTGCGCATCACCTCGCGGGGGACGAGCGCGTGGCTCCCAGCCCGGCTCTCCAGGCGGGCGAAGCCGATAACCATCACCACGGCCAGGACCAGCAGCCCGATCACCCTCGGGTCGCCCCAGCCCCAGTCGGCGACCTGGTCGAGGGCGACGAGCAGGGAGACGAGCCCAATCGAGAGCGTCGCGATCCCCGGGTAGTCGATCCGCCGCTCGCCCGCCGCCGGCTCCTTCACATGCACGAGCCAGTAGGTAACGCCGACCGCGAAGAGCGCGATCGGCACGTTCAAGAAGAAGATCCAGCGCCAGCTCAGCTCCTCGGTGAGGGCGCCGCCGAGGAGCGGGCCGACTGCGTTGCCGAGGCCGGCGGCGCCGATGATGATGCCGCCGGCAAGGCCGGCCTTCTCTTCGGGTAGCAGCTCGTAGGTCATGCCGAGGATCGCCGGCCACATCAGCGCACCGCCGATCCCCATCGCCACCCGCGCCGCGATCAGCCAGGTCTCGGTCGGGGCGACGCCGCCCAGCGCCGACATCGAGGCGAAGATCGCCGAGCCGAGGAAGAAGGCGTTGCGGCGGCCGAACATGTCAGCGAGCCGCCCGCCGGTAACGATCATCACCCCGAAGGTGAGCGCGTAGGCGTTGATCACCCACTGGATCGTGTTGATGTTCGTCTCGAAATCCTGCTCCATCGTCGGCAGGGCGACGTTGACCGCGGTGAAGTCGTTGGCGATCACGACCACCGCCATGCCCATCGCGAAGAGGGCGAGCCAGTTGGTCCGCTGGGCGGATTCGGTGGGCGCCGGGCTTGAGATTCGCGCAGCCTACGCTAAGGTTCGGAGCCGAATGAGCTTCCGGCTCGACAGCCTCGCGCTACTCCTTCTCCTCCCCCCTCGGGGGGAATAGCGCTGGGCGGCACGATAGCCGCGAGAGACAAAGGCCATTCGAATTAGAGAGAGAAGGAGAGGTCCGATGGGACCCCAGAATCACACCGATACCGACGCCAACCGCGTCCACATCTTTGACACCACGCTGCGAGACGGCGAGCAGTCGCCCGGCATCTCGCTGAACACGGCCGAGAAGGTCGAGATCGCCCAACAGCTCGCCCGCCTGGGGGTCGACGTGATCGAGGCCGGCTTCCCGATCACCTCGCCCGGCGACTTCGAGGCCGTCGAGAAGATCTCCCGGGTGGTGGAGGGGCCGACGATCTGCGGCCTGGCCCGCACCCACAAAGCCGACATCGACGCGGCCTGGGGGGCGATCAAGGAGGCGGCGCGTCCGCGCATCCACACCTTCATCTCCACCTCCGACATCCACATTCAGCACCAGTTGCAGACCGACCGCGAGGACGTCAAGGGCCAGGCGCGGGCGGCGGTGGCGCTGGCCAAGTCCTACTGCGAGGACGTCGAGTTCTCGCCGATGGACGCGACCCGCGCCGACATCGAGTTCACCGCCGAAGTCTGCGCGATCGCCGTCGAGGAGGGCGCGACCGTCGTCAACATCCCCGACACCGTCGGCTACACGACTCCGGAGGAGTACGCCGATTACTTCCGTCGCCTGTACGAGCTGGTGCCGGCGCTGCGCGAGGTCGAGATGTCGGTCCACTGCCACGACGACCTGGGGATGGCCGTCGCCAACTCCTACGCCGGTGTGCTGGCGGGGGCACGGCAGGTCGAGTGCGCTGTCAACGGGATCGGCGAGCGAGCCGGCAACTGCTCGCTGGAGGAGATCGCGATGCTGGTCGGCGTCCGCGAGGACGTCCACGACCTCCGCACTGGGATCAACACGCGGGAGATCGCCCGCACCAGCCGCATGGTCAGCCGCCTGACCGGCTACCCGGTGCAGCCGAACAAGGCGATCGTCGGCCGCAACGCCTTCGCCCACGAGTCCGGGATCCACCAGGACGGCGTCCTGAAGGAGCGCAGCACCTACGAGATCATGGACGCGACCGAAGTCGGCCTGGAGTCGAACTCGATCGTCCTGGGCAAGCACTCCGGCCGCCACGCCCTGAAAGACGCCCTGGAGCAGCTGGGCTTCAAGGTCGAAGGCCAGGCGCTGAACAACGCCTTCAAGGCGTTCAAGGAGGTCGCCGACCGCAAGAAGCAGGTGACCGCGCTGGACCTGGAGGCGATCGTCTCCGACGAGATGCGCGACCGCGCCGAAGCCCACGAGCTGGCCTGGTTCGAGGTGGAGGCCGGAACCAGGCGACCCCCGGTGGCGAAAGTGGCGGTGACGCAGCCCTCGGGTGAGGAGACGGTAGGCGAATCGAGCGGCGACGGCCCCGTCGACGCGATCTTCCACGCGATCCAGGACGCGGCCGGGACCGAGTGCGAGCTGGTCGAGTACAAGGTCGAGGCGGTGACCGGGGGAGAGGACGCCCTCGGCGAAGTGACCGTGCAGCTGCGAGCGGCAGGCCGCCTGGCCACCGGCCAGGGAGTGGCGACCGACATCCTCGAGGCAAGCGCCCGCGCCTACGTGAGGGCGCTGTCCAACGCTTTGGAAGGCGCGGCGACGCGTGAGGCGGAGGCTGCTACGGCTGAAGCGGCCGTGGAGCGTACGCCGGGTCCGTAGGGCCGGGATTTGAAGAACCTCGGTCGGGAGGGGGACGAGGGGTGCCCCTCTCCCAGAGACCGTCGCGCAGCTGAGACGGACTCGAGGGCGCCAACGCGACTTCTTGAGCCTCTGTGAGAGGGACACCCTCGTCCCCTCCAGAGGGAAGTCACGGTCGCGGCGCACTGAGGTGTGAGAGCTGACACAAACCGCGCACCAAATTTGATCCCGCACCCGCCACCGTGGGCGGGTGCCCATCGAGTCCGCAAAAACGGTCCCTCAAGAGCCGTTTTCGCGGACTCGCGACGACGACCGTGAGCTGGCGGATTTGGCTGAGCGACAGCACGGGATCGTGGGGCGGTGGCAGTTGCTGGAGGCGGGATGGAGTGAAGGCGCGGTCAAGAAGCGGCTCGCGAACGGGCGGCTGCATCGCTTCCACGCGGGCGTCTACCTCGTCGGTCACCGATTGATCCAGAAGGAGGGACGGTGGATGGCTGCCGTTCTCGCTTCTGGACCTGCTGCCATCCTCAGCCACTACTCAGCGGCAGCACTCTGGGGGCTCCGGCCTACCTCGCGAACGACCATCGACGTCACCGTTCCGCATGCCACTCGGTCGTCGAAGCTGATCCGCCGCCACGTCTCCCGAGTGCCTCCCGACGAGGTAACGAGTAAAGACAGGATCGCGGTGACCACCGTCCCGCGCACCATCCTCGACCTTGCTGCCACCGAGCCGCTCGATGAGGTGAAGCGGCTCTTGCGTGAGATGGAATTCAAGGAACTCTGGGACCGACTCTCCCTTTGGGACCTGGTTGACCGCTATCCCGGCCGGAGAGGCATTCGCAAGGTGCTCACCGCCCTGGAAGGGCTGAAGGACGAACCGGTGGGAGAGCAGAAGAATCCGCTCGAGGAACGCTTCGCTCCCTTCTGCCGGGAGCACCGCCTGTCGCTACCCCGCTTCAACGTCCTGGTCGAAGCCGGCGGCAGACATTTTGAGGTTGACTGCCATTGGCCGGGCACCGACCAGATCGTCGAGCTCGACGGCTGGCAGACCCACGGAACCAAAAGCGCCTTCCGAGAAGACAAGGCCCGTGATCGACGCCTCGCCGCCGCTGGCTACACGATCACCCATCTCACCTGGAACCAACTAGACGACGAAGCCGAGGCAATCGCCTCCGACCTTTGGGTCTTGCTCGGGATGGATAGATAAAGAGGAAGAAAGAAGGCGAAATACAAACGTCCGTGATAACGTACACCCATGGCCCCCACCGCGACTAAGACTCCGGCCGCCGCGGATTCACCCCCCGTCGGCCCCCGCATCCACGCCTTGCGCGATGCGATGGGACTCTCCCTGCGCGACCTCGCCGAGCGCTCCGGCGTCTCGGCGCCGATGCTGTCCCAGGTCGAGCGCGGCGAGACGTCGCCGACCCTCGCCGTGGCCGCCAAGATCGCCGCTGGCCTCGAGCTGACGCTCTCGCAGCTGCTGCGCCTCGACGAGGGGCAGCACGTCGCGATCAGCCGCGCCGCTGGCCGCCGCCACAGCGAGCGTGGGGGGCACCGCTTCGAGGAGCTGACCCCGCCGCTACCGGGACAGCGCGCCGACGTCTCCCTGCACGTGCTCGAGCCCGGCGCCAGCACCGGCGGCCGCCAGGACCCGCCGATGCACGAGCCGGGGAGCCGCGAGACCGCGGTCGTCCTCGCCGGTACCCTGGCGCTCGTCGTCGACGGCGCCCGCCACGAGCTTCAAGAAGGGGACAGCGTCACCTTCGACGCCGACCTTCCGCATCACTTCGAGAACGAAGGCCAGGAGGCGACCCGCTTCCTCGCCGTGATCGCCGCCGGCCTCAGGAGGTCATAAGCAATGCCACAAACGATGTTCGACAAGATCTGGGAGTCCCACGAGGTTTCGCCGGGGCTGATCTACATCGACCTGCACATGGTCCACGAGGTCACCTCGCCGCAGGCCTTCGACGGCCTCCGCCTCGCCGGTCGAGACGTCCGCCGTCCGGACAAGACCCTCGCCACCGCCGATCACAACACCCCGACCGACGGGACGATGGCCGCCCGCCTGATCGCCGACCAGCTCTCCCGGGTCCAGGTCGAAACGCTGGAGCGCAACTGCGAGGAGTTCGGCATCCCCGTCTACTCACTCGGCCACGACCGCCAGGGCATCGTCCACGTGATCGGCCCGGAGCTGGGGACGACCCAGCCGGGGATGACGATCGTCTGCGGAGACAGCCACACCTCCACCCACGGCGCCTTTGGCGCGCTCGCCTTCGGCATCGGCACCTCCGAGGTCGAGCACGTGCTGGCGACCCAGTGCCTGGTCCAGAAGCGGCCGAAGACGATGCGGATCAACTACAGCGGCGAACTGCGCCACGGGGTGACGCCCAAGGATCTGATCCTGGCGACGATTGGCCGCCTCGGCACCGGCGGTATGACCGGCTATGCGGTCGAGTACGCCGGCCCCGCGATCGAGGCGCTCTCGATGCCGGGCCGGATGACGATCTGCAACATGACGATTGAGGGCGGCGGCCGCGCCGGGATGATCGCCCCCGACGAGACCACCTTTGAGTGGGTGCGGGGACGGCCCGCCGCTCCCGCCGACTTCGAGGCTGCCCTGGCCCGCTGGCGGCAGCTGCCGACCGATCACGGCGCCAGCTTCGACACCGAGGTCGAGGTCGACGCCTCCGGGATCTCGCCGATGGTGACCTGGGGGACCAACCCGGGTCAGGTCGTCGAGGTCACCGACCGCGTTCCCGACCCGGCCGAGCTGGAGTCCCCCGCCGACCGCGAAGCGGCCGAGCGCGCCCTCGCCTACATGGGACTGCAGGCCGGGACGCCGATGACCGAGATCGCACCCGAACGCATTTTCATCGGCTCCTGCACTAACTCGCGGATCGAGGACCTACGCGAGGCCGCGGCGATCGTCGAGGGCCGCAAGGTCGCCGGCGGCGTCAGCGCGATGGTCGTCCCCGGCTCCCAACAGGTGAAGAAGGCCGCCGAGGAAGAGGGCCTCGACGAGGTCTTCAAGAGCGCCGGCTTCGACTGGCGCGTGGCCGGCTGCTCGATGTGCCTGGGGATGAACCCGGACACGCTGAACGAAGGCGAGCGCTGCGCCTCGACCTCGAACCGCAACTTCGAGGGGCGCCAGGGCAAGGGCGGCCGCACCCACCTCGTCAGCCCGAAAATGGCCGCCGCCGCGGCCGTCGAGGGACACTTCGTCGACATCAGGAATTGGAGCTGAGGATGCGACCCGTAGACAAGATCGAAGGCAAGGTGTCGGTGCTGGACCGCAGCGACGTCGACACCGACCAGATCATCCCCAAGCAGTTCCTCAAGCGAGTGGAGCGGACCGGCTTCGGCGAGTTCCTCTTCTACGACTGGATCCGCGACGGCGAGATTGAGCTGGAGCCGAACCCGATCCTCGTCACCGGCGCCAACTTCGGTTGCGGCTCCTCCCGCGAGCACGCTCCCTGGGCGCTCGAGGACTTCGGCTTCCAGGCGATCCTGGCGCCGTCCTTCGCCGACATCTTCTACTCGAACTGCACCAAGATCGGGCTGCTGCCGGCGATCCTCGACGAGGAGCACTGCCGCGCCGTCGCCGAGGCGGGCGAAGCCCGCATCGACCTTGACGACGAGACCGTCAACTGCGCCGCCGGTGTCTTCCAGTTCCAGATCGAGCACGACGTCAAACACCGGCTCCTCAACGGGCTCGACGACATCGGCATCACGCTCGAAAACGCGGGCGCGATCGACCAGTTCGAGACCGGTCCAGCGGCCTCGCAAGGCCCGGTCACGACCAGCCTCTGATGGCGGGCGGAGCCGCCGAGTGGGACGCCGCGGCGTACCACCGGCTCGCCAAACCACAGGAGGAATGGGCGCGGCAGGTCCTCGAGCGCCTGCCGCTGAGTGGCGCCGAGACGGTCCTCGACGCCGGCTGCGGCTCTGGCGGGGTTACCCGGCTGCTGCTCGAGAAGCTGCCGGAGGGACGGGTTGTCGGCGTTGACGGCTCCGAGGCGATGATCGAGGCGGCGCGGGAGAACCTTCAGCCCTACGCCGACCGAGTCGACCTGCGGGTCGCCGACCTGCTCAAGCTCCAGGTTGAGGAGCCAGTCGACGCGGTCTTCTCCAACGCGACCTTCCACTGGGTCCCCGACCACGACCTTCTCTTCAAGCGCCTGCGCGCAGCAATGAAGGAGGGTGCCCCGCTCGTCGCCCAGTGCGGCGGCATAGGGAACGTCGCCGAATTCGCCGCGGCGATCGAGGCCGCCTCCCATCTGCCCGAGTTCGCCCCCACCTTCGAGGGATGGCCGACGCCATACAACTTCGCCGGCCCCAAGGAAACCGAAGCGAGACTGGCCGCGGCCGGCTTCGCCGAGGCCCGCTGCTGGCTGGAGGAGAAGTTGGTCCAGCCAGAGGAGCCGCGGGCGTTCGGCGCAGCCGCCGGCCTGGCGCCGCACCTGGAACGGCTCCCCGACGACCAGCGCGAAACCTTCATCGACGCGGTGATGGATCGCCTCGAGCAGCCGATCTCCTACCGGTACGTGCGCCTCAACATCGACGCTCGGGCGTCCTGACTAGAGTGCCGCCGATGAACGGCACCCCGCGCATAGTCGTCCTCGCCGGCGACGGGATCGGTCCCGAGATCGTCGCCGCCGCCCGCCAGGTTCTCGACGCCCTCGGTGAGTTCTCCTACGAGGAGCAGCTGATGGGCGGTTGCTCGATCGACGAGCACGGCACCGCCCTCACCGACGAGGTCCTCGAGGCCTGCCGCAGCGCCGACGCGGTCCTGCTCGGTGCCGTCGGCGGCCCGAAATGGGACACGACCGACCCGAACGCGCCGCGCCCCGAGCAGGGCCTGCTCGGCCTGCGCAAGGGGATGGGCCTTTACGCCAACCTGCGACCGGTTCGCCCGAGCCCGGCTTTGGTCGGCGCCAGCCCGCTGCGCGAGGAGCGGATCGCCGGCACCGACCTGCTCGTCGTCCGCGAGCTCACCGGCGGCATCTACTTCGGCGACTCCGGCCGCGACGGCGACGTCGCCCACGACACCTGCGAGTACTCGGCCGAGGAGATCGACCGGATTGCCCGCACCGCCTTCGACGCCGCCCGCCGCCGCGCCGAGAGCTCCGGCCGCAAACCGAAGGTGACCTCGGTCGACAAGGCCAACGTGCTCGAGACCTCCCGTCTCTGGCGCGAGGTCGTCGGCCGCGTCGCCGGCGACTACGAGGACGTCGAGCTCGAACACCTGCTGGTCGACAACGCGGCGATGCAGCTGGTCTCGCGCCCGGCCGACTTCGACGTCGTCCTCTCCGAGAACCTCTTCGGCGACATCCTCAGCGACGAGGCGGCGATGCTGACCGGCTCCCTGGGAATGCTGCCCTCCGCCAGCCTCGGCGCCGATGGCGCCCCCGGCCTCTTTGAGCCCGTCCACGGCTCCGCCCCCGACATCGCCGGCCAGGGGGTCGCCAACCCGCTCGCGACCTTCCTCTCGGCGGCGATGATGCTGCGCCACGGCCTCTCCCGGGGCGAGGACGCCGCCCGCATCGAGGCCGCGGTCGACGCCGTACTCGAGCGCGGCCTCCGTACTCCCGACCTCGCTTCCGGCACCGTCGTGCAGCCGCCGACCAGCGAGAACCCGGCTCCCGAGCGCGAGGTCGGGACCGAGGAGATGACCGCGGCGGTACTCGCAGAGCTCGCGTAGAGAGGGAGCCGGCGGGAGGGGTTCGCCGGACACTCCCCGCTTTTGTCCGCCGAACCCCTCCCGCCGGCTCTCGCCAAGACCGTTACGGCGCCGTGACCGCCCACTGGCCGTAGACCAGGTTGGCGGGGTCGGCCAGTTTGAAGCCGGCGGCGAGCCCGAAGCCAAGCCTGTTGGTCGCCCCGTCGATGAATTCCAGACCTTCGAATTCGGCCGATTTCGAGGTGATATAGACGCAGAGCTGGCCCGGATTCGCCTGGGGGGTGGCGGTGCCGGTGATGCCGGGGCAGTTGGCGTTGGTTTTGCTGACGTCGAGGACGTTGTCTTTCGACGCTGCTGGCGGGTTCACCAGCGGGAACTGGAAGGTGACCGAGTCGGGGGTGATTTTGTCCTCGCCCCCGAGCGCGAAGACCCCGCGCAAGGTTTGGCCGCTTTTCAGCGTCCCCAGCAGCGGCGGGACGGTGTCAGCGAGCTTGCCCAGGGTGACCGAACCGTCTCCCAGCTTCGCCGTCGTCACGGCACCGTTGTTGAGTTTGTTCGTGGTGACCGCGCCGTTCTTGATCTTGCTCGCGATCACCGAGCTGTCGGAGAGCTTGTTGGTGGTGATGATCCCGTTGCCGAGGTTGCCCGGCAGAACCGCGTTGGCGCCGAGTTTGCCGGCGACGACTGCCTTCGGGGCGATCTTGCCCGCGGTGACCGCGCCGCGCTTCAGCTTCGCGGCGCTGACGGCGCCGCGCTTCAGCTGGTTGGTTCCGACGCTGTTGCGGGGCAGGCCGGCGGCGACGGCGGCGCCGCCGAGGGCGACGAAGAGCGCGATCGTCGCGATCACGTTCGCGTAATTGAGCTTGGGGCGGGGAATTCGCATCAAATGGCTCCTCATATTCGAGTTCCGTGGACCTTTCGAGGTCTTCCTGCTGTAGCCGTGCGTTTGATCGGGCATAATTCCCCAACATGGATCCGGTCGAGTTGATTTGGAGGAAACGCGAGTTCGTCGCCTGGGAGGACGCGCAGACGCACGTCCTCAGCCACGGCCTGCACTACGGGACCGGCGTCTTCGAGGGGATCCGCTGCTACGACACCCCGCGCGGCCCAGCCGTCTTCCGCCACCAGGACCACCTCGACCGGCTCGAGAAGTCGGCAGAGCTCTACTACCTGGAGCTGCCCTACTCGGCCGAGGAAATCCGCCTCGCGACGCACGAGCTGCTGCGCCGCAACGACCTTCGCTCCGCCTACATCCGCCCGCTCGCTTATCGCGGCTACGGCAGCCTCGGCCTTTACGCCAAAGACGCCCCGGTCGACGTCATCATCGCCGCCTTCCCCTGGGGCGCCTACCTCGGCGAGGAGAGCAAGAACGGCGGCATCCGCGCCAAGGTCTCGAGCTGGCGCCGGATCAGCCCCGCCGGCTCGATCCCGCACGCCAAGGCCTCGGGCTCCTACCTCAACTCGATCCTCGCCAAGACCGAGTCCTCCAACGCCGGCTACGACGAGGCGATCCTGCTCGACGAGCGCGGCTTCGTCTGCGAGGGCTCGGGCGAGAACATCTTCGTCGTCCGCGACGACCAGATCCTCACCCCGCCGCACGTCGCCTCGATCCTCGACGGGATCAACCGCAAGTCGGTGATCCAGATCGCCCGCGACCTCGGCTACACCGTGGTCGAGCGGGACATCGCCCGCGCCGAGCTCTACCTCGCCGACGAGGTCTTCCTCACCGGCACCGCGGCGGAGCTGGTGCCGGTGCGTGAGATCGACGACCACCCGCTCGGCGACCCCGGCGAGGTGACCCGCCAGGTGCAGGCGAAGTTCGAAGACGCCCTCTGCGGCAAGGCGGAGGAGTACCTGGAGTGGCTCGACTTCGTCGAGACTCCTGACGCATCCGACTCCCCCGGAGCCAACGGCTCGGAGTCGATCGGGCGAATTACCCCCGCCGCATAAGCGGCCGGCGCGGCACGTCCGCGCGCCCGGGCTCCGGCCCACCCGATCTTCTTCGAATCGAAAGGCAGCAAACGATGGAACAAGTGAAGCTCTACGACACCACCTTGCGGGACGGGATGCAGGGGGAGGGGATGTCGCTCTCGGCCTCCGAGAAGGCCCGCGTCGTCCTCGCCCTCGACAAGCTCGGGGTGCAGATGATCGAGGCCGGCTTCCCGAGCTCCAACCCGAAGGAAGAGGAGCTCTTCGCGCGCCTCGCCGAGCTGGAGCTGGAGCAGGCGACGATCTGCGCCTTCGGGATGACCCGCCGCCGCGACACCGCCCCCGAGGACGACCCAGCGCTGCAGACCCTGGTCGGTGCCTTCACGCCGGTGGTGACGCTGGTCGGCAAGACCTGGGGCCTGCACCTGGAGAAGGTGACGAAGGTCAGCCGCGAGGAGAACCTGGCGATGATCGCCGACTCGGTCAGCTTCTGTCGCGAGCAGGCGAAGCGCGTCGTCTACGACGCCGAGCACTTCTTTGACGCCTACCGCGACGACAGCGCCTACGCGCTCGAGTGCCTGGCGGCGGCGGTTGAGGCGGGAGCGGAGAACGTCACCCTCTGCGATACCAACGGCTCCAGCCTGCCCGACCAGATCTCAGCCGCGACTCGCGAGGTGGTGGCGAAGCTGGGCGAGCGGGCCGAAGTCGGGATCCACGTCCACGACGACGCCGGCTGCGGGGTCGCCAACTCGCTGGCGGCGGTCGCCGAGGGCGCGCGGATGGTCCAGGGGACGGTCAACGGCTACGGCGAGCGCTGCGGCAACGCCAACCTGACGACGATCCTGCCCAACCTGCAGCTGAAGCTCGGCTTCGACGTCGTCGGCGCCGAGCAGCTCGCCTCGCTGACGGAGACGGTCCGCTTCGTCGACGAGCTCTGCAACGTCACCCAGGACCCCGACGCCCCCTACGTGGGACGCAACGCCTTCGCCCACAAGGGCGGGATGCACGTCGCCGGGGTCGAGGCCGACGCGCGGACCTTCGAGCACATCGATCCCGCGGCGGTCGGCAACCAGCGGGCGATCCTGCCCTCCGAGCTCTCCGGCAAGGCGACGATCCGGGCCCAGGCCGAGCGGAGCGGGATCGAGATGGATGACGCCGCTGCGGCGCGCGCGGTCGATCAGCTGAAGCGCCGCGAGCACGATGGCTACCACTACGAGGCGGCGCCGGCCTCCTTTGAGCTGCTGCTGCGCCGCGAGGCCGGCACCTACAAGCCGCTCTTCCGGCTCGAGAGCTTCCGCGTAGTCGTCGAAAAACACGAAGACGGCGAGGTCCGGACCGAGGCGACGATCAAAGTCGAGGTCGACGGCAAGCGCTACTTCGAGGCCGCCGAGGGCAACGGGCCGGTCAACGCCCTCGACCGGGCTCTGCGCGCGGCGATCGCCGACCGCCACCCGCACCTAGCCGACGTCGAGTTGACCAACTACAAGGTGCGGATCCTCGACGAAGCCCACGGCACCGGTGCCGTCACCCGCGTCCTCCTCGATTCCGCCGATGGCGAGCGGGAGTGGGGGACGACGGGGGTCTCGGAGAACATCATCGAGGCCTCCTGGGAGGCACTGGTCGACTCGCTGGAGTACGCCTTCCAGTGAGCAGCGACCACCAACAGATTCCTCTCGCCCAGCCGGATCTTGGTACGCGCGAGGAGGAGCTGGTGCTGGAGGTGCTGCGCTCCGGCCAGCTCTCGCTCGGCCCGATGGGGGAGCGGTTCGAGCGCGAGTTCGCTGCCTGGCTCGGGGTCGAGGACGTGGTAATGACCTCCAGCGGCACCACCGCGCTCCACCTCGGGGTGCGGATGCTGGGCTGGGGCGAGGGCGACGAGGTTGTGACCAGCCCCTTCAGCTTCGTCGCCTCTGCCAACTGCTTGCTCTACGAGGGCGCGAAGCCGGTCTTCGTCGACGTCGAGGAGGAGACGCTGGATATCGACCCGGCCGCGGCGGCCGCGGCGGCCGGCGAGCGCACCGTCGGCCTGCTGCCGGTCCACATCTTCGGCTATCCGGCGGCGATGCCGGAGCTGGAGGCGCTCGCCGTCGAGCACGGGCTCGGCATCCTCGAGGACGCCTGCGAGGCGCTCGGGGCGGTCGACTCGGAGGGTCGCAAAGTCGGCGCCCGGGGCAACCTCGCGACCTTCGCCTTCTACGCCAACAAGCAGATGACCACGGGGGAGGGAGGCATGATCGTCCCCCGGGGACCCGAGGAGGCCGCCCGCCTGCGCTCGGAGCGTAATCAGGGCCGCGCCGTCGACATGGGCTGGCTCGACCACGACCGCCTCGGCTTCAACTACCGCCTCTCAGACCTTGCTGCCGCGCTCGGCGTTGCCCAGGTCGAGAAGCTCGGCTCGCTGCTCGATCGCCGCGCCGCGGTGGCGCAGATGTACTCGGAGCGCCTCGGCTCGATCGAGGGAATGCGCACTCCGATCCCCGGCCGCGGCTCCGAGGTCCGCAGCTGGTTCGTCTACACCGTGCGCCTGCCGCAGGGCGTCGACCGCGACGCGACGATCGCTCGACTCGCCGAGCGCGGCGTTGCCTCCAAGGCCTACCTGCCCTGCATCCACCTCTTCCCGCACCTGCGCGAACTGGGCTACCGCGAGGGCCAGTTCCCGGTCGCCGAAGCCGCCGCCGCCGACTCGCTGGCGCTGCCGTTCTTCCCGGCGATGAGCGAGGCGCAGGTGGACCGCGTCTGCCAGGAGCTGACCGCGGCCCTCGGCCAGGGCTGAGTCACGGCATAATCGCCCGCCCGATGGGACGCTTCCGCAAAGACCCCGATCCACGCTTCTGGCGGCTCAACCGCTCGCTGCCCTTCGACTGGCAGCTGGCGATCTACGACATCGACCAGTCGATCGCCCACGCCCGCGGCTTGAAGGGAATCGGCGTCCTCGAAGCCGATGAGCTCTCGCAGATCGAAGCGGGGCTGGAGCGGGTCCGCGTCCGCATGGGCGCCCACGGCTTCGAGTTCGAGGGCGCCGACGAGGACATCCACATGGCGATTGAGCGCCTGCTCGGCGAGGAGATCGGGCCGCTGGCGGGCAAGCTTCACACCGGCCGCTCGCGCAACGACCAGGTCGCGACCGATGTCGCGATGGTCGTTCAGAACCACTCTTTGAGCGCGATCGAGCTCTGCGGGGCGGCGATGGAGCGCCTCCTCACCCTCGCCGAGTCCCACGCCGACTGGACGATGCCCGGCTACACCCACCTGCAGCGCGCCCAGCCGGTCTACCTCGGCCACCACCTGCTCGCCTACTTCTGGATGCTCGCCCGCGACGTCGTCCGCTTCCAGCTCGCCCTCGACAGCGCCGGCGTGATGCCGCTCGGCTCCGGCGCCCTGGCCGGCGTCAACTGGGAGATCGACCGCGAGGCCGTCGCCGCGGACCTCGGCTTCGCCCACGTCAGCCACAACTCGATCGACGGCGCCTCCAACCGCGACTTCGTCCTCGACTACCTCAACGCGGCCTCAATCTGCGCCATGCACCTCTCGCGCCTCGGCTCGGAAATCGTCATCTGGTCAAGCAGCGAGTTCGGCTTCTGCGAGCTCGACGAGTCCTTCTCCTCGGGCTCCTCGATCATGCCGCAGAAGAAGAACCCCGACTCGGCCGAGCTCTTGCGGGCGAAGAGCCCGCGTGTCGCCGCCTCCTACCAGACGCTGCTGGGAGTTATGCACGCGCTGCCGCTCACCTACGGCAAGGACATGCAGGAGGACAAGGAGCCGCTCTTCGACGCGATCGACACCGTCGAGGCCTGCCTCGACGCCACCGCCGGGATGCTGGAGGGGATCGAGTTCGACCGCGAGCGGATGGAGGCTGCCTCCGGCGACGAGATGCTGGCCGCGACCGAGGTCGCCGACCTCCTGGTCCGCCGCGGCGTCCCTTTCCGCGAGGCGCACGGCATTGTCGGTGGGCTCGTCCGTGACGCAGTCGAGCGCGGCAAATCCCTCTCCGAGCTGACTCCGGAGGAGCTGTGCGAGCGCTCCGAGCACCTCGACGACTCCTACTACGAGGTGCTGCAGCGCAGCAGCTGGCTGGAGTCGAAGCGGATCGCTGGCGGCACCGGCTCGGCGCCGTTGGCGAAGCAGATCGAGGAGGCGCGGGAGACGCTGGCGGCGGTGCAGGCGCGGGCCCGGGAGGAGCGCGCCTGAGGGGAGAGTCGCTCGATCGCGATTTTTATGACCGGTCCGTGCATGCGGTCGCGCGCGATCTGATCGGCTGCACGCTCCTCTACGAAGGCCGCGGCGGCGTCATCGTCGAGACCGAGAGCTACGAGGCCGACGATCCGGCCTGCCACGCCTACGTCGGCCTGACCGAGCGCACTCGCGTCCTCTTCGGCCCGCCCGGCTACGCCTACGTTTACCTCTCCTACGGGATCCACAGCCTCCTCAACGCGGTCGCCGAACCAGAGGGCGAGGCGGCGGCCGTTTTGATCCGGGCACTGGAGCCGACCTACGGCGTCGAGGAGATGCGCGTCCGCCGCGGCGGCGACAAGCCCGACACCGAGCTCTGCTCGGGGCCGGGCAAGCTGACCGAAGCGCTTGGAATCGACCTCTCCGACAACGAACGAGACCTCAGCCGCGAGCCGTTCCTGCTGACGCCGCCCGAGGGCGATCCCCCGCAGGTCGTCACCGGCCCGCGGATCGGAATTACGAAAGCGGTCGAGCGCCCGTGGCGCTTCTGTGCCGCCGGCAGCCGCTACGTCTCGCGCCCGCGCCCCGTCTAGCCGGCGGTCACGCCGCCGCCCCCGCCAGTTTCCGGGACGGCTTCTGGGGTCGCTTCTTCGGCGCCGGCTTCGGGTGCGACTTCGGTTTCCGGGGTGGGTTCGACCACTTCGGGTTCGGGCGTCGCTTCGGCTTCGCCTTCGGGTTCTACATACCCTTCGGTTTCCGGCGCGACATAGCCTTCTTCGACTTCAGCTTCGGCTTCCTCGGGGTCCTTGCCTTCCTCCTTGGCCGCCTTTCGCGCGGCCCTTTCGGCGGCGTGTTCGGCCTGGATGTCCTGCCAGGCGGACATCACCCGCGCCCAGATCAGGGCCGGGAAGGTGCCGCCCATCACCGGGCCGCCGTTGTAGAGGGTCGTCATCGGCGTCGTCGTGTCGGGGTAGCCGACCCAGACGCAGGCGGTGACTTCGTCGCCGATGCCGCCGCAGAACCAGGCGTCGCCGTTGTTCTCCGTCGTCCCCGTCTTGCCCCACTGGTTTTCGGCGCCGATCTGGGCGTTGGTGCCGGTGCCGCTGGAGACGACGGTTTCGAGGATGCCCTTTGCGGTTTCGACCGTTTCCTGGTTGAAGACCTGGTCGTGGAGGGAGTCGTTGTCGCCGCCCTTGATCGTCTCGCCGTCGTCGTTGGTCACCTGGGTATAGGAGACGGGGCTGTCGCCGGGGCGGGGGGCGAGGGTGCCGCTGACGCGGTCGCCGTTGTTGCCGATCGTCGAGTAGGCGTAGGTCCAGCCGAGCGGCGTCGCGCCTTCGGCGAGGCCGCCGAGGACCATCGCCGGGTTGGTCGAGATCGGGTCGCTGTAGCCGGCCTTGTGGATCGTGCCGGCGATCGCCCCGGTTTTGTCGCGAACGGTCTTGCCTTCGAGGCCTTCCAGGGCGAGCGCCGCGTAGATCGAGTTGTCCGAGTAGGTCGTCGCGCAGACGATGTCGCAGGAGCCGAGGTAGGAGCCCTCGTCGTTGGTCACGTGGAAGGTTTCGCCCCCCTTTTTCCCGAACGGGAAGAAGCGCTCTTCGGAGGGGTAGACCGTGTAGGGCGAGATCCCCTGTTCGAGCGCCGTCAGCAGGGTGAAGGGCTTGATCGAGGAGCCGGGCTGGCGGTGGCCTTGGGTCGCCAGGTTGAACGGCGCGGTGTCGAAGTCCGGGCCGCCGACCATCGCCTTGACCCCCGCGTTGTGGTTGTCGATCACGACTACCGAGGCGGTCGCCGGCGAGTAGCCGAGGTAGGAGTTGACCGCTTCTTCGGCGGCTTCCTGGAGCTGCAGGTCGAGCGTCGACTTGACCGTCAGACCGCCGAAGAAGGCTTTCGAGGCGCCGTAGCGTTCGACCAGCTGCTGGCGCAGGTAGGCGGTGAAGTAGGGGGCCCGGGAGTCGAGGCTGGGCGGCTCGATGTTGGCGGCCGCCGGCAGGGCCTGCTCCTGGCCTTCGCGCATCTGTTCTTCAGAGATGTAGCCCTGTTCGGCCATCCGTTCGAGGACGAGGTTGCGGCGGGCAAGGGCGTTTTCTGGGTAGACCTTCGGGTCGTAGGCGTAGGGGGACTGGATGATCCCGGCCAGCAGCGCCGCCTCCCACGGCTCGAGCACCGATGCGCAGGGTTCTCCTTCGGAGCCGCAGCCGGGGTGGGCGGCGCCGAAGTAGGTGCGCGCCGCCGCCTCGATCCCGTAGGCCCCCTGGCCGAAGTAGACCGTGTTGAGGTACTCGGTGATGATCTTGTCCTTGCTCCAGTGGCGCTCCAGCCGGTAGGCCAGTGCCGCCTCCTTGAACTTGACGAAGAGCGATCGGTCCCCCTGCGCTTCGAGCGCGTTCTTGACGAACTGCTGGGTGATCGTCGAGGCACCCTGGGCGGCGCTCATGCTGAGGATGTCTTTGACGAGGGCGCGGCCGATGCCCTGGAAGTCGACGCCGGTGTGTTCGTAGAAGCGCGAGTCCTCGATCGAGACCACCGCATTCTTGATGTTGGGGGAGATCTCGCCGGAGCTGAGGAGGATCTTGTTCTGGTCGCTGCTCAGCGTCCCGATCTCCTCGCCATTGGCGTCGACGAGGATGCTGTTCTTCGAGGCCTTGTACTGGGCGAAGTCATAGATCGCCGGCAGGTCCTGGGAGACCGCGGCCATCATCCCGAAGACCATCGAGACAACGGCGAGAACCCCGAGTCCAAGCAGCACGAAGAGCACGCGCAGCTTTTTGAGGCGCGGTTTGCGTTCCGAGGAAGCCATCAAAAAGGAAACCGCTGCAACCAGGCTTAGCCCGTTGCGCGGAGGCGGCAGTCTAGCATTGCGCCGATGTCGGATCTGACGCGGAACGCTGTCGACGTGCTGCCCGAGGGGCGGCTCGCCGAGCAGCTAGAGGGGGACAAGCCGCTGCGGGTCAAGCTCGGGATCGACCCGACCACGGCGGACATCCACCTCGGCCACACGGTCGTCCTCGAGAAGCTCGCCGAGTTCCAGCGGGCCGGGCACCAGGTCGTCCTGATCGTCGGCGACTTCACCGCCCAGGTGGGGGATCCCAGCGGCCGCTCGGCGACGCGGCCGGTGCCTACGCCTGAGGAGATCGAGGCCAACGCCGCCACCTACCAGGAGCAGGCCTTCAAGATTCTCGATCGTGAGAAGACCGAGGTCCGCCGCAACAGCGAGTGGCTGCGGATGGAGCCGGAGGCGCTGCTGGGCCTGCTGGCGCAGACGACGGTGGCGCGGCTGCTCGAGCGCGACGACTTCCAGAAGCGAATGGCCGCGGCCCAGCCGATCGCGGCGTTGGAGCTGCTCTACCCGCTGCTGCAGGGCTACGACTCGGTCGCCGTCGAGGCGGACCTCGAGCTCGGCGGCACCGACCAGAAGTTCAACCTCCTCTTCGGCCGCGACGTCCAGGGTGCCTACGGGCAGAAGCCGCAGTCGGTCATGACCATGCCGATCCTGGTCGGCACCGACGGCGTCCAGAAGATGAGCAAGTCGCTCGGCAACTACGTCGGCGTCACCGATCCGCCGGAGGAGATGTTCGGCAAGCTGATGAGCATCCCCGACGAGGCGATGGCCGAGTACTACCGGCTGCTGCTGGGTTCCGAGCAGCCCGAGGGCCCGCCCAACGAGGCCAAGCGGGAGCTGGGGCGGCGGATCGTCGCCCGCTTCCATGGCGAGGGGGCGGGGGCGGCAGCCGAGGAGCACTTCAACCGCGTCTTCGTGCAGCGGGGCGTCCCCGACGAGATTCCCTCCTGGGACATAGATCCCTACGCCGGCAGCGAGCGGGAGATCATCCTCCTGCCGAAGCTGATCGGCAGCGGCTTCGAGCTCAGCTCGAGCGAGGCGCGGCGCCTGATCCAGCAGGGCGGGGTCAAGCTCGACGGCGAGACGGTCGCGTCCGATACCCTGGAGATTCCGCGTGGGGAGCTGGCTGGAAAGGTCCTGCAGGTCGGCAAGCGCCGCTTCCTCAGCCTCTTCGACAGCGCCGCCTGAGAGGGGCTAGGCAAACCGCTGCCGGAGCGCTATACTCCTTCGTCCTTCTGGGGATGCCCTGAGCAGCCCCGAGCGTCGAGAGCGGCGAGTCCCGCCGTAGAGAGCGCAGCGGTCTTTGAAAACTGAGCAGCGTGCATCTCCGCGGACTTCGGTCTGCGGAATGTTCAGCCCGACCCATTCGGTGCGCCAGCGTGCCGGATGGTCTTGATTTACCTCGTCATGTCGGTCGCCGTATTTGTGTACTCGGCGGCCACTGAGATATGACAGGCTCTCTGTAGAAGTACATTTCACGGAGAGTTTGATCCTGGCTCAGGACGAACGCTGGCGGCGTGCTTAACACATGCAAGTGGTGCGACGAACCAGGGCTTGCCCTGGGGCAAAGCCGCGAACGGGTGAGTAACACGTGAGTAACCTGCCCCGATGACCGGGACAACCCGAGGAAACTCGGGCTAATACCGGATGTGGCGCACAGGCATCAGCCTGTTCGCTAAAGGAAGCTTCGGCCTCCGCATTGGGAGGGGCTCGCGGCCCATTAGCTTGTTGGTGGGGTAACGGCCTACCAAGGCAACGATGGGTAGCTGGTCTGAGAGGACGATCAGCCACACTGGGACTGAGACACGGCCCAGACTCCTACGGGAGGCAGCAGTGGGGAATCTTGCGCAATGCGCGAAAGCGTGACGCAGCAACGCCGCGTGGGGGAAGACGGCCTTCGGGTTGTAAACCCCTTTCAGGAGGGACGAAGGCTCACCGGTGAATAGCCGTGTGAGTTGACGGTACCTCCACAAGAAGCTCCGGCTAACTACGTGCCAGCAGCCGCGGTAATACGTAGGGAGCAAGCGTTGTCCGGAATCATTGGGCGTAAAGCGCGCGTAGGTGGCCACATAAGTCCGTTGTGAAAGTCAAAGGCTCAACCTTTGAAAGCCGATGGATACTGTGTGGCTAGAGTACGGAAGAGGCGAGTGGAATTCCTGGTGTAGCGGTGGAATGCGCAGATATCAGGAGGAACACCAATAGCGAAGGCAGCTCGCTGGGACGTTACTGACACTGAGGCGCGAAAGCGTGGGGAGCGAACAGGATTAGATACCCTGGTAGTCCACGCCGTAAACGATGGGTACTAGGTGTGGGAGGTGTCGACTCCTCCCGTGCCGTCGCTAACGCACTAAGTACCCCGCCTGGGGAGTACGGCCGCAAGGCTAAAACTCAAAGGAATTGACGGGGGCCCGCACAAGCAGCGGAGCATGTGGTTTAATTCGACGCAACGCGAAGAACCTTACCTGGGCTTGACATGTTGGTGACCGCCGTGGAAACACGGTTTTCCTTCGGGACACCATCACAGGTGGTGCATGGCTGTCGTCAGCTCGTGTCGTGAGATGTTGGGTTAAGTCCCGCAACGAGCGCAACCCCCGTCCTATGTTGCCATCATTTAGTTGGGGACTCATAGGAGACTGCCGGTGACAAACCGGAGGAAGGTGGGGATGACGTCAAGTCATCATGCCCCTTATGTCCAGGGCTACACACGTGCTACATTGGCGCATACAAAGGGCAGCAATACCGCGAGGTGGAGCAAATCCCATAAAGTGCGCCTCGGTTCGGATTGGAGGCTGAAACTCGCCTCCATGAAGGTGGAGTTGCTAGTAATCGCGGATCAGCAATGCCGCGGTGAATACGTTCCCGGGCCTTGTACACACCGCCCGTCACACCACGAAAGCGAGCAACACCCGAAGCCGGTGGCCTAACCGCAAGGAGGGAGCCGTCGAAGGTGGGGCCCGTGATTGGGGTGAAGTCGTAACAAGGTAGCCGTAGCGGAAGCTGCGGCTGGATCACCTCCTTTCTAGGGAGATTTCTCTAGAACGTCGACCGGGCTGCCCATCGATTTAGGTCGGTGGGTTAACGCTGCTCAGTTTTGAGAGACCTCCTTCGGAGAACCCGGAGGTGCGCCTCGGTGGACCTTGAAAACTGCACAAGGCCAATAATCAGAATTCATACGAATTCTGTTAGACCCACTTCGGTGGGTCTAGGGTAATTTAATTACGATTCACACACTTTGTGAGTGAATCGCTCACCGTCAAGATAGTAAGAGTTTACGGTGGATGCCTTGGCACCAAGAGTCGATGAAGGACGTGGACGGCTGCGATAAGCCGCGGTGAGGCGCTGAACAGCCATTGACCCGCGGATCTCCGAATGGGAAAACCCGGCGCCGGTAATGCGGCGTCATCCGGTGGTGAATACATAGCCTCCGGAAGGGAACCGGGCGAACTGAAACATCTAAGTAGCCCGAGGAAAAGAAATCAACCGAGACTCCCTGAGTAGTGGCGAGCGAAAAGGGATCAGCCCAAACTGGATAGGTGTAAGCGGCACGCGTTGCCTATCCGGGGTTGTAGGACGTTATGTCCAGGCCGTGCCAGCCTGGCGACAGTTACAAAGAGTGGAACCTCGCACCACAGAGGGCAATCGTCCCGTAGGCGAAAGCGCACTGATCTGTCGATTGACGTTCCTGAGTAAGACCACACCCGTGAAACGTGGTCTGAACCTGGGGGGACCACCCTCCAAGGCTAAGTACTACTTGGTGACCGATAGTGAACTAGTACCGTGAGGGAAAGGTGAAAAGTACCCCTGAAGGGGTGTGAAATAGTACCTGAAACCGTAGACTTACAAGTGGTCGGAGCACCTTCGGGTGTGACGGCGTGCTTTTTGCATCACGAGCCGGCGAGTTACTCGTCAGTGGCAAGGTTAAGCGATGAGCGGAGCCGTAGCGAAAGCGAGTCTGAATAGGGCGACATAGTCACTGGCGGTAGACCCGAAACTGAGCGAGCTATCCATGGGCAGGCTGAAGCGGGGGTAAGACCTCGTGGAGGGCCGAACCGACCTAGGTTGAAAACTGGGCGGATGACCTGTGGATCGGAGTGAAAGGCTAATCAAGCTCAGAGATATCTGGTTCTCTCCGAAATATATTTAGGTATAGCCTCGAGTAATTGTGTTGCGGCCGTAGAGCACTGTTTGGATTAGGGGCCCTACCAGGTTACCGACTTCAGGCAAACTCCGAAGACCGTTACATTTAACTCGGGAGTCAGTGTGCGGGGGATAAACTTCGTACGCGAGAGGGAAACAACCCAGACCATCAGCTAAGGACCCTAAGTGTTAGCTAAGTGGCAAACGATGTCCGAATGCAGAGACAACCAAGAGGTTGGCTTAGAAGCAGCCATCCTTGAAAGAGTGCGTAACAGCTCACTGGTCAAGTGTTCGGGCGCGGATAATTCAACGGGGCTTAAGCTAGCCTCCGAAGCTATGGGTGTGCAGGCCTGCGGGCTCTGTACGCGGTAGGAGAGCGTTCCAGTTGCGTGAAGCGGTGTCGTAAGGCCCCGTGGAGTGGCTGGAAGTGAGAATGCCGGCATGAGTAACGAAAGTGGGGTGAGACTCCCCACCACCGATTGTCCAAGGTTTCCTGAGTAAAGTTCGTCTGCTCAGGGTTAGTCGGGACCTAAGGCGAGGCCGAAAGGCGTAGCCGATGGCCAACAGGTTGATATTCCTGTACCACGTTGTCTCCGTTATGACCGATGGGGGGACGGGGAAGGGTAGGGGATCCCAGGCGATGGTCGTCCTGGGGCAAGCACGTAGCTAGTCGCTGTAGGAAAATCCGCAGCGGCGTTTTGACGCGAGGTGCGATGCCAGCTGGCTTACCGCCGGCGAGTCCCCAATCCCATGCCTCCGAGAAAAGCCTCTAGGCAGGAGTCGCGTGCCCGTACCGATAACCGACACAGGTGGACAAGTAGAAAATACTGAGGTGAGCGAGCTAACTCTCGTTAAGGAACTCGGCAAAATCGTCCCGTAACTTCGGGAGAAGGGACGCCCCGTTAGGGTGAACTCCATACGGAGGGAGCTCGAGGGGGCCGCAGTGAATTGGTCCAACCGACTGTTTACCAAAAACACAGGGCTCTGCTAAGTCGCAAGACGACGTATAGGGTCTGACGCCTGCCCGGTGCCGGAAGGTTACGCGGACTTGTTAGCGCTTCGGCGCGAAGCAATGAAGCTAAGCCCCGGTAAACGGCGGCCGTAACTATAACGGTCCTAAGGTAGCGAAATTCCTTGTCGGGTAAGTTCCGACCTGCACGAATGGCGTAACGAGTTGGACGCTGTCTCAACGAGAGGCTCGGTGAAATTAAAGTCTCGGTGAAGATGCCGAGTACCCGCAGCTAGACGGAAAGACCCCGTGAACCTTTACTGCAACTTGATATTGGAGTTTGGGGTATCTCGCTCAGGATAGGTGGGAGACTATGAACCAGTGGCTTTGGCCGCTGGGGAGTCACCCTTGAGATACCACCCTTGGTGCTCTGAGCTTCTAACACCGCGCCGTGATCCGGGCGGTGAACAGTGTCAGGTGGGCAGTTTGACTGGGGCGGTCGCCTCCTAAAGAGTAACGGAGGCGCCCAAAGGTTCCCTCAGTACGGTTGGAAATCGTACGTAGAGTGTAAAGGCAATAAGGGAGCTTGACTGCGAGACCGACGGGTCGAGCAGGAACGAAAGTTGGGCTTAGTGATCCGGCGGTAGCAAGTGGAAGCGCCGTCGCTCAACGGATAAAAGGTACTCCGGGGATAACAGGCTTATCGGTTCCAAGAGTCCACATCGACGAACCGGTTTGGCACCTCGATGTCGGCTCGTCGCATCCTGGGGCTGGAGTAGGTCCCAAGGGTTGGGCTGTTCGCCCATTAAAGCGGTACGCGAGCTGGGTTCAGAACGTCGTGAGACAGTTCGGTCCCTATCTGCTGTGGGCGTTGGAGAATTGAGAGGAGTCATCCCTAGTACGAGAGGACCGGGATGAACGTGCCTCTGGTGTATCTGTTGTCCTGCCAAGGGCATCGCAGGTTAGCTACGCACGGAACGGATAACCGCTGAAAGCATCTAAGCGGGAAGCCGTCCTCGAGATAAGTTCTCCCATCCCCTTGAGGGAGTAAGACCCCTGGTAGACCACCAGGTTGATAGGCCGGCGGTGGAAGCGCAGCAATGTGCGTAGCCGACCGGTACTAATGGGTCGAGGGCTTGACGGATATTTATTTTCTTACCCTGGCTTTGTGCGGTTTTCAAGCTCCACCGGGCGTTGCGTCTCGCAAAATTCCGGTGGCGCATAGCGAGTGGGAGACACCTCTTCCCATTCCGAACAGAGCAGTTAAGCCACTCTGCGCCGATGGTACTTGGGGGGCAACCCCCTGGGAGAGTAGGTCGCCGCCGGTTCTTTCTAGGGCAGTCCGCGCCGCGAGTTGGCGCGGGCTGCGGTGCGCCCGTAGCTGCGCGCTACGCACCGGTCGGCCGGCTTGCGTAGCGCTGCTACGCGGCGCCGCCCGCCCGCTGCGGATCGCTTGCTCCGTGCACCCCTCGCTCCTGCGCCAACTCGCGGCCCGAACTGCAGATAGCTATTGGGCTGGCTCAGGCCGGTTGGCCGGGGCGCACTCGGCGCTGGCGGAACAGACCTGATTCTTGGAGCAGACTGCATTGCGCCGATCGGCTGGTCGCGCGGGTGCGCGCGGTGGCCAGGTGAGCGGCAGCGGGGCGGTCCGCGCAACCCTGGCGAGTTCTCCCAACGGGCTCTAGCCCGTACTCGCCTAGGGTTGCGAAGTCGATTAGGAGGTCTGCGGCGTCGGTCAGCCGGTTGGTGATTTTGGTCTTCGGATCGAACATGGGTTCGTACTGTAGGTCTACCCCCGGACGGGTTGCTGAAACTGCAATGGGGGTTGCAAGGAGTTGAGCTAAATGGCTCTAGAAAGCCAGATGATCAGCCTCCAGTGCTGAAGCGGTCTACCAGCTTTGCGGTCAGGGCGGGTCTCTCGACGTTGGGGGAATGGCCGGCGCCTGCGATCAGGTGGATCTCGGCCGTGGGGACCGATGACTTGTACTGATCCAGGGCGCGCTGGGGGTCGTTTACGACCTGCTCCTCGGCGCCCATCAGGACCATCAGGGGCTTGCCCGCGGCCGCCATGCGCTGATCGAGCGGGTCGTCATCGAGGAACTCGTCGAGGCCGGCGGGGGAATCGTCATATGACGTGTAGGTCATGCGCTTTACGTCGCTGACAAAGGCATCCGGCACGTCGTAGTCGGGCGCGAAGGCGACGCCGAGGCCGTCCTTGACGCTGAAATCCGGCTTAATTCGCCACAGGGCTGGCCCGATCAGCGGCTGGAAGGCGAGACCGGCGATGAAGCCGAGGTCTCCGTAGGAGTTGTCGGGCGGCATGTCGATGATCACCGCTCGATCGACCAGTTCTGGGTCCTGTTCGGCCAGGGCCGTGGTCACGGACCCTCCGAGCGAATGTCCCACCACGGTCGCGTGGCTGACCTGCAGACGCTCCAGCGCTTCGGCAATTACACCTGCCTGATTCGGCGGCGTGTAGCCGGAATCGGGCTTTTCAGAGCCGCCGTGGCCGAGCATGTCGATCGCGATCACCCGGTGGTTGCGTTCCAGCAGGGGCACCATTCCGTCCCACCAATTGATCGCGCAGCTGAAGCAGTGGATGAGGACGATCGGCGAGCCGCCCTGCGGGTTGTGGTCGACCACCTGGAGGTCGCCACCGGGCAGCTTGAAGATGCGGCCGCCGGGTTCGGTGATCTCGGCGCTCTCGGTTTCACCATCGGTGACGAAGGCGTTCAGGAGCAGCAGCGCGAGCAGCGCCACCACGACCGCGATGCCGACCTTCAGCCGCCTCCCCATGACGGTCGTTACCCTAGCCGGAACGATGGAGAAATTCGTTATCCAGGGCGGCGTTCCCCTTTCCGGGGAAGTGGCCGTCGCCGGCAACAAGAACGGGGCTCTCCCGATCCTCGCCGCCTGCCTGCTGACCGAGGAGGAGGTGCTGCTGCACCGAGTGCCGCGGATCCGCGACACCGAAGCACAGATCGCCTTGCTCGAGAACCTCGGCGTCGAGGTCGCCTGGGTTGGCGACAACAGCGTCCGCCTCTGCGCCCGCGCCGTGACGGGGGGTTCCGTCGACGAGGAGCTCTCGCGCAAGATCCGTGCCTCATTCCTGCTCGCTGGCCCGTTGCTCGCCCGTTTCGGCGAGGCAAGGATGCCGCCGCCAGGTGGCGACTTCATCGGCCGCCGCCGCCTCGATGCCCACCTTGACGCTTTCAAGGACCTCGGCGCCCGCGTCGACGGCAGCCGCTGGATCGAGCTCTCGGCCCCCAATGGGCTCTCCGCCTGCGAGATCTTCATGGACGAGCCCTCGGTGATGGGGACCGAGAACGCGCTGATGGCCGCGGCGCTGTGTCCTGGCGCGACGCAAATCTCCAACGCCGCCTGCGAGCCCCATGTCCAGGACCTCGCTCGGCTACTGACGAAGATGGGGGCTCGCGTCGACGGGATCGGCTCCAACGTGATGACCGTCAATGGCGGCGAGAGCCTCGGCGGCGCCGAGCACTCAATCGGGGCCGACCACATCGAGGTAGGCAGCTTCATGGCTTTGGCCGCGGCGACCGGCGGCGAGCTGCGAATTCGCGACGTCGATGCGGCGGACCTGACGATGGTCAGGCGCCAGTTCAAGCGGCTCGGCCTGCGCTCTGAGATCGACGGCGGCGACATGGTGGTCCCGGCCGGTCAGCACCTGCAAGTCGAGGCGGACCTCGGCGACGCGATCCCGAAGATCGAGGATGGTCCCTGGCCGGCCTTCCCCGCCGACCTCACCTCGATCGCGCTCGCGCTCGCCACGCAGGCCGAAGGCGAGGTCCTGATCTTCGAGAAGATGTTCGAGAACCGGCTCTTCTTCGTCGACAAGCTGGTCGCGATGGGCGCTCGGATCACGCTGTGCGATCCCCACAGGGCGATCGTCAGCGGTCCGAGCCGGCTTCACGGCGAGCGCGTCTCCAGCCCCGACATCCGGGCCGGGATGGCGATGCTCATCGCCGCCTGTGCGGCGGAGGGGACCTCGGAGATCGGCGAGATCCGCCAGATCGACCGCGGCTACGAGCAGATCGACGAGCGCCTGCGCGGGCTCGGCGCCCAGATCGAACGGGTTTCTGCGGAGGTCCCTGCTTAGCAGGGGTTTTCTCTCTGCTCTCGTAAGGTCGGCGCGATGATCCACCCGATTCCGCCAGGAACGCGCGATGTGCTGCCCGACGAGATGCGTGAGCTGCGCAAGCTCCAGCGCGCGCTGATGGAGGTCTTCGAAGGGCGCGGCTACGGCGAGGTGGCGACGCCGTCGATCGAGTACGACGAGCTGATGGCCCGGGCCGACGGCCCCACCCGCAGCTCCTACCGGTTCTTCGACGAGAGCGGCGAGCTCTTGGCCCTGCGCTCGGATATGACCGTGCCGATCGCGCGGCTGGTGGCTTCGCGCTTCGCCGCCGGAGAGCCACCGTTCCGGTTCAGCTACCTCGCCAGCGGCTTCCGCGCTGTGCGCCCGCAGAGCGGCCAGATGCGCGAGTTCCTCCAGGCCGGGGTCGAGCTAATCGGCGCAGCTCCGGGCGAGGGGACGGTCGAGGTGATCGAGGTCCTCGAGGCGGCGCTCGACGCCGCCGGTCTCGGGCGGGCCGTGATCGGCCTCGGCGACGCCGACCTCTACCGGCAACTGCTCGAGGAGCTCGGCGTCGAGGGGGAGGCGCGCGATTCGATCCTCATCAGCCTGGCCACACACGATCTGGTCGGCCTCGAGCAGAAACTCATCGACGCCGGCATCGGGACCGAGCAGGCGCAGACCTGCGTGCGGCTGACCCAGCTCCGCGGCGGGAGCGAGGTGCTGGAGCAGGCGCACGGGCTGGGGGGCGAGGCTGTCGAGCGCGCCACGGCTCGGCTCAGCGAGACCTACGAGGAGCTGCGGCGGCGCGGCATCGCCGACCGCGTGCAGATCGATCTTGGCCTGTTGCGGGAGCTCGGTTACTACAGCGGTGCGATCCTTGAGGTCTACGACCCGGCGCTCGGGCACGTGCTCGGCGGCGGCGGCCGCTACGACGGCCTGATGCAGCAGTTCGGGCTCGATCTCTCTGCCGCCGGCTTCGCCCTCTACCTCGACCGCGTCCACACCGCCCAGCTCGAGGAGGCGCGCCGTGGCTGACGCGCCGCTGAAACTGGCAGTGCCGCGGGGCGCCCTCTTCGGCGAAACGCTCGACCTCCTCGACGCCGCCGGCATCGACACCTCCGAGATGCGGGGAGATTCCCGCTCGCTGATCTTCGAGGCCTCGGGGATGACGTTCGTGACGATGCGGCCTTCCGACGTGCCGACCTACGTCGAGGCGGGCGCAGCCGACGTCGGCATCACCGGCAAGGACGTTTTGCTGGAGCAGGCCGACCGGGTCGTCTACGAGCTGCTCGACCTCGGCTTCGGACGCTGTCGGATGGTCCTGGCGGCGCGAACCGGCAACGACCGCCTCGGCGAAGCCCAGCGGCGGCTGGGGATGATGCGGATCGCGACCAAGTACCCGCGGATCGCCGAGGACTACTTCGAGTCGACGGGCCGCCGGGTCGAGCTGATCGAGGTCAAGGGTTCGGTCGAGCTGGCGCCACTGGTCGGCCTCGGCGACGGCATCGTCGATCTCGTCGCCACCGGCAGGACCCTGGAAGAGAACGAACTCGAGGTCCGCGAGGAGATCGTCGATTGCACGGCACGCTTCGTCGCCAACCGGGTCGCCCACAAACTGCGGGCGGCGGAGATCGACGAGCTGACCGCGAAGCTGCGCGAGGCGAGCGCCCGATGAGGGCGCGGCGCTTCGAGTGGGAAGGCCCGCTCGACACCGCCTCGGCTCTGCGCGGGTGGGCAAGCGAGCTGACGCCGCCGGTCGACGTGGGGGAGATCCTCGACGAGGTCCTGACGCGGGGGGACGAGGTGGTGCTGGAGCTGACCGATCGCTTCGATGCTCCCGGGGCCGGCCTCGAATCCCTGCGGGTCGACCCCGAGGATGCCGCTGCGGCGCTGGCGGTGCTCGAGCCCGACCTGCGGGAGGCGATGGAAGCTGCCGCCGCCAACATCCGCGCCGTCGCCGAGCCACAGATCGGCGCCGAGCGCACGGTCGAGCTGCCCGCCGGTCAGAGCGTCCGCCTGCGGGAAGTTCCTGTGGGGGCTGCCGGCGTCTACGCGCCCGGCGGCCGCGCCGCCTATCCCTCCTCGGTCCTGATGTGTGCGATCCCGGCGCAGGTTGCCGGCGTCGAGCGGGTCGCGGTCGCCTCGCCGCCGGGACCTGACGGCCGTGTGCACTCGCTCGTCCTCGCCGCCGCGGCGCTCTGCGGCGTAGAGGAGATCTACGCGATGGGAGGTGCGCAGGCGATCTTCGCCCTCGCCTACGGGACCGAGACGGTGGCGCCGGTCGACGTCATCGTCGGCCCCGGCAACGCCTGGGTGCGGGAGGCAAAGCGCGCCGTCTACGGCCAGGTCGGCATCGACTCTCTCGCCGGACCCTCGGAGCTGATGCTGATCGCCGGCCACGACACCGACCCCGAGTGGGCCGCGCTCGACCTCTGCGCGCAGGCGGAGCACGGGCCGGAGAGCCCGCTGGTCGCGGTCGCGGTCGAGGAGCAGGTGCTCGACGAGATCGCCGCGGCGGCCGAAGCGGCAGCCGCCACGCGCCCGAGCGTCAGCGACGCGGCGCTGGCGCTGGTCCAGGTCCCCGAGACCGAGGCGGCGATCGCGCTGGCGAATGCCTACGCGCCCGAGCACCTGGAGCTGCTGGAGACCGACGCCGCCCTCCTTGCCGACCGCGCGGTCACCGCCGGCTGCGTCTTCGTCGGCCGCCATGGCGCCACCGCCTTTGGCGACTATCTCGCCGGGTCTAACCACGTGCTGCCGACTGGGGGCGCCGGTCGCTACGCCGGCCCGCTCGGCCCCGGCTCCTTCCGCCGTCGCATCTCCAACGTCGAGATCGGCGCGGCCGCGGGGGAGCTGGCCCCGCACGTAAACGCGCTTGCAACCGCCGAGGGCTTCCCGGTTCACGGCGAGTCAGCGATGATTAGGCGATGAGCAGAACTTCTGACAAACAGAGGCAGACCGCCGAGACCCAGATTCGGCTTTCCCTCGACCTCGACGGCGGGGAGGCGAGCGCCAAAACCGGCGTCGGCTTCCTCGACCACATGCTCGACCTCCTCGCCCGGCACGGCCGGCTCGGGTTGAAGGTGGAGGCCGAGGGCGACCTCGAGACCGGCGCCCACCACACCGTCGAGGACGTCGGCATCGTCTTCGGGCAGGCGCTCGACGAGGCGCTCGGCGATCGTGCCGGGATCCGCCGCTACGGCTCGGCCCTGGTGCCGATGGACGAGTCCCTGGCCGAGTGCGCGATCGACATCTCCGGCCGGCCCTACTGCGACTTCGCCGCCGAGCTGCCCGTGGTCTCGATCGCCGGCTTCGACAGCGAGCTGGCCGAGGAGTTCTTCCGCGCGGTCGCCAACAGCTCCAAGCTCACGCTTCACATCTGGGTTCGCTCGGGCACCAACGCCCACCACATGATCGAGGCCTCTTTCAAGGCCTTCGCCCGCGCCCTGCGGGTCGCCGTCTCGATCGATCCCGAGGAGACCGGCGTGCCCTCGACCAAGGGGACGCTGAGCGAATGAGCGCCCGGATCGCGATCCTCGACTACGGAATGGGCAATCTGCGCTCGGCCGAGAAGGCGCTCGAGCACGTCGGCGTGACTGCGAAGATCAGCCGCGACCCCGACGAGATACGGGCGGCCGACGGCGTCATCCTCCCCGGTGTCGGCGCGATGCCCCGGGCGATGGAGCGGATTCGCGAGCTTGGCCTCGCCGAGTTGATCGAGGAGCGCCGCGAGGCGGGGGTGCCGATCCTCGGCATCTGCCTCGGTCTGCAACTGCTGTTCGAGTCGACGACCGAGTTCGGCGGCTCCGATGGGCTCGGCCTGCTGGGCGGCCCGGTCGAGGCGCTCGAGGCCGAGGGCTTCAAGGTCCCGCATATCGGCTGGGCGCCAGTCGAGTGGGAGCGCGAGTCGCGGTTGACCGAGGGGATCCCCTCCGGCACCCCGTTCTACTTCGTCCACTCCTTCGCGCCGCGGCCGAGCGCCGAGGACCTGCTCGGCAGCGCCGAGTACGGCAGCCGCTTCGCCTGCGCAGCCCAGCGCGACAACGTCTTCGGCGTCCAGTTCCACCCCGAGAAGTCGAGCTCGGCGGGGCTGCGACTGCTCTCCAACTTCGCCGGCATCTGCGTCTCCGCGCCCGTCGCCGGCTGATCGGCCAGGCGTGATCCTTTATCCCGCGATCGATATCCGCGGCGGCCAGGCGGTCCGTCTGCTCCAGGGCGACTACGAGCGGGAGACGACCTACGACGCCGACCCGGTCGACGCCGCCAAGCGCTGGTCTGAGGAAGGGGCCGAGTTCCTCCACGTCGTCGACCTCGACGGCGCCAAGGCGGGAACGCCGTGCAATCTCGAGGCGGTGCGGCGGATCGCGGCGGCGGTTGACTGCCCGGTCCAGGTCGGCGGCGGCCTGCGGGAGCCGGCCTCGATCGCGGCGGTCTTCGAGGCAGGGGCGGAGCGGGTCGTGATCGGGACCGCCGCCCTGCGCGATCCCCAGCTGCTCGAGGCGGCAATTTCCGAGTACGGCGACCGCGTTGTGGTCTCCGTGGATACCCGCGGCGGCAAGGTCTCCCTCTCCGGATGGACCGAGACCAGCGACGCCGAGGCGCCCGCCGCCGTGGCCGAGCTCACCTCCCGAGGCGTTGGGCGCTTCCTCTGCACCGCAATTGAGGTCGACGGGACGATGGAGGGGCCGGCGATGCGCGAGCTGAACCAGATCGCCGCCGCTACTTCAGCCCAGGTGATCGCCTCCGGCGGCGTCGGCGAGCTGTCCCATCTCGAACAGCTCTCCCGCGAGGCGGCTCCCAACATCGAGGGGGCGATTGTGGGGCGGGCGCTGTACGAGAAGGAGTTCAGCGTCGCTGAGGGCATCGCCGCCTTAAGCTGAGCCGATGGCACTCAAGCGCGTAATACCCTGCCTCGACGTCAACGCGGGGCGGGTGGTAAAGGGGACGAACTTCGTCGGGCTGCGCGACGCCGGCGATCCAGTCGAGCTGGCCGAGCGCTACGACGCCGAGGGGGCCGACGAGCTGGTCTTCCTCGACATCACCGCTTCGCACGAGCAGCGGGAGACGATCGTCGAGCTGGCGCGGCGGACCGCGGACAACGTCTTCATCCCGTTCACGATCGGCGGTGGTATCCGCTCGGTGCAGGACGCTCAGGCGGTGCTCGATGCCGGCGCCGACAAGGTCTCCGTCAACTCGGCGGCGCTGGCGCGGCCGGAGCTGCTGAGCGAGCTCAGCGACCACTTCGGCGCCCAGTGCGTGGTGATCGCGATCGACGCCAAGCGCGAGGAGGACGGCAGCTGGGGCGTCTACGTCAACGGCGGCCGCAAGCGGGTCGAGGGGCGCGAGGCGGTCGCCTGGGCGCGGGAGGCGGTCGAGCGCGGGGCGGGGGAGGTCCTGTTGACGAGCATGGACAGAGACGGGACGAACGACGGCTACGACCTCGAGCTCACCCACGCCGTTGCCGAGGCGGTGAGCGTGCCGGTGATCGCCTCCGGCGGCGCCGGTGAGCTCTCGCACCTCAGCGAGGCAATCTCCGAGGGCTGCGCCGACGCCGTCCTCTGCGCCTCGATCTTCCACTACGGCCACTACCGCGTGCGCGAGGCGAAGGAGCGGCTCGCCGCCGACGGCATCCCCGTGCGGCTCTGAGCGATGGCTGACCTCGCCGCGGCGTTGCGCCACGCCCACCCGGAGCTGGAGGTCGTGAGGAAGCAGGCCGAGGAGCCCGTCTACCTGGTCGGCGGCGCGGTCCGCGACCTGCTGCTCGGCCGCCCGCGCGCCGACGTCGACCTCGTCGTCGTCGGGGACGCCGCGGCGCTCGCACAGCGGTTTGGGGGGCCGGCGGTCGAGCACGAGCGCTTCGGCACGGTCAAGGTCGAGGTGGAGGGGCACGAGATCGACATCGCGACCGCCCGGAGCGAGAGCTACCCGGCGCCGGGAGCGCTGCCGGTGGTCGTCCCGGCCGAGGACATCGACGCCGACCTCGGGCGACGCGACTTCACGATCAACGCGATGGCGATCCCGATCGACGGCGAGGCGCGCCTCGCCGACCCGCACGGGGGAGAGGGCGATTTGAAGGAGGGGATCCTGCGCATCCTGCACCCGCGCTCCTTCGAGGATGACCCGACGCGGGCGATCCGCGCCGCCCGCTACGCCGCCCGCCTCGGCTTCCGGCTTGATCCGGAGACCGAGGAACTGCTCCGCAAAGCGGACCTCGACACCGTCTCTGCCGACCGCCGGCGGGCCGAGCTGGAGCGACTGGCCGGGGAAGAGACCGCCCCCCGCGGCTACGAGCTCCTTGCCGAGTGGGGGTTGATCGAACTGCGCGACGGTGGGCTGGAGCTGATGCAGGCGGTTGCAGATCTGTTCGAGCGCGAGCACTGGGCGCAGTTCGCCCCGCGCGAGGAGGTGCTGATCTCGGCGGCACTGGGCCCGCCTGGGGGCGAGGAGCTGTTGGCTTCGATGTGGCCGCCGACCCCCGGCGAGGGGGTCGAGCTAGCCGAGCAGCGGGATCCGGTGGAGTTGGCCCTGGCGCGGGCGATGGGCGCCGACTGGATCGAGCACTACCTGACCGCGTGGAAGAACGTGACGCTTGAGATCGACGGCAACGACCTCGTCGAGGCCGGCATCCCGGAGGGACCCGCGGTCGGCCGAGGCCTGCGCGCCGCGCGCCGGGGCCGTCTCGAAGGCGAGGTGTGGGGCCGCGACCAGGAGTTGGCGGCGGCATTGGAGGCGGCCCGTGGAGTGGCGTGAGCGCGACGGGGTCCGCTGGCTGGAGGCCGAGCTCGACGGCGCAGGAGCGGCATTCTCGACCCGCCTTGGCGGCGTCAGCGAGCCGCCCTTCGACAGCCTCAACCTCGGATTGCTGACGGAAGACGAAGAGGAGGCAGTGAAGGAAAACCGCCGGCGCTTCGCCATCGCCCTCGGCCTCACGCCCGATCAAGTCGTCTTCGCTCGCCAGGTCCACGGGACGGACCTGGTCGAGCACCCTCTAGGGAAGGGCGTTCCCGAGGCGGACGGGCACGTCGTGCGCACTCCCGGCACCGCGCCACTGATCTTCGTCGCCGACTGCCTGCCGGTGGCGCTTTCGGGGCCGCGGGGCGTTGCGATGGTGCACGCGGGGTGGCGCGGGCTCGCGGGCGGAATCCTCGCCGGGGGTGCGGAAGCGGTAGGAGCGACCTCGGCGGCGATCGGTCCCGGGATCGGTCCCTGCTGCTACGAGGTCGGGGAGGAGGTGCTCGGTGCCTTCTCCGGGCTTGAAGGAGTCGCCAAGGGCCGCATGCTCGACCTGCCGGAGGTGGCTCGGCAGCTGCTCGCCCGGGCGGGGGTGGAGCAGGTCGAGTCCGCCTGCCTCTGCACCAGCTGCGAGGAGGAGCTTTTCTTCTCGCACCGCCGCGACCGCGGCCGCACCGGCCGCCAAGCCGGAATCGCCTGGGTCGAGGACTAGTGGCCGAGCTGGTCCACGACATCGACACGGCGAAGCTGGCCGAAAACCTCGACGAGGCTCGGTCGCTCGCCGGCGATCGCGCCGAGATCCTCGTCGCCACCAAGTACGTGCCGCTGGAGGAGATGTGGAAGTTGGCCGAGGCGGGGGTAAGGCTCGTCGGCGAGAACCGCCAGCAGGACCTGGCGACGAAGCACGAGCGCTGGGGCGACGTTTTCGAGTGGGACTTCATCGGCAACCTGCAGAGCCGCAAGGTCAAGCAGATCCTGCCGCTCTGCCGGCTGATCCACTCGGTCGCCACCGACTCGGTCCTGGCGCAGCTCGAGAAGCACGCCGACCCGGAGACCGAGATCCTCGTCGAGGTCAACGTCTCCGGCGAGGAGGGCAAGGGCGGGGTGGAGCCCGAGGAGCTACCGTCCTTCATCGAGCGCGCTCCAGTACGCGTAACCGGGCTGATGACGATGCCGCCGTTCAGCTCCGATCCGGAGCATTCGCGGCCCTATTTCGCCCGACTCGCCGAGCTCGCGGCCGCCCACGGACTGACCCGGCTTTCGATGGGCACCTCCCAGGATTGGCGGGTGGCGATCGAGGAGGGGGCGACGATCGTCCGCCTCGGCCACGCCCTCTTCGTGTGATTTCCCCCGAAATCTGGGGATAATCTGTAAAGGAGTCGGCCCCCAAAGGCCGAATCACGCTGCAGATATGGCTCTAAAAGACACTTGGCACCGCGCGCTCGTCTACTTCGGCCTCGCCGAGGACCACGACTACGGCCCCGAATACGAGGAAGACTTCGACCCCGAGACCGGGACCGAGGAAGTCTTCGAAGGCCGCCGCGAACGCGGCGAAGGCAGCAGCTCGGTGCGCCGCCTGCCGACCTCGCGCCGCCCGCGCCGCGACGAGATCGACGACATCTTCGCCGACGACGAGCCGATCGCCGCCAGCCGCACCCGGACCCTGCGCCCGGTCGACAACGGCGGTGACGGCGGCGACCTCCAGGTCCACCTCGTCATCCCCCGCAACTTCAACGACGCCCAGCAGGTCGCCGACCAGTTCAAACGCTCGGTGCCGGTGATCCTCAACCTGCAGACCGCCGACCACGAGCTCTCGAAGCGGATGATTGACTTCTGCTCCGGGCTCACCTACGCCCTCGACGGCGGCATGCAGCGGATCGCCGAGAAGATGTTCCTGCTGACGCCTCGCAACGTCGACGTCTCCGCCGAGGAAAAGGCGCGACTGATCGACAAGGGCTTCTTCAACCAGTCCTGAGCGTCGGCGCTGGGTAGTCTGGCGCCATGATCGTCGGTTTCGTCGGGTCCGGCAGCATGGCCGCGGCTATCGCCCGTGGCTGGGCCGGGGAGTTCGAGCAGATGCTCTTCTCCGACAGCGGCTCCGGCCGGGCGCAGGAGCTCGCGCAGGAGCTGGGGGGAGAGGCAACCTCCAACGATGAGATCGCCCGCCGGGCCGACCTCGTTGTGCTGGCGGTGAAGCCGAACAAGCTCGATGAGGTGGCGCCGGCGCTGGGCGAGGCGCGGGAAGTGGTCTCGGTTCTGGCGGTGGTGACGCTGGAGCGCCTGCGCGCGGCGCTTCCCGCTGCCGAGCACGTCCTTCGCGTGATGCCAAACATCGGCGTCGAGGTGCGGCAGGGGGTGATGTGCGTCGCCGGTTCGCTCGGCGAGGAAGCGCAGGACAAGCTCGCCCGGCTCGGTTGGGTCGTCGAGATCCCCGAGGACGCCTTCGATCAGGCGACCGCGGTGATGGGCTGCTCGCCCGCGTACTTAGCTCTCGTGGCCGAAGCTCTCGCCGACGCCGGTGCAGCCGCCGGCCTCGACCCGAAGCTCGCCCGCGACCTGGTTGCCGAGACCGCTGCGGGCACCGCCGCGCTGCTGCGCGAGCACGATCCCAAAGCGGTGCAGAAGGCCGTCGCCTCGCCCGGCGGCAGCACCGAGGCCGGGCTTGAAGCGCTTGACCGCGAAGGCGCGCGAGCCGCCTTCGCGGCCGCGGTCGAGGCCTCGTTGGCGAGGATGAAGGGGTGATCCCGCTGGCACTCAATCGGGGCGATTTCGCCGATTACGTCAGCGCCATCTTCGTCGTCTACACGATCCTGATCTTCGTCCGGATCGTCGCCTCCTTCGTCCCCCGAATGCCCTACAACCCCTATTTGCGGGCGGTCCTCGACTTCTCCCACGAGGTCACCGACCCTTACCTCAACTTCTTCCGCCGCTTCCTCCGCCCGGTCGGCGGCGGCGGCTTCGCGCTCGACCTCAGTCCGATGGTCGCCCTGATCGTCCTCTTCGTTGCCCAGGCGCTGATCGTCAGCCTCGTCCGCGGGTGAGCGCCGTCACTCGCGCCTGGGCCCTCGCGGGCATCCTCTGCGCCGCCGTAGTCGCCGTCGACCAGGCGGTAAAGGCACGGGTTGAGGACAAGATCTCTCTCGGCGAAGAAGTTGACGTCATCGGCCCGCTGAGCCTGACGCTGACTCACAACAAGGGAGTCGCCTTCGGCCTCGCCGGCGGGGGCGGCCTCGGGCTCGTCCTCGTCACCGTGGCCGCCCTGGCACTGATCGCCTTCGTCTTCAGCCGCGATCCCGCCAAGCCGGGAATGTGGGTCGCGGTCGGGTTGCTCGCCGGCGGCGCCCTCGGCAACTTGGTCGACCGGCTTGTGGCGGGCGAGGTGACCGACTACATCCACGTCGGCTCCTGGCCCGCCTTCAACCTCGCCGACGTCGCGATAACCGTCGGCGTCGTCCTCATGGTCCTGATCTACCTCCGCGATGCCGAGCCCGCGACGAGTGATGGCTGAGTCGGCGCTGGAGATCGTCCACCTCGACGAGTCCCTCGCCGTGGTCGACAAGCCGGCCGGCCTCGTCGTCCATCCGGCCCCCTCGCACCAGGGGCCGACGCTGGTCAGCGAGCTGGCCGAGATCCTCGGCGGGGGCAGCGAACCGGAGCGGCCGGGGATCGTCCACCGGCTCGACAAGGGCACCAGCGGACTGCTCGTCGTAGCCCGCGACGACGAGGCCCACGCGGCGCTGCAGGAGCAGGTCCGCGAGCGTGAGGTCGAGCGCGTCTACCTGGCGCTGGCCGGCGGCCGGCTCGCCTCTCGCACCGGCACGATCGACGCTCCGATCGGTCGCGCCGCGAAGCAGCGCCACCGGATGGCGGTATCAGGCGCCGCCTCCCGCCAAGCCCGCACCCACTTCACCGCGCTCGAGCTGCTGCCGCGCGAGACCTATCTGGAAGCGCGGCTGGAGACCGGCCGCACGCACCAGATCCGCGCCCACTTCGCTGCCATCGGCCACCCCCTGACGGGGGATTCCACCTACGGCGGCCCCGTCCGCTACGGCCTCGAGCGCCAGTTCCTCCATGCCCACCGGCTTTCCTTCCGGCACCCGCAGAGCGGCGAGGCGCTCAGCTTCACCTCGCCGCTGCCGGAGGATCTCGAGCGAGCGCTGGAGGCGGCCCACGCCGAATAGGCGCACCGCTCTACAATCCGCTGTTCAAACCAACCCCCGTTCGACGCGGAACCGGATCCTGCCTGGCCACCACCAGGTCCCGGCAAGCGGGGCGGGGCGCTTCACCAAACAACGTAAGGAGAAACACCAATGGAGGCTGGCACCGCATCGCCCCAGGCGGATCTGAGGGATCTGCTCGAGGCCGGAGTTCACTTCGGCCATCAGACGCGCCGCTGGAACCCGAACATGCGCCGGTTCATTTTCGGCGAGCTCGACGGGATCCACATCATCGACCTGCTGCAGACCGAGGCCCTGCTCGAGGACGCGCGCCGCTTCGTCGGCGAGCTCTCGAGCGGCGGCGGCACCGTCCTCTTCGTCGGGACCAAGAAGCAGGCCCGCGACACGATCCAGGAATGGGCCGACAAATGCCGCATGCCCTACGTCAACAAGCGCTGGCTCGGCGGTCTGCTGACCAACTTCAACACGATGTCGGGCCGGATCGCCCGCCTGCACGAGCTCAACGGCTGGAAAGAGGAGGGCAAACTCGACCTCCTGCCGACCAAGGAGCGGATGGGGATGGAGGCCGAACTCGCGAAGCTCGAGTTCAACCTCGGCGGCGTCCGCGATATGGACCGCCTCCCCGATGCCGTCTTCGTCGCCGATCTCAAAACCGAGGAGATCGCCGTCAACGAGGCGGCTCGCCTGCGGATCCCGATCATCGGCCTCGTCGACACCAACTGCGACCCGACCCCCGTCGATTACGTGATACCCGGCAACGACGACGCAATCCGCTCCTGCCAGCTGGTGATCGGGACGATTGGCAAAGCGATCGAGGACGGCTCCTCGGCCTGGCGCGTGCAGGAGGAGAAACGGATCGCCGAAGAGATGGAGCGGCGCAAACGCGACGAGGAAGAGCGGAAAAAACGCGAGGAAGAAGAGAAAGCCCGCGTCGAAGCCGAGGAAGCGAAAAAAGCCGCCGAGGACGCACAGAAAGCGGCACAGGCGACCGCCGCGGCGCAGCAGAAAGCGCAGCAGGTCCAGGGGCAGCCGCCGAAACAGCAGCAGGTTCAGCAGCCTCAGGCGCCCGCGCCAGAGGCCGCAAAAGCCGAGGTCCCGGCCGTTGCTGGAGAGGCTTCGGTTGCGGAGGTGAAAGAGGAGGCTTCCGAGGAGCAGCCCCCACCGCCTCCGACCGAGAGCGCTGCGGCCGCCGAGAGCACCGAGGGTGAGAAAGCTGAGAGTGAGGGAGAGTCGAAATGAGCATCACCGCTGCTGACGTGAAGGCGCTCCGGGATCGCACCGGGGCGGCGATGATGGACGCGAAATCCGCGCTGGTCGAGGCCGACGGCGACGTCGACCGCGCGGTCGAGCTGCTGCGGGTAAAGGGCCAGGCCTCCGCCGCCAAGCGCGAAGGCCGCGGCACCAACGAGGGCGTGATCGCCTCTTACATCCACGCCAACGACAAGGTCGGCGCGATGGTCGAAGTCCAGTGCGAGACCGACTTCGTCGCCCGCAACGAGGAGTTCAAAGTCTTCGCCTACCAGGTAGCGCTGCACGCCGCTGCGACCGCGCCGCAGTTCGTCTCCACCGAGGAAATCCCCGAGGAGGAGCGCGAGGCCGAAAAACGGGTCTTCGAAGAGAAGGCGAAGGAAGAAGGCAAGCCCGACAACGTGGTCGAGAAAATCGTCCAGGGCCAGCTCGACAAGTGGGCCGGAGAAGTGGCGCTGCTAGACCAGACCCACGTCAACACCGAGAAGCACGACTCGAAAACGATCGAGGAGCTGCGCCAGGAGCTGGCGGCAAAAACGGGTGAGAACATCCGCGTCGCCCGCCTCGCCTACTTCCGCGTCGGCGAATAGAGTCACCGGTAGTGACCGACTCTGCCGAGCCGCGCTTCGGGCGCATACTGCTGAAGCTCTCCGGCGAGGCCCTGATGGGCAGCCAGGACTTCGGCACCGATGCCGCTGAGGTCGACCGGATCGCCAGGCAGGTCGCGGCGGTGCGCGACCGCGGGGTCGAGGTGGCGATCGTGGTCGGCGCCGGCAATATCTACCGCGGCCTCGACGGCGCCGCCAGCGGCATGGACCGGGCGACCGGCGACTACATGGGGATGTTGGCGACGGTTCTCAACGCGCTCACCCTGCAGGACGCGCTCGAGCAGCTCGATCAAAAAACGCGGGTGATGTCGGCGATCGAAGTACAGGAGGTCGCCGAGCCCTACATCCGCCGCCGGGCGATGCGCCACCTGGAGAAGGACCGCGTCGTCATCTTCGCCGCCGGCACCGGCAACCCGTTCTTCACCACCGACACGGCGGCGGCGCTGCGGGCGTTGGAGATCCACGCCGAGGCGATCCTGATGGCGAAGAACGGGGTGGAGGGGGTCTTCGACGCCGACCCGGCAACCAATCCCGAGGCAAAGTTCCTCCCCTCGATCACCCACAAGGAGGCGATCGAGCGCGGCCTCAAGGTGATGGATTCGACTGCGCTCTCGCTCTGCATGGACAACGACCTGCCGATCTACGTCTTCAACATGGGCGACGAGCAGAACATAGATAGGATCGTTTGCGGCGAAAAAGTGGGGACGCTGGTGTCCAGCGCTCCCGCCAACTGACGAGGACGGGACCCCAGTGGAGCTGATCGACGAACTGCTCGCGGACGCGAAAGAGCGGATGGCCAAATCGGTCGAGTCCAGCCGTGGCGAGCTCGCCACCGTGCGGACCGGCCGCGCCTCACCGCACCTGCTCGATCGGATCATGGTCGACTACTACGGCAATCCGACGGCGCTGAAGCAGCTGGCCAACGTCGCCGCCTCCGACGCCCGCCTGCTGACCGTGACCCCGTTCGACAAGGGCGCGCTGGGCGCGATCGAGAAGTCGATCCAGGAGTCCGATGTCGGTCTCACTCCCAGCAACGACGGCAACGTGATCCGCCTGCAGATCCCGGAGATGACCGAGGAGCGGCGGCGGGAGATGGTCAAGGTCGTCCACGGCGTCGCCGAGGAAGGCCGGGTCGCGATCCGCAACGTCCGCCGCGACATCATGAGCGACCTGCGCGAGCTGAAAAAAGAAGGCGAAGCCGGCGAGGACGACGAGCGTCGTGCCGAGGCCTCGCTGCAGAAACAGACCGACGAGGCAATCGCCGAGATCGATTCCCTGCTCAAGGGCAAGGAAGAAGAGATCCTCGAAGTCTGAGGCGGGCCACCGCAGCGTGACCGCAGCCAAGTACGTAGCGATCATCACTGACGGCAACGGCCGCTGGGCGAGCCAGCGGGGGCTGCCGACCGTCGAGGGGCACCGGGCCGGCGCCGACACCCTGAAGGCTCGGCTGCGCGACGCCGCCGAGCTGGGGATCGAGGAGCTGACCGTCTACTCGTTCTCGACCGAGAACTGGAGCCGCCCCGAGGAGGAGGTCCGCGGTTTGCTGCAGATGATGGGGGAACGGATCGGCTCCGAAACGCCGGAGCTGAAGACCGAAGGCGTGCGGATGCGCTACATCGGCCGCCGCGAGGGGCTCGACCCGGCGCTGGTTGAGCGGATGGAATGGTCCGAAGCCGAGACGGCGGAGAACGACCGCATCGTTCTCTTCGTCGCTTTCAACTACGGCGGCCGGGCGGAGATCCTCGACGCGGCGCGGCGGTTCGAAGGGGACTCCGAGGAGGAGTTCCAGCGCCTGCTCTACGCGCCGGAGATGCACGACCCCGATCTCCTGATCAGGACCAGCGGCGAGCAGCGGCTCTCCAACTACCTGCTCTGGCAGTGCGCCTACTCCGAGCTCGTCTTCCGCGACGAGCTCTGGCCAGACTTCGACCGCGCGGCATTGGAGGACAGCCTGCGTGAGTACGAGACGCGGCAGCGGCGCTTCGGGAGCCGGGCGTGAAAATCGACCTCTTTGACGACGACGAGCTCTTCGACGAGGAGCCTACGTCCCCGCGCGAGCGCCCACCGCGGAAGCCGAAACGCAAACGGCGCCGCGGCGGTGGCAGCGGCGAGACCGCGAAGCGGATCCTCGTGGCGCTGCCCTGGATCGTCTTCGCGATCGCGATCACGGTCGCCGGCGGCCTCGTCTTCGCCGCGGCGATGATCGCGATCGGCGTCGTCGCGATCAGCGAGTACACGAGCATGGCGAGCCGTTACCGGCCGCTGACGATCCCCGCCTACATCGCCGTCGCCGGCCTCGTCGTCGCCGCCCACTTCGGCACCTCCTTCAACGTCCTCTACGTCATCGCCGCGGCCTTCCCTCTGCTGTTCGCCTTCGTCGTCAGGGCCCGCCTCCGCGAGGGCGCCACTGTCTCGCTCGGGGTGACGCTGCTAGGGGTGCTCTGGATTGGCGTCCCGCTCGCGCACGCGGTCTTCCTCCGCGACCTGCCCGACCACGGCGCCGCTCTGCTGATCGACGTCCTCGTCGGCACCTTCGTCGCCGACACCGCCGCCTACGCCACCGGCCGCATGTTCGGCAGCCACAAAATCGCCCCCAACATCTCGCCGAACAAGACCGTCGAGGGTCTAATCGGCGGCTTCGTTATCGGGACGATGGGCTTCTGGTTCGCCGGCCTCTACCAGGACTGGCTGTCCGGCGTGGACGCCCTCCTGATCGGCGCCGCCGTAGCCGCCGTGGCCCCGATCGGCGACCTCTTTGAGTCAATGCTGAAGCGCGACCTCGGCACCAAGGACACCGGCACCCTCTTCGGCCCCCACGGCGGCATCCTCGACCGCCTCGACGCCGCCCTCTTCACGATCGTCGTCGGGTATTACCTCTCGGTGGCGGTGGTCTACTGATGGCCAGCGACGACTGGCGCCTGCAGATCGACTTCCGCGACGACGGCGTTGCCGACGCGCTGCACGATCGGCTCGACGCGCGGGAGCTGGAGCACGACCTGAGCGCGGCCTTCCACGACCGGGTGATCGTCTCGCGCAACGGGACGACGCTCTTCCTCTACGCGGGCGATCAACAGCAGGCGGAAAAGGCCCGCGGCTTGGTCGAACAGCTCACGACGGAGGACGAAGAGGAGGTCTCGATCGACTTCAAACGTTGGCACTCGCTCTCGCAGGAGTGGGAGCCCGCAGACAAGCCGCTGCCAGAGGACGCGGCCGCCGAAGCGGCAGAGCACCAGGTGCGCATCGCCAAGGAACGCCGGGAGACCGAAGAACAGGGCTATCCGCAATATGAGGCTCAGGTCGAGTTGCCCTCGATGGACGAGGCGGGCGAGTTCGCGGATCGGTACCGGAGCGAGGGCCTGCCGACCGTGCAGCGCTGGCGGGTCGTCTTGGTCGGCGCGGCCGACGAGGATGCGGCCCGGGCGCTGGCGGACCGGATCCGCGCCGAAGCACCCGCCGGCAGCAAGGTAGGCGTCGCCGCGTCGCTGCGCGAGGCCGAAGACGACCTGCCCAGACCTTTCGCTTTCCTCGGCGGCCTCGGCGGCTAACGGCGAGACCGCCAAATTCATTCTTGAGGAGACAATTTTGCGGTCTCGCGGTCCGGGTCGGCCGCTCCGTATCCTCTGTCAGGCATGAAGAAGGTCCTCGTGCTCGGCTCGACCGGGTCCATCGGAACGCAGGCGCTGGAGGTAATCGGCGCCTCTGAGGAGCTGCAGGCGGTTGGCCTGGCAGCGGGCAGCGCCTGGGAGAAGACGGTGGAGCAGGCCCGTGAGCACGGAGTGCCTGTGGTTGCGCTGGCCGACGAGGCCTCGGCCGAGAGCGCCCGCGGCACCTGGAGCGGACGGGTCCTGACGGGGGAGGAGGGGGTGCGGGAGCTGATCGTCAGCACCGAGCCCGACCTCGTCCTCAACGCGATCGTCGGTGCCGCCGGGCTCGGCTCGACGATCGTCGCTCTGACCGAGGGGATCGACGTCGCCCTCGCCAACAAGGAGAGCCTCGTCCTCGGCGGCGAGCTGGTGATGGCGCTGGCCGAGGCCACCGGGGCGCGTCTGCTGCCGGTCGACTCCGAGCATTCCGCCCTCTTCCAACTGATCCACGGTGAGGCGCCGGGCACCGTCGACCGTTTGGTGCTGACCGCCTCCGGCGGTCCCTTCCGCGGCCGTGATGACCTCTCCGGCGTCAGCGTCGCCGACGCGCTTGCTCATCCCAACTGGGATATGGGGGGCCGAATCACGATCGACTCGGCAACGCTGATGAACAAGGGCTTCGAGGTGATCGAGGCCCACCACCTCTTCGGCGTCCCCTACGACCGAATCGACGTCGTCGTCCACCCGCAGTCGCTGATCCACTCGCTGATCCACTTGAACGACGGCTCGACCCTGGCGCACCTCGGCTATCCCGACATGCGAGTGCCGATCTCCTACGCGCTCAACTACCCGGAGCGGGCCGATGTCGACGTGCCGCAGCTCGACCTCGCCGCGGTTGGCTCGCTCACCTTCGAGGAGCCCGACCCCGAGACCTTCGCCTGCCTGCGCTTGGCGCTCGAGGCCGGTGCCGCGGGGGGGACCGCGCCCTGCGTCCTCAACGCCGCCGACGAGGTCGCCGTCGCCGCCTTCCTCGCCGAGCGGATTCCGTTTGCGGCAATCCCGGCCGTGATCGAGCGGGTGCTGGAGGAGATGCCGGCCCAGGCAGTCGGCCACTTCGACGACCTCTTCGCCGCCGATGCTGAGGCTCGGGAGCGCTCCGAGGACCAGATCAAGGGGTTGATGCCGGCATGAGCTGGTTCTGGGTCTTTATCGGCTTCTGCCTGCTGATCATCCTCCACGAGGCGGGGCACTTTTTCGCCGCCAAGGCGACGGGGATGAGGGTCGAGCGCTTCTTCCTCTTCTTCGGGCCGACGATCTGGTCGATCAAACGCGGCGAGACCGAGTACGGGGTGAAAGCGATCCCGATTGGCGGCTACGTGAAAATCACCGGGATGAACCCGGAGGAGGAGGTACCTCCGGAGGTCGCCGATCGCGCCTACTACCGGCAGGACATCTGGAAACGGATCGTCGTCGTCGCGGCTGGACCGGCGGTGAACATCGTCCTCGCCTTCGCCATTCTCTTCGGCGTCTACTGGGCCAACGGGCGCGAGGAAATCCAACAGAGCGTCGGCGCTGTCAGGACCGGCACCCCCGCCGCCAAGGTCCTGCAGCCGGGCGATGAGATCGTCGCCGTCGATGGGCACTTCTATGCGGGTCTCAGTACCGAAGAGCGGCTGGTGAAATTTGGCGAAACCGTCGCCTCCCACAAGTGCGAGGGCAAGCAGGTGGACGGCTGCGTGGCGAAGACGCCGGTGCAGTTGCAGGTCCGCCGCGACGGCCAGGTCAAGGCGCTCACGGTCTACCCGCGCTACGACGAGGAAGCAAAGCGCGCCCTGGTCGGGTTCTCCTACGGCAGCGTCAACCACCCGATCGACGCCGGCACCGCCGCCAAGGAAGCCGGCGACGCGATCTGGGAAGTGGCGAAGGGGACCGTCCACGTCTTCACCCACCTCTTCGAAGCCGAACAACGGGAGCAGGTCTCCGGCGTCGTCGGCATCAGCGACGTCGGCCACCAGGTGATCGAAAAGGGGCTCGAACGGGCGCTGCTCCTCCTCGCCTTCGTCAGCCTCTCGCTCGGCCTCGTCAACCTGCTGCCGATCCTCCCGCTCGACGGCGGCCACATCTTCTGGTCGCTGGTCGAGAAAGTCCGCGGCCGCCCGGTCTCGCTGCGGGTGATGGAGCGCGCGACCGCGGTCGGGATCGCCCTCGTCCTGATGCTGTTCTTCCTCGGCCTCTCGAACGACATCGGCAGGATTACCGGCGAAGGGTTCGAGGTCCGCTAGCCCGGCGGCCGGCCTCAATAAGCTCTGTATATGGCTTCTAAACGGCAAATCTTCGTCGGCAACGTGCCGATCGGTGGCGGCGCCCCGGTCGCGGTGCAGACGATGACCAAGACCGAGACCGCGAACCTAGCGGCGACGATGGAGCAGATCCGCAAGGTCGCCGACGCCGGAGCCGACCTGGTGCGCTGCGCGGTGCCGCGCGAGCAAGACGCGGAGGCGCTGAAGACGATCGTCAAGGAATCGCCGATCCCGGTGATCGCCGACATCCATTTCAACCACACGCTGGCGCTAAAAGCGATCGACGCCGGCGCCCACTGCATCCGCCTCAACCCGGGCAACATCGGCGGCCGCGAGAAAGTCGCCGAGGTCGCTGAGAAGGCCAACGCCGCCGGCGTGCCGATGCGGATTGGGGTCAACTCCGGTTCCCTGCCCAAACACCTGCACGAACTCGAGCGCGAGGCGCCGGTCGAGGCGCTGGTCGCCGCCGCCATCGAGTTCGTCGAGCTGATGGAGGGCCTCGACTTCGAAAACTTCAAGGTCTCGATCAAGTCGACCAACGTCCCGTACACGATTGCCGCCAACCGGCTGCTCTCGGAGAAGATCCCCTATCCGCTGCACCTCGGCGTCACCGAGGCGGGGACGAAATGGGGCGGCTCGCTGAAATCGGCGGTCGGCCTGGGGACGCTGCTCGCCGACGGGATCGGCGACACGATCCGGATCAGCCTCTCGACCTTCCACGCCGAGGAGGAGGTCAAGGTCGCCTGGGAGATCCTCAAGGCGCTGCAGCTGCGCGAGCGTGGCCCGGTCCTGATCGCCTGCCCGACCTGTGGCCGCCTCCAGTTCGACATGGACTCCGTCGTCGCGGAAATCGAGAAGCGGCTCGAAAGCTACGCCGAGCCCGTCGAGGTCGCCGTCCTCGGCTGCGCCGTCAACGGCATCGGCGAGGCCAGCCACGCCGACTTCGGCATTGCCGGGGCCAAGAACGAGGGCCTGATCTTCGCCGGTGGCAAACCGCTGCGGAAGGTCCCGCAGGAGAAGCTCGTCGACACCCTCTTCGAAGAGATCGACAAGTCCCTCGACCGCGGCGGCCAGGTCGAGTTCGACGAGGCCGAGTCCCGCGAGGGAGCAGAGTGGGTCGCCAACATCGAGGCAGAAAACGCCGGCGACCTCACCCCCGAGAAGATCGCCGCGATGGAGAAGGAAGCCGTCGAACGCGGCGAGTCCGACAAGGTCCTCCTCGACGAGGAGGCCTCGCCGACCGCAGGCCGCCGCTTTACGCGGGCCTGATCGACTAGCTTCCCGGGCCTCCGCCCGTGGCCTCCAAGTCAAAGAACAAAGGCGTGTCTCCCTCCAGGCAGGAGGACTTTCCCGCCTGGTTCCAGGCCGTGGTCCGGGAGGGGGAGGTGGCCGAACTGGCTCATGTGCGCGGGTCGATGGTGATCCGGCCCTGGGGCTATGCGATCTGGGAGCTGATGCAGGCCGAGCTCGATCGGCAGATCAAGCGCAGCGGCGCCAGTAATGCCTACTTCCCGCTCTTCATCCCGCTCAGCTACATCGAGAGCGAGGCCGAACACGTCGAGGGCTTTGCCAAGGAGATGGCGGTGGTCACGCATCACCGGCTGGAAGAAGACCCCGAGAACCCCGGTCATCTGCGGCCCGGCGGCAAGCTGGCCGAGCCGCTGATCGTGCGGCCGACCTCGGAGACGATCATCGGCCGCTCGTTTGCCAAATGGATCAACTCCTACCGCGACCTGCCGCTGATGGTGAACCAGTGGGCGAACGTGGTTCGCTGGGAGATGCGGCCGCGGGTGCTGCTGCGGACGACCGAGTTCCTCTGGCAGGAGGGGCACACCGCCTTCGCGACGGAGTCCGAAGCGCGCGCCAATGCCGAGCAGATGCTCGAGGTCTACCGCGACTTCGCCGAGTCCTTTTTGGCGATGCCGGTGCTGACCGGCGAGAAGCCAGAGGAAGAGCGCTTCCCCGGTGCTGTGGTGACCCTCTCGATCGAGGCGATGATGCAGGACGGCAAGGCGCTTCAGGCCGGCACCTCCCACTACCTCGGCCAGAGCTTCGCCGAGGCCGCCGAGATCAACTTCCTCGACCGCGAGGGGGAGCGCAGTCTCGTCCACACCGCCTCCTGGGGCGTCTCGACCCGTCTCCTAGGCGCCCTGATCATGAGCCACAGCGACGACATCGGCCTGCGCCTGCCGCCGACCGTCGCCCCCCAGCAGGTGGTGATCGTGCCGATTCCGCGCGGGGAGGAGGGCCCGGCCGTGCTCGAGGCCGCCGAGGAGCTGGCCCGCGAGATCGGCGGCCTCTCCTTCGAGGGCATTCCGATCCGGGTCAGCGCCGATCTGCGCGACCGCGAACCGCCGGACAAGCGCTGGGAGTGGACGCGCAAAGGTGTCCCGCTGGTCCTTGAACTCGGGCCGCGGGACCTAAAAGAGGGCGTGGTGGCGCTGCGGCAGCGCGATATCGGGGACGCGAAGCCCGAGTCGCTGGAGCGCGACAAGCTCGGCTCCGCGATCCCCTCGCTGCTGGCCGAGATCCAAGCCTCCTACCACGACGCCGCCGAGGACCGGCTCGAGGCGCGGACCAGGCTCGACGTCAGTGGCCCGGACGAGTTCCGCGAGTTCTTCGATACCGACCCCAGCGACGCCAGCGCCGGCGGCTTCCTCCGCGCCCCCTGGAGCGAAGCGCCCGAGTCGGCGCAGCTGCTCGACGAGATGAAGGTCACCGTCCGCTGCCTCCCCTTCGACCAAAAACTTGCCCCCGACAGCCGCTGCGTCCTCACCGGCAAGCCCGCGGTCACCGAAGCGGTTTTCGCAAAGGCGTACTAACCGATGGCCGGCTCGGCACCGCGATGACTGAGCACGACCCCTTCGGCCGCGGCCGCATGCGCCGCCTCTTCGGCCTCGACCGCAGCGCCCCGCCGCCGCCGTCGACGCGGAAAGGGGAACCGTTCCACCCGTGGACGATTCCCAACGCGGTCGGCTACCTGCGCCTGGCGGCGCTGCCGGTCTTCCTCGTCCTCGCCTACAACACCGAGGACGGGACGTCGGTCGCCTCGGCGATGGTCTACTGGGCGATCGCAGCCGGCGACTACCTCGACGGCATCCTCGCCCGCATCACCGGCCAGTACAGCCGCCTCGGCGCTCTGCTCGACCCCCTCGTCGACCGCCTGACGATCCTCGCCGGCGCCGTCGTCTGCTGGAGCTTCGACCTGCTGCCGCACTGGGCGTTGCTGTTGCTGGCGCTGCGCGAGGTGGCAATGCTGTTCCTCGCCCAGTACGGGCTCCGTCACGGGGTCGACATCGAGGTCAACTGGCCGGGCCGGATCTCGGTCTTTCCGATCATGGGCGGGATCTTCCTCGCCCTGCTCGCGCCCGGCTGGGTGGCGAGCGCGCTCTTGATCTGGGGCCTGGTGATGGCGATCATCGCCACGGTCCTTTACGCGCAGCGCGGAGTCCGCGCGGTCCGCGACGCCCAAACCGCAAGCTGACGCCCAGCTTGACCCGAACCTTCAACCTAGGGTTGAACCTTGCCCTGGGGCAGCTATCATCGTCTTCCGCGCAAAATGGAGGCAGCGCCTCCTCGAGTTAGGAGCACGATCGAGGAGACCTTTCCCGATCTCGGTTCTCTCAGCGACAAGGAGCTGAAGGACATGATCGACAACCTGACGGCAGAGGAGAATGAGATCTCCTACAAGCGTCGC
>VAYN01000012.1:106168-282231 GCA_005885405.1 Actinomycetota bacterium | reverse complement strand
ACCCTCCAGCACCTGAACGCGATGAAGATTGTCCTCGCCGGCAGCGCAAATCTCCTCGCCGCCGTTGCCTACTCCTTCCTCGCCCCGGTCGAGTGGCGCTTCGCGCTGACGATCATGATCTCCTCGTTCTTCGGCGGCCGCGTCGGCGCCCACTACGCGCGGCGCATCCCCAGCGACCCGCTGCGGATCTCGATAGCGATCGTCGGGCTCCTCGTCGCCGCGATTCTCGCCGTGCGTGCCTTCGGGTGAGAGTGGGCGGTACTGGGCTCGAACCAGTGACCCCTTCCTTGTAAGGGAAGTGCTCTCCCAACTGAGCTAACCGCCCGCCGATCCATTATTGCTCGCTCGTCCCGGAAGTTGAACCCGCGGCGCCTGGCGACCGTATGCCCGGGCATGACGACTTCACTGCTTCGCCCCAGACGACTAGTCCCCGCGCTCGGCCTCGGCCTCGCCATATGCCTGCTCCTGCTCCCCGGCGGCGGCTCCGCCGGCGCCAACGCGACGGCGAGCGCGAGCAAGCAGGTCTCGATCGTCAACTTCGCCTTCAAGCCCGGGACGCTGAAGGTCAAACGCGGCGCCAATGTCGCCTTCGCGAATACCGCCAACACCACCCACACGGCGTCGAGCGGCAGCTTCGACACGAAGCGGATCGAACCCGGCAAGAGCGTGACGGTGAAGTTCAACAAGCGCGGCACCTTCGCCTACCACTGCAAGATCCACCCGTTTATGAAGGGGAAGGTCGTCGTCGAATAGCCTCGGAGGCGATGAGCCTCCGCGTCTTCTGGCGAGCCGCGTCGATCCAGCTGCTCGCCGTCCTCCTGCTGGCCGGTGCCCTTGGCGCCGCCCTCCCCCACGGCTTCTTCGAGGACTGGGGTTGGATCGCCGGGCCGCTCTCCTGGATGCTCTGCGCCGCGATCACCTCCTGGTTCGTGCGGCTGCCGATCCGCCCCGTCCTCATCGGCGCCGCCCTCGCCGGCCTGCCCAGCATCATCGCCGTCCTCATCGGCCTGCACTGGGAGGGCGCTCTGCTCGCCGTCGCCCTCTTCGGACTCTGGTGCGCCTGGCTACGGTCGGCGCTCGCCCTTGAGATTTAGAAAATCATCACTCGGCGACAGCCAGCTCGGCCAGAGCCGCCGCGCGGCTGTCGAAAACGATTCCCGCTTCGGCTAGGCCGGCGACGGTGAAGATCCGCAGGACCTGGTCCGAGCAGCCGTAGAGGACGAGGCGGCCGCCTTTGTCTTCGAGTTGGCGCCGCACCTGGAGGAAGAGGGCGATCCCGGTCGAGTCGACGAACTGGCACTCCTGGAGGCCGACGAGGATGGCCTCGTTGCTGCGCGCGACCCGTTGCAGCACCGCCTGCAGGCGCTCGACACTCCAGAGATCGAGCTCTCCCTCGAGCTGCAGCTCGCACCCCTTCGTGCCGAGATCGCGCTCGGCGATCTGCAGGATCTGTCCCCCCGCCATCGCCAAATTGTTCCAAGATCAGGTCGCGAGCTCGCGCACGATCCTGCCTGCGGGTTGGACGTCGCCAATCCGAGCGACGGTCTCGCCGGCATAGAGGGCGCCGGCGTCGACCAGCGTCGCAGGGCCGTCGTCGGTCGGACCGGCAGGAGTCGGCAGGCGAGATCCCGGCCGCTGCGCCCGCATCATCCGCAGTTGCAGGGACGGGGCGTGTATCGCGCCCCGGGAGCGAGAAGGCGGTTGAGGAGGCGACTCCCCCGCCGACGGCCGGATTCGGTCGCGGCGTTGGGGACTACCCGGTGCGGGGCCGGCCAGCCGGCGCCGAAGAGGTCGGTGAGAAGCGTTTCCTTGGCGGCGAGAAGGCGCTCTTTATATAGAGCGTGGGCGCGGCTCTCCTCGCTCAGCAGGAACCGGGTCCCGGCTACGGCCGCGGTCGCGCCCGCCGCCAGTGCGGCCTTCACGTCGGCGCGCTCCGCGATTCCGCCGCCGAGGAACAGCGGGTAGCCGGCTGGAAGCGCGGCCCGTGCCTTCTCCAACAGCTCCAGCGCCGGCGTTGTCCCTCGCACGTGGCCGCCGGCCTCGACCCCCTGGACGATGACGCCATCGGCGCCCGCCGCATGCGTCTCCCGCGCCTCCTCTACCGAACCGCACTGATGCAGCCAGGCGCCGGGGGTTTGCCGTCGCGGCTTCCCCCAGAAGGTGACGACGACGTCTGCCTCCGCGGCCGCCCCGAACCAGTCGCGGCGAGCGAACGGGAGCAGGAGGTTGACCGCGACCGGCTTCTCGGTGAGCGCCCGCGCCGCCGCCAGCTCGCGCCGGATCGAATCGGCACCGTTGACCGCGATCGTCCCCAGGCCACCGGCCGCGGACACCGCCGCCGCTAGCTCGTGCCGGCTCAGCCCGCCGCCCATCCCAGCCTGGACGACGGGCAGCTCCACCCCAAGGCGCTCGAGCAGCGGCGGCATCCCGCCAGTCTAGGTTCGACCTACCTACCCTTCTACAGCCTCACCTCCGCCCCCGGCGGGTCGTAGGTCTGCGCCAGCCGTCCCAGGGCGAGGGCGCCAAGGAACAGCCCGAAGTCCCGCAGGGCGATGTCGTAGTAGCCGGAGTAGGTGAGCAGGTTGACGATGATCCCGCCGAGCCAGGCGGCGACGACGTAAGCCGCGTAGCGTGGCTTCAGCCCGACGAGGACGCCGGCGAGGATCTCGACGATCCCGACCAGGTGCATCGCGGTCGATGCGCTGCCGGGGACGATGTCGTTGATCCAGGGCGCCAGGTACTTCGGCCAGTCGACCATGAGGTCGAAGAACTTGTCGAGGCCGAAGAGGATCGGGGCGACGGTGAAGGCGACGCGCAGGATCACGAACGCCTGGTAGGCGGGGTCGCTCTTGAGGCGTTCGCCGAAGCTCGGCGCCGCCACCCGCGCTTCGCGAGGATCGATGGTTGCGGTGGTTGACATGGGACCTCCCTAGTTGGTGGTTGCGTTTCGCTGGTTTGTCCCATTGGCGTCGCCCCGCCCGCCGGTCTTACCTCGGTAAGGAATCGCCGCCCGCGGTCGCTAACAATTGATGGCAACCGCGCTGATGACGTCCCCGACCGAGATCCCCTGGGTAGACCGCCTCCGCGGCGACGGCGCCGAGGGCCACGCCGCGATCGCCGAGCTCCACGAGCTGCTGACGAAGGCGGCGCGCTTCGAGGTCGAGCGGCGGGCCGCGGAGCTGCCCCACCTCCGCGGCGGCGACCTCGAGGACCTCGCCCAGCAGGCAGCGGACGACGCGCTGCTGGCGGTGCTGCGCAAGCTCGACGACTTTCGCGGCGAAAGTCGCTTCACCACCTGGGCCTATAAGTTCGCGCTGCTGGAGGCGGCCGTGAAGGTGCGCCGGCGGGCCTGGCAGGGACGGGAGGTCCCGCTCGAGGACGAGGCTTGGGCGCGGCTCGCAGCCACCGACTCCGCCGGCCGCGCCGCCGAGGACTCGGAGCTGCTGGCGGCCCTGCGGGAGGAGATCGAAGGCAGCCTGACGCCGCGCCAGCGCGAGGTGCTCGTCGCCGTCGCCCTCAACGGGGTCCCGATCGACGTCCTCGCCGAGCGCCTCGGCTCCAACCGCGGCGCCCTCTACAAGAACCTGCACGATGCCCGCCGCAAGCTGCGGGAGTGCCTCGCCGGGCGCGGCTTCGCGCTCGGCACGGGCGGAGAGGAGGAGCGATGAACCGCGACGATTTGCTGGGCCGGGTCCTCGGCCCAGCCGAGCCGGAGCTGACCTGCGAGCAGTGCTTCGCCGAGCTCGACCGCTACGTCGAGCTGGTGGTCGGCGGCGAGAAAGCCGACGAGCGGGTCCCCGGAATGAAGGCGCACCTGCACGGCTGCCCCGCCTGCGCCGAGGATTTTCGCAGCCTCCGCGACCTCGTCAGCGGTGAGCGGTAGTCCCCGAGCCGCCGACCTCGGCCTCGGCCCAGACCTCGAGCACGACCCGCAGCCACTCTGGCTCGACGTTCAGGGCCCAGCCGTAATGAGTCTGCTGGGGGTCCTCAGTGGCGATGCCCTGCACCGGCTCCAGGACTTCCCCCTGCGCCAGCGTCTTCAGGTGGTAGGCGACCCGACCGACCCGCTCCCCCAGTGCTTCGGCCACTTGGTCGGCCGAAGCGGACTCCGTCGAACCGTCGAGGAAGGCGAGCAAAATCCGCCGCCTCAGAGGGTGGTTTACAGCGCTGATTAGCTTGGCGGCGGTGGGTGGCATCAGGCTAACCGGAAATGCACTGCTGTAGCCAAATCCGGCGCTCAAAATGTTATTGCATAAATACCCTAACAACGGAGTCTTTTAATAGAGAGGCTCCGGGGCGCGATGCCGCCGCCCCGCCGCAGCAAACCCCGCTCCCCCGAGCACGCAGCCCTCGGCGAGGCCGTTCGCACCTTCCGCCTCGAGGCCGGGATGAGCCAGGAGCAGCTGGCCGAAGGCGCCGAGACCGACCTCACCCAGCGTCGGCGAGCTGACGACGCGAGCTGACAAGCTGCGCGGCTAGCTCGGCTCCCCCCTACGACGGGAGGTGGCGCATGCAGTACCCGTACTCGGTCGGGCGGCAGACCTTGAACCGCCGCGTCTCCACCCTGCCGCGGAGGCCGGAGAAGCCGATCGCGCGGACCCGGAAGACGTGCCGGCCGAGGCCGACCCGGTAGGGCTTCGGGGAGCGGCAGCGCCTGAACGACCGCTTGTCCAGCTTGCAGAGGTAGCCGCGGACGAAGGCGTGGTTGCGGGCGAAGAAGCGGAAGCGGACGGTCACCTTGCGGGTCCTGATTTCGACCCCTGGAGGCGGCCCGGAGGCGATGAAGACCCGCGGCCTCTTCACCAGCTTCTTTTTCGTCTTCTTGCTGTCCTTGCGGACCGGAACGGGCGCGGAGACCTCGAACGGATTGGTGCTGGTGTAGACGTTGGCGGCATTGGTGGAGATTGCGCAGAAACCAGCCGAAGGGCAGGAGGCGCCGAAGAACGCGTTCAGCTGAGTTTCGTCAACGAAGGGGTACGGGACGATGTTCTTGAAGGTCCAGTCACCGGCGCCACCGTCGGGGTCGGTCGAGGTGAGGACGTCGCCGTTGTTGTCGACCGCGAGACAGAGCGAAGGCGAAGCGCAGTCGACGTCGGTGATCTGGACCGAGCCGCCGCCGTCGATCTCCCGCCAAGCGCCGGAGCCACCGGTCGGGTTGGTGGCGACGAGGAGGTTGCCGAGCGTGTCGCCGCTGACGCAGAGCTCAGCCGAGGGGCAGGCGATGCCGTAGGCCGACTGCCGCCCCGCCAGCGGCGCCACACTCCACTCGCCCCCGAGCGGGTTGCTCGAGCTTGCCACCACGGCCTCGTCGCCGATCGCCGGCCTGATGTTGTCGCCGTCGTCGCCGACCGCGACGCAGAGCGCGGCCGAGGCGCAGGAGATGCCGCGCAGTTCCATCGGGCCGGCCAGCTGCGTTGCCGTCCAGGCACTGGGGCCGCCGGTCGGGTTGGTCGAGGTGAGGACTTTAGCCTCGCCGGCCGAGGCGGCGCAGAAGTTCGGCGAGGGACAGGAAACGCCGTAGAAGTGCGTGTTCGGCCCCTCGCCGTCGATGTCGGTCACCTGCCAGGCGGGAGCATCGCCGGTCGGGTTAGTCGTGGTGTAGATCAGTCCTTCGAAGGTGACCGCAACGCAGAGCTGGGCCGAAGGACAGTCGACGCCGCGGATCTGGCGCTGGTTCGGGCTGCCCGGGTATGGGCCGATACCGGCGTAGACCACCTTCCAGGCGGAGGCGTCCCCGGTCGGGTTGGTCGAGGAGCCGATCGTGTTGCCGCCGCCGACGGTGACGCAGAGCTCCGCTGAGACGCAGTCGATCCCGAACAACGGCAGCCGGTCGCTGGTGTCCGCCACGAGCTGCCGGTGGCTCCAATCGGCGGCTCCCGCCGTCGCCGCCCCGGAGGCCATCACTCCCAAGCAGACACAAACGGCTACGACGGACCGGCTCCAACTCCCCCTGCACAGAACCTTCAAAGCTCCCCTCCCGACTGGACGATTTGACCATCCAACCGGGAGGGGGCGAGGAAGTTGCGGCGCCTAGCGGGAACCGCCTTGCGGGGTGCAGGAGAAGAGGTGGGAGACGGCGGCCTCGGTCCCGTCGTCGAACTGGACGCGGCCCTTCGTCATCCAGTTGCCGCTCGGGCAGCTCGCCGAGAGAAAGCTCCGCTTCTCGCCCTTGTAGGTGAAACGCCGGCCGATCTTCAGCTCGAACTTCGTCGCCGAGCCGGCGCCGCCGGCGATCCTCGGGATGCTCGCCTCGAGGTGGAGCCCGAAGCGGCCCTTGTGGATCCGGGTGACGGTTGCCGGAATGACGATCGCGGTCGGCGCCGGCACGTCGACGTAGGCGTGCAGGAGGAACTTCGTCGTCTTGCCGCTGACCCCGGCGTTGAAGAGGACCAGCGGACCGGTCGACGAGAACGGCGCCTGTTCGGGAAAGGCGACCTCCACTTCGGCCGAGCCCGAACCGATCACCGCGGCGCCGCAGGCCCGCTTCGCGTCGGCGCTGCTGCGTGCCCGGAGCTGGTTCAGCCGGCAGGTCGGCAGGCCGGTGGCGTCGACCCGGATCGTCTTGTCGATGTCGGCTTCGACGTGGCTCAGCGCCGGCGGATGGGTGCCGTCAACGGTGCCGACTTTGCCGATTATCCGCGCCGTCGCGGGCGCGAACCCCTGCTTCGGAAGCGTCGTCGGCGAAATTCCGCCGTTGTCGCCGAAGACGAGGTTGCCCGCCCGCACGATCTCCCATTTCGCAGAGGCGATGGACGCCATCGCAAGCGTCAGTCCCGCCAGTGCCACCCCCACCATCAGCTGTCTCTTCATGCCCCACCCGCCTTTCGTCTCGATCTGCCTCGATCTTCACCGCGGGGCAGGTGGCGCACCCGTCCCTCTTTGAAGCCGTTGCGCCACGCGGATGACCAAGTTGGGGAGGTGCTACTGTTAACCAAATGGTTAATGATCCGTTCAAGGCCCTCTCCCATCCCATCCGTCGCGGAATCGTCGAACGGCTTGCCGGCGGTCCGGCAAGCGTCGGCGAAGTCACCCGCGACTTCGGGGTCTCCAAGCCGGCGATCTCCAAGCACTTGAAGGTGCTCGAGGAGACCGGCGTCATCACCCGGGTCGTCGAGGGCCGCACCCACCGGATCGCGCTCAAGCCGGAGGTGCTGGACGAGGCCGCCGAGTGGATGGAGCGCCAGCGCGCCATCTGGGAGCGCATGTTCGACGTCGTCGATGAGTACTTAAAGGAGAAAAGATGAACTTGCCACCGGTTGTCTCAGCCGACGAGTGGAAGGCCGCCCGCGAGGAGTTGCTGGTCAAGGAGAAGGAGCTGACCCGCGCCCGCGACGCGCTCGCGGCGGAACGCCGGCGGATGCCGCGCCTGGCGGTGGAGAAGGAGTACCGCTTCGAGGGGACGGACGGGCCGCTGAGCCTGGCGGACCTCTTCGGCGGCCGCCGCCAGCTGATCGTCTACCGCTTCTTCTTCGACCCCGACGTCAACGGCTTCCCCGAGAAGGGCTGCCCCGGCTGCTCGTTCGGCGCCGACCAGGTCGCTCACCTGGCCCACCTCAACGCCCGCGACACGACGCTCGTCTTCGCCTCCCGGGCGCCGCAGGCGGACATCGCGCGGCTGAAGGAGCGGATGGGCTGGAACATCCCCTGGTTCACGATCACCGATGACTTCGACAAGGACTTCGACGTCGACGAATGGCACGGGACCAATGTCTTCTTCAAAGACGACGCGGGCGACATCTTCCGCACCTACTTCGTCGACAAGCGCGGCGACGAACAGATGGGGAGCACCTGGAACTACCTCGACATCACCCCGCTCGGGCGGCAGGAGATCTGGGAGGACTCGCCGGAGGGCTACCCGCAGACGCAGGCCTACGTCTGGTGGAACCGCCACGACGAATACGATGAGCCGACCCGCTTCGAGCACGCCATCTCCGAGGCGACGGCCTCGCAGCGCGGCGCCCGCAGCACGTGATCCCGCTCGCCCACGTCGGCGGCCTGCCGCTGGAGGAGCTGCTGCCGGCGATCGCCGCGCCCGGCGCCAGCCTGCTGGCGGCCCGGGCCTGGCTTAACCTCCAGCTCCGCCGCCACCGCCCGAGGGAGCCCCGATGACCACCGGCATGACGATGCAGATCCACCGCACCTTCCAGGCCCCGGCCGAGGCCGTCTTCGACGCCTGGACGAGCGAGGAGGTGATGCGTCGCTGGTTCCACGGCGCCCACGGCTGGGACACCCCCCACGCCGAGGTCGACCTCCGCCTCGGCGGCCAAGTCCGCGTCGTCATGCGCGACCCCGACAAGGGGACCGAGTACGGAGGCGAGGGCCACTACACCGAGATCGACCGCCCCCGCCGCCTCGCCTTCACCTGGATCTGGGACGACGACGCCGACCGCGAGGGCCTAATCGAGCTCGACTTCGAGGAGAGCGACGGCGCCACCAAGGTCACCATGACCCACCACGGGCTGCGCAGCGCCGAACACGTCACCTCCCACGAAGGCGGCTGGAACGCGGCGCTGGACGAACTGGAAGCGGCGCTGGCGGCTGGATCCGACTCTTAAGGGCGCTGGTCGCGCTTGCGCTTCGTCCGCAGCTTGGCCACAAAATGGTCGAATCTCCGCTCGGCTAGTTCCTGCCGCACCTTCAACATGGAGCGGTAACGTCGCTCAAAGCTTCCTTCAAAGGCCTTCCGCGAAACCACAAGGTCATGAACTACGTCGGCGAAGCTGTCGAGGAGACGGCTCTTCAACCCCAGGCTCAAGGCATGCTCGTTTTCCAACGCGGCTTTCTGCTCTTTTGCTATCTCGTTTGATTGACTCAGTGGGAAGACCCACTGACCATGGGCGAGCTTGTTTCGCAACTCGATAAGCGGACGCAGATCCTGGCCGATCACTGAGCGAAGGGTCTGATAGCGGGCGAAGGTGTCGTGGCCAAGAGTGAGCTCGGATAGGTCGTCGCCCTTTGCCACCCAATGCTTTCTCATCCCGAGATCGACGGCGGAATACCAACGATCAAGTTGGCTATCGACGGCGATCAGCACATTGCGATCGGGCTGGGTGACATTAGGGCGAGTGCATACACCTTGGTCAATGCAGAAGCACTACTGTCATCTCTCTCACCGAGGGAACGGCGGAGCTGCCGCCCGATTCGTTCTAACCCGCGATCTACTTCGCGCAAGTTCTCGACGTGAAACCGGTAGATCGTCTTCGGCGGCGGCATCGGCTGGCGTGGTCCCTGGGCCCCCGAGCGCCCAATTAGAGAGCTCGGGCGCCCAGGAATCGAACCTGGGTGTGTCCCGCGACCCAAGGGCCCGGAACCACCAGTCGCCCACGCACATAGAGCCTACCTGTGTTTTCTGGGCGACTCCGCCATGACGAAGAATCTGTTTTGAAGGCGTCAGCTAGTCCGTCACCCCCGTCTAGGCTTGTCCCATGCTCAGACTCCCTCGCCGAACCGCGCTCCTCTTTGGTGGTTACGCAAGCCTTCTCCTCGCGGTCGTCGCAGCCGGGTTCCTCGGCGCCGCGATCGGAATCTGGGCCTCGGTCCTCTGGGGGATTGCTCTTCTCGCCGGGCTCGCTTTGTACCTACGCCGTCGCCGGCAGCGGCCGGCTGCAGGCGAGTAGAGGCCGATCGCCTAGCCCCCGGTCGGCCGCAGAACAGACGAGACGGTCCCGTCGGCGTAAGTCGTGCTGCTGACCATCTCGAAGCGCTGCGGCTCCGGGAGACCGTGCATCAGCGGCAGGCCCTGCCCGAGCGCGACCGGGTGGACCGTCAGCCGGTACTCGTCGACGAGGCGCTCGCCGATCAGGCTGTGGGCGATGCTCACCCCTCCAAAGCAGACCATGTCCCTGCCGCTTTCGGCCTTGCGCTCAGGGATCTCCTCCTCGATCGGGCGCCGCGAAAGCTCGGCGTTGTTCCACTCCACCCCCGCCAGGCTCTGCGAGAAGACGAGCTTGGGGAGCGAGTTCATCAGCTGCGCCATCGGGTTGTCCGAGCCCGACCAGCCCCTGAACATGTCTTCGTAGCCGCGTCGACCGAGCACGATCGTGTCGATCTGGCTCAGCAGCTCGAGGTTGATCCGGTGGCGCTGGTCGCCATGGTCCGGGAGCCGGTCCCCTTCGGGCGCGAGCCAGTCGAGTTTGTGGTCGCTGTGGGCGGCGAATCCGTCCAGGGAGACGGACATGTGGAGGATCAGCCGGCGGCCCGCGTCGCCGTTCATGACGCCACCCGGTAGCGCAGGTGCGTGACTCCCTCGCCCTCGAGGACCCGCACCGGCTCGAGCTCGATGTGGTCGGGGCCGAGGTTCTCGAAGAGCGGCCGGCCCCCGCCGAGCAGGACGGGAACCAGGTGGATCTGCACCTCGTCCAGGACGCCCGCGGCAAGTGCCAGCTGCGCCGTACCCGCACCGTGGACCAGCACGTCCTTCTTCCCCGCCGCCTCCCTCGCAGCGGCCATCGCCTCGGCAACGTCGCTCACATAAGTGACCAGCGGCCACCGCGCCTCCTCGTCCTCCGGGCTGCGGCTGAGGATGAAGATCGGGACGCCGTCGTGGTGGTCACCGCCCCAGCCGCCGGCCGGCTCAAAGGTGCCGCGGCCGGCAACCACCGCCCCGGTCTCCATCACCTCATCCATCACCGTCCCGTTCACCCCGGGCGGCCGCCCCGGAACTCCCCCCTCGCCAGTTGGCGGCCCGGCAAAGATCCACTCATGCAGCCGCTCTCCCCCATCCCCAAGCCCATTGCCCGGCCCCTCATTGGGTCCGGCGATGAACCCATCCAGGGACATCGACATGTAGAGAACGCTTGCGCCCATGGTGCCTCTCCTTCGTCTCGGCGGCCCGGCTCCTCTGCCGCGCCTCTACCCAGGCGACGAACGAGCAACGCCGAAAATCGACATCGGGAAGCAAACGCCGGCGCCTCCCGGCCCAGAGTGATCACCATTGCTAGTCACAGCTCTTCGCTAACCTATTCAACAATGGTCGCTGTGCACAACAAGCGATTGCCTTCGGTCGCTGAGCAAATCGACAACATTCTGCGGGAGACGGAAGCACCCGTCCCGACCGGTCCGATGCGGGTGATCGTCTCGGCTGTGCGCGGTGAGGAGGTGTCCGCGGAGAGGATGTCTCGCGTCGCAAGCGCCGAACGAGAAGCAGTGGCAAATACTGGCGAGCCGCCGCGGCTGTGCTCGGCGATCCTGCCCGCCGGCACCGCTCCTCCTCGGCGGATCTGGGCAAAGGGGTCGTGGCGGCTCGCAAGGAGGATCATCACGAAGGACGCGGAGCCCGCCTGGCATGCACGGACTGGGCAAACGATTTGCGAGTTGGTCTTGCGACGCCAGGTCGAGGATCAGCGGTTGCTTCTTCTCGTCCACGAGCTCGCCGTGCGCAGCATCGGCGCAGCACACGCCTTCGAACCACAGAACGTCCGGCAGTGGGAAGAGCTCCGCGGCGCGTTCGCCAGCTTTCCGATGGGACCTGGGATCTCAACCCACACGGCCGAACAAGGTGAGGCCGAGGTGAATTTGAGGGAGGCGGGGCTCGGCGCTTTTGCCCTTTTCTTCGGCTTGGAGGCAAGCGCTGGCATCCACCGCGGACGCCGACCCAAGGGACTGCGCTTGGCGCTGGGCGGCGAGCGCGACGCCCAGTCTTTCGACGAGTTGGTCCGCTCATCGGTGGACGGCGATCCCGATCGCGCTCGAACCGTGCTCGCCTACATCGAGGCCTACGGGCGCCAGATGGACGAGGACGGGCGGCCCCCATCGATCGGCCGCTACGCCACTCGCTGGGGGATCGACATCGCGACCGCCAAAGCGGAGCAGAACGCCTTCGCGGCGGTCTTTCCCGAGGAGGAAGACCCGAGCGCGATTCTCGACCTCCTCTGGGACGGGACCGGCGCGAACGCGGGCGCCTTCACGCGCTTGCTCGGCGTGAAGGTAGTGCGTGCCGGAAGCTTCCCAACGGTCAACGGCTACTTCGTCACTTGCCTCGCCGATGAGCTGCGGAAGCCGGCCGGCCCCCGGGTCATGGATGCCGCGATGGAGTTCGATGATTCCCCCCCGGATCCCAGGCGAGAGCAGCGGCGCTTCTTCGCCCTCTGCGCACGGGCGAGCGAAGTCTGGTGCGCCGAAGCACTGCAGCAAATGGGTGATGAAGCCTCGCTTCTCGGCCTCCGTTCGCTGGAGCCGGTGCACGATGAAGACACCGCTCGGTATATGGAGCAGATGCTGGGCGAGTACCGGCTGGCGAACCGCGACAAAGACGGCAAGGGTGTGCTTCTGGCAACGCAGAAAGCCCTCCGGGTGGCGGCCTCATTGAGAATCCCCGAACCGCCGCCGAGCACCCAGCCATATCTCGACGGCATCCGGTGGGCCGCAAAGGCTCTCGTCGCCCTGCACCAGGAGCTCGAAGTGGACATCACCGACGAGGCGAAGCGGACGACCGCGCGGATCGATGCGGTGAGTGTCTGATGGCGAGCGAACCGCGACCTTCGTTGCGTCCTGCGAGCTGGCTCGGTCCCAAGCGAGCTTGGGCTGTCTTCGTGGGGTTGGCCGTGGTTTTAGGATTTCTCGACGACTTCGACGTGCTGACGAAGGTGATCGCCAATGTCTGGGATTGGTGCGGAGCGCACATTGAGATCACCGTGCTGACGGGTCTCTTGGGAGCGATGGCAGCACTGATTGTGCTTCGCCAACGGGTTGCGGCTCCACCTTCCGCCCCCTCCTCGAGCCCCCTGGCGGAGGTGGCCGTCCCCGCCGCCACTCTGACCGAAGCCCACACCAAGGCGGACAAGGAGACGTTCGAAGCGTTAGCGCAGAAGGTCGACCGCAACCTTGTCAACTACCTCAGAGACCATGACTTCGGCAATCCCTGGGATCGTGAACTGATTCGCGAGCTTGCCTTCTACGTTGACGGCTACAACGAGGTCGAGAACACCTTCCACGATCCCGTTCTCGAGCACCATCGGCAGGACCTCCACGCCGCCGCCCGCAAGTTCATCAACCTCGTATCCCAGTACGGAACCTGGTCGAAGCACCTCGACGGATACAACGAACTGGACAGTTCCAGAAAAGTCGCCGAAGAGCCACCAGAAGGCGAGACCTGGGAACGGTGGAACAGATTGCGAGGCGAACTAGGTGACGCCGCGCACGTTGTGGTTGAGGCCTACGACGAATTGGTGCTGAACGCCCGTCTACGCGCCCCTTAACAACGACTCGCAGTGATGCCTCTCAGCCGCGTAATCCCTGGGGCCATCCGAACACCAAACAACGCGCCGGACCGGATTCGAAGCGGCGACCTTCGGCTTGAAAGGCTGAAGGTCCTCGGCGCGGGGAGCGAGGTTCCGCTGACCATGGGACCGGGATGAGACCTAGATAGCGGCCATCGCTGGATGGCGACCCGCGGTCACTGTGTGCTGATCAGCGCATAGCCGAGTCAAGCGTGTGTTGGCGCACCATCAGTCGAGAAGGAAGCGGGTAAGGACTGCCGCGCCAGTGAGGGTTTCATTTTCATCCGCCCTGGCCAGTTCGCTGAGGACGAGAAGTCGGCCCGCCTGGTCTAAGGAGACCTGAAGTGAGCCTACGTTCCTCGCGCCGGGAACCGGCACGACGATCCGGCCGCGGCGCCCGAAGCTAGAGTCCCGCCTTCCAGAAGGCGTCAGACGCTCAACGATGATGAACGCGCGCTTTGCCTGCAGCCCAGCAGACGGGAGCGTGAATGAGCTGATGATCAGGGTGCGGCCCTTCGAATCGGCTGCCGCCGTTAGAGAGTAGCTGCCGCCCGGCGTCCTCTTCAAGGTAATCGTCCCATCTCCGCCGAAAATCGGATCCGGCTCGCCCACGCTCCAAGATCGCGCCTCCCCCCGGGGTGAAGGCAAGGAATCTCAGGTTGCGGAAGTCTTTCCTGCCATCCGACCCGTACCCCGGCAGGGGCGCTCCCGCCTCGCTGAGCCGGATGACTGAGGCGCCTTCGGGACAACCCCCGCCCAGGGTGCCACCCATCAGCGGCTGATCGTCGGCGGTCAACCCTAGGGAGACAAACGGGGTTCCGCTGAATTTGGGAAAAATCGGGCCAACTCCATTCCCTTGCCCGAACTCAGCGTCCGGCTCACCCGACGAGGTGAGCCGGACGATGGTCTTTGGGAGCCACCCGATATAGGAGTGGCCGGCACATGGTGACTCCCATTCCGCCGCCCCTACGGAGAAAAGCGGGCGGTCGAGCGAGTCAACGGTGCCGCCCGCGATTGCCGTCGTCGGCTCGATGCGTTCTTCCAGCGCTTCTGCCCGCACCCCGAAGTCACTGACAACGGCCCCGCCTTGACCAAAGCCGGCGTCAAGTTGGCCATCTGGGAGAAGGCGAAGCACCGCCGCTCGGCTAATGGCGACGCGTTCGAGATAGGGCCCAACAGCAATCGTCCGATTCCGCAAAGGGACGACCCAGCCGAAGAGCAACACCCGGCCGCGGCTGTCAATCGCCACACTTGCGGCGTGGAATGACCAGCCTGCAGCGCGAACCGGGACGGCGAGGATTCCGTCGTGACCGAAGCGGCGATCCGGCGCCCCCCGGGCGGTCAACAGAACCACCTGCTTGCGGTTCAATAATGCGATGGTGCCTCTCTGCCCAGTGGCCATGACAGAGCCCCTGATCCTGACATTGCCATGGTCACCGAAGCTCCGATCAAGGCGACCATCTCGCGCCTGCGCCTGCGCAGCAAAGATCGTGGCGGCAAATGCCACCACCAGAAGCAGAAGGGCGACCCTCCTCTTTGTTGAGGTCGCAGAGCTCATTCGTTCATCGTGAACAACAACGATTTTGGATGAAAGGAGCGCTGATCTGCCGCACTCCTCGATGCTTTTCGTCTTCCGCGAATCATTTGGCTTGAAGCTGGAACGCTTCGAAGGCGGGTTTCGGATTCCCTTGTGGATCAAGCAGACCCGTGTTGAAATCCCACGCTAGAGACTCCCTAGTCCCTCTTGGAGCATCCCTGTAGTTGAAATAGAAGATGTTGGCAACTTTCCAATGTTCCGCCCTCTTCTTGATCGTGCTGAACACCGCCCTCACGAGTTTCGCCTGGATGTCGTTGGTAACAGCAGGGTGAGCGTTATCTCCAACACCTACTGGCCAGCCCACCTCAGTGATCCACAGTTTCTTGTTTTTCCCATCTTTCAGGTGAGACTTGAGCTTTTGCCTGAGCCTGACAATCGCGTTTCGCACCTTCATCCGCACCTGATTGATCTCTTTCGCCTCATCAGGACCTTCTTTGGGTGGCGAGCCGTTGTTGGCTCTGAATGCATATGGATGGAACCCGACGGCGTCATAGTCATCGGTGTGGCCCATCCTGCTGAGGAACTTCTCTGGATTGATTTCGTCTTCTTTCCCTTCTTTTTCTTCTGCTCCGTTCCTGTTCACGGTACCCACCAAAAGCAAGCCTCCAAGTATCACCGTCGCGTTTGGTTCCACTTTTTTGATCGCTTTGGACATGACTTCCAAGTAGTCACCGAATTTCTTTGGGTCCACGTTGCCGGGCCGCTGATTAGCGGGAGGGGTGTCAGGACCTTCACGCTTGGGTGGCGGGTTCAAGGAGTTCAGACCTATGTTGGGCTCATTCCAGACTTCCCATGCGGTCGGGGCGTAGGGCGCATTTTCTGAAGTCCAGACTGACCCCGCTTTACCAGCATTGGCCTTCCCGTATCGTCTGACGATCCGTTCAACCCAAGTCGCCAAACCAGACTTGTTCGTCGTGAGATGCCTTGATCCGAGGACGAAGAGAACCTTCATATGGTTGGCTGCGGCACTCTGAAACACTTCGTCGTACTTCGTTCTTTCTGCCGTGAAGTGAGTCAGGTCCTCAAGGCTTATCCGATACATACTCGCACCGGTTTCAGCGACTTTTTCCATGTCGGGGATGGTCCGCTCTTGAAGTCCTCTGAAATTCAAGCCGAGGAAATTTGGAGGCAAAGTTGAAATGCTGGCCGTAAAGTCCTCTTCTTCTTCGCGATCTAGTTTTTCCTGTTCCGGGCTTACTTCAGACGGCGGAGTAGTCAGCGTTTTGTCTTCGCCGACTGCAGTCCCTACCGTGTTCCTCGCTACGAGGCGGTAGTGATACGTGGTGTTCGGCTGCAAGTAGGCAACTGCTTCTTCAGCTTCTTGCTCGGCGTTCTCGTAGACGATTTCTTCTTCGGTTTCCGGAGCCATCTGGCCGTAGGCAGTCGTCGTTCCGTACTCGAAGCGATATCTAGTCTCGGCGTCATTCGAAGCCACGGTTCCCAAGAAGATGGCTTCATTGGGCCCCAGTACTTCAGCTTCGCCGGTCATCACAGTGGGCTTGGCAGGTACTGCGGTGCGCATATCGACACCAATTTCACCGGCATCCAGCACCCGGTTGTAGACGCGGACCTCGTCGATGCGGCCGTCGAAGACTTCAGAGGTCCAGTTGGGGTTGCAGCCGATCACCAGCGGTCCGGCGCCGCCGGTCGGGCCGGCGGCCTGGGCCTGGGTGCCGACCAGGGTGCCGTTTGAATAGAGGCGCATCTTGGCGCCGTCGTAGGTGAAGGCGAGGTGGGTCCAGACGTTGGCTTCGATCGATTCGGTGCCGGTGACGCTCTCCCATTCGCTTTTGCCTTCGCCGATGATGCCTTCGGGGCGAGCCGGGCTCCAGATCCCGATCCCCAGGACCTCGCCGTAGTTGCCGCCGTCGGCGCGGAAGAGGATCGGGTCGTCGCCGACCGGGGAGTTGGGCCGCACCCAGGCCTCGAGGGTGAATTCTTCGCGGCCGCGGAGCTCTTCGGAATCGGGGACGGTGACGCATTCGCCTTTTTCGCCGTTGAATTCAAGGGCGCCGCCGAAGCGGCCGCGGTCTACCCATTCGCCGCCTTCGACGGCGCCGTCGTGGCCTGAGCCGGTGAGGTCTTCGAGGACTTCGCCTTCGCCGGCGTCGAAGGAGTAGGCGGCGATGGGGAGCTGCTGGGGGGTCTGCAGCGGGGTGGCGCGGTCCTCGGCGACCTCGCCGGCGCTGAGCACCCGGTTGTAGACGCGGACCTCGTCGATGCGGCCGTCGAAGGTTTCTTTCCAGTAGCGGCTGCAACCGATCCGCAGAGCTTTTTCGCTGGCGATCGGACCCCCACTGGCAACCGCGTGAATGAGTTCTCCGTTCACAAAGATGCGCAGCTTTGCGCCATCGAAGGTAAAGGCAACGTGACTCCAGACCTTTTGTGGAAGTGGATCGATGGCTTTGTCATCCACAAATTTCGAAGGCTGCGGGGAGACGGACCCCTGTGGGTAGGCGCCTGAGACCAGGAAAAGCCCATAACTCATCGATTTTTCGATTTCCTTGAAGATCACAGGGTGATCTCCGGATTCGGCCTGCGGCCTGACCCAGGCCTCGAGCGTGAATTCCTCCCTCAGCTGCAGATCGGGGCTATCTGGGATCGAGACACAGTCTCCGCTTTCATCGAATTCAAGCGCGCCGCCGTAGCGACCCCGGCTGGTCCAGTCGGCCCCTTCGACGGTGCCGTCGTGGCCGTTGCCGGTGAGGTCTTCGAGGACTTCGCCTTCGCCGGCGTCGAAGGAGTAGGCGGCGACGGGGAGCTGCTGAGCCTCAGCGCTCACAGGCATGAGAGCCATGGCCCCGAGCCACGCCAACGCAGCTGCGATGAGCAGCGGCGCTCCAACGGTCCAGCGGACCCCTCTCACTACCGGCATAACGACTTCCCCCCTGCTCATTGACTGGTGACGAGCAGGGGATTTATCCGAACTTTGCTTCTCTTGTCAAGGCATCCTGAGAAGAAGAAGCTCTCATGAGAAACAATCGTGTCGCTGCCGGAGGCCCAAGCTGGTTTTGGTACCTAGGCAGCGAGCGGACCCCGGGAATCTAGAAGCGCCAATCTAGACCTTCGGCTTGAAAGGACGGGGTCGTTCGCATCGCAAGAGGGATCGCGGGGATGATGCGACCGAGATGAGACCGAAAAGTCGAATTGAAAGGATGGGTACTGGCTGGCGCCTGAACCTCAACATCAAGCACCTCCCGTCGCCGCCCCGACACGGGCGTCGTGCCTGCCCTCGGCGAACTCCTCGACGACCTTGGCGCAGAAGGCGGGCAGGTCTTCCGGACTCCGGCTTGAGACCAGACACTCGTCGGTGACGACCTCCTGGTCGAGCACTTCGGCACCGGCGTTACGGAGATCGGTTCGCACGCTCGGGAACGAGGTGATCTGCCGCCCTGACATAACGCCGGCCTCGACCAGAGCCCACGGGCCGCGGCAGATCGTGCCGATCGGCTTACCGGAGTTGAAGAAATCGCGGACGAACCGGACCGCGTCCTCGTCCATCCGCAGTTTGTCCGGGTTCACCGTTCCGCCCGGGAGCAGCAGCGCGTCGTAGTCGTCGACCGACGCGTCGGCGACGACCTTGTCGACCGAGAACGTGCCGGCGTCCTCGAGGTCGTTGTCGCGCGCCGCGATCTCGCCTTCGCCGATCGAGAGCAGTAGGGCGCGGTACCCCGCGATTCAAGGGGGTGTCGAAGATGACCCGAACCAGTTTGCCGCTCGCGAGTCCGGGTACGGGTACCAGTTAGGCAGGCGAGCGAAGGAAGCCATCGCGAACGCGCGACGGTCGTCCTGCATCCCGGTCAGAACGGCAACTCAGCCGCGGCCACCCACGGAGACAAGGAGCGTAATCCACTCATGGCCACTCCAGTGAACGTCGGACTTTTCGTACGCCTCGAGGCGCTGCCGGGTAAGGAGGATGACGTCGCGGCTTTCCTCGACCAAGGCCTCGAACTAGTCGAACAGGAGCCGGACACGGACCGCTGGTTCGCCGTCCGGTTCGGGCCCTCCTCGTTCGGGATTTTCGACGCGTTCCCCGACGACAGCGGCCGCCAGGCGCACCTCAACGGCGCCGTCGGGCAGGCGCTGGCCGAAAAAGCGGGCGAGCTGTTCGAGCCGCCGAACGTCGAGCAGCTGGACGTCCTTGCCGAGAAGCCGCCACAGTAGGGCGGTCGGGTGCGGGCGGGCGCAGCCGATCCCCGAGACGGCTTCGTCTCCGTGCGCGGGGCGGAGGAGCACAATCTTCGCGCCGTAGACCTCGACGCGCCGCGCGACGCGCTGACCGTGTTCACCGGCGTGTCCGGCTCGGGGAAGTCCTCGCTCGCATTCGGGACGATCTACGCGGAGGCGCAGCGACGCTACTTCGAGTCCGTGACGCCGTACGCACGGCGCCTTCTCGACCAGCAGGACGCGCCGAAGGTACGCGACATCACCGGCCTGCCGCCGGCGATCGCCCTTCAGCAGCGGCGCGGCGGTGCGACTTCGCGCTCCAGCGTCGGCACCGTGACGACGCTCTCGAACTCGCTGCGGATGCTGTTCTCCCGAGCCGGCACCTACCCACCCGGGGCCGAGGAGGTGATGGACTCAGACTGGTTCTCGCCGAACACCGCGATCGGCGCCTGTCGCGAGTGCCACGGCCTCGGGACGATCCACAACATCACCGAGCAGACGCTCGTCCCTGACCCCGCGCTGAGCATCCGCGAACGCGCCGTCGCCGCCTGGCCCGGGGCATGGCAAGGCCAAAACCTTCGCGACATCCTGGTCACGCTGGGCTTCGACATCGACAAGCCATGGCGCAAGCTCAGTCGTAGGGATCGCAATTGGATCCTCTTCACCGACGAGCAGCCCACCGTCGAAGTCCACCCTGACCGCGCCGAAGTCGAAGCCGACTACTACTACAACGGCACCTTCTCGAGCGCCGAACGCCACATCCGCCACACGCTCGCGAACTCCCAGAGCGCGGCGATGCGACGGCGCGCCCTGCAGTACGTCGAAACCGCTCCGTGTCCGGTCTGCCACGGCAAGCGGCTGCGGCCGGAGGCGCTGGCGGTCACCTTCGCCGGCTACGACATCGCCGAACTATCGGCGCTTCCTCTCACCACCCTGGCCGAGGTCCTGCGTCCGGCCGCCGAGCTCGAGGACCCCGAACCGGCGCATCTCTCGGCCCTCTCCGGCGAGCGGACCGACGTGGCCAAGCTGATCGCCGGCGACCTTCGTGAGCGGATCGCGGTCCTGGTCGAGCTCGGCCTCGGCTACCTCGGCCTGAGCCGGACGACGACCACGCTCTCTCCCGGCGAGATGCAGCGGCTGCGGCTGGCGACGCAGCTGCGCTCGGGGCTCTTCGGGGTGCTCTACGTCCTCGACGAGCCCTCGGCCGGGCTCCATCCCGCCGACGCCGAGCCGCTGATGCTCGTCCTCCAGCGACTCAGGGAAGCGGGCAACTCGCTCTTCGTCGTCGAGCACGACATGGACGTCGCCCGCCGGGCCGACTGGATCGTCGACGTCGGGCCCGCGGCCGGTGAGCACGGCGGTGAGGTGCTCTACAGCGGCCCGGTCGAGGGCCTCGCCGAGGTCGAGCGGTCGATTACCCGCCGATATCTCTTTCCCGTGTCGGATTCGAGATCCGCGCGGGCGCCTCGTGACCCGGAGGAATGGCTGGAGCTCCGGCACATCACCCGGCACAACCTGCGCGATCTCGCGGTCAGGTTCCCGCTGGGGCTGCTGACCGCGGTGGCCGGCGTGTCGGGCTCCGGCAAGTCGACCCTGGTGACCCAGGTGCTCGCCGACGTGGTCGGCGCCGCGGCGCAGGTGGCCGAGGCCGAGGAGGACGATGCGGAGTCCGCTGAGGACGGCGAGGTCGTGGGCGTCGAGGCCGCGGGACTCGAGGCGCTGTCTCGGCTGGTCACCGTCGACCAGAAGCCGATCGGGCGCACGCCCCGGTCCAACCTCGCCACTTACACGGGGATGTTCGACGCGGTCCGCAAGCTGTTCGCCGCCACCGACGGAGCGCGCAAGCGCGGCTGGGGGCCGGGCCGCTTCTCCTTCAACGTCGCGGGCGGGCGCTGTGAGACCTGCCAAGGGGAGGGCTTCGTCGCCGTCGAGCTGCTGTTCCTGCCCGGCACCTACGGACCCTGCCCGACCTGCGGCGGCGCCCGCTACAACCCGGAGACGCTCGCGATCACCTACCGGTCACACACCATCGCCGACGTCCTGCGGATGACCGTCGACGAGGCCGCCGACTTCCTCGCCGACGTCCCCGCCGCGGACCGCAGCCTCGGCACCCTGCGCGACGTCGGTCTCGGCTACCTGCGCCTCGGCCAGCCCGCGACCGAGCTCTCAGGCGGCGAGGCCCAGCGGATCAAGCTGGCGACCGAGCTGCAGCGCGCCCGCCGAGGACACACGCTCTACCTGCTCGACGAGCCAACCACCGGGCTGCACCCGGCCGACATCGAACTGCTGATCGTCCAGCTCCAGCGCCTGGTCGATGCCGGCAACACGGTCGTCGTCGTCGAGCACGACCTCGACGTCATCGCCTGCACCGACTGGACCATCGAGCTCGGCCCGGGCGGCGGCGACGCCGGCGGCCGGATCATCGCCACCGGTACACCGGCGCAACTCGCGGCCACGCCCGAGAGCCGCACGGGTCCGTATCTCGCCCGGCACCTCCCCTGAGAAGGGCCGGCCGACGAACGCGTCCGCTCCCCTCACCGCCTCGGTCCGCGGCAACGTCGGGAATGCTCATGGGGAATTACAGCCCTCCTGGTCAACAATGAATTTTGTGCGCACAACTGCCCACATCCTTGTCCCCGGGATTGAAGGGCGACGGGCCGCCCAATTGCTCTGGGGCTTCCCGCGCGGATGTGACCGAAATGAAACCCCGCCGGCGATGGCGCAGCCCCGGTTCTCAACGCGTACCCGAAACTGACCTTGCGTGGTGCCCGCAGGACCGGGAGGATCCGAGCATCACTCCGGAACGGCGGGGGCCGTAGCGATGCCAATCAAACTGAGCCTGGATGACCTAAAGCCGTTCAAATCGGTTTTCGTGGCACGCATCCACGACGGAAGCGAGCAAACCGCCAGGCAAACGCTCCTGAAGCTGCGCAAAGTCATGGACGTCAAACCAGGCGACGGGTCGCGCCGGGTGGTCGCGGTTGGCAATGAGACCGAGCCGCTTGACACGTCCTTTGTGCACTATGAAGTCCGTCGCTCAGTTGCCTGGGCCACCGAGCCAGTCCTGGACAGGGTGAACCACTTGGCTCTTGTCTTGAGGAGCGGAGATTGGCTTGCAATCCACATCACCGAGACTTCGAAAAAAAGTTCGGTGAAGAAGGCCCTGCGCAAAGGAAAATTGGGCCCACTGCGATTTGCGACCGCAGGCGAGATGAAGGCGTCCTTCGTAAAGGGCCGGGCTCGGACCCTGTGGCTGCGAGGCACCCATCATTCGACTGATTCCAAGGCCGATGCGAAGGTCATGAGCGGCCGTGATCTGAAAGGCGCACTCGACCCACTCGCCGACCAGAGCTACCGATACACGGCGATCCGCGCCGAACCCGACAACGCGACTATTGGGGACGTTATGGGGCTCGCGGTAGACGAGTCCCGGCTTTGGGTCGCGCCTTCTACCGATCGGCATGACTTCGAGGCATCGATTGCTGCGGCGCTCGCCGTATTGGCCGAAAACGAGGGGGCGAGCCTCGAGCCATTACCTGTCCTTGCAACCTCCCAGAGCGATCTTTCTGGGGTAGAGGGCGCCTACGAGGTCGCGATCACTCCGCCCGAGCTCCTTATTGCCGGACCCGTCCTTGATTCTACCGAGGCGGATGCGCTGGCGGCGATGGAGAAACTTGCATTTGGTACCTCGTTTGAGGTCACGCAAGCGCAAGGAACTTCGCTATCGGCGAGTGTGCACCAAGGCGGTGAGGTTGTGGGCACGATCGATCTTGATTTCTCCATGGTTGGAGATGAGATCAATGGCTCGCTTTCGGGATCAGCCACTCCCGGTTACGTCGGGGAGTTCACGCAGGTCATGGCGAACCTGCACAATCCGGAGGCGGTAACCGTGAACTTCGAGTCCGGGCACTCGGTTCAAGACCGTCAAGTCTTCTCGATGCGCTACCGGGATCTGCCGTTCGTCGGTTGGAAATGGATTCCCTTTGGCACCGATTGGGAAGTCGACCGCGAGAAGCCACAGGACGGACTCTCTGCGATTAACGACACCGACCGCTCGCTATTTGGCTGGATTTACAACGAGTGGCCGACCGGTGCAGGTCTCATCGGAGCGCGCGGTTGGCTCGCCTGTGACGACCGCCCCGGCGAGACGGCGGACTTCATCCATCTCGATCTTTCAGAGGACAAGCCGGTCCTTACGTTGATTCATGCCAAGGGCGCGCATTCCGCCAGCCCGGCGAGAGAGATTGCTGTCGCCCCGTACGAGACCGTATGCGCACAGGCGGTGAAGAACCTTCGCCACCTCGATTCCGTTGCAGCGTCGGGCAACCTCCTTGGGACTCAGTTCCCGGATGTCTTGACCTTGCTGGCATGGGAGGACGGCGTTGGCAGGGACCGGCAGCAATTTGTGGAGCAGCTGGACGCGATCGGGTCGAGTGCTTGGTTGCCGAAGTCAGAAACGACGCAAACCATCACCAACTTTCCCGGCTGCGGCGGTTGGATACGTTGCTGAATGCAGTCGCGGCCAACTGCCAGTCCGTCGGCGCCGAGTTCCTGGTCGTTGGAGCCGGGTGAGCGGGGCTGGGCAATCGAAGTCAACTCGCTAGATCGAACTGGACAAGACGCGCCGCGCGACCGCACATGCCTGCCTACTGGCTGAAGCCTGTGGGGGTCACTGAACCTCTTTCACCAATTCCGAACGACTGGCCCAGCTACGCATCGCAAGCCCCCGAAGATGGGACCGCATGATCGCGTCCTGTTCCACGCTGTAGTTCATGTCCGGCTATTCGCAGATGCCGAAATCATCGGCCCTCCAGGCTGGAAGCGCGACCCAGTCTGGGGACTGCGTTGGCCTTGGGTTTACCCATGCCGGGTGGACGTCTGGGTCCCCCTGATCGACCACGGTCCGCATACGACCGCTCTGGCTCCAAAGCGCGCGATGGGAAGGATCCGGCTAGGTGGAGATTATGCGCAACTGACCGAGCCTCAGTATGTGGCTATGCGTCAGGCGCTACAGGATGTATCCGGAGTGAGGACGCGCAACTAGCGCAGAGTGACTGGCATTCTGGCGAAACTGGAGGCCCTCCATCCTGGACGGACTATTGCTCCTCGGAAAGCGCAGCCGATCCGGTCTGCCCGGAGCCAGCGAGTCGGGGGTTCGCCGCCAAGAACCCATCTACCGAGTTGAAGACACTCAGAAATAGGGGCGTTCCCGCGAACGACAGAGGACTCACGGGTCCCACCGTCATGAATGAGTACTCTCGACTCTCCACACTGAACGCCGAGTGTGGGTCGCGAAACAATCTGTAAAGGTCAAGTGCAGGTCCCCGCGAGCCCACCAACCGCGCGACCGCGTCGTACTCTTGCCCCAAGGACAACCCGAACCCGAAGAACATAATGCGCATCTGATTCAGAATCTCTTGGTGCAGGCTCGCCAAGGTTTGAGAAATGAACAGCCATCCAAGGCCGTACTTGCGCGTCGTCCGGACCGCGTCGATCAACTGATCCCTGACTCGCTGCTCGACCGCGTCGTCGGGCTTCTCACGCGGCGCTAGGCGGGCTGCCTCGTCAATCAGAACCAGAGTGTTCAAGCTCTTGTCATCCTCGTAAGCCATCTCCGCGCGCTGCTTGAGATCGCTAATTACCTTCTGAATGGTAAGTGCCTGAATCCTGGCATTCCAATAGAGGTCCTCATTGTCCTTCCCGGACAAATCCAGAACTAGGAACTTCTTCTCCTTGAGAACCGCATCGATGGCCCAGGTGACCTTTCGTGCTCCGGATCGACTTTCGTCGAAGAGTGCCGCGACCGGTGACCACACCTCGGAGAAAAAGGCATCTCTGTCAGCGCTGTCGACCTGATCTTTCAGACCTGCACGCCTGTCTTTCTGATTGTAGATCCGTGCGAGCGCTTTCTCGTCGTGTAGCAACGCCCACGCCTGGTCAAAGGATGCCCTCTCGGGCAGTGACTTGAGCGTCACCTTTTTCTTCTTAAGGTGCGCCACAATCTCGGCGCAGGCAAGCTCCCGATTGTTGTTGCGCCTCATGCCTAGTCGCTCAAAGAACTGGGACTCGAAAAGGATCTCCTCGAAGATGTCCCAACGATCGAGCACGAGGTCGCTTACGCCCAGTACCTCGGCTTGCCGGCCCAGGCCCTCAATTATTTCGCGCACCGGCAACTGTAGCCCCTCGTGGCCGGCGGCGCCTGACCGGAGGTCCCTGGCAAACTCGCCTTGTGGGTCAATGACAATTGCCCCCATATCTGCGTGCCGCGCATAGGCAAACAGGATGAGCTTGGCGAGCACTGACTTGCCTGATCCGCTCTTGCCAAAGATCCCGAGGTGGTAGGCCTCCCCCGCCCCGCCCCGCCCAGACCCAAAGTGCTTAAACCACGTAGGCAGAAGAGGAGTCGAGCCATAAACACGCCCCAAATAGAACAGCTCCTCTTTGAACGGCTCGAGAAGAGTTTCTAAGACCTGATCGCGTACCAGATATATGTTCGTCCCGGTCGATGGCACGGTCCCCAGGAATGACGGTGCGTACTTGCCTTCAGAGTTCTCTGAGAAGACTGCGCTTAGCGTCATCCGGCCTAAATGAGTGTCCTGGCGCTCGCTGATCTGATCCACACCACCACGCTGGCGAATAAGGCTGCGGATAGTCGGGTCCTCGTGCCATACATTTCGCAGCTCAACCTCAGTTATCTGACCTAAGGCATAATGATCTTTGCCGTCTTGAACAAACTGCAAGAACGCTAACTCGCCCACAAGCTTTTTTTGCACGGCGGTCCCGAGTACATCCATGGCAAGCTCGGCGGTCGTGGATGGGGATCCGACGACACCAAGGCGCTCCGAAGCAGCCGCCAGCTCCCGCATTCGCGCACTAGCGCTACTCACGCTGCCCCCGCTTCGGATCGGTAGCTATGCAGCCCAAAGAAGACCTCACCTACATCTCCCCCGTATTTCTCACATGCTTGCTGAGTGACGACCTGACGAATCGCGGGCAATGCCGTAGAAATCGACTTCACCATACGATCTGCCATATAGATCGGGTACGGCTCCATCATGCCAGGCGCCGCACATTGATCCTTGACGCCACCCAGCACATTGGCTAATTGTTGCTGGTTCCCTGCGATGCTGGCGGCCATCTCAATACGAACCGCCGGAAGCCACGATCTCGGCCGGTAGTAGCACGTCCAAAGGTTCGACATCGCCGCTTGAATTCGCTCGACGACCTCGCCGGCTCGATCTAGCTGACTCCCATCGAGGCCCTTTAGCGATAAATGCCACGGCGAGGGCGGCTTCTCAAGTTGCATTGGCTTCGTGTACTCCCCTGCTTGGAGAAGGAGGCTAAGCAACCCGCGATCATCGTATGCCGCCGGCCAAGCCAACGCAGTTCCGACCTCTCTTTTCGTTGAGTACTTTGGCAGACCGATGTAGTACTTATCCGAGCGAGGTGAAGTCAGCATTTGCTCATAGGCTTCCAAGAACGGCAGCGCTCGTTCTAAGAAGCAGGACGCTACCTTTCTCTGCGGGGCAGATGCGGCCTTGTCGAATGCCTGGTTGAAGTAGATGATCGGCAAGGCCAAGGTGCCATCCAGCATTACGACTGAGTGAGGCGCTGCTTCGGCAAGCTCTAGCTCATACCCCACCATGACTGCTCTCAAGACCGTCGCCGTCTCCTCGCTATGGCTTTCCTCGGTCACAAACGTACGGTGCTTTGGATCAGGCCACACTCGCGACTCGTGCGGTGGAGTAAGACCTTCGACGCCCACCGCCGCGCAAACGCAGAGGTCAGTCGTGAGGAGGCGGTCTACGGCGTAAGATCCGTCAACCGCAGCAACCGTCGCCGGTTCCGCCCTAGGCAGATCCCCCTCGGCTCCGAGGATCTTTCGATCATCAAGACCGGCGCGGAGAGCCGACCTGTTCTCTCGCAAGTGTTCAAATCCCTCCAGAACCCTGCTGCCGATAGCGCCCGTGTTGTCGATGAGTTCGTCGACCAGGCCAGCTGGGAGGTCAACAAAGGGTTGATCTGAAGGGCTATCGAGCTGGGTCAAGTCCACAAGCGCCATGAGTCACGATCAAATGACTTGTATCTGTCATCTCGGACGGCGCGCGGGAACATCCAACGCAGTTTCCAGAACTCTGAGATGTACTCCGCTGACTCAGAGTACGGCGCCAACTCATCCCCTTTGGTCAGTGCCTCACGAGTGTTCGTTGCCAATGGGAACACGAAGATCTCTCGTTGTACCCCGTGGTACATCAGGGCATCATTGAGACCCAAGTGCTGCAGGGCCTTCTTGACAACCTCGCGGCGATTGCGGAAGCCAGACCCCCAGTTGCTGTGCTTGGCGGTGGCGGTACAGTTCCTCGCCGCGTACGCGCTGAGTGCATCGTACAATCCGTTCGCAAATTGGAAGTCTCCAGATCCACGGGTGAATCCCACGCTGATAGCTGCCTTCCTCCCCTGCAAACGTAGCCGGCTGTAGACGGAAGATCGACCAAGCGCCGAGGCCGTGGTTATGAGGGCAAGAGGGGCGTGACGTCGCTTTGAAGCGATAAGAGATGCCCGGCCACAGTACCTGCCGGCATACGCATCCTGAACCTCCGCGCTAGTTGCTAGTAACGCGACGAGCTTTCCCGCCAAGAGCATGTTGTAGGGAGGTACGGAACCTAGGACAAACGCGTCCATAACCTGATGGAGGCGCTCTCGGCGGCCCTCACTATCCCAACCAATCCAATCGTCGCGCCCCCCCAAAGCAAAAACGGGATCGGACAGCCCGAGAATCCCAATCAGCTTGTTGTTATGTGCCTCGTCGCGAACTACGAACCGCAGACGGCGCCCATACCCTGCAGACGTCGGAATAGACCAATGGAGCCGAGCCCATCGAAAGAGCAACTCCTCCTCCGTGCCTGGATGAACCTGCGCTAGGCGGGGTCGGATCTTGCTCGGATCGATTTCGGTTCCATTCGCGATGGACTTCAAAAGCACCCGCTCGTGCCGCTCTAGGCCCGGCCGGGACTTCTCGCGCTGATGGCCGACCGCCTCACTGTGCAGCGCCCTCAGGGACTCCTTCGAATCCATGCTCGGCGCGACGATCTTCCCCTCGCTCAAGGTAAATCCTTGCTGGGTCAGACTGTCGATGACTGCCGCCCGCATTCGGGGCCGGCTTCTCAGAGTTTTCTCGTTTACATCCATCCCCGCTCCCCCGAAGGGTATCCAAGGATCCCTCACCATTACCCGATCGCGGCTCTGACAGAGGCGAAGGTGCCTCCGGTGGAATGCGTTTTAGCGCGCCAGCATGGTCTCAATGCGATGACCACAACCTCCGCCAAATCAGCGTCGCTGATCTCTGGCATGCCACGGAGGTGGGTTGCGTAGCTGTGCCGGCACTCATGGGGCGGATATGTAGGCCGGACACCTCCTGGGCCGGCTTCCAGACGTCGCGGTAGAAGGTGCGCTCGCGCCAAAGGCGGCCGCGGGGGGTCGGAAAGAGGAGCTGGCAGTCGGGGCCGTTGAGGTTGATTTGGGCTTCGAGGATCCAGGCGAGGGTCGCCGGCACGGGAACGAAGCGGCCGGCGTCGGCCTCGCCGTGGTCGGTCTTCGTTCCCTCGAGGATCCGCCCCTCGTGGGCGGTGCGGCGAAATTGGAGGGTCTCGCCGTCGAAGTCTTCGCGGCGCAAGGGCAGCACCTCCCCTAGCCGCAGGCCGCAGTCGGTGAAGACGCAGACCATCGCCTCGTAGCGCCCTGCTGTTTGGCGAAGCGGTGCATCTCCTCGAACCTGAAGACGCGGATCGGGCGGGGCTTCTTTTTGGCCCGTGGTCGTTAGCCCGAATGCGGATGCCCTTGAAACGGGTTGAGGTCGCAGACTTCGTCGGTGATAAGCACAGCTAGGTCAGACTGCCGAGCCGGAGACCGGCCCCGGCACCTCCACTTACGACGGGAGTTCGCCAGAGCCGGCCGTTCCGAACGGACTGCGCAGCTTGCCTCGGCTCAACCAACCGTAGGGAACTCCAGCTGGGTTTCCAAGTCCCCTGACCCCCGCTCGGAGGGAAGCTGTGGAGTCCTCTGCCTGCTTAGTCCCTTGCCTGCGATGTCTCTTTCTGTTTCCATCTGTGTCGGGGGCAGCGTTACCTCCCAACTGGTGCTAGCGTTACTGCTAAGCGCGGGTTAGGCAAATTTTGGGTTTTGCGAGGACAAAAGTAAATTTTATGGCAGATCCAAGCGGTAAACCACTGAGAATGGGCTCGGGAGTCATCGGCAAGCACGTCTTCCGAGTTCGCGAGCGACACCTAGCTGATCACCTCGCGCCGCTGATCAGAGATCGCGCATCCGTTGTATCGCTCTCCTGCCTCGGGACGCCGGCAATCGCGAGGAGGGGACTGTCGTGCCTAGGTGCAGTTGGGAGCTGCTCCATGACCTGGCACGGGGGAGCGGGAAGTCCGGAGCGGCAGCACCCGGACTAGAAGCGTCGCCAGAGGAACGCCATCTGAAGCGTAAGTGGGTCGGACATCAGCTCGCTCGCCTGGAAGACATATCTCTGCTTCGGAGAGATGAACGACCGGGAAGGCGCCCCAAGCTCACCGTCCTCCGAGACGACGGTAGCGGCAAGCCGTTTGATGACCCGGATGGGTCAGCCGGGAACACCTACGTGACTATCCTGGGTGCAGTTGTAGCCACCCGTACTCTTGCCCGCTGGGACGCGCAGGAGTTTGCGGCCTACCTCGCAGCAACGGCAGCAGAGCGTTATGCAACCGGCCGGGAGCGGGATCCGGGCGAACGGAAATGGTTCCGCTCTCTCGCATGGTTCGCGGACAAAGAGGACTTTTATGGCCCTGACGACCGAGTTCGAATTGGCTTCTCGGAACCCACCCTTGAACGAGGTCTTAAGAAGCTTGAGGCCGCAGGGCTCATATCGCGTAAACGCATCCTGGTCGCCCCAGGGACCAACCGCCGCCTCAGCGGCCCCCGCAACCTCTACACGAACAACTTCGCTTCTTTGCGTGCGCAGGTAGGGACTGGGACTCCCGACGAATTGAAGGACGAGCTTGCCGACGAGGCGGAGGGCTGAACTCAGCAGGCGCCGTAGGCCGATGCGGCCGAAATGAGAGCAAACGCGCTGGAACGGCCGGAACCGCTCGACGCTGCCGGAACGCCAATCCAGGGCCAGGGCGAAGATTTGTCTCTGCACTGGGAAATACTCGGTACAGAGCGGAACACCAAGGAATGCGCCCGACCGGATTCGAACCGGCGACCTTCGGCTTGAAAGACCGACGCTCTTTGGGCCCCCGAAAGGACCCGTTGACCACTGAGCTACGGGCGCTCTTGGGGAACGATACCCGCGCAACGGGTTTTGAGCATCCTCGGCGCAGCTAGAGTCCCGGCCATGGATCTTGGCCTGGAGGGGAAAGTCGCCTTGGTGATGGGCGCGAGCAAGGGGATTGGGCGCGGTGTGGCTTCGGCGCTGGCTCGGGAAGGGGCGCGGGTGGCTGTTGCCAGCCGCTCCGCCGTGCGGCTGGCCGAAGCCGCTTCGGAGATCGGGCCGGCCGCCACTCCCTTCGTCGCCGACGCCACCGACCTCGAGCGCCTGGCACGGCTGCCGCTGGAGGTGGCCGAGGAGTTCGGGCGCGTCGACATCCTCGTCACGAACACCGGTGGGCCTCCCCCGGGCGGCGCGCTGGACCACGGGTTCGAGGAATGGGAGGAGGCCTACCGCTCGCTGGTCCTCGCCCCGCGCATCCTCGCCGGCGCCGTCGTCCCCGGCATGCGCGGCGAAGGCTGGGGGCGGATCGTCAACGTCGGCTCCACGACGACGATCGAGATCAATCCCGCTCTCAACCTCTCCAACGCCCACCGCCTCGCCACCGTCGGCTTCCTGAAGACGCTTGCGCGCGAGGTCGCCGGCGACGGGATCACCGTCAACACCGTCGCCACCGGCCGCTTCGCCACCGACCGCATGGCCGAGCTCGGCGGCTCGATCGAGCAGGTCGAAGCCGCCGCGCGGGAGGAAGTACCGGCGGGCCGGCTCGGCACCGTCGAGGAGTACGGCGACCTCGTCGCCTTCCTCTGCTCCGAGCGCGCCGCCTACATCACCGGGACCGTGATCCCGATCGACGGCGGCCTCCTGCGCTCGCTCTGAGCGCCGCCAGCCTCAGGCCGGGTTCGTCGCGCCGACGATCCACACAGCCGCCCGCCCGACGATCGAGCCGTCGGGCTGCTGCCACTGGCGGTAGTGCTCGCGGAGCGCCTCGGCGATCTCCTCGCGCCGGCTCTCGCCGTGCTCGCCGTTGAGGCGGATCAGCTCCGCCCCCGGCCCGATCGCCAGCAGCGAGTCGACCGCTTCCTCCATGTCGCCGCCCATGAAGTAGTCGAAGTCGCGGCTGTGCAGCTCGATCTCCTCGAAGCCCGCCGCCGTCAGGATCCCCTCCAGCGTTTCCGGATTGCCGAGCGAGAACGGGCCCGGCCCGCAGGTGTCGGCGTCGTACTCCGCCGGGCGCGTGAGGAAGCGTTCGACGACCCCCTCGGTCTCCGCCCAGAACTGGCTCTCGCCCTTGCGCCGCCAGCAGATCTTCCGCAGGCCGCCGCCGGGCTTCAGCGCGCCGCGGATCGCCCGCATCGCCGGCACCGGCGCGGCGAAGAACTGCGTCCCCATCCGCGAGAAGGCGTAGTCGTACTCCGGCCCCCATTCGGCCGTCTGCGCGTCGGCGACTTCGAAGCCAATGTTCTCGGGCGCGACCCCGGACTCGGCCGCCTCAAGCCGCGCGTCCTCGATAAACCGTGGCGAGGAGTCCGTCCCGAGGGCGAAGCCGTCCGCGCCGACCAGCTCGGCCAGCCGCTGCGTCGTCTCGCCGAAGCCGCAGCCGATGTCGATGCAGCGACCGCCCGGCGGCGGCGGGAAGCGATCAAAGAGGTCCTCGGTGACCTCCGTCAGGGCCCCGACGAAGACCTTGCGGTTCTGCTTCCAGCGTTCGTAGAGGACCGTGTCCCAGGCCCGCACGGCCTCCTCGTTGGCCGGCGCCACCGCTCCGGCTTGCAGTCCGTCGCTCACCCCAGGGAGGCTACCCGCGCTCGGCGCTACTCGCCAGGTAGCTCGCGCATCGCCGGATAAATGATCACGTCCCGCAGCGTCTTCGCCCCGGTCATGATCATCAGCAGCCGGTCGATCCCCAGCCCGCAGCCGCTCGCCGGCGGCATCCCGTATTCGAGCGCCCGCACGAACTCTTCGTCGTTGGGGTGCGGATCCGGCTCCGCCCCTTTCTCCTGGCGCTCCCGCTGCTTGATGAAGCGCACCCGCTGCTCGATCGGGTCGTTGAGGTCAGTCCCGCCACCGACGATCTCCATCCCGGCGACGATGCCGTCGAAGGCCTCGCAGACGCGGTCGCTCTCCTCGTGGACCTTGACCAGCGGCCAGATGTCGATCGGCAGGTCGATGATGTAGGTCGGCTGGATCAGCTTCGGCTCGACGAACTTGCCCTGCAGGGTGTCGACGACGCCGGCCCAGTCGTCGTCGGGGCCGACCGCGTCGCCCGCCGCCTCGGCCAGTTCGTCCCGGCTCGCCTCGTAGATGTCGAGCCCGATCTCGCGCAGCAGCTCGTCGCGCAGCCGCACCCGCGGCCAGGGCGCGGCGAAGTCGATCTCCACCCCGTCGCGCTCGACCACCGTCGTCCCCATCACCTGCTCGACGACGCTCGCGACCAGCACCTCGATGAACCGCATCACGCCTTCGTAGTCGGCCCCGCCGACGAACATCTCCAGCATCGTGAACTCGGGGTTGTGCTGGGGCGACATCCCCTCGTTGCGGAAGAACTTGCCGAACTCGTAGACGTCCTCGAAGCCGCCGACGATCGCCCGCTTCAGGTAGAGCTCGGTCGCCGTGCGCAGGAAGAGGTCGCGGTCGAGCGCGTTGTGGTGGGTGACGAACGGCCGCGCCGCGGCGCCGCCGGTCAGCCGCTGCAGGACCGGCGTTTCCAGCTCGACCCAACCGCGCTCGGCCATGTGGTTGCGGATCGCCAGGGTCAGCCGGCTGCGCTTCTTGAAGATCTCCCGCGAGTCCGCGTTCGCCATCAGGTCGAGTTCGCGCTGGCGGTAGCGCGTGTCCGGGTCGGAAATGCCGTGGAAGAGGTCCGGCGGATCTTTCAGCGCCTTCGCCAGCAGGAAGCACTCGCGGACGCCGATCGCCAGCTGCCCACGCTTGGTCACATGCAGCGGCCCGACCACCCCGACCAGGTCGCCGATGTCGAGCTCCTCGACCCGCGCAAACGCCTCCTCGCCGAGCACGTCGCGCCGCGCGTAGACCTGGATCGTGCCGGTGATGTCGCGAACGTCGAGGAAGGCGGTCTTGCCGTGGCCGCGCTTGCCGGTGATCCGGCCCATCACCCGGTAGGTGAACTGCTCGTGCTCCCCCTCCCCCAGCTCGGCCGGGTCGTGCGCGGCCTCGATCTCCTCGACGTGGTCGCGGTCTTCGAAGGAGTGCGGGTAGGGATCGACGCCGCTCTCGCGCAGGCGCTCGAGCTTGGCCCGCCGCTGCTCCTCGGTCGAGACGGCGACCGAGCGGTCGCCGGGAGTGCCCTCGCCCTCAGGGCGCGTAGCCGACGGTGACCCGGTCATCCCCTTCATAGTCCTGGAGGGTAGTCGCGTCGCGCAGCAGCTCGCGCATCGCCGGCCCGTGATGGGTGTCGTGCTCCATCGCCAGCTTCCAGCCCGACGGCGTTTCGGCGATGACGCTGCGGATCACGCCGAGCCCGTCCTCGCCGCAATCGCCGGTGACGGCCATCCGCGGCTCCTTCTGGATCTCGGGGGAGCGATCGAAGATCGTCTCGTCGGTGACGTAGGGCATGTTGGCGATCACGAGGTCGACGTTTTCGGCTTCGACCGACTCCGGCAGGCCCTTGCCGACGGTGATCTCGAGGTCGAGGTCGAGGCGCTCGGCGTTCTCGCGGGCGGCTTCGACCGCTTCCGGCGAGAGGTCCGAGGCGGTCACCTTCAGGTCCGGCCGCTCGGAGAGCAGGGCCAGCGCGATCGCGCCGGAACCCGTTCCGACCTCGTGCACGCGCGCGCCCTCGGGCAGCTGCGTGCCGACCTCGACCAGGAGCTCGGTCTCGCGGCGCGGCCAGAGCACGCGCTCGTCGACGTAGATCTCGAGGCTGCGGAAGGGAGCGCGGCCGAGGATGTAGGCGATTGGCTCGCGTTCGACCCGGCGCTGGACGTTGCGCTCGATCGTCGCCGCGGCCTCCTCGCCGACCTCGCCGGCGCTCTCCACAGTCAGCTCGCCCGGCTTGACGCCGAGCGCGTCGGCGACCAGAACTTCGGCGTCGCTGCGGGCGTCCTCGACGCCGGCGGCGGCGATCCGCTCCGCCGCGTCATCGAGGATCGCGCCCACGGTGCGCGCCGAGGGCCCCTCACTTTGTACGTCAATTGCCGCCATTACCCCCACATCCTCCCTAAATCGACCGCTCCAAAGATTTTGCGCAAGATAGCAGTGAAACGCGGGCTGCGCCGCGTCTAGGCCGGCGCGGCAACCGCCTGATTCGCCGCCGGACGACCGATGCCTCCGTAGCGGCGATGGACGATAGCGAGCCAGATCGCTCCGCCGACCATCATCACGACGCTCTCCAACTGCGCCTGCGTCAGGCCGAGGAGCGCGTCGTCGTTGCGGCGCAGGAACTCGACGAGGAAGCGCTCCGCCCCCGCGTAGAGGAGATAGAGCGCGAAGAGGACCCCCGGCCGAACCCGGTCGCGCAGCTGCCAGAGGATCCAGGCGCCGAGCCCCATCGCCAGCGTCTCGTAGATCGGCGTCGGGTGGACGGTCTGGTCGGTGGGCACCGTCCCGTCCGGATATGACATCGCCCACGGTCCGTCCCAGGCCTTGCCGTAGTCGCCGTCGCCAGAGAGCTGGCAGCCGCAGCGGCCGATCGCGTAGCCGAGCGCCAGCGCCGGCGCCGCCACGTCGAGCAGCGCCATGCCGAGGAAGCCGCGGTACCAGGCCCAGAGGAAGACGGCGATCGCGCCGCCGATCGCGCCGCCGTACCAAGTCAGGCCGGAGCCACTGAAGATGTTGCCGAGGAGATCGTCCTTGACGTCTGAGTAGTTGTCGACGAGGAAGTAGACGCGGGAGCCGATAACGCCCCCGATCAGCGCCGCGAATCCCATCTCGTAGGCCCAGTCCACCGGCTTGCCGATCTCTTCGAAGCGCTTCCAGATCAGCGCCCCGGCGGCGAGGAAGGCAAGCGCGAACATCAACCCGAAGGTCTGCAGCGTCAGCGGGCCGATGTGGATCTCGGGGTACATCAGTCCGGGCTCACCCGTCGGTGAGGAGCATCTCCAGCAGCGCCTTCTGCGCGTGCAGACGGTTCTCGGCCTGGTCCCAGACGGCGGACTGGCCGCCGTAGAGGACATCGGCGCTGATCTCTTCGCCGGGGTGGGCCGGCAGGCAGTGGAGGACGATCGCGCGGTCCTTGGCGGCGGCGAGGAGGTCGGCGTCGAGCTGGAACGGGGCGAGGTCAGAGCGGCGGCGCTGCGCCTCCTCCTCGTCGCCCATGCTGACCCAGACGTCCGTATAGAGAGCGTCGGCATCGGCCGCGGCGGCGCGGGGGTCATCGGTCAGCTTTGCCCCGTGGCTCTCTTCCAGCTGGTAGCCGGCGGGTGCCGCGATGACGACTTCGACCCCGGCCAGCTCGCCGAGGATCGCCAGCGAGCGGGCGACGTTGTTGCCGTCGCCGACGTAAGCGAGGCGGAGGCCCTGCAGGTCGCCGAAGCGCTCGCGCAGCGTCAGCAGATCAGCAAGCACCTGGCAGGGGTGATGCAGCGGCGTCAGCCCGTTGACGACCGGCACCTCGGCCGCCTCGGCCAGCGCCGCCACGGTCTCATGCGAGCCGGAGCGGACAACGATCGCGTCGACATAGCGGGAGAGGACGCGAGCGGTGTCGGGGGTGGACTCGCCGCGCGCCAGCTGCAGTTCGTCGCCGCGCAGCATCACCCCGTGGCCGCCGAGCTCGGCGACGCCGACGTCGAAGCTGATCCGCGTCCGCGTCGAGGGCTTCTCGAAGACGAGGGCGATGCTGCGGCCGGCCAGGGAGTCGCGGCCGACGCCGTCGCGGCGGCCGGCTTTCAACTCGGCCGCGCGGTCGAGCAGCTTGCCGAGCTCGAAGGCGCCGAGCTCTTCGCCGGTGATGAAATTCGTCAAGGGTGCGCTCCGCTTCGCTTCGCGATCATCAAGCTTGCGGATACTACGGCCGTGGAGATCACCGCACTGAGCTGGAACCTCTTCCACGGGCGCGACTTCCCGCCCGACCCGAAACTGCGCACCTGGCGTTCGCGGCTGCTGCGGCTCGAGGAGCGAAACCCCACCCACGTCCAGGTCAACCGCGACCTCACCGAGGAGTTCGCGACGATGCTCTCGGGCTGGGAGTGGGACGTGGCGATGCTGCAGGAGTGCCCGCCCCGCTTCGCCGAGCCGCTGGCCCGCGCCTGCGGCGCCGAGTGGCACCGGACGCTGACCTCGCGGAACGCCCTCGGGGGGCTGCGGGCGCTGCTGGCGCGGCAGAACCCGGACCTGATGGCGAGCGGCGAGGGCGGCTCCAACCTGATCCTCATCCGCGTGCCGGGCAAGCTGGGCGGGATCGCCGAGCGGCGCGAGATGGCGATTCACGAAGGCGAGCCGGAGCGGCGGGCGATGGGCTTCGTCCGCACCGCCTCGGGCATCTGCATCGCCAACCTGCACGCGACCAACGACTGGCCGAAGCTGGCCGCCGAGGACGTCGTCAAAGCGGCGCGGGCGGCGCTCACGTGGGCGGCGGGCGGACCGCTGATCTTCGGCGGCGATCTCAACCTGCGGCCGGGAAAGAACCCGCGCGTCTTCGAGCAGCTGCGCGACGAGTTCGGCCTCGCCCCCGTTACCGCCCCCGACGCGATCGACCACATCCTCTGCCGCGACCTCGAGGTGGTCGAGCCGCCGGAACGCTGGCCACCCGAGCGCCGCGAGCTGCAGGTCGAGAGACGGGCGCTGCGGCTCTCCGACCATGCCCCGGTTCAGGCACGTTTCCGTGCGACTTCGCTTGACGCCCTGCAGAACTGAGATAGTCGAGATCCACCAGTCGGGCCAATCGACACACGGAGGCAACACCTAGATGGCGGATAAAAAAGCGACCGGCAAAGCTACCCGGGCAAGCAACAAAACCAAAGCCACCGCGAAATCGAAAACGTCGAAAGCGACCAAAAGCGCAAAAGCGACGAAATCGAAAGCCAAAGGCAAAGCAACCAAAGCCAAAAAAGCGACGCGGAAAGCTGCCTCGAAATCGAAAGCGAAATCGAGCTCGAAAAGCCGCCGCAAAAGCTCCGGCACCAAAAAAGCTTCAAGCAAAGCGACGAGCGGCCTAGACAAGAGCGTCGCCCAGTTCCGCGAGAGCCTCGAGCAGAGCGTGACCTTGAGCCGCGACCGCATCCAGGACGTCGTCGACGACGCCGTCAAACGCGGCCGGATGACGCGCTCGGACGCCGAGAAACTCCTCGGCGAACTCGTCAAAAAAGGCAAGAAACAGCGTGACTCGCTGATCAAAGAACTCGAGCGGCTGGTCAACCAGGCGCGCAAAGCACTGCCATAAAGAAGGGGGAACAGCTCGAGCTCGAGATCGACTCGCTCGCCTTCGGCGGGCGTGGGGTCGCGCGCACCGAGGGGTTCGTCGTCTTCGTCGCCGGGGCGCTGCCAGGGGACCTGGTCCGCGCCGAGGTGACGAAGCCCAAGAAGCGCTTCGCTGAGGCGCGGACCGTCGAGGTGGTCCGCGCCTCCGCCGATCGCCTGCCGGACACTTGCGTCCACGGCGGCGAGCCCTGCCCCGGCGCTCCCTGGCAGGGACTTCCTTACGAGCGCCAGCTCGCCCATAAGCAGGAACAGGTCGCCGAAGCACTCGACCGCATCGGTGGCCTCGAGGGCTTTGAGCTCGAGGAGATCGTCCCGGCAATCGAGCAGTGGCGGTACCGCAACAAGCTCGAATACTCCTTCGGCGAAGACACCGAGGGGGAGCCGACGCTCGGCTTCCACGCCCGCGGCCGCTGGGACCTAATCGTCGGGGTCGAGGACTGCCACCTCGCGAGCGAGGCCGGCAACGAGGCCCGCAACGCAGTCCGCGACTGGGCCCGGGTCGAGTCGATCCCCGCCTACGACGCCCGCGCCCGCCGCGGCGTCCTCCGCAACCTCGCCGTCCGCGAAGGCCGGCGCACCGGCCAGATCCAGACCCGCCTCGTCACCGTCAAATCTCGTTTCCCGCGACCGCCGGTCGACCTCCACACGATCGTCGAGGGCGACGCCGGCGGCAGCGAGGGCCCGACCGGAGTGCTCGGCGAGGAACGTCTGCGGGAGGAGCTCTGTGGCCTCAAGCTGGAGATGTCTCACGGCGCCTTCTTCCAGACCAACACCGAGATGGCCGAGCGCCTCTACGCGGTCGCGGCCGAGTTCGCCGGCCTCAGCGGCAGAGAGCGCGTCTTCGACCTCTTCTGCGGGATCGGCACGATCGGGCTAACGATGGCGCCGCAGGCCGGCGAGGTCTGGGGCCTGGAGATCGTCGAGGAGGCGATCACCGACGCCGAGCGCAATGCCCGCCGTAACAAGGTCGAGAACGCCCACTTCATGGCGGCCAACGCGCGCACCGGCGTGCGGCCGCTGCTGGAGAAGGCGGGTAAGCCCGACGTGGTCGTCGTCGACCCACCGCGGGCCGGGCTCTCGCAGAAAATCGTCCGCCGGGTGATCGAGTGCGAGGCGAAGAAGATCGTCTATGTCTCCTGCAACCCGACCACGCTCGCGCCCAACGCTGCCCAGCTCGCGGAGGCCGGCTATAAGCTCGCCCGCGTGAGGCCGGTCGACATGTTTCCCCAGACCCCGCACATCGAGTGCGTGGCCCTCTTCGAGAAAGCATGAGTCGCGGCTTCGGAGTAGCAGCGGGGCTGGACCCGGAGGTGGCGCGGCCGCTGGCCAGCCGCTGCGCCGAGCTGGGCTACGACTCGATGTGGTCGAACGACCACCCAGGCGCCAAAGGCCTGGCGACGCTGGCCGAGTTCGCCGCCGCCGCGCCCGCGCTCGAGCTCGGCGTCGCCGTAATCGCCCTCGACCGCACCCCGCCCGAGCAGATCGCCGCCGACATCGAGGAGTTCGGGATCGACCGTTCGAAGCTCTGGCTCGGCGTCGGCGCCGGCTTCAACAAGAAGCCGCTGACGGCGATGCGCGAGGCCGAGCCGCGGCTGCGCGAGCTCCTGACGGGAGTGAAACTCGTCCTCGCCGCGATGGGCCCGAAGATGTGCGCGCTGGCCGGCAGCTCCTACGACGGCGTCTTCTTCAACTGGATGACCCCCGGCTTCGCCGCCGGTGCCCGCGAGAAGGTCGAGCAGGGAGCCGCCGACGCCGGCCGCGAGACGCCGCCCGTCTTCGGCTACGTCCGCACCGCCGTCGGCCCCGATGCCGCCGAGCGCCTCGCCAAGGAGGAGTCCTTCTACCGCGACCTCCACAAGGGCTACCGCGACCACTTCGACCGCCTCGGCGAGCCCGAGGGCACCGTCGGTGTCGCCGCCCCCGACGCGGCAGCAGCCCAAGAGGCCCTCAGCGCCTACAGCGCCCTCGACACCATCGTCGTCCGAGGCCTCGCCTCAGCCAAGGTCGAGCCAATGACCGCCCTGGCCGAGTCCGCCGCTCCATCTGCCTGAGTTCGGACCCGCTCCAGCGGGTAAAGGCAGACCATGGACTTCAAGAAACTCGCCGACAAAGCGAAAGACGCGATCGACAAAAGGGGGCGGTGTTGACAGCCTCAAAGCCGACGCCGAGGAGCTGAAAAAGGTCGCCAAAGGCGACGGCAGCCTCACCGACAAGGCAAAAGCCGCCGCGCAGGCGCTGAAAGAGCCGGGCGCGGGGAAAGGGTCCGGCCACAGGAAAGAGCATGAGGCGAAGCCCGAGGGCGAAATGCACCCCGCCAAAGACGCCGGCGATCCCAGCGACACGCCCCGCAAAGGCGGGCCTCCACACAATTAGCGTCGAGCGAAAGGTCTGTTCACGGGGCCCGACGCCTCCCCCCAAGCACTTGGATCGTCCCGAGTAATTAACCTGGGATGAGCGATTGGTAGGCTCGCGCAACCTCGGGGAGGCGTCGGGTGGGAGAGAAAAGGGCACAGGACCAGCCGGCGGACCGCGCCGCAGCGAACATCGCCGCCAACCGCGAAGTCGCCAACCGGATCAGAGACGTCGCGAAGTGGCTGATCCTCGTCTTCGGTGCCATCGGTGGCGTTCTCCTCACCGGCACCCAGCTCTCGAGCATCGGCGAAGACGGGACGGACCTTGGGGTGGCGATACTCGGGTTCGCGGTGGGGTTGATCGGCGCCGCCATTGCCCTGGGGTTCACGGTGGTCGTCCTGCTACCGACCCGGATCACGCTGACGAAGCTGGCCGAGAAGGAGAAGAAATCGCTGATTGGAAGGCTCGTCGCCGAGGATGACGGCATCCTCGACGGCGCCGCCAAGACGATCGAGGAGTTCGCGGAGGTGAGGAACGCGGCGATCGCGGCCGTGGCCAAAGCGAGAGTCGACCTCGAATCGAAAAGAAAAACCGCGTCGGCCCAGCAACTCCAAAAGGATCTCGAGGTCGCTGAAACGAAGCGGGAGCGAATCGGCGGAATCTCGGGTGAACTACTCAGCCTGGCTCTAACGGAGAAGGTCAAGCGTCGGATGGTGATCGCGACCGTCGCCGTCTTCGTCGGCGGTCTCCTCGTCGCCACCGGTATCGGCCTCTTCTCGTGGGCTACCAATCAGGATGGGTCCGAGCCGATCGGCGAGGCGGTGCCGATGCGGCCGAGCGGTGGCTTCGTGCGACTGTCGAGGAACGGTCGGGAAACCCTGGCGGGCAGCCTCGGTCGCAGATGCGGAACCTCGCACTTGAACGCGATCGCATTAGGCGGTCCCCCCAACGCGCTGGAAATGGTGGCTGTCCCCGATCCCCGCTGCAAGGCGGTCCGCTTCATCCTCACCCCGACCGTCGGCAGCTTCGACAACCAGCGACGCGTGCGGACGACCGCCGTCGCAATTCCGGGGCGTTGAAACGACTCAGTAAGGCGGCAGGTCGTCGTACCACTCGCCGAGCGTCTTGAACGCTCGCCAGAAGCGTTGCTTCGCTCCCTCTTCGTCGAGGGACTCGTCGATGTCCGGGACGTAGAGGGCGTCGATCGTCGGGGTGAAGGGCTGGATCTCGCCCTCGCGGTCCTCGATCGGGCGGGAGATGGGGACGCTGAGGCCGTTGAGGATGCGGAGGGCCGGCTCGCCCATGACGACGACGATCTTCGGCTGCACGATCGCCAGCTCCTCGACGAGGCGGCCGACGCACTCCCCCGCCGCCAGGTCGGGCTCGGGGATCGGGCACTTGACGCAGAGGGTGCCGTAGACGACGAGGGGGTCGATCCCCAGCCGCTTGAAGCTTTTCATCAGCGCGTTGCCGGAGCGGCCGTAGAAGGCGATCGGCCTGCGGATGGCCGGAGCCGAGCACCGGCATCAGCTTGCCGCGCGGGCAGTGCGGGCACTCCTGCACTTCGCGGCTCATCTGGTTGAGCTCGCGGATCGCCCGCTCCAGGTACTTCTCGCGGATCTCGTCGTCGATGCCTCGCATCGGGGCGTTGTTTGACGGGACCGGCGCGGCTCCTTTGCGGCGGTCCGTCTGCATCAGGACTTGCTCGCCCGCCGGCCTTCTTTGCGCCGCCGCGGCCGCCCGCCCCGCACCGGCTTCGCGTTCGGCACCCGCCGTTTCGGCGCCTTCGGCCGGCCCGTCGTCTGCAGGAACTTCAGCGTCTGCACGTAGACCAGGTTCTTGTGCTTGCGGGTGATGTCGGCGTCCCGCATCGCCTCGAGGAACTCCGCCGGCCCATCAAAGTCGTGGATCCGCTGCCGGACGCTGCCGAGCCCCTGGGCGACGTGGCTGTCGGAGCCGGCCGCCGGGACGATCCGGTACTTGGCGGCGAAGCGCACCGCCTCCACGTTGAACGCGGTCACCGCGACCCGCGGGTTGAAGACCTCGAGCAGGTCGATCTCCTCGACCATGTCCAGCAGGTGCTCATAGTCGGGCACCGAGTGGAAGCGGTCGAACGGATGAGGCACATAGACAAGCCCGCCTTGGGCGCGGATCTCGCGGATCGTCTCCGCCATCGTCAGCCCCTTCGGGATCTTCTCCTCGAGGAAGAGGCCGATCACCTCGCCCTGCTCCGCGGTCTTCACCTCCTCGGCGACGATCACCTTGATGTCCCCCAGCTCTTCGGCCAGCTTGCGCGCCTCCAAGGCCCCGGAGACCTCGTTGTGGTCGGTGATCGCGATCGCCCCCAGGTTGCGGTCGCGGGCGGTGTTGATGAGAACGTCGACGGGCGTCGCGCAGTCGCCCGAGTGGTCGGTGTGCATATGTAAGTCGACCTCGATCAGCGGCCGCTTCGAGATCCGCTCGCGCACCTCGGGGTCGCCCCCGGGCTCGTGCCGCCGCGCCAGCAGCCGCCGGTAGATCACTTCCAGCCGGTCGGCGACCCGGGTCCAGTCCGCCTCGGCGGCACCGTCCAGCAGCTCGTACCCGGCCGGGAAGAAGCGCTCCAGCAGCTCGGCCGTCTGCGGCCGCGTCACCGTCCGCGCGTCGATCCGACCGAAGAAGATCTCGACCAGCGGCCGCGCCACCTGCGTCGCCAGCACCCGCTCCCGCGGGTCGTGAAAGGTGGCGACGTTGAGGTTGAAGGAGTGGCGCAGCGCCGCCGAGGGCGCGCTCGGCGCAAACGGGTCGTGGACGTGGACGATGTCCAGCGGCCGCGATTTCAGCAACCGTTTGACCGGGTCCCCGGTCGAGATCCGCAGCACATCGTGCCCGCGGCGCTCGAACTCAGCCGAGACGGCCAGGGCGAAATCTGCCGCCGGGTTGAGCGGCGCGGCGGTCACGGGGTCAGGATAAGAGTCCAGAAAACGCGAGACCGCAAACGAAGCCGATATTCGACTCCGTTTGCGGTCTCAGCGAAAAACGCTGGTCGCAGAGGGCGCTAAGCCGAGGCCGCGCCGGAGGTCTCGGCCGGCTGACCGGGAAGGCTCTTCCCTCGCTGGTTCTCGGCGATGAACTGCTCGGTCTGTTCACGCGCCTCGTCGTCGGGACGCTGCGTATGCGGGCTCTTCATCAGGTAGCTGGAGGGCCCGTCGAGCTGACCGGCGACGCCGTTGTTGAGCGCCAGCTTGATCAGCCGCACCGCGTCGATGACGACGCCGGCGGAGTTCGGCGAGTCCCAGACCTCGAGCTTCAACTCGGCGGTCAGCGGCACGTCGCCGAAGGCTTTGCCCTCGAGGCGGATGTGCGCCCACTTGCGGTCGGTCAGCCACGGCACGTAGTCAGACGGGCCGACATGGACCTGGTCCGGGGGCAGGTCGTGCCCCATGATCGAGGTGACGGCGTTGGTCTTGGAGATCTTCTTCGAGTCCAGCCGCTCGCGCTCGAGCATGTTGTAGAAGTCCATGTTGCCGCCGACGTTGAGCTGGGAGGTCCGCTCCAGCCGCACACCGCGGTCGTGGAAGAGGCGGGCGAGGGAGCGGTGGACGATCGTCGCCCCGACCTGGCTCTTGATGTCGTCGCCGATGATCGGCAGCCCGGCCTCCTGGAAGCGCTTGTCCCAATAGTCCTCGCGGGCGATGAAGACAGGCAGGCAATTGACGAAGCCGACGCCGGCCTTGAGCGCCTGCTCGACGTACCACTTGGTCGCCTCCTCGGAGCCGACCGGCAGGTAACAGACCAGCACGTCGGCCTTCGTCTCCTTGAGGATCCCGACGACGTCAGCGGTTTCGCCCGGCGCCTTGGTGATCTTCTCTTTCAGGTACTTGCCGAGCCCGTCGTGGGTCATGCCGCGATGGACCTCGACGCCGAGGTTGGGGACGTCGGCAAACTTGATCGTGTCGTTCTGTCCCGACCAGATCGCCTCGGAGAGGTCTTTGCCGACCTTCTCCTGGTCGATGTCGAAGGCGGCGACGAACTCGACGTCGCGGACGTGGTAGCCGCCCAGTTCGACGTGCATCAAGCCCGGCACTTCGTCGGCCGGATCGGCGTCCTTGTAGTACTGGATGCCCTGGATGAAGCTGTTGGCGCAGTTGCCGACGCCGACGATCGCGACCCGGACCTTCTCGTCCTGGCGGCCGGCGCCGTTCGTGTGGCCGTTGCCGTTGGCTCCGTTGGTCTCACTCATTGATTCGGAAGTCCTCCTGGATTGCGCTGGGTGGCTGAAGACACCGGGCGGCTTCGCTGGTTACACGTCCCCAGCGCCGCCGCCGTCGTCGTCTTTGACGCCGGAAGCCTCGCCGGAAAGCTCGTTTCTCACATGCCATACCCGCTGGAACGTCGTGAATATCGTCAAGGCGGCGATTGCGTAGACCGCCGGGGCCAGCAGTTCGAAATCTCCGATGCCGGCGCCCTTGGCGAAGATCAGGCCGATCGAAAGTATCACCACGCGGACCGGCCTCGTGGCCAAGCCGACCTTGCATTCGACCCCCAGCGCCTCGGCCCGGGCGCGGGTGTAGGAGACCATCAGCGAGAAGAGCACGGCGACCACGCACATCGCCGCCGCGAAGTCGTCGCCCTGGGCGGCGAAGTAGCCGGCGACGGCGGCGAGGACGATCCCCTCCTCGATCCGGTCCAGGGTCGAGTCGAGGAAGGCGCCGAAGAGCGTCCCCTTGCCCGACATCCGCGAGTAGCGGCCGTCGAGCGTGTCCATCACCGAGCCGATCACGAAGGCGACGCCGGCGAGGAAGAAGAGGTGCTGGGTGACGAGGGCAGCGGCGACGAGGTTGCCGACCAGGCCCATCAGCGAGATCGCGTTCGGGGTGAGACGGGACTCGATCAGCCGATCGCGCGCGATCGCACGCAGCTCCTGCCCGTTGCGGCCGTTACCGCGACTGCTGCGCCGGGGCGGCGCCGAGGGTCCCATTACCGCGTGAGGCTATTACGCCTCGGCCTCGCGCGGGGCCGGGGTGCGGGCGCTAGCGCGAAAAGCCCAGGCTTCCGGCCGGGCCTGGGCAAGGCGCTGGGCGACGAGGGCGGCGCAGAGCGCCACCATCCAGCCGAGCGCGGCGTCGACCCAATAGTGGTTAGCGGTGACGATCGTGACCCAGGAGACCAATAGCGGCCAGAACGCCCACCAGGCTTTCGACCACCAGTGGCGGCAGACCATCACGCCGCTGCAGCCGATCATCATCGCGAAGGCGCAGTGCATGCTCGGCACCGCGGCGTAGGGGTTGATGAAGCTCTTGGCGAGGGCCGAGTCGTGGTTAACCCCGGCGAAAGCATTGAGCGTGTCGACGAAGCCGTACTCGGGGTACATCCGCGGGGGCGCGGTCGGGTAAAGCGCGTAGCCGACCAGCGCCAGCCCCATCGAGACGACGAACATGTTGCGCACGAAGTAGTAGGACTGGTTGTGGAAGAGGTAGAGCCAGACCAGGAACCCGAGCGCGATCGAGAACTGGGCATTGAGGTAGACCTGGTTGGCGAAGTCGATGACGCCCTGCGCGGGCAGGAAGAACGCCTGCAGGCTGGGCTCAAAGAAGGTGTGGGTGGAGCGCTCGAGGTCGATCACCTGCTGGCCGTGGGTGATCGCGATCGCCCTCTCGCCGTCGGCGATTCCGCGCACGAAGGTGTACGCGAGGTCAACCGAGACGAGGATCGCGACCTGGCGCCCGAGGTCTCCCCAACCCTTGGGCAGGCGGGCCGATATGGCGGCAAACGCAGCAGACACGAACGACCAATTGTAGCTCCGGCGTTAACGGCTCAATAGGGTGCGCGCCGTGGCGTGGAAACGGCCGGAGAGGCGACGGGTGCGGGCAATCCGGGACCGACTGCGGGAGATGTACGGGGTGCCGCCTGAGGAACCTCACGGGGACCCGGTTGGCGAGCTGGTCAAGACCGTCCTCTCCCAGCACACCAACGACCGCAACCGCGACGTCGCCTACGCGCGCCTGCTGGAGCAATACCCAAGCTGGGAGGAAGTGCGGGACGCGCCCATCGACGAGCTCGAGGAGGCGATCCGGCCCGGCGGCCTCGCCAAGCAGAAGGCGCCGCGGATCCAGGCGATCCTCGAGCGCCTCGGCGACCCGCCCGATCTCGACTGGACCGAGGAGGCGCCCCGAGAGGAGTCGCTCGAGTTCCTCCTCGACCTCCCTGGAGTCGGGCGCAAAACCGCCGCCTGCGTCCTCATCTTCACCTGGGGGATCCCGGAGATCCCGGTCGACGTCCACGTCCACCGGGTCGGCGGCCGCCTCGGCCTCTTCCCGGCCAAGGCCTCTTTCGAGAAGGCCCACGACGAGATGCTGGCGATAGTGCCGCCGGAGGACGCCCACGAGTTCCACGTCAACCTGATCCGGCACGGCCGCGCCGTCTGCCGGCCGAAACCGCGCTGCGGCGAGTGCGCGCTACGGCGGATGTGCCCCTGGTACCGCGAGAACCGGGCAGCGCTCCCGAAGCAGCAGCCCAGCGGCTAGCGCCAGTAGTATGCGCGCCGCCGTATGAGCAAGCGCACCTTCATCTGGTTCGGGGTCCTGGTCCTCGTCCTCGCAGTCGTCATCCCCTTCGCCGCCTTCCGCGCCAAGGGCGACGGCGAAGAGGGCGAGACGAAGGTGCCCGCCAGCCTCGAGAACGCCCAGTCGCTCTTCGTCGTCAACTGCGGCACCTGCCACGCCCTCTACAGCGCCGGCACCGACGGCAACTACGCGCCCAACCTCGACGAACTGCTCGCCCCCTCCGGCCCCGCCGAAAAAGAGAGCACGGTCAAATCGACCGAAGCCCGCGTCCTCAACGCGATCGAAAATGGCGTCGACAGCTCGACCACGCCGGGGCGGATGCCGGGCGGCATCCTCAACGAAGAGCAGGCGCAGCAGGTCTCCGAATTCGTCGCCCGCACCGCCGGCGAGGGATGAGGAACGAGGGACGGGTCTCGCGCCCGCCCCTCGCGCTCTGACTGGCCCCTACCGCAGCAACCAGAGGGAGCTGAAGACCCCCGCGTGGTCTGAGTCCCAGAAGCCGTTGACCGGCTCGCGCCCGGTGACTGCCGAAGAGATCAGCTTCACCTTCTTCGGATCGCGGGTCATCACGTGGTCGATGTGGTGGTCGAAGTCGGCGATGCTGCCGCCGCCATCGACCGCCAGCAGGCTCGACTTGATGCAGCAGCTCGGCGGTTTCGCAGTGCTGCGCTCCCGCATCCCGGCTTTGACCAGAGCCTGGTAGGCCTGGCGGTCGCCGCCCTCGACAGTGCTGCCGTCCGAGTTGAGGTCGCCGACCAGGATCACCGGCAGGCTGGTCGTCGCCGGCCCACCTTTGGCGACCAGCTCACCCGCCTGCAGGGCACGAATGCTCGGCACCTGGTTGGCGTCGTCGAACGCCTCGAGGTGGGTGTTGACGAAGCGGAGCTTCTGGCTGCCGCGGACCTTGGCGTCGATCGCGGTCCAACCGCGGAGCACTTTCACTTCAACGCCGGAGAGCTGGACGGTCAGCATGTTGGCGAAGTTGCCCTTCTGCGGATGGCTGGTGACGACGCCGGAGCCGAGTCGGACGAGGATGACGTCGCGCATCGTCAGGCGACCGTTGATCTCGGCGTCCTTGATGAACCCGTTCGGCCCGTCACCGGGGACGCCGTTCTCGTCGCCCGGGGCCTCGAAGTCGAACTCCTGCTGGACCACAGCGACGCGGTAGCGCTTCTTGCCCTTGTTGAGGCGGTCGAGCAGTTCGCTCAGGTAGTCGTAGCGGACCGTGGCCGCGGTCGGGCCGGCGGGGCTGAGCAGCGGTTCCAGGCTCGGCGGCCCGGTTCGCCACATCGCCACCTCCTGCAGGCCGACGAGGTCGGGCTTCTTCTGCAGGATCTCCTTGGCGAGCCCCTTGGCGCGCACGGGGAAGTTGTTGGCGGTGACTTCACGCAAGATCTGCCCGTTCGCCTGGACGAACTCGTTGGTGTTTTTGGCGGCGATCGCCGGGGTCAGGTCTGCCCCCAGATAAAGGTTGCGGGTCATCACGTTGACCTGGTGTCCCGGGCCGAACTTGGCCTCAGCGCTGCCGGCCAGCAATCCGGTCAAGAGCAATGCCACAGCGGCCATCAGTACAAGCCGGCTGACGCTTCTAGAGATGCGGTTCAAAGTTTCCTCCTCGTCGGTTCCGGCCTCCCACCCCCTATCTAACCCGCTGCAAACCCGAACGAATCGCTCGTACCTCAAATCCGCCCTTGAACAATGCTCAGGATCTGCCATACTGCCACTTAGATTTTTAGAGCTTCAACAACCCAACTCAGCTGGAGGTAGGCGGAAAAGTGGCAAAGACGATCGGTATCGACCTCGGCACGACCAACTCGTGCGTGGCGGTGATGGAGGGCGGCGAGCCCACCGTTCTGGAGAACACCGAGGGCGGGCGCACCACCCCGTCCGTGGTCGCGTTCACCGAGAGCGGGGAGCGCCTCGTCGGCACCGTCGCCAAACGCCAGGCGGTGATGAACCCGGAGAACACGATCTTCTCGATCAAGCGCTTCATGGGCCGTAAGGAGGCCGAAGTCAAAGAGGAGGAGACGATCGTCCCGTACAAGGTCGAGGCCGGCCCCAACGGCGACGTCCGGGTCGACGCGCGTGGCAAGCAGTACAGCCCGCCGGAGATCAGCGCGATGATCCTGCAGAAGCTGAAAGCGGATGCCGAAATGAAGCTCGGCGACACCGTTGACAGCGCCGTCATCACCGTCCCCGCCTACTTCAACGACGACCAGCGGCAGGCGACCAAGGACGCCGGCAAGATCGCCGGCCTCGAGGTGAAGCGGATCATCAACGAGCCGACTGCCGCCTCGCTCGCCTACGGGCTCGACAAAGAGGAGAGCGATCACTCGATCCTCGTCTTCGACCTCGGCGGCGGCACCTTCGACGTCTCGGTGCTGGAAATCGGCGACGGCGTCTTCGAGGTGAAAGCGACCGCCGGCGACAACCACCTCGGTGGCGACAACTGGGACAAAGCGATCGTCGAGTGGCTGGTAGCGGAGTTCAAACGCGACCAGGGTGTCGATCTCTCCCAGGACAAAAACTCGCTGCAGCGCCTCTACGAGGCAGCGGAGAAGGCGAAGATCGAGCTCTCCTCGACGCAGGAGACGCAGATCAACCTGCCCTTCATCACCGCCGTCGAGGGGCAGCCGAAGCACCTCGACCTCAAACTGTCGAGATCCAAGCTGAACGAGCTGACCGGCGACCTGCTCGACCGCGTCGTCGGGCCGGTGAAACAGGCGCTGAAAGACGCCGATACTGAGGTCGACCACGTCGTCCTGGTCGGCGGCATGACCCGGATGCCGGCGGTCCGCGAGAAGGTCAAAGAGCTGACCGGCAAGGAGCCCCACCAGGGCGTCAACCCGGACGAGGTCGTTGCCGTCGGCGCCGGCATCCAGGCCGGAGTGCTCGCCGGCGAGGTCAAGGACGTGCTGCTGCTGGACGTCACCCCGCTGACCCTCGGGATCGAGACCAAAGGCGGCGTGATGACGAAGCTGATCGAGCGCAACACGACTATCCCGACGAAGAAGTCGGAGGTCTTCTCGACCGCCGAGGACAACCAGCCCTCGGTCGAGATCCACGTCCTCCAGGGCGAGCGCGAGATGGCGAGCGGCAACAAGAGCCTGGGCAAATTCCAGCTCACCGGGATCCCCCCGGCGCCGCGGGGGATGCCGCAGATCGAGGTCACCTTCGACATCGACGCCAACGGCATCATCAACGTCACCGCGTCTGACAAAGGGACCGGCAAAGAGCAGAAAATCGAGATCAAATCCGGCTCTGGCCTCTCCGACGAGGAAATCCAGAACATGGTCTCCGACGCCGAGTCCCATGCCGACGAGGACCGCAAACAGCGCGAGCTGGCGGAGACGAGGAACCTCGCCGAGAACGCGGCCTACCAGGCGGAGAAAGCGCTGGAGGACGCGGGCGACAAAGTTGACGACTCGACCAAGGAGGATGTGCGCTCGGCGGTCAAAGAGGTCCGCGACGCGCTCGAGACCGGCTCCAAAGAGGAGCTCGACTCCAAGGTCGAGGCGCTGACCGCGGCGATGACCAAAGCCTCCGAGCAGATCTACGCGGCGGCTTCGGCTGAGAGCGCCTCTGAGGGCCCGACCGAGAACGGGTCGGCTGCCGACGAGGAGGAGGTCGTTGACGCTGAGGTGGTTGACGAGGAGGGCAAATGATTCAGGACGAGGGCGCTCGGCCCGCGGGTCCTGTCGAGGCAGGGGACCCACCCCCAGCTGCAGAGCAGCAGGGGGTCCCCCCTACCACGCCACCCACGGGAGAGGCGGATCAGGTTGAGCAGGACTTCGAGGCTCTCTTGGCTGACGCCCACAAGGAGCGGGACGAGTACCTCGATCTGGCCAGGCGGACGAAAGCCGATTTCGAGAACTATCGGAAGCGGGTCGCTGCTGATGTGCAGGCGGCGGCCGCTCGTGGGAAGGGCGAAGTTGCTCGGGAAGTGATCGATGCCGTGGACAACCTGGAGCGGGCGCTGGAGGCTTCAGAGGGCGATGGTGATGGGTTGGTCTCCGGCGTCGAGATGGTTCTCGGTGGGCTACGCGAGACGCTGAAGAAGCATGGGATCGAGGTTGTCGACCCGAAGGGCGAGAAGTTCGACCCCAACCAGCACGAGGCTCTCTCGACGATGCCGGTCGAGGGGACCGAGAGCGGGACGGTGGTCGAGGTGATGCAGAAGGGCTACCGGATGGACGAGCAGCTGCTGCGACCGGCAAGGGTCGTGGTGAGCGCGTAGGAGGACTGTGGCTGACGAGCTCTACAAGACGCTCGGCGTCTCCAAGAAGGCGACCGACGAGGAGATCAAGAAGGCGTACCGGAAATTGGCCCGGCAGTACCACCCTGACCGCAACCCGGGCGACTCCGAGGCCGAGGAGAAGTTCAAGGAGATCTCCGCCGCCTACGACGTCCTCTCCGATCCCGAGAAGCGCAAGGAGTACGACGAGGGCGGCGTCTTCGCCGGCTTCGGCGGCGGCGGGCAGGCTCCGTTCGGGACCGGCCCCGGAGGCTTCGGCGGCTTCGACTTCGGCGACATCCTCGGCTCCGTCTTCAACCGCGGTGGCGGCGGCCGCGGCCAGCCCCAGCAGGTCCGCGGTCGCGACCTCGAGACCGAAGTCTCGCTCAGCTTCGACGACGCCATCAACGGCGCCCAGATCAGCGTCACGGTGCCGAAGTCGAGCCGCTGCCAGACCTGTCACGGCAGCGGCGCCAAACCGGGGACTAGCCCCATTACCTGCCCGCGCTGCGGCGGCCGCGGGGTCGAGAACCAGGGCCAGGGCCTGTTCTCGATCAGCCAGCCCTGCCCGCAGTGCGGCGGCGCCGGTCAGATCATCGAGGACCCCTGCCCGACCTGCGGCGGCTCCGGCCTCACCCAGCAGAGCAAGCGCCTCAAAGTCAACGTCCCCGCCGGGGTCAAGGACGGCAGCCGCATCCGCCTCGCCGGCAAGGGCGAGGACGGGCCGCGGGGCGGTCCGCCCGGCGACCTCTACGTGACCACGCGGGTCGCCTCCTCACCGATCTTCAAACGGCTCGATGACGGCAACCTCGAGGTCGCGGTCCCGATCACGATCCCCGAGGCGCTGCGCGGCGGCACGATCGAGGTCCCGACCCTGAACGGGACGAAGAAGATCAAGGTCGCTCCCGGCACCAAGCACGGGACGATCCAGCGGCTGCGCGGCGAGGGCCCGCCGAAGCGCAAAGGCGGCAGCCGCGGCGACATCCGCTACCGACTCGAGATCGCGGTCCCGAAAGACCTCAGCGAGGAGCAGCGCAAGGCCGTCGACGAGCTAGCCGAGACCCTCAACGGCGGCGACCCGCGGGCGGAGCTGCTGCGGAAGGCGGGGCGTTAATGGCCACCTACCGCCGCCGGGTCAAAGCGAGCTTCGACGAGGAGCAGGGCGTGTTCATGATCTCGGTCGCCGCCGAACTGGCCGAGATGCACCCGCAGACGCTGCGGATCTACGAGCAGCGCGGGCTGATCGCGCCGAAGCGCTCGCCGAAGAACACCCGGCTCTACTCCCAGCGCGACGTCGAACGGCTGCGGCGGATCCAGCAGATGACCGCGGAGGGGCTGAACCTCGCCGGGGTGGAAACGGTGCTGGCGCTGGAAGCGCAGGTGCACAAGCTGCGGGCCGAGAACGAGCGACTGCGCAAGCGGCTGGAAGAACTGGAAGCGAAGAAGAACGGAGAAGGCTGATGCAGGCGGACAGGTTCACCGAGAAGTCGCAGGAAGCGGTGGCGGCAGCGCAGCAGCTGGCCGCGAGCCGGCGCAACCCTGAGGTCGCTCCCCCGCACCTGCTCGTCGCCCTGCTCGAGCAGCCCGACGGGCTCGTTGTCCCGATCCTGCAGAAGCTCGGCGCCGACACCGCCACCGTCGCCGCCCGCGCCAACGAGGCGGTCGCGGCGCTGCCGAAACTGAGCGGCCAGGGCGAGGAGCCGCGCTTCTCCTCGGCGCTTGCGCAGACGATCCGCCAGGCCGAGAAAGAGATGGCGGCAAAGGGCGACGAGTACATCTCCACCGACCACCTGCTGCTGGCGCTGACCGAAAGCGCCAGCGTCCGCGACTTCCTCCCCGACCGCGAGTCCCTGGAAGCGGCGATCGCCGAGGTGCGGCCGCAGAAAGTCACCTCCCCCACCCCCGAGACGACCGCGCAGGCGCTGGAGAAATTCGGCCGGGACCTGACCAAAGAGGCCGAGGCGGGCAAGCTCGACCCGGTGATCGGGCGCGACGAGGAGATCCGCCGCGTGATCCAGGTTCTCTCCCGCCGGACCAAGAACAACCCGGTGCTGATCGGCGACCCCGGCGTCGGCAAGACGGCGATCGTCGAGGGCCTGGCGCAGCGGATCGTCAAGGGCGACGTCCCCGAGAGCCTGCGGGACCGGCGCGTGATCGCGCTCGACATCGGTTCGCTGCTGGCGGGCTCCAAATACCGAGGCGAGTTCGAGGAACGGCTGAAAGCGGTGCTGCAGGAGGTGCAGGACGCCGCCGGCCGGATCGTCCTCTTCCTCGACGAGCTCCACACGATCGTCGGCGCCGGTGCCGCCGAGGGCGCGGTCGACGCCGCCAACCTGCTGAAGCCGATGCTGGCCCGCGGCGAGCTGCGCGCGGTCGGCGCGACGACGCTGGACGAGTACCGCAAGCACATCGAGAAAGACGCGGCGCTGGAGCGGCGCTTCCAGCCGGTGCTCGTCGGCGAGCCCGACATGAACGACACGATCGCGATCCTGCGCGGGCTGAAACCGCGCTACGAACAGCACCACGGCGTGCGGATCGCCGACTCGGCGATCGTCGCCGCCGCGACCCTCTCGGAGCGCTACATCGCCGACCGCTTCCTCCCCGACAAGGCGATCGACCTGATCGACGAGGCGGCCTCGCGGCTGAAGATCGAGATCGACTCGGTCCCGACCGAGATCGACGAGGTCGAGCGGCGAATCCAGCAGCTGGAGATCGAGCGCGAGGCGCTGAAGAAAGAGACCGACGATGCCTCGAAGGCGCGCCTCGGCGCGCTCGAAGAGGACCTCGCCAACCTGCGCGAGGAGGCGGCCGAGCTGCGGACGCGCTGGCAGAACGAGAAAGAGCCGCTGGAGGCGATCAAGGCTGCGAAGGAACAGCTGGAGGAAGCGCGGCTGGAGGCCGAGCGGGCCGAGCGCGAGACCGACCTCGAGCGGGCGGCGAAGCTTCGCTACGGCGACATCCCCGAGCTCGAGGCGAAGGTCGCCGAGCAAGAAGCGCGGTTGGAGGAGGTCCACGCCGGCGGCGAAGTTCTGCTCGCCGATGAAGTGACCGAGGAGGACGTCGCCGAGGTCGTCGCCAAATGGACCGGGATCCCGGTCAGCCGCCTGATGGAGGGCGAGGTCCAGAAGCTGATCCATATGGAGGAGCGGCTGCACGATCGGGTGATCGGCCAGGAGGAGGCGATCGCCGCGGTCTCCAACGCTTTGCGGCGCTCGCGCGCTGGGCTCTCGGACCCGAACCGGCCGATCGGCAGCTTCCTCTTCCTCGGCCCGACCGGGGTCGGCAAGACCGAGCTGGCGAAGGCGCTGGCCGAGTTCATGTTCGACTCCGAGCAGGCGATCGTCCGCCTCGACATGTCCGAGTACATGGAGAAACACACCGTCGCGCGGCTGATCGGCGCGCCCCCCGGCTACGTGGGCTACGAGGAGGGCGGGCAGCTGACCGAGGCGGTGCGGCGCCGGCCCTACGCGGTCGTCCTGTTGGACGAGATCGAGAAGGCCCACCCCGACGTCTTCAACACGCTGCTGCAGATCATGGACGACGGGCGGCTGACCGACGGCCAGGGCCGCACCGTCAGCTTCACCAACACGGTCCTGATCATGACCTCAAACGTCGGCTCCGACCGGATCGTCGGAGAGCAGGTGGACGAGCGGATCCGCGAGCAGATCGAAGAGGTGCTGGCGGCGACCTTCAAGCCCGAGTTCCTCAACCGGATAGACGACACGGTGATCTTCCACCGCCTCTCAAAGGCGGACATCGGCCGCATCGTCGAGCTGCAGGTCAACCAGCTGGTGGGGCGGGTGCACGAGCGCGGGATCGAGATCGAGCTCTCCGAGGACGCCCGCACCCTGCTCGGCAACCTCGGCTACGACCCCACCTATGGGGCGCGGCCGCTGAAGCGGGTGATCCAGAAGCAGCTGGTCGACAAGCTCGCGCTGAAGATCCTCGAGGGCGAGTTCCGCGAGGGCGACGTGGTCCGGGTGGATGCCCGCGAGGGAGAGCTCGTTTTCGAGCGGGCGGAGGCGGCCGCCGCAGCCGCCGCTTAGGCTGGGGCGACGGCGGCGCTGCGGGGCTCATTTTCCCGGCGGTTTCTGCCGAAACAAGAGCAACGTAAAGGTGCTCTTTAATTAGGCAGGCCACCCTAGGCTGTGGGAGAGCAGCGGCAGACTTTGATGGAAGACGACCAGACCCCGATCAACGCGCGTCCGAAGCGGCGCTCGCCGGAGGCCCTTGAGGACCTCTCGCTGGCCCTGCGCGACCGCGTTCTCTGGCCCATCGGCGACCGCTTCCTGGCGCTCAGCGACAGCGGCCGTGCCGCGGTTGCCGGCGGCGCTGTGGTCCTCGCCCTGGTGATCGGCGTCGGCGGCTACTCGCTCGTGTCTTCTGAGGACAGCGAACCGACGACGGTGGCCCCGGTGGCGACCACGACTTCGGCGCCCGCACCCGAACCGGTCAAGGCGGAGCCGAAGCCCGACCCGGAGCCGACCCTGCAGGGCGCCGCCCCGGTCTTCAAGGCGCCGCAGAGCAAGGACTCGACCGCCGCGGAGCCGGAGACGAGCGATCCGGCCGCCGTCGCTTCCACCTCTGCGAACACCGGCAACGCCGCCACCGACACGATCTCCTCCAAGCCGGGCGCGACCGCCGCCGCCCGCGCCTCGACCGCGACCGAGAGCGTCGACGGGCCGCCGGCCGGCCCCGCCGCGATCGCGGTCGCCCGCAAGTTTGCCGACGCCTTCGTCATCTACGAGACTGGCGCCGAGAAGTCGGAGGTCCGCCAGGCCTTCAAGGCGACGGCGGCGCCCGAGGTGACCAAGGCGCTACTGCAGCGGCCGCCGCGCCAGCCGGCTGGGGTCGAGGTGCCGAAGGCGAAAGTCCTCAACGTCGTCCCCGCCCCCTCGCATGAGTCGATCTACCCCGTCAGCGTCTCGCTGCTGCGGGTCGGCGTCACCAGCGAGCTGCGGCTGGAGCTGGAACAGCTAAAGAACAAAGACTGGAAAGTCGTCAACGTCCTCGGCTGATGGAGCACGCGCGCAAGATCCGGGCGGTGATGGCGACCGCAGCAGCCACGGCGGCGCTGGCGGTGCCGGTCGCGGTGGCGCGCGCCGAAGCGGCCAGCGGCCTGGTACCCGTCCCGGGGGCAAGCCTGGAAGCCCCCGCGCCGACTGAAAAGACTCCCCCGGTCGAGGAAGGCGACGCGCTCGTACCGCCGCCCGCGCCGGCGACGAAGACGCCGCCAGCTTCCGGTGGGGTCAACGCCGGCGACGGGGCCGCGGCTGAACCCAAAGAAACCGAAACGACCGAAGCGACGCCCGAAACCGGAGCAACCCCCGCTCCCGCAGCCGGCGCCTTTGCGATCCCCTCCCTTCCCGCCTCCAGCTGCGCGATCAGCGGCGTGCCGCCGGTCCTGATCCCGATTTACCAGCGGGCCTCCGAGCAGTACGGGCTCGGCCCGCAGGGCCCGGCAATCCTCGCCGGGATCAACGCGATCGAGACCGGCTTCGGCCAGAACCTTGGTCCCTCCTACGCCGGCGCCGAAGGCTGGATGCAGTTCATGCCCGAAACCTGGGCGATGTACGGGGTCGACGCCAACGGCGACGGCGTCAAGGACCCGAACGACCCCGAAGACGCGATCTTTGCCGCCGCCCGCTACCTCAGCGCCGCCGGCATGCCGGGCGACGTCTGGGGCGCGATCTTCGCCTACAACCACGCCGACTGGTACGTCGAAGACGTCCTCGCCAACGCCGGTTGCTACGCGAACGAAGTCGGCAGCGACTACGCCACCCTCTCCCTCGCTCCACAGATCCAGGTTTACCGCTGCACCCCCTCCGAGGACTGGAAGCAACAGATCCCGGAGGAGTACCTGGCCGCCTTCGAGGCCGCCGCCGGCCGCTACGAACTCGGCAAGCGCGGGGTCTGGACGCTGGCTGCGATCGCCCGGCTCGAGTCCAACTTCGGCCGCGGGATGAGCAAAGGACAGCTGCGGACCTGGGGCGCCCTCGGCCTCGACAAGACCGAGTGGCGCGACTACGGCGTCGACGGCGACAACGACGGCCGCGTCCGCCACGCCGACATCGACGACTCGGCCGCCACCCTGGCGCGGTTGATGTGGTCGCGTGGCAGCATCGACGCCGGCGTCTTCACCCACAACCAGGCCGCTTGGTACGTCGACGCGGTCGCCCACGAGGCCGACCAGCTGGCCGGCAAGTGCGCGATCAGCACCGAAGACTGGACGATCATGCTGCCGGGTACCGTCGCCGCTCAGATCAACTGGCAGAACCTCACCCTCTCCAACGACCTCGAGCTGCGGGACATCCAGGCGGGCATGCTCGACGAACGGGTCACCGGGCTGCTGGCGCTGATGACCAAGGACCACCAGATCACGATCAGCTCCCTGCGCTCCGACCACTCGCAGATGACCGCCTCGGGGAACGTCTCCAACCACTTCTACGGCCGCGCGATGGACATCGCCTCCGTCGACGGCGTCTCCTGCACCGACACCTCCACCACGGCCCCATGCGCCGAGCTCGGCTACGCCCTAGCCAAGCTCCCCGACCCGCTCCACCCCACCGAGCTCATCTACTGCTTCGACCTCGATGGCGTAGGCCCCGCCTTCGCCCTCCCGGACCACTGCGACCACATCCACGCCGGGTTCTACGAGTACTAGGAGCGGGGTTCGGTAGGGAGGTACCGGTGGGGGGTCCCTGGGAGCACCTCCGCCGCGTGAACTGACTGCTCTTCGCTGGCGCCTCGGGCGTCGCTGGCGCGGCTCCATGCCAAGTACCCAGGAACCCCCCACCGGTACCTCCTCCACAGTGCTGCGGCAGACGTTGCAAGGCGTCTTAGTGAACCTAAGGTTGACAAAAGCGCCTCGGCGCTCCGGATACGATCGAGTCAAGATGAATCTTCGATCGCTGATGCAAGCAGCGGAGACGGGAGCGCAGTTCCCGCCATTGAAGGTGATGGCAGGAGGCGCTCTTTACATTGGCTATGTCGGGACGAAAGCTCAGCAAGAAGAGGCGCTGCGAGCCAACCTGAGCGAGCACTTCTTCGAGCTGGAGAAGCCAAAGCGACGCAGTGACGCTGAAGAGGTTTATGGTCGAGCGACTGCACAGGGATCGCAGCTCGCTGAGACATTAGGAACGGACGACAGCACCCCAACTCTCGCGTTGCTGAACTGCCAGGTCTGGCCATCGGGAGGCGACGGCGTCGAATCACGGGTTGTTTACTTGCCGCTCAACGCGATCGACAGCTGGTGGATCGGCAGCCAATCCCGACTCAAGGGCCGCCGGCAAGGCAGCTTTTTCGCCGGCGTGCTCGTTCCAATCGATGGCGAATAGCTCCGCAGGCCGCCACTCGTCGCTACCGAGCGCATCTTCCTATGCCTGTCGCAGAGAGGGCGGGGGTGCCCCTTCTGGACACTCAGCATGAGGCGGGCTAGCAGCGATCGGGCGACAGCGGGAGAACGTTCCTCCGCCGAGCTGCGTCCAGAAGGGGCACCCCCGCCCTCTCCCTCACCAACCCCAAAGCAGTACGGTTGAACCCGAGGCTCGATCTACAGCTTGAAGGGGGCGGAGATGCCGACTTATTTGATGCTGACCAACCTGACCGCAGAGGGAGTTCGGACGCTGAAGAACAACCCTGGGCGGGTGGCCGAGGTCAATCGCGAGGTTGAACAACTGGGGGCGAAGGTGGTGGCTCAGTACGCGACGCTGGGGCAGTACGACTTCGTCACCGTGGTTGAAGCTCCCGACGAGAAGACGATGGCGAAGGTCTCCGTTGAGCTTGGCTCGCGGGGGACGATGACGAGCCAAACCCTCGCGGCTATGCCCGCCGAGGATCTCTCCAACTCGCTGTAGGCGCTTGAAGGTCCTGGTCGTAGGCGGAGGCGGTCGCGAGCACGCGATCGTGCGGGCGCTGCGGCGCTCGCCGCAGGTGACCGACGTGCTCTGCGCACCGGGGAACGCGGGGATCGCCGCCGATGCGGGATGCCTGCCGGAGGTCGCCGCCGATGATGCAGCGGCGATCGTCGCCGCAGCGCAGGAGCACGGCATCGACCTCGGGGTGATTGGCCCCGAGGCGGGGCTCGTCGCCGGCGCGGTCGACGCGCTCGAGGCGACAGGGATCCCCGCCTTCGGCCCGAGCAAAGCCGCCGCCGAGCTCGAGGGGTCTAAGGCGTTCGCCAAGGAGCTGATGGAGGAGGCGGGAGTTCCGACCGCCGGGCACGTGCTGCTGCGCAGCCGCGAGGAGGCGCTGGAGCGGCTGGCCACGACCGCTTATCCCACCGTGCTGAAGGCCGATGGCCTCGCCGCCGGCAAGGGCGTGATCATCTGCCAGGACGAGGCCGAGGCGCGCGCCGCGCTCGACGTCTTCTTCACCGAGCAGCGCTTCGGGCAGACCACGGTCGTGCTCGAGGACTTCCTCGAGGGCGAGGAGCTATCGCTTCTGGCGCTCTGCGACGGCGAGAACGTCGTCCCCCTCGCCCCCGCCCAGGACTACAAGCGGATCTTCGACGGCGACCAGGGGCCCAACACCGGCGGGATGGGCAGCTACTCCCCGGTTCCCGGATTTGGCGCGGCCGAGGTCGAGGAGATCGTCGCGCGGGTGCACCGGCCGGTGGTCGCGGCAATGGCCGCTCGCGGCGTCCCTTTCCATGGCGTCCTCTACGCGGGTCTGATGATCGGGGCCGAGGGGCCGAAGGTGCTCGAGTTCAACGCCCGCTTCGGCGACCCCGAGACGCAGGCGGTGCTGCCCCGCCTGCGCTCCGACCTCGCCGAGCTCTTCCTCGCCGCCCGCGAGCCCGGCGGCCTCGCCGGCGCCACGGCCGAGTTCGAGGACAACTGGGCCGTCACCGTCGTCCTCGCCGGCGACGTGATCAGCGGCCTCGCCGAGGCGGCGGAGATCGCCGAGGTGACGCATGCGGGCACCGCAGAGCGCGACGGCGAGATCGTCACCGCCGGTGGGCGAGTGTTGAACGTGACCGGATTGGGAAGCAGTCCCGCCGAGGCCCGCGATCGTGCGTACGATGCTGCCGGCCGGATCTCCTTCGATGGAATGCAGATCCGCACCGACATCGCCGCCCGCGCCATCGAGCGGGTGCCCAGCTAACCCACAGAATCAAGGAGCGAGATGAGCGAGATCTCAGAGGAGCCGCAGCCGACCGGGACCGCGACGCCCGCAGGGGGCGGACCCGCCGATCCCACCGAGGCGGCGACGATGGCCACCGTCGAGGAAGCCTTCACCGAAATTGATGTCGACGAGCCCCACGTCGGGATCATCATGGGCTCGAAGAACGACAAGCCAAAGATGGAACCGGCCGGCAAAGCCCTTGAGGAACTGGGCATCCGCTACGAGGTGCGGGTGATGAGCGCCCACCGCGACCCCGAGATGGTGCGCGAGTACTGCCAGAACGCGCGGATGCGCGGCCTCAAGGTGATCATCGCCGGAGCGGGGATGTCGGCGGCGCTGCCGGGGGTAGCCGCGGCCCACACCGACCTGCCGGTGATCGGAGTACCGATCCTCGGCAAGAGCCTCGGCGGCCTCGACGCGCTGCTCTCCGCCGTGCAGATGCCGCCCGGGATCCCGGTCGCCTGCGTCGCCATCGACGGCGCGAAAAATGCCGGCGTGCTCGCCGGGCGGATAATCAACGCGTGATCCCCCGCTACACCCGCCCCGAGATCGGGGCGGTCTGGACGCAGCAGGCCAAGCTCGACAGCTGGCTCGAGGTCGAGCTGGCGGCCACCGAGGCCTGGGCAGCGGAGGGCGTCGTTCCCAAGGAGGCGGCGCGCGAAGCACGGGAGAAGGCGGCCTTCACCGTTGAGGCGGTCGACGAGCGGGAGAAGGTGACCGACCACGACGTCGCCGCCTTCGTCGACGTCGTCTCCGCCTCGGTGGGGGAGCACGGGCGCTGGATCCACTACGGCCTCACCTCCTCCGACGTGCTGGACACGGCCCTGGCGCTGCAACTGCGGCGGGCAGGCGAAGTCGTCCTCTCCAGCGCCTGCGGCTTCCGCGACGCGCTGGTGACGCGGGCGCTCGAGCACCGCGACACCCTCTGCGTCGGCCGCACCCACGGCGTCCATGCCGAGCCGACGACCTTCGGGCTGCGGCTGGCCGGCTTCGCCTTCGAGGCCGACCGCAACCTCGACCGGCTGGAGGAGGCCTTCGCGCAGCTCGCGGTTGGCAAGCTCTCCGGCGCTGTCGGCACCTACGCCTCGGTGCCGCCGGCGGTCGAGGCGCGGGTGATGCAGAAGCTCGGGCTCGGGCGCGAGGACGTCGCCACCCAGGTCGTCCCGCGCGACCGTCACGCCGAGCTGCTGACGGCGATCGCGATCGCCGGCGCCGGCCTCGAGCGCTTCGCGACCGAGGTGCGGAACCTGCAGAAAACCGAGGTGCGCGAGGTCGAAGAGCCGTTCGCCGCCGGCCAGAAGGGCTCCTCGGCGATGCCCCACAAGCGCAACCCGATCCGGACCGAGCGGATCACCGGTCTCGCCCGCGTCCTCCGCGGCTACGCCCAGGCGGGGATCGAGAACGTCGCCCTCTGGCACGAGCGCGACATCTCCCACTCCGGCGCCGAGCGCGTGATCCTCCCCGACGCGACGATCGCGCTCGACTACATGCAGGACCTGGCCGCCAAGGTCGCAGCCGGAATGACTGTGAACGAGGAGCGGATGCGCGAGAACCTCGGCCTCACCCACGGCGCCCTCTTCAGCCAGCGCGCGCTCACCGCCCTGGTCGAGTCCGGGCTCCCACGCGACGACGCCTACCGCGTCGTCCAGGAGAACGCCCAGCGCGCTTGGGACACCCGCACCGAGTTCCGCGACCTCCTCGCCGAGGCGGCACCCGACCTCGACCTCGACAAGGTCTTCGACTACAGCGCCTACATCACCCACGTGCCGGAGATCTTCGAACGGCTCGAAGCGCTGCGATCCTGACCCGCAGCAGCCTCCGCGGTAGGCTCAGACGATGATCCTCTACACCTGCGGTCAGAAGAAGCGGGGGCCGAGCTTCGCCCATCCCTGCGCCAAGGCTGGCAAGGCGCTTGACGCCGCCGGTTACGAGTACGAGATCAAGACGGTGAAGGGCTACCGCGGGATGCCGCTGACCTGGGGTAGCCGCGGCGAGGACCGCGCCGAGATCAAGCGCCTCAGCGGCACCAACGAGGTCCCGATCCTCGTTCTCGACGACGGCGAGGTGATCTCCGGCTCCGGCACGATCGCCAAGTGGGCTAAGGAGCACCCACACTCGCCGGCCAAGTCCGGCGGCTGATCCTCAGCCGAAGACCGCCGCGGCAACGATGGCGGCACAGAAGCCGGCGCCGCCGATGATGATCGTGTTCGTCAGCCGATCGATTCGATCCCCCACCTGGGCGAACCCGACTTTCATCTCCCGGTCGACACGCGTAGATCCTTCTTTCATCTCCCGGTCGACTCGTGCAAAGCCTTCTTTCATCTCCCGGTCGACTCGCACAAAGCCTTCTCGCATTTCCTTGAATCCGTCATCGACCCGCCGGCTCAGTTCGTCCATCCGCTCGTCGTTCCAGCTCTCCACGTCCGCCTCCTTCTCCAGAAGTGCCTCCATGGGAGAAGTGTAGACAAAAACGTTCGTAATGTGTTGTCAGATGCGGCGGGTCAGACGGTGACGGGCTCGGCGGGGCGCTCGCGGGCCGGCTCGCGTGAGGCGAGGACGACCGGGGTTCCCGCCTTCGGCGAGAAGGTGATGTTGCGGCGGCCGGGGCGCTCGGGCTCCGGGCTGGCCTTATGGAGCTCGCAGCGGGTCAGCACCTCACGGAGGACGACGCGCATCTCGAACTCGGCGAAGGTGGCGCCGATGCAGCGGCGGACGCTGCCGCCGAAGGGAATCCAGGCGTAGGTGTCCGGGCCCTCCTCGAGGAAGCGCTCGGGGCGGAAGGCGAAGGGTTCGGGGTAGAGGTCCTCGCGAGTGTGGGTGAGCCAGATCGCCGGGGTGACGTCGGTGCCGGCGGGCAGCGTCATCCCGTCGGCGACGAGGTCCTTGGAGAGGCGGCGGCCCGCCAGCGGGATCACGGGCCGCAGCCGCAGCGACTCGGTGATCGTCGCCCGCAGGTAGTCCTCGTCGCCGGCCGCGAGCGAGTCGCGCAGGCGCCCCAGCTCGGCCGGGTGACGCAGCAGCAGGTCGAAGGTCCAGGCGAGCGCGGTCGCGGTCGTCTCGTGGCCGGCCAGCAGCAGCGTCATCAGCTGGTCGCGCAACTCCTGGTCCTCCATCCGGGTGCCGTCCTCGAACTCGGCGGTCATCAGCATCGAGAGGATGTCCTTGCGCTCGGCGAGGTCGGGGCGCTCGCGGTGCTCGGCGATCTCGGCGAAGAGCAGCTCGTCGACTTCGCGCAGCTGCTCCTCGAAGTGGGCGAAGGGGCCGGGGCCGCCGAACCGCGCCAGGATCAGGCCGAGCACCTGCCGCCCGGTCGAGGAGGCGGTCTCGTCCAAGACCGACCCCAGCGTCTCCCGCAACCGCTCGAGGCGCGGCCCGCTGGAGACGCCGAAGACGACGCGGAGGATCACCTCCAGCGTCATTGCCTGCATCCGCGAGTGGATCGGGAACTCCTCGTGCAGCGGCCAGGTGTCGATCTCGGCCTCGACGATCTCGTTCATCGCCTCCTCGTAAGAGCGCATCCGCTCGCCATGGAAGGGCGGCAGCATCAGCCGCCGCCGGCTCAGGTGTTCGGCCCCCTGCTGGATCAGCAGCGATTTCGAGCCGACGATCGGCTCGAGGACGATGTTGCGGCCCGGCGGCAGCCCGTGGGTCGGCTCGCGGTAGAGCGCCTTGATCGCCTCCGGGTCGGAGATCAGCACCATCGGTCGCTCGAAACCGGCGAAGCGGACGCTGAAGGAGTCGCCGAAGCGACGCCGGCAGTCCTGGAGGAAGGCGATCGGGCGGAAGCCCCAGCGCAAAGTCTGCACAAAGGGGGGAATGCCGGGTTCGGGCGGAAGCGCCACACCCCAAGCATCGCAGAGGATGGATAGCATCGACTCAATGCCGTCCGTTGCCGATCTGAACCTCCTCTCGACGGGGAAGGTGCGCGAGATCTACGAGTGGGAGGACGACCTGCTGATGGTCGCCTCCGACCGCATCTCCACCTACGACGTCGTGATGCCGACGCCGATCCCCGACAAGGGCAAGGTCCTCAACCGGATGTCGGTCTTCTGGTTCGGGCTGACGGAGGACATCGTTCCCAACCACTTCATCTCCGAGGACGTGCCCGAGGAGGTCGCCGAACGGGCGATGCGGGTGCGCAAGCTCGAGATGTACCCGGTCGAGTGCGTCGTCCGCGGCTATCTCTCCGGCTCGGGCTGGAAGGAATACAAGGAAGAAGGAGCGGTCTGCGGGATCGAGCTCCCGTCCGGCCTGGTCGAGTCCGACCAGCTACCGGAGCCGATCTTCACTCCCTCGACCAAGGCCGAGATCGGCGACCACGACGAGAACGTCGATTTCGACCGTGCCGCCGAGATCGTCGGCGACCGGGCGCTGCTGGAAGAGCTGCGCCGGATCTCGATCGAGGTCTACAAGCGCGGCTCCCAGCACGCGGCGCAGCGCGGGATCATCCTCGCCGACACCAAGTTCGAGTTCGGCCGCAGCGCCGGCGCCGAGATCGTCCTCGGGGACGAGGTCCTGACGCCGGACTCCTCGCGCTTCTGGCCCGCCGCCAGCTACCAGCCCGGCGTCACGCCCCCCTCCTTCGACAAGCAGTTCGTCCGCGACTGGGCTTCGGAGACCGGCTGGTCCAAAAAGCCGCCGGCGCCGGAGCTGCCGCCCGACGTCGTCGAGCAGACCCGCGCCAAATACATCGAGGCCTACGAGCGGATCACCGGAGAGACGTTCTGAAGGCTCGGGTGCTGATCCGCCCCAAGGAGGGAATCCTCGACCCTCAGGGCAAGGCGGTGGAGCGGGCGCTACCGGCGCTCGGCTTCGAGGGAATCGAGCACGTCCACGTCGGCCGCATGGTCGAGCTCGAGGCGGAGAGCCCCGAGCAGCTCGGCGAGCTCTGCGAGAAGCTCCTCGCCAACACCCTGATCGAGGACTACGAGATCCAGACCCTGTGATCTGGGGCGTCCTCCAGTTCCCCGGATCATGCGACGAGCGTGACGCCCTGCACGCCTGCGAGGTGCACGGCGACGGCGCCCGGCTCCTCTGGCATGAAAGCCGCGACCTCGACGGCGTCGACGGCGTCGTCGTCCCCGGCGGCTTCTCCTACGGCGACTATCTGCGCGCCGGCGCGATCGCCCGCTTCTCCCCGGCGATGGAGGCGGTCGCCGAGGCGGCCGCGGGCGGGATGCCGGTGCTGGGGATCTGCAATGGCTTCCAGGTCCTCTGCGAGGCGGGACTGCTGCCGGGAGCGCTGCTGCGGAACGTCGAGTTGCGCTTTCGCTGCCACCAGGTCGAGTTGATTGAGGAGGGGACGGGCGAGCGGCTCTCGATCCCGGCCAAGCACGGCGAAGGTCGCTACTACGCGCCCGACGCGCTGCTCGACGAGATGGAGACGAACGGCCAGATCGCCTACCGCTACGCCGAGGGTCACAATTCCAACGGCTCGGTCCGCGACATCGCCGGGGTGACCAACGAGCGCGGCAACGTTCTCGGGCTGATGCCCCACCCCGAGCACGCGGTCGACCCGCTGACGGGAAGCACGGACGGCCTCCGCGTCTTCGAGCGGATGAGCGGGGTCGCGGCTTGACCGTGGACACCCCCAAATACCGCGAGCTCGGCCTCACTGACTCCGAGTACGAGCTGATCGTCGAGAAGCTCGGGCGCGAGCCTAACGACGTCGAGCTGGCGATGTTCAGCCTGCTCTGGTCCGAGCACTGCGCCTACAAGCACTCGCGCAAGCTGCTGGGGAAGCTGCCGACCGATGGGCCGCGCGTCGTCATGGGGCCGGGCGAGAACGCCGGGGCGGTCGACGTCGGCTCCGGCTACGCGGTCGCCTTCAAGGTCGAGAGCCACAATCACCCGAGCGCGGTCGAGCCGTTCCAGGGCGCTGCCACCGGCGTCGGCGGGATCATGCGCGACGTCTTCGCGATCGGGGCGCGGCCGATCGCGCTCCTCGACAGCCTCCGCTTCGGCGAGCTCGACTCGGTCCGCTCTCGCCATCTGCTCGACGGCGCCGTCCGCGGGATCGGCCACTACGGCAACTCGATCGGAGTTGCGACGGTCGGCGGCGAGATCTACTTCGAGGAGCCCTACGAGCACAACTGCCTCGTCAACGCGATGTGCATCGGCTTCGCCAAGACCGAGGACATGGTGCGGGCTGCGGCCGCCGGGCCGGGCAACTCGGTCGTCCTGATGGGCGCCTCGACCGGGCGCGACGGGATCGGCGGCGCCTCCGTGCTCGCCTCCGCCGAGCTCGGCGAGGGCGACGAGGCGAAGCGGCCGACCGTCCAGATCGGCGACCCCTTCGAGGAGTCGAAGCTGCTCGAGTGCTGCCTCGAGCTGCTGGAGAAGGGGCTGCTGGTCTCGCTGCAGGACCTCGGCGCCGCCGGGCTCACCTCCTCGGCCGGGGAGATGGCCTCCGCCGGCGGGGTCGGGATCGAGATCGACGTCGCCAAGGTGCCGCTGCGCGAGGCCGACATGGAGCCCTTCGAGATCATGGTCTCCGAGAGCCAGGAGCGGATGCTGGCGGTGGTCGAGCCGGCGCGGGTCGAGGAGGTGCGGGCGATCTGCGAGAAGTGGCAGACCGCCTCGGCGGAGATCGGCAAGGTCACCGAGGACGGCCTCGTCCGGATCCTCCGCGACGACGAGACGGTCGGCGAGATGCCGGTCGAGGCGCTGGTCGACGGCTGCCCGCTGTATGACCTCGAGCCGGCCGAGCCGGAGGAGTGGATCTACGGCAACCGGGCGACCCTCGAGGCCGGCGCGAGCCCGGAGGAGGAGCTGCTGTCGCTCCTCTCCTCCCCCAACATCGCCTCCAAGCGCTGGGCCTTCGAGCAGTACGACTACCTCGTCGGCAGCCGCACCGTGCGCCGCCCCGAGCAGGCCGACGCCGCCGTCCTGCAGCTGCCCGAGGCGGGCAACGCGATCGCCGTCTCGATCGACGGCAACGGCCGCCGCGTCGCCTGCGACCCCTACCTGGGGACGATCGACGCGGTCCTCGAGTGCGCCCAAAACCTCGCCTGCGTCGGCGCCGAGCCGCTCGGCCTCACCAACTGCCTCAACTTCGGAAACCCCGAGAAGCCGGCCGGCGCCTGGCAGCTCGATCAGGCCGTCAGCGGCCTCGCCGATGCCTGCAACGCCCTCGGCGTCCCCGTCGTCGGCGGCAACGTCTCCCTCTACAACGAGGGACCTGACGGCCCGATCTACCCGACCCCGGTGGTGGCCCTGGTGGGAGAGCTGCCCGACCCCGAGCAGGTCGCGGGCAGCGGCTTCGCCCGCGATGGCGACGCAATCGGCCTCATCGGCCCCTTCGAACCGAGCCTCGCCGCCTCGGAGCTGGCGAAGCAGCGCGGCGAGCTGAAGATGGGCCTACCGCGGCCGGACGTCGAAGCCGTCGCGCGCGCCTGTGAGATCGTCCGCGACGCAGTCCGCGCCGGCAAGCTCTCCTCCGCCCACGACGTCTCCGACGGCGGCCTCGCCGTCGCCCTCGCCGAGTCGGCGATCGCCGGCGGCATCGGCTGCGAGGTCAACGTCGAACACCTGCGCGAGCGCGGCGCCCAGCCCGAGGAAGCGCTCTTCGGCGAGGGCCCTGGCGGTTTCGTCGTCAGCGGCGAGCGGGGGGCGCTGGAGGAGCTGGGCGCGACCCTGCTCGGCAAGGTGGGCGGCGACCGGATCGAGATCGGCGCCGGCGACCACAGCCTCGGCGTCAGCCTCGCCGACGCCGCGAGCGCCTTCCACTCGCTGCCCGCGCAAGTCGAGCCCGAAGCCAGCTGAACGACGGCTTCAGCCGGTGGGCGTGCAGGGCCGGATCACGTTGCCCGACCCCTTCGTCCCGTCGGCGAAGGCGAACTCGCCGCGCGCGTAGAGGCTCCCGAACGGACAGCCGGCGAGCAGGAGGCTCTGCTTCTTGCCTTTGTAGGTCCAGGTTTTATGCAGCTTCGCGCGGAAGGCGGTCAACGACCCCTGGCCGCTGACGATGTTTGGAATCTGGATCAGCGCCGCCGTCCCGTATTTGCCCTTCGTCTTCGAGATCACCGCGGTGGTGACGAAGGTGGTCGGCGCCGGCACGTGGGCGTGGACGTGGAAGATCATCACCTGCTTGCCGCCTTTGGGGGCGCCGTTGAAGATCAGCAACGGCCCGCTGGCGCCGAAGGGAGGCTGTTCGGGCAGGGCGATGTCGGCGGAGACGCGGCCGCTGCCGATCAGCGCCTTGCCGCAGACGCTCTTCGCCTGCGCCGTCAGCGTGTTCTGCAGCTTGCCGACGGTGCAGGTCGGCAGCCCGGTGGTGTTGAGCCGGCCGTGCTTGTCGAATTCGAGCAGCAGCGTTTTCAGCGCCGGCGGATGGGTGCCGTCCTCGTTTTTGATCGTGCCGCTGACCTCGAGCGTGATCGGCGCCTCGCCCTTTTTCGGCAACTTGGTCGGGGTGATGCCGCCGTCGACCGTGAAGACGAGGTTGTCGATCCGCACCGTCTCGGCGCCAGCCGCGGCGATCAGGACGCCGCCGAGGACGAGGGCACTGGCCAGCAGGACTGCGATCGCGTGCCGCATCAGCCGCTCGCCTTGCAGTCGCGGACCAGGGTCGCACCGAGCGAAGCTCCGCCGGCGAACTCGTAGCGCGCCTTCGCGAAGGGGAAGACGGCGCCGGGGAACCCGTCGGGGGCGGGACAGGAAGCAGAGGCGAAGCTGCGCTTCTGGCCATGCAGCGTGTAGCGGCGCGAGAGCGCCAGCGAGAAGGCGGAGATGTAGCCGTATTCGGAGGCGATCGGCGGCAGCGTCCCGATCAACGCCGTCCCGAAGGTGCCGCCCTGCTTCTTGACTTCGAAGGCGATCACGTAGGTGAGGGGCAGCGGCGCCTTGCTCGAGACCTGGGCGAGCACCGCGGGCCGCCCGTGGAGACGGCCGTTGAAGGCGAGCAGGTCGCCGGTCGAGGCGAATGCACCCTGGCCCGGCAGGTAGACGCGAGAGGTGACGCTGCCGTGCCCGACCATCGCCTTCGAGCACGTCTTCTTCGCCTGGGCCGAGGAGATCGAGTTGAGCTTCGCCAGCGAGCAGGTCGGCAAGCCCTTGTTTTCGAGCCTGCCGTGGCGGTTGATCTCGAGGATGATCTTTTCCAGCTTCGGCGGCTCGGAGCGGTCGGTGGTGACGATCTTGCCGCCCATCTGCACGGTGACCGGAGCCGATTCGTGCCGAGGCAGCTTCTGCGGCGCGATGTCGCCGGTGAAGACGCCTTCCAACACCCCTTGCCTGTCCCGCTCCGCGACCGCCGTAGAGGCGACCGCGGAGGTGACAGCGATTCCGATGACCATGACCAGAAGAGTCCTAGCGCGCATCTATCGGCTACCTCACCAGTGCGTAGGCGCAGATGTACTGGGAAGGTGCGTCGACGCCCTGTTCGGTCAGTTTGCCGGTCCCGTCGATGACGATCGTCGTGTAGTTGGAACCGGTCCCGACGGCCGAGTAGTAGGAGTCAGTGAACATGTGCGCGGTGCCGACCCCGGAGCCGAGGTTGAGGACGCTGCGGGTCGAGAACAGCTCCATCGGCGCCGGCAGGTAGCCGCCCTTCGAGGCGCAGGCGTCGGCCGCCGCCTTCAGCGTCGCCGCCTCCGGGTTCGGGTTGGAGTCGAAGCAGACGCCGCGAATCAGGACGGTGCCCTCGGGGCAGGCCGCGGCGTGACCGCCGACGGTGCCCGCGTTGCCGGCACTCGCCGCGTTGGCGGCGTTGGGCACGGTGCCGAGCGCGCCGACGTTGATGTCGGCGCCGGTGAGCGAGTTCTTCGCGACCTTGATCGAGGTGACCGCGTTGGTGGCGAGCTTGCCCGAGGTGACCGCCTTTGCCTTTAGCTGGCGGGTGCCGACGCTGTTCTTGCCGAGTGCCGCGTAGGCGGTGCCGCTGAGGGCGGCGACGAGGGCGATCAGGGCGACGATCATCGCCGGGGAGGGTCGGGTAACTGCGATCTTCATCTATGCCTCGCTTAGGTGGTGTCTCGGGTTCAAGCGCCGCGGCGCTTCTTCGCTTTGCCGCCGCCGCAACCGGCCGCCGCCTTAACCTTCTGGGTTAGCTTGCGACCGTTCTGGGCGGCGTATTCGACCGTGGTGACGACGGGATGGGCGCAGAGGCTGCGGGTGTTGACCAGGTAGCCCTGCTTGCCGCCGAAGATGGTGAGGCGGAAGTCGCCGATCGGCGCGTCGGGGATCGTCGGCACCACGGTTTTCAGCGCCCCTTCGGTCGAGGAGGACTTGCCGCGCGGGACCAACGGCACCTGGCCGTCAAGGACGAAGGCGAGGCGCGGCAGGCCGCCTTTGCCGGAGACCGCGTAGACGGGGCCGGCAAGCGGGCCGTCGAGCAGCGGCGTCCGCGTCACCGCGGTCCCGATCGCCTGGCGGCCGGCGCACTTGTCCGCCGCCAGCTGGGCCTCCGAGCAGAGGTTGCCGAGGTGGCGCTGGTCGATCGCGAACGCCTTCGAGAGGATCACCGAGACCGACTTCACGTTGGCGTCGCCGGGCCGGGTCCGGAGGTGGAATTCCAGGCTCGGGTTGCGGGAGCGGGACTTCCCCCCACCCTTGTGGGCGATCGTCATCCGCGGCTTGAAGGGAAGCTGGGCGCAGTCGGAGGCCTGGAAGTAGGAGCTGAAGTCGGCGACCGTGCCCTGGTCGCCGATCCCTTGCGAGTCGACCGACATCGGTGCGCAGTTGGTCGGGTTGAGCATGAACCCGTCGCGGTCGAGATTGACCTGGATCGAGCGCATCCGGATTGGGATGCCGCCGATGATCGAAGGCACCTTGTCGGAGACCGCGAAGACGCGGGCGTCGAGCGAGTCGACGTGGAGGGCAACGCGGACGACGACGACGCCATAGTCGTAGGGGCCGGCGAGGACAGGGGTGATCGCGACCAAGCTCAGCGGCGCGCCGTTTAGCGGCCCGGCCAGATACATCGACCCGATCGCGTGCAGCGGGTGGGTACCCGGGCCGGCGGCGACGTTGGTGGTGCCGACCTGGGAGCTCGCCGGGCAGCTCGGGATCGCCTGCTCGGTGTGTCCCGTCTTCAGGGCGGCGGTCGCGATGTCTGCCTCCGAGCAGTAGTCGATCCCGCGCAGTGAGGCGAGCAGCCCGGGTGGCATCTTGAAGTTGAGGTCGCCGAGGAACTGGTCGCCGTCTTCGCGGTCGAGCCGCAGCGTGAAGTGGCTGAAGCTGCCCGCCTTGGAGAGTGAAGTCCCCGCCTCAAGCAGCGGGTGGAAGGGGCGCACCACCGGCGGGCACGGTTTGCCCTGGGGCCCGCGGTCGAGGCCGATCCCGAACTGCCCGCCCTGGTCGGCGAGTTCGGAGTTCCACGGGTAGAGGTGGGTCTCGACCGCGTAGACCGCGCAGTGGGTCGGGGTCGCGAAGACGCCGCGGTCGGAGGCGAAGAGGTGCAGCGAGAAGGTTTCCAGCGGCAGCTGCGGCAGGTTCTCGAAGACCGCAGTGAGGCGGCCGGTCTGCGGATCCGGCAGCAGCTTGCCGACCAGCTTGGTGTGGAAGCCGAAGCCGTCGGCGATCAGGAGCAGGCGGTACTGGTTGCCCGGCACCGGCTCGCCCAGGTAGATCGACCCCTTGAGGTCGCCGGGCAGGGACTCGGAGGCGATCGTGACGTTGCCGACCTTGGAGCTGTCTGGGCAGGCGGCCGTCGTTTCCTGGCCGATCCTGGCCTGGGTATCCGAGCAGGCGGTCTGGCCGTCGGCGGCGTCGGGGTTGATCGTCAGTTCTTCGGGGAAGAGCAGCGTCGCCGCCCGCAGTTGCGAGGGCGAGGCGGAGAAGTTCTGCGACTGCGGGATCGTGAACTCGAATTCCATCCCCGAAGGCGAGTCGGTCTCGTCGGTGGTCAGGTGCGCCTGGGCGACCGGGCGGAAGGTCTGCCGCTCGCATTCGGTGATCGAGGGGTAGGAGCCGTCGGCGTGGACCAGTTTGCCTGGCTGCTGGTAGGTCTCGACGTCGAGCGTGGTCGGCATCGGCGTCCCGCAGACGGAGGGGTTGCCGGTGAAGGGCTTGACCGGCACGCTGGCCTGGACCGGTTCGACGATGCAGCTGGCGTCCGCCAGTTCCGGGCAGCCGGCGGGAGCCGCCAAAGAGCCTTTGGGGAAGCGCTGCGGGTTGTGTTCGGGGGCGGCCGGGAAGCCCCAGAAGGTGAGGTCGGCTTCGGTCAGCGGCGCCTCCTGGGTGATGCCGGAGACGGTGAAACGGAGGCCGTACGTTGAAGACAAAGCGCGCCGCTTCGTCGTCGCCGGCTTCGATGTTGTAGACCGGCGCCGTGCCGAGGAGGAAGTTGGGATTGCCTTTGTAGTTGGCGTGGACCGTGATCAGGCCAGCCTGGGTGTTGCTCGAGCAGCGCAGGAAGGCGAAGTCGATTGGGTCGCAGGTGGTGAGGACTTTGGGGTTGCCAAACAGTCCCTTGGGGGCGTTGAAGGTGACGTCCTTCGGGACTTCGGGCCCGACGCCGCCGAGTTTGAAGTGGGTGAAGAGGTCTGGGTGACCGCCGGCCTGCGAGGTCGAGCTGGTCGTTTCGAACTCGTCGACCGTCACCGCCGCCTGAGCCGATGCGGCGCTGGCGCCGATCGCCAGCAGGCAGGCCATGAGGGAGATGAAGTTGATCGTCTTCCTACGCATGGCGCTTACCCTTCCCCCGCTTTCCCTGTTTGTGGTGCTTCTTCTTGTGTTTCTTGACGCACTTGCCGTGTCGCTTGACCTTGGGCTTCTTGCAGACGAGGACGTTGCCCCTGGTGGTCGGACCGGAGCTCTTGATGTCCGGCGGCGACGGCGCGGGCGAGCTGGGCCCGTGGCACTCGTCGGCGGCGGCGCACGGCACTTCTGCCGGCAGCACGAAGAAGCCGCCGCCCGCACGCGCGTCGTAGATCTTCATCAGCGGCCCGAGGTGGTCTTCCTGGGGAGCGAGGGTGTCGTGGGTGAAGAAGAAGGCGTCGGTGCCGTCGTTCGAGACGGTCAAAAGCGCTGAGTCGAAGGGACCGGTGCCGGCGGAGACCAGCCGCGGCGTGCCCCCGGACCAGTAGTAGACGTCGGTGCGACCGTTGGCGTCGTTGAGGACCAGCGGCGTTTTCGTCGTGAAGAAGACGCGGCCGTCTTCGATCAGGCTGAGGCCGTCGGGCGGCATGAAGGAGTCCGCGGCGAGGCTGTGGTCGGTGGTGCCGCTGGTGTCGCAGGAGGCGCAGCCGATCTGATCGGCACCGGTGTCATAGCGGAAGACGTTGAGGAAGCCGAAGCCTTCATAGCCCGCCAGGTCGAGGTCGCTGACGAACGCGGCGAAGGCGCCGTCGCCGGTGGCCTGGAAGTCGGCGGTGCGCCGGGTCGCCGCGGCGGCAACCGAATCCAGGACGAGCGGATTATCAGGCTCCAGGGTGACGACGAAGCTCGGCGCCCCGCCCGGATCGGCCCGGTAGAGGTTGGGCTGGTTCAGCGTGCCGGCGCCGTCGAGCTGCTCGGGGCTGAGGAACCAGGCGGTGCCGCTGTCGGCGGAGATGCCGCCGCCACCCGCGACCGCGACCGCGTCGCAGTTGGCGCCGCTGCCGGTGGTGTTCCAGTGCGCTCCGGCTTCGTTACCCACCGGGTTACAGGCATCGGAGTTGGTCGGCGTCACCAGCTCGAGGTCGAGCGTGCCGGCGCCGTCGACCGCCGCCGCGTAGAGGTCGGCGCTGGAGTCGGTGTCTTCGGCGAGGAGCTGGTCGACCGTGGTGTAGAAGAGCCGCGAGCCGTCGCCGGTCATGCCGGCGTAGAGGACGCCGCTCGTCGTTCCCGGCGCCAGGTCGACGCTCGCCGCCGTGCCGCTGAGGTGGAGGTAGGGATGGACGTATTCGTTTTCGTCGTTGACTGCCACCCGCTTGGCGACGAGGACGCGGGAGCCGTCGTCGTCGACGTCGAGCTCGGAGATGCCGGCGCCGGTGAGAACCGCCCCGGAGGTATCGGTGGAGACGATCTCGGTGCTCCCGGCCGCGAGGTCGCGCTCGTAGACGGTGAGGTCTCCACCTTCGTTGGCGCCAGCCTCGAAGGCGTATTTCGAGGCAAAGACGAGGTGGGTACCGTCATCCGAGAAGTACTTCGCGACCTTGCCTTCGGGCATCGCCGTCGCCGGGACCGAGGAGTCGAGCGACCCTGCCATCCCCTGGACCAGGCTGCCGTCTGACCGCCGCACCGGGATCCCGGTTTCGATCCCGCTCGCAAAGCAGGGATCGCAGAGTCCGGGGCCGGCGAAGGCGAGGCTGTCGAGGCGGGCGCTCGCTTCGCCGAGGGCCGAGGAGAAGGAGCCCGCCTCCGGGTTGATGTCGGCGGGGAGCCCGAGGTAATCGGTGTTCCAGCCGTCGGCGCCGCGGGTCGCCAGGTAGGGATCGGGGCCGTGGTTGGTTGGGTTCCAGGGACCCGGGATGGCGCCGGAATGGGTCGAGTAGAGGACGCGGTCGGTCGCCTCGGGGAAGCCGGGGTAGGGCTGCTGGCCAGGGACGATCGAGGACTCGACGTCGTAGCCGTTGGTGTCCTTCGCCGAGACGAGCTCGAAGGCACGGCAGTCGGGCAGGTAGCGGGCGGAGGTCTGCTGGCGGGCAAGCGCGTTCGGGCAAGGGTCGGGGCCGCCCTCGGGGACCGCGTAGGTGTGCAGCACGACGTCCGGGCCGTAGGTGGTGCCGGCGGCGTTGGTGGCGACCATCCGCACGTGGTAGGTGGTGTCCGGTTGCAGCCCTTCGATGCCGCCGTCTACTTTCACCTCGAAGTGGCTGAACGGGGCGTCCTGCGGCGTCGAGCTGCTGCCGTAGGAGGTGTCGGTTCCGTATTCGAAGTAGTAGTCGGTCGGGACGCCGCCGGCGATCAGCTGACCGTGCAGGTCGGCCCGGTTGGAGCGGATCGAGTCGACTCCTAGCTCGCCCAGGTCGCGCGGGGCTGAGGCGGGTTCGCGGTGGAAGATGCTGATCCGGGTGCCTTCGCCGACGTACATGGTTTCGCCGGTCTCGTCGAGGGCGATCGCGTCGTCGCCGCCGGCGATCCCCGCCAACACTTCGAAGGGAGTGGATTTGACCAGCGGGTCGGAGTAGTGGATGCCGACGACTTTGGTGTTCTGGCGCTGGTAGAGGTCGTTGGTCGAGGGATCGAGGACGGTCGGGCTGGCGGTCGGTAGCCCGGTCTCCCCTTCGTAGGTGTAGTTGTCGGTGAAGTCGTAGCGGGCGAACGTCCCTTCCGTGCCTGGGGCGTAGAGATGGCCGAGGTCGTCTTGGACGAACGGAATCTCGCCGGCGACGGGGCTCCACGGCTCCATCGGACCCGCCGCCGGACCCTCCGGTTCGACCGGCATCACGTGGGGGCTGACGGTGCTGTAGTCGTAGCCGGTCAGGTAGAGCTGCCCGTCGGCGGCGATCCAGGCGCTCTTGATCCCGAAGCTAGAGGTGCCGAGTTCTTCGTGGGGATTGGTCCCCAGCGATTCGCCGTCGGGGCCATAGGACCAGAACCTTTCGCCGAGGAAATTGCAACAGCCCTGGCCGTCGATGACGTAGATGTTGCCCTGATTGGCGCTGCCCGAGTTGTCGATCAGGAGGGCTTGGCCGCCGTTGACTCCTTCGATCGTCGGCGAACCGGTGGCCGGGAAGTCGACCGCGTTGCCTTCGGCGTCGAACTGGTGGAGCCGGCCGCGCTCGTAGACGATGACGTTGCCGGTTTCGCGGTTGACGGCGATCTGGCGGACGTTTTCGACCCCGCCGGAGATTTCCGTCGTGTCGAAGTATTTTTTGAACTGGAACGGATCACTCGGGGCCGCGGGCGCCGAGGCGGCGGTCGCGAGGGCGCCGAGGAGAACCAACGCCAGGACCAGCAGGCGCCGCATCAGCGCTCACCCCCCTTCGCCGCGCGCTTGGCTCGTTTGGCGGCACCCTTGCCGCAGGACGCTTTCAGCACCGGCTTCTGGTTCGCCCGCTCGCCGTTTTGGCCGAGGAGAGCAGGCCCTTCTTGCCGCCCTGCATTTCGAGCACGAACTTGGAGACCGGCGCATCCGGAACCGCTTCGAAGCTGGTGCGGATTCCGCCCGCTTTGTCGGTGTCGATGCGGCCGGAGAGCTCGATCTCGATCGGCTGCGAGTCGGGGCCGCGCAGGGCGGCAACCAGATCGGGCAGCGTGTGGTTGGAGGAGCGCAGGTAGACCGGCCCTTCGAGCGGCTGGTCGAGGATCGGCGTCACCACCCGGGCGCGGCCGTAGACGGACCCGGCCGGGCAGGCGTCGGCGGCGAACTGGACCCGGGTGCAGATCGTCTTGATGTGGTTCTGCGCGAGGAACTCCGAGTGCGGCAGCGAGACCACCGCGCGGCGGATGTTCGACCCGCCCGGGTCCTGCGTCAGCACCGCTTTCAGCGCCGGGTAACCGGTCCGCTTCGTCGCCCCGCGCAGCGAGATCTTCAGCTTCGGCGCGAACTCGAGGGCGTCGCAGTTGGCCACCTGGAAGTGGGTTGAGCCGGTTCCGGTCGCCCCTTCGATCCCGGTCATCAGGCCTTCGACCCGGAAGGGTTGGCAACTGGTCGGGTTGAGGGTGAAGTCCGGCCGGTCGAGGTTGAGCAGGATCGAGCGCAGCCGCAGTGGGATGCCGTCGAGGATCTGCGGCAGCGGGTCGGAGACCGCGGTCACCTGGGCGGTGATCGGGTCGATGTTGACCGCGACCCGGTTGACGACGTTGCCGAGGTCATAGGGGCCGGAGACGGCCGGGGTGACGACGGCGATGCTGAGCGGCGCCCCCTTGTACGGACCAGCGAGGTAGGCCTTGCCGGGTGCGTAGTAGGGGCGGGTGCCGGCGCCGGCGCCGGCCGAGGAGGTGCCGACCTGGCTGGCGGCCGGGCAGAGCGGCGAGGCCTGCTCGTCATGGCCGCTGTGCGAGCCCGCGGCGATTGCCGCCAGCGTCGCGTCCGGGCAGCTGGGGACGCCTTTCAGCGTCGCCGCGAACCCGGGCGGGGTCTTGATCGTGATCGTGTCCAGATTCTGGTCACCGTCGGGGCGGGTCAGGTAGAGGGAAACCGGATCGTGGGAGCCGGCGCCGTTGGTCTCGCCAACCGCGCGGAAGCCCGGTGAGAACGGGCGCTGAGCGCCGGGGCAGGGCTCGCCACCCGGGCCGGTCTTGATCTCGAAGAACTGGGTCGAGAACTGGTTCGGGAGATTGCCCGCCCAGGGCTCGAATTCGCTTTCGACCGCGTAGGTCCCGCAGCGCTCGGGCGTCGCCAGGAGGCCGCGCTCAGAGCCGAAGAAGTGCATGTTGAACTCGGTCAGCGGCGACTGCGGCAGGTTGTCGAAGGTCACCGTGAGCTGGCCGCTTTGCGGATCGGCGTGGACCGAGCCGGGGAGCTTGACGTGGGTTCCGAAGCCGTCGGCGGTGATGAACAGCCGGTAGCGGTTGCCGGGCTTCGGTTCGCCCAGGTAGATGCCGCCCGGGATCGGTTCCGGCAGCGCCCAGCTGTCGAGCGAGAGGGTGCCGACCTTGGAGTGCTCCGGGCAGTGCGCTTCGCCTTCGGTCCCGAAAGCTGCTTCGGCGTCGGAGCACGAGGTCTTGCCGTCGGCGGCGTTGGGGTTGATCGAGAAGCCCTTCGGCATCGTCACCTTGACGGCGCGGATCTCCGAGTCCGACGGCGTCACCGGGCTCGCCTGCTGCGGGACCTTGAGGTCGACGTCAAGCCCGCTGGGCGCGTCGGCTTGCGCGGTCGACGGTTTGGCGGCCAGCGAGGGGTTGAAGCCAAGCTGATCGCAGCCGGTCGTCGCCGGCCAGTCGGCCTCGCCGACGTGGACCCCGTGGTCGTAGCCGACAGTGACCAGTTTGCTTTTCTGCGGGCCGACGCAGCTGGTCGGCATCGAGAGGTAGGGCTTTTCCGGCAGGTTCGACGAAGAGGGGAGGCCCTGCGGAAAGCCGCCACCGATCTTGTAGCGGCGGTTGTCGTGGGTCGGCGAGGCGGGCACGCCCCAGATTTCCGCCTGGTAGCGGACGATCGCGAAGAAGCGGGTGACACCGGTCGCCTCGACGTTGAGCCCATAGTCGCTGCTGGTGCGGCCGCTCAGCACCAGGTAGAGCGGGAAGTCGAAGATGTATCCCTTGAAGCCGAGCAGGCCGCCCTGCCCCGGCTGGGGGACGATGTTGTAGATCGGCGTCCATTCGGTGACGGCGCAGCAGCCGTCGGTGAGGAGGACTTGCGGTTTCGCGATCCCGACCTGGGAGTCAATCGGGCATTTGTTGATGACGAACTGTTCGGGGGTGCAGAAGGTGACCGCGTGCGGGTTGCCGATGAACCCGGTGGGGAATTCGATCCGCGTCGTTTTGGCGTCGTTGCAGAAGCAGGAGTTCGGGATATAAGGATCGACCCGGGTCCCGACTTCGAAGTCGATGCTGAGGTCGGGGTGGCTGCCGGCCTGGGTATCGCTGACGGTCGCCGAATACGCTTTGATCCGTGCGCCCTCGGGTTCGGCGGCCGAAGCCGAGGAGGCGAACGCGAGCAGCGCCAGCAGGGCCAGTCCGAGGAGGACCGTGACGGTCGCCCGCCCGCGACGGTTCGAACCTGACTCAACCACGGTTGTTCCCTCCCTGCTTGGTGTTCTGTTTGGCGTTGCGCTTCTTCCCCTTGCACTTCTTGTGTTTCTTCTTGCACTTCTTGTGCTTCTTTTTGTGCGCCTTCGGCTTCTTCGGGTTGCCGAGGTTGGCGCTGGTCCGGTCGGACGGCAGGGCCGGCGCGTTGCTCACCGGTCCGTGGCACTCGTCGGCGGCCGTGCAGTTCGGCGGGATCCGTTCCGCCGGGAAGCCGCCGCCGGTGCGGGCGTCGTAGATCTTGACCGCGGCGCCGTTGTGGTCCTGGCTGACCAGGGTGTCGACGGTCGCGAAGTAGACGTCGGTGCCGTTGGCGCTGACCCCGACCAGGCCCGGGCGGGAGAGGACGCCGGCGAACCCGAAGACGTTCTTCAGCGAGGGACCGGTGCCGGTGGTGATCAGCCACGGCTTGCCTTCGCTGTACTCGTAGATGTCTTCGGTCCCGTTGGTGTCGCGCGGGACGAGCGGGTCGTCGCTGCTGAAGAAGGCGCGACCGTCGCTGGTGAGGAAGAGCCCGTTCTGGCTCGCGGTGACGTCGAAGGTCGGCTGTTTGCCGTCGGGCCGGCACGAGGCGCAGAGCATCCGGCTCGTGTCCGGGTCGAACAGGTACATCATCGCCCGTTCGCCGCTGTCGTAGCCGGTCAGGTGGCTGTTGGTGACGATCCCCATGTGCTCGCCGTCGGGGGTCACCTGCATCCGCGCCACCGGGCCGCTGCTGCACCGGCCGCTGAATTCGTAGAACGTGCAGACGGGTTTCGCTTCCATCGTCGTCACGTAGCGGAGCGAGCCTTCGCGGTAGAGGTAGAGGTTCGTCTGCCCCGCTTCGCCCTTCGCCTTGATCAGCTGCTCGGGGGACTCGAAGTAGACATCACCGATCTCCGAGGAGCTGAAGGCCTCGGAGTGGGTGTTGCCGCCCTGGCCCGCTTCGATCTCGTCGTAGGGGAAGAAGTCGATCACTTCGATCCCGCAACCGCCGCCGTTCCAGGTGACGTTGCAGTCGTCGCTGTTACCGCGGCCTTCGCCGTCGCCGACCGAGACCAGGGTCAGCTCGTCGGGCTGGCCGGCATCCCAGCGGTAGAGGTCCTCGCTGGAGTCTTCGTCGTCGGGCGTCAGCTGCGCGGTGGCGTCGATGTAGATCGTCCGCAGGTCGGCGGTCGCGCCGACGTAGCGGATCTGTTTCCCGGGAGCGATTTCCTCGGTCCGCTCGCCGTCGATGCGGACGTACATCGGCCCCGGCACCCATTTGTCGCGGANNAGACGTCGTAGAGCCAACCCATGAAGGGGCTGCCGTCCTTCCGCACGGAGGCGAGCTCGACCGATCCCGTCGCCAGGTCGTTGTCGTAGATCGAGGCGGCGGGGAGCGGCGGGAATTCGTAAGGGTTGCAGCAGGCGATCTCTTCGGGGAAGCCGGTTCCGCCGGAGGCGAAGACGACGTTGGAGGAGAAGACGAAGTGGCTGAGGTCCTCCGAGGCAGTCGGCAGGCCGACGAAGTCGTAGCCGCCGGCGACCTCGTCGACGTTGGTCGGCCAGCGTTCGAGCAGCTCGCCGGAGGTGCTGTCCCAGACGAACGGAGCGTTCGACGGGTCGCCGTTGAGGCCGTGGACGTTGCCGCCACCGGGCCAAGCGCGGTCCCACTGGACGATCCGGTCCATGCCCGGGTCGGTCAGCAGGTCACGCTGCCACTTGCTAATCCCGACCGTGGACTGGCTGTATTCGTCGAGTGAGTTCAGCGGCGGGCGGCCCATCTGGAACCCTTCTGAGGCCGGTTTGCCGATGAACCTCTGCGTCCATTTCTCGTCGGTGCGCGTGGAGACGTAGAGGTCACCGGTGACGTTCGCCGGTTCGCCCGTTTCCTCGTTGAAGACGCCGAAGTCACCGGTGTAGGCGATCCGCGAGGGGCTCGTCGCGTACGGGCTGGTCGGTCCCCCGAGCGGGAAGATCTGGGTCCCCTGCGAGTTTTCCGGCGTGGTCAGCTCGTAGGCGCGGCAGTCGGGCAGGCTGTTGGAACCCGTTTCCTGGCGCAGCTGCGCGTTCGGGCAGGCGGGCGGGTAAAAGCCGAACGTCTGGTCGGGGGAGACGGTTTTCCCGTACTCGTTTTCGGCGACCAGCCTGAAGTGGTAGGTGACACCCTCGACGAGATTCACGATCTGGGCGCTGACCGGGACGAAGGCGGTGCCGGAGCCGGCGTCGCCGACCGGCGTTTTGTTCCCGTAGCTGAAGTTCTGGCCCCATTCGAAGTAGTAGGTCGTCTCGCCGTAGCGGGGGTTGACTTCACCGGCGAGTTCGGCCGAGGTGGCGAAGACTTTGCGGGTGAAGATGTTGTTGACGATCGGCGGTTCCGCCGCCTTGAAGGTGGCGTCGGCGCTGTAGGTGGTCCCAATCGAGCTGGAGGCGACGATGCGGTAGTGGTAGATACCGCCTTCCGTCAGGCCAGAGACGGTGACCGACGGGACCTCGACCCGACCGCTGCCGGGGGCGACGGAGTTGCCGGGCGGCAGCGGGGTCGTGTTCCCGTAGCTCGTGGTCTCGCCCCATTCGAAGTAGTAGTGGACTTCGTGGGAGTCGGCGTCGAAGGAGCCGTTGAGCTCGGCTGATTCGCTGGTGACCGCGGTTGGCGGGTCGGCGGTGAGGTTGGTGACGGCGGGTGCGGTCGTGAAGCTTTCGTCCTGGCCGCGGGAGGTTCCGTCGGCGTCGACCGCGACGAGGCGGTAGTGGTAGGTCGTGCCGCCCTGCAGGCCGCCGAGCGCGACCGGGTCGACTTCCTGCTGACCGGCGGTGGAGCCGGCGTCGTTGCCGGGCGGCGCCGGGGTTTTGTTGCCGTAGTCGACCGACGCTCCCCATTCGAAGTAGTAGTGGGTGTCACTGCCGTCGCCGACGAAGGAGCCGTGGAGGGTCGCGCTCTCCTTCGTCACGTCGCTTGCCGCGCCGGTGGAGACGCCTTCGATCGCCTGGGAGGTGGTGAGGGTCCGCTCGCCGCCGACGTTGGTGCCGTTGGCGTTGGTGACGAAGAGGCGGTAGCGGTAGGTCGTCCCGGAGACGAGGCCAGTGAGATTCGCGGTGACCGAGGTCGGGCTCGCGATCGGGGTGCCGGGGGAGGCGGCCGGGACGCAGGGCGCCGACCCGTCCGAGTAGCCGGAGTCCTCGCCGAAGCGGAACTCGCAGCCGACGATCCCACCGGCCGAGTCGGGGTCGACCGAGCCTTCGACTTTGGCGGTGGAGGTGCCGACTTCGCTCGCCTCGCCCGTCGTCGCCGTCGGCAGCTGCACCTCCCCCGAGCCATAGACGAAGATGCCGCCGCCCGCGTCGGCGGCGAGGACATTGCCGCTGCCGTCGCCGGCGATCCCGGCCGAGCCCGTGGTCGAACCGAAGGGCGAGCCCACGGCGGCGCCGGTGGTGTCCCGCTCCAGCAGCTCGTGGCCGCGGTCGACCAGGAGGTGGTCGCTCACCGGGTCGACCCCCAGCCGCGGCACCGAGGTGTCCGGTTCGATCACGGTGCCGACCGGAGAGGGCAGGTCGAACTGGGAGGCCGGGTACCTGGTCAGCGGGTAGCCGCCGTAGACGGCACCGCTCGAGTCAACCTCGCCGGGACAGAAGTCTCCGTGCAGGACTCCGTTCGGTTTCGCCAGCGCCGGGTTGCCGGTCGGGGGCGCGTACCTGCTGACCGTGTCGGCTTGGGTGTCGGTGACGTAGACGGCGCCGGTCGCCTGGTTGACGGAGACGCCGCAGATGCCGAACGGACCCTGGGCTCGATGGGGTCCGAGGGTGCCGAGGTAGGTCCCAGTCTCGTCGAAGACGAAGACGGCGACGTCGTGTTCGCTGTCGTTGCTCCGACCCAGGTAGATGTTGCCGTCCGCGGGGCCGCCGGAGCGGTCGACGGCGAGGAAGGCGCCGAACCAGGGCAGGATTCCAAACGTCCCTCCCCCGGGCCCGGTCAAAGTGTTGCCCGCGATGTAGGAGGCGGTGGCGCTGAACGGGACCGGGTCGCCGCTGGGGCTCAGTTTGATCACCCGCGGCTGCCCTTCGACGGCGACGGTGTAGACGTTGCCGGAGGAGTCGAGGGCGAGCCCGTTGGGGTTGGTGTTCGGCCCGACGCTCATCGTCTGCAGCAGCGAGCGACCGGTCGCGGCCGAAGCCGGGACGCTGCCGATCGCCAGCAGCGCAAGGGCGACGAGCAGAGCAAAAGTCGGAACGGTCCAAACCGCCGAAACGCCTCGATCCCGATTCAAAAGCAAACCCCTCTCCCTGGCCCTGAGTGAGCCGGGACCTGCCGGCTCGTTTCCCTGTTTCGGCTCCGCACCCCTCTAGCGAGGTATCCCCGTGCGAAGTTGCGGCAAGATAGACACCTTCACATATCTTTGTCAAGTTCCGATCGCCGAATATCTCGGATTTCTTCTATAGACACGCGTATACATAGGGAAAGCCTCACTCCCTGATAGAGAATGAAGCTTTCTGCATTAGACAGAGAACTTAGATGTTTAAGGGCGCCCGGGAGCGCCGAGCGCGACCGCTGGATCCTCCCGCCGGAGCGACGGGGCAAGCCCGAGCGCGACGGCGCCAGAGGCGAGCGAGGCGAGGACGGCGAAGAGATAGGCGCTGTCTGAGACGTGCAGCGCCTGCCGTAAGTCGGCCGGTTCGCCGACGATCGCGATCAGGATCGCGGTGCCGAGAACGGCGCCGACCTGGCGGAACGCTGCGTTGACGGCGCTGGCGGTGGCGAAGCGGTCGTCGGCGACGTCGCGGACGGCGGCCGATCCCAAGGTGGGGAAGGCGAGGCCGATACCGATCCCGGTCAGGATCGCCCCAGGAAGCCAGAGGCCCACGTAGTCGGGCTCGGCGCCGGCGGCGCGGAGGACCAGGGCGCCGGCGGCAAAGACGATGGTCCCCGGCACGACGACGGCGCGGTGGCCGAAACGGTCGGCGAGCTTGCCGGCGGGGCCGGAGACGAGGGTGGTCATCGCCGGGCCGGGGAGAGCGGCGAGGCCGGCGCTGAGAATGCTGTAGCCCCAGACGGTGGTGAGGAAGAGGACATTGCCGAGGATCAGCGAGAAGAAGGCGGCGGCGAAGAGCAGCGTCCCGAGGTTGCCGAGCGAGAAGGAGCTGTGGGCGAAGAGCGCCGGCTCGACGATCGGTCGCGGGTGGCGGAGGCTGCGGGCGACGACGGTGCCGAGCAGGAGCGCGGCGGCCGCGAAGGCGGCGAGCGTCTCGGCCGAGGTCCAGCCCCAGTCATTGCCCTCGACGATCCCCAGGGTCACCGCCGCCAGCCCGAGCGCCAGCATTAGCGCGCCGGGCAGGTCGGGTAGCCGGCTGTCGCGAATCGGCTGCTCGGGGAGGAGTCGGCGGCCGGCGCGCAGAAGCGCAGCGCCCAGCGGCAGGTTGACGAGGAAGACGAGGCGCCAGCTGTCGAGTTCGACCAGGGCGGCGCCGAGGGTCGGCCCGGTCGCCGCCGCGGCTGCCGCGGCGGCGCCCCAGAGGCCCACCCCGGTCGATCGCTTCTCGGCGGGAAAGCTGTCGAGGACGATCGCCAGCGAGGTCGGCGCGATCGCCGCCGCCCCGAATCCCTGGAGGACGCGGAAGGCGATCAGCGCCTCGAGCGAGGGGGCGGCAGCGCAGAGCAGGCTCGCGAGGGTGAACAGAGTCAGCCCGCCGAGGAAGACGCGCTTGTGGCCGAAGCGATCGGCGAGGCCGCCGGCCGGCACCAGCAGCGCCGCGATGACGACGAAGTAGCCGTCGAGGACCCAGGAGAGGAGACCACGGCTCGCCTCCGGGAACGAGGCCGAGATGTCCGGGAAGGCGATGTTGACGATCGTCGTGTCGAGGAAGACGAGGAAGGCGCCAGTGCAAGCGATGAGGACGCTCGCTCTATGACCGCGGTCATACATCGTGGTGGCGACTATACTATGACCGTGGGCATAACGCGACTAGTCGATGCGAAAGCGGTCGAGCCGACCCGCCGGGACGGGCGCGACCGGCTCCTCAACGGCGCCCGCAAGCTGCTCGCTGAGAAGGGCTACGCGGGGATGGAGCTGCGCGACGTCGCCGTCAGCGGCAAGGCTCCCCGCGGCTCGATCTACCACCACTTCCCCGGCGGCAAGAAGCAGCTAGCGGTCGAGGCGGCCGAACTCGAGGGACGCGAAATCCGCGCCGCGATCGAGAGCTCGCTTGCCGAGCTCGGCCTCGCCGAGACCCTCGCCACGTTCGGCGAGATGTTCCGCCGCCGCGTCAAGGACAAGCCCGAGCGCCTTGGCTGCCCCTGTGCCGCGGCGGCGCTGGCCCGGCCCGAGGACCCCGCCCTCGCCGCCGCCGCCACCGCCGCCTTCGAAAGCTGGGAAGCGCCGATCGCCGCCGCCCTGCGCGAGGAAGGCGTCGCCGCAGCGGACGCCGCCAACTTCGCCGGCCTCGTCGTCTCGACGATCGAGGGGGCATTGGTGCGAGCCCGCGCCGCCGGCGACGAGGCCCCGCTCGCCTCCGCGGTCGCCGGTCTGCAGCAGGCGCTCCAGGCTTTGCTCGACCGCTAGTGCCGGTTTAGACAAGCAGTCACCCGGGCAACTTCTTCAATGCACCCCTTGGGAAGGGGCGCCGGGATGGAGAAGCAATCGTGAAATCCAGTTGGGTGAGACGAGCCGGAGTCTGTCTCGTCGCCTCGGCCTTGGCCGCCGTCGCCCTCGCCGCCTGCGGCGGCTCCTCGGACGAAAGCGGTCCGCCGGAGCTCACCTTCTTCGTCGCGATCCAGCCGGGCGGGACGATCGAGGAAGTCTCGAAACGGTGCTCGGAAGAATCGAAAGGCAAGTACACGATCACGCCGGAATTCCTTCCCACTGACGCCAGCCAGCAGCGCGAACAGCTGGTGCGGCGGCTCGGGGCCGAAGACTCCTCGATCGACATCATCGGCATGGACGTGATCTGGACCGGCGAGTTCGCCAACGCGGGCTGGGTCGAAGAATGGACCGGCGCCGACAAGAAAGCGGTCACCGACAAGGTCTTCCCCAACGTGATCGAGACGGCCTCCTATGAGGACAAGCTCTACGCGGCGCCGTTCAACACCAACACCCAGCTGCTCTGGTACCGCAAAGACCTCGTCAAGCAGCCGCCGAAAACCTGGGACGAGATGATCGAACAGGCCGAAGGGTTAAAAGAAGCCGGCTCGATCCAGGTGCAGGCGAGCCGCTACGAGGGCTACATGGTCTTCGTCAACGCGCTGATCGAGAGCGCCGGCACCGAAATCCTCTCCGGCCCCGAAGAAGTCGACCTCGAACAGGGGCCGACCGAACAGGCGCTGGCGGTGATCGGCAAGCTCGCCAACGGCGGCGCCGCGCCGCCGAGCCTTTCGACTTCCGACGAGGACAGCGCCCGGCTCGCCTTCGAGGCCGGCGAATCAGCCTTCATGACCAACTACACCTTCGCCTACGCGAGCGCCCAGGAAGAAGCGCCGGACATCGGCAAAGAGATGGGCTACGCGCGCTTCCCGCAGGTCGACGAGGGCAAGCCGAGCAAACCGCCGCTCGGCGGCTTCAACCTCGCGGTCAGCTCCTACTCGAAGAACAAGGACGTCGCCTTCGAAGCGGCCACCTGCCTATCCAACAAAACCAGCCAGAAAACGGCGGTCGAACTCGACGGCTTGCCCCCGTCGCGCTCGGACCTCTACACCGACAAAACGGTGACGAAAGCGTATCCCGGCTTCGCCCAGCTGGTGAAGGAATCAATTGAAGAATCGGGGCCGCGGCCGACCACCCCCGCCTACCAGGACGTCTCGCTGGCGGTCCAGCGGGCGCTGCACCCGCCGGACAAGATCGACGCGAGTGACACCGAATCGATCTACGACGAACTGAAGTCCAAGGTCGAAGACGCGGTCAAGCGGGAAGGGCTGCTCTGATGACGGTCAACGCGCCCGCCAATCCAAATCCGCCGGAGGCCGCGCCGGCCAAAGCCTCCTCGCGGACCCGTTCGGAGCACAAACTCGCCTGGATGTTGTGCGCGCCGGCGGTGCTGGCGATGCTGCTCGTCACCGCCTATCCGATCGCCTACGCGATCATCCTCTCGCTGCAGGACGTCGACCTCCGCTTCCCCGACGAGGGCGGCTTCGTCGGCCTCAGCAACTACAGCGCCGTCCTCAGCTCCGACCTCTGGTGGACGGACATCTTCAACACCGTCTTCATCATGTTGATCTCGGTCTCGATCGAGCTCGTGCTGGGGATGGCGATTGCGCTGGTCATGCACCGGGCGATCTTCGGCCGTGGCGTCGTCCGCACCTCGGTCCTCATCCCCTACGGGATCATCACCGTCGTCGCCGCCTTCGCCTGGCAATTCGCCTTCAGCCCGGAAACCGGGTTCGTCAACAACCTGCCGCTGATCTCCGACGAAATGGACTGGTTCGGCGGCCGCTTCAGCTCCTTCGCCGTGATCATCATGGCCGAGGTCTGGAAAACGACCCCGTTCATGGCGCTGCTGCTGCTGGCCGGGCTGGTGACGATCGACAGCCAGCTCTACGAGGCGGCAAAAGTCGACGGCGCCAGCGCCTGGCAGCGCTTCACCCGAATAACCCTGCCGCTGATGAAGCCGGCGATATTGGTTGCCCTGCTGTTCCGCACCCTCGACGCCTTCCGCGTCTTCGACACGATCTTCGTCATGACCCGCGGTGCGCTCGACACCGAATCGGTCTCGATCCTCGGCTACAACCAGCTGATCAGCCGCCTCAACCTCGGGCTCGGCTCGGCGGTCTCGGTGCTGATCTTCCTCTGCGTCTTCCTCATCGCCTTCGTCTTCGTCAAGGGCTTCGGGGCCAAGGTCGAGGAAGGACGACCGGGAGGCTGAGATGGAACGAAGCGGACGCGACTACGCCCTCTGGACCATCGCCATCGCGCTGGTGGTGATCTTCGCCCTGATCCCGGTGGTCTGGCTGATCTCGATCTCGCTGAAGCCACCGGAAGCGCTGACCGACCAGCGCTTCATCCCCTCCGACGTCTCCTTCGACAACTACAAGAGCCTGTTCGAAGGCGGGATCGACGACAGCCCCTTCATTAAGCCGCTGATCAACTCGATCGGGATCGCCCTGATCACGACCGCGATCTCGATCGTCCTCGCCTCCTTCTGCGCCTACGCGATCGCCCGCCTCGAATTCCCCGGCAAGCGGGTGATCCTCGCCGGGGCGCTGGCGATTGCGATGTTCCCGCCGATCTCGACCGTCGGGCCGCTCTTCGACATGTGGCGGGCGCTCGGGCTCTACGACACCTGGCTGGGGCTGATCATCCCCTACCTCACCTTCTCCCTGCCGCTGGCGATCTACGTCCTCGTCGCCTTCTTCCGGGAGATCCCGTGGGAGCTCGAGCAGGCGGCCCAGGTCGACGGGGCGACCCCGTTCCAGGCCTTCACGAAAGTGATCGTGCCGCTGGCGGCGCCGGGCGTCTTCACCGCCGCGATCCTCGTCTTCATCTTCTGCTGGAACGACTTCCTCTTCGCGATATCGCTGACCAGCTCAGACGCCTCGCGAACCGTTCCCGCCGCCCTCGCCTTCTTCACCGGCGAATCGTCGTTCACCGCACCGACCGGCAGCATCGCCGCCGCCGCGGTGGTGGTGACGGTGCCGATCATCATCTTCGTACTCATCTTCCAGCGCCGAATCGTCGCCGGGCTCACCGCCGGCGCCGTCAAGGGATAAGGAGCAAACCGATGTCAGAGATAGTCCTCGAGGGAGTCACCAAGACCTTTGCTGACGGCTTTGAAGCCGTCAAAGACCTTGATCTGGACATTTCAGATGGCGAGTTCATGATCCTCGTCGGCCCGTCGGGCTGCGGCAAGTCGACGGCGCTGCGGATGATCGCCGGGCTCGAGGACATCTCTCGCGGCGAGGTGAAGATCGGCGGCGAGACCGTCAACGACCGCTCGCCGAAGGACCGCGACATCGCGATGGTCTTCCAGAACTACGCGCTCTACCCGCACATGACGGTGCGCGAGAACATGGGCTTCGCGCTGAAGCTGGCGGGCACCGACAAGGGCGAGATCGACAAGAAGGTCGAGGAGGCGGCGCGGACGCTCGACCTCGAGCAGCACCTCGACCGGCGGCCGGCCAACCTCTCCGGCGGCCAGCGCCAGCGGGTGGCGATGGGGCGGGCGATCGTCCGCGACCCGAAAGCGTTCCTGATGGACGAGCCACTCTCCAACCTCGACGCGAAGCTGCGCGTGCAGATGCGGACCGAGGTGGCGAAACTGCAGTCGAAGCTGGAGACGACGACCGTCTACGTCACCCACGACCAGACCGAGGCGATGACCCTCGGCGACCGGGTCGCGGTGATGCGGGCGGGGGTCCTGCAGCAGGTGGGGACGCCGGCCGAGCTCTACGACAACCCGAAGAACCTCTTCGTCGCCGGCTTCATCGGCTCACCGGCGATGAACTTCATGCCGGGCGAGCTGAATGGAGGCAAACTGAAACTGCCGATTGGCGAGGTCGACGTCGGCGACCTCGGCGTCCAGGGCCACGACGGCCAGGTGATCGTCGGGATCCGGCCGGAGAACTTCGAGGACGTCGAGGTGATCGGCGACCTCAAGGAGGAGCGCGGCGTCACTTTCGAGGCCGAGATCGACCTCGTCGAGTCCCTCGGCTCCGACCTCTACGCCTACTTCCACATCGAGTCCGAGGGCGTCCAGTCCGACCAGCTCGCCGACATCGTCGAAGAGAGCCTCGAGGAAACCGGCGCCGGCGAAATCCGCGAGGGCCACGAGCAGATAGTCGCCCGCCTTGACCCGACCAGCAAAGTCAAACGCCGCGACACCGCCCAGCTCTGGGCCGACACCTCGAAGCTCCACCTCTTCGATCCGGAGAGCGGCGACAGCCTAAAAGGTAAATAGGCCGCGGCGACCACTGCCGCCGCGGCCCGAGTCCTATTCGATTCTCAAGCCCGTCGCGGTACCGCCGCTGGTCGCGAAGACTTTCGTCGACCCAACGAGTTTCCCGTCGGTGGCAACCCCGGTCCCGTTCAGGGGGCAGAGGAGGCCGTCTTTGGTTTTCGTATAGGTGAACCCGCTGACGTTGAAGACAACCCGCAGCTTTTTCGGGCTTTCTTTTGTCAGGTTTTCGTAGCTCACCGTCGACAGCCCGTTCTGAGAGCCGATCTGGATTTCGCAGCTTTCGGAGGTGAGGACCATTTTCGCTTCGGCCGGGCAGACGATGTCGACCGTCCCGCTGTAGTTGTCCACCGAGCCGGAGCCGATGTTGAGCCGGTAGGTGCAGCCGTTCGTCGCCAGGTGGGCGGTCATGAACCCGAATGCGGTGCAGCCCACGCCGATTTGGCCGACCGACAACTGGGTCGACGCCGCTTTCAGTTCTCCGGCGAATCCAGCCGAGCCGCATTCTGTCATTTGCCCTTCGAAGGAGAGGATTGTCCCGCTTTCTCCCCCGCCGCCGCCTGTCCCGGTCCCGAGCTGTTCCCCGGTGATATTTGCCGTGTAAGTGTCGGCTTTGAATTGCGCAGCGCCCGCGCCCGCGACCCCCAACATCAGGGTCGCCATGACAGTGGCCGCCACGAGCCCAAAGGCCCTCGTTCCTATTTTCATCTGCCCATCTCCCTTTGCTTGTTGAAAAGGGAGTGGTAATCGGCAGCGAGAGCAAAGTCAAGGATATTTGAGCATTCGCCTAGCGTACAGCGACGGCCAGGGATGACATCAAGGCGACGGCCCCCTCGTCATCGAGACCCTGAACCTCCGTCAGGTCCTGCCAAGTGCGGAAGGAGAGGGCGTGGCCGATCGCGGCGCGGGTGCGCTTGGCGGCGTTGCCGCGGAGGTTGCGGCCGCGCATGAGGATCTCCCCCGCGATCTCCAGGAACTGGTGGTAGGGGGCGAATTTCTCGGCTACGACCGGCACCGACTTTTCGTCGCGCAGGAGCCGGTCGATCATCCCCCCACTGCGGCGGTAGTAGGCGTACATCCGCTCGAGAGCTTGACCTAGCCGCTCTTCCGGATCCTCGACCTGCTCCCAGCGGCTGATGTCCGGCGGCGGGTTCTGTTCCGCCCAGTGCACCGAGCAGGCGCCAAAGAGGGCGCGCTCGTCGGGGAAGTGGCGGTAGAGGGTTGAGCGGCGAACGCCGGCGTGCTCGGCGACCGCGCTCATCGTCGTCTGGGCCGGGCCGAGGGTTCCGTGCAGCTCGACGGCGCTTTCGGTGATCCGCAGCCGCGTCTGCGCCTCGGCTTCGGCGCGGCGCTTCTTCTCGTACTTTCGCTTTCCATCGGACATGTGTGTACGACCAATCTTGACAGATCCGTCAACTGTCGCTACGGTTTTCGCGAAACAGCGGTGTTCAACGAAACTTAGAAGGAGATTTGAGATGGCAACGGTTATTGGTCCCAGCGACGGCAAGGCAGGGTTCCTCGGCAGCATCGGAGTGCGGTTCATGCTCAACGGCGAGGACGCGGGCGGAGACTTCTCTCTGGTCGAACACCCGCTCTCCCCACGAGCCCTGGCGGCGCCGCTGCACCGGCACACCCGTGAGGACGAGTACAGCTTCGTGCTCGAGGGCCGGATGGGCGGGCTGCTCGGCGAAGAGGTGGTCGAGGCCGGCCCCGGAGAGCTCGTCTTCAAGCCGCGCAACGAGTGGCACACCTTCTGGAACGCCGGCGACGAGCCCTGCCGGATCCTCGAGATCATCGCCCCGGCCGGCTTCGAGCACTTCTTCGAGGAGCTGGTCGACATGGGCGGCGTCGTCAACGCGACCGAGGAGAAGCTGGCGGCCCTCAACGACCACTACGGGCTGGAAATGCAGCCAGAGAGCGTCCCCGAGCTGCTCGAGCGCTTCGGCCTCGTGATCGGCGAGCCGGTGGAGGGCGCGCTGCAGCTTGCGTAGCCCTGCCGAACCCGGGAATTTGCGGTAGTCGAAGACGGATAGCGCAGCCGCAGGGCGCTGCTACCCTGCGCGAGTAGGCAGCCTGTCTGTCTGCGCGTCCGTCTTCGACCGCAGCGAGGAATACGCGCTTTGACTCCCGACCAGGGGTTCAGCTTTGACCGTGAGGGGCCGCGAGATGAATGCGGCGTCTTCGGCGTATACGCACCCGGGCACGACGTCGCCCGGCTCGCCTACTTCAGCCTCTACGCGCTGCAGCACCGCGGCCAGGAGTCGGCCGGGATCGCTACCTGCGAGGGCGGAATGCTGACGACGATGCGCGAGCAGGGCCTCGTCTCCCAGGTCTTCGACGAGGAGAAACTGCGAGCGCTGCAAGGGGACATGGCGATCGGCCACGTCCGCTACTCGACCACCGGCGGCGGCTCCTGGGAGAACGCGCAGCCGATCTGGCGCGACGACGGCCGCGAGGTCGCCCTCGCCCACAACGGCAACCTCACCAATGCGGTCGAGCTCTGGGGCGAGCTGAAGGAGAAGGGGCTGCAGTTCCGCGGCACCTCCGACTCGGAGATCATGGCCGCCCTGCTCTCCTCCCATGACGGGAAGATGATCGAGGACGCCGTTGCCGACACGATGCCGCGGCTGCAGGGCGCCTACTCGACCGTGGTGATGACCAAGCGGGCGATCGTCGCCTTCCGCGACCCGCACGGGATCCGGCCGCTCAGCCTCGGTCGCCTCGACGACCGCTTCGTCGTTGCCTCGGAGAGCTGCGCCTTCGACATCATCGGCGCCAAGCTGATGCGCGAGGTCCACCCGGGCGAGATGGTCTCCCTGACCGAGCGCGGATTGGAGACGCGCCAGGTGGTCAAGGCCGAGCGCCGGGCCACCTGCGTCTTCGAGCACATCTACTTCTCCCGCCCCGACAGCCGGCTCGAGGGCAAAGTCCTGCAGCAGTCCCGCGGGCGAATGGGCGAGATCCTCTGGCGCGAGGCGCCGGTCGAGGCCGACCTGGTGATCTCGGTGCCGGACTCCGGCAACCCGGCGGCGGCGGGATTCGCCCGCGCCTCGGGGCTCCCCCGCGACGATGGCCTGATCAAGAACCGCTACGTCGCCCGCACCTTCATCCAGCCCGGCCAGGAGCTGCGCAAGCATGGCCTGCGGCTGAAGTTCAACCCGCTGCCGGAGATCGTCGCCGGCCAGCGCCTCGTCGTGGTCGACGACTCGATCGTCCGCGGCAACACCACCCGCCAGATCGTCGGCATGCTGCGCGACGCCGGCGCCAGCGAGGTGCACCTGCGGATCTCGGCGCCGCCGATCCGCAACCCCTGCCACTACGGCGTCGACATGTCGACCCGCGAGGAGATGATCGCCCACGATCGCTCGATCGAGGAGATCGCCGACGAGCTCGAAGCCGACAGCCTCGCCTACCTCTCGATCGCCGGGGTCTACGAGGCGATCGAAGGCGATCCCGGCGAACATTGCGACGCTTGCTTCACCGGGCACTATCCGCTTGGCGATCCCAACGAGGCGGATGGCAAATTCGCCCTCGAGACGATCGCCGCGGCACCGGCGGGGGGCTAGGGTGAAGCCGCTCATGGGCGGCAGGCAACTCATCTTTGCGACGGTCGTCGTCGCCCTGGTGAGCCTTCTCCCCGCCTCCTCGGCGGCGGCCAAGTTCAAGACCGATCCCGACTCCCACCTGCAGCGCCAGATCGAGGCGATCGTCGGCTCGAAGGGCGGGCCACCCGGGATTTCGGTGCTAATCCGGCGCCGTGGCCACAAGGAATTCTTCAGGGCTGGCAGCGCCGGGGGAGGGCTGTTGCTCAGGCCCGAACTCCGGTTCCGGATCGCCAGCGTCAGCAAGGCGTTCAACGCCTACGTCGCAGCGAAGCTGCTCAACCGCGGCCTCTCCTTCAACACCACCCTCGGCTCGTCGATCCCGGGAACCCTGCCCGCCGCCGAAGCGGTCACCCTGCGGCAGCTGCTGCAGCACACGAGCGGCCTTGCCGAGTACATCCAAGCCCCCGCCTTCGTCGAACAGCTGACCGCCGACCCTAAGCGCTACTTCTCCCCCACCGAGCTGACCGGGTTCGTCCGCGACGCGCCGCTCGAGTTCGCCCCCGGCTCGAAGTACCACTATTCGGATACCGACAACATTGCCGCAGCCTTGCTGGAGGAGAAAGCGTTCGGGGTGCCCTACCAGCAGGTGCTGGCCAAACTCGTGTTCGAACCGCTGGGCATGGCCTACAGCAGCCTGCCTGTGACCCCGCGAATTCCGCGGCCCTTCCTGCACGGGTTCGACGTCGCGCCCGGGAAGAAGCCCGAGGACGTGAGCGAACTGCTGAATCCGGCGGGAGCCTGGGCATCCGGTGGCATCGTCTCCACTTCCCTTGACCTCTCCTACTTCCTCCGCTCCTACGTGCCGACGATGCTGCGGGCGACGCAAGGGCTCACGGGTCGCTTCCGGCCGGGGTCGTCCTCTCCCCCCGGCCCAGGCAAGAACTTCGCCGGGCTCGGGATCTTCCGCTACCACACCGGCTGCGGCACCGTCTACGGCCACACCGGCTCCTTCCCCGGCTACCGCGTCTTCATCGCCGCCAGCGCCGACGGCGAGCGCTCGGTCGTCTTCGTCGCCAACGCCCAGATCGTCCCCGGCGGCGAGGGGTCGCAGAAGGTTGCGAAGGCGATTACGGAGGCGCAGGCGGCGGCCCTCTGCCGCGCCCTCTCCTAATCCCTCTCAGCGGTGCCCGCGATGTTTCCTCTGCCGGTGCTTCGGCTTCACGCAGCGGCGCTTGCCGTGGACGAGCTTCTTTTTGAAGCCGCGTTTGCACTTGAAGGGCTTTTTCGCGGGTGCCGTCGTCGGCGGCGTCATCGTCGACCCGGAGGGTGCGGTGGATGGGGTCTCTACGCCACCCCCGGAGGGGGTTGAGGCGAACTGCGCGGTGACCCCGAGGTCGTCGGTCAGGGCAACTTGGCAGCTGCCGGTGCCCGAGCAGCCCCCACCCGACCAGCCGGTGAAGGTGGAGCCCGGGGCCGGGTCGGCCTCCAGCGTCACCGACAGGCCCTCCTGGAACCGCTGGCTGCAGGTCGATTCGCAGTCGAAGCCTCCCCGGTTGGCGAGAACCGCACCCGAGCCCCCACCCGCCGCCGCCAGCTTCAGTTCGTGCAGGATCGGAACCAGTCCGCGCAGGTGCATTTCGAAATGTCCGGCATCGCCGCCGGCGCCGTCGATCGCGATCCGGTAGTTGACCCCGTAGTGGGCTTCGAAGACCGCGCCGTGGCCTTCGTCGCAGTCGGGGCTGCTGCCTTCGGTGGTCACCACTGGGGTGAGGGCGCCGACGGCGGAGCCGGTGTAGACGCCGACGAGGGAATCGAAGCCGCCGCTGCAGACGTCGATTTCGACTTCAGCGCCTTTCGCGGGAGTCCAGGAGTACCAGACGGAGTGGCCGCCGGGATCGCCTTCGTGTTCGGGCTCCCCGGACTGCTTCGTCGCCAGCTGGGTCGAGCCCGGCAGCCACCATCCGGTCGATCCGGGAATCGTTTCGGCCGCTTCGAATGCGTCGTTCGCAGGCGGGCTGTCGAGGTGCAGCCAGAGCGGCCCTTGGGCGCCGCCTCCCCCGTCGACGGCAATCCGGTACACGGTGTTGGCAACAGCTTCGAAGGTGAGCCGGCTCTGGGGCGAACAGGCGCCGCCACCGTCGTCATTGCTGGCGACTTCGGTCAGGCTGCTGAGGGAGGAGCCGGTGTAGACGGCGAGGAGGGTGTCGAAGCCGCTGTCGCAGGTGTCGAGGCTGAATTCGCCGCTGCGCGGAGCCGTCCACTTGAACCAGAGCGAGTGGCCGCCGGGGTCGCCGGCGTGTTCGGGCTCTTCGGCCTGCCGCGTCGCAAAGCCGCTGGAGCCGAACCCCTGGGCGGAGGATCCGCCGCCGAGCGGCTGGGCCTTGCCGAAGTCGTCGTTGGCCGCGACGGTCTGGCCGATCATCTGCAGTTGGCCGTCGCTCCCTCCCTTGCTGTCGACCACGATCTGGTAGGCGGTGCCGGCGACGGCGCTGAACTCCACCATGCTGTCCGTCGAGCGGCAGTGGCTGACGACGGTGGGCGTGTCGTCGTTGCTCGCGACTTCGGAGAGGCCGCCGAGCGAGGAGCCCGTGTAGACCGCCAGCAGCGAATCGACGTCGCCGGAGCGGGTGCAGGTGTAGAAGGCGACCGACTCGTTCTTCGGCGCCTTCCACCAGTACCAGAGCGAATGGGCGGCCGGCTGACCCGCGTGTTCGGGCTCTTCCGGCTCACTGGTCGTCAGCTCGAGGGGAGGAGCGGCGAAAAGCGGGAACGGCCCGGTAAGGCGTTCCCGGCTGGCGAAGTCGTCGTTCGAGCGCGCCCCTTCGACGGCGAGGTAGAACTGGCCTTCGCCTTCCTTGCTGTCGACGGCAATCCGGTAGGTGGTGCCGGCTTCGGCTTCGAATTCGACCTGGCTGTCGCTGGGCAGGCCACACTTTTCGCCGGGGGCGGTGGTGCCGGTGTCATCGGCGGAGCCGACCGGAGTCAGCGAGCCGAGCGAGGCGCCGGTGTAGACGGCGAGGAGGGTGTCGACTTCAACCCCAACACCGCATGCCTTGGCGATCACGGTCCGACTCGTCTGGGCGGTCCATTCGAACCAAACCGAATGGTCGGCCGGCCGACCAGCGTGTTCGGGCTCTTCCGGCTCGCTGGTTGCGAACGCGGTCGTGCCAAAGGGGACCGAGGCCCCGAGATCCTGCGCCGCGGCGAAGTCGTCGTTGGCGGGCGGCCCCGATAGTTCGAGCATGAAGTGGCCCTGCCTTGCCCCTTCCTTGGAGTCGACGGCGATCCGGTAGGTGGTGCCGGCTTTGGCTTCGATCGCGACCTCGCTGCCGAAATAACGGCAGGAGCGCGGCGAGTCGTCGTTGCTCGCGACTTCGGTCAGCCCGCCGAGAGAGGAGCCGGTGTAGACGGCGAGGAGGGTGTCGGGCCCGCGGGGTCCACGAGTACCAGACCGAATGACCGCCCGGCTCGCCGGCATGTTCAGGCTCGCCTACTTCCTTTGAGGCGCCCCTCGTCCAGTTCAGGTTGTCAGTAGGGAGTTCGGGACTGAGATCATCGGCGGCGGCGAAGGCGTCGTTCTCCGGGGCGGGGTCGATTTTCACCGCGAAGCTGCCGGTGCTGCCCGCCTTGCCGTCGACCGCAATCCGGTAAGAGGTGCTGGCGGTGGCTTCGAATTCGAGTTGACTAGCGGTGTTCTTGCAGGCCGAGGGCGAGTCGTCGTTGCCGGCGATTTCGGTCAGGCCGCCGACCGCCGAGCCGGTGTAGACGGCGAGGAGCGAATCGAGGTTGCCGTCGCCGCACTCGGTCGAGATCCCGTACCGCCCGCTGGCCGGAGGAGTCCATTCGAACCAGACCGAGTGGCCGCCGGGGTCGCCGGCGTGATCGGGCTCTTCCGGCTCCTTCGTCGCCCCTTTGTTGGTCAGCTTGTTGGTGAAGACCTGGACATTCGGCGGCAGGACCTGCGGGCTCGCGAAGTCGTCGTTCTCGGGCCGCCCGCGGATCCGCAGGTTGAACCTGCCCACGGTCCCCCCGGCGCCGTCAACGGCGATTCGGTAGGTCGTGCCGGTTTCTGCTTCGAAGGAGACGCCGCTGTCATTGCCCAGGCATTCGAAGTTCGACACGGCTTCCGGGCCGTCGTCGTTGCTCGCGATCTCGGTCAGGCTGCCGAGCGAAGAGCCGGTGTAGACGGCAAGGACAGCGTCGATCCGGCCGAACTGGGCGCAAGTCGAGACGTCGACCGGTTCGCTCACCGTCGGCGTCCATTCGAACCAGACCGAGTGGCCGCCGGGGTCGCCGGCGTGATCGGGCTCTTCCGGCTCCTTCGTCGAGACTACGTTCGTCGACGTGAGGGTCTGCGGCAGCTGCGCTTCTACGATCTTGGCGTTCGCAAAGTCGTCATTGGCGGGGGCCGCTTCGAATTCGAGTTCGAACGTACCCGAGGTTTCGTCGGCGCCGGCGACCGCGATCCGGTAGGTGATCCCGGCCATCGCTTCGAATTCGGCCAGCCCCGGCTCGGAGAAGATGCAGCCGCTGCTGAACCACGGGGCGTTGTCGGCGACGGGGGTGAGTGCGTTGACCGCGGCGCCGGTGTAGACGGCGATGACCGGTTCGAACGTTTGGCCCAGGCAGGAGCGGACCTTTACTCCGACGGGTCCGCTTTCGGTCGGCGTCCACGAGTACCAGACGGTGTGCGTGGCCAGGCTTTCGGCGTGATCGGGCTCGCCTTCCTCTTTGGTCGCTTCGACGGTGCTACCGGGGCTGGCGTCGTGGAAGGTGCCGGCGAGGCCGGTCGCGGCGGCGAAGGTGTCGTTGGCGGGGGAAGCCGCATGCGCCTCTACTCCTGGGAAGAGGAGCGCCAGGCTCAGGAGGAGAGAGGCAAAAAGCCAGCGACTCGAAATCGATCTGCCTGCAGTACTCAATTCTCCCCCTGGCGTTTGAAGTGCTTGCCCGCCCCGCACCAGAACTCTAGAGGGAAATGGCGCCGCCACCGCCGAATATTTCTTTCGCAAAACGCCCCTGCGAAGATGCCCGCGTGAGCGCCTTCCGGATCGTCGTTCTCGCCTCGGGCAGCGGCACCAACCTGCAGGCGATTCTCGACAGGCTGCACGGGCAGGGACTGGTGGAGGTGGTCGGGGTCGGCTCGGACAAGCCGGGCGCCGGCGCGCTGGAGCGGGCTGCGCGGGCCGGCGTCGACACGGCCGTCTTTCCCGCCGACGCCTACCCGGACCGGATGGGCCGCGATGCGGCGATGGGCGACTGGGTCGAATCCCACCATCCCGGCCTCGTCGTCCTCGCCGGCTACATGCAGCTGCTGACCGAACCGTTCGTCGCCCGCTTCGCGGGGCGGATCGTCAACATCCACCCCGCCCTGCTGCCGAGTTTCCCGGGCCTAGATGCGATCGGCCAGGCCCTGGAGGCGGGCGCGGAGGAGACCGGCGTCACCGTCCATTTCGTCGACGAGGGGATCGACACCGGCCCGGTGATCCTGCAGCGGCGCGTGCCGGTGCCGGTCGGCCGCGAACGCGGGGTGCTCGAGGCCGCCGTCCACAACGTCGAGCACGAGCTCTACCCGGAGGCGATCCGCATGATCGCGGAGGGCAGGGTTAGGATCGACCCCAGCGACCCGCGAAAGGTTGCGATCGATGACTGACCCCGCCACCGACACCCAGACCGACAGCCTCAGCGACGGTCAGGTGCGAGTGCGCCGCGCCCTGATCTCGGTCTCCGACAAGACCGGGGTCGCCGACTTCGCCAAAGGGCTGGCGGCGCTCGGGGTCGAGATCCTCTCCACCGGCGGCACCGCGACGGCGCTGCGCGATGCGGGGCTCGAGGTCACCGACGTCTCCGAGTTCACCGGCCAGGAAGAGATCCTCGGCGGCCGGGTGAAGACGCTGCACCCGCGGCTGCACGCAGCGCTGCTGGCGCGGCGCGGCGACCCGGAGCACATGGCGACGCTGGAGCGCGAGGGGATCGAGCCGATCGACGTCGTCTGCGTCAACCTCTACCCCTTTGAGCAGACCGTCGCCGCTGCCGACGTCGAGCACGACGTCGCGATCGAGAACATCGACATCGGCGGGCCGACGATGATCAGGGCCGCGGCGAAGAACCACGAGAGCGTGGCGGTGATCGTCAAGCCCGAGTCCTACGACGCGGTCTGCGCCGAGCTCGAAGAGAGCGGCGGCGAGATCTCCGCTGCGACCCGCCACTGGCTTGCCAACGAGGCCTTCGCCCAGACCGCGCGCTACGACGCCGCGATCAGCCGCTGGTTCTCGATGGAGTACGAGGACTTCCCCGAACACCTGGCGGTCGCTTACGAGAAGGTGCTCGACCTCTCCTACGGCGAGAACCCCCACCAGCGGGCCGCGCTCTACGCCGAGTCGGGGCTGCGCAGCCACATCCTCTCGCGGACCTCGAAGCTGCACGGGCGGGCGCTCTCCTTCAACAACGTCCTCGACCTCGACTCGGCCCGCAGCCTGGCGAGTGACTTCGAGGAGCCGGCTTGCGTGATCGTCAAGCACAACAACCCCTGCGGGGTGGCGGTCGGAACCGACGCGCTCGACGCCTACCTGGAGGCCCTGGCCTGCGACCCGGTCTCCGCCTACGGCGGTGTCATCGCGCTGAACCGACCGATCGGCCGCCAGCTCGCCGAGGAGCTGCACAAGAACTTCGTCGAGGTGCTGAGCGCACCCGGCTACGAGGAGGGCGCCCTCGACGTGCTGACGCAGAAGGAGGCGATCCGGATCCTCTGCGAGGAGGAGCGCCGCCAGCCCGACCCCAGCGAACGCGACGTCAAGCGGGTCCAGGGCGGGCTGCTGATCCAGGACCGCGACGGCGACCCGGAGCCCAGGGAGATCATGGAGGCGGTCACCGGCAACGAGCCCAGCGACGAGCAGTGGCAGGACATGCTTTTCGCCTGGACCGTCAGCCGCCGCGTCCGCTCCAACGCGATCGTCATCGCCAAGGGCGGCGCCACCCTCGGCATCGGCGCCGGCCAGATGAGCCGCGTCGACTCCGTCCGCCTCGCGGTGGAGAAGTGCCGCGAGGCGCGCGGCGCCGAGGCCGACGCCCTCCTCAAAGGCTCCGCCCTAGCCTCCGACGCCTTCTTCCCCTTCGCCGACGGACCCGAGCTGGCGATCCAAGCCGGCACCACGGCAGTCATCCAGCCCGGCGGCAGCAAACGCGACGCCGAGGTGATCGAGGCCTGCGAGCAGGCCGGCGTCGCGATGGTGTTCACGAAGCACCGGCACTTCCGGCACTAACCGGGCCATCTGCGGCTCGGTTCTCGCCAGAGGTGGCCTTTGACCGGCGACCCCGAACAGGCACGCTCGAGGCATGAACTCACTTCGAAATTCAGATCGGCGGCTGCCCGCTGCAACCGCCTTCATCCTGATCCTCTCCTCCCTTCTCGCGCTCCTCCTGCTGGCCGCTGCAGCCCAGGCCTCTCTCCCCGGACGAAACGGCGCGATCGCCTTCGCGCGGTCGAGCTCCGCGCGGAGCCCGTCTGACATCTGGATCCAGAGCCGCTCCGGGAAGCAGCGGCGGCTGACCACCAGCCCCGGGGTGGAAGAGACCTCGCCGGCCTTCTCGCCTGACGGACGCCTGATCGCCTACGTCCGGCGGGAGGGCGAAGACGCGGACATCTGGCTGATGAGAAGCGACGGCACGGAAAAGCGGGTCGTCGTCGATACCGCGGAGGACGACCTGCAGCCTTCGTTCTTCCCCGGCGGGCAGAGCCTCGTCTTCACCATCTACGACGAAGGGAGCTGGACCGTGGATTCTGTCCGCATCGACGGCAGCGGCTTGCGTCCCCAGGTCTTTGACGGCAGCTCCCCCGTGATCTCGCCGAACGGGCGCTGGCTCGCCTACTCGCGTGAGGGCGACGGTGGCGGCATCGGCCTGCGGAATCTCCGCACCCGCGAGATCCGCCGGCTGACCAAGGGCAGCGCTCAGGAACTCGACTTCTCTCCTGACGGCCGCCGCCTCGTCTTCACCGGCCAGCGCCGCTGCGGTGGGGGTGACCGCCATCTGCGGTTCGCGCTCCTCTCGGTCGGGCTCAACGACGGACGCCCTCGCTTTCTCCGCCGCAGCTGCAGTCAGGAGTTCATCTCGCCCGCGTGGTCACCGGACGGGCGGATGATCGTCTTCACGCAGAAGACGTCCAAGCCAGGCCAGCTGCACTTCAAGCTGGCGATGCTGACCGCGGGCGGCGCGCCCACCGGTGGCGCTCCGGCCCACCGTCCCGGCACCGAGGAGATCTTTCCCGCATGGCAACCGCTGCGTTAGGCCTGAGCGGCCTGTTCGCTCTGCTGGCGCTGCACTTCGCTCGCGCGCATCACGTGCTTGCAGACCTGCTCGGGCTCGTCGGCGACGACCAAGAGCTCTTTGTCCCCCGGTGAGATCAGGCCGTGGTCCTCGAGGCCGCGGTCGATCCACTCCAGCAGCGGGTCCCAGAACTCGGAGTCGACGAGGATCGTCGGGAAGGCCTGGATGCGGTGGGTCTGGATCAGGGTCAGGGACTCGAACATCTCGTCGAGGGTGCCGAAGCCGCCGGGCATCATCACGAAGGCGCGGGCGAAGCGGACGAACATCAGCTTGCGGGCGAAGAAGTAGTGGAATTCGTACTGGCGGTTGACGTAGGGGTTGATCGCCTGCTCGTGCGGGAGTTCGATGTTGAGCCCGACCGAGAGGCCGCCGGCCTCTGAAGCACCGCGGTTGGCCGCCTCCATCAACCCCGGGCCGCCGCCGGTGATGACGGTGTAGCCGTGATGGGTGAGGCAGGCCGCGGTCTCGCGGGCGAGCTCGTACCAGCGGTGGCCCTCCTCGACCCGGGCCGAGCCGAAGATGGAGACCCCTTCGTCGATGTCCCGCAACGCCCGGAAGGCGCCTTCGACCTCTTTGTGGATGCGGTCGAGGCGGCGCTCGTCGTCACTCTCCTTGTCAGCCGGGACACGCAGCAGGTGCCGGTCGTGGCGACCCCCATTGCCGTTTGCTCCGTCCCCGCCTGCCATCGCTCAAAAGTAGAACAGACCGGGCGCGAGACCAGAGCTCGAGGAACTATCGGCGTGACCAACTTCCCGGCCGGCCGAAGATGATCGTGGCGCCGGTTAAGCGCCCTGCTTGAACGGATCGTCCTCCGGCTCCCGCTGGTACTCAGCCGCAGCCTCCGCCGCTGCTTCCTCTCCAAACGGGTCCGGCTCCTGGGGTTGCTGCATCCTCTTCCGCCGCAGGAAGCTTCTCTTCAATCGGCGCTGGATCTTCTTGCGGCGCCGCTGGTCGTCCGGCTCCTCGCGCTGGTTCTCGCTCATGCCGCCTCCTTTGCAACCACGTTAACCGCTGGCTCGCCGGCAATTACGTTGACTGCCGACTCGCCCCCGGCCTTACCTTTGAGGTCGTAATAGCTGGTGACCGTCCAGCCTAGGTTTCTACGGCTCCGCTTTGCCTCGTTGGCGATGTAGACGTAGACGTATACCGTCTCTAAGACGGCAGGGACGATGAAGTCGTTACCGAACTCTTCGTTCTCATCGGGCTCGAGCTCGGGCTCGCACTTTTGGCTGTTCTGACCCCATCGTGCCATCGCCTGCTGGAGCGGCTGCCACTTGGCCCCCACACCATCCTTCGGTTTGAGGGTCTGATCCACGAGTTCCTTGTGTTTCTCCTCCGTCAGCGGCAGAACTTGGTAAACGTCGACTCGCAAGGAGGTCAACTTCATCAGTCCTTTGCCGGTGTTGTGGACCTTGACCTTGACGTTCAACAGCGACCACTCCGACGTCAACTCGCGATGTGACATCACCAGCTCGACGGTTGCCTTCGGCCAGTGGACCCGTTCTCTGAAGAAGCTCCGGTAACTCCAGATCCCGCCTATCACGATCGCCGTGATCGTGGCGACATTCGAGGCGATATCGCTAAAGGTCTTGACCGTCTCGAGAGTCCCGAGCACCATTCTGTCGAGACTAGTAGATTTTTCCTAAGCAAATGGAAGCCGATCGCAGCCAGTGGCCGCTACCAGCCCCGAATGCCCCACCCCGGCGCTGTTGCATGTAGGAGGTCCGAGGCGGCTAGGAGCCGCCACTTTATCTACGAGCTCAAGACCTGAATCGATCTCCTCACAATGCCCCCGGCGGGACTCGAACCCGCGCCGCGCGGCTTAAAAGGCCGCCGCTCTAACCAGCTGAGCTACAGGGGCGAAGTGCCCATGGTAGACGGGAGCGGTCAGGAGAGGTCGGGCAATCCCTCGTAGGCGGTCGAGGCCTCGGCGTGGGTGCGGCGGGGGATGCGGCCGGCGCGGCAGGCGAGGTCGCCGGCTTCGACGCCGCGGCGCAGGGCGGTCGCCATCGCCACCGGGTCCTCGGCGCCGAAGATGGCGCTGGCGGCGAGGATCGCGTCGCAGCCGAGCTCCATGGCCTGGGCGGCGTCGGAGGCGGTGCCGATCCCGGCGTCGAGGATGACCGGCACCTCGGCTCGCTCGGTGATGATCGCGATGTTGTACGGGTTGCGGATGCCGGCGCCGGAGCCGATCGGGGAGCCGAGCGGCATTACCGCGGCGCAGCCGGCCTCCTCGAGGCGGCGGGCGAGGATCGGGTCGTCGTTGGTGTACGGGAGGACGGTGAAGCCGTCGGCGACCAGTTGTTCGGCGGCGTCGACGAGCTCGACCGCGTCGGGGTAGAGGGTGCGGTCGTCGCCGATCACCTCGAGCTTGACCCAGTCGGTCTGGAAGGCCTCGCGGGCGAGCTTGGCGGTGCGGACGGCGTCGCGGGCGGTGTAGCAACCGGCGGTGTTGGGGAGGACGAAGAGGCTGAGACGGTCGATCACGTCGAGGACCGAGCCCTCGGCGGCGGGGTCGATTCGTCGCAGGGCAACGGTGACGATCTCGGTCCCGGCGGCCTGCAGCGCCGCTTCCATCTGCTCGAGCGAACGGAAGCCGCCGGTGCCGGCGATCAGGCGTGAGCCCCACTCGCGGCCGCCGAGCTGCCAAGTCTCGGCCCCGCCCTGGATCGCCGCCAGGACCTCGACCGCCTGCCGCTCGCGCAGCTGCGTCTGCGCCCACTCGCTGCGCGGAACGACCTCGCCGTCGAGTGCGACCGCGACCCCGCGTCCCCCCTCCCCGGCGCCGGAAGCGCGGACCGCAGCGTCGAGCGTCGCGCCCTCCGGCAGCTCCTGCGGCGTCCCGTTCAGGTCGATCCTCATCGCCCCACCCCCTCCGGCGTTCGTCCTTTGTTCTCCGCAGACGGAATAAAGGACGAACGCCACTTCGGATCTGGGGACGCAACGAGGTCCGCGATGGCTTGAGCTGCCAGCGGCGCCAGGAGGATGCCGTTGCGGAAGTGGCCCGTGGCCAGGACTAGGCCCTCGATGGCGCCGTGGCCTACGAGCGGGAGGTTGTTGGGAGTTCCCGGGCGGAGGCCGGCGGTGGCTCCCACCCACTCCATCTCAGCAACGTCGGGGAGGAGGCGGTAGGCCTCGCGCAGCAGCTCGTGAACGCCGCCGGCGGTGACGGCGGTGTCGTAGCCCATTTCTTCGACGGTGGCGCCGATGACGAGGCGGCCGTCGTTGCGGGGGACGAGGTAGACGCGCTCAGAGGCGAGGATGTGGCGCGCGACCGGCTCGGCGTTGCGGCTGCGCAGCTCGATGACCTGGCCTTTGACCGGGCGCACCGGCGGGCGCGCTTCCTCGGGCAGCCACGCCGTGCTCCCAGACCAGGCGCCTGCGGCGAGGACGACGGCGGTAGCGCGGACTTCCTCACCGAGCCGATGATCCGGCACCTCAGAGGTGTCCGATCGTCGACTCGTGGTTCGCACGCCGAGGAGTCGTCCGTCGGCGAAGATGCCGTCGACGACCTCGGTTCCGCTCCGGACCTCTACGCCCTACGCGAGGCACGCCGCGACGAGCGCCCCGGTCAGCGCCCGCGGATCCACCGCCGCCTCGCCAGCGGCGAAGACGCCGCCGTGGAATGACGGGGTCAGGCCCGGCTCGAGGTCGCGGCAGCGGCGCGGCGGCAGCCACTCCGCCTCCAGCTCCAGCGAGCGCTGCAGGTCGTGGACGCGGCGCAGTTGCGCCGCCTCGTCGCGGTCGAGGGCTATGTGCAGCGCCCCCAGCTGCTCGTAGCCGCTGCTCTCGCCCGTCGCCGCCGCCAGCTCGGCGACGAACTCCGGGTAGAGCTTCGCCGCCGCCAGCGTCAGCTCCAGCAGCTCCGGCTCGCCGAAGGTCAGCTCGCCGACCGGCGCCAGCATCCCGGCCGCGACCCGCGTCGCCCCGGCCCCTGGCTCGCCCCGCTCCAGCACCGCCACTCGCGCCCCGCGCTGCGCCAGCCGCCAGGCGCAGCTGAGCCCGATGACACCGCCACCGACGACCAACACATCGAATTCGCGCTTCTCGCTCAAGCCTTGCCTCCGCCGGCATTACCCGGATCAGGTCCAACGGTCGGTGACCTCGGTGCCACCCTCTCAGCCCTCTCGGGCTCCCGTACTCCACCGATGCTACCCCTCCGCCGCGCTCGCCCCTCCATAATCAAGGCATGAGCCTGTCCCTGCCCGAGGGCGACGGCCCGCTGCGCCGCGAGCGCCTGCGAACCGCCCGCCTCTACTTCGTCTGCGACGCCCGCCCCCAGACCGACCTGGAAGGGCTGCTGCGGGCGGCGCTGACCGGCGGCGCCGACATCGTCCAGCTGCGCGAGAAGGAGGCAGGCCGGGCGGAGATTGAACGCGCCGCGGGCACCTTCCGCCGCGTCGCCGACACCTTCAGCGCCCTCTTCATCCTCAACGACGACCCGGAGCTGGCGCGGATCTGCGACGCCGACGGCGTCCACGTCGGCCAGGACGACGTCAGCGCTGAGCAGGCGCGGGAGCTGCTCGGGCCCGACGCGATCGTCGGCCTCTCGACCCACTCCACCGAGCAGCTCGCCGCCAGCGCCGGCCGCCCCGTCGACTACGTCAGCGTCGGGCCGGTCTGGGAGACGCCGACGAAAGAGGGCCGGCCCGGGGTCGGGACGGAGCTGATCGAGCACGCCGCGGCGAACGCGCCGCACCCGTTCTTCGCGATCGGCGGCATCGACACCGGCAACGCCGAGCAGGTCGTCAAGGCCGGCGCCGAGCGCCTCTGCGTGGTGCGGGCTATCCGCGATGCTGCCGACCCGGCAGCGGCGGCGACCGAGCTGCGCCAGTCCTTCGCCAAGACCGAGAAGGGCGTCGCCCCCGGTGGCTGAGGTGTGCGATGCCTGACGAGAAGCTCAAGCGCAAGCAGCGGGGTGCCGGCGGCGGGCCCAAGGCGAACCCGATGACCCGCGGCTACGCCAAGGCCGAGCAGCGAAACCAGGAAGCGCGGGAAGCGCTCGAGCCACTGGCGGAGGGCGAGCGCCCGACCGTGGTCACGGTCGGCGCCGTCGTCGCGGCGCTGATCTCGCTCTCGATCGTCATCGGCTACGCCGCCGGGGTCGAGGTCAACGGCGAACAGCCGCGGCTGCCGCAGGTCGTCGCCCCTGCCGTGATCATGGGGATGATGGCCTGGGGGATGTGGCACGCCCGCTACTGGGCGGTCCTCGGTTTCCAGCTGATCCTCGTCGTCATCCTCTTCAGCGCCTTCTTCGGACTCGTCGTCGGCGCCTCCAGCGTCGGCCAGATTCTCGGCACGCTCGCCCTCCTCGCCGTCGCCGGGACCTTCTTCTACTTCATGGTCAAGGCAATGGCCCGGATTCAGATGCCGACCCGCGAGCCGCGGGAATAGGGATGGCGAACCTGCCCTCCCTCGGCGGCTTCGCCTCCTTGCCCAGCGACGCCGTCGCGGCGCTCCGCCGGCTGCCCGAGATCGCTGACAACACGCGGGCGATGAAGGAGCACACGGCGGCGCTGGAGCAGGTCGCCGAGGCGCTCGACCGCGTCGCCACCGCCACCGACGTGCTGCCGGAGATGCGCGAGGACATGAAAAGGATCGGCGCCCTGCCGGAGACGTTGGACCGGGTCGACAACGGCATCGACCGGATGGACCAGAGCCTCGCCCGGCTCAGCGAGCTGATGGAGCGGATCCTGACCGGGATCGACGGACTCAACGGCAGCGTCGAGACGCTGCAGGGGGCGGTTGGGCCGCTGTCCCGGCTGGCCGGTCGGATGCCGGGACAGAAGAAGGGCTAAGCGGAAAATGCCCGAGCCCCACCTTCTATAGGCTCACGAGGCATGGCCGATTCCTTCGACCAGATCGTCATCGGCGGGGGCCCGGGCGGCTACGTCGCCGCGATCCGCGCCGCGCAGCTGGGCCAGAAGACCGCTGTTGTCGAGCGCGACAAAGCCGGCGGCCGCTGCCTCAACTACGCCTGCATCCCGGCGAAGACGGTGCTGCGGACGGCGGAGATCTTCCACGAGGCGCAGTCGAGCGCCGAGCTCGGCGTCGTCGGCAACGACGTCCAGCTCGACTGGGGCGCTCTACATAAGAGGCGCGAGGACGTCTCGGCAGCTCTTTCCGGCGGCGTCGAAGGGCTGTGGAAGAAAAACAAGATCGAGTTCGTCCACGGCGACGCCTCCCTCACCGCCGAGGGCAACGTCAAGGTCGGCGACGAGACCTACGAGGCGAAGGCGGTGACGCTCGCGACCGGCTCGGTGGCGCTGCCGATCCCCGGCGTCGAGTTCGGCGGCCGCGTCCTCGAAACCTGGGGCGCCTGGTCGCTGCCCGAGCGCCCGAACAAGATCGCCGTCGTCGGCGCCGGCGCATCCGGCGCCGAGCTCGCCTCCGCCTACGCCCGCTTCGGCACCGAGGTCCTGCTGATCGAGATGCTCGACCAGATCCTCCCGGCCGAGGACAAGGACATCGCCAAAGTCGTCGAACGCGTCTTCAAGAAACAGGGGATCGATATCTCGACCGGGGCGCCCGTCGAGAACGTCGAGGCCGGAGAGAGCTCGGTGAAGTTCACCTACGGCGACCAGAGCGCCGAGGTCGACTACCTCTGCGTCGCCGGCGGCCGCGCTCCCGACGTCGAGGGGCTCGGTCTCGAGGAGGCAGGGGTCGAGCTCGAGGAGAACGGCCGCAAAATCAAGGTCGACGAGTTCCAGCGGACGACCAACCAGAAGGTCTTCGCGATCGGCGACCTCGTCAACCAGAAGGCGCTCGCCCACAAGGCCTCCGAGGAGGGCGTGATCGCGGTCGAGACCGCGGCCGGCGTCGAGACCCACCCGGTCGACCAGAACCTGATCGTCGGCGCCACCTTCTGCGCCCCCCAGGTCGCCAGCGTCGGCCTCACCGAGGCGCAGGCGAAAGAGGCCGGCCACGAGGTCAAGGTCGGCAAGCAGAAAATCGCCGGCGAGGGCGCGGGCGTCGTCTACGACGACAAAGACGGCCTCGTCAAGCTCGTCGTCGACGCCAAGTACGGCGAGGTCCTCGGCGCCCACATCGTCGGCAACCGCGCCTGCGACATGATCGCCGAGCTGGTCGCAACCCAGGCGCTCGAGGGCGGCTATCAGGAGCTATCGCGGATCGTGCATCCGCACCCGACGGTCTCCGAGGCTGTGCTGGACGCGGCTCGAGCCGTCGACGGCTGGGCGATTCACGCTTAGCGGCGAATCAGCCGGGCCCGCTTTTTTCGAACTTCCCACTTGTTGCCGGCAGCGTCTTCGGCGGCGACCCGCAGAAGGACCTTCCACGTCCCTCGCTCGGTCGGCAGGTGAATCCTGGTGGACCGGGGGCTCTTGACTGCCACCGCCTTCGTCTTGCCCGCCGGGATTGAGAACCGGGCGGAGAGAAATCGCATTTGCAAGGTGTGCGGGCCGTCGAAGCGCAGGGGAAGGTTGCCGATCCTCACCCTGCCGCGACAGGGCGGGCTCACCTCGGAGGCGGGGCAGGTAAGAGGGACCCGAATAACCCTTTTCTTGGTCAAGCGCAGCTTCTTCCCGACTTTCATGGCGAACTCACTGTCCCCTGGCGGAGGGGACGGAGGCGCAGCGAACTCGTACGGTCCGCTGTCGCAGGGGCTCCCTTGGGGGCGCGGGACGCCGCGCTGATCCACCGCCGGGCACTGCTGCGCCGCGTCGATCGCCGGGCTGCCGGCGAGGAGGCTGAAGACCCGGGTAGTACCGCCGTGCAGCTCGAGCGGGCCGAGCAGCGGGTTGACGTTCGGCTTGTCGCCGCCGCCAGCGCCGCAACTGCCGTCGTCGCTGACGTTGCCGCCGAAGGAAGTGAGCGGCCCGGTCGAGATGCAGTTGAGGAGCCCGCCTGCGTCGCGGTTGTCGGCGAAGACGCTGTTGCGGACGGTCAGCGGCGTTCCTCCCACCGCGGCCATCGACGCCGCTTCGGAGCGGTTGGAGACGACCGCGGAGTTGACGAGCGTCACCGACGAGTTGCCGCTGATCGCCCCCAAACCTTTTTCGGAGGTGTTGTGGGCGATGGTGCTGTTGACCACGGTCACCGGCGCGTTCGCGAAGATGACGCCGCCGGACACGTTTTCGGTCCGGTTGAAGCCAAGGAAGCTCGATTCGACCGTCACCGGCCCGTTGCTGATGATGCCGGCGGTGCCGCCGTTCCATCTGTTGCCTTCGATGCTGACGCCGCGAACGATCAACTCGCCACTGCTGTTCTGTATCGCCGCTTGACCGCCCGCGATCGTCAGCCCCGACAGAACCGATCGGTTCGAGAAGGTGCCGAAGATCGACTCTTCCCCGTTCCCTTTGACGACGGTCTTGTCGGCCCCGGCACCCCGCACTTCCACCTCGTCGGAGATCGGCAGGTAGAGCATTTCGTACTGGAGCAGGTAGGGAGATGCGCTCGCCGGCACGACCACGATGTCGTCTACTGCCGTCGTCCCGTTGGCGGCCATCAGCGCCTCGCGCAGCGAGCAATCGGCCGGTTCGCAGGCACCCGGGACCGGGTCGTCGGTGCGGGTGACGGTGTAGGTCTCCGCCGCGGCGGGGCCGGCGCAGAGCAGCAGCGCGAAGAGCGCAATGACGAGCGGCACGGCCTTCGAACGGGACGACACGGGGATCAGCCTGCCACAACTGCGGCCGGCGCGCAGCCGTTCGCATAGATTCTCCCCGTGCGCGCGACCTTCTACTACGACCTCGGCTCGCCCTACGCGTACCTCTCCGCCGAGCGGATCAGCGGGCTCTTCGTGGTCGGAAACGCCGGCGCGGGCGGAGGGGATCGCCGAGATCGAGCGGCGCGCCGCCGAGTACGGGCTGCCGCCGCTCGCCTGGCCGAAGCCGTGGCCCGGGAACACGCTGGTGGCGATGCGGGCAGCGACCTTTGCCAAGCAGACCGGCCGCGCCGTCTCCTTCTCCCTCGCCGGCTTCCGCCAGGCTTTCGCCGCCGGCCGCGATCTCACCGACGTTGACAACGTGATGATCGCCGGCGCCGCCTGCGAGCTGCACCCGCGGGCGCTGTTGAAAGCGGTCGAAACCGAAGGCGTGAAGGGAGCGCTGCGGGAAGCGACCGACCGTGCCGGCGACCTCGGCGTCGAAGGCGTCCCGGCGGTCGTCGTGGACGGTGAGGTCTTCTGGGGCGACGACCGGCTCGAGGACGCAGTGGAGGCGGCAGCACGCAGCTAAGGTGAAAGGCGATGGCAGATCTGCCTGACGCCGCCACCTGTTACGAGCTGCTTGCGCGGATGGCGCTGATCCGCCGCTTCGAGGAGGAGGCGGGGCGCCAGTACCAGCGAGCCCGCGCCGGCGGCTTCCTGCACCTGGCGATCGGCGAGGAGGCGACGATCGTCGGCACCACCTCGGTGATGCGCGACGAAGACTTCCTGATCGGCACGTACCGCACCCACGGGCACGCGATCGCCCGCGGCACCGAGCCGAAACGGGTGATGGCGGAGCTGTTCGGACGCGTCGACGGGACCAGCGGCGGCCGCGGCGGCAGCATGCACATCTTCGACGCCGAGAAGCGGTTCATGGGCGGCTACGGGATCGTCGGCGGCAACCTGCCGATCGCCGCCGGCCTCGCCCTCGCCTCCCAGTACAAGGGCGAAGACGCGGTCACGGTCTGCATGTTCGGCGACGGCGCCTCCAACACCGGCAATTTCGGCGAGACGATGAACCTGGCGGCTCTGTGGAAGCTGCCGATCCTCTTTCTGGTCGAGAACAACCTCTACGGGATGGGGACCTCGGTCGAGCGCCACTCGGCCCAGACCGACCTCTCGAAGAAGGCCGAGGGCTACGGGATCAGCGGCGAGCGGATCGACGGGATGGACGTCGCCGAGGTCCGCGAGGGCGTCGCCGAGGGGATCCGGCTGGCGCGCGAGGAGCAGCGGCCGACCCTGCTCGAGGCCTTCACCTACCGCTACAAAGGCCACTCCGCCGCCGACCCCGAGGTCTACCGCGAGCGCGAGGAGGTCGAGGAGTGGCAGGAGAAAGACCCGATCGAGAGTTTCGCCCGGCGCTGTCGGGAGGCCGACGTGCTCGGCGAGCGCGAGGTCGTGCAGGCGCGCGAGGCGGCCGAGGAGACGGTCAAAGCAGCGGTGAAGTTCGCCGAAGAATCGCCCGAGCCCGCGCTCGACACGATGTACGAAAACCTCTACGCGCAGACCGAGCCGGGCGGCTGGTACGCCGTCGACGAGCGCAGCCCCGAGCCGCACCGCGGCGAGGACGAGGGCCACATGCCCGAGGCGGCGCGCGAGTTGGCCGAGGCCGGTGCCGCCTACGCGGGGCAGGCGGAGGGGCCGCGGCCGAACCCGGCCGCGCAGGGTGACGTCCAGGAGGGCGACGAGGAGCAGGTGGAAGCGCCGGATGGCGACGTCGCCCCCGGCGAGGAGGACAAAGACTGATGGCGCAGCTGCGGATGCGGGAAGCGCTGCGCGACGCGATGCTCGAGGAGATGCGCGCCGACGAGTCCGTCTTCGTGATGGGCGAGGACGTCGGCGTCTTCGAAGGCGCCTTCAAGGTGACCGAAGGCCTGCTGCAGGAGTTCGGCGAGCGGCGCGTCCGCGACACCCCGATCTCCGAGAACACGATCGTCGGCACCGGCGTCGGGGCGGCGATGAACGGCCTGCGGCCGATCGTCGAGCTGATGACCGTCAACTTCAGCCTCCTCGCGCTGGACCAGATCGTCAACCACGCCGCCGCGATCCCATACATGTTCAACGGCCAGGCGAAGGTGCCAATGGTGATCCGGATGCCGGGCGGCGGCGGCCACCAGCTCGGCCCCACCCACTCCCACAGCTTCGAGGCGCTCTACCTGCAGGTGCCGGGACTGCTCGTCGCCTGCCCCTCCACCCCGGCCGACGGCAAGGGCTTGCTGAAGGCGGCGATCCGCGACGACAACCCGGTCGTCTTCATCGAGCACGAGAGCCTCTACGGCGTGCGGGGCGAGGTGCCCGAGGGCGAGAACGGGGCGGAGCCGCTGCGCTTCGGCCAGGCGGCGGTGCGGCGCGAAGGCTCAGACGTCACCATCGTCGGCGTCCTCAAAATGGCCCACGTCGCCGAGGGCGCGGCGAGCCAGCTCGCCCACGAGCACGGGGTCGAGGCCGAGGTGATCGACCCGCGCACTCTGCGCCCGCTCGACCTCGACACGATCCTCGCCTCCGTCCGCAAGACCAACCGCGCGGTCATCGTCGAGGAGGGCTGGCCGCACGGCGGCGTCGGCGCCAACCTCTCGACCCTGATCACCGAGCAGGCCTTCGACTACCTCGACGCCCCGGTCCAGCGTGTGACCGGCGCCGACGTCCACATGCCGTACTCCAAACGCCTCGAGCAGGCGGCGATCCCGCACGAGGAGCACGTGGTCAAGGCGGCGCTGGCGACCCTCGAGGGCACCTCCATATAGGTGGGCCCGTTCGACGCCTGGCGCCGCCAGGAACTGCAGATCAGCTCCGAGCGCTCGCGCTGCGAAGACGCCAACCGGCGGGCACTGGCAACGCGGCCGGCCAAGCCTTTGGAACCCCTGCCGCCCTTCTCCCCGTCAGGGTCGATGATGCTGACGCCGGCAGCCGCGCTGAAGAGATTGATGACAGTCTCGCTACCCGCTCTGGGGCACGGCTACATGGCCTTCGTCGCGCGCTGGAGCTGGGTCCCGTACCTGTGGGCCTTTGCCTCTCCCGCGAGCGGCAAGCCCCTGCGGCTCTCGACTCCAGCGGCACAGTTGGCAGGGCGGCGGAAGGCGCTCCTCTCCGAACAGCTGGGAATCGCCATCGGGTTGAGCGTGATGGAGCGGCACTTGAAGCTCGGTGCCCGCGATGCCTTCGTCGTGCCGATTGACGCCGACGTGGCCATCGCCGCTGCCAAGGCAGGGCGTTTCGCGTTCGGGCAGCGATCGAAGAGGGGGAGCCGGCCGGACTACTTCGTGATCAAGTGGGTTCCCGGTGAACCCGTCGAGGTCCACAGCCTCGAGTGCAAAGGCAAGTCCACGCCTCCGGGTGCGCCGGAACTGGCAAGCGCGGCGAGGCAGCTGCACGGGGTGGGCGTCGGGTGGGCGGGCGGGTTCCAGCCGCCCCCCGGGGTGGTCGTCGCAAGCTCGATGAACGAGAGGGTGATCCTCGCGGAGGCCTTCGACCCGGAGGGAGACGAGATCTGGGTCGGGCCACCCGCCGAGCCCGATCGCGAGGCGGTGCCCTCGGTTCAGAAGAGCGGCGAGGAGGATCTCGTCATCGACCTGCCGAGGTTTCGGCGCCTGCTGATCGACATCCACGAGGCGACGCTGCTTGAGATCGGCGGCGGGCCCGGGGACGGCGGAGCCGAGGAGGTGCGGTTCTTCGAGACCCCGCTCGGCGCCTTCAGGGGAGCCGCCTACACGGTGCCGCTCTCGCCCGGCCTCGAGGCCGAGGCCTTCCTCGGAGTCGAGCGAGGGATCTACGAGGCGCTGGCCGGCTCGCGCCTCGATTCGGCGGCGGAGGCCCGCGCGGTTTGGGCCGCGACCTTCCGCGAGAGGTCCTCGGCCGGGCAGCGCGATCCGGCGGCCCAACAGGACGCGCTCCCCGAGTGGGACCTGGTGGAAGTGGACGAGGAGCGGATGACGTCCTACACGCTGGACGAGAACGGGGTCATGCTCCACCTACAGATCAGGCCGCGGAGCTCCCGCAGCTGGGTCAGCAGGTCTTCTTCGCGCCGGTGACCGCGTTCCACGCCCGGCCGACGCTGAAGTCGGCGGCGACGCGGAAGACTCCGGGGCGGTTGGCGCGGGCGACGGTCCAGTCGCCGTGGTGGAGGATGCAGCCCTTGCCGTGGGCGATCGACCAGTAGGGGGTGAAGTTGACGCGGACGAGGAACTCGCCCGGTCGCTTGACGTCGAGGGCGAAGCCCTGGCGGCCGAACCAGAGGACCTCGGCTGCGGCGGTGCCGAGCGGTGCGACCAGCGGCTTCGGGTCCCGCACCGCGTAGATGCGCCAGTGCTCGGAGTGGAAGCGCGGCTCCAGGTAAGAGGGCTCGCCGAGAATCAGCCGCCGCTCGGCGACCGAGGAGTAGTCGAGCGGCGCGTCGGGGAGCGCCACGTAGGAGATCGCGTTGGCGCGCAGCCAGGCGCCGTAGCTGTCGACGGTCAGCTTCTTCTCGTCGTAGAAGAGGTCGTCACGGGTGGTGTCGAGCTGGCGCAGCCAGCCGCGAGCTAGCTCGAATTTCGTCGCCAGGTAGGCGGACTCCCAGTGGTTGGCGGTCGGTGGCACCTCGATCCGCATCCCCTCGCCGCCGTGGACGCGCAGCCAGCGGGCGGCCGGGTGGAAGTAGGCCGCCTTGGTCGAGGGGTCGCCGACCGAGCGGGCGATCTGGGTGACGCTCGCAGTCAGCTGCCAGTAGAGGCTGCCGGCGATCGCCAGGACCAGGAGCGGCGCGAAGAACCATGTCGGGACGGTCGGGCGCGGCCGCCGCGAGAGCAGGACGGCGGCGAGGACGGGGCCACCGAAGAGCGCCCCGAGCCGGACCGCGTTGCCGCCCATCGCGTTCGGCGCCAGCCAGATCACGGTCGCGGCGAGGACGTAGGCGACGAGCACTCGCCGCAGCGCTCGCTCCTCCTCGCGCACCCCTTGCGTGAGGACGAGGGCGCCGGCGCACCAGAGCGGAATCGCGACGTAGGAGGAGAAGACGAAGGGGAAGTGGCCGGCCTCGGGGAAGGCGAGGTTCGGCACCAGGACAAGGGTGAGCGAGAGGGCGCCGGCGGCGATCGCGAGGCGGTTGGGGCGGCGGCCCGGTTCCGCGGCCCCGGCCAGGAGGACGCCGCCGAGGAAGGCACCGGCGACCGGACTCGCCAGCGGGCAGGCCGCGGCGGTAGCGATAACCAGGGCCCCGCGCCCGGTCTGCAGGCAGCGCAGCGACGCCAGCCCGAGGGCGACGCCGAGGGCGAAGGTGAGCTGCCCGTCGGCGAGCAGGGTGACGACGCCGGCCGCGAACCAGAGCGTCGCCCAGCGCGCCTCCACCCCCCAGCGGTCGCGGACGAGGCGGTCGAAGAGGTAGGAGGAGGAGACGACGGCGAGCGTCCCCACCACCTGCGGCCCGAGCAGCGCCGCCAGCGGCGGGAAGAGGACGCTGTAGGTGAGGGTGTAGTGACCGCCGTACCAGCTGCCGTTCCAGATCGCGAGGCCGGCGTCTTGGAACAGCTCGGTGCGGAAGACCTGCGCGGCGAGGTCTCCTACGGGTGGGCTCCAGAGCAGCATCGCCAGCGCCAGCAGAGCGCTGAGCGCCACGGCCGGGAGCCAATCGGGTCGAAACGGCTTGGACTGGACCATGGGCGGCCCCCACAGGATAGGGCCGCCGCCTGCGACGATTGTGAAATGGCCGGCGAGATCATGGTCGTGCGCTGCGGAACCGTCCCCTACGCGGAAGCCTGGGAGCTGCAGCGGCGGCTACAGGCGCAGCGCCAGCGCGAGGAGATCGGTGACGTCCTGCTGCTGCTCGAGCACCCGCCCGTCTACACGCGCGGGCGCCGCTCCAAGCCCGAGGAGCTGCCGATGGGGGCCGAGTGGTACGAAGCGCAGGGGATCGAAGTCCTCGACACCGACCGCGGCGGCCTCGTCACCTACCACGGGCCCGGTCAGCTCGTCGCCTACCCGATCGTGCAACTGCGCGGCTATGGCGGCGACGTCCACGAGTACGTCCGCGGGCTGGAGCGGACGATGACCGGCGCGCTCGCCGAGGCGGGCGTCCGCGCCGGCGTCATCGAAGGCCTCACCGGAGTCTGGGTCGGCACCCGCAAGATCGGCTCGATCGGCCTCCACGTCAGCCGCGGCGTCACCACCCACGGGCTCGCGGTCAACGTCAACAACGACCTGCAGCCGTTCGAGTGGGTCGTCCCCTGCGGGATCGAGGGCGTGGCGATGACCTCGCTCTCGCGCGAGCTCGGCGCCGAGCAGGACATGGCTGCGTTCGCCGACACGCTCGTCGCCGCCTACGCGCGCGTTTTCGACAAAGAGCCAGTTGCCGCCGGCAACGTCCCCGCGTAGGCTGCCGCGACCGTGCGCCGCCCCCTCCCCTCGCTTGCCTTGCTCGCCCTGGTCGCGGCCATCCTCCTCCCGGCCGGCTCCGCGTCCGCGCTCCCCTATCCCGTCACCAGCAGCGCTGACAGCGGGGCCAAAGGCACCTTGCGGACGTCGATCGAAGAAGCCAACGAGCACAGCGGAGACGACTCGATACCCATTGAAGTGACGGGGGCGATTCTGCTCGAAAACTCGCTGCCGACTATCGAAGAGGATCTGGCGATCACCGGCCCCGGTGCGACGACCCTGACGATCAAACGGTCCGTGCTGGCGGGGACCTTTCGGATCCTCGACTTCAATGGCGGCACCAGTTCGCTCGAAGGGGTGAAAATCGCAGACGGCGACTCCAACCTCGGTGGCGCAATCCAGAACGGGGTCGGCGGACTCACCTTGACCAAGGTCGCAGTGGTCGGCAGCGAAGCGACGGCAAGTGTGGTTGAAGGGCCAGCTCGTGGCGGCGGGATCTACAGCCTCGGACCGTTGACGCTGCGCGAATCGACCGTCAGCGGCAACCGTGCGGTTGCCGAAGGCGCCGGGGAAGCCGGCGCCGAGGGAGGGGGGATCTTCGCCCTCGGTGAGCTGACGATGGACCGCAGCACGGTCAGCGGCAATGTTGCCCGAGATCTCAGCGGCGGAAGCGGGCCCCGCTCCGCGCTCGGCGGCGGGATCTACGCGCAGGCCAAAACGACCATCGACCTCAGCACCATCAGCGGCAACGCCGTCTTCGCCGAAGAGGGAACGGGGGCGATCGCCGCGGGGGGTGGCCTCTTCGCCACGGCTACCGGGCAGCTCACCGGCGTGACCTTGACCGCCAACTCGGCGCTTGGAGGGGGGACGTCTGGCTCGAACCTCCGCGCGCCGGGAGATTGGGTTCTCCGCGACACGATCGTCGCCGAACCAAAGGGGGACGCCGAGAGCTGCTTGGACAACCTCGATTCAGGCGGCTACAACCTCGACGAAGACGACAGCTGCGGGCTCGAGGAAGGAAGTGACCTCGTCGGCTTCCCCGCGGGCCTCGATCCGCAATTGAAGGACAACGGCGGGCCCACCCTCACCCACGCCCTGCTCGCGGGCAGCCTCGCGATCGACCGCGGCAACTCCTTCGGCGCCACTACCGACCAGCGCGGCCTTCCCCGCCCCAGCAACTTCCTGGAGATCAGCGACAAAGAAGGTGGCGACGGATCAGACATCGGGGCCTTCGAGCTGCAAGCGCCGACGCCGCCGTCGACGCCGCCGGGCGCGAGTGGAGGAAGCAGCCCGATCCTCGTCTCCGAGACGCCTACTGACCGGACGCCGCCCGGCACCCGCATCGTCAGCGGTCCGCCGCGGACCACCTACAAGCGCCAGGCGCAGTTCCGCTTCGCCTCGAGCGAGGCCCAGTCCCACTTCCAGTGCAAGCTCGACAAGAAGAGGTGGAAGGCCTGCGTCAACCCGTTCAAGAGCTCGGTGATGCCGGGCAAGCACCTCTTCCAGGTGCGGGGGATCGACCGCTTCGGCAATGTCGACCCGACGCCGGCCCGCTTCGGCTGGCGAGTGAAGCCGATCGCCGGCTGACACGGACCCGGGCGGCGCGGCGCTCCAGCTAACGTAGGCGTCGGTGTCCAGCACCGATCGCATCCACGTCACCCGCTCCCGCGCCAAGCCCGGCGGCACCGCCGCCGAGGCCGAGGGCACCGTCCCCTTCCGGCGCGCACGCAAGCCGCCGTGGCTGAAGGTGCCGGCGCCCGGCGGTCCGAACTATCGGCGGCTGAAGGAGAAGATCGGCTCCGACAACCTCCACACGGTCTGCGAGGAGGCCAACTGCCCGAACGTCGGTGAGTGCTGGGAGCGCGGCACCGCGACTTTCATGATCTTGGGCGACGTCTGCACCAGGCGCTGCGGCTTCTGCAACGTGCAGACCGGCAAGCCGACCTGGAACGACCCGCTGGAGCCGCTACGCGTCGCCAACCAGGTGAAGGCGATGGGGCTGCGTCACGCCGTCGTCACCTCGGTCGACCGCGACGACCTCCCCGACTATGGGGCAAGCGCCTTCGTCGGCGTCATCCGCTCGATTCGGATGCTGGCGCCGGAGTGCAAGGTCGAGATCCTCACCCCCGACTTCCGCGGCCAGGAGATGCCGCTGGCGAAGGTCGTCCACGAGCGGCCCGACGTCTTCAACCACAACGTCGAGACGGTGCCGCGCCTCTACCCGCTGGCCCGCCGCGGCTCCGAGTTCCTGCGCTCGGCCCGGGTCCTGCGGATGGCGAAGGAGATGGGCGGCGACGAGGTCGTCACCAAGTCCGGCCTGATGGTCGGCCTCGGCGAGACCTTCGAGGAGATGGTCGAGACCTTCGGCCTCCTCCGCGAGCACGAGGTCCAGGTCCTCACCGTCGGCCAGTACCTGCGCCCGACCGAGAACCACCTGCCGGTAGTCCGCTACTGGCACCCGGACGAGTTCAAAGCCCTCGAGCAAGCCGCCTACGACCTCGGCTTCGAGTCCGTCGCCGCCGGCCCCCTGGTCCGCTCCAGCTACCACGCCGACCAGAACCTGCCCGAGGGGCATCGGGCGGAGAGCCTGCTTGCGTCTTAAGAACTCGGCTGCTGACTAGGGCGCGACACCTACAATCCGCTCTGCGGGGCCATAGCTCAGTTGGCAGAGCGCCTGCTTTGCAAGCAGGAGGTCGCCGGTTCGAACCCGGCTGGCTCCACTGGCTAGTCGTCGAAGTCGAAGTCCTTCGGAGGCTTCTGCTCGAACCAGAGCTCGTCGTCCTCCGGGGCGTCCTCGAGGAACTCGGGCGTGTCTTCGAGCACGTCCTCGTGGCCGGTGTCCGGGTCGTAGTCGGTTTGCTGCTCGGGCTCGGATGGGGCGGGCTCCGCCGCGCGGGGCGCGGGTTGCTCGGGCTCCTCTGAGATCGGCTCGAGCGGCTGCTGCTCCTCCACGGCCGGCTCCTCGCTGAGCGGTGCCTCGAGTGCCTGGTCGAGCTCGTCGGAGAGGCGCTGCTCGTTCCAGAAGTCGTCGTCCTCTTCCTCCTCGTCCGCGGCAGCCTCCTCGGGCGCCTCGGTGCGGATCGCGTGGATCTCGGTCGCCGGTTCGACTGGCGCCAGTCGCGGCTCGGCGGCCTCCTCCTCGACGATCTCCTCGTCGGAGGGGCTGGGAGCCTCGGTCGCGGGCGCGTCCTCGGTCCCCATCTCGGCCTCGATGTCGAACATTTCCGTCGGCTGTTCGGCGATCGCGTGGCGCTCTTCGGTCGAGTGGGCCGGCTCAGGCGGCTCGACCTCCGCGTCGTGCTCCATCGCCTGCTCCTCGTCGAGGACCTCGAGCGGCTCCTCCTCAGCGGGCGGCGCGGCCTGGACCGGGTCCTCGGCCGGGGCGGCCGGCTGCGGCGGCTCCTGCAGGTCGGCGATGTTGATCCGACGGCCACCCTCCAGCTCCGCGCCCTCAACAGCCTCGGCCGCCTCCGGGGTGGCCATGAACTCGGTCGGCGCCTCGGCCATCGGGTCGGGCTCCTCGGGCCGCCCAGGGGGCCCGAACGCCTCGTCCTCCAGACGTTTGATCTCGGACTCGTCGGCGCCGTGCTGGCGCTTCAGTTCCAGGTGCTCTCGGATTGCGTCGTCGAGGATGCTCATGCTCAAGGTTCCCTCGGGGAAGCTGCCAAAGACTATGCGGTTATCCCTGATCGTGCGAGGCCCTGCGAGCAACTTCCCAGCCTCGGGGTCCGACCGCCGAAACAGCGGTCGGACCCTTTGGCCGGTTCAGCGCGGCTGGACGACGTTGAACCTGGCGAGGGCCAGGCCCGAGACGTTGCCAGCGGCGTCGGTGGCCACCGCGAGGAGGCGGTAGGCGCCGGGCTTCAGGCCCTTCTTGCGGAATGATTTGGCCGAGAACGACTTGACGTTGGCACCGGCCACAGCGCCCTGTTCCAGCTTCTTGCCGGTCTTGACCCAGAGGGCGCAGCGCCGGGCGCCCGGCTTCTCGCCTTTCTTCAGCTTCCGGCATTTACCGCCCACTTTCTTGCCGGGGACCTTGCGCTCGACGGTGAAGACAACATTGGCGGACTCACTCAGGGTGTAGCGAGCTTTTGCCCGTTTAGGCGCTGCCTTGGCAGCAGCGGAAGCCGTTGCCTTACGGCGTTTCAGCTTGATCCCGGAAGCGATCTTCTTCGGAGTCACTTTCAGGGCGCTCAGCACAGGAGCCGCTCGGTCCGGACACACCGACCCGGCCACACGGCGACCGAACACGGCTGAGTCGGCGTCGTCGGTGCTGTTCGGTTCGCCGCTGAAGTAGCTGACGAGGTAGTCACAGGTGACGGTGTTGTAGGCGACCTGGGGCCGGTTCGCGGAGAATTCTTTGTTTCCGTCCGGCTGGATGTCGGAGATGCGGAAATCGTTGTTGCCGATTTGTGCGCCGTCAGCCGCTAGGTACTGACCGTAGATCTCGAACTCGTTGTCGATCAGCGGCGAGATGATCTCGTCGCCGTGCCAGACGACGAGGTACTGGTTGCCGAACGGGTCATAGGCCATCCGCGGGCGGAAAGCATTGGATTTCGCGTCTCCGTCAACGCCAACGTCGGAGATGCGGAAGTCGTCCGGGCCGATCTGGGTCCCGTCAGCCGCGAGCAGCTGGCCGAAGACCTCGCGCTCGTTGGTGGCAAAGGGCGGCACCCCGTCGTTGCCGTGCCAGGCGACGAGGTACTGGTTCAGGTTCGAGTTCCAGACGATGCTCGGCGGAGCAGCTTCGAAGGTGGTGCTTTCGTCGCCCGGGGGGCCCATCTCGGAAATCGGGAAGTCGTCTTTGCCGATCTGGTTCGCTCCAAGGTCGAGGCGCTGGCCGAAGACCTCCTCGCCGCCGCCGGCTTCGGGTTCGGCGTTGAAGACGACCATGTACTCGAGGCTGGTCGCGTTGTAGGCGACGTCGAGCGCGTCGTCAACTCTCAGCGTCGGACTGCCGCCGACGACCTGGTCGTCAGGGCCGACCTGACCGCCGTCCTGGTTCAACCGCTGGACGTAGACGCGACCATCGGAAAATGCCTTCCAGGCGACCAGGTACTCGTGGCTGACGGGGCTGTAGGCGATCGCCTCCGTCTCAATGTCGTCCTGTTTGGCCGCAATCGGGGTTTCGCCGGTCACGGGGCTGCCGTCCGGGTTGAGGACGCGCGCCTGCACCGTTTCGTCGCGGTCCCAGGCAACGAGGTAGCGCCCGGTCTCCGAGTCGTAACCGACGCTGGCGGGGTTGTATTCGCCGTGGTCGGCCGAGGTGGTGGAGATCCGGAACTCGCCGCCGACGAGGTTGCCGTTGACGTCGACGAACTGGCCGTAGATGTCATCCGTTTCGGCCGTAGTCGCGGCGACGTAGACGACCAGATACTGACCGGTCTTCTCGTTGAAGACCTCATCCTGGAAGCCGGCCTGCAGCCCTTCGGAAGGATGGTTGCCCGAGCTGATCGGGAACTGCGGGCCGATTGCATCCGCATCCGCAGCGCCAACCTTGACGACAAGCGAGAGCAGAACGACCGCGCAGAGGGCCAAGAACACGCGAACGGCAACTAAAGGCGACGAGACAGTCAAAAGGGATCTCCTCAAAGCAGGGGACGAACGGCCCCGATACTAAGACCTTGCAGCTATCCTTCCTCTCCGCGAGGAACGGAAAGCCCGACTTTCCGCCCTGCAAAGCCCGGGGCTATAGCTCAGCTGGCAGAGCGCCTGGATCGCACCCAGGAGGTCGGCGGTTCGAATCCGCCTAGCTCCATCGGCGAAACCCCCTGCATGTCGCAAGATCGGGTTTCGGCATCCGTTTAAACCGAGACCGAAAATCGGCCCCCTACCTGGCAGAAACTGGCAGATGGGGGCTAGATATGCGGCGATTCGCGTCGATTGCCCTTGATTCCGCTCGCTTTGGCCGGCCACCAGAGCTAAGACATCCGTACCGGCATCGCAACGGCGACGCCCCAACGGAAATAGGAGATCGAGGATGAGCGCCACCGCAACCAAAAGCACGGCCGGCGGAAGCAGCAAAAGCAAGGCCGGCGGCAGCACCCGCAAAGGCAGCAAAAGCGCCAAGACGAAACGCACCTCGGCGGGGGCGAAAGTCTCCAAAAACGACGGCGGCAGCCGCCTCAGCCCCGGGGCACTCGACGGGCTAGTGATCGGCTACATGAAGAGGAACCGGGCGAAGCTGCCCGCCACCTCGGGAGTCGTCGGCCGCGGGATCAAACGCTCCCCCGGCGCTATCGCTAACTGCCTCGAACGGCTGGAGAAGGCCGGCAAGGTGAAGCTGACCAACAAGAAGCCGCGGGAATACGACCTCGCCTGAGCGGCAGCCCTCGGACGCGATTCCTCGGGGGCCGGGCGTGAGCCGCGCGGCGGTGGGTGGGGACCCGGCCGCCGCGGTTCTGGCCCCCGAGGAATCGCGTCCACCCCCACGAGAACATAAGCGGCCTCCGGACGGCGCGGCAACGCCGCCGGAGACCTGACCAAAAGGAAGGCGGTACCTCCCTAATGGCTGGTTCTAACCCTACGGACCGCGGCACGACTCAGCGGTTCCAGACCACGTACGAAGAAGACCATCATCAGGAGCGCGCGGTACTCGGCCAGGTGCTCGATCTCCACCCGAGCACGCTCACCAAGGCCGAGCTGATCCGCGAAATGACCGGCGGTAGGCCGACCGACACGACGGTCGATGCGAATGAGCGGGCAATCCGCGAACTCGCAGCCGCCGGTCTCCTCCACCCCGTCCTGCCCGAAGGCGAGTCCGTGCGCCCAACCCGGGCGGCGATTCGATTCTCCGAGCTTCAGGAAGGGGCGTGAGAAGCGATGGACCTGAACCTAAATCTCGGTTTCGACGTGCCGGAGCCCGATCCGAAGTGGGTTGAAGCGGTGACGAGTCTGCGGGAGCGTCCGCCGCGGACCATCGCGCAGTCCAAGGCGAGCGCGGAGGTCCCGCGCATGTTCGCCGAGAACCTAGTAGTGCTGCGCCGGGGGCGGGGCCTTTCCCAAGAGGGCGCCGCCGACCGCGCAGGGCTGACCCGTAGCGAGATCAGCTTGTTGGAGAGGGGCCGCCGGACCCCGCGGCTCGACACCATCGTCAGGCTCGGAGGGGCGCTTGAAACGGAGCCCTGCGAGCTGCTCATGGGGTTGGCTATCCAGCTTGACCCGCCCCCGAAGGGGGGCTCGAAATGAGCGGCCTCGGCATCGAAGACGCCTGGGTGATGAAACAGTGGACGATGGGCGAGCGATTCGGCGCGAATGTTGTCTGGCTTCGGATCGAAGCCGGTCTCCAGCAGCAGGAGCTTGCAGCGCGCATCGGGATGAGGCGCCAAGTTCTCAGCAAGATCGAACGCGGCGAGCAGGTGCCCCGCCTCGACACGATCCTCGTGCTGGCCGCAGGTCTGGAAGTCAGCACGTGCCAGCTCGTAGCTTGGCTGTGGTGGGACCCGCCCCGGCATGAAAGTTACGAGACCCCACCTGCCATCGCTGAGATGAGCGGCTACGAGGTGCTTGATTTCGACCTTCCGGGCGGGTTCCGAATATCGCCTGTCGGCTACGAGAGCAGGGAGCGGTTTAAGGACCGCCTCAGACAAATGGGGGAAGACCCGCACGAGCGAGATATCCTCGATGCGTTGAGCGACGACGCGCCGGAGGGCCCTCGTCACCAGCCCCCCGATCAATCGTGGTTGGTGCGGGCGGGGGCGGCCTTGAAAGCGCTGCGGGAGGAGCGTGGCTTGACCCGCGATCAGCTCGCTTCGAAGGCTCCCACCACCGCCGCCTTCATCGCCCAGCTCGAGGAGGCCGAATGCTCCAACCCAGCCCTCCGCATGTTTCGCGAGATCTGCAAGGCCCTCGACGGTGATGGCTCCGATCTGGCCGTCCTCATCGAGAAGGTGGCCGCCCCCCGGCGGGCGGCGAGGGAAGAGTGGATGCGCGAGGTGCGCAGGATCGCCGGGAGGGGTGAGACCTGATGGACGTGAGGTTGACCCCGCTCGGCGAGCGGTTCGGCCGGAACCTCTGGCGGAGCCGGCGCCGGGCGGGCTTTCTCACGCAAGGCGAATTGGCCGCCGCCGTAGGGATGGCCCGCACCGCCATCGGCGCCATCGAGCTAGGTCAGCGAATGGTGCGAGCGGACACCATCCTGAAACTCGCCGCCGCTACGAACCAGTCGCCCTGCGTACTTCTCGCCGGGCTGGAGTGGCGCGCGGGCTATCACGTTGACGGTGACTTCTATGTCGAATCCCCGGCCTCCCCTCTACTTAGGAAAGGGGGCCGGGGTCAATGACTTCTTCGGCCGGATGCGATCTTGAAATGCAGCTTGCCATTTTGGCCCTTGTCCTTCGCGAGCATCCCGAAGTGCTGACGCTGCCGACCGTCGCGAATCGGCTCCTCCCGAACCCTCAGACCCTCACCGGAGGCATCGCTCTCGCCCGCGCCCTCCGCAGGCTTGACGACGAGGGCCTCGTCTTTAGCGACGGATTCTGTTTGCAACCCAGCCGCCCCGCCCTTCATTTCAAACGGCTGCTATTCGGTGAGGGCTTGTTGGGGATGCCGACGAACCCCGGGATGCCTATCGGTGGTGGTGGAGCCGAGGATGCACCCGTTTCGGAGGATGCGCGAGCGGCGATCGAAAGGCACATCGCCGCACGGCGGGCTGATCCAGAGTTCCAGCAGCGCCTCAAGCGTGCGGTGCAACAGGAGCACGAAATCTCGGAGCGACAGCGCCGTCTCCGGCAAGAGGATGAAGACGACGATCAGGAACGGGGTTGCTTCCGGTGATGCCGATGGGACCCGATAGCCGGCCGTAGATCGGCTCGGTCCTACTCGCCACGCGGGGCGCTCAGCTGGGCGGCTGGTATCGCGGCGGTGGCCCGGACGGACGACGCACCGGGGCGGTGTGTGATCGGAGGGCGGTGCTGCACAGGTCCTTGCGGCGGGGGCGCGTTATGTGGGTCCGGGCGACGATGCTCCCGATTCGCGCAGCTCCGCCGGGTCGAGCTGGCCGGTGCCGAGCCAGCCTGCAACGGCCCGCGCTGAGTGGGGTCCGGTGAGCGCGATCGTGCCGGCCGGAAAGTTAACGGTCCCGACGACGGTCAATCCCGCAGGGGGAACGAGGAGACAGCCGGTGAACGCCGCACGCTCCAGCAGACGGCCGCTTGCGGACAGCGCCCGATCAGCCAGCGTCCACAAATGCCGTTGCCTCCCCGATCCCACGCCCTCGAAATAGATCTCGACCTCGGATGCCCCGCACTGCGGTTGAGCAACGATTGCCGCCCCGCGAGGAATCCGCGGGGTCGCCCGACCGCCGGTCGGAACGTAGAGGACGATTGGGCGCATTTGGCACCGCTCCATCAACCACCGCCCTCACTAAGTAGTTCGTGCCCCTCAGCGAGGAGATCGTCGGCAACCGCCTGCCAATCAGCCTCGGTTGCGGTGTTGAGGATCTCGTTGATGTAGCCGGGCAGTGACTCAGCGACGACGGTTCGGTGATACCCGCCCCCGGCGACGGCGTCAAAGATCAGGTTGTTCACCTTGTCGATAACGGCGTCGTCGCCGAGCGCGGAACGCAGAAATGACCTAATCAAGGTGACATCGATCTTGCTGCCCTGCTCGGATTCCCTCATCGCGGGCGGCGAGTCGTCGCCACATGGCCTCGCCGGATCGGTATCCGTTCCCCGAACCAGCCGCACCGCCAGGGCGCACGGATCACAGACCTCGTAAGCGATCCCCATCAGGGCATCGAGGCGCTCAGCATCCTCAGCGCCGAATAGCGGGCGCCCGGTCTCGCCGTTGACCAGCTCGGCGAAACTCTCCTTGGGGTGGAAGTTGACCCCCCGCGCCAGCAGCGCGCGGAACCATTCCGCGACCGCGGTTTCGGTTGAGAGATCAATCGGCGCGATCTTCTCGTCTAGCTTCATCGTGGCGGGATCGGTTGCAGCGAGCATGGCCGCCTCCTTCGGGTTGCCTTGACTGAAAGCGTTGGGGGAACCGGCGCCCGTCACCGCGACCACCGCCTCCCGTCGCCGCGCTCGACCGGCACCGACCAATCTCGGGTCGGGTCCAGCCAGGCAAGCGGCCACCGCGAAAACAGGTGCCGGGCGAGCGGGCTCTTGTATTCCTGATGCCGGAGGGCGTAGTGCCAATGACCAGCCAGCCAAGTGACGACTCCGAGGGCGGCGGCGATGATGCCGCCCGCGTGGCCGCTCGCGGTCGACACCGCCCCGCTGATGAAGACCAGGACCCCGGCGAGACGGAGCGCGAACCCGCCGAAGACCCACAAGCCAAGTAGGCCGAGAATTGCGAGGCCGACGGCGGTCGCGCTCATTCTGGCCTCGCCTTCTGCTGATCGGCCTCAAGCTCGCCTAGACGCGCGATGCCCTCATCGGTCAGCTCCCAAATGCCGCGGCGAGAATCGGATCGCAGGAATCCACGTTCAACCGCCCTCAGCCGAGCGAAGCGGGCGCGATTTTCCCAGCGCTCCTCGCCGTTAGCCATCCGGCCGAAATCCGCCGCCCCGAGCCGGTCGGCCAGCATGGGCTTAACGGCTTCTACAACCTGCCAGGCTGGCGCCGCGCCGCCTAGCTGCGATAGGGCGCGGAGGACCGGCAGCTCGTACTCGGACTGCGGAACCAACTCCCCGTCCGCTGCCCGGCTCTTCCTCCAGCCGGGGCGCGGACGCCGGGAGATCGGGCGCTCAGCACAGGTGGATAACGCCGCCGGACCAAGCTCGAACATTTTGCGGAGAGCGTCATTGGGAGAATCGGTGAACGCCTCAGCCGCGCGGCGGATCACGCCGATTACCTCATCGTCCACCTCGATCCAATGCGTCTTCATGGACGATCACCACCGTTCGGCGTTTCCCCCCGAGCGTTCTCAATGAAGCCTTTTGCCACCGCCAGCCAATCCAAAGGGTCAGCGGCATCAAGTACCTCGGTGACCAGCCTTGGCAGCTGAGAACCCAACGCTCGAAAACGCAGGGCGTCAACGGAATGCGGCCCTTCGATCGCATCGGCCACCTCGGCGGTCAGCACGTCGCGGAGGGCATCGTGCTGGAAGACGAAGCCGAGAAAATCACGGAGTAGATCGACCGGGATCGTTTCGCCGGACGCAAGCTGTCGATGGTCAGCGGTCATGCGACTTCGCTCCGCTCGGCAGCGGCCCTCGATTTGAGCCGGCGGTCCAGGTACTCGGCGCCCGCCTCGGTTAGCGTCCAAAGCCCCGGAGTGGCTGATTCGAGAAGTCCGCGCTTGACCAGCAGGTTCCGGGCTTGGTCGACCCGGGCCATCCAGCGAATCCTGCCGCTCGCCAACGGCTTCATATCGAGATCCGACAGCCGATCTTTCAGCGCCCTCGAGACCGAGTCCTGCACCGCCCCCCGCGGGGCCGAACCACCAGCCTCGGATATAGCGCTCAGAATCGGCACGTCGAACTCGGCCAGCGGGCACAGCGATCCTCTCGGAGCCCGCGGGATGCTCGACGGCAACGATGCAGTTCTATCGTGGTCGATAGCTGGCAGCCCCAACAGGCGCCGAAGAACGCGATTCGGGTTGTCCACGAAGGGCTCGGCCGCGGCTTTGATCGCGTCGATTACGTCGCCGTCCACCTCTATCCATTGCGCCGTCATGCCGCCACCGCCATCTCCGGCTCGGCATTCGCCGCCGAGGTAATCGGGCGGAGCCGGCGCCCCCGGTTCTCCTTCTGATCGTCGCGCCGTAGTTTGGCGCGGCCGATCTTCGTGACCTCCCACTGGCCGCGGGGCGATTTCGATTTGACCCAACCCCGCTCCACGAGTCGCGCTCGGGCCTTACGGGTGCGGGCTTCCCAGCGGGGCGCCCCGCTGGGAAGCGCCTCCGTATCGCGCGCCGTGTGCAACGGGGCCATTCTGCGGCCCACCGCCGCGATGATCTCGCGGGCTGATCCACCGCCGCCGTTGTTGACCAGCGCCCGCAGGATCGGCAGCTCGTAGTCGGTCGAATCGAGCTGCGCTGGCATGGGCGCGAGCTGCGCGGCAACCCGCTCTCCCCGGACCAAGGCTTTTAGCCGGTTCCGCTCTTCGGGGTTCCGGTTCATTAGATGCGTGTAGACCTCCAGCGTGAAGGCCGCATCCTTGTGGCCGAGTTGCCGCATCACCGAGACCGGGTCCTCCCCAATCGCGACCAGCACCGAGGCGAAGGTGTGTCGCAGCTTGTGCGCCGTGAGGCCGACAGGAAGGGGAACCTGCCCGCGGGACCTGAGCAACTCGTCGCCCTGCTCAAACGCTGACTCCAGAATCCCGGTGCGGAGGGTGTCCTTGTTCAAGACCCCGCCCGCGATATTGAGGAAGACGTGATCGTCAGGGTTGCCTTGATAGGTGGCCGCTTTGTGGGCGGCCAATATGTCCCGCAGGATCGGCAGCATCCTGATCTCGCGGAGCCCCGCCTGCGTCTTCGAGCGGCCAACGAAGATGATGCTGCTGGCGAGATCAACGTCGCGCCAGAGCAAGTTGCACAACTCATGGGCGCGGGGGCCAGCGAAGATCAGGGTCGCGAGGACCGCCTGCCTCTGGGTCCCGCGCCAGCGAGGGTCGCGGTCCATCTCAGCAGCCGCCTCCAGCAGCGCCTCGATCTGTCCCGCCGAGTCGAGGTGCACCGGCCGTTTCGGCGGGGGCTTCAGGCGCCGTTTTTTCCCAACCGCGGCGTTCTCGGTGACGCCGGTTACGCGCTTTCGCTCTAGGGCAACGGCCAGAATGAATTGAAGGGCGTCAATCGTCTTGTTGATCGACCGCGCCGACAGCGGTTTGAGGACTTGATTGTGCTCGTTCCGCTGGGGCTGGCCGCGCTCGATGGCGCGCGCCCGGGCGGCCGACTCCTTGACCTTGAAAGCGCGGTAGTCGTCTATCGCTTCGGCGTCGATATCGGGGAGTGGCCAATCCCCGAAGAACGGCAGCAGGTGACTGAGAGACCATTTCTCGTGAGCGGTGGTGTTCTCGCTGACTTGTCCTTCCCGCGCCTCGATCAGGTCGATGGCGAACGGTCCGAAATAGGGGAACTCGTCAGGTCCACCCGGCGCATCTACCTCGGCCTGCCGACGCCGCTTCTTCTTCGGCGGCACCCACATACCGAGCCGAACTTCCGCCAGTACATCCTTCAGCTTCTCCTCCGCCGCCTCCGGGGTCCAGCCTTCGTGATCGAACCCGAGGGTGACATAGGGCCGTTCGCCGTATGCCGAGAGCCTCAGCGCGAAACTGGCTCCGCCCTTTAGCGGGGTTTCGATCACTTCGCCTTTTGCCTTAGCCGCCATACCGGCCTCCTCCGTTCCGGTGCCGGAGGGGGGCTGGCAACAAATAGGCCAGGGTTCTAGCCTTGATGTTGCGCCGCCATAACCGGCGCCTGGTCGGGGGGGCGTTCATAGCGCCCGCCCCGGCCTTCGTTTATTTCGCTGAGCGACAGTAGCTCTGCTCGGCGCACAAAGCGAGCGGGATTTGTAGTCCCCGGCGATCGCTCGCGATCCCCGCATATATGGGCCACCGCGACCGTGGTCGGCGGGCGGCCCAAGGCGTTCGGCAACCTCCTCGGGATCGAAGCGAAGGCGGGGGCGCCGGCCCGATCCGAGACGCCGGGCGCCCAGCTCCTCGGCGTGGTCGTAGACCCAGCGCCGGCTGACGCCCCACCACCTGGATACCTCCTCGGCGGTGATCCGCTCACGGCGATCGTGGGCAGCGCCGTTGCCGCCGACCAGCTCGACGACACGCCGAGCAAGGATCTCGATCGACTCGGGCGCGATTCTCACCTCCGCGGCGACGTCGTCGGCGGGGCCAACGACCTCCGCCAGCTACTCTTCCGCCCGCGTCCGGCCCGCGACCCCTACGCCCTCGGAATCCCCGGCGTCTACCTCTGCTCCGCCTCCACCCCACCCGGCGCCGGGGCCCACGGGATGTGCGGGTTCAACGCGGCGAATTCTGCGCTCCGCGAGCTTCGCCGCCGTTGACCCGGAGAACCGGAAATACGCACCCGACAGTCAGGAGCTGATCATCGAAACGAGCACCTACACCCGAGAAGACACGACCTTCGAATCCGGCGGAACGGCGTGCGCCACCTGGCTCTACCGACCGGGCGGCGTCGAGCGGCCGCCGATCATCGTGATGGCCCACGGCTTCGCCGCGATGCGCGCCTTGCGTCTTGCCGCTTACGCCGAGCGCTTCGCCGAAGCCGGCTTCGCCGTCCTGGTATTCGACTACCGGGGCTGGGGTGACAGTGCCGGCGAGCCACGTCGGGTGCTCGACATCGGCGGCCAGCAGGACGACTGGCGGGCGGCACTTGCTTTCGCCCGGGAACTTGACGGTGTCGACACGAGCCATGTGGCCGCGTGGGGTTCGTCGTTCGGGGCCGGGCACGTGCTGAGCATCGCCGCCGAAGATCACGGACTGGCCGCCATCGTCGCCCAGGTTCCCCATATCAGTGGACCTGCGTCGGCCTTTGCCGGCTCCCCGCTGACGATGATGCGCCTGGGTCTCGCCGGGCTCCGCGATCAACTGGGGGCGGCATTCGGGCGAGAGCCGCTCCGCCTCCCGGCGGCAGGAGAGCCCGGAACCCTGGCGATGATGACCACGCCCGACGCCACGGCGATGATGAAGCGTCTGGCGGGAGACCGGTACGAGGAGCTTCTGCCTCAGAACGACGTCGCCGCCCGGATTGCGCTGCGAGTGCCCTTCTATTCACCCGGCCGGGTCGCAGGCAAGATCACGTGCCCGACGCTGGTCCAACTCGCCAAAGACGATGTCGTCACTCCTTATAAGGTCGCGCTGAAGGCCGCTCGACGCATCCCCAAAGGGGAGGTGCTCAGCTACGAGTGCGGCCATTTCGACCCCTACGTCGAACCCCTGTTCGACAGGATCGTCGGTGACCAGATCGACTTCCTGCGGCGCAGTGTCTGACACCCGTCAGCAAGATGCCCGGGTCGGTCAGAGCCTCCACTCGTCAAGAACAGCCTGCCGCTATCACCCGAGCGCCGTTGCCGTTTTGTTGCCGGCGGCACAAAAAAGGCAGGCGGATGACTCGCGAGGACATCGAGCTGGCAACTCCGACGCGGCTCGCACTTCCCATATATAACGCGATGCCCGGCATCGCGCCGCGGCATTCGCTGACGGGACAGCGAATCATTCAGACCATCGCCAACTTCGTTCCATCTGGGTTGAAGACAGCGAGATTGATCAGCGACGAAGGCGGTTGAGAAATCCACGGACACCGCCCTCTTGCGCGCTCTTTTCGTCCGTCTCGATGGTCGGGTTCGTGATGCCGTTGGCAGCAATATTTGGCGGTTGGGCATGCTCGGGATCAACAGATGGCGATGAGGTGGGCCGGGAGCCATCGAGCACGGTGCCGATCGCCTGGATGTAGGTTGCCCAGCCAGCTTCCAGATCGGAACCGAACGCTGCTTCGAGGCGATAGCGAGCCCAGCCGTTCCCTTTGAGCGGAGGAGGCTCACCCATTGCCTCCCACATCTGAACGACGCCCGGTGATCGCTCGGCGAGGTCCGACAGACGCATCAGTCGCTCCCGCTCTTTGCGATCCAGGTCATTGGCGGACTGAGCCCAGCGTTGTCCCCCGAGCGTCTTCCTGACCTCCTCAACAAAGGCTGCCCGATCGTGCGGCAGTAGCCGGCGACGCTCTTGCGGATCCGGAGCAGGAATTCTGAGGGCGCTCGAAAGAGCAGCGAGATCTCCGCCGAACCAGAGGTTTGCTCCATGGGCCGCGAGCTTCGCGAACTGCTTCCTCGTCGGTGGACGGCCCTTGTCGGCGACGTGACGGTGATAACTATCGCCGGTGCCGCGCAGGTCCTGTCCCCATCGGGCCTGGAGATAGCTCTCCAGATGGCGCTCGGCCCAGGCTCGGCGATATCGCGTCACCACATTCCGAAGCCGCTCGAAGCCATCTTTTTTTCCCGGCCCTACGGTCATCGTCACCGAAATCGTCAAGCCGTCGCCCAAATCGGTCTCGTGAGTGTCGCCGGGATCTGGAGGCCGGTCGGTCAACTTTGCCTCGGCATCCCGCAACTCGCCGAACATGTCGAAGTCGATCGGGCACCCCAGCTCCTCCAACGCCTTGATCTGCTCTTCGTAGTAGTTAGGCATTCCGCCTACGCTGGTCCGGCTGTAGGGGCCCTCGCAGATGAACCAACAGGTCAGTGCGATCTCATGCCATAGAGATGCCCCAGGCCCGAAGGCTTCAGCGAATGCGGCGTGTGGGAACGGCTCACTGACCAAGACCTCCGGCCAGCGTGGGAGAACGGCGGTGCCCCACAACTGCTCGATCTGTTCGTTGAGAGGCGCCGACAACTGCCGATACGCCTGGGGCGTGAACCGGCCGTCCTCGACGCTCTGCATCGCGTCCTCGAACCGATCACCAATCAACCCCCATCGCGAAGGATCTTCTTGCGACTGAGCGGCATGCACCTCGTCGAACTCTCGCCACCAGCGCCGCATCACATCGGCACGCTGTTCGACCGGAGAACCCTCGGCGTCGCCCCAGTAGGCAGAAAGGATCGCGTCGATCTCCTCGACGGGAACCCCGGTGGCTGCCGCGGCCTTTTCGCGTCGCTCCTGGTCCCCGGAGACGACAAGCGTGGTCGACTCGACGGAAGTCGAAATCTTCTCGGCGGGGTGGGCCTGCTCCCCAAGGTAATCGAGGAAAGCCAGCCAATCTCCTCCGTATACGGCCGTCAATGAGCGCTCCAGGCCTTTGTTGAGAACCTTGGTCCGCTCAGCTTGGCCGTTCTTCGCTTTCTTGTAATAGCGCTCGACCAGAGGATCGACTAGAAGCGCAATCGCCCGTGCCCCGACATCCTCCGGAGCATTTCGCCATGCGTCCATGAGCTGTCGGCGGGCATCAACTACCTCCTCGATCTGGAGTCCGGCCCAGCGACGCCCGTCCACAAACAGCTCCAGCGGTCCTTGGGCCACTCCGAGCAGCGAGTAGGTGTGCTGCACCGCCGCCCAGTCCTTCTCCATCTGATCAGGGCGGCGATCGCCGAGCCAGTAGCCCGAGCGCAGCTTGATCGGCAAGTAAAGCGCCTCGAGGACCGGTTCGAGCACGGCCCAGATGACGATCGCGTCAACCGTGTCCAAGGCGAGGGAGGCGCGCTGCGCGTCGGCGGCCGAGATCGAGAACCGCGGTTGGACGTCTGCCCAGTGTCCGTACTCGACTAGGCCTAAGAGCGCTTTGTGGGACTCGGGCAGGTACCAGACCCCGCGGGCCTGCTGGGCCTCTGGCGCGAGGACCGCAGCCAGGACCGTCCGCTCCTCCTCGTCGATTCTCAGCGTCACGACATCGGTCTGGGTGCGGCGCTTCGCGAGCTGAAGGTCTAAAACCTCCTCACCGCGGATCGCCCGCTCAAGAAGCCTTCCGAGGGCCGCGTCATAGGCCGCGAAATCGTCTCGCTTGCCCTCAGCAAGGTGGAGCTCCGCCCGCTGGCTGGGACCAGCGGTCGCGAAGCGCGCTCCGTAGCTTTGCGACGTCGAGCTCATCCCGCGAGTTGCCGCATGACCTCGACGTACTGATCGAAGGTGATTGGCGTATCGGTGCCCTGCGCGTACTCTGCGTACTTACGCGCTAGGGCTTGGCGCTCGCGCTCGGCCTTGCGGGCCTGCACGTGCTCCTCGTTGTGGACGACCCGTTGTTCGACGTCGCCGCGCTCGAACATGACGAAAGCCATCGGTCGTCCGGCGACGTCGATCCCGGTTGAACCGCCGAGCGCCAGCCCTTCGTCATCGGAGCCCTCGCGGTCCCAGTCGTCGGGGTACTCGTGCTCGGTGAGGGGATCCATGTCGTTTTCGGCGTAGATCGTGTCGATGTGCGCGTCGAGACCAAGCTCGCCGTGATAGACGACATCCAGCCACTGCTCGGACGGGGGAACCCGCCCCTCGAGTGCGGGGTGACGGATAACGCGGATCCCGCGACCGACGAATTGGTAGAACTCGCTGAAGGAGCCGTACGGGCGCATCGGGGCGACGACGCAGATCGGCGGGAAGTCGTAACCCTGACCCAGCATCCGCAGCTGGACGATTCCCTGCAGATCGCCGGCCTCGGACTCGAAGCGCCGCCGCACCTCGCGGATCTGTCCTTCGGTCATCGAGTGATGAAGGACTCCCGAAGCAATGCCGTGCTCGTTGGCTATCGCCGCAATCTGCTCTGCGTGCCGGTGTCCGAGGGCGGCAAAGAGGACCCGCGGCTTGATCGGGTTGAAGAGCTCGGCCTGCCGGTCAAGAGCCTCCCGAACCGAGCGCATCACCTGGCGGATCGGCTCGGTGGACTTGGCCGTCACCCGAGCCAGCTTGCGCTCGTCTCTCATGATCTCGAGCAGCGCGTCGCGACCGACGATCTCTTCCCGCAGGCCGTCGGGCCAGACGATCTCGTAGGTCGTCGCCTCCGGCTGAGAGGCGAAGCGGCGAACCCGGAGCTGCTTTGCGTTGCCGTCGACAATCGAGTCGATCAGTCGGTAGCGGTAGACGACATCGGCCTCGATCGGTTTGCCGTCGAGGCGCTGGAAGCAGGCTGACATCAGCAGATTGCGCGCGGTGGAGAAGTGGCGAAACGTCCGCTGGTAGCTCTCGGCCGCGGCGATATGGGCCTCATCCACGACGACGAAGTCGATGTCGTCGGGGGCGAGCTTGGCCAAGAGGTCGTCCTCATCCTCGCCAGTTCCCAGGGAGTGGAAGTTGGTCACGATAATGTCGGCCTCCAGCAGCTCAGTCCGGGTCACGTCGCGGATGGGTCCGTCATCGCGGTCTAACACCCGGACCTTGGGTGGCGGACACCCTGGAATAAGCGCGCCGCCCGGGAGGCCATAGAGCACGTTGTTCGGATCGCGATGATCGAGCGCGGTATCGAAGGTCCCTCGGATCACGGACCCCGGGGTGATGACCAGCGCACGGCTGTGCGCGAAGCCGAGGCAGGCAAGGACACCCAAGGCGGTCTTGCCGGCGCCGACGGCCATCACCGTCGCAGCGTTGGTGCCGCCTCGGCCGTAGTAGTTGGCAAGTGCCTCGAAGGCCTCACTTTGGCATTCGCGCAGCGTCTGGCGATTGATCTTCTGACGTGCCGAATCGAAGTAGGTCTCAGGCGAAGTCATCGCGCTCCTCGCGACACCAGCCATGGCGAAGAGCGGATCGGCCTCCATGTCAGTCGGCGCTTCGACAACGGGATCAGCGACGACGAAGCGGGCCAGCAGGGGATCGTGGTCAAGCAACTGCTGCAGCTGCGCGACGCAGCGGGAGGTCTCGAAGCGGATTGCGTCATAGGAGAAGCGGACAACCGCCAGGCCAGCTCCTTGAAGGTCGTTCTGGCGGAAACGGTCATAGGTGAACTGCTGTCGGTCGGAGTGAAAAGCGAAGCCATCGAGCTCGACCGCGAGGCGCAGCGCCTCGCCCGCGATCTCGTAATCGACTTTGTAGGTACGTCCATCGATCTCAGTTTCTGCCTGCGGGGTGACGTAATCGATAATCTTGGCATCGGTCGCCGGCGCGAGCACCCACCGTAGAAAGCAGGACTCAAGGAACGATTCCGAGCGAAGGGCGAGGTGGGCAGGCTCAGCGTCCATCCTCCTCGAGCAGGGCCTTCTGGCGCTCGATCGCCTCCTCCCCCACGGGGCGTGCGGCGCCAAGCGCCGCGCATCGTTTCTCTATCTCGACCGCATCGGCCAGATACCCCTCGCGCTGGTAAAGGCTCGAGAGACGCTGAAAAGCCGGGAAGATCGGATAGCCCTGATCCAGGTTGTTCCAGTGATCCTCGGCGAACACGAGCTCGGGGCCCTGCTCCATCAGTTCGATGTCGGCCAAACAGAGGGACTCGATCCAGTCGAATACGCGCCCGTCTCGACGCCGTGCTGCGTAAAGAGCCTCCCATGCTTGGAGCATTCCGAAGTGGTAGTCAGACCGCGAACCAGGAAGAGTGAGCATCTCGCTCACCCGCTTGGCGATCGTCCTCGGGGCCAGATCCGAGTCACTTTCAAAGTGACGCTCGTGTTGGCTTGCAGGACTGCTTCCCGCGAGTCGCTCAACCGTTGGTCGGGAATCGATGCCGAGCAGCGAACTACGATCAATCGGGACAAGCGGGTCCCAAGAAATACCGTCGATGTCGGCGAAGGACTCAGCCCACTGGTAGCTCACAGCCAAAGCCTAACCTCAAGATGTAGGTCCTAGAGCGTCTGGCGAGCTCCGCGTCTACGCGCTCAGCAAGCTAGCTTGTTGACCTCCTCGTCCCCGTCCAGCAGTTCGTCCGATAAATCGGCTTGCTGGGAGAAATGGGTTCTGCTCTCTCTATAGAGCAGGCCCGCTCGCAAAATAGAGCAGGACGGTCCCCGATCTCCTCCCTCGATTTTGCAGTGGGTACACCAAACGGCCACCTAGAACAGCCCTGTCGCTGATCCGAGCTGACCATGCGAACTCGAGAGCCTGGCGGGGCGCAATTCAAGTTCTGGTGCGACAACTGTTCTCTTTGCGATATCGGCGGGGCCTAGCCGGCTGACGCTGGCTGCATTCGGCGGGCTTCCACGGCCTCGACGACAAACGCGATCATCGCCACCATCTGACGGGCTTCCGTCGGACGAAGGACTATGCGGTGGTGGGCAAGTGGGTTGCGCACAGCCCCAAAGATCCCTTGGGCGACCAACATCACTCCGCGCTGTCGACTCCTACCGGTCTCGGTAGCCAGGTCCCCCAGGACGATCAAAGGGTTGTCCGGGTTGAGGGCCTTGCCAGCCAGTCGATCACCATCGAGGTCGAGGCCGCTTGCTTGGCGCAGGACATCCCGCATCACCTTGGCGGCCTCGAGTACACCCTGCGCAAAGTGTCCGTGGAGGAAAAGGATCGCGCAGGCTTCCCTCACTTTGGCGGGAAGCTCGTCGAGGCCCAGTTGCAAAGATGAAACCTCCCTTGGAAGCTCGCGTCCCGGCAGTTCTAGCTCTAGGACAGGAGGGGCTGGCGTGGCGGTAGATGCCCCTTTCACAGCCAGGTAATCCTCAGTCGTTTGCACGTCGCGGTAGGGGTAGACGCTTCGGCGATCCAGGGTGACAGTCCAACTATCTCCTTCTCCGCCGATCGAGCTATAGATACCCTCGGTCGTCAACATCGCCCGCAGCTTGTCCATCTCGGTCGCCGTCACCGACTGGCCTCGGGAAGCCCATTCGCTCCTGAATTGCTCGGCCTCTAAGCGAAGTTGCTCCGTCTCTCCGGGGTCCGCCGGTCGGAAGCCCAATTGTTCGGCTACACACCACCGCAGCGCTTCAATGAAGCGCTGCACGTCTTCGCTATCACCCGCTGCCGCTAGGCCCGCGACCGTAAGGATCACATCAGAGCCTTCTTGGGTGCCGGTGGAATAGACGAGGGCCCGCGGTGCTGCCTGAAGTGCATCATCTAGATCTAAGGAGAAATCCTGATCGAGTACCGCCTGCACATATTGTCGCGTCGGCCACTTCCCCCTCTGCTCGAAGACCTTTCTCACTACTTGGAGCAGTGCATCAAGGGGCGAAACTCCATCGTCGGGCATGATCGGAGCCTAGGGAAAGCGCGGGCTCCTCTACGCCGCAGCTCGGGCGTGACCGCCTCGGGCGCCGCTGTGTTGTGACGACCTCACTGCAGGGCACCAGGGGCGCCGGTTCGACTGGGAAAATCGGTTCGTGAAGGCAGGGGGCTTCCGCGCGTACCGCTTTTGGCTTCCGGAGGGACAGGAAATCCCGATGCTCGATTCCGGGTTCATGACGGATCGATCCGATTTCCTCGCGGCGGCGACGCCCGACGCGAAACGACTCTCCGAGCTGGCAGACATTGACTGCCTCGTCTTAATCGGCGAGCCCGGGCTCGGCAAGACGACCGAGCTCAAGGCCGAGTATCGCCGGGTCAACGCCTCACTGCGGGAGGGCGACCACGCTCTGTTGGTCGAACTCGGCTTCACCAGGGTGGCCTCGGAGCTGGAGGAAAGGATCTTCGGCTCGGAAGAGTTCGAGGAATGGCGGGCAGGCGAGGGCCGCCTCCACCTTTACCTCGATTCCCTCGACGAGGCACGGATGCGGCTGGAGACGGCCGCGAAGCTCCTGATCCGCGGCCTCGAGGACGCGCCTCATCAGCGTCTCGTCGTCCGGCTCAGCTGCCGCAGTGCCGATCGCCACCAGACGCTGGAGAACGAGTTGAGCGGCTGGTTCGGAAGCGAGCGATTCGAAGTGCGCGAGCTGGCGCCGCTCACCCGCTCCGACGTGGAAGCGGCCGCCAAGGCAGAAGAAGTCGACCCTGAGAATTTCGTCGGCGAAATCATCGCGAGTGAGCTGCAGTCACTGGCAATGGTCCCCGAATCGCTGAAGTTCCTCGTTGGGATCCACCGTGAGAGCGGAAGCATCCCGACCCGGAGATCGGATGCTTTCGAGCAGGGGCTCAAGTTACTGTGCCGCGAGCCCGACGAGGATCGGCGGATAGGGCAGACATCCCCTTCTTCCCGTATGGCCGTCTCCGCCAGGGTCGCCGCGGCGACGATGCTCTCCGGGCGGAGCGTGATTCGGACGGCACCCGGCACCCCCGGGCCCGACGAAGCCACGCTGGCCGAACTCGCGGGCGGCCACGAAATCGACCGGCACGTTGGGGTGGAAAGAAACCTCGACATCGACGAGGCCGCAGTGGAAGATGCGCTCGGCACCGCGATCTTCGCCGGCGCGGGCGCTGGCCGGAGCCGGTTCGCCCAGACCAGCCACAGCGAGTTCCTCGCCGCGCGTTGGATTGCTGACGGTGGACTATCCGCGCGCCAACGCGATGACCTCCTCTTCGGTGCGGCAACCGGCAGGGTGGTCCCCCAACTGCGAGAGGTCGCGGTGTCCCTCGCCGAACTGTCCCCCGAATTCGAGGCGATGCTGCTCGATCGCGACCCCCTGGTCCTACTGCGCTCCGAGCCGAGGGGGCTCGATAATGGTGGGCGCGAACGGGCGGTAGAGGCGCTGATGGAGGGCGCGCGAGATCAGGCTCGATCCTCGCCGACGAGACCGATTCACCTTGGGCACGCCAAATCGCCTGCGATCTAGCGGCGGGATGCGGGCTGGTCGGGCTGGTCCCTTCCCTGACCGACCTCGCCCTCGATCCGAGAACCGACCTTCAGGTCCGTGTGGCAGCCACGTCGGCGCTCGGTGACCTCGGCGACGAGGCACAGCTCGAGAGAGTCCGACCGCTCGCGTCCGAGCCGCTCGACGAGGACGAGGACGACGAGCTGAAGGCGGCCGCACTGAGGATCCTCTGGCCCGACGTGATCGGCGTCGAAGAACTTGTCGCATCACTGACCGAGCCGAAGCGCGAGCATCTCATCGGGGGCTACCGCATGTTCCTGGCGAGCGAGTTGGTCGACGGCCTGGAGACGGGCCACCTAGCTCCCATGCTGCGCTGGGCGTCAGGCGTGCCCGTCTCCCACTTCGGGACCGACGAGCTTTCGACGCTTCGCGAAGAGATCTTCGTGATGGCCTGGCCAGCCATCGTCAGCGACGAGGACATTCGCGAGGCGTTTCTCGATGCACTCGAGCCGTTGCTACGAGAGAACGTCAATTTGCTCTCCCACTCAACGCTGACCGACCACCCGGAGGTCTTCGTCGAGCAAGCTGGCCGACGAAGCCTGGTCGAGGGCCTAATTCCATTAATGGCCACGGGAGAGTTGACGCTTGTCAACGTCCTCTTCGCCGCTCCGAGGCTGCTGGCCGCAGACGATGTCGACTGGTTGCTCGAACAGCTCCGTGCCGCCCGCGGCACGGAGCTTGAGCGCCCGCTGGCGGAACTGATCGACCGTCTACCTGTCCTCGGTGGGTCCGAGCTGGCGATACTGGAAGCGCTCGGCGAAAGCTCTGTGCTCGACCAGCTGAGCGGGCCGCGATTCGAGCCCGTGGAGATCGATTCGCCGATCGCTGAGGAGATGCGGAAGTTCCATGTCGTCCGCATCGAGGCGACGGTGGAGGAAGACGACGAACCGGAACCCGACCTCAATATCCCCGGCCGGGTCAAGTCGGCGCTTGATGACTTCGAAGGCGGCGATCGTGCTGGCTTCTGGGTCGCAACCAAGTGGATGGAGATCAATGAGCGCCGCCACCGGGAGTACCTGATCTCCGACCTCACGGCGCTGACCGGCTGGTCTCTGATCGGCGACGTCGACCGGCAGCGCCTTCTGGATTTCGCTCCGTCCTACCTGCGCGAGGGCGGCGCGGAACCCGAGCGATGGCTACGCCAGCAGAAGGTCTTCTGGCCCGCTTGGGCTGGCTATCGAGCGCTTCGCCTGCTCGCCAACCGCGATCAGGTGCAATTCGCCCAGTTACCTGATTCCGTCTGGGAGAGCTGGGGGGCCGTGATCGTCGGCTGGTTCAGAGACGCGACTGTCGGCTCCGACGAGACGACCTTCAACGACTGGATGTTGCACCACCTCTTCTCTAGGGCCCCACAAGAGGGAGCGGATCGATTCGCCGAACTCCTCGACCGCGACCTCCGAGCCGCGCGGACCCTCTTCTCGTTGAAGTTGGTCGAACGCGTATGGGCTCCCGAGCTCGAGGAGGTGATCCTGCGGCGAGCTATGCGGTCCCGGCGCGATCCGGATCGGCGCGCCGAACTTCTGCGGACCCTGGTGGCGAACGGATCGATCACTGGGCTCGAACACGCCAGGCGACTCGTCGTCCCCGGAGCTCTTGCCGGGGGTCCCGGTCGACGGGCTCTCGCTGTCAAGGTGGCGATGGTGCTCCTTGAGCAGCGAGGCGCGGCCGAGTGGGAGCGGATCTGGAGGTTGATGCAAGACGACGTCGACTTCGGTCGCGACCTCGTGCTGCGTCTCGCCGAGCGCGAGGTGCAGATCGCGGCGAACCTTCCGGCCGCGGTCGCTGCCAAGCTCTACCTATGGGTCGAGGAGCAATTCCCGTCCGCAGAGGATCCACAAGTAGAGGGCGTACACGGCCCGAGTCCCCGCGAGCAGATCGGAACGTGGCGGTGGCGGATCATCGGCGTGATCGCCGCCCAGGGGACCCGAGAAGCGGTAGACACGCTGGCCCGCCTGGCAGGGATGTTTCCCAAGATGATCGGGATCAAGCGGTACCAGCACGACGCCGAGGAGATCTTCGAACGCTCCGAGTGGGAGCCGCCCCGGCCGCGCGATGTCCTCATGCTCTCCGAGGACGGCAGGCGGCGATATGTCCGCTCAGACCGCGAGCTTCGCGAGGTCCTGATCTTCGGACTCAAACGGTGCCAGGAGAAGCTCCAGGGCCAAGAGGGCGTGGTCTCCCTCCTCTGGGATTCCAAGCCGCTGCGCCCGAAGCGTGAGCGCCAGGTCGCCCTGTGGCTGGCGGACCGCTTGAAGGAGGATCTCGCGGGCCAGGGGATCTTCGTCGGCCGCGAGCTGGAGATCAAGGCAAACCCCGCGGGCTACATGGGTGAATCGGTCGACATCGTCTGCGAGGCGGTGGCTGGCGAGCGTGTCGAGGGGTCGCCGATCGTACGGGTCGTGATCGAGTTGAAGTGCTGCTGGCACGGAGATCTGGATAAGGCCATGAAGGAGCAACTGGTCGATCGCTATCTCGACGGTGATCATCGACAAGGGATCTACGTCGTCGCCCACTTCGACTCTCCTGACTGGGATGCATCCGATAGCGTCAATTGCCGCCGCTGCCGTCGCCGGGATTTCCAAGCCAGCCGAGACTTTTTCGCACAGCAGGCAGAAACGGTCAGCGCCGACGGGACCGCTGAAGTGAGCGCCTTTGTTCTCGACTGCTCCCTCTAGGGCGTAGCCGCTCCTTCATGATGCCCGCCCCCGACGCGCGTGGCTACCCGAAGTTCACTACTCGGCCTGACGGCCACCATGGGGGACGTTGCGCTGCCAGGTCGCCCGCTGGAGGAGGCATGACTCACTGAGCCCCCACTAAACCTTTCGGTTCACTCTGCGCTCTTTATAAATAGACGGACATGCAGACCACCGCCCTCGCCACGCTCCCTGATCTCGCCGCCGCAGCGCAGGCGGGCGATCCTGCGGCCCGCGATCAGCTATTCGAGGCCCTGCGGCCGATCGTGGCGAAGACGGCCCGCAGCATCATCGGCCCAGGTGTCTGGGTGGCAGAGGACGCGATCCAGGAGACGCTTCTCGACATAGCGAACAGTCTCGACGGGCTCGGCGACCCGTCGAAGATCTCCTCGTGGGCGAAGACGGTTACGGCCAACCGCACCCAGAAGGTGATCGCCAGGGAGAAAGCGCACGGCGCGGAGCCCCTCGACCGGGATCTGCTGGATCGGATCACGGTGGGCCTGACTCCCGCTGAGGAAGTCGAACTGATCGAAGCCTTCCGTACCCTCCCCGCCCGACAGCGCGCTGTGACGTACTTCCGCGCCGAAGGTCACAGCGTGAAGGAGGTCGCCGAGATGCTCGGCTGTGCCGAGGGCACGGTCAAGGCCTGTTATCACCACGGGCGCGCCCGGCTTGAGGCCGAGCTCCGCCGTCGCGGACTGACCCCGGACCGGTTCGAGTGAGCGACGAGCACTCGCCAGATCCGCTCAAGGAGCTCTTCGAAGCAACCTCCGAGCAGCCGCCGAAGGTCCGCGACACCATCCCCCCACCGCCGCCCGGCCTCCCGCCGCCGCTCAGCCCTCGCTCGATCCTCCTTCCGCTTCACAAACAGGACGGCTTCGAATGGCCGCAGTTCGAGGGCTTCTGCGTCGAGCTACTCGAGCTTCAGCCCGAGGTGAAGGCCGCGTACCTCTTCGGTGGCTCTGGGTCCACCCAGGAAGGCATCGACATCGTCGTCGAGTTCGTCGGCGGAGCCAAGCTGGGCGTGCAGTGCAAGCAGGAGAAGCAGTTCGGCGCAAAGGCTGTGGATAACGCGGTGGCGAGCACCACCTACCAGGCCGATCGCTACTGGATCCTGCTTAGCCGCGAGGCGACCGCCGGGGCGCGGCGCGCCATCGACGCGCATTCGAGGTGGGAGCTCTTTGATGTCGGCGACATCTCCCGCCTTGTCCGGCGCCTGCCGCCGGAGAAAGCCCGCCGGCTGGTCGAGACCCACTTCGGGGCCGCTTGGCGTCAGCGCTTCCTAGGCCGCACCGGCCCCGCGCTGTTCCTCAGCGCAGGTTCGGTGTCCGCGGAGAGCGCCGACGAGAGTCGCCTCTTCCACCAGGGATGGGACCTCGTCGGTCGCGACCAGGAGCTCGAGGCGCTGCGACGTTTCCGCAGCTCGGACCGCTGTGTGGCAGTCCTGCCCGGCCGGGGAGGGATCGGCAAGAGCCGCCTGCTGACCGCGTTCGCCGACGAGGTGGACGGGGACGGCCGGAGCAACGTCGTCCATCTGGCCGCCAACGTACCGGCGACCCCGGAGGGGCTAGACGAGCTGCCTCTCGACATCTCCCTCCTCATCATCGATGACGCCCACCGGCGCGACGATTTGGAGCAGATCCTCGACCTCCTAAGGCACCGCCAGGAACGAGACCCGGCGCTCAAGGTCGTCATCGGCACCCGCCCGCGGCGGCTCGACGAGCTGCGCTCGACTCTCGCCCGCAGCGGTTTCGAGTCCGCGCACGTGGACTTCCTCGACGAGCTGGACGAGCTGGAGCCGGGAGATGTCCGCCGGCTAGCCGAGCAGGCACTGGGGCCGGATCACCTGCAACACGTCGACGCCCTCTGCGCGGTGAGCCGCGACTGCCCGCTTGTGACGGTGGTGGGGGGGCAGCTGATCCGCCGCAACAGCATTCATGCCGCCCTGCTCGAGAACGACGAGGAGTTCAGGCATCAGACGATGGCTGCCTTCGAGGACGAGCTGCTCGGCGACATCGAGAGCGCCGTCTCCAGGGAGGAGGCGCGGACCCTGCTCGAGGTTCTAGCGGCAGTTGGCCCTCTGCCGATAGGGAACTCCGAAGCAGTCAACGCCGTCGCTGCCTTCCTGGAGCGGCGCGCGGACAGGGTGAGGAAGGACATCGGGCACCTCGAGAAGGCCGGCGTCCTGCGTCACTTCGTTCTCAAAGAGGCGTGCTTGACGAAGTCGGGGGAATCGAGCGGCTTTGCCGAGCTCGTCTACAGGCACTTCGGGGGGGTTCTGCCGGGGCACGTGCTGCGCAACCTGGCCGAGCTCGACTGGAAGGCGCGCGCAGCCGGCAGCGAGGTCGACCTGCTCGGTGAAGCCTGGGAGGATCTGCGGCGGGAGCTATTGGCAGCCGGCAATGCGAAGCGCATCGCCCTGCTCGGCCGCCTCGAAACGATTGCCTACTTTCAGGCCACCCAGGCACTGACGATCGTCGAGAGCCTCCTCGAGCACCCGAACGACCCGGAGACGAAGCCGAAGGACGAGCACGTAGAGCGGTTCGGCCTGCGGCCGCGGACGACCAGAGACGTGCTCGAGAAGCTGCCGCCCGTGCTCGAGGCGATCGCCTACACCGACTCGACCGTCGAGCGAGTGACCGAGATCCTCTGGAGCCTGGGACAAGACGACCCGCGCGACGAGAACCCCCATCCCGAGCACCCGATGCGAATCCTCGGCGAGATGGCGGGATACGCGCCGGCGAAGCCGGTCGGCTTCAACGAACTGGTGCTGGCCGCCGTCGACCGCGAGCTCGGCAAACCGGGCGCACACGGGCACCGCAATTCGCTCCTGAGCATCGTCGGCCATGCCTTGGAGCGCGAGGGGCTAAACACGTGGTCACACAGCGAGCGCGAGGTCGTGATGAGCGGCTTTCTGATCGATCCCGAGCCGACGCGGAAGGTACGCGCCAAGGCGATTGCGCTGCTACGCGACGCAGCGCTCGGCGGCGACATCCGCGCCGCGACGATGGCGGTGAAGACGATTGGCGACACGCTCGGCGGGCCGCGCGGGTACTTCGGCAGGGAGATCTCCGACGACGAGCAGTCCGTCTGGAAGCCGGAGCAGCTGGAGCTGATCGATGTGCTCGCGGAGGTGGTCGCCTCGGGTGCCAGGCCGACGACGCTCCTAGCGGTGGTCGACGCACTTGCCTGGCAGATCGAGTTCAGCCCGTGGCCCGAGGTCGTCGACGCCGCAAAAAAGGTGGTCGGCGCGATCGAGGAGACGCTCACGCTGGAGGTGACCGGCATCATGCACGAACCCTGGTCCCTCGCCTGGCGCCCGAGCGCCACCGAGCGCTTCGGCGCTCCGAGCCGTGAGCGGGACAAGTTGGCCGCGCTGACCGGGCGCATCGCGCGTGAGGTGATCGAGCAGGCTGGGACGCCAGGGGCCGCCCTTGAACTCGTCGAAGGCACCGCGGCGGAGTTGACCGCCGCCGAGGAGAGGCCGAACCCAGCCCCGTTGCTTATGGCGCTTTGTCGGGCCGACTTCGCTTGGGGAGTGGCGATAGCGAGCGAGTTGATCGATAGGCCCTCCCGCGGCCTGGTCTCATCGCTGCATGCGCTGATCGTCGCGATCCGCGAGCAGGAACCCAACCGCGCCCGTGCGCTCTGCCTCGCGGCCCTCGACGCCGGTGACGATGGACTGGCGGGGGCCGTCGCTCGCGCCTACTGGAGCCCGCACTGGGTCGGCAGGCGCAACGAAACCGACGTGGAGATCATCGAACGGCTGGTCGAGGCCGAGGAGCCGGTTCGCGCGGTGGCGGTCGCCGGAGTCGGCGTGCTCGCCACGGTCGAGCCGGACGTCGCCGCGCGGATCGCCGCCGACGTCGTTGTCGGCGACTCGGCCGCGGTCGCCGAGGAGCTCTGCAATGTGTTCGACCCCGACCACGGCATGTCACCGGACAAGGCAACGGACGCCCAGTTGGAATCCGTGCTGGCGAAGTTGGTCGAGATTCAATCGATCGATAACCACGCGATCAGGGCCTTCTTGGACAGGGCCGGAGCGCGGGTCCCGAGAGCCGTGATCGAGCTGTTGATAGCGAGGATCAAGCACAAGGATGCCTCCCCCGCGCAGCAGCGCTACGAGCCGATACCGCATCGGGGGATCCCCGGCGACGTCATCTGCGGGGCCACCCATGACACCCTGATCGAGCTGCTTGAGATGGTGCAGGGCCTCGAGGTCCCGAAGGGCTCGGAGCACTACCTCCCGGGCCTCTACCGAATCGCGACGCGTAGCTTCAGCTCAGAGGGAGTCGCGGCCCTTGCCGACTTCGTCGCGGCGGCGAAGACGAGAGAGCAAATCGAGCGCGCCGCCCGACTCTCGGAGGTGGCGCCGCCCTTCTTCGTCTTCGAGCAGCGATCACTGGTCGAGTCGATGCTCGTCAAGGCAGCGTCGATCGACGAGGAGGCCCTCGGCAGCGTCAAGTACCGCCTCGGCAACTCAACCGTCAACCTGACCCGCATGGGGCCGGTAGGGGAGCCGTTTCCGGAGGATGTCGCGCTCGTCGATCGAGTCGCCGTTGCGCTCGATGAGCTCGACCCCGACTCCCTCCTCGCCGGCTTCTACAGAGAGCTTGGCGAGGGCGCCGAGGCTCGCATCCGGCGGCAGGTTGAGGACGATGACTGACTGCCGGGCGCAGATCGAGGATTTCCATCACGTCCACCAGGAGCGGGCGGGCGACTAACCCGAAACCGCGCCGGTGTCGCGCAGCTTCTTGATGCAGTGGCCTTCGTGGGTCACGAAGACGCAGTATTCGTCGACGCGGGTCAGCCGGTAGGAGAAGTGGGCCTGCTTTTCGTGATGAGGGAAGGTCAGCCAGATCTGCCCCCGGCCGACGTAGCCGGTGTCGCCGATCACCCAGCTCATCTCGCAGCCGATCCGGGTCGCCGAGAGGCGGCGATTGCACTTAAGCGAGCCCCCGGCGCGCGATTCGTAGCTGAAGCGGGCGAGGACCGAGCGCATGTAGCCACGGGCGGCGGAGCTGCCGAGCCGGTGGACAGGCTCGGGCTTGAAGCGCTCGCAAGGGTAGGGAATCGGCCGATCGAAGCCTTCGGGGCCGGGGCCGGCCAGGTCTTCGACGCCAAGGCGCGAGAACTGCCAGTGCCCGACCGTCGGGCAGTAGATCGGACGCCACAGGTGAAGGGTCGCTTCGTCTTCGGCGTAGTCCCGACAGGTGACCAGCGGCACATCCGGCGAGCAGGCGGGGAAGCGAAGAGTGCCGTGGGTCGAGGCCCGGTCGGGGCCCCATTCTTCCCAGCCTAGGTCGGCGAGGAAGCGGACCTTGCCGTCGGCGCAGGTCAGGGCGATTTCCTTCGGTTGGTAGACCGAGCCCGAACAGCCGATCACGAAGTAGACCCGGCGCGAGCTTGCCGAGGCGGAGTTGGAGCTCGCCCGGCGGCCCCAGGTCGAGGGGTGGTCTTCGGGCCGGCTCGACCCGTAGACCCGGCGGTTGCGGTGGTGACAGTACATCTGGCTTCCGCCCAGCCCCGTCAGACAGCGAAAGCCGTTGACGTCGTAGTAGATCGAGCCGTCTCCGGTCTTGCCGTCGAAGTGATCGCCGTTGAGGGTTCGCTCGAAATATTCGCTGGCAACTTCCCGGCCCGCCTTGCACGAGGTGCGAACTGCGGCGACGCGGATCTTCGTGCCTTCGACCCTCACGGAATGGCAGGGTGCTGCGGCGGTTGCGGTGCTCGTCATAGCCCCCAGCACCAACAGGGTCATCGCCGGAACGGCGATGACCAGGGTGATGCGGCGGATCAAGCTGAGCGTTTCCGAGCCCATTCGCTCGCAGCCTATCCCGGGATACGAACGTGCGACCATCGGGTTATTCGTGGACCCGAGATTTGACTTGGGAGTCGTTTAAACCCACCGGGGGCCCGACCTGGCAGAAATCCGCGTTTCTGCCAGAACACCCCGACAATCGCCGCATATCCGCGCATATCGGCCTCGGTCGGCGCCGAATCGCGAGCGGCGCAAAGCCGCTTGCCATGCGGGAGTCAAGCGGAGGCCGAGTAACCAGCCGCGTAAATCGCACCCAGGAGGTCGGCGGTTCGAATCCGCCTAGCTCCATCGGAGGAAGTCCCTGCACGTGGGAACGTGTGACGGGCCACATCACAATTAACCGGCCTCGATTTCTCGCCCAAACTCAGGCACTTGTGCCTGAGTTTCGCGGATTACCGCCGATATACGCCGATTACGGATCAATTCCGACTCCTTTCCGTCGCAACGCGGGGACGGCATTCCGACTCATCGACCTGCGTCTTCTTCGAAGACCATCGATGCTTTTGCGATGTCGGCCGGAAGGCGGGCGAGAACGATCGCGGCGGCTAATCGGCGGGCAAGCGTCAGTCGAGCGAAATCAAGTTCGACACCCGTGGCGTCGATAACGCCGTCCAGAACCTCCAGTGCATGCGGATCAGGCGAAGCTACGAGCTTGCCGAGAGCGAAGTCCCACCAGCCCGAACCCTTACGCTCGCATCCGAGGGCGTCCAACAGCTCGCCCAATGCGTCGAGCACGGCCCGATCATCGATCGGCTCAGTCCAGTGGGGCGGTTCGCCGATCATCTCGTCACCACGAACCCTCTCAACCATCGCGGTTAGTGATTCGAGCTGGGCGTAAACATCACCCGATTTCGCCAGCATTGAGCGCAGCGCCTCTTGCTGCTCCGGCGTCCTCGGGCCGTCCCGCAGACGCTGCAGGAGCCCCGGCCCATCACCCTCAGCGAGAAGACCGACAGCGTTCGACCACCAACCATCGTCAATCGTCATCTCGTCGAGTCGTCGGGCAATCGACTCCCGGAGGGCGGTGGCGGTCTGGGGGAGGACGACAATCACCATCGAGAGGACATGGCAATCCTTGGCCTCGGCGATGTAGGCCTCGATCGCGGGGTCACATCCTGGGTCGTATCGACGACGAAGCCAATCGAAAAGGGCCTGCGCCGTATCGAGGATCTCGGGGCTACGGAGGATCTGCATCCAACGCCCCGGCTCCATAGGTAAGTCAAGTTGCGCTGCGGCATTGAGCGCGCCCACCCACAGTTCATCCGTCCGCGACCACCCAAAGCGTTCGCAGTCGATCTCGCCGTCGACGGGTGGCAGATTCGCGACGGCCAGTTTGCGAAGCCTCTTTCGCTGACCCTCGCTCATCTGGTCGACCCGCCAGTGCATGTCGGGTTCCAACACATCCACGGGGTCGGCGGCGGGGTTCTCCAGCCGGACGAGCACGGTGCTCCGGTGATCGTGAGGCACGTTGCGGCGCCACCCCGCCAGCTCCTCGGGGTCGAGTGCCTTCCTGGCGCCCTCGATGATCGCGGCGTTCTCCTCTCCCTCCAGTCTCTCGGCCGGCACTGTCGCAAACATCGCCAGGCCTCTGAAAACCGGGGGGCGGTGGTAGAGCACTCGCCGTGCCGCTGCGAGTGCTGGCTCGAGGTGCGATTCCACGACGTTCACGAGCCGTGCATCGGAGGCGATCTGCGGGTCACCATCGCGGGCGACGACCCCTTCCACCAACTCTTCGACCCGCTTGCCGGTCCAATCCCCGGCACCGGCGATCTGGAGCGCACCATCCAGGAGCCACTCCGAAATCCGCGAGTCGTGGGTCCGGCGGCCGAGGAGCTCCAAGTACCCGTCCAGATCGAGGACGGCGGCAATCTCCTGGGCACTCTCACCAATGAGCTGACCGTCGTTGAGCAGCGAGGCAATGATCCGGAGCTTCTCCTCTCGCCCCTCGGCGAGTTGGAGGGCGACGCGTAGGAGACGTTTGCACTCATGGACCGGCCCCCGACGCACGATCACCGCTTCAAGGTGCGGTAGTGCATCTCGGACCCCCCAAGCAGCAGCGGTCTCTGCGGCCAACTGCGCAATCCGCCTTTCCTCGTCTTCGATCATCGGGGGCAGCCAACTCGGGTCCTCGTCGGACTCCTGGGCGGCGAGGATCCAGAGCCCGTTGAAGCGAGAGTGGGCCTCAGCGGCTTGGATCATCTGCAGTAGTCGCTCACGGCGCGCTGATACAAGCTCCGGCCAGGACCTGGCAATGAGGCGCACCGCCTGCAGCGGCGAGCGAAGTCCGGCGGCGAATACGCTGACCGCGCGGCATCGGCGCTCGGCGTCCTCGATCAAGATGTCGAGCGCCTCCTCCGCATCATCTCTCGTGCCCCTGGCGATGACGGTGAGTGCCCACCGCTGCTCGTCGATCTCGCGGAGGCGGTCACGGGACTCGCGGGACGCCGATTCGAATACAAGGTCGAGGGTGAACTCCATGTCGGATCTGAGATGACGTTCGCCAGCTACCTCGGCGACCGCAACCCGGGCAACACTCTCAAGTGCATTCTCGGTTGCCAGCACAGCGTGTGCGCACAGTGCCTCCTGCAACGTACGGCGCGGGAACGCGGCCCGATCCGGCAGCTCAATGAGCAGGCTCGCCCGGACGAGTTCCTCGCGCAGCCTCTCGGTTTCGAATCCGCCCCGCCCCGGAACGGCGGCGAGCTCGGCGGTCGTTGCCTCGGTCCGGGATCGAACCTCCAGGCCAACCGCGAGTCTGCGCAGCCAGGTCCACCACTCGGCCGCGGATCGCCCATGACGGCGTGCCTCTTTTCCGGCCGCCTCGCGTTGGGCATCCACGAGCAAGTCGAGTGGCGTCTCGAACGGCGGCCCCTCGCCCAGTAGACGATCGGCGGCCGTGGCGGCAAACAGCGGGATGCCCATGACGGCACCGAAACCTGCCTGCTGGTTGGTCATCCGGTCTATGTCGGGCTCCGCGACCCCACGCTTCCGCAGATACGCATGGCCCCAACTCTCGCTCGGGAGGATGCGGTAACGCGCGAATCCTGCGTTGGAGAAGTTCGCGAGCTCGAGACAGGGTCTACCCGCGACGATCCATCGGTGTTGTGGCCATCGTTCACCGGCGAGCAGCACCGCCGCCGCCACTACCTGACGCTCGTCAACTCCTACTTGATCGAAGTCGTCCAGTAGAAGGAGGTATGAATTACGTGCAAGCGCGTCGTAGTCGGGGCGGACGACCCCATCTCGACCTGCGAGCCCCAGTGCGATCGCCTTCGATAGTGCGTTCAGTCGATGCTCATCCGAGCCATGACCACGCAGGGCCTGAGCGAGATCGATCGCCGAGACGACCAGCGCCTCCCAGTGCTCATAGGTCCGGGCGAGCCGCCTGAGCGCCTCGGTCTTGCCCATGCCAGGTTGGCCGGAGAGCACCACAGGGGCGACAGCAGCCAGATCCCTGAGCCCGGCGAATGGCTCGCCCCACCCTCCCTCGGCGCCGATGACTTTTCCCTGCAGATCCTCTAGGTCCTCGCCCTCCTCTTCTTTCACAAGCGCCGGATCGATGTAAGCAGGCGGCTTGGGAGCACTGATGACCTCGGCGTGCCTGCCATTGGCGAAGGAGAGTCTCGCGTGAACACTGCTGAGCGCCTCGATGAACGCGTGATCGCGATCACCGGGATATCCGGCGACAGTGACCTGCGGAACGCTGCTGAGCTCGACCAGGTCGGCCTCGCGTTCGGCCAGGTCGCTCTCGGGGAGGACTAGCAGATGTCTCCTCGCATTCTTGATCTGCCTGAGCCAGCGGACGATCCCACGCAGATGGACCTCGGTGGTGCCGAAACTGAAGCCCAGATAGAGGATCGTTCCCTGCTGCATCATCGCCCTGACTTGATTCAGGAACACCTCTTCGGAAGCCAGTCGGTCCGTGGTGGGGCCTGGCAGGATGATCGAGGAAGGTTTGGAATGGTGGCCGTGGAGATGAATGACCTTGACCACCCCCGGCTCCATCGTCAGCGCATCCGCGTCTCCGACTATCACCGTCCTTGTCTCGAATCCGGCCTCCTTAGCAGCGAGCTCGATCGCGTCGTCGTAGTTCGTAGTGAAAATCCGCTGGGCTGGCCACTGAACCAGCTTCATCAGCCTCGAATCTGCCCGAATTGGCCTACCGCCGACGATCTCGGCGACGGCACGGCGGGTGTCTTCGAGCCCGATCTTCGCTTCGGCGGCCTGGACCACCGCCTCGAGTTCGCCGTCTGGGACACCCGCCGTGTCCGAAAGCCCGGCGGCAAGGTCCCAGACATTCGGAGCGCCCGCTCGCAGCGCCATCCCCGCGCCCAGGAAGGGAATCACGTCGTCGTCACCGCGGACCAGATCGACCAGTTCTTTCGGGTTCACCTGTCCAACCGTATTTGGGGACCCATCCCGTCCTCTCCCCCGCCTCCTCGGCGTCCCACTGAGCTGCGTCAGTCGATCTCGGTCGCCTCGTTGAATCCGCGCTCGAGCAGACGCTCACGCAGCTCCCGCCGCACCGAAGGTGAGCCGGTCGCGCTGCGCAGGAGGCGCAGTCCGACCTCGCCGATGGGTTCGAGCTCCCAGGCTTTCGGCTCTGCGCCAAGAAGGAACGCAAGTAGTTCGAGGACCTGATCGTCGGAGGTCATCCTCTCGGCTCTCTCGGCGATCTGGTCGGGCTCGGCGAGATTGACGGACGGGATAGCTGCGGTACGGAGCGTCAGCTCAAGCCAGTCATCATCGGAGACCTTGTCGGCGAACGCGAACGAGCCCCAGCCTGCATACGCATCGGCAGGAAGGCCAGCCTCGAGTGCCTCGCGCCAGAGTGCGAGTGCCGGACCAGCGGGCGGTCCGGATGAATCCTCATCATCTTCCGTCAGCGCCAGGGCGAGCGACCTCGCCGCTTCGGAGAAAAGCTCAGGGTCGTCAGCCAGGAGCTCGCGGACGTGGGCCGGGGTATAGCTGGGCAATTCCCAGAACAGGCCATGGAGAACATGCCGCAGCGCGAACTCGGCCGTATCACCGCTGAGTGCAGCAATGATTCGGTCGCGCTGGTCCCGAAGAAGTTCGGCGGTGGGTCGGCCCCACTCAAGGTAGATGGCGAAGGTCAGGACACCGAGGCCTTCGGGTGCCGTGGTACCGATCAGGTCTTCTTCGGTGTCGGAGAACCAATCCGCGTCGATGTGACGGAGCCAGGGCAGCCGGGTGGCGATGATCGCCCTAGCCAGTTCGCCGTCCGGACGGGGCAGCCGTAGAAGGTCGTCGATCAAGTCGAGGAGGCGTCGATCGACGCCGTCCTTCATGCCACCGAGACTGAAGGCGACCTCGAGCGCTGAGCTCCAAGGTCGATTGATCGCCCTCGTAAGAGCGTCGCCCTCGACCCCAGATGCTGGGCCTCTGTCTCCCACCGCCGCGGCGACCGTCTTCCAGGCTAGCTCGAACTCATCGTCCGCCAACCGACCGCGATTGGCCAAGGCGCCAATCAGGCGAACGCCGAGGTGGGCGGCGTAGGTCCAGTCGTCGGCATCCTCGGCTGCCTCGCTTCTGGCCGTCTCCCGGCGGGCTTGGATTCCAGCTACCGCCTTAACGATCTGGCCCACTCGCTCCTCACCCAGGTCGTCGAGTGCTTTTTCAACGGCTCCGAAATAGGAGGCGATATAGCGGGGCGCTGCCAAGGCGTCGATGATGTGGCCGGGATCGGAATCCAACCATGCCACCTTGTTCCTCTCGACAAGATCGCTGATCGCACTAGCCAATCCCTCCGCCGAGGGATCAAGGAAGGAACGTTCCTTAGGTTCTTTCCAGGCGCCAACCCGTTCGGCTGCTTCGAGCGGCGATAAGGCCGCGAGCTCATCAACGGAGATGGGGCTCTGGGCACCCGCGAATCTCGCCTGCCCCACGCGGATCAGAACGCCGTCCTCCGACGCCGCACCAAAGCGTTCGGTCAGAAGGAGATCCGCCTTCCCCCACTGCCCGCGCTCAGATTCCGGGACTGCAACGAGCCAGTTGTGAGGGCGCCGAAGGTGATCCGGGAGCTTCTCGTCGGCGGGGAGCCCAACGATCTCCTCGGGTTCGGGTGCGGGGCCGAGAGCCTCGCGGACCTGCTCCGCGAAAGCGGAGCCTCCCTGCTCGAAAACCCAACGTAAAAGGTCGAGCTGCTCGGGGGCGGGACGTACCTCTGAGGCGATCCACTCCGGTAGAAGCCGGGAAGCAAGCGTGAGGTTCTCCCGCTCAAGAAGCCAGCGGGCGAGAATCCTCTCTCGCAGCGGCTCGTTCAGCTTGCCGAGCCAGAGGCTGACCTCCTCATCTGACATCCCGGCCGACGACGCGCCAACCGCCGCCGCTCGGACAGCCGCGCACATCAACTCCAATGCCGAGCGACTATGGGAGTCAACGCGGAGCTCGGCGAGCGGTCGGATCGTCTGCAAGCGCAGCGTCGACTCATTTTCGGCGAGTTCGCGAAGGCGGTGGACGAAGACCGGTAGCCACCCGTCAGGGTCGATCGCGATGCCTCTTTCGGCGACTTCCAGAATGCGTGCGGCAAGGAGAAAGTGACCTGCTTGGCGATCCCCGCCAAGGGTCCCCTTGAGGGACTCGATAACAAGGCGCTGCAAACAACCATCGCGGATTTCCCGGTCCGGGAGGTCCCTGAGGTAGTTCTCCACCATGATCTCGACCTGCGGCGATTCCAGGTGTCCTTGCGCCAGGTCGGCAATGAGATCGGCAACGCCTTCCTTCAGCCCCGTCGCGATCCGCAGTAGGAAGAAGGCCTGATTCGTGTTCAGGTCTTCGGAGGCGCGTTCGATCAGCCATTCCCGGACGAGGTCGGGGTGCTCGGGAAGCAATCGCTGCAGGTATGGGCCGGCCGGCCAACCACCCTCGGCGGGGACATGGAGGATTGCGCTCTCACGGAGAGCCCGGAACCAGCCTGGGCCTTCCACTTTTTCGAAGAAATAGAAAAGGTGACGATCGTCGCCCACCTGCGAGAGCAGGCGCCTCGCGTCCTCGGCCGAAGGGGAGCCAATCGCCAGGAATGCATCGATGCTCGCGAGTCGCGAGACGAGCGGCCCGAAGAGCGAACTGACCACTTCGATCGTCCCCTCATAGAGGTGGACGGCGCGCTCGCGGCCGATCCGGTCGTGAAGTCCGTTGTTGGCCTCCTCCAGTCGATCCAGATAGGCATCAAGGAGATCGGCGTCACCTCGTAGTGGCTTTCGCCTGCTGATGATCCTGACGGCGTCTTCGAGACGAGCCTCGTTGGGGTTTCCCAAGGCCCGCTCAAGTTCACCGATGACCCGCTCCAGGTCGCTCCGAGATCCGCCGTCCTCCTCGGGCAATTTCGACGCGGTGACGACGCGCTGCGCACTCTGCTTCAGATCGAAGGGCTTCTCGCCGCCGAGTTTGAGCAGTGCTCCCAAGGCCTCCCGCAAGAGATAGGCGACAACCTCCCCCTGCATCTCTCCCCTCCGCGTTAGTTGCCGAGCGGCCTCGCAAAGAAAGCGCTCGGCCCGTTCCCCGTCAGGACCGAGGCGTAGAAGGTTCTGTCTCAGATCCTCACCGGGAGGCGCGGTGATCCCTGCGGACATGCCAAGGCTCTGACGAATCCGACGACTGACGTGTCGATGCGCACTCGAGAACGCCTGAAACGACTGTCGGCCGATCAGGCTCGTGGTCGACGGGAGCGATCGGATCAGCCTGCTGGGCTTGAGATTCACCACTACGGCGGCTCCTTTAGCGAGAGGGCCGTGCGAGAACTCGCGCAGTTTGGGCCAAGAGGAGCTTTGCGAGGTTCAAAGCAAAGGCGGCGTCGGCGTGGTCGACGGCGAACTCTCCCTCGCGCGGTCCATCTTTCGCAGTGTGGCGGCCGAGGTGAAGGTAGTTGCCAGCCGCCAGCATCAAGGCGTCGAGCCGCTTCCTCTCTTGCTCTGATTCCAAGTTGTCGAACACCCTCTGCGGAGCACCGGGAAGGGATTCCAGGGCGCCGCGGCAGAACAGAAAGACCTGGGAGTCATGCCCCTCACGCAGAGACCGCTCGGCGTCCTTCAAGTGATTTGCCGCCTGGCGCAAATCGCTATCGGCCCTTGGGACAGCAATCTCCGTGCAAATGTACTCCACCGTTCCGATCGGTTCCAGCGCTTTCGAGAACCACTCGCTGCGAGGGATTTGGAAGTGCAGCCGCGTATCCCTGGCCTGACCGAAATTCTCAAATATCCACTCGCCCGCTTGGGGTTGGCTGACGTAACTCGGGTTGTCGTCGTTTAGATCGCGAGCCCGCAGCCAGCCGGAGAGACGCAGGGCGACGTCGATAGCGCTGCCCGTTAGAGCCTGATCGATGTACTCGAGGGCAGCCCTCGACACGGGGATCTCGAGTTCGAGCTGGTACCCGGTCGGCGCCAGGTGAGCGCCAGTGAGGGTTCCCTGGCCGAGACGCTCTTCCCCGACCATGAGCTCGCCGTGCATGAAGTGGATCTGCACGTCCATCTTTTCGCGGGCGGAGCGCCCCTTGAACTGGAACGCGAGGCGAGGAGCGACAGTGCCCCTGCCATGGACTGCCTCGGGATCGAGGCGCGCCCACGTCCTCGTGCCGTCGCCGAGAGTTAGCTCCACGGCTCAAACAGTAATCACGATGAAGCGATTTAGAGCACCTCAATCTTCTCCAGGTATGTCCGCCAGCTCTTCGGGTCGCGCTCGAGCAGCCAATGCGCGAGCTTCTTTCGATCGGGGAGCTGTCGCAGATGGCGGAGAAGCGCCTTCCGGGTCAGGAAGTTGTGTTGCTCCGCCAGCTCCATGTACTCGATGAGCGCTTCGCGAACATCCCAGAGAAGGACCTGCTGGGTCTTCTTCGAGACGTGCGGGGTCGCGCCGCCGTGAACCGCCGCCGACCGCACCTCGCCGTAGAGCCGATAGGCCCGGTCGGGATCGGCAAAATGTTCTTTCGTGGCAAAGCTCAGAAGGGCGCGTCGAAATGCCAGTCCAAGTCCCTTCTCGTTCTCGGATTTAACCCCGAGCATCGCCTCAAGGGCAAAGAAGAGATAGAGCAGCGACTTCAAACGATCTCCCTCGATCATCGCGTCCTCGATCCACCCCATCGCACGGGACGCGCATTCCCGCAGATCGTTCTCGGGAGGCACAGCGAGGACCTTGAGCGGCTGGTCCTTCGCCAGCTCAATCAGCTCCTCATCGAGAGTGAGCTCCCAGCGCGCCGACTCGGAAGTCTCGAAGCCGGCCGCCGCCGGTCCACCAAAGGAGTAGTTCTCCGCCAGACGAAACCGCAACTGGTGGGGATTCAGGTAACGGTTCCCTCGCAGGCTGAGCCGAAGGACCCTCAGCTCTCGTTCAGCGACCGCCGCGGCGCGGTCTTTCATTAGGCCCAGGTGCGTCCCTTCACTCGGCACCGCGGCGACGGCGCCTACTTGCGCTCCGAGGCTGAAGAAGCCGGAGCGTTCCGGAACGTCCGGGTGGTCAACTGGGAGTAGGCGCAGTCCGAGGAGCTCGATCACCTCGCTCACCCGCAGGTACTCGACGCCGATAAAGCAGGTCCGCTCCTCCGGAGGCCGCATGTGCTCCGAGAAGAAAGATGAGACATGGTCCGACTCTCTGTCCTTCTCGCAGATACAGGCGAAGCGGACCAGCGCATCCCGCAGAGGATGGCCCGCGACCCGCCTAGTCATGTACTCGAAGCGGAGATCAACCGCGATCGTCGCCACCGCCGCCCGAAAGTCGGAGGCTTCGACCTCACCGAGGAAGAGGGTTTGGGCTTCCGGCCCAGCGAGGTCTTCAGGGACGGCGAAGTTGAGGACTGCGTCAGCGGGGGAGACTTCTACTGACTCATCGCGCAGTGATCTCTGCAGCCGTTCAAGCGCCTCAGATACGGGGTCAGGCACAGCCATATCGCCATTGTTTCGCGTAGCGCAACGGACTTTCCGCGCTCTACTTCGTGAGACCCACAGCCTCGCCCTGTCTAAGCTCGTCCAGACCATTGTGTGATGGTTGGCGCGGTGCCCGGCGAGCTAGGGCGCCATCGATTTCAACTCCAACGTGCGACGACTTCGCTGCGCCCTGCCACAGCGAAGCGTCGGTCCAGGACACCCGAGCCTAATGTCAGCGCTCGTCTCGGGGGTGCAGCAGCTCCTCCAAGCTCAGGGGAGGTCGATTAGCTACTTGGCTGCGGCCGCCATGGCTGACTTTGTTAATCCGGATGGGCTCCAAACGCATCTAGGGTTCTCGCATGTCAAGCAATGTCAGCTGCCCACAGTGCCGCGGGAACAAGCTTCACCAAATTACTCCCGGCTACTACGAGTGCCTGGAACAGGTCGTTGTGGGGATGGCACCGCCAGAGGCCACCGGGCTTCCTCATCCCGCGCCTGTCAAACGTCCGTGCGGTGCCCGCTTCCAGATAGGGGCCTCAGCTGTGACTCCGTCCTGTGCCCTCTGCGGCCTCGACTCGATAGGCACCTGCGAGGGAGGGTGCGAGCGGAGACTGTGTGGCGAACATGGAACCACGGGTCCTCCATTCCTGTGCCACGAATGTCTGAACCGCATAAGCGCCAAGAAAGTCGAGGAGGAGGCAATCGCTCGGCGCCAGGCGGAAGAAAAGCGAAATCACAAACAAGCTCGCCTCGATTCCATACTTCGAACCTCAGAGGATCCTCAAGAGGTAGCGCAGGTGCTGCGCGCGCATGAAGAGCTCGTCGATCACGACCGATGCCGGGCAGCGTGGTCGAGGCTGGTCGCTGATCTTTCACTGGAGCCGACCCATGAGTGTGTGGAGATCACTGGCCGGGGGATTCGCTTCTTCGATCTCCGTATATCTGCCTCCGAGCCAGGGCGCTGGCGAGAAGCCGCCGGTAGTCGCATTGAGGTTTGGCATGCAGCCGAGGTCAATATTGGACTCGATCTTTTTCTCACCGCTGAGGGCAACTACTGGCGCTCCACCGGCTGCCAGGAAATTCTTTATCTGGCAGCAGGCGGTCGCTCCAAAAGGACCTTCATCCTCCCCAAGGGACGCGCATTCGAGACCGTACGGAGACGGGGACACCTTGAGGTACCTGACAGCATTCAGGTCAGGAGGCCGGGCGGCCCCAATACCTATAGCGACGGTGCCGCCGAGGACCCGAGGCTCCTCATAGCCGGGATCGCAACGATTCTCGAAGGTCTAAATAAGCGAATGTGAGGTAATCGGGGGATCATCACGGCCCCCCATGACTTCATTCTCTTGACCAGACCCTGGATTCCTTGCAGAAAGTCGGGGGGTCGACAGGCGCTCCCTCATCGTTCGGACCGAGAGAGACGAGTTGTAACCGCGGTCTCCACAGTCAGGCACAAAAACGGATTTGTGCCTGAATCGCCGGCAATCGCCGCGTATCCGCGGGGAATCGGATTCCCGCTCTGACGGCTGGCCAGAATTCTTTGCAGACGGCAGGGTTGAGGATTCCGCATCAGCAAGCCATTTGACCGCCTGCCGACCTACCGCTGACAGAACCTCTCGCCCACAAGCAGCCTAAATCGCACCCAGGAGGTCGGCGGTTCGAATCCGCCTAGCTCCATCGGAGGAATGTCCTGCACGTGGGGCGCTTTGGTTTCTGGAGCCGATTCCAACCGCCTCTGGAATCCGCTCCCATTTCAGGCACTAGTGCCTGAAATCGCGGTGCTTTCCAGTTGCCGGCTGCCTGGCAGCCCCGCCGATCCCTTTGATTTCCGTAATCGACAGGAAGACGCTTCTCCCATAGGGTTGCTGAATGGCGAAAGCTCTCTACGACCAAATCGAGAGTGAGATAGAGCCTCACCTTGTTGGCAATCGGCAACCCACCGCGGCCCTCTTAGCTTGGTTCCTAAATGCAGTCTGGCGGCAAGACCTTCCGGAGGTCGATGACGCGATTTGCGATGGCACCGGAGATAAGGGGATCGACGGCATTGTCGTAGACGACGACCTCAATGAGATAGCGATCTTTCAAAGCAAGCATCGAAGCAAGCATGACGCAGGGCAGGGAGACAAGGAGTTGCGGAACCTGGTCGGTGCAGCTCCCTATTTCGAATCACAACAGACGATCGATGGCCTTCTCGCGTCCAACCCAAACGCGGAACTGGCGAACCTGATTCGGCGGCTCGACCTACGCGAACGCGTTGCGAATGGAGCGACGGTAACGCGACTCATCTTTGTCACGAATGGGACGCTTGACCCCGCCGGAAAGGGCTACGTTGCGTCGATCACGACGGCTGCACCTGAGCTGGAGATATGGGACCAGCCTCGCCTTGGGCCAATAGCTTCTCGCACGCGAGCTCCGGAGTTGCGCAAGGACTCCGTCAAACTCCACGCGTGTTCGGCTCCGACCACTATGCGCATGGGAAGCTCTGAGCTCGCTGTAGCGATCGTCCCCGCAGCTGAGATAGCTGCGTTGCCTGGAATCTCGGACCTGAGTCTCTTTGATCCTAACGTCCGCCTAAGCAAGGGCCGCACTCGCGTCAATAGGGATCTCGCCGAAACGATCAAAGATCGTGCTGACCACGTTCTTTTTCCTGCTTATCACAATGGGTTGACCCTTCTCACCTATGGCCTGCGCACCCGAGGAAAGACCCTCTCCTTAGACGGCATAACCGTCGTTAACGGCTGTCAATCACTGCTCACCTTTTCCGAAAGCAGAGCAGCCGACCTGCGTGACCTCAACGTGCTGGTGAAGGTGGTTCAAGTGGAACCAAATACCCGCCTTACTGAGAAGATTACGTTCAGGTCAAACAACCAAAATCCAGTAGATATTCGCGACCAAAGATCCACCGACAATATTCAGCGCGCGCTCCAAGCCGAAGTCGCTGAAAGGTACGGAGAAACCTTCGCATATGAAATTCGCGAGGGCGAGAAGCTCCAAGCAAGTCAAGTCTTGACGAATCAGGAGGCCGCACAGCTACTGATGGCGGTCTACCTGCGCGAGCCCTTTAACGCGGTCAGGAAGGTCCACCTTTTCGACACCGACTATCGCCGCATATTCAATCGCAATGTCGATGGCGCAAGGCTCTACTTCCTCAAGCAAGTATCGGACGTCCTGAAAGAAGCCCGGGCGAACCTCCGGTCAGACCTTAAGTCGAGCTTTGCATCGGTTCGATTCACCCTTGCTTACTTACTCGCTGTTCAGCTTGAAAGAACCACTCAAGGGGAAACCTTGCTCGAAGATCCGCAGCAATGGCTACCGAGTAAAACCACTGAGGTACGGGCGGCCCTACGCGATTTGCTCGATGAGATTGTTCAGTCAGTCAATTTCTTCATCCAGGAGGAGGAGCAGGAAAAGGGTGACGACTTTGATCCGAAGATAACCTTTAAGAACCGGAACGGTGTGCGAGAAGTCGAGCACGCAGTTGACCGAGATATTCGGCGCATCCTCAAACGTCCTGGCGCGAGCGCCTTCCTTTTTAACGTCGAACCGTAGTTCCGTCGATTGCTTTTCAGCCGTCCTCAACCAGACAACTGCCAGGCATGCGCGCTCAGGGAAGGCCCAGGCTCGCTAGGAATCCTATGCGCGCCTTGATCGCGGCACAGAAGTGCTGCCAGTCAAGCTGAGAGACTGGCTCACGCGGTCCGGGGTCTGCGGCTGAGGAGACCAGGTAGCAAACGGCGTCATAGAAATTTTCGTCTAGCAAGCGCCTACCGGTGATCGCAAATCGTTCCTGGTACGAGCGGCCTCGCCAGTACTCCTCAATTGGAAACGGACCATTCTGCGGATACCGAGGGCGCCTTGAGTCCTCATCGTCACTCATCAGGTACAGATAGCCCGTCCACGGCTTCTCGGGACCCACGAGTTCTTCGCGATGCGCGCGCGAAAGATCGATTGAGCTACCGAGTGCCTCCTCGACGCGATTATTGTAGTTTTTGCCGGCAGAACTACCAAGACCCTTCATCTCTATCGCGGCCACAAGCACCTCCTTGTGGACTACGACGAGATCCCACCTCTTAGTAGGCCGAAAGTGGCTAGGGAGGGTTACGCCTTTCGTCGTCACCCCGATCGACTCTTCTGGATAGCCAGCATCAGTGAAGAATCGAGAGATCAGAGCGACCATCGGAGCAAAGTGAGTGCCAGCTCGGACGGATTTTGCCGATCCCTCCGCAGTTGAGTTAAGTGCTTCGGCCGCCGCAAGCTGCTTGTCCTTCGACTGCCAATACGCAGCCACAGCGAGCTCAAGATCCCCTCGGGTGGGCGCCATTAGTCCGGAAGACTTTCGAGCCCGTAGAGCGGAAGTGCCAAGCGGGTTGCCTCCTGCCTATCGCGCCGATCAAAAGCATAGACCAAGGCAGTAGCCGTCTCCGCCTCTATCGCGTCGATATCAGGGACCCTAATTCGACGTAGGTACTGCGCTTGGAAGCGCAAATACCCTCCCCGCATTCGGACAGAGTATGCCTCGATGAAAAGACCCGCGACATCGCTGAGAAGCAATCCCCCTAAGACACGTAGATCCCACTTATCTGAAGTCACCCAATAAAGGTTGTGGTGCGGGTAGGTCCTTCCGGAATCGCGGACAGGAAAAATCGCCTCTTTGAAGTCGGGCAGGTAGAGCTTCTCGCAGTCGACTAAACCCTCGATCACTCGATCAATCGTCTTGTGCCATCGGCCGCTCTTGGCCGTGTGCCGCTTCGCGAGAAGCTCCCGATGTTGTGAGAGGTATTCAGAAAGTCGCGGCCACTCCTCGAGAGCCACCAAGCCATCTGCGTTCCAAGGGTTGACCAGGTACTTGCCGGACCACTGGACCTCGCCGGAGGCGATGTCGCGTGGCAGTGCGAGTGGCAACAGCCGCTCTGGCTCGACTAGTTCTGGATTTTCCGTGATGAATACGCGGTCTGCTCCCGTCGCAACACCGATGCCGACCTTCGTACCAGTGGTCTCATCTTCCAACGATGGATACCTCGCCTCGAGATCAGCGATAAGCGCAAGTCGATCGGGCGAGCCGTGAGGCCAGCCAGCGGATCCACTGAACCAGGTTCCCAGTCGGGCCCCACGAAAAGCAGGCTTATGGACATGGTCTGCGGTGGATTTGGCAGCAAGGGCTCCAACTTCCGACGCCTCGGAAGGACCGAAGCTCGGGGATGCCTCAACTACTAGCGGCCCGTTTGCTTGTGGCTCCCGCCGGAAGGTCGTGATTGCTGGATAAGCATCGACCTCGTCCTCAAAGGCGTCCACTCCGGTCATCGAAATCACCGTCTCTACTGCCCATCCTCCGGAGACCATCGCTCGGAGACGAGCGCCGTAGCCGTTGCGCATCCAGCGATCGGCGCAGATAAAGCCGAGGACTCCTCCGTCGCGCAGAGCTCGTAAGCCGTGCTCATAAAACCCTATGTAGACATCGGCCCGACCTCCCATCGTTTGGCAGGCCATCCGATAAGCCTCAGACCGGTCGCGCGGCACGGCCTCCAACCGCACGTAAGGGGGGTTCCCGACCACAAAGTCGGTGGAGTGCTCGGTCGGAGGCTCAAGCAGAAAATCTCCTTGCCTAATCCATGCATCAGCAAGCTCTTGGGCGACGTTTCGCCGAACCCCGGCTGAGTGCAGTGTCTCGCGCGCCATAGCTTGGCTCAGGCCTACGTTTCTAGGCACCAGATCTATGGCAGCTAGTGCCCCATAGGCTTCCCGAAGATCTCGGCCATGACGGCGGGACGAGTCCATCAAGCGCTCGATCATCGCCACAAGAAAAGCGCCCGACCCACAAGCTGGCTCAATCGCTCTCATCCCAACCAGATCGCGATCAGCGGAATAGCCGACAAGATCAAGGATCAAGTCCACCACCCATCGCCGGGTGAAGACCTCGCCATGTTCCTGGACATGCTCCGGAGCCTGGATTGCTGAGGGGCTAACCGCCATGGATCGGAGACTAAGCGAGCGGGCGGCGCGTCACTCCAACCGCTCCTCCGAATTTCAGGCACTTTTCGCCAGAAGTGCCTGACTCTCCGCATATCGGTTCAAATCCCTGCATATTTCACTCTCTGCAGCCTTCTCTAGAGCATCAGAAAAGCGCTGCAAACAAGCATGTTCTGACAACTTCCGGCTCCCTGCCCTCCTTGCATCGCACCCAGGAGGTCGGCGGTTCGAACGCCCCTAGCTCCATCCAACAGAACCCCGCATGTGGGGACCGCCCGCCAGTCTTTCCAGGACTACATCAACCCACCTCAGAAGTCGGGCGGGAGGGTGCGGCCCCAGGTGAATGAGGCTTCGACTTGCTCTGCGAGTTGGCGGAATAGGGCTCGGGCGTTGCGGGCGCCTGGGGACGATGCTGCTCCTAGGCCGCCGCCGACGAAGACGAGCTCCGTTCCGGCTAGGCCGCGCATTCGGGGGGCCCAGTGATCGACCACTTGTTTGACTCCGGCCCGGCTTGCGTTGCCCAGGGGGACGCCTTCGGGCTCGAAGATGCGTGCGTCGGTGAAGAGGAAGACGCGGCCGACCCCCTGCGTCTGGCCGGCCAGCTCCAGCACCTCGAGTTGGCCCGAACCGGGCGTGCCACGGGGCGTGTCGCGGATGATCTGTTCGAATTCGCCCTTCAGGCCGAGCGCCCTGGCCGTGTTGAAGCGCTCGGCCAGGCTGGGGTTGCGGGCCAGGGGACCGGTGAGGTCGCCGAAGTCGATCGTCGGCTTCCAGACCAGGTCCCGCAGAGGCGAGCCGGCGAAGCAGGCCGCCCAGAGCTCGCGCTGCTGATCGGCGCTGTCGAGTGCCACCCTGATCATCTCCGGCACCATCTGCAAGCTTTGGTGGCGGAAGCTGTGCGAGCAGTCGGCGAGAAGCAGGTCCAGGGGGCGGGACTCGGTCGCGCCCACCGTGACCGAGCCTCCCCCCTTCGCCGCTTCCGCCTCCTCGTCGCCGCCGCACCCGGCCAGCAAGGCCAGGGCAGCGACGGCGACGAGCGCGAGGAGGACCGGGGTAACCACGCGGGTGCGCATCAGGAGCCCCTCACATCGAAGAACAGCTCCTCCGGGTCCACTTCCTCCTTGTGGCCGTTGCCGTTCTTCTCCGGCTCGTCGATCTCCATCCGGACGTCCCATGCCTCGGGAGTGCGGCTGCTCATCCTCCCGAACTCGGTCGGCTGAGCGGCGCGGCGGACCTTGCCGTTGTCGTAGATCTGCTTCTGGGAATTACGCTCGCTGCGGTAGCGGGCGGCCATCTCCTCCCCGAAGGCCTCCTCGGCCTCAACCAGAGCGTCCTCCCGCTCCTTGTTGGAGGCGATCTCCGCTGCCGCTCCTTCTGCGTCGGCCTCGGCGTCGAAGGCCTGTGAGTAGCCCAGGCGAGCCTCCGTGTGCGCGTCGGCGATCTCGCGTTCGATGCTGAGGATGTCGGCATCGTTCTTCTCGATCGCCTTCGTGGCCCGCTGCAGACGCCGGTCCAACGCCCGCCAGTCCGAGGACAGCGTGTAGAGGGCGACGACGGCCATCGCGGCGATGCATCCTGCCGCCTGCAGAGGTGCCAAGAAGAGGGGGTCGATGATGAAATCGAACCCCGCGTCGCGGCCCGCGGCGATCGCGCTGAGGCTCTGGTTTTGCGAGATCGCCACTTCGTGGCGGAACCAGCCCAGCATCGCAATCGATGCGAAGAGGCCGATCAGGCCCACCGTCAGCACCCCAACTATCAACCAGAGGCGGTGGCGCCCGGCACGGCGCACGATGACGGCGAGTAGCAACCCGAAGGCCTCATTGATGGCGGCAAAGATCGTTGCGATCCCGGCCGCGGTGAGCCATATCGAGGGCGTGTCCAGCGCGGTCTGGTCGAGCGCGCTTTTCGAGACGGCGCCGTCGAAAAGGGCAACGGCCGCCAGTGCGGCTATCACCGTCCAAACCGAGACCAGGCCGCGACGGTAGAAGGGGATATCCGCGATCAGCCCTTCGATCTTCTCGCGCGCTTCGGCAAGGAAGGGGATGTCGATGCGGCATTCGCGCAGACGCTTCTGCGCCTCCTTGACCGAGCCGGCCTGAAGCGCCACCCCCGACAGCTTCTGACGCACCCGGCTCGGGCCTTCCGCGACCTTACGCTCATGCGGAGTCCGCTCCTTCGCCATCTCCTCCTTGAGGACACCGGAGCGGACCTGCGCCGCCTGTTTCGCCATCTCGGTCGGCGGCGCGCCGTCATCGACCGTCAGCTCGTCGCTGACTCCGGCGGGCCCGTCCTTCGCCGCCCTCTCGTCCATCAGGCGGGCAAGCTCCCCGGGCGTCTCATGTCCCACTCGCAGGTGGTCGATCCCGTTCTCGTGTTCTCGGTTGACTTGATCGGACATCGTTTCCCTCCCTTACCGTTGGACCTCGGGCGGTGGGTGATTCCCACCCACCCTTTTGAAGATGCTTCCTTCCTACCTAGTGGGGGGTGGCCGTCAAGTCCGAACACTCGATATGCAGTGAACATGTAGAAGTTTTTTGTGATTTGAAAGACTGATCGCGGTGGGAGGGTCAAGCGAGGCGATCAGCGAGCTCGGTTCCGAGCTGCGCAAACTGTGGCGGCTGCGTTGGGATGAGCCGAACGAATTCGGCGACTTCTCCGAGTGGCCGGAACTGCGCCGCCTGCTCGATTTGTCCGGCGGGCGCAGCGACGTCGAGAGGCTCCGTGAGGAGCTGACACGTATCACCGAGGAGGTAAGGGAAGAGGAGAAGGAGCACCCGCCGGAACATGGTCGTTCCCTGGCGCTCGCTTGGACCGCACTGTTGAAACTGGAGCCGGAGTGGGAAGGCACGCTGCTTAAGAGGCGCCAAGAGCACATCCGAATCAACTGGAAGACCGACTCCGGCAAGGAACGCGACAGCACCGCCAGTGTCAAGACGTACTGGGAAGCCGAGATCTACGAGGAGCTCGCCCGGCGTCTGCTGGGCGAGCGCGCCGCCACGCCGCCGCGGCGTCGGCGCAAGCGCCCGCGGAGGTCGCTACGGGCAGCTGCATCATGGCCTCGGGCGGAACGCGAACCCAAGCCCGGGCAGGACGTCCTCATCCTGATCGCCGCCAACGCAAAGCGACGCGGGCCGACCAGCGGACTGGTGAAGCTGGTGCGGGAGTTCGAGCGCTACTGGCGGGCGACCGGGGTCTTCATCTATTCGCTGGAAGGCTCTCACCGTGAGATCTGGCGAGCCGGCCTTTTGCCTGACTATGAGGATTTCGTGGCGCTGCCCTCCGGCTTCTACGGCGGGCTGTTGTACGCGACCGAGGCGGTTGTCGCGGCGGCGGAATCGGAATCTTCCTGTCACGTCGTGTACCTGGTCGATCCACACGACAACAGCTCTCTCTATCCCGCAACCGCCTCGATCAAGCGGCAGTGCATCCTCAACCAAACCCCTTTCTCGACTACGTACCAGGGGGCGGCGCGGTGGTTCCGGCTCGAGTGGGCGCGGCGGGCCTCCGAAGGCAAAGCCGGGGGTGAGGCGCGTGAGCTCCTGGTCGCGCCGCCGTCGGGTGGGTTCGGTGAGGGCAGTGATCTGGCGGAAGACCCCGGCGTCCTCGCGCTTGCCGCTCACGACCGTCACAAGCGCGCGATCATGGACCTCGTCGACCAACACGCCGAGCTGCTTACCGATTACTTCCCCGAGCGCTGGTCGACGCAGGTCACCGGTCACCTCCTCAACGGCGGCTCGATCAAAGACGAGGAGTACGCGAACGACATCCTCTACGACGTCAAGGAAGAAGACCGCGAGGAAGTCGAGCAGCGCATCGAGGAGAAGGCCGAGGAGTGGAAGGAGCAGCGGCGCTCGAGCGGCCCGGGCAGCGACGGCTGGGTGACCCAGCTGACCCGCGGACGCGAGGGAGGCGTGATCCAGCTTGCCCGCAGGGTCCTGGACGAGGAATGCGACACGGTCCTCTTCCTCGAGGATGCCGAGACCCCGGGTGACCAGGACATGGAGATCCAGGTGCTCGACCGCGCCGCCCAGCTTGCCGACAGCGACTGCCTGCTCCTCTACGACGAGCGCTCCGCGGGTCGCTGGGCCGAGAACCTCGCGCTCTGCGCCAACCCGGACAGTGGCGCCAGCGCCATGACCCTGGCCGATGCTTACCGTCGTGTCTTCGACGTCGAGCTCGTCCTCGTCGAGCCCGACCCGCAGCCCAAGCGCAAGGCGAAGGGGCGGCGGAAAGTCAAGGATGCCTGGCCGCGGATCGCGGCGACCGCGGCGATGCACGTGCTCGGCGTCCTGGAGACCGCCTCGCGCGAGCGCGAAGGCCGCGAACCGGTGCGGCTCGGGATCCCCTGGGGCGGAACGATCGGAGATGTGATCGGGGAGCTGCCAGAAGCCGGCGACGGAGGGGGCCTGATGGGAGCGATCGGCCGTCGCCGCTACGTCGACGAACAGCCGGCGGCGAACAAGCTCCACCAACCCCGCGACCTCGCCATCTCTGGGGGGTCCTGGCCTTCCCCGGACGGAGACCACCTACCCCAGTTCGGCCCCGAACAGCTGCGCGTGGTGCCCGCCGTCGGCGTAATGGGCGCACAGCAGCGCTCGATCGAGTCCCACTCCCTGGTCGACCGGGCGGTGAAGATCCTCGGCGGCGAAGCCGTTCCGCATCCGGCTCCCGCCTTCGCCCTCAAGGGAGAAGGAGACCCGCGCGAAGCGGCCCCGAACGATGACTGGGAGAAGCTCGACGTGCTTCTGCTGAGTGCGTCGCCGCTGCTCGAGCGGCCGAAAGACGCGAAGGAGAAACCGGCGGCGTTGGCAACCGGCCTCCCGAAAGACCTGGCTGACGATTACGCGAGGTGCATCTGCGCGATCGGCACCTTCTATCTCGAGGACGCCGACGCCGACGTAGCCGAGCGCGTGCACGATTCCTACACCCATCTCGGGATCTCGATGAAACAGGTCCAGAAATTGAAGGAAAGCGGCGCCGAGGTGGTTTTGGCCAACGGAGGGGACTACCGAGATGTGCGTCGCCGAGCCGCATGGGCGGCGCTGAAAGCCGACCTTGTTTCTACCTTCGTCACCGACGAGAAGTTCGCCTGGGCGGTCCTGAACGAGGAGAAACCCGAGCTTCGACCTCTCAGCTGAGGGTTTGCTGCCCCGCAGCCTCGACCAGCCTCGCCGCCTCCACCCGCGAGCCGACGTCGAGCTTGCGAAAGATGTTCCGCAGGTGGCTCTCGACGGTCTTCTCGCTGAGGAAGAGCTCCTTCGCGATCTCGGCGTTGGTCAGGCGCTCAACCAGGAGCTGGGCCACTTCTCGCTCCCTTCCGGTGAGGCTCTCGAGGCCGGTCTGCTCGCCGGTGGCGGGCTGGCTTCGGCGGGAGGTTCGGTGGCCGAGGCGGCCTAGCTCTTGCTCGACGCGGTCGCGGTGGCGGAAGGCTTTGCACTGGTCGAACTCCTCGGCTGCGAGGGCTAGTTGCTCGACGGCGCGGTCCTGCTCGCCTCCGGCCAGTAGGGCTCGGCCGGCCAGCTCGCGTGAGGTCGCTCGGTCGATGCGGGCGCTGAGCTCGCCGGCTACCTCGGCCGCGCTGAGTGCCAGTTCGGCTGCCCGCTCGTGCTCTCCACCTGCAAGCAGGACCTCCGCCTCGGCGCGGTCGGCCCAGGCCCTTGCCATCGGCAGGCCAGTTTCCTCCGCCGACTCGTTCGCGTGCCGGCGGCTTTCTTCGGCAAGCTCGAGCCGACCGGCGCCGACCGCCGCCCTGGTCAGTTCCAGCGCCGCGTGGGCGCGCCAGCCGCCCGGTATCTGCTCGGCGCCGCTGCCTCCCATCATCGAGGTGAAGGTCTCGGTTGCCCGCTCGTACTGGCCGTCCTCTCGGAGGGCGATGCCGAGGCAGAGCCCCGCCCAGCTGCTGATCGCGCTGTCGCCGAGCTCGGCCGCGATCGCGGTTGCCTCTTCGCCGCTCGCATTCGCCCCCTCCACATCGCCCTGTACTGACTGCGCGAAGGCGAGGTTGAGCAGGCTCCAGGCCAGCTGCAGCTGGTTGCGGCTGACCCGCGCCGACTCGGCCGCGGCCGAGAGGATCTCCAGCGAGAGGCCGATGTTGCCGAGCATCCAGCCGCAGGTCCCGACGCAGGGGACGAGGGTCGGGGCGAAGGCAGCGCGGCCGCTCGCCCTTCCGACCTTGATCCCGCGCAGGCCGTGGGTGACCACGTCCTCGAACTCGTCCAGGTACATCTCCGCCGCGGCGAGGCAGCCGATCGCGTCGAGGCGCTCGGCCAGCTCCTCGTCGGAGAGGTCGTCGATCAGCGCGATCACGCCGGGGCGGTTGCGCTGGGCTTCGGCGACCCGGCCGCCGAGCGCGCAGCCCATCAGGTGGGCACCCGCGGCGGCGGCCCGCAGCGGACGGTTGCCGATCCCCTCCGCCGCGGCGACGGCTCGCTCCCCCCACTCCGGCATCTCCTCGAAGCGGCGGTCGTAGAAGCGGTCCATCAGCTTCGCGATCAGCAGGGCGACGGCGTCGGGGCTTCCCTCGGCAAGCGCCTCCTCGAGAGCGCCATCGAGCCGGGCGCCGGCGCGCTCCCGGTCCCCGAGGGCGTGCTCGAAGGTGGCGCAGGCGATCGTCAACCCGACCTCGAGCTCACGCTGCCCGGGCGCGACGCTGTCGAGCGCCGCCAGCGCCGCCTCGTAGGCGCCGATGAAATCACTCAGCGAGGTCAGTAGGCCCGGCAGCGGCAGCAGCAGTTCCTGGCGCAGCGGGGTCGGAGCGTCCTCGGGCAGCAAGCGCAGCGCCGCCCGCAGCCAGCGCACGGCGCTCGCGGGCGCTCGCGCCGCCGAGGCGAGGGCCGCGTCCCGCAGCAGTTCCACCGCCCCCAGGTCGCCGAACTGCGCCGACTGCTCGACGTGGTGGGCCCGCACCGAGAGCCCCTCACGGCCGTCGCGGAGGAGCTCGGCGCAGAGGGAATGGGTCGCCAGCCGCGTTCCTTCCGGCACCGCCTCGTAGACGGCGGCGCGGACCAATGGGTGGCGGAACTGGAAGCGACGGGGGACGTCGGTGGCACGGATCAGGTCGGTGGCCGCAAGCTCGTCGAGGGCGGCGAGCCCCTCCCCCGGCTCCAGCCGCGCGGCGCTAATCGAGAGGTCGAGGCTGAACGGGTCGCCGACAACCGCCGAGGCGTTGGCGAGGGCGCGGCCCCCCTCGGAGAGAGCGCCGAGCTCGCGGTCGATCGCCAGCCCGATCGCCTCCGGCACGCCTTCGAACCCGTTACCGGCGGCGCGCGCGCCAGCAACCGGCTCCGCCCGCGAGAGCTCGAGGATGTAGAAGGGGTTGCCGCCGCTCTGGGCGAGGATCTCCTCCGCCCGCGGGTTGTCGGCGAGGAGTGCGCCGGCGTCCTTCGCGCTCAGCGGCCCGAGCCGCTGCAGGCCGAGGTTGCCCACGTCGGCGGCGGCGCGGATCTCGCCCATCACCGAGGAGTCAAGCCGCCGGGTCCGGTAGCTGAAGGCGAGCATCACCTTCGCCCGCGGCGGCCGCCGCAGCAGGTGGCCGATCAGCTCGAGCGAGGCCCGGTCGCTCCAGTGCAGGTCGTCGAGCGTGATCAGCACCGTCTTGCCCGGCGCGAGGCAGCCGAGCAGCTCGCGGACCGCGCCGTAGACGCGGATCCGGTCTTCGGGGGCGGGAGCCGGGGAGTCGCCGGAGGCGAGCGGCCGCATCGCCGGGAAGGCGGAGGCGAGCTCGTCGACCTGCTCCTGGTCCAGAGCCCCGAAGGCGGATCCCGGGGCGGCCTCGAGGAAGCTGTCGAGGGCGTCGACAAAGAGGCCGAACGGCAGCTCGCGCTCGAACTCGGCGGCGCGGCCGTGGAGGACGACGCAGCCGCGGCCGGCGGCCCGCTCGGCGAGCTCCCGCAGGAGCCGGCTCTTCCCCATCCCCGGGTCGCCTTCGACGGCGGCGAAGCGCGCGGCTCCACCCTCGGCCTCCGCGAGCCGAGCGGTGAGGAACTCCAGTTCTCCATCCCTGCCGACGAGCGCCGTCGCCATCGCCCACATCCTTTCCAACCCACCCTAACCCTGAAATCCGCTTCTCAGGGTCGAATCAGGGTCTGCCCCTGATGTCCGGGGGGCGGCGCGAGGCGAGGCTGCGGCTATGCAATCACCCAACCGCAGAGGAGCGGAAACCATGCAACGCAAGAACAAGGACAAGAACATGAACCTGGCGGCCCGCGCCGCGCAGTGGAGCTCGAGTCACCGCAAGCTGGCCATCTGGGGATGGCTGGCGGCGGTCGTCGTCCTCTTCGGCGTCTTTCTGGGCGGCGAACTGGTCGAACGCAAGGAAGTCTCGGCCGTCGACGCCTTCTCCGGCGAGTCCCACCAGGCCGAGCGGGCGCTGACCGACGCCGGGCTGCGTCCGACCGAAGAGGTGCTCCTAATCCAGAGCGACTCCGCATCCGCCGATGACCCCGCCTTCGAATCGATAGTCGAGCGGTCCGCCGCGGAGTTAAGGCAGACCGCCCACGTCGCCAACGTCCGCACCCCGAAGGAAGGCGGCGGCGCCGTCTCCGAGGACGGGCACTCGGTGCTGATCGACTTCGAGATCACCGGCGCCGAGAAGGACGAGGCGGAAAACGTCGAAGCCAGCGAAGCGACGGTCGCGACCCTGAACAAGGGCGACCCGGGCTTCACCGTCGAGCAGTTCGGAACGGCTTCGACTGAAAAAGGGCTACAGGAAGCCTTCAACTCCGACCTCGGCAAGGCGGGGATGATCTCGCTGCCGCTGACCCTGCTGATCCTCCTGATCGCGCTCGGCTCGCTGGTCGCCGCGGGCGTGCCGCTGATCCTCGCCCTTACCGGCGTGCTGGCGACGATGGCCGCGGTCGTCCTCCCCAGCCAGCTGCTGCCGCTCGACGGCAACGTCGACGCGCTGATCCTGTTGATCGGTCTCGCTGTCGGCGTCGACTACTCGCTGTTCTACATGCGACGGGAGCGCGAGGAGCGCGCCTCGGGCAAGAGCCCGCACGAGGCACTAATGGCCGCCGCGGCCACCTCGGGACGCGCGGTGATGATCTCCGGGATCACGGTGATGATCGCGATGTCGGGGATGTTTATCACCGGTGAGGCGACCTTCGAGTCCTTCGCCCTGGTCACGGTCGCGGTGGTCGCGATCGAGCTGTTCGTCTCGCTCATGGTCCTGCCGGCGGTCCTCGCCTGGCTCGGCGACCGGGTGGAAAAGGGACGGTTGCCGTTCGCCGGCAGGCGCCGGGACCGGGACCAAAGCGGCGGGATGTGGCGCCGCGTCGTCACCGGCGTTACCCGCCGCCCGCTGATCTCGGCGATCGCCGCCGCCGGCCTACTGCTGGTGATGGCGATCCCCGCCCTCAGCATGCAGACGACCCAGACCGGCAGCGACGACCTGCCCTCCGACCTGGCGGTGATGAAGACCTACGACCACTACACGGCGGCGTTCCCCGACAAGGCGAACGTCAACGAAGTCGCGGTCGAGGCGGATGACGTCCGCAGCGGCGACGGCGCCCTCGCGGTCGAGAGGATCGTCTCCTCAGCCGAAGGCTCGCCGACCTACATCGGCACGCCGGAAGTCACCTACAGCAAGGACAGCAGTGTCGCCTCGATTGCCGTTCCTAGCGAAGGCAACGGCACCGACGACGCCTCGATCGCAGCGCTCGACGAGCTCCGCGACGAGGTCGTCCCGGCGGCGCTCGCCGGCACCAGCGGCGTCGATGCCAACGTCACCGGCGGCGCGGCGGCGACCGAGGACTTCGGCGAGGTCGTCTCCGAACGGCTGCCGTTGGTCTTCGCCTTCGTTCTCGGGCTGGCGTTCCTGTTGCTGCTGTTCACGTTCCGCTCGATCGTGATCCCGATCAAGGCGATCATCCTCAACCTGCTCTCGGTGGGCGCCGCCTACGGAGTGCTGGTGGCGGCGTTCCAGTGGGGCTGGGCGGAGCAACTGCTCGGCTTCGAGTCCAACGGAGGTGTCACGAATTGGTTGCCGGTCTTCCTCTTCGTGATCCTCTTCGGGCTCTCGATGGACTACCACGTGTTCATCCTCACCCGGGTCCGCGAGCTCTACGACCGGGGGATGAGCACCGACGACGCGGTCCGCGAGGGCATCTCGCAGACGGCGGGCACCGTGACGAGCGCCGCCGCCGTGATGATCGGCGTCTTCTCGGTGTTCGCGACCCTCTCCTTCATCGACTTCAAGGAGATGGGGGTGGGGATGGCCTCCGCGGTCCTGATCGACGCGACGATCATCCGCGGCGTTCTGCTGCCGGCGACGATGAAGTTGCTCGGCGACCGCAACTGGTACCTGCCGGAATTCCTCGAGCGGATGCCGCAACTGCGCCGGCGTCATGTCGAGGTCGGCGGCGAGCCGGAGCCGGCCCGCACCTGAGAGCGAACCAATCCCAATCCGCGACCGGCGCTCCCAGGGGCGCCGGTCGCGGGATCGGAGACTTGAAAATGCCTGACTTCCTACTTCAACACCGACACGATCCCGGCGAGTGCGAGACGGCCTTCGCTGCCTGGCGCTCGTTCGACAGCCCCCTGCGGGGCCGCCCGGCGCCCTCCACCTGCCTCGCCGGCGGCCATCGCATTTGGTGGTCGGTCGAGGCCACGAACGAGGCCGACGCCCTCGCCCTCCTTCCCGACTTCGTCGCTGCGAGAACCGAAGTCATCCCCGTCCGATTTGTGGAGGTGCCCTGATAGAGCGCGCGAAACACGCCGCCCTTCGATCTGGCCAGTGCGAGGGGAGTGTCAGCCATCACCATCAAGGGCTTTGGCCAAGCTGAAACCGAGAGCAGCGGCAATTAGCCAGGAGACGACCGCGCACCCGAGCCAGGTGGTGGTCAGGCAGGACGGTTCGTGGGCAAAGCGCAAAAGCAAAACCGCCATCACCAGCGGCACGGCCCCGGCGAGCAGCGAGAGCAGCTGAGCGCCGAGAATGTAGCGGCGAGCGAGCGGCGGATCGCTGGGCCGCACGACTACGTAGCCGATCAGCGCCGGCACCAGGATCAAGACGGCGACCGCCGCATCGATGTGGTCGGCGAGCGCCATCTGCTCGCGGAAGGCATAGAACGCGGTGGTCAGCAACGCGATCAGCACCGAGGCGCCGAACGTTGAGGAAACGACCGCGACCGCCGGGGCAAAGGTGACGACGAGGTCGCCGGCGAGAGGCCGCTGACCAGCGATGTAGACATGGGTAAGGCGACCCTCCCGGTCAACGTGATCTTGTAGTGGAACTTTGCCTTTCGACACGGCGGCCTGGGGCGTCGAGATAGTGGAAGTAGCAGCCGGAGCGCTCCGGCTGAAACGATAAAATTTCGTCTCCACTGACCGGATCCGCAGAACCTCAGGGGCTTCCACCTCAGCGTGGAAGTTAGCGTCAGCGCCGAGATGCCAGAGCGGAATGAACTCAGGGGGCTGCTTCCAAGAGAGCGAGCGCAGCACCTTCACTCCTCGTTTCTCGGTCTCAACGCTGCGGATCAGATAGTCGACCTTGCAGACAGTCCGCTGCCCCGCCCCACCTTTGGCAACCGGCCACCAAAGAAGAGTCGCATCGGGCAACAGAGCGGCGATCTCGAGCACTCGCTCGCGTTGGGGGTCGCCAGCCACGCCGCCAAGCCTTTCGCGGAAGATTTCAAAGGAATGAGCCAGGTGGGTCTCGGGACCTTCGGTGAGATTCACCATTGCCTTGCAAAATTTTTGGTCCGAGAGCGAGGCCGGACTCACCTCCTTGACCAGGGCCTCAAGGAGGGCATGATCGGCGACCCCGTTTTGCTTTGAGGTAAGCAGTGGCACCGGTTCACCGGCGCCGTCGCGGTAGTCGAAGCGGTAAAGCGGCGGCCACTTCGGCAGTACTGAGATTGGTACATGTGAGCCGATCCCCGAGCTTGGCGGGGTGAAATCAACGCTGAGCTTGACCATCACCAAGCTAGGCTCGAGGTAAGAGACACGCTGCACACGGCGGTGCACCCAATCCGATCCGGGCAGGACTAGCTCACGCGCGTTCGCGCCGGCGTCCCCTAACTCATTCGATAACACCCCCGCCATGGGCACAAGTCAATCACGGTCCCTAGAGGTGTGTCGGCCGCTTTGGTGCGCTTAATCGTCGGAGCTGGCGGCGCCACGCGTACCGTTGATGCGCTTGGCATCGATCACTTCGACCTGCTCGGGATGAGCGTAGTAAGCAGTGCGCAAGGCGCCGCCGGATACGCGAGCAGGGGTGGGTAGCTGCTTCTCCTTGGTGAAGCGCTCGAGGACCGAAAATGAACGTCTCCGCTTCACGATCCACTCCCCCACTTGGCCGCTCTGTTGAGCACTGCATTACCTTCAGTCAAGGGAGCGAGCCTAGCGCGAGCGCGATTTCGGTGCCATCCCGATGGCCGACTCTCCGAGCCCGCCTCGAGGGAGGTAGCGAGTGTCATCACAGCCTCCTTCTCCACAGCACGCACCCATCCTCCCCTCCGCCCCGGACGTTTGCGCTGCAGAGGCGACATTTTCGTGCA
>VAYN01000012.1:58949-106158 GCA_005885405.1 Actinomycetota bacterium | reverse complement strand
TCGTCAGGTCCTGATTGAACGTCGGGTTGTAGATGACCTTGTCGAGGTCGATCGCGGAGGAGACGAAGGTGGGGATGGTGCCGGTCCCGTAGGGCGCCCAGGGGGCTTCGCGCATGAACTTCTTGTCGAGGGCGGCGTACTGCGCTTCGACGTCTGGAGTCAATGGCCGTTCTGCCAGCCGCCCGATTTCGGCGCTGAGGGCGGGGTCGGCGATGCGGGAGAGGTTGGAGGTGTTGGTCGGGAAGATGCTCTCTTCGGAGAGCAGGGGCTGGAAGAAGTCGTTCGGGTGCGGGTAATCCTGGAACCAGCTCGCCCAGCCGGTGTCAAGGTCCGGGGTCGAGGCGTTGCCGATCACGGTGAAGTAGTTGTCGGCGTTCAAGACCTGCAGCTTCACCTCAAAGCCGATGTCTTCGAGGACCGCTGCGTAGTAGGTGCCCGCTTCTTCCTGCGAACGTTCGTTGTCGGTCCAGACGGTGATCTCGCGGTCGGCCGGGTCGGCTTCGTCGATCATCTCCTTTGCCTTTTCGAGGTCGTACGGGTAGAGCTCGTAGCGCTCGTAGCCGGGCATCCCCGGCGGCAGGATCTGCTGGGTCCCGACCAGCTGGCCGGCGTAGATCCGTTCCAGCGCCCGCGGGTCGACGGCGTAGTTGACGGCGCGGCGGACCTGGACGTCGTCGAACGGCGGCTCGGTCACGTTCATCCAGAAGAAGTAGGTGCTCTCGGTCTGCTCCTCGCGGAACTGAGTCCCCTCGTACTTTTCCTTCACCGCCGCGTACTGGTCCGACGGCGGCGGGTTCTCCATCCAGTCGTAGCGGCCCGCTTCGACGTCGGCGACCTGCGTCGCCGGGTTGCGCAGCACCGTCACCTCGATCCGGTCGACGTGGCCGCTCGGGATCTCCGGCAGCCGCTCCGCGTTCGCTTTCTCCCAATACGGGTTGCGCGCGTAAGACCACCCTTTCCCCGGCTTCGAGGAGACGATCTCGTAGGGCCCGGTCGCGGGCGGCGGATCGGCCGAGAGGTCCTTGTCCGGCGTTCCGGCGGGCAGCGGGGCGGCAAACGGCAGCGCCAACTCCTGCAGGAAGGTGCCACGGGGACGGACGAGCCGGATCGTTATCTCCCCGCTCTTGTCGTCGACGACGATCCCAGGGATGCCGCCGCGCCTGGTTTCCGCGAATCGTTCCGCGCCGGCGATGTCGGTGTAGAAGGGCGAGCCGCTGGAGTTGAGGAGAAAGACCCGTTCGATCGCTCGCTTGAAGTCAGAGGCCCGGACAGGCGTGCCGTCCGAATACTTGAGCCCGCTCCGCAGCTGCAGCCGGTAGACCTTGCCGTCAGCGCTGATCTCAGGCAGGGCCCGGGCAAGGCCGGGGATGACCTCGCTGCCTTCCTTGCCGCTCGCGTGCTTATAAGTGAGCAGCGGGATATAGGTGTCGTAGATCGCCGTCCAGCCTTCCTCGGAATGGGAGAGCGCCGGATCGAGGTAGTCGGGGAAGGAGGAGAAGGTCGCCCGCAGGGTTCCGCTCTGGGCGGCGTCGCCCTCAGAGCCGCAGCCGGCGGCGATGAGTGCCGCGGCGACGAGGGTTGCAGCTATTAACCCGACTGGGCCTTTTCGCGATCGCATCAGGTGAGCACCGAGTGTCTTGTCGGCAGCGACCGGGCCCGCCCTTAATCCTGCAGCCGCGACAGCTGCATGAAGTGCGAGGATGGGCGCTCCAGTCGCCGTCAAAGTGAGGTTTTGAGATGCAGAATCGGTTCAGGAACGCAGTGGCTTTGGTCGTCGGGCTCTCCGCTCTCCTCGTCACCGCTTTCGCCGCCCCGGGCGCCAGCGGGGACCAGATCGCCTATAGCTGCGAACAGGACCTCTGCATCATCAACCCGGACAATCTTTCGGAACATCGGTACCTGACCGAAACGGATGACGCGGAGGGTGAGGAGCGAACGCCTTCTTGGTCGCCCGACGGGAGCTTGATCGCCTACAACGGCTTCTACGACGCCTTCGGCAGCTGGGACGTCTGGACGCTCGACCCCACCAAAAGCGCCGCCGAAGTTGAAGCAACCAACATCTCCGACTCGCCCGATCGAGGGGTCGAGTCCCTGACCCAGCCCGCCTGGTCGCCCGATGGGACGATGCTGGCCTACGCCGAGCGCTACTCCTCGAACGCGCCGCCGAACCTCGAAAGCGAGGTGTTCGTGAGCCCGGCCGACGGAACCGCCGACCCCCTGGCGATCGACTCGACCTCCAACAAGTCAGAGCTCTCGCCGGCCTGGTCACCGGATGGCTCGACGCTCCTCTTCAGCCGGGAAGGGTTCATCTGGAAGGGGCCGCCGAACAACTCGGCGAAACCCACCGTCCTGACCAACTCCTACGGCTACCGGCCCTCGGTCTCGCCCGACGGGACCCGGGTCGGGACCGTCACCTTCAGCGACCCGGAGAAGATCCGCGTCACCAACATGGATGGCTCCGGCTTCAAAGAGCTGCCCGTCCCCGCGGAACTCAACTCCAGCGTCGACTGGTCGCCGGACGGGACGCAGATCGTCTACAGCGCCGACGAAGAACCGCTCGACCGCATCCGGGTGGCGCCGGCGGACGGCTCCGGCCCCGGACACGCGATCGAGATGCCGGACGGTTGGGTCGTCCCCTACGACGCGACCTTTTCTCCGGACGGCACCCGGGTCGCTTTCGACGCGTATCCCACGTTCGGGGCCGGTTACCGGCAGGTCCTCGTCGCCCCGGCCGACGGCAGCGCGCCCGCGGTCCCGATCACCGAGTCCGCCGAACAGAACCAGGAACCGGACTGGAAACCCTGCGAAGGGTGCGCCCCGCCGGCCAAACCACAGACTCCGGCTGGCGGCGGCACCAGCGGAACCGGACAAGGCACGAAAACGCCGACCAAAGTCAGGCTCGTCTACCTGAAGAAGGTCTACGGCTGGCGCTACATGACGCCGGTCTTCATCGACTGCAACGCCCAGGGCGGCCACCCCGATCCGAAATATTGCCATGGCGACGGCATCGCCAAGGCGGTCGCTCCCCGCACCGCCTTCCGGCCGTGGGCGAGGTCCAAGAACAAGCCGATCGTCTTCGCCAAGGGCTCGGTGAAAGTGGCGGAAGGAAAAAAGAAGGGCCTGAAAATGAAGATCACCGCCGCCGGCAAAAAGCTGCTGAAGGCCGGCGGGACGGTGAAGGTGAAGCTGGCGGTCAAAGTCACTCGCCCGACCGGAAGCGCGCAGACGTTCACGAAAACGATCAAGGTCCAACCGCAGCCTGGAAAAGCCAAGTAGCGCCTGTTAGGCGAGGCCGTGCGGGTGCAGGTGGTCTTCGGCCATCTTCTTCAGGCCGACGCGGTCGATCTTGCCGGTCGGGTTGAGCGGCATCTCCTCGAGGAAGAGGATCTCCTCCGGCGCCTTGTAGCCGATCCGCTCGCGGCAGTGGACAATCAGCTCCGCCGCGCTCGGCCGCTCGGCGCCTTCGCGCAGGGTTACGTAGGCGCGGACGTTCTCGCCGTGGACTTCGTCGTGGACGCCGACGGCGCCGGCGAGGTCGATAGCCGGGTGCTCGACGAGCGCGCCCTCGACCTCGTAGGGGCTGATGTTGGAGCCGTCGTGGACGATCACCTGCTTCTTTCGACCGAAGAACCAGAGGTAGCCGTCGGAGTCGGCGCGGGCGAGGTCGCCTGAGTCGATCCAGTCTTCGCGCAGGACCTCCGCGGTCGCCTCCGGCGCTTCCCAATAGCCGGCCATCCGCGCCGGCGTGCGGATGAAGATCCGGCCCACCGCCTCGGCCTCGACCGGCTCGCCTCCCTCGCCCCTTAGGGCGATGCTGAAGCCGCTGATCGGCCGCCCGATCGAGCCCTGTTTGACCACGCCCGAGGGCGGGTTCAGCGTCGCCAGCCCGACCTCGGTCATCCCGTAGCCCTCGACGATCGGGAAGCCGGCGACGGCGGCGAACTCGTGCAGGAGCTCGGTCGAGACCTTGTCGGAGCCGCAGCGGCAGATCCGCAGCGAGTCGAAGTCGTGCGGCTGCAGGTCGTGGTCGCGGACAAGCGCCAGCAGCGCCGCCGGGATCATCGCCATCACCGTCGGCCGCTGCTCGCGCAACAGCGGCAACAGCTCGTGGCTGTCGAAGGTCCGCGCCACCACCACGCGGCCGCCGACCGAGAGCATGCTGAGCGCCCAGAGGAAGGAGCCGATGTGAGACATCGAGGAGCCGGGCAGGAAGACGTCGTCGCCGTCGAGCTCGAAGGCCGCGGCGGCGCTGGCGATCATCCAGCGCAGGGACGAGCGGGTGTGGGTGACCCCCTTGGCGGGGCCGGTGCTGCCGGAGGTGAAGAAGATCGCCGCCGGGTCGGCCGGATCCGAAGGCGGGTGCTCCGGCAGCGGCTCGCTCTCCAGCAGCGGGTCGAAGTCCCGCGGCCACTGCAGGTTGATCGGCAGCTGCCCGGCGAGCCGGCTCTCCCCCACGTCCTCGCCCCGCTCCTCGTGCGCCAACAGCGCCTTCGCGCCGCTGACTTCGAGCGCGTGGTCGATCTCGCGGTGGGTGTAGCGGTAGTTGAGCGGGGTCGCGACCAGCCCCGCCTTGAAGCAGGCGAGGTAGTGGACGAGCAGGTCGAGCCGGTTCGGCATCAGCGAGGCGATCCGGTCGCCGGGCTCCAGGCCCAGCCCGCGGTAGCCGCCGGCCAGCCGCTCGGCCTCCTCCTCCAGCACCCGCCAGCTCATCGAGCGCTCCGCCGAGACCAGCGCCACCTCGTCGGCCTTGGCGTCGAGCCCGATCCGGAGCAGGTCGTTCAGCGGCGCGGCGGGAGCCTCGAGCGGTAGACCGTCGATCAACACGCCGGTACTTCTACAGGAGCGGCGGCGGCCCGGGAGACAGAACGTCGTAGTGCCGCCGCTCGAGCCGCCGTCAAAAACCGTCAGGGCTTACGGGAGGATGCGGAAGCCGACCGAGGCGGGGGTGGTGCGGTGCCCGGCCGAACCCCATGCCGCGGCCTCGAGGACGTAGCGACCGGGCTTCAGCTTCCCTCCCGGGAGGCGACCCTTAAAGCCCATCCTGGTGATGCCGCTATCGACGAGGAGGAAGATCGAGCCGCTCCGCCTGGTCCGCTCGCCGAAGCGTTTCTTGAACCGGAGCGTCACCCCGGCCTTGACGTTGAGCCGGAAGGAGAAGGTCGTCCCGCCGCGGCCGAAGCGCCAGGAACGGTGGGAGGACTTCAGCTCGGTGACGAGCGGCTCGATGACCGGCGGCGGAGGCGGCGGTTCCTCGGAGCCAGAACCGGCGAGGGAGATCGTCAGCTGCTTCGAGGTCGGGATGCCGTCGGCGTCGGCCACCCTGATCGTCGGCGCGTAGGTGGCGGCGGGCTGCAGGCACGGGACCCGCACGCACACCGCCGTCAGCGGAGTGCCGCTGATCTTGCCGCTAGCGGGATCGATCGAGAGCCCGGGCGGCAGCCCCGAGGCCGACCACTTGTACGGCGGGGTTCCGCCTTCGGCCTCGAGCTGCGCCTCGTACGGCACTCCGGCGACTCCCGCGGGGAGGGAACCGGTGAAAAGGACAAGGGTCGGTGGCAGGGGCGCCGAGGGGTCAAAGGTAGTGATCGTGCCTGCCCTCGTCACCCCGGCACAGAGAGAGGCGGAGGCGCAGGAGACGCTCGTGAACTCGGGGGCGCTTCCAGACCTCATCGCCCAGCTCGCGCCGCCGTCAATCGAACCGAACAGGCCGCCGTCGGCGTCCGCGGCCGCGCAGGTAAGGCCGGCGCAGGAGAGGGCGACCAGGCGCCCGGCGCCGGCGACCGGCTGCCTCGTGACCGTCGCGCCACCGTCGGCGGCGATCGCCAGCTCGAGCACTTCGCCGCTGCCGTCGACGGCGAGGCATGAGCTCGTCGAGGTGCAGACGACGTCCTGCAGCGCCACCGCCCCGTTGACGCTGGTCGCTTTCCAGCCCGCGCCTTCCTTCACTCCCTGTTCGGTGGTGGCGACCCGAACGTTGCCGGCGGCATCGACTACCGCGCAGAACGACGGCGAGAGGCAAGAGACACCTTTCATCGCGCCGGTGCCGATGACGACGGCCGTCCACAGCGTCCCCGACGGTTTGGTCGAGTAGCGGATGAAACCACCGCCCTCGTTGGCGCTGACACAGAAGTCAGTCGAGGGGCAGGAGAGCGCGCCGACTCCGTTGGCGGGAAGAAACGAGGAGAGGAAGGTGCCGCCGAGCGAGTTGGCGCGGTAGACGTTGCCGCCTTCGCTGTCGGGAACGGTGCCGGAGGCGAGCACGCAAAGCGAGGTCGCGGGGCAGGCCAGGGCCCAACTGGGAGCGACGCCCGGGCCGGCCCAGGAGTTCCAGGCAGCCGCCGCCGTCACGCTGACATCGGTTGCGTAGAAGGCGTTGCCTTGGCTGTCGGAGGTGACGCAGGTCGTCGTCGCGGGGACGCACGAGACCGCATTGAGGCTGTTGCCCGCTCCCACCGCCTGGGTCAAGCTGGCGGTGGCAGGAGTCGCCAGGCCCGCCCAGACTGCCGCGGCGGCGATGGTGCAAATCCAGGCTCGCGGACTCAAGGGACGCGAGTATAGGTGTGAATTCTTTCCTTATTCCGAAAGGATTTTTCTATGGTCTCGACCCTCCAAGCGATCCCGTAACCGAGGATCGCTCCGGCGGCGACGTCGGCCAGATAGTGCGCGCGGCAGCGGACACGGGAAAGGCCCACCAGCACCGCCAAGGCGTGAAGCCAGCCGCCCAACCGGCAGCTGCGCAGCCAGGCGGCGGCGGCAAAGGCGCAGGTTGAGTGGGTGCTGGGAAAGCCGGCGGCGGCGAGGCGGCCCCAGGGAGCGAGGCGATCGGGGGAACCCGGTCGCGGCCGCCGGATGGCCAGCTTCGCCAGCCAGGAGGAGAGCGCGGCAATGGTTACCACCCCCGGCGTCAGCAGCCAACGCATGCCTACTGCTTTCGGCGATAGACCAGGTCGGCGATTTCGCGCAGCGGCTGGGTCGACCCCGGCACCCGCGCGTCGATTTCGGCGAGGCTCTCCAGGCTCCGCTCGTGCAACCCTTTCGCCGTCTCCCGGGCCTGTCGCAGCCCGAACATGGTGACGTGGGTCATCCTCCCGGCGAGCCGGTCGCTGCCGGGGATCTTGCCGAGCCAGCGGGCCTTGCCGGTCTCGTCGAGGATGTCGTCGACCACCTGGAAGAGAGAGCCGAGGCTGGCGGCGAAACTGTCGAACGCGGGGTCGGTGCGGTCGGTGGCGATCAGGGTGCCGCAGCGGACGCTGGCGACCAGCAGCGTCCCCGTCTTCAGCATCTGCAGCCGTTCGAGGTCGTCGCGATCGCGGGGGCGGTACTTGGTGACATCGAGGAACTGGCCCCCGACCATCCCCGCCGTCCCGGTCGCCTCGAGGACCGCCTGCAACAGCCGGTTGCGCAGGTGGGGGGACCCCGGCTGGTCGGCGAGGATCAGCCGCTGCGCCTCGCTGAGCAGAGCGCAGCCGGCGAGGATCGCGATGTCATCCTCCATCGCCGGCAGGTCGTCGACGATCAGCGAGTTGGTGTGGATCAACTCGATTGCGCACGCGGTCGGCAGGACCTCTCCGACAGGGACGCCGAAAGCCTGCGCCGCGGCCATCACCAGGATCGGGCGCACGCGCTTGCCCCCGCCGAGGAGCGCGTAGCGCGCCGCCTCGGCCAGTCGCTCCGCCCCTTCCGGCGCCGGAAACTCGACCTCCGCCAGGGCTCGCTCGACCTCCTCCCGCATCTCCTCCAGGGAGAGCGGGGGCGCCGGGGGCAGCGACTCGATCGGATCGAGCCGCTGCGCGCGGAGACTGGGAGCCGCGCCGTTGGACACCAGGGTGCCGTTTCCTGCCGGCGGCTTGTTCATGAAAAAGCCAGCCTGCCAGCCCCCCGCCCCCCTGTCATCGGCAAGGCGGGCGGACTTCTCGTTAGGCGCGCCTCGCCGTTACTGGGTAGGGAAAGGGACCCGAAGCCGCCGCTCGGCGAAGCCGCCCGCGACGCCGGGGCTGCCCTCAAAACGGACGGAGAGGGAGAGCTTCGCTTTGGCCCCTGCCGCCCTCCAGGGAAAGGGAAGACGGACGCGCCAACGACCGGCGACGATCGTGGCTTGCCGCGAGACACCGACCCGCCGTCCCCGCACCGAAGCACTCGACCTGACGCTGACGGCGCCACTGGCGGCACTGGCGATCTCCCCGCGCACGACGATCTTCGCCTTGCGCGGGATTCCACGGACCTGGAGTATTCGCAGCTGGGGTTCGATCGCTGCGGGCCCCGGGTGATCCGGAGGGTCAGCGGGAGGCGGCGGCGAAAGCGGAGCGAAAGTAGCGGTGACCGCGCTCTCGGAGTCCACGGTCACCTGACATTTCCCGAGGCCCTCGCACCCGCCCCCCGACCAGCCGGCGAAGGCGGAGCCGGGGGCGGGGCCCGGGTTGAGGGTGACCTCGGTCCCGGGCTCGAAGAAGTGGGAGCAGGTACCCGGGCAAACGATCCCCGCCGGCGAGCTCACAACTGAGCCAGACCCCCCGCCGGACAAGGAAACGTCCAGCGGCTCCCCCGGCGGCACCGTGACTTGGTGTGAGACCGCAGCCAGCGTAGAGCCGTTGCAGCCGACGGTCTGGCCCGTGTAGGTCTGGGCGGTCGAGCAGCCCGAGTCGTCGACGACGGTCAGGGTCACCGTGTAATCCCCCTCGGACCCGTAGACGTGCGTGGTCGTCGGCGACGAGGTGACCCCGGTCTCGCCGTCACCGAAATCCCAGCGATAGGCGGCGAGGGTGCCGTCCGCATCACTCGAAGCCGAGCCGTCGAGCGGCAGCGGGTTGCCAGCCGGCGTGGGTGCGGCCGAGAAGGCCGCCACGGGGCCCTGGTCGGGGCTGACGACGACCTGGATCGGCTCAATCACCCCGCCAAACGGAGACCCTGCGATCGACTGCAGGCTGCCGCCCGCTCCGATGGTGAAAACCGAGATGTTGTTCGAGCCGCTGTTGGTGGAGTACAGGTACCTGCCGTCGGGGCTGACAGTCGCGCTGTTCCCCCTGAAGGCTTTGGTGGGGAACGGGGAGCCGGAGAGGTTGCCGAGAGCGCCGTTGGATCCGATCGAGTAGCCCCAGATGTTGGCGGCCCCGCCGACGTGGGCGGTGTACAGGTGCACCCCATCGGGAGTTATGGCGAGGCCGAGTGGGTTGCCTTCCGTGGCGAAGGGGGAGCCGGTGACTTTGCTCAAGGCTCCCTCCGCGCCGATCGAATAGACCTCGATGTTGTTGTCCGTCGAGTTGCCTACGTAGAGGTACTTTCCGTCAGGAGTGACCGAGACCGGGCGGGCGGTGCCGCCGGCAGCGAACGGGGATCCCTCGACCAGGCTGAGGCTGCCGTCGGAGGCGACCGTGAACGCCGCGACGTTGCTCGAGTTCATGTGCGTCGCGTACAGGTGCTTGCCATCCGGCGTCAGAGCGATGCCGTTGGGGTTTTTTCCTCCCGAGGCATAGGGCGAGCCTGCAAGGGGGCTGAGGCTGCCGTCGAAGGCGATCGAGAACGCCGAGACCTTGCTGGTGTCGTAGTTGGCGGCGTACAGGTGCGTGCCGTCCGGGCTGACCGCCACTCCCCAGGGGCCCGTTCCGGCCGCGAAAGGGGACCCGGGCAGCGGGACGAGGCCTCCGTTCAGGCCGACGGCGAAGGCATCGATCGAGTTCGATTCGAGGTTGGTCACGTAGAGGTACTTCGCATCGGGGGTCATCGCCACGCCGACCGGGGCGATGCCGACGTCGAACGGGGAGCCGGCGACCGGCGTCGGCGCTCCGGTCGCTCCGACCGTGTACGCCGACACCGTCCGGTCGGAGACGTTGGCGGCGTAGAGACCGCGCGCCGCCGAAGCTGGCGATGCGAGCACGGCGAGCGAGCAGATGATGGCCAGCGCCAGGAGCAAGGAAGTTCTTTGGTTCGACATCCGCACGCCTATACAAGGGTAACTGAGTACTCTCCACCGGCTGATTTGAGCGTCAGCTCAATTCAGCCGGTGGAGAGGGTATGCAGCGATGTCTTCTGTCAGCGGCGGCTGGTCAGGGGAGCGGGTCGAACTTGATCAGGTCACCCGCGTTGGTGGTTGCCACGCAGAGCGAGGCCGAGGCGCAGGAGACGCTCATCAGTTTGCCGCCGGCTTCGAAGCGCTTCGTCCACGAGGTGCCGCTGTTGGAGGAGGCGAAGATGCGGCCCTGGTTGTCGGTGGCGACGCAGGTAGCCCCCGTGCAGGTCACTTCGCTGAGTTCGCCGGCCCCGGAGATGGTCTGGCTCGAGACCGTCGCGCCGCCGCCCGCGGCGATCGTCAATTTCAGGAGTTTGGCCGTGTTGCCCACCGCGATGCAGTTGGTCGTCGCGGTGCAGGCGACCGAGCTGAGCGCGACTCCGCCGTTGACGCTGGTCGCCGTCCAGCCGGCCGCTTCTTTGATTTTGGCTTCGCTAGTGGCGACACGGACATTGCCCGTGGCATCGACCACCGCGCAGAAGGAGGACGAGAGGCAGGCGACGTCTTTCATCGCCCCGGTGCCGATCGCCACCGCGGTCCAGAGGGTCCCCGACGGTTTCGCGGTCCAGCGGATGTAGCCGCCGCCTTCGTGCGCGCTCACGCACCAGACCGTCGAGGGGCAGGAGAAAGCGCCGACGCCGTTGGTCGGGTTGAACGCGTTGAGGAAGGTCCCGCCGAGCGCGGTGGCGCGGTAGACGTTGCCGCCGCCGCCCGAGACTTCACCTGCAGCGAGCACGCAGAGGGTGGTCGCGGGGCAGGCGATGTCGTGGGCGGGGCTGACGCCGGGCCCGGTCCATGAGGTCCAGCTCGAGGCGGCGTTCATTTTCACCCCGGTCGAGTAGAAGGCGTTGCCTTTGCTGTCGGCGACGACGCAGGTGGTACTCGCCGGCACGCAGCTGACCGCGTTGATGCTGTTGGGCGCATCGATCGTCTGCATGTGCGCTTCTTTGTCCCAGCGCACGCAGGTGGTTACCGGAACCGTCGATTTGCCGGCGGCGTTTTTGGCCTGCATCTCGAACCGGCCCTGGGTCGTGGGGCAGCCCGGTTCGGCCGCTTCGCCGTTCTGGTGGATCCAGGTCGCGGTCGAGCCACCGCAGGCTTTCGACGCCGAGGTGCCTGCCCGCCCGCAGAGCTTGGCTTCGAACTGGCCGAAGCTCATCCGCACGAAGTAGCCGTTTTCGGTGGTCACCGTGACCGGCTTCGTGGTCAGCTTGAGGACGCCGGCTTCTTCGCTGATCCAGGCCCATCCTTTGCCGGTGACCGACCCTTCGCCGTTGTTGAACGTGCTTCTGCCTTCGTAGCAGGCAATTGCCGTCGTCGGGCACTGGGAGGAAGTCCAGCTCGCAAGCGAGAGGAGCCCGACCTGACCGTAGATGCGCTGCGTTTCAGCACCCGCGCAGGCGATCCCGAAGCCGACCAGTTCGCCCACCCAGGAGCTCGCCGGCAGGTTTTTCGTCGAGTTGACTTTGTCGCCCGGAGGCAGCTTCACCGAGACCTCGGTGTTGAGCGAGTTTTCGCCGATGCAGCCGGTTTTGCCGGTCGTCGGTTCGACTTCGGCGCCGCAGATGATGCCGCCGGCGATGAACGGCGCGACCTGGCCCGGGATGTTGGCCCCGGGGGTATCGGCGTAGAAGCCGTTGACGTGGAAGTCGTTCGGATAAGGCTTGCCGGTGCAGTTCGGGTCGAGGATCGGACCGCCTTCTGCCGTCAGGCTCTGCGATTCAACTTCGGTGTTGAGGCGCTGGAAGCCGCTCTCATAGTCCATGCCGCCATAGCTGGGCAGCCCCATCCACTGCAGTTCTTCGTCGATCAGGTCGGCGAGCTGGCCCGCGCCTTCGCCGCCATAGAGGCGGTCGTCCTCGGCGAGTCGCTGCAGCGCCGCTTCGATCCTCCCCATCTGATCGGCGCTGAGTTTGAACTCGTCGCCGTGGCCTTCGATCAAGGCGTCGAGGGCGGGGGTGATCTCTTCCAGGCCGGCGACCGACATCTCGGCCAGCTCCGGGTCCTGGTTGACGAGTTCGGTGATCCGCACCATGTGGGATTCGTAGAGCGGCAGGAAGTGATCGCCGGCAGGGGTGTTGAGGGCGAGCTCGCCACGCGCTTTGTAAAGGGTGGTGAGCATTTCGACGGCCGATTCACCGCTGGCGCTCTGGCGCGTCTGCAGCGCCTGCGCGAAGGCGCATTCGAATTTAGGTTTGCAGTTGACCAGAGTCGGCTGGGCGGTCCCGTTGAGGCCGACTTCGGTGAAGGCGGCTTTGACGGTTTCGTACACGGGCGAACCGAGGCCGTACATATTTTCCGCCGCTTTCAGGATCGCCGCCCGCGAATCCTCGAGGGTCGGGGTCTGATTTCCACCGAGGAATTCGGTCACGCCGCGGTAGAAGATGAATGCCGATTCGACCGGTGCCATCCCCTGGGTGGATTCCAATTTGGTCGCCGCTATGTAGAAGGCGTGGCTGACAATCGTGCTGTTGATGTGGATGCCGAAGTTGTCCAGGCAGGTGGCCACCCACTGCGAAAGGGTCGACGGGAAGGCGACGCTCGCTCCTTCTTCCCCGATCGGTTCGCTGTACGCCGCGGGATTGGAGAGGCTGCGAATCGGGCCGGTGGGAAGGTCCTCGCCGATCACCCAATCGGGAGCCCCTTCTTTTTCCATTTCGACCGTGGCGCCGATGATGTCCGAGAAGCCCTCGTTCAAGGCCCCCGCCTGGCCGGAGCCAAGCAGTTCGGCGCTGTTTTCGACCACCGCATGGGTGATCTCGTGGCCGACGATGTCCAGGGCTTTCGGGTATTTGTCGCCGAAGACCATCTGCTCGCCGTTCCAGTAGGCGTTCTTGAAGGCCGCGCCGGAGGCCTGCTTGAAGTGCACGGTCGAAACGAGCGGCGCGCCTTTGTCGTCGTAGCTGTCGCGTTCGTACCCTTCGTAGAAGTCGTAGACGGTGCCGGTGTTGTCGTAGGCGTAGTTCACGTCCGTGTCGGCGACCGCTTCTTCTTTCTCCTGCCGGACCAGGACCCCGGGGAGGGTCGGGCCGGTTTTGTAGTCGTACACTTCGCGGAACTTGATCTGGTGCGCTTTCGGGATCGTGTCGAGGATCTCGCCGGTGACCGCGTCGACGACGTATTCCTCGGAAGTTTCCGTCTTCTCGCTGACCAGCCAAACGAACCAGGCGAGCCTGGCGTTGGGGCCGGAGACGTAAGGTTCGACGCCGGCGTAGACCTGCAGGCTGGGCGGCTGCACGAAGTTCTTCCCGTCGGGCCGGGCGAGGTTCCCTGACGGCAGGGCTTCCTTGGCGACCTTTAGCGCCTGCCCGCTGGAGAGCTTCGGCTCGTCCTCGGCGACGATGACGTTGGGGATGACCGAGCCGCTGACGAAGTCCAGCGTTTCGGCCTTCTCGGTGAGGTGGACGCCGATGCCCCCGCCGAAGACCCGGTGGCCCGCGGCCATCTGCTCGAAGGTGATGTGGGTGACGCCGAACTTGTCCGTCGAGCTCTCGGGCTTGCCGAGTTCGGCGGCGGCGTCATCGAGGCCGAAGAGGTCGCCGTAGTGGACGAGCACTTCCTCGGCCTTCTCGGCCCGCGACCCTCCGGCGGGGATCCCGAGCGCTCGCAGGGGCGTGTGGACGCTCGCCGTGCCGACCGCCCGCGTCTCCGGGTTGACCGTCACGTCCACCACCTCGTCGTTGGTGCTGGCCTTTTCGAGCCGCTGCTCGGCGGCCTGTTCGAGCGGCGCCAGGGAGATCTTTTCCGGCGCGGCCGAGGTCGACGGCCCGGTTGCCCCGAGCCCGATCAGCAGCACCGGGATCGCAGCGAAGCCGACCCCGAGCGCGGCTCTCCAGGTCATCCCCTCCTGCACCCACTGCGGCTGTCGCCAGTTGGCAGGATGCACGGCGGCGAGCAGCGTCGTCGCCAGGCGGCGCCGCGCGTGGGCTCCCTGCGCCAGCGCGTAGGCGAAGCTGCCGGCAAAGCAGCCGAGGAAGGTTACGAGCGGCACGCGCCAGAGCAGGACACCGACGTCCGGAACCAAGTGGAAGCCGAGGAGGCCGCCGATCTGCGCGTCGACGCGGCCGAGCAGGGCGAGCACCCAGACGGCTGCCGTCATGCCCGCGGCGGCGCGAAGGGTGTTGAGCAGCCCGCGCCGGACGTCCGCACCGGAGCGGCGCGCAGCCAGCCAGCCGAGGGCGAATACCGCGGCGAGCGCGATTGCCGGCGCCAGCGCCAGAACGGCCGGGGCGCCGTGCGTCTGAGTGACGTCGCCGCCGCCCGCCGGCAGCGCTCCACCGAAAGCGGAGACCGAGCCCTCGCCATGCCCGAGCGCGTCCAGCTGCCAGTCGAAGGGGACGCCGAAGCCGGAGACGAAGACCGCCGCCGCCAGGCTGGGCAGCGCGACGATGGTGGCGCCGATCACCTTGAACGCATGGCCGACGCCGCCACTCGTCAGCGAGCCGAGGTCGGCACCGAGGGCGTCGAGGCCCGCGAAGAGCGCGACCACAGCGCTGGCGGCGAGGGCTGCTGCGAGGACGCGCAGCGAGGCGGCCAGCGGGCGCGCCCACTCGCCGAGCAGGCCTGATGCGGCACGGCGCCACTCGCGTCCGAAGGTGGCGAGGAGACCACCCGCCAAGGCGAAAAGCACCCCCCAGCCGAGGGGCAGCAGAAAGGCCTCGACGGGCGAGGGCGAGACCGCGATCTCTTTGCCGATGCCGGGAGCGGAGAGCTCGAGGGGAACGAACAGGGCGACGATCCCCAGTAGCAATGCGTAGGAGAACGCCGTCCCGAGTGCGGCGGTCATCTTCCGCCGCGGCGAGCCGGGAATCGCCCTGACCGCCACGAAGGTGGCGAACGCCAGCGAGGCCCCGACCAGGAGCAGGCCGGGGACGGCGGCGAAGCGCAGCTCGGCGGTGCCGTTGAAGAACGAGAGACCGACCAGCTGCACCGCGTAGAGCGCGACGACGGCATCCTGGCCGGCGGCGGCGAGACTCTCCGGCGCCGAGCTCACCCCGAGGGCGTCGAGCAAGAGGAGCAGGGCGGTCAGCGAGACCAGGGCGGTGGCGATCCCGAGCACGGCCGCGCCGACGCAGGCGCCCCAGGTCCTGGCAGGCCCCTGCCGATCGTTTGAGACACGATTTCGAATCCACTTCTCAAGCATCAAGCCCGCCCTCCCTAGCTGGGTATCCAGTCGCCGCTGCCATCTGTTGGCACCTCGCGCAGCACACTTCCATGGGCGAGCGCCGCTGTCATCGCCAATGCGGGCGGACTTATTGCGAACCCGCGGACGCAGGACGAACGTCCTTCCTCTTACCTGTCGCTAGGCGATTTTCAGTACGTCGAGGAGCCCGGTGCGCATGGCGGTGACGATCGCCACCTGCATCGAGGGAGCGCCCAGCTTGGTGCAGATATCGCGGCGGATGTCCCGCACCGTGCTCGGCCCGAAGCGCAGACGCTTGCCGATCTCGGCCCGGGTCAGCCCCTCGGCGCTCAGCTTCAGGACCTCCCACTCACGACCGGTCAGCTCGACCCGGTTTCGGGCCAGCACCTGGGCGCGCTCGAGGTTGAGCCGGCCCGCCGAGAAGACCCCCTCGGCCTCCATCGCGACGAGCTCGTCGCAGACGCCGCTCGCGTTCGTGTCCATCAGCAGCAGCGAGTCCGGCCGGTAGCGCAGCGCGTTCCGCATCTGGACGACGTCGGCGTGGCCGGACAGCAACAGGACGCGGATCGGCAGGCGGCGCTCGCGCAGCCGTTTCAACAGGGCGGCGCCGTCGAGCCCCGGCATCGCCACGTCGAGGACGAGCGCGTCGGGCACGCGTCGGTCGATCTGCCGCAGGGCCTCCTCGCCGCTACCGGCTTCCCCCACGAGCTCCAGCCGCTCGTCTGTGGCAATCGCTTGGGCGAGGTGTTCGCGGACGAGGGGGTGATCGTCGGCGACAAGGACCGAGATCACTCCGGCCATCGACGCTCGGGTGGATCGGTGCTGGAGTCGAAGAGGATGAGTTCGGTCAGGTCTCGTTTGAAGGTGACCGTCCTATGGAGGGTCATCAGCGAGAGAAAACAACCGTCGTGTTCTCCTTCCGATCTTTCGGGCGTGTGGCGAAGTTCGAGGTAGACCCGGTGGCCCGAGTACTCGATCTCCGGTGGTTCGAGCCGCACCGGCGCGACGCAGACTTCGACCGTGGCCGCGAGACGGATCGACCTGGGGCCGACGGTGCGGTCGACGGTCCATTCGACCGCGCGCTCGGACCCGCTGTCATCGCTGCCACCACCGCAGCCCGCAGCGAGCGCGGCCGCCGCCAGCATTGCCGCGACCACCAGCGCGCCCATTGCTCTCCTCACGGGCGCCACGCCCTTACCCACCGAGCTTCAGCGAAAGCGGCTGCATGCCCACATGGTGAAGGATTCCCGGCACCCGGTTCGCGGGCATGTTGGGCGGGTGCAGGAGTGGCGCCACCAGCGTTTCCTGGGGGTTGCTATTACGTTCTGCCGAGATCAGGCCGATCGACGCGCCGGTGCGCAGGTTCCATACCGGCCCGCCGCTGTCCCCGTGCTGGGGGAGCTTGTCGGGCGGGAACTGGACCCAGTACCCGGCGACGCCGAAGGACACGCCCTCCGGAACCCAGTTGAGCGAGCGAGCGATGATCTTTCCGCAGGCGACCCGCTTCGAGATCGCTCCGGAGTAACAAACGGTGTTGCCCTTCCTGGCCCTTGACGCCGGCTCCGTCGGCAGCCCGTTCCCTTCCCAGGCCGCGATCGAGGTTGGCACGATGCCGCCCTCGGTGATCCGGATCGCCGACGCGTCCGTGCGGACGCCTCCGGCTTCGACATATTGGAAGGCGCTGCGCTTGACCCTGCCGACTTCGCTCTTCCCCGCCTTCCTGGTCGAGTTTGACGGCGCAGTGACCGGCGGTAAGGACAAACAACCGGTGGAGGTCGTCGCCCGTGCCGGGCTTGTCCACGAAGTCTTCGGCTCCGAATCCCGCGGTGCACGGTCCTCCCGTCGGGATTCCTCCGAAGATATAGGCGTCGCTGTTGATGTAGTCGCCCGCCCGCATCCTGCCGCTGTTGCGGTAACGGCCGTCCAGGAACGCTCCGCTACCCGTTTCGTACTGGACCGAGACCGGCGCGTTCACTCCCAGCATCTGGTGGAGGATGCTTTCGACCTGGGCGACCTGCGGCGTGCCGACGCGGGTGGTTTTCCCGGCTTCGTCGTCTTCGACGCTGACGACCAGGTTTCGGAGGGTGGAGTTCGATTCCATCGCGTTCAACACCGACTGCCCGGTCGCCCGCACCGAGAGGTACGGGGTCGTGGGCGTGGTCGGGTAGACCTGCAACCTGCTGCTTCCCCCGACCAGCCCCAGAGACGATTCCAGGCTCGCCAGCTGCGCGGACTGGTTGCTGGTGAAGCCGATGCGCATCACCCCGCCGGCGGCGTGGTCCATGTAGTACCCGGCGTAGCTGCCCGGGCTGGTCGCTTCGACCCACTGGTCGATCTTTTCCCCGTTGACGTCATAGAGCCATTCGCGGTATTCCAGCTCGGCGACGTCCTCGGGCCGCAGCGGCACGCCCCACCTTTCGCGCGAGGCCCTGGCGACGGGGTCGCCCTGGTACCAGGCGTTGATCGTGTTGAGGATGCGTTCGTTGCGCTCGATCTCGTCGGCGACCGGGAATACTTTCTCCAGCCCGTATTCGTTGCGGAAGCGCTCGACTTCGGCGAACTTGGGGGGAATCGGCGTGCCGGGCGCCGGGGGCGGCGGCGGCTCGGGAATGTCCACCCAAAAGCGTTTGGTGGTGGTGCCTTCGGCGTGGTCGGTGACGATCACTTCGATCGGCAGGTGACCGGGCGGGTACTGTTCGGTGCTCATCACCCACTCGCTTTTTATCGCCGGGGTGACGCACTCGGTACCGGCCACTTCGGGGTTCTGGTCGCACTTGGTTTCGTGCACGAGCTCGTGTCCGTTGGTGACCACCCAGATTGAGGCGATTCCCTCCGGTGAGTAGGCCTGCACGTCGAGCACGTGGTCGCCTGCCCAGAGGTCGTCGTCTTTTTCCTTGTGGTCCCAGAGGGTGCCGGAGATGTAGTCGATCGTCGGCGGCTGGGCTGAGTTCCACCACTTTAGGACCGAACCGTCGTTGGCGATTTCGTAGGTGATCACAGGCGCGTCGGGTGGGTCGACTACGGACCGCCGCGGCGCCGTGTCCTGGTATTCGAAGGTGGTCGTTTTCGAGGAGGTCCAAGCGGCCTGCTTCAGCGTCACCGATTTCACCCGGGCGTCGGTGCCATAGGCGATCGAGGCCCAGGTGCCGTTCGGCAGCGTCACTTTGGTCATCCGGCCGCTGGTGTCGTAGACGTATTCCGCTTTGCCGGAAGGCCCGGTGTGGGCGGTGAGGTCGTCGCCGACGTGGGTGTAGGTGTGGCTGCCAGCGGCGTTACCGGTCAGCGTTTTGACGAGACCGGCTTCGGTGTCGACTTCGACTTTCGGGTCGCCGTCGCTGGGGTCGATCGGGGGAGGCGTCGGGGTCGTGTAGTTGCCGAGCTGCCAGCGCTGGATGCGGTGGTTGTTGACGTCGGCGACGAGGATCCGACCGTAGCGGTCGGCGCTGATTCCCATCGGGTAGGTGAAGGCGAACTGTCCGGCGCCGCTGCCGGCCGAGCCGAACTGGCCGACGAACTGGCCGTTGAGGTCGAATCGCTGGATCCGCTGGTTGCCGACGTCGCCGACCCAGACATTGCCTTTCGCGTCGATTTCGATCTCGTTGGGGTTTTTGAACTGCCCCGGGCCGGTGCCCAGGGAACCGAAGCTACCGACGAAGTCGCCGTCTTCGTCGAAGACCGAGACCCGGTGGTTGGTCCAGTCGGCGACCCAGACGTTGCCGGTCACGGGGTCGACGTCGAGTCCGGTCGGTTCGCCGAGCTGCCCGGCGCCCGAGCCTTTGGAGGAGACGACTTCGATGAATTTGCCGTTTTCGTCGAATTTCTGGATGCGCCCGTTCGAGGTGTCGGAGACCCAGATGTTGCCGTCGGGGTCGGTGGCGACTCCTTCGGGGGTGGTGAACTGCCCGTTGCCGGTGCCGAGGCTGCCGAACTTCATCAGGAAGTTGCCGTTGCCGTCGAACTTCTGGATCCGGTTGTTGTTGGCGTCGGCGACGAGGAGGTTGCCGTCGCGGTCGACGGCGATCTGCGTCGGCCGGTTGAACTGGCCGTTGCCGGTGCCGAAGGACCCGAACTTGCTGACGAATTTGCCGCTCGAGTCGAACTTCTGGATCCGATGGTTGAGTTTGTCGACGACCCAGAAGGTGCCGTTGTAGCTGCTCGCCACGTCGCCGGGGTTTTTCAGCTGGCCGTCGGCGGCGCCGTTCGTCCCGAACGTGGAGAGGAAGGTCGGCCTTTCGACCGGCACCGTCCACTGTTGGATCCGGTAGTTGTTGACGTCGGTGACCCAGAGGTGGCCCTGCGAGTCGGTCGAGATCCCGATCGGGTAGGCGAAGGCGAACTGGCCGGCGCCGGCGCCGGCTGAGCCGAATTTCGCTTTGAACTGGCCGTTAAGGCTGAGCTGCTGAATCCGCTGGTTCGTCTTGTCCCCCACCCAGACGTTGCCGATGCTGTCGACCTCGACCTCATCGGGGTTGTTGAACTGCCCGTCGCCGCTGCCAAGGGAGCCGTACTGGGCGACGAATTCGCCGTTGCTGTTGAAAACCGCGATCCGGTGGTTGGTCCAGTCGGCGACCCAGACGTTGCCGGTCGCCAGATCGACGTCCATCCCGGTCGGTTCGCCGAGCTGACCGGTGCCGGTGCCTTTGCTGCCGGCGGCTTTGACGAAGACGCCCGCCGAGGTGAACTTCTGCAAGCGGCCGGCGCCGGTGTCGGAGACCCAGATGTTGCCGGCGGCGTCGATCGCGATCCCTTCCGGCCCCGCTCCCGAGAACTGGCCGTTGCCGGTTCCTTTGCTGCCGAATTTGGAGAGGAAGGCGCCGCTAGAGCTGAATCGCTGCACGCGGCCGTTGCCGGCGTCCGTCACCAGCAGGTCGCCGTTGGCGGCGATCGCGATCGCGGTCGGGCGGGTGAATTGCCCGTCGGCGGTGCCGGTGGCGCCGAATTTCATCAGAAATTTGCCGCTGGAATCGAACTTCTGAACACGGTTGTTGCCTTTGTCGACGACCCAAAGGTTGCCTTTCGAATCGACGGCGACGTCGGAGGGATTCTTCAGCTGACCGTCAGCCGTGCCGTTGACGCCGAAGGAGGAGGCGTAGGCGGCCTGGGTCAGCAGCTGCGGTTTGGGGATTTCCAGTTCGGAGGCGGAGGCTTTGAAGGTGGAGGGGTCTTCCACCTCGATTTCAGCGAGTTTTCCGCTTTCGTAGGAGTAGTCGATCTTGGCTTCGCCCTCGCTGAGCACGGCCTCGGCTTGCCCGGTCGAGTCGAAGGAGACCGAGCCTTGGGTCTCCTCGGTGTCGTCTTCGAGTTCATAGCCGCCGGTCGCCTTCTTGGTCAGCGTCGCTCGCAGGTCGGGGTCGAAGGTCGTCGCCCCGGTCGTGGTGGGCAGGCTGACGTTGCCCTCGAGCAGGCCGCTGGGGTCGACGACGTCGGCTCGGTTCGCGACCGTCGAGCCGCCGGTTTTCGTCGGGTTCAAGTCCGGCGTCTGCGCCAGGGTCCAGCCGTCCCCCCATTCGGTGTTTTCGGAGGTCGGCAGCATCGAGTTGTAGAACCGTTCGACTTCGAGGTCGACGTTCGGCCCCTCGATTTCGACGTCCTGTTCGTGGTAGACGAGGTTGCCGTTGACCACGTTGACGGCGAGTTCGGGCTTCGGATGGTCCCCTTCACGTTCATCCTTGCCGTCTTCCAGGAGGAAGTGGTGCATTACGTATTCGTCTTTCATCCCGGTGGCCGGGAAGTATTCGAACTCGAGGCTGCGGACGCGGACGTTGTTGACCTGGTCAACGGCTTTGACTTCGAGTTTGTGCAGGCCGGAGGTGGTGAGCGTGCTCAGCTTGACCTGGTAGTTCTGCGTCATCGGGCGGCTGTCTTCGGTCGCCGTCTGCGCCGTCCAGCCGACCGTTTGTTTCACCCCGTCGAGGTAGATTTCGATGTTCTTGACGCCCGAGCGGCGGGTGGTGTTGCTGGCGTTGCTGCCGTCGGTCGCGAGGATTTTCATGTTGTAGACGGGGAGCGGCAGCTTCTCCGTTTTTTCATCGCCTTTGACGCCGCCGAGGTCGTCGCCGGTCGCCTGGGCGAACTGTCCTTCCAGCACTACTTCCGGCGGGCTGTAGTCGACCTTGGTCGTGAAGCTGGCGCCGGTCGTGGCCTTCCCGGTCGGGTCTTCGGCCGACACGCTCGAGGACCTGATGCCCTCGCCGAAGCTGGAGCTGGTCATCGTGATCGTGGAGCCGCGGCTGGTCGGACAGCGGTTGCCGTAGAGGCCGGTGCAGCCGACGTTTTCCTGCCCGATCACCCCTTTCCCTTCGTGGGTGACGGTGACCAAGCGGACACCCAGGCCCGAGTCGCTGGAGCTGGCGCCGATCGATACCGACTGGCCGGCGCCGATCCAGTTCGTCGGGACGCCGGTGACCGTCGCGGAGACGCTCGGTGCCGCCCAGTCGTCGAGCCAGATCGCGGCGCCGCCGACGTAGACGTCGCGCCAGCAGGGGATGTTGATTCCGCCGCCGGAGCTGAGACCGACGATGAAGGCGCGGCCCCACGATTCGGCTGCGACGCTGCCGACGTCGTTGGCCTGGTTGGTCTGCAGGAGGTTCCACTGGTTGTCGCCCCAGAAGCCGTCGTAGTCGTGCGGCTGCCCGTACTGGCTCTGGCTGCAGTTGTGGTTGTCGCGCCAGAACGGGTTCAGCCAGGCTTTGGAGACGTAGCTGTCGATGTTGGGCGCGCTGTAGGCCCAGTGGGCGTAGGTGTTTGCTCCGTAGTTGCGGCTCGGCGCGGTCAGATAGAGGCCGCGTCCCCAGCAGGTGAAGTAGCAGGGGTTGCCGGTGCCGAGGTAGATCAATCCCGAAGGTTCGCTCGTCCCCTGCCAAGCGCCGTTTTCGAGCGCGTTGAGGTTGTAGCCGTTCTGCCACTTGGTGTTGGTGTTGACCCAGTCCTCGAGGATCGGGTCCAGCAGGATTGGCATCGCGTAGTCGCCGTCTCGGTGGGCGAGGTGGAGAACGATGGTGTCGCCTTCAACCGCAAGCTCGACCGGCACCTCGCTGCCCTGAGCGTCGACCGCGCTGGGGAAGGGAATCGAGGCGAGCGCTTCGTCGCCGCGCACCACCATCGCACCGCCCGCTCCATCGGGCCGCAGTTCGGCGCCCTGCGGCATCCCGACCCGGAAGCGGAAACTCTCCGGGCTCTGCTCAGAGCGGATCAGGTCGAAGATCTCTACGCCGCCAGCGGTCGGCGCGACCAGGGTGTCGGTGTCCGTGAGGGACTCGTGACTGAAGACGCTCTGTTCGCCGAAGCGATGGGCGTCGCTACTCGCGTCGGCGCCAAGCTGGGTGATCGAGAGACCCGCTTCGCCAACCCGGACCGGGTCGGCGGCCGAATCTCCGATTGCGACTTCGCTGAGGGCATTGTCGGTCTCGAACCCTGCCGCGGTGGCTTCCAGGGAGAGATCAAGGTGGCGGACGTCGCCGTCCTCGTCCTCGGTCCGCACCGGGACCCCGGCGTCGAGCAGGGCGCTGTCGCCGTCCTCGGTGACGGTCGCCGCCGTCGCCCCGACCGGTTCGACCTCGTCGGCGGCGGTAATCGCCCGGGCGGGGTCGTTGTTCAGCGTCGCCAGCTGCTCGGCGAAAACTTCCCGCAGCAGTTCCTCGGCGCCTGCCGCACCTACCTCGGCATAGGCGTCCGCCGATTCTTCCCGTTCGTGAACGGCCGGTGGCGCTTCCAGTTCTTCTTCGCGCGCGGCTTCTTCGCTTTCCACCGCGGCGATGCCCGCGCTCACCTGGGTCGCGTCGGGCAGCCAGTCACCCTGCGCCTGCAGCGCCGGCGGCAGGGGCTCGATTTCGTCGCTCGCGGGAACCGGGGGTTCGTCCGCCAGAACCGGCATCGCCGTGACCGCGACGAGCAGCACTGCAAAAGCGAAGATCCAGCGAAACCGGGACGGACCGAACCGAGCCATGAAGACGTCTCCCCTGTCGTGAATGGACGAGGGAAAGTCCTATTAAGCAGGTCGAGTTCGTGCAATAGGTGATTTTTGAGGAATAACGGCTTCGCGCGAAAGGTCCGTTTCGCGTCGCCGCAAAAGTTCGTGCAAATCCACCCTGCCGTCCGGTCGACTCGCAACCATCGAGTCATGTTGCAATTAACCGTTGTCTGCTCAAGCTGTGCCGAGGAGACCGAGGCCATCGTCGAGAGCATCGAGGACGTCGAGCGCGAAGTCTGCCCCTGCGGCTACAGCTACGTCGTCCTCTCGGTCGCCGAGTTCGAGCCGGTCGAGATCAAGGGCGGCGAAGTGATCCAGCTGCGCCGCCGCGATCACCGGCGCATGGCCGCCTAGGCTGGCCCGCAAACCGGCGTCCTACTGCTTGGCGCTGTCCTTGCCGGGACCGCCGAGAAGCGCGTCCAATCCCGGGCCGCCGATCAGGCTGTCCGGCCCGCCCGCCCCTTCGAGCGTGTCCTTGCCGGGTCCGCCGAGGAGGACATCCGCGTCGGGGCCGCCGCCGAGCTTGTCGCGACCGCCCTCACCGCAGATCACATCCCTGCCCGCGAGACCGAGGACCTTGTCGTTCCCGGCCCCGGCGGCGATCACGTCCTTCTTCTTCGTCCCGCGCAGGGTGTCTTTGCCGGTGGTCCCGACGATCGTCGCCTTGAGCCCGTTGCACTTGACGTTCGCGCGCGGGTTGTCTTCCCCGCCGGTTCCGGCAACCGGTTTCGTGCCCGATCCGCCCGCGCCGGAGCCACCACTGCCGGGGCCCGGGCCCGGTTCTTCGCCCCCCGGTTCTTCGTCGCCGCCACCGCCGCCGCTGCGGTCACCCGGCGCCTCGCGCTCGAAGTGGAGCAGCGCCGGGGTGCCGCTGCCGTTGGCGACATAGACGTCGTGCCCGTCGGGGCTGATCGCGACGCCGAAGGGACCGTCGAGCATGCTGGTGCCGAAGCCGGTGCAACCCTGGGAACTGTTGGCCGCGAGGCAGCGGACGAAGTCGAGTTTGCCGGCGGGGGAGGTCAGCAACCCGAAGGTGCTCAATGCCGAGTCCTGGAAGGCGACGGTGTAGAGGTTGGCGTTGTCCGGGCTGACGACCGCGTCGGTCACCGAGGCAAGGCCCGAGCCCGTGGTTTCGTCGTTCAGCTCGGGGCAGCCGGGGGCGTCGACGTTGATGTCGTTCGCGAGGCAGTCCTGACGGACGAGCGCCCCGGTCAGCGTGCTGCGGCTGAAGTGATAGACAACGCCGAGGCCGGTCTCGTCGGTCGCGTAGACGTGTTCGCCGTTCGGGCTGACGGTGACGTGGTTGAGGAAGTCGTAGTTGACGCCGGCCTCCTCGCTGCAACCGTCCGAGAATTCGGTCGAGTCGTCGTCGTCGGAAATACAACCGGCGAGGGTGAGGTCGCCTTCGGAGTCGCGGCTGAACCAGGTGATCGCGTCGCGGCCGACCGAGGTCACGTAGAGGTTCGCCCCGTTCGGGCTGATCGCCAGCCCGCGTGCTCCTTCGAGCGGCTCCGCCTGCGTGTCGCAGCCGGTGATCGTCACCTCGCGGTAGCAGCCCTGCCCGGCGAGGGCGGCCGAGAACTGGTTCAACGTCGCCCCGGCGCTGACTGCGTAGACCGATTTGCCGTCGGGCGAGACGACCACCCGCGAGGGTTCGTCGAGGCTGGCGACTTTGTTGGCGCAGCCCCATTCGGGCAGGTCATCATCCTCGACGCAGCTCTCGAAGCTGAGGGCGCCGCCGGCGTCGACTTTCAGGCGGACGATCGCGTCCGAGGTTTCCGCCGCGACGTAGAGGGCGGTGCCGTCAGGAGAGATCGCCAGCGAGCGCGGCTGCAGCAGCACGTTTTTTTCAGGATGGGCACAGGGGGCGCCGCCGCCTGCGCTCTCGATGCACCCGGCGTAGGAGACCGAGCCGTCGCTGCCGCTGCGGGTGAAGGCGAGAACCGTGTCGTTGCCGTCGGCGACGAAGACGTGGTTCCCGTCGGGGCTGACCACCACGTCACGGGCGTTTTCGAGGATCGCCGGGTTTGGCACGGCGGTGCAGGGACTGGTCGCGAACCTCGCGATGCAGTCCTTGAACGTGAGGTCGCCCGTCGCCGCGGAGGCGACCGTGGGAACGAGGAGCAGGAGCGGTAGCAGGACCGCGCTGAGGGCGAGACGACGCACGCAGCGATCCTAAACCGGTCGCCACCTCGCGCCAAGTGCCTTTTGCCGCTGCGGTTAGGCTGGCCGCGTGAACGTCCTCATCGCCGCCGACATGGAGGGGATCGCCGGCATCGAGAGCTACCGCGACTGCCTGCCCTCCCACCCCGCCGCCTACCGGCGTGGCCGCCGTCAGATGACCGACGAAGTCCTGGTCGCGATCGAAGCGCTGCGCGCCGCCGGGGCCGAGCGGATCTCGGTCGGCGACTGGCACATGGTCGGGACCAACGTCGAACGCGAGCGGATGCCCGCGGATGTCGAGGTGCGGCCGATCGCCGATCTGGCGCTGGCCGAGGCGGAGCCGTCGATGGCGAAGGCCCACGGTGGCCCGCTCGACGCGGTGGTGATGATCGGCCACCACGCCCGCACCCCGAGCCCGCGCGGCTTCTGCTCCCACACCTTCGTCTGGGGAATGGAGGTCTTACTCGACGGCGACTCGCTGAGCGAGACCCAGACCTACGCCCAGGCCCTTGCCGCCGAGGGCGTCCCGATCCTCGTCGCCGCCGGCGATCGCTGGCTGCTCGAGGAAATGCGCGAAGGGGAGCTCGGCAGCGCCCGCCTCCTCACCACTAAGGAGGGCGAAGGCCGCGGACGCGCCCGCTCGCTCGAGCCCGCCGATGCCCACATCGCCCTGCGCGAGGCGATCGCCGCCGGGGGGAGGAGATCGCGCGGACGACGGTGGCCACCGCGGCCGAGCTCCTCACCGCGGTCGCCGAGGTCTTCGGCAACAGCCAGGTCTCGAAGGAGTACCGCCAGCTGGCGAAGCTGCTCCCGTCGGCCGATTCACGGCTGCGCTCCCTGCAGCGCCGGGCCGGCAGCGCCCTGGCGACGCCGGTGATGCGCTCGAAGGAGAGGCAGTGGCTGGCGGCTGCCCCACCCTATTCCTGAGCAAGTTGATCAACTTTATGTAATATGGCCGCCGGCTTGACCCGGCCGGCAGCGGGATCAGGCCTCCAATCCCCAAAGCACCAAGGAGGCACGATCTAGATGAGTCCCCTCTTCAATGGCGCCCGGCGGCAGACGCGCCACGCGCTCGCGACGCTCGTCGTCGCTCTCGCGGCCGCGCTCGTCCTGTTGAACGTCGGCAACGCGCTCGCCAACCACGGCGACCCCGCCCCCACCGGTCGACATGCGGGACAGAGCCCCACCCCCACCGACCAGGCGCTGGCGCTGCAGTGGTTCGACACCACCAACGCGACCGTCGCCGCCGCCGGCTTCCCGCAGCCGGTCACGCAGACCCGCACCTGGGCGGTCGGCTGGCTCGCCGCGGCCCGCGCGGTGCAGGACGGAGGCAGCTCGAGCTTCCAGCGGGCCGCCTTCGCGACGGCGCTCCATGACACCCTCGCCGCCCAGGTCCCGGCCCGGCAGGCCGAGCTGGACGAGGCGCTGGCGACGACGCTCGACGCCATCCCCGACGGTAAGCAGAAGAGCCGCGGCATCGCCGCCGGTGAGGACGAGGCGAGCGCGGTGCTCACCGAGCGCGCCGGCGACGGGCTCGACACCGCTTCGGTCGAAAAGCCGTTCACGCCCCCGCCGCCCGCGCCCGGCGTCTGGCAGCCGACCCCGCCGACCTTCGGCCCCGCGGTCCGCTTCGGCCAGAAGGACGGGCGCGCGTTCCTGCTGGCGAGCAACGACCAGTTCCGCCCCGGTCCCCCGCCGGCGCTCGACTCGCCCCAGTTCCTCGACGCGCTGGCCGAGGTGCGCGCCTACGGCCAGGACACGAGCAGCGTCCGCACCCCCGCCCAGACCGACACCGCCAAATTCATCATCCAGGACTCCTACGCCCTCTACGGGCAGGCGCTGCGAGCGGTGCTCGCCGACACCCGCCACTCGCTCGAGTGGTACGCCCGCGGCGTCGCCGCCTTCCACGTCGTCTCGGTCGACACCCAGATCGCGATCCACGAGGCCAAGTACGTCTACGTGTTCTGGCGGCCGGTGACGGCGATCCGGACCGGCAGCGTCGATCCCGATCCGACCTGGACGCCGCTGCTGGCGACTCCGCGCCACCCGGAGTACCCGAGCGGCCACGCCGGCTACGCCGGTGCGGCCGAGGGCGTGCTGACGTGGCTGACCGGGCCGCGGGCGCCACAGCCGGTCGACGCCACCAGCTCGACGGCACCGGGCTCCGTCCACACCTACACGCGCTGGGCGCAGATCACCCAGGAGACGATCGACGGCCGCGTCTGGGAGGGCGTCCACTACCGCTTCTCAGACGAGATCGCGGCGAAGGTCGGCAAGCAGGTAGCCGCCTGGGACCTGTCCCGCCTGTACCGGCTGGGGCTCTAGTCGATCACGCGCAGAGCGATCTCGAGGTCGGCCGCGATGAGGTTCAGCGGCCGACCGACGAGATCCTCGATCGCGCGGATGCGGTTGCGTACCGTGCGGCGGTCGACTCCGAGGGCGGCGGCGGTCGAGGAGACGTTCCGCTCGGCGGCGAAGTAGGCGCGGAGGGTGTCCCGTGCGTCCTTGCCCCCGTCGCGCATCTGCTCCAGCGGTTCTAGGTAGAGGCGGCGGAGGGACTTGGCGAGGAGGTCATCGCGCAGCGTCGCCGCCTCGATCGCGACGTCGGCGTAGCGGACGACGGTGACGCCGCGTCGCTCGGCGACGGCCAGAGCGGCCTTCGCCTGCAGGTGGCTGAAGCGCCAGCCCGCCAGCCCCTCGGCCGGCTCGCCGACGGTCACCGTCACGCCCTTGGGGTCCAGAGCCGCGACGACCCGCACCGCCTCCTCGGCCTCCAGCGTCCGGCTGCCGCCGAGCCATGCCGCCCACGTCGGCTCCTCCTCGCGCTGCACCGCCAGCAGGCGGCGGTCGAGCCGCTTCGCCAGCTCGCGCAGCAGGGGCTCCGGCCCCTGGCCCCTCGCCATCAGCCCGAGGTGCTGGGCGTCGAGGTCATATTCGAGTTCGGCGTGGTCAACGAATTCGCCGGCGAGGAGGCGTTTCACCGTCTCTCGCCGTCGCTCGGCGGTGCCGCTCGGGCGGACCTGCGCCTCGCGTGCGTGCTCGGCGCTGACCGCGGCGAGGAGGCGGTCGCCGACCGTCGCCTGCGCGGCGAGCAGGTTGCGGAGGGTCGCGTTGGGGACGCCCTCGCGCTCCGCCTCTTCGGCGAGGAAGTCGGCAAAGAGGGCGTTGCCGGCGAAGTAGCGGCGCAGGACGGTGTCGAGCGGGACCCGGTCGCGCGCGTCGAGCCGGGCCTGGGCCAGCAGCGCCGACGGTACATCCGCGGCGTGACGCTCGCCGACCTCGAGCACTTCGAGCCGGTACTCGACCGCCGCGGCAAGGGCCGCGTTCAGGCCCTGGACATAGGCCGGGTCCCTGACCTCACGCGGGTCGGAGATCGAGTAGACCCGGGTCTGGATCGCCGTCTTCAGCTCCGGCAGACGCTCGCGCAGGCGCTCAGCCAACAGCGACCGCGCCTGCTCGAGCGAGTGCCTCACAAGTTCACGATACCGCCGCGCCTCCACTCATTTCTTCGGCTTTGCCTTCCCGCAGCTCGTCCCCAGCTTCAGGCTCGAGTTCGCGGTCTTCCCGTTCTGGCCGGTCATCTGCACCTTCGCCCTCGGGGCGAAAGAACAGAGGTTTTCACTGTTCTCGATCAGGCCCTTCCTGCCACCCTTGAGCTGGAGCACGAACTTCGAGACCGGAGCGTCGGGGACGTTCTGGAAGCGGGTCCGTACTTGGGTCGCTTCCGTCCCCTTGACCGGCACGGAGTCGATGAAGCCGACCAGGGTCACGTGGATCTGTCCCTTGAGGTCGGCGACGAGGTCGGGCAGTTCCCTGTCGCCCCCGTTGGAGCGGAAGTAGACGGGGCCGGTGAGTGGCTTACCCAGCAGCGGCGTGTAGGCAGTGGCGCGGCCGAGAACCGAACCCGCCGGGCATTTGTCGGCCTCGAACTGCACCCTGGTGCAGGGGTTGTTGATGTGGGCGTTGTCGATGAACATCGCCGGCGGCAGGACCACCGTGGTCTTGGCGATGTTGGCCTGTCCCGTCGGTGCCTTGAGGACTGCTTTCAGGGCCGGGTTGCCGGTGCGGTTCATCTTGCCCTTGAGCGAAAGCGCCAGCTTCGGTTTGAAGCCGAGTTCACCGCAGCCGGCGACCTGAAAGCGATCCGCCGGGTCGGCGGTCGCGCCCGCGGCCGAGGTCAAGGTGCTGGTGACGCGCTGCTTGCGGCAGCTGGTCGGGTTGAGCATGAAGCCCCGCCGGTCGATTTCGACCCGCACGTCCCGATAGGCGATCGGGATCCCCTGCAGGATCTGCGGCAGGGGATCGGACTCGGCGGTCACTCGCGTCGTAATCGGGTCGATGCGAAGCGCCGACCGCACGACCACGTCGCCGAGGTCGAACGGGCCGGCCTGCGCCGGCACTTTGACCACCAATGAGTAGGGCGCTCCCTTATACGGACCGCCAAGGTAGACGGCGGTCGGGGCCTTGCCCGCCTCGGGAACGTAGATCGGGATCGACCCCGAGCCCGCGCCGACGGTCGCCCTGCCGATCTGGCTGGCTGCCGCGCATTCGCCGGAGACTGCCGCCGCGCCGTCGCAGAGCGGCACGCCCTTCAGCTTCGCCAGCAGGCCCTCGGGAAGGGTCGCCTCGACCTTGGCGAGGTTCTGTTGCCCGTCCGGCCGCGTCACCCGCAGGAGGAAGGGCGAAAACTCGCCGCCAACGGGATTGGTGGTTCCAGCTTCGAGGTCGGGGGTGAACTCGCCTCCCCGGGAGCAATTGCCGTCGACCTCGAAGACCGACTGCGAGTTGATCTCCTCCGTGGGCCGAGCCCAAGAGGTCATTTCCACCTCGGTTTTGTACTTCCCGCAGGCGGCGGGAAGGACAAGCGGCGCCCGCGACCCACCCTTCAGCGTCAGCTTCAGGGACTCGAACGGCAGCTGCGGGTTGTCAACGAAGCTGGCCCGCAGCTGGCCGGTGAGCGGGTCGGGGCTGATCTTCCCCGGCAGCTTGAGGACGACCCCGGTCTGCGGATCGGCCACGGCGATGTAGAGGGCGAGCAGCGAGTTGAAGGGGTTGTCCCCTTGGGACGCGACGTAGACCCCGCCTTCGAGCGGTTGGCCGAGCAACGGCGTCACCACTTCGACGCTGCCGATCCGTGCCGCGGCGGGGCAGCTTGCGGGGGCCGGGTCGGCCAATTCGATCTCCGCTGGCGAGCAGCCGGCGAGACCGTCGGCGACCACCGGGTTGATCGTCATCCCCTTGGGCAGTTCCACCTCCACGTTCTTCAGGTGGGCGCTTTCCTTGCCGATCGGGTTTTCGGACTGCTGCGGAACCTGGAGTTCGACCTCGAGCGAGGTCGGTTCCCCGGCGCCGCTCGAGCCGGGCGTGACACTCGCCTTCGGTTTGAACGGCACCGCGTCGCAGCCGCTGATCGCAACCGGGTCGCCCCCCGATTCGATCGTGTCGGTTAGGCGGGTGTACGAGGCGTCCTGCCAAGAGTTGACCAGCCCGTCGACGGCGACGCTCCCTGCGCACCTCGGTGGGTTGGTGAGGAAAGGGAGGCGGGGCGCCGAGGTTTCGCAGCTGCCCCCGGTGGGGCCGAAGAAGAAGAGGCAGCTGCCTCGCATGGTGTCGTGGCTCGAATCCGCCGGCACCCCCCAGAAGACGATCGTCGATTCGATGTAGGGCAGCGTCTGGGGAAGGTCGACGACCCCGATCTGCAGTCCGTAGCCTTCTCCCGACCGGACCTTCGCCTGCAGGTGGACGGCGACGTTGATCGCGTAGAACCCGAATTCAGCCGGAACCCCAGGAGCGTGCTCCATGTTGAAGATGGGGAAGTAGAGCGGCGGGAGTTCTGCCGCCGGAGCCTGCAGAACCGTGTACCCAACCTGCGATTCAACCGGGCATTTGCCCGCTTCCTCGAGCTTCTGCTCGGGGCAGGTCGGGACTGCGGTCGGATTGCCCGCAAAGCCCGTGGGCAGGTTGACCTGGATGTTCCTCGGGCTCTGAGAAGGCAGGGTCTCCCCGTTTTCTTCGAAGGTGTCCACGGCGAAGGTGGTGGTCACCTGGAAGGGGTGGGCGCCCGCTTCGAGGCTCGGGTTCCCGCTCTGGTCGGTCACTGCGAAGTCGAAGCTTTCGACCCCAATCGAAGCGCCGGCGCCAGCAGTGTTACCGGCGGCGAGAAAGCAGACGATCAGAGCGGTCAAGCCCAACAACCGGTACGTCGCCGAGATCCTCATCGGTTCCCCCCCTTGCCCGTCTTCGACTTTCGCCGCTTGCAGTGCTTCTTCTTGCCCTTGCCCCGCTTCGAGGACCTGCACTTCTTGTGCTTCTTCGGGTGGTGCGGATTCCTCAGCTGGGCGCTGGCCGGTGGCGCGATCGCCGGGACCGTGCCGGCCTGCCCCTGGCATTCGTCGCCGGAGCAGCTCCCGGCGCCTTGGCGCGGGGCGGCGAACCCGCCCCCGATCCGGGCGTCGTAGACGTCGCGGTTATGGTCGACATCGGTCGGCGCGAGGCGGTCGCGGGTCCCCGGCAAAGGCGCTGATGTCTGCGCTCGTCCCCGAGGAGATCAAGTCCACCCGCCCGTCCCTGAACTCGAAGACGTCTCGCAGCCCGTTGCTGTCCGCGGGGACGATGGCGTCGGCGCTGTCGAAGAAGACCGTCCCGTCGTCGAGCACGGTGCGCTGGCGGTCATTCAACTTTCGGAACGGGGGAGCGGGGAGGCTCGCGGCGCCGGTCGGCTGGTCGCCGCTCAGCCTGCAGGAGGCACAGGTCACGCGATCGGCGCCCGCGTCGTAGAGGTACACCTCGCTGTCGGGGGCCCCGGTGATGGCGTCGGCGTTGTCGTACGCCGTGACGCGGCTCGAGGTCCCGAAGACGAGGTAGCGCCCGTTCGGCGAGACGCGAGGAGTGATATTCGCCGCGCCGAGGTCGCCCACGTCCGCCGTCGCGATGTAGCGAATCTCCCCGTCGTGCCAGACGTAGATGTTCGGTCCTCCTTTAACGCCCTGCCCGGGCGCGTACTGGGTGAGCGACTGGAAGTAGATGTAAGAGGCGTCCTCCGAGATCCCGAGCACGCCGGTCGTCGCCGGGATCGGGTCGTCAGGGTTCGCGCTGACGGTGAGGGTTTCGAGCTCCCCACTGTTCGCGTCGAACCGGTAGACGTTGGTGCTGCCGACCGGGGCGTCATCGGTGAGCGCTTTCGGGCTGGTGAAGACGACCCTTGCGCCATCCGCGCTCGACCCCCACAGAACCGGCGTAGTGGGAGCCGGGTCGGTGATCGCCCGCTGGGACTCGGAGACCTGCACGGTGCTCGTCCCATCTTCCCGCAGATAGATCTGTTCTTCTTCGGGGTCGCCGCCCAGGTTCGAGGTCTGAAAGACGATCCTCGACCCGTCTTCGGAGACGGAGTGGGCCATGGTATGGATGAAGCTGGAGGCGAGAAGCGCGACGCCGTGAGGTGCAGGTTCGCCGCTCGGTAGAACCGAGACCAGGCGCAGTTCGCCATCGGCGCGCTCGTACAGGTTGCTGACTACATCCGGCGGCGGTGGAGCGCCGGGCGTGAGGGCCGCGTTGGCTTCGAAAGCCACGTGTGATGAGTCGGCGCTTTCCCCGTAGAAGGCGAGGCTCTCAGGGTTGGGACCTGCCACGGCCGGGGCGCTCAAGGTCTGATAGCTGTCATCGCCGTTGTCCCGCAGGTAGAGGTTGTCAGCGCCTGCGACGTCACCCGGCGCCAAGGACGGTCCCGGTGGGTTCCGCATGACGCCCCGCTCGAGGTTCGGACTGAAGTTGAGGAAAATTGGGAAGCTCGCGTTGTCACGGGCGGGCACCGGTGGAACGAGGGGCTTGGTCGACCAGCCGTCGGCCCCGCGGGTGCTGAGGTTCTGGTTGATGGCAGTGGATGACTGCGACCCCGGCAGCGCGCCCAGGGTCTCGAAGGCGAGCGCGTTCCCATTGGCGGCGGCCACGTACACCGGCGAGGCGCCGGAGAGGCCGACGTCGTTACCGTTCTTCGCAGGCGGGGAGACCATCTCGTAGGCGCGGCAGTCCGGCAGTGCCGAGGAGCTGTTTTCCGAGCGCAAGACGGCGTTCGGGCACGTCTGGCTCGATGCTGACGGTGGCGTCCGGAAGGTCACGTCGTTGCCGATCGCCTGGCCGGCGGGGTTTTCGGCGACGACGCGGTAGTGGTAGACGGTGCCGGGAGCGAGGCCGGTGATTTCCTGCGTCTCGATCTCAGTCTGGCCGCCGGAGCCCGCATCGGCGTCCTCCGCAGCCGGGGCGCTCTGGCCGTAGGCCGTCGTCAATCCATATTCGAACCAAAAGCTCGTGGGCGAGTTCCTCGGATTGATCCGGGCGCCGAGGACGGCGCTGGAACCGTCGTCGAGCGCGAAGGCGGGAATCGTCTCCGCCTGGGGTCCGGTCGCCTCGGTGGTGAAGGGGGTCGTCGCCGATTCGGCGGGGCCGCCGGCATTGCTCGCGACCAGTTTCACCAGGTATGCAGTGTTCGGCTCGAGGCCAGACGCGTCGGCTTCGACCGTGTGGTCGGAGCTGTCAGCGGAGATCGTTCCGCCCGCCAGGCCGGGGCATTCCGGCGAGCACTCGAAGTGCCAGTTGACGTCGTAGGCGGCGGGGTTACCGGCGGGGGCCTGGGGATTGATCGAGCCGGAGAAGTGGGCGGTGGTTCCGGTGACGCCGGTGACGGGGTCGATCGTCGCCGAGGCGGGGTCGACCGCTTCGGTTTCGAAGGTGCTCGCGGCTACCGCTTCGCTCTGGCCGTCGGCGTTGGAAGCGACGAGGCGCAGGTGGTAGACGGTCGAGGGGGTGAGCCCTTCGAGCTGCGCTTCGACTGCCTGCGCCCCCGTGCCGGTCAGCGGTTCGACGTCGCAGGGAGCGCTTCCCGCGCCTTCCCATTCGGAGAGGCCGTAGGTGGCGTTTTCATCGATCTGGGCCTGGCTGATGAACTCGAAGTGGCATGAGGTTTCGACCCCCTGCGGGTCCACGGTCCCTTCCGCGTGAGCCGAAGTGAAGGAGACTTCGTTGGCGTTCTCGACGACCACCGTCGGCGCCACCGCCGAGGCCATCCCCACGCCGAAGCAAGCCGCGACGACTACTGCCGCAAGAAGCGCGGACATGACTCGTCCGCGCCGATTAAGACTGCGCGCCTCCATCCAGACCTCCCTGTCGTTTCCTGCCGAACCCCCCGGTTCGGAACATATACATACCAAATATAGGTGTTAAGGGATATTTCTCCCTCTAAACCAGTGTATATTCCCGTACCTCAAGCGCCCTTCTTCTTCCCGCAGCTCGTCCCCAGCTTCAGGTTCGAGTTGGCGGTCTTGCCGTTCTGCCCGGTCATCTGCACCTTCGCCTTCGGGGTGAAGGAGCAGATGTTGCGGCTGTTCTCGATCAGGCCTTTCTTGCCGCCGGCCAGCCTGATCACGAACTTCGAGACCGGGGCGTCGGGGACGTTCAGGAACCGGGTCCTGACCCTGGAGGTTTCCGGCCCGGTTTTGACCGAGTCGATGAAGCCGACAAGGGTGACGTGGATCTGGCCGTCGAGGTCGGCGACCAGGTCCGGCAGTTCCCTCGCGCCTCCGTTGGAGCGGAAGTAGACCGGTCCGGTGAGCGGCTTGTCGAGGAGCGGCGTGTAGGCCGTCGCTTGGCCGAGGACAGAGCCCGCCGGGCAGTCGTCGGCGTTGAACTGGACCATCGTGCAGGGATTGGAGATGTGGGACTGGTCGATGAACTGGGACTGCGGCAGGATCACCGTCGTCTTGGCGATGTTGGCCTCGCCCTGCGGTGCTTTGAGGACCGCTTTCAGGGCGGGGTTGCCGGTGCGGTTCATCTTGCCCTTGAGGGAGAGCTTCAGCTGCGGGCCGAAGCCGAGCTCGCCGCACTCACTGGCTCGGAAGCCGTCGGCGGCCGAGGCAGACTGGCCACCCGCGGAGGTGAGCGTGCTCGTCACCTTCATCGCCTTGCAACTGGTCGGGTTGATCGTGAAGTTCGGCCGGTTTACTTCGACCCGAACGTCGCGATAGGCGATCGGGATCCCCTGCAGGATCTGCGGCAGCGGATCGGACTTCGCCGTCACCTGAGCGGTCGTCGGGTCGATGTAGAGACCGTTGCGAACCGCGACCGTGCCGAGGTCGAAGGGGCCGGCCTGGGCCGGGACCTTGACGACGAGGCTGTAGGGAGCCCCCTTATAAGGACCGGCGAGGTAGGCGGCAGTCGGCGCCTTGCCGGCCTGCGGCACGTAGAGGGGGTTGGAGCCGGAACCGGCGCCGACGACCACCGAGCCGACCTGGCTGCCGGCCGGGCACTCAGCGGTGGCGGCCTGCGCGTCGCCGCAGAGCGGCACGCCGGCGAGCTTGGCCAGAAGGCCCTCTGGGAGGGTCGCAGTAAGCGCCGCCAGGTTCTGCTCGCCGTCGCCGCGGGTGATCCGCATGAAGAAGGGCGAGAAGCTGCCCGCGGTGGCGTCGAGCGTCCCGGCCCGGAAGCCCGGCGAGAAGCTGCCGCCGGCGCAGTTCTGGTCGACCGGCATCGGGATCGACGTCATCACCGGTTTGTCAGACGCCCAGGAGAGGAACTCGGCCTGCGCGGCGTAGTTGCCGCAGGCCGCCGGGGTGGTGAGAGCGGCACGGGGGCCGCCGTCGAGTTCCAGACGCAGCTTTTCGAACGGCAGCTGCGGGTTGTCGTCGAAGGTCGTGGTGACCTGGCCGGTGACGGGATCGAGGTCGATCTTGCCGGGCAGCTTCAGGTAGAAGCCGGGGCCTTTTACGGCGATGTACATCGCCAGCAGCGAGTTGAACGGGTTGTCGTTCTGCTTGGCGAGATAGACGTTGCCCACCAGCTGTTCGTCGAGCAGCGGCGTGTCGATCGTGACCGTGCCGAGCTTGGAGGAGTCCGGGCAGGTGGGAGCGTCGTTCGTGCCGAGGGCAATCTCGTCCTGGGAGCAGGAGCCGAGGCCGTTGGCCGAGGCGGCGTTGACCGCGAAGCCCTGCGGCAGGGTGACCTTGACCTTGCGCACGTGGGCCTCGGCAAGTCCGTCGGGATCCTGCGGCTGGGGGACGTCGACGTCGACCGTCAGCCCGGCGGGGCTGTCGGTGGCGCCGGTGGTCAGGCTCGCCGAGGCCGTGGGATTGAACGGGAGTTTCTCGCAGCCTTCGAAGGCGAAGGGGACGCCGTTCTCATCGGCGGTGAAGGTGCGTTCATCCCACACCCCGGGGTTTTCCCAACTGTCAGCTCTGGCCACGAAGGAAACGGGCTCTTCCGAGCAGGAGGTCGGGGCGGTGAGGAACGGGACCCGGGCGGTGTCGGTGGAGATCAGGCCTTTTTCCATGTATGCGGTAGAAGGCTGTCCTTCTTCTCCACCCAACTGCTGGACTTTTTTGGAGCGAAGCACATCGTGGCTTGAATCGGCGGGCACCCCCCAGAGGGTGACGCGGACGGACTCAACGGTCTGGGCATTTGAAATCGCCATGCTCCCCGAGGAGATGCCGTAGTCCCCGGGGCGGACCCGGGCGGAGATCAGGCCGAGGACGTTGGAGTAGTTGAAGCCGAAGCGGGCGGGGACCTCAGGGCCGTGGGCCAGGTTGAAGAGGCCGATCCGGCTAAGAGTTGGAGGGATGCCCGGCCAATGAACCACGATGTCGACCATCCCTACCTGCGAGGCCACAGGGCAGTCGGCGCCGCCGTTGCCTGGGTTGATCAGGAGCGTCGTGGAGCAGGTCGCCATCCCGGTCGGGTTGCCGACCATCCCCCTGGGCAGATCGACGTCGACGTCCCTGACCGTTTCGGCGGGGAAGCCTTCCCCATTCTTGTTCAACTCGAAGGCGAAGGTAAAGTCGGGGTGCGACCCGGCCTGCCGCTGGAAGACCGGAGGAAGCAGCACGTCGTCTTCGCGTTCGGCCTGGGTGTCGCCGAGCGTGCCGTTGCGATCGAGAACCGGAGGGTAGTTCAACCCCATTCCGACACTTTCAAACAGCTCGGCGCGAGCGGTGCCCGCAACGGTGAGGGCGAGTAGAAGCGTGAGCGCCAGGGTGGTGCCGAGGCGCGGGACGCGACTGAAGCGGGTCATCGCGAGCCCCCTTTCTTGGACGTGACGGTTTGCAGGGTCATCGAGACCACCTTCGGCTTCGCGTTCCCGAAGTGAATCGCCAGTGAGATGGTGAGCTTGCCGTTGGACCTCAGCTCAGACAGAGCGCTCTTCGAGAGCGAGATCGGCACGCTCACCGTCCCCGCCTTCTTGGCCCTGGCCGAGCCGGAGGCCTTGCCGGTCACGGTCACCTTTCCGGGGCCGCTGACCTTCACCTTGAGGTGGGCCTTGCCGCCTCGGGCGAGAGCAGCGCGGTCAGACTTCGTCAACTTCCTAACGCTGAGGATCGAGGCCGCGGCGACATCGGTCCCGCGGTCTCCGCTGCCGAGAGCCGGCGTGCCCGGAGGCGAGGCGACCGGGCCCTTGCAGGCTTCTCTCTGGCATTGACTCGTCTGGACCGGCTCGGCGAAGCCGCCGCCGACCCGGGCGTCGTAGACGTCCGAGACGTTGTTGGTGTCCCCAGGAAGGAGGCCCTGGTCGGTGGTGAAGAAGATGTCCCTGCCGTCGGCCGCAGTCTCCATCACCCTCGCGTCGTAGGGGCCGTTGCCGGGGCTGATCAGCGTTACTCCGCCGTCCTTGTAGGTGTAGACGTCGAAGTTGCTGTTCTGGTCCTCGGTGGCCAGCTGGTTCTTGGTGCTGAACACCAGCGTGCCATCGTCGTAGAGAAGGCGCGGAACCTTGTTTCCCGGGCTCCGCCCGGTCTCGATGCCCCCGAGCAGGTCGCCCAGACTGGGACCGCCGCCCGCTGGGCAGGAAACGCAACTCGTCGAATCCGTCTGCGCATCGTAGAGCCGGATCCCGTCTTCGACCCAGGCGAAGTAGCGGCCGCTGGGACTGATAACCCCGCCGGTCAACGGCGGGGTGTCGGATAGCTTCCGAACCTCATCGCCGGCGACAACACCGAGGACAGTGTTAGGTGCGATGTACTCCTGGAAGTAGGCCGTCTGGGTATCGTCGCTGCTGCCGTAGAAAGTCACGTTGCCTGCCCCAATCGCCGAGAGGAAGGTGAGATCTTCGTCTGCCGCGTCGTAGCGGTAGAGCCCGATCCCGGTGCCCGGATCGTCAGAGGTCAGTGGCGCCAGAGAGCTGAAGAGAGCGAACCGGCCGTCGCGGCTGCTCGCCAGCAGTTCCCCAGGCATCGGCATGTCGGGGGGGCCGTTTTCGATCAAGGAGATCGGTTTCGTCACTCCGTCCTCCCGGCGGTAGACCCCGTAGTCCGGGCCGGTTTGGAAGTCGATCGAGAAGTAAGAGACGCTGCCGTCGTCGGAGACCTGTCGCTTCCCTACGGCGACGGTGGCAGGCGGCGGCGAGGTCTCCCCCGACGGCGGTTCGCCGTCGGGCATCGTCGACTCCAGCTCCAGGCCGGCGTTACGGCTCCAGCGATAGATCTGACTTCTGGGAGCTTCCGGGAGCAGGGGAGGGACAGTGCGGAAGACCACACTGCTGAAGTCCGGGGCTCCCCAGATGAACACCTTGCCGATCTGCTGGATACCGGCAATGCCGCCATAGGCCCCTTCCGGATAGTCCTGGTCACTGGCGGCGCCGACGAACTCGTAGGTGCCGTTCTCGAGGTCGGAGACGTAGAGGTTGCCCCCGCCCTCGATCCCGCCGGCATCGAGCACGCGATTGCTGATGACCAGCGCGTGGGTGCCGTCTTCGGAGACCGCCGCGAGCGAGCCCTCGGTGGTGCCCGCCGCCTGCGAGCGAGGCGGGTCGATCTGGCTCCAGTCAGACCAACCGGCGGCGGCGCGGCGGCTGAGGAAGTGCTGCCAGATCGTCGTCGAGGTCCCGTCTGGTTCGGTGGCGCCGGAGCCGGTCACGAACCATGAGCCGTCCTCGGCAGACCAGAAGTCGCGGCTTCCGTTGACGAGAGCCCCGTTCTGGTCAACGGGAGTGACCATCTCGTAGGCGCGGCTCGGCGCCGCGGTTCCGGATTGGCCCGTGGTGAAGGTGCGATCCTCGCCGAAGGCCGCGCCAGCGCCGTTGGTTGCGACGAGGCGGTAGTGGTAGGTCGTGTCCGGCTGGAGGCCGGTGATCAACTGGGTGACCGTCCGCGGCTGGCGGTTGTTGCCGGCGGCGGCCTCACTGGCAACCGGAGCCTGGCTGCTGTATGCGGTCGTCGTGCCGTAATCGAAGTGGTAGGTCGTCAGGTCCCCGAGCGTGTCGATGCGACCGGTGAGTTCGGCCGAGGTTTCGGTCAATGAGCCGACGCCCAGCGTCTCGACACCGGGCACCAGGAGCGGGCTGCTCACGGTCGACGTCACCGAGGTGTTCACGAGCAGATCGTTTTCCGCCGTCACCCTAAGCTTCCAGCTCGCGTTGGAGGAAAGCGGCAGGTCGTCTTCGATCGTGATGTTTTCGCCCGGGCTCGCCTCTTCCAGCCCTTCGTGCGCCGGACCGCGTTTCCACGGGTTTTTGACGCCGCCGGCACCGAAGACCGGGTAGTCGTCGCAGGCTGCCGTCGCCGGGCAGTATTCGAGCCAGGCCGTGGTCGGCTCCGTGCCCGGGGCGACCTCGGCTTCGACGTGCATGGTGTTACGACCGGGGGTCCCGACGGGGGCCTCGACCCCCGGCAGCGTCCCCGGGACGAAGACGCGAGCGGTACCGTTCCCGGTGTTGACGAATATGCGGCCCGAGGCGCCGTCCGAAGCGAGGCCACCGGTGAAACCCTCGATGTCAGGTGCGAAGACAGAGGAGAACTGCAGCGTCCCGGTCGCGGTGAACCCGTCAATGACGGTGCGGTCTTCGCGCTTGTCAAGCATGGCCACGTCACCGCTGAGCGGGTTGACCGCGATCGACAGGGGGCTGGAGCCGGCGGGCAGCGGCAGTTGGTCGATCCAGGAGCCGTCGGCGGCGAAGCGGTCGACCCGGCCGCTGCCGACGTCGGTCACGTAGATCTCGCCGCTGGAGTTGACCGCGACCGCGTTCGGGGTCTGGAAGGCGCCGCCGTCGGGCCCGTCGATCACGTCGACGATCGAGCCATCGCTCGGATCGAGGCGGAAGACCTTGGCGGCGCCGCGATCGGCGACTAGAAGATCTTGCGTGGTGGGGTCGACTGCGACCCCCGCCGGGTCGGAGAAGCTGGAAAGATCGGGCGCAAATCCAGGGTCGACGACGTAGGACGGGGTCGGCTGGCCGTCCGACACGAGCTTGACCAAATCAAAGGTAACCTGAGTGTTGTCGAAGTAGATGGCATCCGTGGTGGAATCGACAGCCAGGTTCTGAACACGGAAGTCCGTCTGCACGAAAGTCTCGGGGGCCTCTCCGGTTTCAGCATCGGGCGCGTAGATCGCCACAAACCCACCCGAATGCCCCGCGAGGAAGATCCTTCCGCTGTCCTCATCCAGCGCAACGCCGCCGTCGATGGTCTTTTCCGGATTGGCGCCCCCGTTCCCAATCGTCTGCAAGTACGCGTACGAAGGAGTCGCTTCAGCGGCCTTCGCCGCCGGCGCCAGAGCCGCGCAGAGGACGACGAGCGCAGCGAGGGCGGCAAGCCCGAGCCCACCCAGCCAGCCGTTTCCGATGGTGGCCGACCCGGCCGACGCCTTCGCGAAAGCTCTCACCTGATGTCTCTCCTTCGTAGCGGAGCCTCGTCCCGGAAGGTCTTGCCTACCGGCCCTGTTCGGGGCTCCTACCTGTTGGTGCATCCCTGCCCACCCCCCTGGTGGACAGACGCAACATACACAACTTGAGATGCGTCGTCTACAAAAAGAATAGTCTTGTCCAAAATCTGGGTATCGCCACGTTCGGGGGCGCGGGGTAAGCTCGGCCGGTGACCCAGCTGCCTCCGGCACTTGCGAGCGGGTCCGTCGAGAAGGGGCGGATTTCCCGCGCTGCCCGGGAGGAGGAGCGGCGCCAGCAGGTCCTCGCCGCCTGCACCGACGTCTTCGCCAAGCGCGGCTACCAGGCGGCGACGGTGGAGAACCTGATCGCCGGCGCGAAGATCAGCATGGGCGGCTTCTACAAGTTCTTCGAAGGCAAGGAAGACTGCTTCGTCCAGGTCTTCGACCGCGTCGTCGCGGTGGCGCAGGAGCGGATCCGGATCGCGGTGGCGCCAGATGCCAACTGGGCGGCGCAGGCGACCTTCGGGACGCGAATCTTGATCGAGTTCGCCGCCGAGCAGCCGCTGGCGGCGAAAATCGTCGTGCTCGAGGCGCAGACCGGCGGCGAGGAGGCGCTCGCTCGCTACGGCGCGACCGTGCGCGAGGTGGCCGCCTTCCTGCGCCGGGGTCGCGACGAGGGGAAGTTCGGCGGGCGGCTGCCGGAGAACTTCGAGGACTCGACCGCGAGCGGTCTCGTTTGGCTGCTGCAGACGCGGCTCGCGCGGGGCGACCTCGGCGATGCCGAGGATCTCTACCCGCAAGTCGCCAAGGTAGTGCTGGAGCCGTACTTGGGCGCCGACCGAGCACAACAGGTGCTGCGCGCCGCAAGTGATGAACACGCGGCGTCCAGATAGAAACAGCCGGCGCTCGATGCCTATAACCTCGCCGCGTGGCGAGGGACGGCGGCAAGGGAGAGGGTGAGAAGCTGCGCCGCCTGCCGCCCGGACGCCATGGCCTCTCGCGCGAGTTCGTGACCCAGAATCAGCGCGAACGGCTGATCGCCGGCTCGATCGCGGCGGTCGCCGAGCGCGGCTTTCGAGAGACCACCGTGACCGAGATCTCGGCCGCCGCCGGGGTCTCACGCCGGACCTTCTACGCGTACTTCCAGACCAAGGAGGAGTGCTTCCTCGCCACCTTCGACCTGCTCGAGGAGCACCTCTTCGCAGCGATCGCCGCTGCCGCGGCCGCGAAACCGAGCTGGACCGAACAGGTCCGGGCGCGGGTCGAGGCGATGCTCGGCCTCTTCGGAGAGAACCCGGACCTCGTGCGCTTCGCGCTGGTCGCGCCGCCCGCCGCTGGCGGCCCAGTGCTGGAGCGGAATCGCAGCCTGCTGGAACGGCTCGTCGGCGAGCTCGCCGCGGGTGCTCCGCAAGGCCGCGGCTTCGCGGAGCCGACGGAGGTCGAGCGCGAAGCGATGGCCGGCGCCGTCGCCGCGGTGCTTGCGGGCAAGGTCGAGGCGGGAAGCGACAAGCTTTCCGAGGCCTCGCCGGAGCTGGTCGAACTCGTTCTCGCGCCCGTTGTCGGCCGGCGGCGGGCGGCGACCGCCGCCGCGAAGTCCTAGCCCCTGTAGGGGACCAGCATCAGCTCCGCCAGTTCCTCCGCCAGGGTGGCGGCGTCCGGCCCCTCCCGGTAGACGACCGAGCGGCCGACCAGATAAATCGCGCCGTAGACAAGCGCCGGCTCGAGGATCTCCGGCAGCTCCTCCCCGCGCGAGCTTTCGAGGCGGCCGGCGCGCAAGCCGGCACAGAGCTCGTCGATTGTCTGCCGGTGCTGCGCCCGCACCTCCGGAATGCGACTGGCCGGGGCCTCCACTGCGCAGAGAGCGGCGAGACGCGGATCCTCGGAAAGCAGCTCGATCGTCTTCGCGAGCGCGACCCGAACCCCCGACGACCACTCCGAGGTTTCCCCCAGCGCGAGCGACAACTGCTCCGAAAGCCACGAGAGGACATCGTCGTGAAGTGCGGCCAGACAGGCCTCCATGTCGGCGAAGACCTCGTAGAAGGTCGCGCGGGAGACGTGCGCCTTGCGGAGCAGGTCCTTGACGGTCGCCTCCTCGAAACCCTTCTCGCCGACGATGTCGAGAGCCGCTAGAAGGATGCGCTGCCGCTGGTGGTCTCGCACCAGCTCCCGCGGCAGGCGGTGGGGGCCCGGCTGCAGTCTTGCCAGTGAGGGATCGCCCTCGCCCCTTCCCCACCGCGCCGCGCTCACGCCGCCAATCTATCGCACGGAGCTCTTTTTTTTGTAGACGTGACATCTCTTCTGGGCTATAGTCCCGCCCAGTCGTCTCCTTTCCCTGGGAGCGATCCCCGACGGTGAGAGGGGGCGGGTTCGTTCCCCGCGGGCTCGCCCTCACCACCGTCATATCTCGGGCGTAGTCGGAGGCGGAGCCTCAGCCGTCCACTCCGACTCGGCCGCCTCGGCCCCAAGGTAGATGCCGACGATGCGATTCATCATCTCGGGGATCACTTCCCGCGGCTCGACCTCCGCCCCTTCCTGCAGCCGGTGGGTCAGCAGCTGGGTGATCGCGCCGATGGCGAAGGTGGGCGCAGCCTCCGGGATCGCCTCGGGTTCCGGGCCGGCCATTCGACCCCTGTCGATCATCTCGGCGCAGAAGGCAAAGGTCTCTTCCCGCCTGACCCGGCCCATCTCGCTCGGCAACTTGAGGACGTCGACCATGCCGAAGGAGACGGCCAGCGGGTTCTCCTGCATCCAGTCGGCAGTCGCGTAAGCAGCGGCGCGGAGGGCGGAGGGCCAGTCGTTGTGACTGTTGAAGGCAGACCCCACCCGCCGCTCGAAGGTTGCGATGTTCCGTTCGAAGCTGTCCAGCGCGCAGTGCGCCAGGCTCCCGAAACGACGATCGAACTCCTCCCTCGAGACACCTGCCCTGCGAACCACATCCTCGACCGCGGTCCCCTCGTAGCCCTTTTCGACGATCTCCGCGATCACCGCGCAGGCGAGCGGATCGTCCTGCGGGCGCGGATCAGGCGGCGGCGGCAGCTCGATCGGAGCCACGGCCCTGGCGGTTGCCTCTCTGTTCATCCCCGATCCCCTATTTGATGTCCCCGTTTGATGCGGCAGGTGCTTGAGCGCGAAGATAGATCATGGAGTCTTTTCATGTCAAGGGAAGATCCTCGCCGGACCGGCCTGTAGAGTTAAGACTGCTCAGGAGAGCTTTTTCGAATGACGGTGACGCCGTGGGGAGATTCAGAGCATTTGCGCAGCATGAAGCTGCCGCCGGGCCCTGCGCACTCGCCTCAGAAAGTGGCCGAGAATCAGAGAAACCGGCTCCTCGCCGCGATGGTGGCGAGCACCGCGGCGAGGGGGTATGAGGAGACCGGTGTTGCCGACCTGGCCGAGATCTCCGGGGTCTCGCCGCGCAGCTTCTACCAGCATTTTGAGAGCAAGGAAGCCTGTCTCCTCGCGGCACTCGAGGAGATCCTCTCGCTCGCGGTTGAGAGCACCCTGACCGCAACCGAGGGTGGTGACTGGAGGGAGGAAGGCCATAACCGGATAGTCGCCTTCGCGTCCTTCGTCGCTGCCCAGCCGGCTGCTGCCCGTTTGTTTCTAGTCGAGGCATATGCGGCGGGACCGAACGCCTCGGAGACGGTTGACGACGCGATCCTGAAGATGGAGCGCGTGTTGAAGAAGCGGCTGGAAGATCTCGGGCTGCCCCAAGCGGTGCCGCAGGAGATGCTGGTCGGCGCGATCGGCGCTGCCATTGCCGGCGCCCGGATCCGCCTGCTCCGGGGTCATCTCGAGCGGCTGCCTGAGTTCGCCGACGAACTGGCCTCCTTCCTGCTCCAGTTCGAGCCGCCGGCGCGGCCGTTGCGGGTCGCGGCCCGCCCGCCGGAGCGGCGGCCGGAGGAGCGGGAAGCGGGGGACCACGCCGAACGGGCGCTGCGCGCCTTCGAAGCCTTGCTGGCCGAGCGCGGCCTTCCGCCGATCACGATGGGGCAGGTGGCCGAGCGGGCGGGAATGTCGGTGCGCACGCTCTACGCGAACTTCTCCAGCCGCGAGGAGCTGATGCTCGGGGCCGTGGACGCCGCCGCGATGCAGTCGGTGGCGGTGATGCTCCCCGCCTATCGCCGCGCTCCCAGCCCGGCGGACGGGGTGCGTGCGGCCTTCTCCGCTCTCTTCGGGATGCTGGCGTCCCGTCCCAATCTCGCCCACCTTCTGCTTGCCGGAACCCGCGAAGGCGGGGCGCCGGCCCTGGAGCGGCGAGCCGAGGTGCTGCGGCAGATCGAGCCCCTGCTCTCGGTCGGGGTCCCCGCACACCAGAGGCCAGTTTCGATCAGGGTGGCTTCGGAGGCGGTGCTCAATGCCGTGCTCGAGGTCGGCGCACGGCGGCTCGCTGATTCAGGAGCAGAAGCCCTGCCCGGACTCGTCCCGATCTGCAGCTTCATGATCCTTGCCCCCGTGCTCGGCACCGAGCAGGCCACCGCCGCGGCCGAAGGCAAGGGGTACCGCAAACCGCCGCCGGCAGTGGCGGAGGCGGTTCTTCGCGCCGCCGCCGGCCGGATGAGCCAGCAGCTCATCACCACCATCGCCGGCGGCCCGAAGACGGTCGCCGAGCTGGAGGAGGCGAGCTCGCTGTCCGCGGCGCAGGTCGCGGACCAGATCCGCACGCTCGAGGCGCAGGGGGTGATCGCAGCCCTGGAGCCCGCTCCAGGCTCGCGGGCGCCGCGCTACGCATCGGCCTGGGCGCGGCTGAGCACCAAGGAGTCGGGCGAGATGACCCGAGCCGAGCGCGAAGTCATATCGCTCGAAGTCGGGCAGGTGATCAAGGCCGAGGTCGAAGAAGCGTTCCAGGCCGGAACCTTCGACGCCCGCGCCGACCGCTCCCTCATACGCCTGCCGATGCGGCTCGATGACCAGGGCTGGAGCGAGCTGTCCCAGCACCTGGACGACTCGTTGGACACCGCCCTGGAGATCCAGCGACGCGCGAGCGAGCGACTGCTCGCGGGTGGCGACGCCGCAGCGGGAACCTACGGGCGGCTGCTGTTCGCGACCTTCGAGGTGCCGCATCCCGAGGGGGATGCCGGCTAGCCAGAATGCACAGCGACCCCACCAGGGAGGGCGGGGTCGCTGTTGCTGCTGTGACGCCTAGGCCAGGGTGAGCCGAGGGCGCACGGTCGCCGAGCGCGGGGAAACACCCGGCGACGATCTTGGGGGCTCAGCTACTTCGTCCTGGGCTTCGCCTTCCCGCAACTGGTTCCGAGCTTCAGGTTGGTGTTGTGGACCTTTCCGTTCTGCCCGGTCATCTGCACCTTCGCCTTCGGGGTGAAGGAGCAGAGGTTTTCGCTGTTCTCGATCAGGCCCTTCTTGCCGCCGGAGAGCCTGAGGACGAACTTCGACACCGGCGCGTCGGGGACGTCGGCGAAGCGGGTCCGGATCCCACCTGATTTGGCGGTGTCGATGAACCCGACCAAGGTGACGTGGATCTGGCCCTTCAGGTCGGCGACCAGGTCCGGCAGTTCCCTGTCTCCCCCGTTGGAGCGGAAGTAGACGGGGCCCGAGAGCGGTTTGTCGAGTAGCGGCGTGTAGGCGGTCGCCTTGCCGAGGATCGAACCCGCCGGGCAGTCGTTGGCGTTGAACTGGACCCTGGTGCAGGGGTTGTTGATGTGGGCGTTGTCGATCAACATCGCCGGCGGCAGGACCACGGTGGTCTTGGCGATGTTGGCCTCGCCCTTGGGTGCCTTGAGAACGGCCTTCAGGGCGGGGTTGCCGGTGCGGTTCATCTTGCCCTTGAGCGAGAGCGCCAGCTGCGGCTTGAAGCCGAGCTCTCCGCAGCCGCTGGCGCTGAACGGGGTCGCCGGCGTCGCGGTCTGGCCCGTGGCCGAGGTGAGCACGCTCGTCACCTGCTGCTGCTTGCAGCTGGTCGGGTTGATGGTGAAGTCGGGGCGGTCCACTTCCACCCTGACGTCGCGATAGGCGATCGGGATCCCCTGCAGGATCTGCGGCAGCGGATCGGACTTCGCCGTCACCTGAGCCGTGGTCGTGTCGATCTGCAAGGCGTTGCGGACCGAGACCGTGCCGAGGTCGAAGGGACCGGCCTGGGCCGGGACCTTGACGACGAGGCTGTAGGGCGCTCCCTTATATGGACCGGCGAGGTAGGCGGCCGTGGGGGCTTTGCCCGCCTCGGGGACGTAGAGCGGGTTCGGACCCGCCCCGGCGCCGACGACCACCTTGCCGACCTGGCTGGCCGCCGGGCAGTCACCCGTCGCCGCCTGCGCATCGCCGCAGAGCGGGACGCCGG
>VAYN01000012.1:46247-58942 GCA_005885405.1 Actinomycetota bacterium | reverse complement strand
CGCCATCGCCGCGAGTGATCCGCAGGATGAACGGCGAGAAAGAGCCGCCGCTCGGGTCGACGGTGCCGGCCTGGAGGTGCGGCGAGAACCCACCGGTGGCGCAACCCTGGTTGACGACGATCGGCGCACTCAGGTGGACCGGAGGGGTACCGGACCATGGAGTCAGTTCCGTCTCCGCCGTGTAGGTGCCGCACTGGCTCGGAGTCGTCAGCGCCGCCCGCGGGCCGGTGTTGAGGTCGAGCTGCAGCCGTTCGAACGGCTGCTGCGGGTTATCGGTGAAGGTCACGGTCAGCTGACCCGTCTCGGGGTCCGGGGTGACCTTGCCCGGGATCTTGATGTAGAAGCCAGGCCCCTTTATCGCGATGTAGAGAGCGAGCAGGGAGTTGAACGGGTTGTCGTTCTGCTTGGCGAGGAAGACGTCGCCCTGCAGCTGTTCGGCAAGCAACGGCGTGTCGAGCTTCACCGTGCCGAGTTTCGAGGAGTTCGGGCAGGTCGGAGCGTCGTTCGAGCCGAGTCCGATCTGCGCCTGCGAGCAGGAGCCGAGGCCGGCGGCCGAGGACGAGGAGACCGCCATGCCCTTTGGCAGCGTCATCTTCACGTTGCGGAGGTGCGAGGTGGCGAGGCCGTTGGGCTCCTTCGACTGTGGAATCTGAAGGTCGACACTGAAGCCCGTGGGCGCGTCGGCCGAGTGGCTGGATGACTGCACGCCGATTTTGGGACCGAAGGGCAATTTTTCGCAACCTTCGAGGATGAACGGAGTGCCTTCCGAATCGCTGCTGAGCGTGCGTTCGTCGAAAATTCCACGGTGCTCCCAAGAGTCACCGCGAGCCGTGAAAGAATCCGGAGAGCTCGGGCAGCGCGTGGGTGCGCTGAGGAAGGGGGTCTTCGAAAGACCGGGGACGTGGATCGGGGGACCGTTGATGTTATTGGGACCCTCGCGGTCCCCGTCGTGAGAGGGATCGCCGGGAACACCCCAAAAGGTCACGTCGATACCGGTGATCGCCAGACCCTGGGAGATCGCGGGGCTTCCAGACGTGATCCCGTAGTCGCCGGGGCGCAGCTGTGCCTGAATATAAGCGACATTACCGAGAACGTTGAGCCCAAAGAGGGCCGGAACATCGGGCGCGTGAGCGATGTTGTAGATGCCGGCGAAAAAAGCGCCCCCAGTGGTATTGACACGGGTGACCCCAACCTGCGAAGCGAGTGGGCACAGCGCCTGACCAACCGACGGAGCGACTAGGGCCTGCGGATCACAGGTAGCGACGGCGTTCGGATTGCCGACCATACCCGGAGGCAGATCCAGCTCGATCGAGTGAGCCAGCTCATAGGGGCCCGGACTTGGGTGCCCATCGACTATCTCGTCAGGGTTGATCGGCAGGGAGAAGCTGAATGAGAAATCGGGGTGCGAGCCGGCCTGGCGGGTCCACTGCGGGGGCTCGTAGACCGGCTCCGTGTCGCAGCGTTCTTCGAAAAAGGGAATAAAAATGATGACGCAATTGGACTGTTCAAAGATGGGTTTCCCTTCGGCGTCCCGCGCCTGCTGGGGGGTGCCGTTGAGCTGGAGACCGACTTCGTCAAATTCGAGGTTTGCCTGAGCAACTCCGGCGTATCCGAGGAGGGCGAGAGCGGCGAGACCGAGGCAGAGCGCGGCAGATGCCGGACCCGAGAGAAGACGGCGGGCGGAAATCACTTGGCACCTCCAGCGTTCGAGTTGGTTGATCGGGCGGTGCGCTTGGCCTTCGAGCACTTCTTGCCCTTCTTATGCGCCTTGCCTTTCTTGCACTTCTTGGTCGGGTGGGCTCTACTCTTCTTCTTGACCTGATTGGCGAAAGAGATTGCGGAGGAACCGAGATTGGGGTCAGCTGGCGGAGAACCGGTACCGGTGCGGCAGTCCTCCCCCCCACAGGGAGCGAGGGGCGGTGGTGGGTTCTGCCCAGAAAGCCCACCACCGATGCGGGCGTCGTAGATGTCGTAGCCCTGGTCGGTGTCTTGAGAGACGAGCCCCTGGGTCGTGGAGAAGAAGACGTCGCTCCCGTCATCTGAGATGTCAGCAAGGATCGCGGCGAAGTCGCCGTCCCCGGGGCTGATCAAGGTGAGGCGCCCTCGGTAGTACTCATAGACATCGCTCGTGCCGTTGCGGTCGGCGGCGAGTAGTGCGGTGTTGGTGTTGAAGTAGGCCTTACCTTCGTCGGTGATCGAATGGGGGATGCGATTGCTGATGTTGCGATCGGGGATCGGTAGCCCCGCTGGGGCCGGTTTCCCGTCTGGCGTACAGGAGATGCAAACCGTTTCGCCGGTGTCGGCGGAGTAGAGGTAGGCCGTCTCGTTGGCTTTAACGAACTCGAAATACCTGCCATTCGGGCTCGCGTATCCGTATGAGAAGACCCGGACCGGTTCGGGGGAGACAACGTCGATCGGCTGGCCTTCGCGCCAGGCGACGAGATGTCCTTCGCTGTTGAAATAGGCCGTCTTGCCGTCTTGGGCAATACCGAGGGTGTCGGCCATGTTGTTCCCGTCCTGAGGCGCGAGGTACTCCAGCCGTTCCCCGTCTGGGGCAAGCGCGTCGTAGCGGTACTCGCTCCGAACGCCATCTTCATCGTCTTCAGTGAGTCGCGAGTTCGAGTTGAAGAACACATAGCGTCCATCGGCGGAAATCCCATCCGCGGACGCAGGCTGGACGGTGCCGAGGGTTTCGTCGTTGACCTCCGATACGGACACCGGTTCAGTCTGACCGCCCGAGCGCCGGTAGGCGCCGTCATTGCCGCTTTGAAGCGTGAAGGTGACCGCGTGGCCGTCCTCGGAGACGAGGGGTTGCGCGATCCGCGTCGATTCGACCTGAGAACGGACCGTGCCGGTGGGAATCGAGTTGTCCGGGAGACGTGAGATCAGCGACAGTCCACCTGCGCTAGTCCATTTGTACATCGCGGTCTGCGGCGCGCCCGGAAGCAAGGGGTAGCGGGAGATCACCACCACCCAGCTGAAGTCTGGTGCGCCTGCCGTGAAGGTGTCGAGCTGTTGGATCCCGGCAAAGCCATTGAACGCTCCGTTTTGCGTCGCGGTGCCGAGGAGCTGATATTTGCCGGTGCCGAGATCCCTGATGTAGAGGTTGGCTGCGGCTTCCGTAGCGTCGGGGGTGAGCGCGAACGGACTTACAACCATCGCGTGGGTGAAGTCGTCGGAGACCCCGAGCGTGAGGGAGTTGATGATGGCCCGTCCCTGGGAAAATGGCGGGTCGAGCGGCTGAGCGCCGATCCAATTGCTTTCCCCACGGCGACTCACGTAGCGGGAAACGACGACAGCGCTCTCGGCGTCACTCGAAGGCTGGCTGCCGGCGAACTGGAATGCGGAGCCGTCGGGCGCAGCCTGAAATCCCCAGGTAGCCAAGACCGCCACGCCTTTCTTGTCCACGGGAGTTACCTGCTCATATCCGCGGAGCGGGGCGGCTTCGTCAGCGGCCAGAGTTTTGAAGGTGCGGTCTTCTCCAACCGTCGTACCACCGCCATTTTTGGCGACGATCGCGTAGTGGTATTCGGTGGCGGGCTGCAAGCCTTTGACCGCCTGTGAGAAGGTGCGAGGAGTGCGAAGGCTACCGGCGACTCCATCGACGAGTGGAACCTGAGCTTCATAGTTACCTGCTTCAGTGCCGTAGGCGAAGTGGTAGGTAGTCTGACCGCCGAAGGTGTTGTCCACTGAGCCGCCCAACTGGACCGAAGTGTCAGTGAGGCCACTCGCCGGGCCGGTCGTCACCAGGGGAGCAGCGACTGCCGTAGTGAGCGGCGTCATGGGAGACCAGTTCTCGATTTCGGCTTCGTTGATCGCGTACGTGCGGAGCAGATATTCGCTGTTTGGCGCCAATTCAAGGATGTCGTCTTCAATGGCTCCGCCGGGTTCCGGGGAAGAGAATTCATGGTCGGGGAGTCGATGCCACGGGCTCGAGCCGTCAGACGCTAGAGACCCGTCGCAGGGCTCGGAAGCAAGGCAGTACTCAATCCTCGCCACGGTCGTCTCGCCACTGGTCGCCACGTCGGCGGACAGGTGAGCTCCCGTCTCCGTGACACTTGACACAACCGGCGCATCGACCCCGGGCTGGACGCCGCGGGTAAAGACGTGGGCGCTGCCGTCGTTGAGCCCGATGTACAACTTGGAGCCGTCCGGCGCGAAGGCAAGGCCGACGTTGTTAGTGGCCTGTGCCGACGGAACGCGGATAAGAGTTTTCAGCGTGTCGTCACTTGCGTAGATCGCAATGGTGGCGTTTCCCTCCACCGCGACATTGCCGTTTTGCGGATCAACTGCTACGCCGACTGGTGGGTTGGGACCCAGTAATGGTGGCAACGGCAGATCTGCTTTCCAGCTGCCGTCGGCGGCGAAGTGCAAAACGCGACGACTGAAATCAACGACGTAGACATCGCTGTTGGGCGCGACGGCCACCGATCGCGGTTCGGTGAAGGTTCCCCCTGGCGAAGTCGAGCCGTCAAAGGATGAGATCAGCGCGCCGGTATCGGAGGCGACTCGGGCGATCCTGCCGGCGTCCCCGATGACCAGGTCACCGGTGGTGGGATCGACGGCCATGCCCGAGGGCGACTGTAGATACGACGGGGCCCACAAAGGTTCCTGTTCGTAGGTAAGCGGAATAGTGGTGGTGCGGATCCACTTTTGGGGGGTGCCATTGATGAACTGGGAGTCGGTGATGAAGAACTCGCTGCCATCGGCGCTCACTGCCACCCCCTTGGGCAGAAAGCCTCCAAATTCGGGTCGCGAGAGCGAAGTATCGGAGGTCGGATCGATGACGTCGACTGCCGGTTCCTGGCCGGACGCCGGATTGCCCTGACGGACGATGAAGATGTTGCCGTCGTCGTTGCTCACCGCCACGGGGTTGGTCCAGGTCCCTCCGAGACCACCGGCGTCCGGAATGCCGATCTCACCCGTGTAGCCGTAGCTCAGCCCCGCCGTAGCAGCCCCGGCCGCGGACGCACCAATCCCTAGGAAAGCCGCCGCGCAGACGAGCATTGCCGCGAAGACTCCGAGCGAGAACGTGCTGTTCTCACGGTGGGTCGATGGCGCGGATGCGTCCTTCGCGTGGCTTCTCACTTATCGCTCTCCTTGTTCCTGTGGGCCCCTGGTGCCCTGTCCTGAGACGGTGCGAGGGCGGGTGGCTTCCCTGCCTGCGGACCGAATCCCTGTGTCGCCTCCCTGGCGAACTTGGCGAATATAAACGTATCCCCTCTTCAAAGTCAAGTGATGTTTTCCTACAGAGGGATTTTGTTTCTTATTGACCTTGCTGCGCTTCCCCGCCGATGAAGAAGCTTGCGATCAGCTCCATCAGCTCCCTTGCGGTTGAGGGCAGGTGCTGGGTCTCGCCGCGATCGAGGCTGCCGGCGATCACACCCTCGACAGCGCCGACGATGAAGATGGGGGCCCGCGGGATGCTCATCTCGGTCGAGGGGTCCTTGCAGTCCTCCCCCATCGCCCGCGCCAGGCGGTCGAGGACTTCCTCGTGCTTGACGAGGGCCGCGCCGCCGGCGACGTGTACCTCGCGGACCAGCGCTCGCGCGATCAGAGGCCGATCCGCGGCGAACTGGAGCACGGTGTTCAGACCGGCCTCTGTGCCCGCCCACCAATCCTTTTTCCTCTTGGCCGCCATCAGCACGGCGATGCAGAGATCCTCGGCCTCCGCCTCGTAGGCCGCGGCGAAGCAGGCTGGGAGGCTGGCGAAGTTCGCGGAGAACTCCTCGGCCGTCGCCTCGCTGCGGGAAAGCAGCGCCTCCAGGGTGACGGAGCGGTAGCCGACTTCCCCGCTCAGCTCCAGCATCGCCGTCTCGATGCGGCGACGCGCGGGGTCGTCGCTGGTTCCTTTGCCGTCCCTCGGCGCCTGTTCTCGCATATCGGTGGCCCGCCGCCCCTGGGTGACTTTGTCCCTGCCCCGGAGCGTGCGAGCCGAGAGGAAAACTATATCCCTCTGAAAGAAAACGTTGCCCCTACTCAACAGGCGGGGTATCTTGCCCCAATGGAAAGGCCTCCGGAGGAGGCGCCCGTCGTGCCCCTGGGAAGGCACGGGCTGGCGCCGGACGTCGACCAGATCGTCAAGGCGGCGCGGGTCGGCTACGTCGCCTTCTATGACCTCTTCGACGGCAAGGAAGCGTGCTTCCTCGCCTGCTTTGACCGGATCGTCGAGGAGGCGACGGCGGCGGTCGCCGAGGCGGTTGCGGACGAGCAGGAGTGGCCGCGGCAGGTCGCGACGGCGCTCGGCTGCCTGATCGACCTCGCGGTCGCCGACCCCAAGCGGGCCCGGGTCGCGCTGGTGGAGGTCCAAGCCGCCAGCCCCGCCGCCTATGCCAGGTACGAGGCCGCGATCGACCGCGCGGCGCCAAAGCTGCGCGAGGGACGGGAACTGAGCCCGGAGGCGGGGCGATTCTCCGCGACGCTCGAGGAAGCGACCCTGGGCGGTGTCACCTGGGTCGTCCGCCAGCGTCTCGTCAAGGGAGAGCTGAAGCAGGCCGAGTCGCTGTTGGAGGAAACGATTCAAATCGCCCTCTCGCCGTATGTCGGCGACGCCGAGGCCCGCGCGGTCGCCGCCGGAATCCTGCGTGAGCGCTCGCAACGCCGGTGAGGCAGGAAACGACGTCTCCGCACCGGGCCGCCTACATGCAGGCGATGGTCGACCTGGCTTTCGAGCGCGACTACGAGGAGGTCACCATCGAGGAGATCGCGGCGCGGGCTGGCGGGACCGTGGAGGACTTCGAAGCGGCCTTCGGGTCGAAGGAAGACTGCGCGCTGACGCTGGTCGAGGAGGGTTGGGTGGAGAACATGCGCCTGGTCCGCGGCGCCTTCGACGCGGAGGAGCGCTGGCCGGACTCGCTGCGGGCGGCGGCCTACGCCCACGCCCGCTGGCTCGTCGAGAACCCGCGGCTGGCGCACTTCGGCATCAACGAGCTGCTGCGGGCGGGCGAGAAGGCCAACGTCCTGCGTGAGCAGATCATCAACAGCTACCTCGAGATGGTCGAGGCCGGTCGCGAGTTCGCCGAGGCCCCCGACTCGGTGCCGGCTTCCACCGCGGAGAGCGTCGTCGGCGCGATCGCGGGGCTGATGGCGCGGAACAGCGAGAGGAGCGAGCCTCGCGACCCGGTCGCCGCGGTACCCGAGATGATGTACCTGGCGGTGCGTCCCTACCTCGGCGAGGAGGCGGCACGCCGCGAGCTGACGATCCCGCCCCCGAACGACTGAATGGCGACGAAGAGAAAGACCGAGACGCAGAGCCTGCCGCGCGGGCGCCATGGCCTGCCACGGGAGCTGATCGTCGAGAACCAGCGCGCCCGCCTCGTCAGCGGCATGATCGCGGCGGTTGCCGAGGCCGGCTACGGCAAGGCGACGGTCGCCAAGGTGATCAAATCGGCGAGGGTCTCGCGGCGCACCTTCTACGAGACCTTCTCCGACAAAGAGGACTGCTACCGGGCGGCGTACGAGGCGAGCTTCGAGTTCCTCCGCGACCGCACTCTCGGCGCGGCCTCCGAAGAGGGCTGGCCCACCTCGGTCCGCGCCGGGCTCGAGGCGCTTCTGGAGGGCCTTGCCGCCCACCCCGATCTCGCCACCTTCTTTCTCGTCTCCCCCGCGAGCGTCGATGACGAGACGGCTTCGCGCCACCACACGGCGATGCGCGAGCTGGTCGAAGCGCTGGTCGCCAAGGCCCCGGATGCCGGCTCGACCGATGCTTCGTCCGGGACCCGGATCGAAGCCCTTGCGGGCGGCCTCGCGAGACTGACGGCGATGAAGGTCAGCTCCGGCCGGGCAGAGGAGCTGCCGGCGCTGCTGCCCGACCTCGTCGAGCTCTTCCTGCGGCCGTTCGTCGGCAGCGAAGAGGCCGTCCGCGTCGCCTGGGGCGACGATCGGTCTTAGCCGCGCAACCTTCGAAGTCCTACTCCTCACCCGTATCCCCGATCCCTGGATTCCCCTTGGCCGCAAAAAATGCGGCGCCTGGTCAAGATAGAGAGCCCGGCATTTTCATGTCAAGTGTAGAATGCTCAGTATTCCGCAACTGCTATAGGGAAACCGGTAGGTACACATTTCCTTCTTAGTCGATGAAGAGACGATGAAGGACTGCGAATAGGGTCTGGTCGATGGTCGTCACGCCGTGGGGGGAGTCAGAGAAGCTGCGGGAGGGGATGCTCACCCCTGGCCCCTCGAACCCGGCGGAGTCGGTCGCCGAGAACCAGCGGCAGCGCTTGTTCGGCGCGATGGTCGCCAGCGTGGCGGAGCGCGGCTACGCGAACACCCGGGTCGCCGACCTGGTCGAGTTGTCCGGGGTCTCCCTGCGCAGCTTCTACGACCTCTTTCCCGACAAGCAGGCGTGCTTCGTCGGCGCGATTGAAGCCCTGGTTCGGACGACGATCGGACCGGTTCTCGAATCCTCCGGGCCGGAGGAGTGGGAGATCGATTCCAAACGCAGGGGCGGCGTCGCGGCGTCGCTCGCCGCCGCTCAACCCGCCGCCGCCAAGATGTGCCTGGTCGAGACCTATGTGGCGGGCCCGGAGGTGGCCGGCCTGATCGACGGCGCCACCGTCCAGATGGAGTCCCTCGTTCGCGACCGGCTCGCCGGATCGAAGCGGGCCGACCTCCCGCCCGAGATCGGAACTTTCGCGATCGGCACCATCCTCGAGATCTTCAGGTCGAGGCTTATCGATCACCGCGAGAGTGAGCTGCCCGCGCTCGCCGACCAGCTGACCGCCCTCCTGCTCGATTACAAAGCGCCGGTGCGACCCCTGCGCTCGGCCGCGCGACCGCCCGAGGTCCGCCCGGAGGAGCTGGAAGCCAGCGACCACGCCGAGCGGGCGCTGCGGGCCTTCGAAGCGCTGCTGACCGAGCAGGTCTTTGGCGAGACGACGATGGAGCAGGTCGCCAAGCGGGCGGGCATGTCGGTGAGGACGCTGTACGCGAACTTCGCCGGGCGGGACGAGCTGATGCTGGCGGCGATCGACAGCGCCGGCGCCCAGGTCGTGGCGGCGGCGCTGCCCGCTCACCGCCGCCAGCCCAGCCTGCCGGAGGGGATCAGGGCGGCGATCGGGTCTCTGCTGGGGCTGCTCGCGTCCCGACCCAACCTCGCGCACCTGATCCTCGTCGCCGCATACGAAGGCGGGGGCCCGGCGCTGCGGCGGCGGGCGGAAGCGCTGCGGCCGCTCCAGGGCCTGTTCGTTCGTACGGCGCCAACTCATCTCGAAGCCTCCCGCTCTGTCGTCGCGGAGGCGTTGCTCGGGGGGATCCTCTGGCTACTGCGGCGAAGGATGGCCGAAGCAGGGGCGCGGGCGCTGCCGGGCCTTTCTCCCTTTTGCGCATACATCGCCCTGGCGCCACTGCTGGGAGCGGAGCAGGCGACGGCGGCAGCCGAAGGAAAGAGCTACCGGCGGCAGTCGCCCGAGTTGACCGGGCCTCTGCGCTTGGCATCCGCGCGCCCACCGGACGACCGGGTCCTGGTCGTCCTCGGCGAGGGGATGCGGACGATCGAGGAGATTGTCGAACTGACCTCCATGGGGCGAGACCAGGTGGAGGACCACCTGACGGCGCTGATAAACGAAGGCTCAGCCGAGCGGGTCGACTCTCGAGGGGCAGTCCTGTACCGGTCCCGGTGGGCGGCGCAGCGAACGGCCGAATGGAGCCAGCTCGCTCAGGCCGAGAGGGAGGAGATATCGGCGGAAATCATCCGGGCGATCGCGGAGGACATCGAGGTCGCCCAGACCGCCGGGACTTTCGACGCGCGACCGGAGAGGTCTCTCGTCCGGCTGCCGCTTCTGGTCGACGAGCAGGGCTGGCAGGAAGTGCACGATGCGTTCGAGCTGAGCTTCGAGAGCCTGCTCCAGATTCAGCGGCGGATCCGGGCGCGGCTGGACGCGCTGGGGGGCGACGCCGAGGGATTTCGCGCTCGCGTCCACCTCATCTCTTTCGAAGCGCCGGACTAGCCGGCTCAGGAACCGGCGGTCCGCCGCTGCCGATACCGCCGGGTCTTCTCCCGGTTGCCGCACTCCTCCATCGAGCACCAGGTGCGGGAGCGGTTGCGGGTGGCGTCGTAGAAGGCCCACTGGCAGCCGTCGTCGGTGCAGGCTTTGAGGCGGAGCCAGGCGCCCTGGGACTGGAGGCGCTCGATCGCGAGGAGGAGGCGAGCTTCGAAGCCGGTGAGGTCGGAGCGGGCGGGGGCGATCTGCAGCTCGCCGCCGGCGGAGAAGGTGGTGCGGAAGCGGCTGCGCTCGGCGGCTTCGCGCAGGGGTTGAAGCCGGCGCTCGTCGATTCCCTCGCCGTTGTGGGTCCGTAGTAGCGCCCGCAGGGACTCACGGAGGGCGAGGACGCGGTCGACGTCCGCGTCATCAAGGGCGCCGACATGTTCCCCGGACTGCTCGGCGATCCAGCCGGAGAGCTCGTCGGGCCCGGCGATCGAGTCCGTCTCCTCCTCGAGATCGTGCGTGTTGACGAACTCGACCAGGAGGTCGATTTCCGGCTCGAGGGCTTTGTTAAGTTGCGTTGACACCGGCTATCCAGTTTAGCTAGTGTTGGCTACACCGGCAAATTGAGATAGCCGGTGTCAACCACCACCAGAGGAGGCCATCATGAGATTCCTCGCAAGCCTCACCCTCGCCAACGCCGCCGAGTCGCAGCGACGCCTGCGGGAAGCAGCCGCCCGCGAGCGTCCGGTGCGACGGCGCCCGCGCTAGCCGAGTTCGATCACGCCGAAGAGGAGCAGCAGCACCAGCGTCACCACGGCGGAGACGAGCAGCGAGCCGCCGCAGCCGAGGTTGTTGGAGAAGAAGAGGAACACAGAGCCCCTCCTCTACCCGCCGACCTTCTCCTTCAGACGCAGCAGGGCGATCACCGTGGTGGCGTCACGGATGTCCGGCAGGGCCTGCTCGATCTCGGCCAGCGGCAGGCGGACGATCTCGATCTCCTCGTCGTCGTCGCGCTCGCCGCTCGCCGGCGAGAGGCCGGTGGCCTCGAAGATCGTCACCTTCTCGGTCAGGAAGCCGGGGCTGGGATAGATGACGTGCAGGAGGCTCCAATGCTCGGCTTGCAGCTCGGCCTCCTCGGCCAGCTCCCGCTGCGCAGCTTCCAGCTCGCCCTCCCCCTCCTTGTCCAGCGTTCCGGCCGGGATCTCCAGCAGCTCGTCCTCCTCGACCGCCTCCCGCGGTTGCGCCACCAGGTAGGCGAACTCGTCGTCGTAGGCGATCACCGCGACCGAGCCGGGGTGCTCGACGATCTCCCGCTCGACCTCGCTGCCGTCGGCGCGCCGGTAGCGCTTGGCGACGAAGTCGACGTGCTTGCCCTCGTGGAGGGGTTCGGTGCCGAGGTGCTCCATCGGCGGGGAGCCTAATTCAGCTCGAGGTGGGGAAGTGCATCGAGCCGGCGTCGCCGGGGCCGGCGGCGTTGGTGGCGGGCCAGCGGGCGGTGATCGCCTTGCCGCGGGTGTAGAAGCGGACGCCCTCGGGGCCGTGGATGTGGTGATCCCCGAAGAGGGAGTCCTTCCAACCGCCGAAGGAGTAGAAGGCCATCGGCACCGGGATCGGGACGTTGATGCCGATCATCCCGACTTCGACTTCGCGCTGGAAGCGGCGCGCCTCGTGGCCGGAGCCGGTGAAGATGGCGGCGCCGTTGGCGTAGGGGTTGCGGTTGATCAGCTCGATCGCCTCGTCGAGGCCGGGGCTGCGGACGACCGAGAGGACGGGACCGAAGATCTCGTCGGTGTAGACCGACATGCTCGGGTCGACCTCGTCGATCACCGTCGGCCCGACCCAGAAGCCGCCGCCGTCGACCTCGAGCTCGCGGCCGTCGACGGTCAGCTGGGCGCCGGCGTCGGCGCCCTGGCCGATGTAGTCGACGATCCTCTCGCGCGCCTGCGGCGTCACCACCGGTCCCATTTCCGAGCCGGGGTCGAGGCCGGGGCCGACCTTGATCTCACGCGCCCGCCGCGCCACCTCCTCGACCAGGTCGTCGGCGACCTCGCCGGCGGCGACCGCAACCGAGATCGCCATGCAGCGCTGGCCGGCCGAGCCGAAGCCGGCGGCCGCGAGCTGGTCGGCGGCGTAGCCGAGGTCAGCGCCGGGGACGACGACCGCGTGGTTCTTCGCCCCGCCGAGCGCCTGCACCCGCTTGCGGTTCTCGGTCGCCCGGGCGTGGACGTAGGAGGCGATCGGGGTCGAGCCAACGAAAGAGATCGCCGCGACGTCGGGGTGGTCCAGCAGCGCGTCGACCGCGACCTTGTCGCCGTGGACGACGTTGAAGACGCCCGCCGGCAGCCCCGCCTCGGCGTAGAGCTCGGCGACGAGGTTGGAGGCGGAGGGGTCGCGCTCGGAGGGCTTCAGCACAAAGGTGTTGCCGCAGGCGATCGCGACCGGGTGCATCCACATCGGCACCATCGCCGGGAAGTTGAACGGGGTGATGCCGGCGCAGACGCCGAGCGGCTGGCGGAAGGAGAAGGCATCGACGGTGGTCGAGACCTGGTCGGAGTACTCGCCCTTCAGCAGCTGCGGGATCCCGCAGGCGAACTCGACCACCTCGAGGCCGCGCAGGACCTCGCCCTTGGCGTCATCGAGGACCTTGCCGTGCTCGGAGGAGACGATCCGGGCGAGCTTCTCGACGTTGGCGTTGAGCAGCTCGCGGAAGGCGAACATCACCTTGGCGCGGCGGCTGAGCGAGGCCTCCGACCAGTCAGCGAAGGCCACGCA
>VAYN01000012.1:38565-46208 GCA_005885405.1 Actinomycetota bacterium | reverse complement strand
CCGGGTCCCAGACTGGCGAGGTGCGGGAGGAGGAACCGCTCGCTTCCTCGCCGCCGATTCGGTGTCGGATCGTCCGCTTCGCCGTAACCGCGCTCACTGGTTCATTGTGACGCGACCGGCGTCAGCGGCCCTTGGCCGCTGAGTACAGAGATCGCGTTGCGGGCCGCCAGCACGGCCATCGCGGTCCGGGTCTCGACCGTGGCCGAGCCGAGGTGCGGGACGAGGACGACGTTGTCGAGATCCAGCAGCGCTGGCTCGACCCGCGGCTCGCGCTCGTAGACGTCGAGCCCGGCGGCGGCGATCTGCCCCTCGGCCAGTGCCGCGGCGAGGGCTCGCTCGTCGACGACGGGGCCGCGGGCGGCGTTGATGAGGACGGCCGTCGGCTTCATCGCCTCCAGCTCGGCGGCGCCGATCAAGTGGCGGGTTTGCTCGGTCAGCGGCGTGTGGAGGCTGAGGACGTCGGAGGTGGCGAGCAGTTGCTCGAGCGGGAGCCGCTCGGCCCTTAGAGCCTCTACTACCTCCGGCGGGGCCGGGTGGCGCGAGTGGTAGGTGATCTCCATCCCGAAAGCGCGGGCGCGCTCGGCCACCTTGCGGCCGATCCCGCCAAGGCCGATGATCCCAAGGCGCTTGCCCTGCAGGCCGCGGCCGAGCATGAAGCCCATCCCCCAGCTCCACTCGCGGCCGGAGCGGACGAGCCGGTCGCCCTCGGCGAGCCGCCGCGTCGCGGCAAGGATCAGCCCCAGCGTCAGGTCGGCGGTGGCGTCGTCGAGGACGCCGGGAGTGTTCGTCACCGTCACCCCGTGCCGCGCCGCCGCCTCAAGGTCAATGTTGTCGTAGCCGACGGCGACGTTGGCCACACAGCGCAACTGCGCCCCGGCCGCCTCCAACAATTCCTCGTCAACGCGATCGTGCAGGAGGGTCAGCACCGCGTCGGCACCGGCGACCAGCTCGAGCAGGTCCTGGCGTGGGATCGCCTCCTCGCGAGGATCGAGGCGGAGCTCCCCCGCCTGACGGAGCAGCTCGGCGGCCGAGTCAGGAACCATGTTGGTGACCGTGAAGATCGGCCCTTGCATTTAAAACTCCCGAGGCGTTACTTTGGGATCAGCGCCTCGGGAGCCAGGATCAACATGATTCGCGTCATTGATTTTCCCGGGGCGCTTCTCTATGTCAAATGGGGTACGGATGACTACCTGGTGAGGTGCCAGAGGGCACCGTACCGTTCTGTCACCCGTGCTTTGGCTTCAACACGACGAGGCAGAGGTCGTCGCGGATCGGGCGGTCGGCCCAGGCGAGGATTGATCGTTCGGTCTCGCTGACCATCACCCGGGCGGCGAGGCCGGAGAGGGGGGCCAGAACTTTGGTCAGGCCCTCGAGGCCGAGCATCTCCTTGCCGCGGCGGACGTCAGTGGCGCCGTCGGTGTAGACGACCAGGCCCTCACTGCCGGCGATCGAGCTCTCGGTGTTCTCCAGCTCCAGCCCCGCCTCGGCACCGAGGAGGAAGGTCGTGCCGTCGGCAGAGAGCTCTTGTAGGTCGGGCAGGCGCAACGGTGGCGGGTGCCCCGCCCGCGCCCAACAGACCGTCTCCTCCTCCGGGTGCATCCGCACGCAGATCGCGCTGACGAGTTCCTGGTTGCGGTCGGGACGCTCGGCCAGCGCCGTGTTGACGAGGCGCAGTAGCTCGGCCGGGTCACTGGTACCCGCCGCAAAGGCGGCGAGCCGGGCGCGGACAAAAGTGGCGAGGCGCGCCGCCCGCGGCCCGTGGCCGACAACGTCGCCGACGACCGCGATCGCCGAGCCGTCGGGGCCGTTGGTGAGCAGGTAGAAGTCGCCGGAGACGCCGAGTTCGGAGGGGACAAAGGCGGCACCGGCGTCGACGCCGGGGAGCTCCGGGATCGCGGCCGGGGTCAGCGCCGACCGGATCGCCTCCAGTTCCTCGGCGCTGTGCTCGAGCGTGCGCAGGCGGCCGGCGAGGGCGGCCGCGAGGAGCGCGGCTCCGACGAGAAAGGCCGTGCGGATCGCGGCGGCGAGGGCGAAGTCGGGGACGGGATGGATCGCGCTCCCGATCGCGTAGAGGGCCAGGCACCCGAGCGCCGCAAGGAGCCCGACGCGGCTCCCAAACCACCAGGCGGCGAGCCCGACCGGTACCGAGTAGAAGAAGGCGATGCCGCTGGCGGCGCTGGCAACCGCCAGCCAGAGAACGAAGACGACCAACGCCGCAAAGACGATCCAGGCGATGCGGGCGGTTCGAGTGCCCCCTGACAACGTGGGGCGGACCTTACATCAGGCCCGCCCCCAAGCTCAGCGGAGGATCAGTACCACTTCCCGCGGGCGAAGCCGCCGAATGCGATCAAGCCGATTAGGGCGATGATCAAGCCGATCCAGAAGCTCCAGACGATCATCAGCACGATCCCGATGATCACGAGGATGCCTCCCAGCGAGATCCCGCCGATACCGGCTCCTCTGTCTGCCCTGGTGTTCATCTGCTCCTCCGTTCGTCGGTTTACCGGACGACTGGTCCTGTCTGACGAATACCCGGAGGAGGCCGTTCTCACTCCGGTTCGGGGCGCTCCTCGCCCGGCCAGGAGCCGGTGAGCTTGGCGAAGGAGGTGCGGGTGCCGTGGTCGACGAGGCCTTTGACGAGGCGGAAGATCGCCCCCTCGACGAGCAGCGCCGCGATCAGCTTCGGCCAGGAGAATTCGCGGTGCTCGGGCTTCGGCGGCTCCTCTTCGTCGATCAGGCCCCAGACCTGTTCGAAGATCTTCTTGCCGGCGATCCCGGCGATCAGGCCCAGCACGATGCTGATCGGAGCGAAGATGAACTTCATCAGGCGGCGCCTCCTCGGCTAGGTGGTCTTCTGGTCCTTGGGCTCGTCGCGCGGCTCGAGCTGGATCTCCTTCTCTGCCCGCGGCCGCCCTTCCTCAATCTCGACGCTGCGCTCGCGCTCGGCGTTCATCTGGTGGCCGAAGAGGATCGCCAGGTTGGTGATCCAAAACCAGAGCAGCAGCACGACCAGGCCGGCGAGGGTGCCGTAGGTCTTGTCGTAAGAGCTGAAGTTGGAGACGTAGAGGGCGAAGAGAGCAGAGGCGATCGCCCAGACGACGATCGCGACGATCGCCCCCGGCGTCACCCATTTGAAGCCGCGGATCTTCACGTTCGGGGTCGTGTAATAGAGGACGTCGACCATGAGGATGAAGATCGCCGCCATCACCGGCCACTTGGCGATGTTCCAGACGTCGACGGCGGTGCTGCTGAGGCCGATCGGGTCGGCGACCGCTTCGACCACCGGGCCGGTGAGGACGAGGCCGACGGCGAGCAGCGCCATCATGATGATCATCGCCAGGGTGACGGCGATCTGCAGCGGCCGCAGCTTCCAGAACGGGCGACCCTCGGGGGTCTCGTAGATGATGTTCGAGGCGCGGGTGAAGGCGCCGACGTAGCCCGACGCCGACCACAGCGCGGCGGCGAGGCCGAAGACGAAGGCGAAGCCGGCGGCGCTCTGGTTTTCGGTGATCGATTTGATCGGGCCTTCGAACGTCTCGGCGCCGGATTCGGGGCCGATTTCGGTGATGATTTCGGTCAGCTTCGAGGTCGTCGTCTGCGGGTCGCCGAAGATCCCTATCAGCGAGACCATCGCGATCAGCGCCGGGAAGAGCGAGAGGAGGCCGTAGTAGGTGAGCGCCGCCGCCCAGTCCGTGAGGTTGTCCTCCTGGAACTCGGTCAGCGTCCGCTTGAAGGTCGACGGAACGCCGGACTTCGGGGCCTCGCCCTCGGGCTTGTAGTCGCGGCGGACGCCGTTTCCCTCCATAAGCCCTACCTGCCCGCTCCGACCGCCTCCTAATCCCGCGCCGTTTCCAGACTTTTCCTCGCTATGGCGAGGACGATCCTGGAAACGATCTTCAGATTTGCGGTAATTGCTGCTCTTCGCTGAGTAGGGGGGCGAAGAGGTCGCCCTTCTCCTCGATGCGCTCGAGCACGGCAGCGTGGTCGAAGGCGAGCTGGTCGGCCTTGCCGCTTTCCAGCGCCGCCTCAACCTCGTCCCACTCCAGCGGCGTCGAGACCGTCGGCCGCTCTTTCGCCCGCAGCGAGTAGACGCAGACCGTGGTCTTGTGGCGGTCGTTCTGGCTCCAGTCGATCAGCACCTTGCCCGGGCGCTTCGCCTTCGACATCTGCGAGACGACGCGGTCGCCGAAGCGCTGCTCGAGCGTCTCGGCGACGGCTTTCGCGAACGGCTTCGTCTCCGCGTAGGTGACGTCGGAATTGAGCGGGACGTAGAGCTGCATCCCCTTCGAGCCCGAGGTCTTCGGGTAGCAGCTGAGGCCGAGCTGCTCGAACATCCCGTGCAGCCAGACGGCGACCTGGGCGCAGTCGAGGATGTCGGCCGGCGCCCCGGGGTCGAGGTCGAAGACCATCGCGGTCGGCCGCTCCATCTCGGCGCAGCGGGAGAGCGAGGTGTGCATCTCGATGTCAGCGAGGTTGGCGAGCCAGACCAGCGTCGCGGTGTCTTCAACGACGCAGTAGTCGATCTCGCCCTTGTGGCGGTCGCTGTAGATGCTCGCGGTCTTCACCCAGTCGGGCCGGTGCTTGGGGCAGCGCTTCTCGTAGAAGTGTTTGCCCTCGACCCCTTCGGGATAGCGCTTCAGGGTCAGCGGCCGGCCGCGCAGGTGCGGCAGCAGGACCTCGCCGATGCGGGCGTACCAGTCGATCAGCTCGCCCTTGGTGAACCCAGTCTGCGGGTAGAGCACCTTGTCGAGGTTGGAGAGTTCGAGCTCGTGGCCTTCGACGGTGACCGCGGCTTTGTTGCGGGGGCGCTTGGTCGCGCCGGCGGTGATCGAGGCGGCCTCGGCGGCGACCGGCCGCTCCAGACCGACGTCGGTCGCGGACTTATCCTCGCGCAGGCCTTTGTAGGCGCCGTGGCGGACCACCCCCTCCTTGGTCAGCTCGCGGAACTCGACCTCGGCGACGAGGCAGGGCTCGACGAAGTGGGCCCCTTTTGGCGTTTTCGGGCCAGCCCCGAACGGGTTCTCCTTCTGCTCCAGCGGCGCCAGCCGCGCGGTTAGCGCCGCCAGCTCGCTCTCGGTGAAGCCGGTCCCGACTTTGCCGCCGTAGCGGAGGACCGGCTTGCCGCCGTCCTCGGTGAAGTAGCCGACCAGCAGCGCCCCGACCGAACTTTTGCGGCGCCCTTCGCCCGCCGTCCAGCCACCGATGACGAACTCTTGGCGGCTGACGTTTTTCACCTTCAGCCAGGCGCCGGTGCGCTTGCCGGGGGCGTAGGTGGAGTCGACCCGCTTCAGCATCACCCCCTCGAGGCCCTGCTCCTTGCTCGCCGCCAGCAGCTCCTTCGCGTGGCCACCCGAGTGGCCGGGGGTCTGCCAGCTCTCGCCGTTTAGGTCGAGCCCCTCGAGCAGCTCGCGACGCCGGCTGTATGGCTCGCAGCAGAGGTCCTCCCCGTCTAAATAAAGGAGGTCGAAGACGACGTAGACGACGGGGTGGCTCTCCATCCGGCGACGGACAACGTTGGGGTCGGTGTTGTGGGTCCGCTGCTGCAGGCGCTCGAAGCTGGGCTTGCCGTTCTCGTCGAAAGCGACGAGCTCGCCGTCGAGGACGGCCTCGTGGGAGCCGAGCGCGCGGGTGATCCGCCGCACCTCGGGGTACTGAACGGTGACGTCGTTGAGGTTGCGCGTCTGCAGCTCGACCCGGCCGGGTTTGCAGTAGGCGATCGCGCGGATCCCGTCCCACTTCACCTCGACCGCCCACTTGCCGTCGTCACTCGGCAGCTCCGAGAGCCGGGCCAGCATCGGCACGACGTTCTCTGGGAACGGGTCGCGCTCACGGGCCGGCGGATCGATCCGGTGGATCATCCAGTCCTTCTCGGCCTTGCCGGCACGGAAGAGGGCGTAGCGACCCTGCAGCCGCTCGCCGTGGAACTCGACCATCACTTTCCCCGGCTCCCACTTCTCCAGCTCGTAGGTGCCGGCGTCCCAGATCTTCATCGTCCCGGCGCCGTAGGAGCCCTTCGGGATCTCCCCCTCCCACTCCAGGTACTCGAGCGGGTGGTCCTCGGTGTGGACCGCCTTGCGGTTCTCCTCCGGCGTCTCCGGGATGCCGTTGGGAATCGCCCAGGAGGCGGCGACGCCCTCGTGCTCGAGCCGCAGGTCCCAGTGCAGGCGGCGGGCGCTGTGTTCCTGGACGACGAAGCGCGGCGCGCCTTTCTTCTTGCGCCGGCGTTTGGGAGCGGGCTCGGCGGTCTTCCCGAAGTCCCGCTTGCGCTCGTACTCGTCGAGTTTCTCCATCGGGCTCATCGTAGGATGCGCTTCTTGCGCACCTTCCGGCTGATCTTCGTCTTCATCGCCCTCGCCCTACCCGCGCTCGCCTGTTCCGGCACGGCCGCGGGCCGGGAACCGTTCTTCCCCCATGCCGGCAGCCGCGCCTATGACGTCAAGAGCTACGACGTCGACCTCGCCTACAGCGGTAGCGGCCGGATCCGGGCCACGGCACGCATCGCCTTGGTCGCGCGGCAGCGCCTCGCCGAGATCTCGCTCGATTTCCGCGGACCGGCGGTGGAGAAGGCCCTTGTCGACTCCCCGGCGAAATTTCAACGCCGCGGCGGCAAGCTGATCGTTACCCCGTCGCAGCCGATCCCGAAGGGAGCGCCGGCGACCGTCAAGGTCACATACGCCGGCACGCCGCGGGCGATCGTCGACCCCGACGGGACGCAGGAGGGATGGATCCGAACCGACGACGGCGCCCTCGCGGTCGGCGAGCCGCAGGGGACCGCCGCCTGGATTCCGTGCAACAACGTCCCGGCGGACAAGGCGAAGTTCCGGATCTCGATCTCGGTCCCGCGCGGGTTGAAGGCGGTCTCGAACGGGCGGCTGACCAAGGTCGGACGTAAGGGCGGCGAGGTCACCTACTCCTGGCGCGAAGACAGCCAGATGAGTCCGTACCTGGCGGTGCTGGACATCGGCCGCGGCAAGCTGCGCAAGCAGGTAGTCGACGAACGGCCGTACTGGACCCTTATGGATCCGCGGCTTGCGGCCGGCTCGCGGCTGGTGGTCGAAACCCTGCCGGAGGTGATCGCCTTCGAGGGGCGGCTTTTCGGCGGCTACCCGTTCGACGCCGCCGGCTCGATCGTCGACTTCGCGCCCGGGCTCGGCTACGCGCTGGAGAGCCAGAGCCGCCCGATCTACGCCTTCGTGCCGGACCTGACGACGCTCGTCCACGAGACCGCGCACCAGTGGTTCGGCGACTCGGTCGGGCTGAAGCGGTGGCCGAACATCTGGCTCAACGAGGGCTTTGCGACCTGGACCGAGTGGTACTACGCCGAGCGCCACGGCCGCCGCAGCGCCCAGCAGATCTTCGAGCGGCTCTACCGGGTGCCGGCCTCGAATGAGGCGTTCTGGGACCCGCCCTCGGGGCACCCGGGGACGCCCGCCCACATGTTCGGTCCCTCGGTCTACGTGCGCGGGGCGATGGCGCTGCAGGCGCTGCGGGTGAAGATCGGGACCAAGCCCTTCCTGCGGGTGCTCAAGTCCTGGACGACCGAGCACCGCTACAACAGCGCCGACATCGGCGAGTTCGTCGCCCTCGCCGAGGAGGTCTCCCGGCGCGACCTCAGCCGCTTCTTCCACCGCTGGCTCTACCAG
>VAYN01000012.1:18774-38523 GCA_005885405.1 Actinomycetota bacterium | reverse complement strand
CGACGGGCGGCCCTCCGCTTTGGTCGCGATCCGCTACCCGATCCGGCTCACGGGGCAGCGCAGCCAAGTGACGGTCGCGCTGCGCGACGCCGACGCCAACCTGGTCCAGCGCTGGGACCTGCGGGACCGTCTCAACAGCGGCCACCTGCGCCGACCCGAGCGGCGCGGCAGCTTCGTCTTCATCCACCGGGTTGACTTCGGCGGGAAGCTCCCCCGCACCCTCGGCGAAGGCGGCACGATCAAGGTGGTCACCCCTGGGGATCGCTTCATCGGCAAGCCGCAACTCGGCCCGCGGCGCCAGCCGTTCTGCAGCAGCCTCCCGCACCTGCACCTCGACCCCGGCCACAAGACCTCGGCGCCGCTGCCAGCCTGCACCGCGCCGCGCCGCTGGCGAATCGTCCGGCAGCCGCAGCACGGCTCCGCCCAGCTGCAGGAAGGGCGGCTCGTCTACCGGGCAGACCGGGGATTCCGCGGACCGGCGGTGGAGAAGGCCCTTGTCGACTCCCCGGCGAAATTTCAACGCCGCGGCGGCAAGCTGATCGTTACACTCGAGCGGCACCGAAATGGGGTTCAAGCAGCTCGACGGCTGCCGTCCCGCGGCGAAGGAGTTCAACGACGCCTGCTCCTCCAACTCGATGCTGACGAAGTCGGTCGAAGGGCCAGTCGACTACTCCTCCGACTACGGCCTCTCCAACAACGTCTCCTGGGCGGCTCAGTGGGCGAACTCCTACGGTGTCACGGACTACAAGAACCTCGCGGTCACCGGCTCGGAACCCGGGAACTGGGCGCCGGGCGGCTTCCTCTACGAAAAGACGAAGCAAATCGAGGCCGAAGACCCCGACTACGTCCTGCTCACGCTCGGGGCCAACCCGCTGCTCTCGAACATGCTGTTCGGGCTGCGGGACATGGAGTGCGGCGCCTTCGACGAACTGCCCGAATTCGAAGCATGCGTGAAGCGAGAATTCGCCAAGGTCGAACTGCGCAAGGACCTGAAGGGCGTCTACTCCGACCTGCTCGAAAAGACGAAGGCGACGATCTTCGTCATGCAGTACCACCTCTCGGTCCCCTGGAGCGCGCTCGCCTACAGCTCGACCGAGATCGCAGCGATGGGCAAGCTGCTGAACGGGGAAATCGCTTCCCTCGCGGCCGAACTGGGAAGCAGCCGCCTGCAGGTGGTGGCGCCGCCGCACTTCAACGTCGGCATCGACATCTCGCCGGTCTACCCCTCGGACTACACCTGCCGCCTCTATCCCGTCGACGGCCCGAGCGTGCAGTCGACCGGGACCCAGGACGAGCTCGAGGGCCACGCCCTCTCCTTCTGCTCCGGCCCCGCCGGCGGCGGCAAGCCCTGGGTGATCAACGGCGACACCGGCATCCACCCCAGCGCTGCCGGCTACACGCAGATGGCCTCGCAGGTACCGGCGCCGGGCTAGTGCACTTCCTCGTCGCGCCGGACTCGTTCAAGGGGACCTTCGGCGCGCGCGAGGTGGCGGAGGCGATCGCCGCCGGGGTCGAGGCGGCGGACGGGACGGCCGACCGCTGCCCCGTCGCCGACGGCGGCGAAGGGACGATGGCGGTGCTGCTGGAGGCGCTCGGGGGAGAGCGGTGGCAGGCGCAGGTCCACGACCCGCTGCGGCGGCCGATCGTCGCCGAGCTCGCGCTCCTGGACGACGGCGAGACGGCGGTGGTCGAGACGGCCCGCGCCTGCGGCCTCGCGCTCGTCGCGCCTGAGGATCGCGACCCGGAGGGCGCCGACACCTACGGCGCCGGTGAGCTGATCGCCGCCGCGGTCGCGGCGGGGGCGCGGCGCGTCCTCGTCGCGGTCGGCGGCAGCGCCACCACCGACGGCGGCCGGGGAGCGATCGAGGCGATCCGCCTCAGCGACGCGGCGTTCGTCCTTTCCCCCACATATGACCATGAAAGGACGAACGCCGCGGGGGTTCGGCTCGAGGTGCTGTGCGACGTGGAGGCCCCCTTCGAGGAGGCAGCGCGGCTCTTCGCTCCGCAGAAGGGGGCGGACGCCGCCGCGGTTGAGCGGCTGCGCCGGCGGCTCGAGGCCTTCGCCGCAGCGCTGCCCCGAGACCCGCGGGGGGTGCCGATGGGAGGTTGCGCAGGAGGGCTCTCCGGCGGCCTTTGGGCACACGGCGCACGGCTCCGCTCCGGCGCCGCCTTCGTCCTCGACGCGGTCGGCTTCGACGAGCGGCTGGCTGCGGCCGACGCGGTGATCGGTGGCGAGGGACGGCTCGACCCCCAGAGCCTCGCCGGCAAGATCGTCGGGAAGATCGCGAGGCGCTGCACCGCGGCCGGCAAGCCGCTACACCTGATCGTCGGCGAGGACGCCTTGGGCGGTGATGCTCCGGCCTCTATTTCCACCGTCGCCGAGGCCGCGGCACTCGAAGAAATCGCGCAAAGGGCGGGAGAGCTGGCGCGAGAACGCTGATGTTCGCGAATCCGTCCATTGCTGCGAATACAGTTGAACGATCACTTCTCCTGCAATCAACACGAAGATCCTCAAGGCGGTGTCGCACCCGGTGCGGGCGCGGGCCTTGACGGTTCTAAACCAGCGCGTTGCCAGCCCCAGCGAACTTGCCGCCGAACAGGATGCCCCGGTATGGGATGTCGCCTACCACGTGCGGGTCCTGCGCGAGCTGGGGATGATCCAGCTGGTAAGCACGCGCCAGGTCCGGGGGGCGACCCAGCACTTCTACCGCAGCGTCGCCCCGTCCCATCTCGACGACGAGCTCTGGGGCAAGCTGCTCGCGACCTGCGGCTAGCAGGTGTGGATGCCGGTGACGAACCGGCTGGTGCCATCGACAAAGGTGGAGGTGGAGGCGATCTGCAGCTGCCTGCCGCCGCAGCTGGCCGCGACGATCCCCTTGAGAAAGTGCATTGAGTAAGAAGCGATCGACCCGTAGCCGCCGGCGATTTTTGGGGCCTCGAGCTGTGCCTTCCAGCCGTAGCGGCCGTTGCTGGCTTTCCGAACCTTGACTGGAAGGTAGACGCCGCCCGTCACCGGAGCGGAGAAGTAGGCCCAGCCGTCGAGGTCGAATCCGCCCGGTTTCCGGCCGCGGTTGTAGACGGTGAGGGCGCCACTCGCCGTCGTCAAGGGCTGTTCCGGGAAGGCGACCTCGACGGTGACCTGGCCGTGCGCGACTGCGGCGTCTGCGCACTCTCGCTCGATCGGGTTTGGCCGCACGTCGTAGTGGATTCCCGTCTCGCAGACCGGGACGCCGGCCAGGTCGAAGGAGAAGCGCCGGTCGAGCTGCAGCTCCACTGCGCGAAGAGCGGGAACGTGCGAACCGTCTCTCGTCTTATTGCTGCCGGCGATCGAGAGCCGGACAGGTTTCGATTTGGTGCGCGGAAGCTTTGACGGCGTCAGCCCGAAGTGGAACTGGGTCAACAACGGTTCTTCGAACACAACCACCGGCTCGGCTCGCGCCGCGATGGCGCTGCCCGCGGCGACGGCGAGCGCGAATACGAGGATTGCCAGGCGGCCTCTCATGTTGAGGATGTTCTCAGGTGGAGGGTCAGCCCTTCGGCGTGCAGGGCCGGAGGACAGTCCCTTTGGCCCCGGTCCCGTCCGCGAACGTGGCGGTGCCGCGCGCGTCCAGGTGCCCGTCGGTGCACGTGGCCCTGATGATCCCCTTGTTCAGGGTAAGGGTGAAGAAGACAACCGAGCCGCTGCCGCCGGCGATCTTCGGCACGGTGGCGACCGATTCCAGGCCGTAGCGTCCTTTGTGGATCTTCTTGACTTTGACGTTGGTCACGACAGCCGCTACGACCGGCGCCGTCAAGTAGGCGTGGATGAAGATCGTAGTCACGCCCCCCTTGACCCCGCCGTTGAAGGCGAGCAATTCGCTGTGGGTGAGGATCGGAAGTTGTTCGGGAAACTTCACCTCGACGTCGGTCTTGCCGCTCCCGATCAAGGCCGGGCCGCAGGCTTTGCGAGCCGCAGCGCTGGTCCTTGACTGCAGCTCGCCGGAGGTGCAGGTGGGGATCCCAGCGACGTCGATGCTGCCGTGTTTGTCGCCTTCGATGACGAACTCACGGAGGGCGGGAGGGTGTGGTTCGTCGGGATCCAGCGAGGCGATTTTCGCGGCGACGTTGAAGCTGATCGGCGTCGGTTTCTTCTTCGACAGCGCCTTCGGCGAAAAACCGCCGTTGTACTGCACTTCGAGACTGCCGACCCGCACCTTCTCCCAGCTGCCTGCAGCCAGGGCCACCCCGGCCACCACCAGTACAAATGCCGCTGCGACAGCGGCCAACCTCGTCGACATTCCCCAAAGTTTTTTCATCACTACCTCCCACCGCCGAGCCTATGACCAATTACTCAGAAGTCAATTTGACAGTGCGGTTCTTTGTCACGGCAGGTGAGAGACTCAAACGATGCGAGTTCTGGCAATAGTCCACCAGCGCGACGCCGGGCCCGGCGTCTTCGGGGAGGCGATTCGGGAGGCGGGCGGGACGCTCGAGGAGTGGACGCTGGCGGAGCGTCCGGCGCCTCCACGGGACCCGCTCAACTACGACGCGGTCTTCGTCCTCGGCGGCGCGATGAACGTGGATGAAGGCGAACGGCACGGCTGGATCACCGAGGAGGAGGCGCTGCTGCGGGAGCTGCTCGAGCGGGAGGTGCCGCTGATGGGGCTCTGCCTCGGCGGGCAACTACTGGCGCAGGCGGCGGGCGCGGAGCCGCGGCGGGCCTCCCGGCCGGAGATCGGCTGGCACCAAGTAGAGGTGACGCCGGAGGGCGAAAGCGACCCGCTCTTCGCTCCCCTCGCCCCCGCCTTCGAAGCCTTCCAGTGGCACAGCTACGAGTTCCCACTTCCGCCCGACGCCGTCCCGCTCGCCCGCAGCGAGGTCTGCCTCCAGGCCGCCCGCCTCGGCGAGCGCGCCTGGGCGCTGCAGTTCCACCCGGAGGTCAGCCGCGCCGACGCCCTCCACTGGGTCGACGACTACGAGGCCGACCCCGACGCGGTCCAAATCGGGATCGACCCGGCGGTCCTGGGCCCCGAGACCGAAGCGAAGATCGGCGCCTTCAACCAGCTGGGGCGGGACCTCTGCCGGCGCTGGCTCGCGCTCTGCGGATGATGCCCTAAACGGGCGGGCGGACCTGGCGAAGTATGAATCGGTCGAATAGCGGAACCGCGAACGAGTACTTGCCGAAGCGGTTCTTGTAGACGAGCCCCGCGCTGCACAGACTGACGAGCATCTGGTTGACATGACTGCTCGTGAACGGCTTCTCGAGTTTCTTGGATGCTTGGACAACTTCTTGGACAGTGAACTCCTGATCAGGCTTACCCAGAGTGGCGATCGCCCAAAGCAGATCGCGCTGGCGATCAGTCGCGCGCCCCCAGCGTCCGGCGAAGAAATCGGAGTCGAGCTTCATCGTGATCGCGTCAAGCGGAACGGTGTACGGCCAAGGCGCTTTTTGCCGCTGCAGCAGCACGAAGGAGTCAAAGACCTCTCGGCAAATGAACTGGATGAAGTACGGATAGCCACCCGCCTGCTCGATGATCATTCCCACCGACTCCGGCGTGAACTTCACAGGGCAGTGCGCGTCTTCGATCGGCTTCAGAATCGCTTCGCTACTAGCCTCGTCATCGAGCTTGTCGAGAACGATCACGCGGAACATTCTCTCCGCAAAGGTGCGAGCCTCAACCAACTTCGGGAACAAGGTCGGGAGGCCGGTCAGAGCAAGCATGAAGGGAATCCCTTTGCGTTGGATCGACTGAAAGACGTCAAGTAGCAGCGAGAGCGGGAACTCGTTCTGCTTCTCGGAGTCCGCGAGGTTTTGAGCCTCGTCATAGGCGAAGACCACGCCCCGACCGCCATCCCTCGCGATCGCCTGCGCAGCGACCTCGAGAACTGCCTTCAGCTTGTCCTCAATCAATCCCGGCGTTGCCTGGAAGATCTGGGTTAGCGCGCCGAAGTCGAGATGAAGATCGTTCTTTTCGCCCACGAAACCCGCCGCCTCCGCTTCCCCTATGACCAAAGTCGAGGTGGCAACGGATAGATCGGCCATCAGTCGTATGGCTAGAGCCTCTTCGCTCACGCTCGCCGACTCGGAGAGATCGGTCCCTACCCAGATCCAACCGTGCTGCAAAGCGAGCGGCTTGAAGGTTTCAAGGAGCACGGTCTTACCAACCCCTCGCAGACCCGTGAGTAGAGGGTTCTCCAAGATGATGTCTTGGGCGAGAAGTTTTTCGAACTCGCGTTGCTCCGCCAAACGGCCGGCCAGATAAGGCGGGCGATGGCCTGCCCCCGGCCGGAAGGGATTCTCGAAGGCCTCGGGTGCATTTATATTCATTGAGGTACCCCCATAAATTTAGGTTCTGAACTAAATTTATAGCAACTCAGTCAATCATCCACCTGGATCGGGGTGAGGTAGGCGGCGGAGAGGCCGCCGTCTACCAGGAAGGTGCTGGCGGTGACGAAGGTGGAGTCGTCGCTGGCGAGGAAGAGGGCGGCCTTGGCGATCTCCTCGGGCTCGCCGAAGCGGCCCATCGGGATGTGGACGAGGCGCTTGGCGGCGCGCTCGGGGTCCTTGGCGAAGAGCTCCTTCAACAGCGGCGTGTTGACCGGCCCCGGGCAGAGGGCGTTGACGCGAACGCCGCGATCGGCGAACTCGACCCCGAGCTCACGGCTGAGGGCGAGGACGCCGCCCTTCGAGGCGGTGTAGGAGATCTGGCTGACCGCGGCGCCCATCGTCGCGACGAAGGAGGCGACGTTGACCACCGAGCCGCCGCCCTTCTCCAGCAGGTGCGGGATGCCGTGCTTGCAGCAGAGGAAGACGCTGCGCAGGTTGACGTCCTGGACCCGCTGCCAGGAGTCGAGCGAGGTCTCCAGAACCGAGCCGTCGTCGGTCGGGTTGATGCCGGCGTTGTTCATCAGCACGTCGATGCGACCGAACTCGTCATCGACCCGCCGGAAGGCTTCGACGACCTGGCCCTCGTCGGAGACGTCGGCCTCGATCGTCAGGGCGCCCTCGGCCTCGGTGGACAAGTCGACCCCGACGACGGTCGCCCCCTCCTCGGCGAAGAGGCGCGCCGACTCGGCGCCGATCCCGCTCGCCGTCCCGGTGATCACGCAGACCTTTCCCGCCAGCCTCGCCATCGTCAGCTCCCCTCGGTTGCGTAGTAGACGTTCTTGACGTCGGTGTAGTGCTCGAGCGCGTCGGGCCCAAGCTCGCGGCCGACGCCGGACTGCTTGAAGCCGCCGAAGGGGGTGGAGACGCGGACCGAGGTGTTCGAGTTGATCGAGATCACGCCGGTGTCGATCGCCCGCGCGACGCGCAGCGCCCGCGCCCCGTCTCCCGTCCAGATCGAGCCGGAGAGGCCGTAGATCGTCTCGTTGGCGAGCCGCACCGCGTCCTCCTCGGAGTCGAAGGGGATGACGCAGGCAACCGGGCCGAAGATCTCCTCGGCGGCGGCGCGGTCGTCGTTCGAAACCGGCGCCAGCACCGTCGGCGGGAACCAGTAGCCGGGGCCGTCGGGGGCGCTGCCGCGGATCGCGACCGGGGCGTCGTCGGGCACGTAGAAGGCGACGGCGTCGCGCTGGCCGGCGGAAATCAGCGGGCCCATCTGGGTCGCGTCCTCGAGCGGGTCCCCGACCGCGATCCCCTCGACCGCCGGCTGCAGCGCCGCCAGGAATCCATCCATGGCGGAGCGCTCGACGAGGATCCGCGAGCGGGCGCAACAGTCCTGACCGGCGTTGCCGAAGACCGCCATCGGGGCCGCCGCCGCGGCGGCCTCCAAGTCCGCATCGGCGAAGACGACGTTGGCGGACTTGCCGCCGAGCTCCAGCGTCACCCGCTTGATCGTCTGCGCGGCGCCGGCGGCAATTCCGCGACCTACCTCGGTCGAGCCGGTGAAAGCGATCTTGGCGACGTCCGGGTGCTCGACCAGGCGTTGGCCGCAGACGCTGCCGGGTCCAGCGACGACGTTGAGGACACCCTCGGGGAGACCGGCTTCGAGCGCGATCTTCTCCAGCTCCAGCGCAGTAAGCGGCGTCAGCTCCGCCGGCTTGAGGACGACACAGTTCCCCGCGGCGAGCGCCGGCGCCACCTTCCAGGAGGCAATCGTCAGCGGGAAGTTCCAGGGGACGATCAGGCCGACGACGCCGAGCGGCTCGCGGAAGGTCATGTCGACGCCGCCGGCGACCGGGATCGTCTGCCAGAGCAGCCGCTCCGGCGCCCCGGCGTAGAAGCGAAAGGTCTCGACCACCATCCCGATCTCGCCGCGCGCGTCGCCGATCGGCTTGCCGGCGTTCCGAGCCTCCAGCGTCGCCAGCTCCTCCAGCCGCGCCACAATCGCGTCGGCGAGGTCGCGCAAGAGCCTCGCCCGGTCGGCAGGCGCCACCGCCCGCCAGGCCGGGAAGGCAGCCTTCGCCCGCGCCACCGCCGCGTCGACCTCCTCGGCCCCAGCCCGAGGAACCTCCGCCATCACCCGCTCAGTAGCCGGCTCGATCACCTCGATCGCGCTCATGCCGCCGCCGCTTCCACCAAGGCGCTGATCACCTTCGAGCTCTCGTCCTCCTCCGGGTGCCAGACGACTCCAAGCGCGAAGTGCTTGCCCGGGAGCTCGATCGCCTCGGGGAGGTCGTCCTCCGCAGACCATCCCGTCACCCGCAGCCCCTCGCCGAGCCCGTCCACCCCTTGGTGGTGGTGGGACCAGACGACAAAGCTCTCGACGCCGGCCGCGGTGCAGGCGAGCGATTCCGGGTCGAGGCGGATGTGGTGCTTGCTGAAGGTGCCGGCCGTGGTCCGGTGCGTCTCCGCGCCGAGGCTCTCCGGCAGGTGCTGGACCAGCGTCCCTCCCAGCGCCACGTTCAGCAGCTGCATGCCGCGGCAGATCCCCAGCACCGGCATGTCGCGCTCCAACGCCCGTCGCGCCAGCGCCAGCTCGAAGGCGTCGCGGTCGGGCCAGGTGCCCTTCGTCTCGGGGTGCGGCTCGGCGCCGTAGCTCGCCGGGTCGATGTCGGCGCCGCCGGCGAGCATCAGCGCGTCGACGCGGTCGAGCAACAGGTCGGGCTCCTCCACCGCCGCCTCGTCGGGGGGCAGCACGATCGCGAGGCCACCCGCCTTCTGCACGCAGCGCACGTAGGCGCGCGGCGCCAGCGTCACTTCGTAGCCGTTCCAGACTCCCCAACTCACCTTCTCGACTGCTGCGCAGATCCCGATCGCCGGGGAAGCGACGCTGCCAGCTTCCTCGGTCATAGCCGCTCGAAGCCCCGGTACCGCTCCCAGTCGGTGACGGCCGTCTCGAAGGCCTCGATCTCGACGCCCGCCCGGTTCAGGTAGTGGTCGACGACCTCGCCGCCGAACGCCTCCTTGGCCACCGCGCTCGCGGCGAAGGCGTCGCGGGCGTCGTAAATGTTCGACGGCACCCGCGGCTTGTCGGACTCGTACGCGTTGCCCTCGAAGACCTCCTCCAGCGGCAGCTCCTCGTCGACACCGTGCAGACCGGCGGCGATCATCGCCGCCAGCGCCAGGTATGGATTGACGTCGGCCCCCGGCAGCCGGTTCTCCACCCGCAGCCCCTCGCCGTGGCCGACGACCCGCAGCGAGCAGGTGCGGTTGTCACGACCCCAGGCGATCGCGGTCGGCGCGAAGGACCCCTTGGCGAAGCGCTTGTAGGAGTTGACGTGGGGCGCGTAAAGGAGCGTCATTTCCCGCATGCAGGCGAGCTGGCCGGCGACGAAGCGCTCGAACAGCTGCTGGTCGGCGGCGAAGGCGTTCGACCCGTCCTCCCGCCCCAGAGAGCAATGGATGTGGCACGAGTTGCCCTCGCGCTCATTGAACTTCGCCATGAAGGTGATCGAGTGCCCCTCCTGGGCGGCGATCTCCTTGGCGCCGTTCTTGTAGATCGCGTGGTTGTCGGCGCTGCGCAGCGCCCCGTCGTAGCGGAAGTTGATCTCGTGCTGGCCGAGGTTGCACTCGCCCTTAGAGTTCTCGACCTCCATCCCAGCGCCGGCCATCTCGTTGCGGATCCGCCGGATCAGGGGCTCCACCCGCGAGGTCCCCAGCAGCGAGTAATCGATGTTGTAGAGGTTGGCCGGCTCAAGCTCGTGGAACCCCTTGCGCCAGGCCTCCTCGTAGGTGTTGCGAAAGACGATGAACTCGAGCTCGGTAGCGGCCTTCGCGCTCATCCCCCGCTCCTCCAGCCGCCGCAGCTGCCGGCGCAGGATCTGCCGCGGCGAGGCAGCGACTTCGCGGCCGTCGCCCCACTGCACGTCGGCCATCACCATCGCCGTCCCCGGCAGCCACGGGATCATCCGCAGCGTCTCCAGGTCCGGGACCATCTCGAAGTCGCCGTAGCCCGTATCCCAAGAGGCCATCGCGTAGCCGCCGACGGTTTCCATGTCGACGTCGACAGCGAGCAGGTAGTTGCAGCCCTCGGCCCCGTGCTCGAGCACGTCCCCGAGGAAGTGGCTCGCGGTCAGCCGCTTACCCTGCAGCCGGCCCTCCATGTCGGCGATCGCGAGCAGCACGGTGTCGACCGTGCCGTCCGCGACCGCCTCTTTCAGCTCCTCGACAGTCACCCGCAGAACGTTACGCAGCCGCGCTCATGGGTTGCCGGGACCAACCGCGGGCTCGGGGCCCAGCTCTTCCTCGAGTTCGGTCTCCCGCACCTGCCCGGTGAAGTGCTTGCGGGCGCTGGCGAACCAGCCGATTGCGGCGAGGGCGATCACGACCCCGACAGTCAGCGGCGCGTAGTTGAAGGACTCCCAGCTGAATTCGTCGTTCCACGGCACCGCCGCGGGGGTGAACGGGAGGCAGAAGATGATCGTGATCAGCCCAACCCAGAAGGTCGCGAAGATGTTCATCCACTTGTACTTGGACCCGTTGGTCCACGGCCCCGGCTCGAAATCGTCCCCCTTACGCCAGCGCAGGAAGATCGGGATCACGTAGGCGATGTAGAGGCCGATCACCGCGATCGATACGACCGCGAAGAAGGCAAACGGCACGGCTTCGCCGTTGGACTTTTCCTTCAGCGCCGGCAGGGTTATGAGGAGCGCGAAGAACGCCATCGTCAGCACGGCGTAGATCGGTACCCGCTCCTTGTTGACGGTTGAGATTTTCCGCGAGACGCGTTTGCCGAAGCCCTCGTCGCGCGAGAAGGCGTAACACATGCGCGAGGCGCTGGTCAGGCAGGCGGCGCCGCAGAAAAGCTGGCCGACGACGGAGATGATGAGGACGAACTTGCCCCAGCCGGTCCCCAGCGCTTCGACTAGGAGCGACGGTGCGAAGCCTTCCGCTTCGTTGGCGCCGTTGACGTCGTTGACCGCGAAGGTGATCGCCAAGAGGACGATCCAGCCGATCAGCGCCGAGTAGAAGATCGAGCGCCAGACTCCCTTCGCGGCTGACTCCGCCGCCCCGTGAGTCTCCTCGGAGATGTGAGCGGAAGCGTCGAAGCCGGTGATCGTGTACTGGGTCAGCAGGAACCCGAGCGGCAGCACGTAGAACCAGTACATGCCGTCGCTGAAGCCACTGTTATTGATCCGGTGGCCGAAGACGAAGCTGAAGCTCTGGTGGCCGTCGGGGATGACGATGAGGACGATGACGATCGCGGCGACGCCGATCACGTGCCACCAGACCGAGACGCTGTTGACCAGGGAGAGCATGTGCGTTCGGCGCACGTTGACGATCGTGTGCACCATCAGGATCAAGACGAACAAGAGGAAGACCTCTGAGAGGATGTGGAGTTCGTCGCCGAAGTTGACCCCGAGCAGGTTGACTTCGTAGAGGCCGAGGACGACGTTGAGGAAGGTCGCGCAGGCGTAGTCGACGGAGGCGAGGACGGCGACCAGGCCGATCAGGTTGAACCAGCCGGTGAACCAGGCCCAGATCGGGCCGCCGAGGCGGCCGGACCACCAGTAGATGCCGCCCGCCGTCGGATAGGCGGAGACGAGCTCGGCCATGCAGAAGCCGATGATCAGGATCGGAATCGAGATCAGCGGCCAGCCGATCGAGATCGCGATCGGGCCGCCGTTGTTCCAGGCCTGCCCGTAGGTCGTGAAGCAGCCGGCGAGGATCGAGATGATCGTGAACGAGATCGCGAAGTTGGAGAACCCACTCCAAGCCCGGTTCAGCGACTGTTTGTAGCCGAGTTCGGCTAGTCGCTGTTCGTCGCGATTTGGGGACGAAACACTGCTCTCCATCAACCCTCTCCCTTCCCTGAGCCTTCCCAAGCCCACGGTTAAAAGGTTCAACAAACCGACCTATAAGGTTGCACGCGAGCCTAAGACCGCCCTTGACCCGTGTCAATGGCGGTGGAGAATCTCGTCACGCGTGGCCTCTCTCGCCGACACCCTCGGACCGATCTCCGCCCGCTTAGGCGAGTTGGAAGGGGAGGCGCTGCCGCTGGAGGGCGGGATCACCAACCGCAACTACCGCGTGCGGTTTGCCGGCTCCGACGTCGTCGTGCGGCTGCCGGGCAAGGACACCGAGCTGCTGGAGATCGACCGCGCGGCGGAGAAAGCGGCCGGGGAATTGGCGGCGCGAGCCGGGGTCGGGCCGATGGTGGTGGCGATGCTCGTCGACCCGCCCTGCCTCGTCACCGAGTTCGTCGTCGGCGAGCCGATGAGCGCCGAGGAGCTGCGCGAGCCGGAGGCGCTGGCCGAGGTGGTGGCGGCGCTGCGGACCCTGCACGCCTGCGAGGAGCGGCTGCCGGTCGCCTTCTCGGGCTTCCGCATCGTCGAGACCTACGCGGCGCGGATCGCCGAACGCGGCGGCGAGGTCCCGAGCTCGTATGAGTGGGCGCTTGCCGCGGCACACAGGATCGAAGCGGCGCTGACAGGGCCCGAGCACGAGCCGGTTCCCTGCCACAACGATCTACTCGCCGCCAACTTCATCCGCTCGGCGAAAGGGATCCGGATCATCGACTGGGAGTACGCGGGGATGAACGACCGCTACTTCGACCTCGGCAACTTCGCCGTCAACAACGAGCTCGACGAGGGCCAGGAGGCGGAGCTACTGGCGGCCTACTTCGGGGCGGCGGCGAGCGAGCAGCGACTTGCCTCGCTGCGGCTGATGCGGTTCATGTCCGACTTCCGCGAGGCGATGTGGGGAGCGGTGCAGAGCACGATTTCCGAGATCGATTTCGACTTCACCGACTACTGCGCCAAGCACTTCGACCGCATGCGCGAAGGCGCGGCCGAAGGTCGGCTGGAGCGGCTACTGGAGGAAGCGAGCGGTGCCTCGAGCTGAGCTGCCCGAGTCGGCCCGCTGCGTCATCGTCGGCGGCGGGGTCGGCGGCACCTCGCTCGCTTACCACCTGGCGAAGCTGGGCTGGGAAGACGTAGTGCTGCTCGAGCGATCGGAACTGACCTCCGGCTCAACCTTTCACTCAGCCGGGCTGGTCGGGCAGCTGCGCGGTTCGGTCTCGCTGACGAAGATGATGATGCACTCGGTCGAGCTCTACCGGCGGCTCGGCGAGGAGTCCGAGTTCGACCCCGGCTGGATCGAATGCGGCGGCATCCGCCTCGCCTCCAGTGAGGAGCGAATGGAGGAGCTGCGCCGCCAGGCGGGTTGGGCGAAGACCTTCGGCCTGCCGCTGGAGCTGATCTCGGCCGAGGAGGCGCAGGAGATGTTCCCGCTGATGTCGACCGAGGGCGTGCTCGGCGCGGCCTGGCTGCCGACCGACGGCTACATCGACCCGGCGCAGCTGACCTACGCGCTCGCCGATGGTGCCCGCCGGGGCGGCTGCCGGATCCACACCAACACGCGGGTGACCGGGATCGACGTCCGCGATGGGCGCGTGCGCGGGGTGCGGACCGACAAGGGCGACATCGCCGCCGAGGTCGTCGTCGACGCCGGCGGCATGTTCGCGGCGGAGATCGGGCGGCTCGCCGGCGTCCGCGTGCCCGTGATCCCGATGTCCCACCAGTACCTGGTGACCCAGCCGCACGACGAGGTCCGCGAGGCCCGAACGCATTTGTCCCCGCATACCGGGGACAAATGCGTCCGCCACCTCCCCACTCTCCGCGATCCCGACCTGCTCGTCTACTACCGCGAGGACGGGGACGGGCTGGTGATGGGCGGCTACGAGCGGCGCAGCGAGCCGGCGTTTCTGCCGCAGGGACCGGAGCGGGTGGAGGCGATCCCCGCCGACTTCAACGGGCGGCTGCTGGAAGAGGACTGGGAGCGGTTCGAGGAGATCACCGAGAACTCGAAGCGGCGGGTCCCGGCGATGGACCGGATCACGGTCACCAAACTGATCAACGGACCGGAGGCGTTCACGCCGGACAACGAGTTCTGCCTGGGCGAGACCGAGGTCGGCGGCTTCTTCGTCTGCGCTGGCTTCTGCGCCCACGGCCTCGCCGGCGCCGGCGGCATCGGCAAAGTCGTCGCCGAGTGGATCGCCGAGGGCGAACCGAGCCTCGACCTCTGGCACATGGACATCCGCCGCTTTGGGCCCCAGTACCGCTCCCCCGCCTACACCCATGCGCGGATCAAGGAGACCTACGAGACCTACTACGACATCCGCTACCCCAACCACGAGCGGCTGGCGGGGCGGCCGCTGCGGGTCTCGCCGGCGAACGCCTGGCATCGCGAGCACGAAGCAGCCTTCGGCGAGAAGTCCGGCTGGGAGCGGGTCAACTGGTACGAGCGCAACGCCGCCGCCGGGGACGAGGGGCTGCGACCGCGCGGCTGGGCGGGCCAGCACTGGTCGCCGGCGATTGGGGCCGAGCACCGGGCGACGCGCGAGGCCGCCGCGCTCTTCGACGAGTCCTCCTTCGCCAAGCTCGAGATCTCCGGCCCCGGCGCGGCGACCTTCCTTGAACTCCTCTGCGACAACCGGGTCGCCCGCGGCGTCGGTCAGATCACCTACACGCAGATGCTCAACCAGCGCGGCGGCATCGAGTGCGACTTCACCGTCGCGAGGCTGGCCGAGGACCGCTTCTCGATCGTCACCGGCACCGCTTTCGGCAACCACGACCGCGAGTGGATGCGGCGCCACTCCCCCGGCGGCGGCGAAGTGCGGATCGACGACGTCACCTCGCGCTGGGCCTGCTTCGGGATCTGGGGGCGGCGGGCGCGCGAGGTCCTGCAGCCGTTGACGCCGCAGGACCTTGGAAACGAGGCCTTCCCCTACATGACCCTGCGGGAGACGACGCTCGGCAACGTGCCGGTGCGGATGCTGCGGGTGACCTACGTCGGCGAGCTCGGCTGGGAGATCTACTGCCCGACCGAGTACGGGCTCGGGTTGTGGTGGGCGCTGTGGGAGGCGGGGCAACCGCACGGCCTGGTCGCCGGCGGCTACCGGGCGATCGACAGCCTCCGGCTCGAGAAGGGCTACCGCGTCTGGGGCGCCGACATCACTCCGGATGAGACTCCCTACGAGGGGGGCGTCGGCTTCTGCGTCAAGCTCGAAAAGGACGGCGGCTTCATCGGCCGGGAGGCGCTGCAAGAGGCCGACGAACGCGGGCCGCGCTCGCGCCTGTGCTGCCTCACCCTCGCCGACCCGCGCTCGATCGCCCTCGGCAACGAGCCGGTCCGGATCGGCGGCGACGTCGTCGGCAGGGTGACGACCGGCGGCTACGGCTACACGGTCGAGCGCTCGATCGCCTACGCCTACCTGCCGCCGGAGGCGAGCGAGCCGGGGACCGCGGTCGAGGTCGAGATCTTCGGCCGTTGGATCGAGGGAGAGGTCGCTCGCGAGCCGCTCTTCGACCCGAAAGGCGAGCGCGTCCGCGTTTAGGCGGTCTCGAGGCGCAGCGGCGCCGGCAGGAGTCCGGCGAGGATGTGCTCGGTGCCCTCGGTGTGCTCGCGCATCTCCCGCACCGCCCGCGGGCCGTCGCCCTTGCGCAGCGCCTTGACCAGCTGCGCGTGCTGCTCGTTGGAGCGGGTGAGGACCTCGGGTGGGTGGGCGATGAGCGCGATCAGGGCGCTCATCTGCGACTGGGCGTCGGTCATCGCGCTTAGCAGTCGCGGCGATTGCGCGGCCTCGGCGATGCCGATGTGGAAGCGGATGTCGGTGCGGCGGAACTCCTCGAAGTCCTCGAGCTCGTCGTCCATCTTCGCCACCAGCTCGTCGAGGCGGTCGAGCTGCTCCGCGCTCCCCCGCTCCGCCGCCAGCAGCACCGCCCCCGACTCGATCGCGAGGCGGTAGTCGAGCACCGCCCAGGCGCCCTGATCCAGCGGCTCGGTGTCCGGTTCGGTCAGCGGCGGACGCTCGGCGACGAAGGTGCCGCCGGTCCGCCCCCGCTGGGAGACCAGGTGCCCGCTCTGGACCAGCGCCGTCAGGGCCTGGCGCAAGGTCGAGCGGGAGATCCGCAGCTGCTTCGCCAGCTCCCGCTCCGGAGGCAGCTTCGCGCCAGGCGAAAGCAACCCGGCCCGGATCGCGCTCCCCAGCCGCTCGACCGTCTCCTCGAAAGTACTCGCCGGCTGCACCGGCATGAACACAGCCTCAAGCGCCGCGTCGCGCTGCATGGAGAGAACCTACCGCCCGGTTAGGAATCCGTGTCCATATAGCGGTCGAACGCCTCGCGAGCGAGTTCGCCAATGGTGCAGCCTTCGTCTTCAGCGCGCTGCCGGGCGGCGTTGAACTCGCCTTCGGAAAGTCGGAAGCTGACCTCGGGGAAGGTCGGGCTATCTGGAAGGAGTGGGCGGGTCCGGATGCGCCAAGTCGCTTTCGAGAGGTCGTACCCGCGCTCTGCCTCCGCAGCCAACTCGTCTTCCAGCTCGGGGGTCAACTCCTCTCCCGACTTCAGAAAGACCTTCTGCCGCTGCTTCTTTTTCGGCGGCTCTTTCACCGGTTGCATCTTCTCACCTCCCTGTAGGCGCTCCGATAACGCGGCCGGAGCTCCATTGCGTGGATCACCATCAGGCCCTCCAGCTCCGTTTCAACGGCAATCACCTCTAGAGGAGAGCCGGCGGCGTCCTCCCCGAGGAAAACCAATCTCAGCTCTGCTCCCAGCCGAGCAGCGTCCGGAGGATCCTGCTCGAGGATCGCGCGGCAGTGCTCGAGGGCGTGGCGAATACGCTTCTTCGAGATCCGGTGTTTGGTTGCCGAGCGCGCCCATCTGATCCTCTTGAATTCTGCCGCAATGTTTTGTCTGAAGAGCCTAGCACGCTCTTCGGGCCTTTCCAGCGCGAGATCCAAGAGCCACTGCGGATCAACCTCCTCGTATTCGGAAAGCTCCCAATCCTCCCGGCTTTCCTTCCAGACGAAGACGAAGGCGCGACCTCCGTGGTCGAGATGGAGGTAGCGCCGCGTTCTGTGGTGCTTGTAGGCGTGCAGCCGACAGCCGCCCTCCAGCTCGATTTCATGCATCCACATGAACTCGCCCAGGTGGTCGGGCGCGAGCTCGAACAGAGGACCCCAGATAGGCGATCTGCATTGAAGGACCCTGCCTCTTTTCGGCCGCAGCGGATGCACGGCCGAAACCTCCCGAGGGAGGTTTGACCGAACAAGACGCGGGAGTGCCGCCTATGAAAAACCTTTGGGACTAGGGACGGACTTTGACCCCCGCCCGTCCCTTGTTGTTCTTCAGGTTCGGGTCGGCGACGCCGGAGCGGACTCGGGCACGAACGCGGAACTTGCCCGCCTCCACAGGCTTGATCACGACCCGCAGCTTCTTCGCCTTGCCCGCCGCGACGGTGCCGAGACGGCAGGTGAAGCGGCGCTTGCCTTTCTTCGCCTTCCCGAGCTTGCAGCCAGGCTTGCCCTTCAGCTTCGGTCCCCTCAGCTTCGTCGTCAGCGCCGGGACGGTCCCCTTGACGATCGTCCCCGTGGCCGTGCTGGGGCCGGCGTTGCGAACGGTGACGAGGAAGGCGAGTTTGCCGCCGACGTGCGGCCGCTTCGGCTTCGGCTTCACCTTCAGGCGCAGGTCCGCCGCCGCCCCGCTCGGCGGCGGAGTCGTCCCCTGCTGCAGCTCGAAGGCGCCGATGTCGCAGCTCGAGCCCTGCGGGCGGGCGACGCCGCGCTGGTCGGTCCCCGGGCAGCCGTCGTTCGTGCCGGCGTCGATCGCCGGGCTGCCCGGCCGCAGCGCCAAAGTGTCGGTTTCACCGCCGTTGTTCTGCAGGCCGCCGAGCAACGGGTCGGTGCTCTGCTTGCTGCCGGCGTCGGTGAACATGCAGCTGCCGTCGCTGGAGATGTTGTGGTTGCTGCTGACCATGGCGACGAGGGCGCAGTCACTTTGCCCAGTCGGGGCGGTATTGCCGGCGACGATCGTGTTCTTCACGGCGAGCGTCGCCGAGCCGCCCGTCATCGGCATCGGGTTGTAGACGCCGAGGCCGGCTCCGATGCCGGCCATGCCGACGCTGTTGCCGGCGATCGTCGAGTTGACGATCGTCCCTTCGCTGGCTTCGGTGGCGGCTGGGTCGATCGCGAGAAGGACGCCGCCGCCTTGGACCACCGGAGCGAGGATGCTCGACTCGGCGCTGTTGCCGGTGACGGTCGAGTTGGTCATCGAGAACTTGCCGAGGACATAGACGCCGCCGCCTAGAGCCTCCGCCGCGCCGCCGCTGACGTGGTTGCCGGAGATAGTGCTGTCGGAGATCGTCACCGCGGTCCTGTTGGTCCCCTCGGGCGGGGCGGAGACGCCGCCGCCGTTCTGGCCGGCGGTGTTGCCGCTCACGGTGAGACCTCGCAACAGCACTTCGCCGCCTTCGAAGGCGAGGATGCCGCCGCCGTCACCAGGCGCCTCGCTGCCGTCGCTGACTTCGGTGGCGCCACCCGTGACGGTCAACCCTTCGAGCACGGCTTTGTCAGCCGAGACGTTGAAGACGCGCGAGGTCTGGTGGGCGTCGACCACGGTGCTGCGGGCGCCAGCGCCGCGCACCGTGACGGTCCCTTCTCCGGCAACGCTGAGCTCGCCGCTGGAGATCGAGTAGTTGCCGGCCGGGACGACGACGAGGTCATCCGGATCGGCCGATGCGGAGGCCGCGGCGACCGCGTCCCGCAACGAGCAGGCCGGTTCGGTGGTGCAGCCACCGGCGACCGTCGTGTCATCGGTCGTGTTGACGGTGAAGGTGGCGGCCTCGACGCTCGCAGGCAACAGAAGGACGAGCGCGAGCAGCGCGCAGGCGACTGGCAACGACTTCATTGGGCTCCCTACCTCTTAATCGTTTTTAGGTACGGGAGGCTCGATACCCCCGCCTGCGCAGCGACAAAACCAGGCCCTCGTCACACAAGAATCACACGCCCAAATCTGATGTCGATTTCGCCCCAGGTCGTTCGTCGTCAAGGCAAAAGGCTCAGTACAGGACCGGGCCTGCCACAGAAGGAGGACATGATGGGAAAGATCGTCGTCACCGAGTTCATCTCGCTGGACGGAGTCATCGAGGACCCCGGCGGCGCCGAGGACTACAGCCGCGGCGGCTGGGCCTTCGACTTCGACCGCGGCGCCGACGGTGACAAATTCAAGATGGATGAGCTCCTCGAGGCCGAGGCCCAGCTGCTCGGCCGCGTCACCTACGAAGGGTTCGCCGCCGCCTGGCCCGAGCGCGAAGACGAGGCCGGCTTCGCGAAGAAGATGAACGAGATGCCGAAGTACGTCGCCTCCACGACCCTGGAGCGGCCCGAGTGGCAGAACACGACGGTGCTCAGCGGCGACGTCGCCGCGGCGGTGGCCCAGCTGCGGGACGAAGTCGACGGCGTCATCCTCCTCGCCGGCAGCGCCACCCTGGCCCAGACCTTGATCGAGCACGACCTCGTCGACGAGCTGCGGTTGATGGTCTTCCCCGTCCTCCTCGGCGAGGGCAAGCGCCTCTTCCCCGCCGGCGAGCAGAAGCGGACCCTCAAG
>VAYN01000012.1:0-18747 GCA_005885405.1 Actinomycetota bacterium | reverse complement strand
CGGCCATAGCGGCGGCCTAGCAACGATCAATTCAAGCGGAACCCAACTCAGGTGGCGGTCGGTGCGCTTGTCAAAGGTCCCCTGGTAGATCGCGCCCTCGGCTCGGGCCACCAGCATCTGCAGAGTCGAGCGCGAGATCTGGCGACGAAGCTCCAGGTCCAGGGCCGCGAAGTCCGCGTCGGTATGAAGCGCGAGCGCTTTGCTCCGATAGACGTGTTCGCTGGCGCCGCGTCCCGGGATCGTGTCAACCAGGATCACGCAGTCGGCCTCAACGAGCTTCTTGAAGTGGTAGGCGACATGAGAAAGGGCGTTTTTCTCGTCGCCTTCGAAGTCGAATCCGGGTGGCAACAACCCCCGGCGCAGGAACCGGATCGGACTCAGGTCTTCCATGCAGAGCGCTTCCTAGTGGAGCTAGTTCTATTAAAGGCCGGGTTCCCCGAGGCAACGGGAAGGGGGTGAACTCGGATGACGATCATCGGCAGCGACCCGGTCTACCCGGCCGCGTCCATCAACAAGGGGGGCTGAATCGAGCCCTCGGTGGCCGGAGCGAGGACAAACACACCCCGCTCTGGCCATTTTCTCTGGTCGCGCCCCGGCTCCTACGTGTCGCGAATTGATAGCTGCCGGGTCGACCTCAAGAACACTTAGAACGGGCGGCCAGCTCACCCTGTCCGGCGCTAGGGTGAGCCGATGCCCCACTTCCAAGTTCGCTTCAAGGGCATGCTCACCGGTCATGAGCGCGAGCGGCTCACCGCTGCCGAAATTCGCCTCGAGGGCAGCCGCCCCTCGATGATCACCGGCAACCCGGAGACCGGCACTGCCCGCACCGGCCGCCCGATCTACACCGTCAGCCTCAACGCCGGCTCCTCCCAGGAGGCGCTGCTGCGAGTCAAAGAGGCGATCGAACCCGACGTCGTCAACTTCTCGAACTGGGAAGTGGAGGAGTCTCGATAAGCGCTACTCCAACTGGACCCTCCGCACCAAACACGGGCGACTCGACGTGATGCAGCACATCAAGGGGCTCGGAGGGACGAAGGCGGCTGGAAAGAGCTCTCCCGCCATGCCGAGCGGAGGAATTTCCTTGGCTACGACTGCCTCTTCTGCGGCTACGAGGACCTGCTGTCAATGAAGAGGGGTGCCGGCCGCCCCCAGGACGAGCTCGACATTAAGAGCCTCAAAGCAGCACGCGACGAACTTTGAGCTGAGGTACAGAGAGTTGCTCATGCCGGTCTCTTCACCACCCAGGCCTCTTGGATTGCTGGATTGACCTTTTTTAATTTACTCAGCTTCTTTTAGTACTCCTTACTAGTATGTGAGCCATCACGAGCAGCTCCTCATCTAGTAGCGCCTCGCGGGGGCAGGCGCGAGTTTTGCTGGCCGACGGCCTTCGGTCTCGACACGCCGAGATGCAGGAAGCCATCCTCGATCGCCTGCACGCGATGGAAAGTGCCGCGCCGGTCCGGGACGCTGAATACCTGCACGGATTGCGCGAAGCTGTGTCCTCCGGGGTCGACTACGGAATCGAAGTTCTGGCGCTGGGCGAGGCAGGTGCACGTCGGACCCCCCTTCCGCTCGTCGGGCAAGCCCGGCTCGCGGCCCGTCATGGCATCGCCATCGAGGAAGTCCAGCGCCGCTACTTCGCCGCTCGCACGCTGCTCAACCACTTCCTACTGGAGGAGGCCAAGCAAATCGGCCTCCAGGAGCTCGGTTTCATCCAACACGTGTCTGCAACTCACGACGAGGCCTTCGACCGCATCCTCGCCGCTGCCACAGAGGAGTACAGGCGGGAGGTGGAAGCGGCCTCGACCTCGCCGGATTCGCGGCTGGTTCAGCGAGTCCGACGGCTCCTGGCCTGCGAGTCTGTTGATACGTCCCTCCTCGACTACGACCTGGAGTTGCACCACATTGGGCTCGTCGCGCCTTCCCCGGATGCCAAGCCTCATGTCCGCCAGCTAGCAATGAAGCTTGGGGGCCACACGTTGTCAGTACGCATATCCACCATGGAGACCTGGGCATGGATAGGAACGAGCAGGCCTGCTGATCCCAAAGAGCTCTCGAGCTGGCTTAGGGCCCACTGGCCGGCTTCCCTCCCGCTAGGGGTAGGCGAGCCCGCAGAGGCTCCCAGCGGCTGGCGCCGAAGCCATGCCCAAGCCAAAGCAGCCAGCCGCATCGCTGCCATTTCGTCAGCAGGCGCGACGCAATACAGGGATGTTGCTCTACTCGCAAGCACCAGCAGCGATCCTCTCCTTCTCGATTCCATGAGGGATCTGTACCTTCGACCGCTGGAGCCAGTTGGCCGTCGAGGAGTAGACCTGCGTAGGACGTTACTGGCGTATTTCAACGCTGACCGAAACAGTAGTTCCGCAGCTGTTGTCCTCGGGGTGTCCCGCCAGACGGTCGACAATCATTTGAACGTCGCAGAAGAGCGCCTTCATAAGCCGGTCAACGAGTGCGGAGATCTGTTACATGCCGCACTGCGCCTAGAGCGGCTTCAGCACGTTCCATAGTTCGCTTTTGCTAATGGCAAACTGACGTAGCCGTTTTTAGGCAAATTGCAGTTTGCCCGGCTTGCGACCTGTACGACACTTTCCGCCCGCGCCGAATGCAAGGGTTTGGCGCCTGTTTAGAGGGAGAGTTATGTCCCACGTTTTGACGAAATCCAAGGCGGTACTGGCTGCTCTGGCCTGCCTGTCGGTTCTATTTATTGCTTCGGCGGAGGCAGATCAGGCCGAGGCTAGCTGGAGCAATTACTGCAACCCGGTAACCCTAGGTGGTTACGGTAGCTGCACTGGAGGGCTCAGGAAGATGAACCAGGTTTATGGCTGGGGGGATCAGCACTCAGTCTGCGTGGGAGTCCAGAATTTCCCGTCACTCAGAAGGTGTTCTAGCGGCGCAGGCGCGGGCGTCTACAGTCCTACGTTCGAAACCTTCACCTGGTATCCAACCATCGACAATAATGCCGGGAGCAGCAATACCGTTCATGGTGTGTCATTCGCGCCCTAGGCGAGAGGGGGTGTGGACGAAAGGTCCACACCCCCTTGAATGCACCTAGAGGTATAGTCGCGGCTCTCTTAGTTGCCGCCGCAGCTTGCGGGTGTGGCTCCCAGATCAAACAATCTAGGTCCGCGGCACACCCTACTCCAATGCAGACGGTTGAACATAGCTTCAAGCTGTTCCGCAGTCGACACGAGATGCTTCCGACTGTTACGCGCCGTCACCTCGCCCGCCTGGTTAGGCAGGACGTGGGACGCTTCCTCCCAACCAATGTCCAGTACGAACCCACGTCCGAGGGAGGTCTCTGGGCGTTCATAGATGGAAGGAATGTCTGCCTTGCCCAAGCTGGAGGAGCGGTGGCATGCGCCGCCATTAATAGGGCGAAGTCAGAAGGGTTAACCCTGGGTGTTTTCTCACCGCCCTCAAGGGGTGCTCGCCGTCCTCACAACTTCTTAGTGATGGCTCTTGTCCCTGACGGGGTCAGCCGACTAACTGCGCATATTGGTAAGCGCACCCGGTCATTGGTAGTGACAAATAATGTTGCAGCTGCTACTAGCGATTATCCGATCATGCTTGAGCAGCTGCACCTCGGCTCTTGAACGCCCCGTCATCGGTGTCTACGGCTGTTCGAACGTGTGCTGGTACTGCGTCGCCGGCCCGCTGCCGTAGATCGGCTTGAATGGCTCCTGCTGCTTGCAGGGCGGGGCGGCTATGCCGGAGGTGCTGGTCTGGCCGGCAAAGGCGTAGCGCTGAATCCTTTCGAAGAGGAGTTTGGCGTTTTCCTCGCGCGTTCGTTTGATTTTGCTTGGGTCTTCGAAGTCACGGGTCTCCGTTGCGCGTTCCTGGAAGGCTGGTTCATTTGGAGTGTTGGGGTCGAGCACGGCGACAATTCCGGAGGCGCACTGCCGGGTGTCGAACGATGGAAGTCCACTGGTGAGTCCTTCTGCCCATTTCGGCGGGCTATATGGACTGTTCCGATTGATCGTCAGGCGACGTGGATAGGTTGAGACGACTTCCGGATTCAGCGGCCCGACCACCCTGAGGTAATGCGGTTGGGGGCCTTCTCCTTCGCCCGGCAATTCTCCACTCAGTGCAGCCGCCACATTGGCAAAGAAAGCGCTCAGATCGGCCCTGTAGAACTTAAGCCCTACCAAGATCGGATTCAGATTCCTCAGGAACGGATCCACCGCCCGCAGCAAGGGAGGGAATTCATCCCTGAAGATCGTTCGAAGCGCGGAGAATCCAGTGGGAGCACGCTTGATCACCGGCCCGAGTCCTTCGAAGAACCCCTTCGATTCCGGCGCAAGCTTTGAAAGGGCGATCAGCGTCGGAGAGAGTTCTTCGGCCGCCGGCACCAGCTGGCGCATCAGAGGATCGGCGTTGAGGGAAAAGTCTTTGAGGCGGCTGAACGTGACACGCGACTCGTCGAGGAAGGTGGGGAAGGCGCGGAATAGGGCTTCGATGTCGCGGTTGCGGCGGGCGGTGGTCTGGAAGACGGCATTGGAGCTCTGGATCAAGCTCGCGAGCTCTCCATTGCGGCCGCGAAGCGACTGGAAGGTGGTCGCGCCGTTGCGGAAGAGCTGACCGACGGCGAGACGCTGGCTGTCGAGGACACGGAAGAGTTTGTCGAATTCGGTGAAGGTAGGTTCAAGCCCGCCGAGCGCGTAGGAGAGGTTCTGTCCCTGGCCGTTGATTGCGACGGCGGCTTCCTGCATCCATTCCTGGAAGGCGGCGCGGGTCTGGGCGTTGAAGGTCTGGAAGATCTCGTCGAGCTGAACGGACTGTGCGACGTTGGCCTCTGGAAGAACTCCGCCATCCTCCATCTCGGGGCCCTCTCTGGAGCCAGGCGTGAGTTCAATGTAGGTCTCGCCGAGGAGGGTTTTGGTGCGCAGGATCGCCCGGGTCGACTCGGGCAGGGGCGCATATTGGTCATCGATCGCTGCGGTGGCCCAGGCCTGCTTTCCATTCGGCGCCAACTCGATCGTCTGGACTTTGCCGACGTTTACTCCCGAGATGCGGACATCTGACTGTTCAGCAAGCTGCGTCGCCTCGGTGAACGGAATTTTTACCTCGTACGTTTTCGCTCGGAACGGGGTTGGACCACCGAAGGTGACCCAGAGGAAGAGCAAGATGCCAAAGCAGGACAGCGCGAAGCCGGTGATAACGAGCAACTGGGTGGTGCTCGGGGCCCGCTTACTCATTCCCCGACCCGCTTTTCTTCGCAAGTGTTTCCAGGTTCGTCGGTTTTGAACGGCACTGGAATTTCCTGTTTACGGGGCACCTGGATGGTTTCCAGCAGGGTCTGCAGGTATGCCTTGTCTTTGGTCGATTCACCTTCCGCAAACTGGTAACCAAGGTCGGCTCCGGTGCAGGAAATGAGAACTAGACCTCGCAGGACTGGTCCGCCCGCATCCTCTAAGTTGAACGCCCCGTTGAAGTTGTGGTTGAGCCAAGGCAGGTAGAAGAGATAGCTCTGGCGAGAACCCTCTGGCTTATAGCTGAGCTCGTTGAGGAATGAGTTGAATCCTCCTAGCGAGTTGCCAAAGTTGCGGACGGTCTTCTCGAAGGGTCGCGCCGCTTCGTTCCCGTGCTCGAGGACCGGGCGAATTTCCCGGGCGAACGGTCGGATCTGATCCCGGATAGGCGCCGTGGTTTCCTTGAACAGCTTTTCGGTTGCCTTGAATGCGGGGGTCAGCGCCTGTGCCTGCGGGATCAGCTTGATCAAGGTCGGATATGCCGCCCGCGAGAAGCGGTTGCTGCTTGCCAGCCCGGCGTTCGCCGCTTCGAGTGCTGCCGGGAACTCCTCGAACGCGGCCTGGACCGACTCCTGCTGGTTGGCGAAGTTCCCGAGGGCTGCCTTGGAGGAGGAGACGAAGCGCTTGACGGCTGAATCGCGTCTGGCAAGCTCGGTAGTCAGGAGGTTGAAGTTGTGAATGACCCGCGAGATCTCGACGTGGCGCTGAGCGACCGCTTTATTGAGCTTGGCGGTGTAGTGGACGAAGGGCTGGAAGCGGCGCAGGGCGTTTGAGAGCTGTTTCCCTCGGCCACCAAGCCCCTGGGCCCCGCCGGCAACCAGCAGCTGGATGTACTGGCGCGTGTCGGCGTCGAGGGTGGAAAAGAAAGCGTCGAGGTTGGTGTTCGGTTCGGTCTGGGTGAGCGTGAAGTGATCGCCGTCTTCGACCTCGCCCTTAGCCGTGCCCGGTTCGATCTCGACGATCATGTCGTTGAGGTTCGTTTTCGGCCGCAGCAGGAAGCTGGCATCGGGGTGGATCAGGTCCATGTACTTCGGCTCGATGTCCATGCCGACGACCGCGTGGCCGTTTTCGAGATCCACCGAGGCGACCTTGCCGATCTGGATACCGGCGATGTCGACGGCCTGGCCCTGGCCCGGGGTAACCGCCTGGGCGGTGGAGAACTCGGCGGTGATGTGTTCGAATTCTTCACCCACCACTGGTAGCCAGGCAGGCAGCGAAGCTTTCTGCTGCACGAAGATCCCGAGCATCATCACGATGCCGGCGATCACGAGGACGAAGATCGCGATCGTGTCCTTGCGGCGGCCGCGCACCTGGCGACTGAGCCAGGCGCGGAAGTGGGTGAAGCGGCTGACTTTCTGTTCCGGGGCGCTCATGGGTTCACCCCCGCGACGGACGGGGAGGGCGGGCCAACTTGGCCCTGCGGGCCGTTCACGTCAGGAACCGGGTTGGTGTAACACAGGACCCCGGGCTTGAGGGGAGGCCGCTTCGTTAGCTGAGGCTGGGTGCCCTTCGGATCTTCGATGGTGTGGGCGTAGTTGCGCTGGTCGCTCAACGTTGCTTTGTTGCCAAAGGGATTCGCTTCGCCGACCAGGACGGGCCCGCCTCCCGCCTGTGCGCGGGCGTAGGGGCCGTTGCCATCAAAGTTCTGCGCCATACCAGCGAGGTTGACCAAGGTGTAGAGAAACTCTCGGTAATTCGGCTGCCCCGTGCTGAATTGATCGTTGATGACCTGGTCTCCAGTCGGAACCATCACCTTCGTGGTGCAGAGGCTGAGTCGGTTCAGCTGCGGCAGGGTGACCTTCTTACTCGCCTGGGCGGCGCCGGCGAGAGCGGGGGTTGATTCGCGCAGCAGCTTGACTGCCCCTCCCGCCTCGCGGCCGGAGAGGAGCGGGCGCACCTGGGCGAGGAACGGTTTCGACGCTTCAATCAGATCTGGAAGCTCGGCAACGGCCGGCCGGAACTCGATCGCGTAGGTCCGCAGCGGCGGCAGCGTGCGGTTGAGGCTGACCAGGGAAGCCTGGGTGACCTTGAGGGTGGGCGCCAGCAGGCGGATCGTCGCCGAGAGGTTGGTCGACTGGTTGGCAAGGGCGCCGGTGAAGATGTCGAAATTCTCGATCAACCCTTGAAGGTCGCGTTGGCGGCTGGCGAAGGCTCCAAAGGCTTGGCCGGCGCTGGAGACGAGGCGTGAGAGGTCACGCTGCTGCGTGCCGAGCAGCGCATTCGTCACCTGGGCGCTGTAGCGACCGGCATCACCGCCGTACTGCAGGGCACCGTTCAGCGCCTGGGCACCGGTGCGGCCTTTGACCTCCGGCAGCTGCGTCACGTCTTCTTCGGGAGTCGGCTCGTAGTTCAGGCCTTTCCCATAGCCCTCGAGCAGGCGACCGAGGTCCGCCCGGACGGGAGTCTGCAGAGCGGAGAGCACTTCGTCGATCTGCACCGCGGTCGAGGTGCGGCTGACCGGGATCGTGCCGCCGCTGTCCATATCCGGCGCGCTCGGACTGCCCGGATCGAGTTCGATGAAGAAGTTGCCCTCGAGGAAGATCCGCGGGCGGATCGCGGCGAAGGCATCGTCGTGGATCGGTTGGCCGGAGTCGTCGACGGTGAAGGTGACCTTGGTGTTGTTGCCGTCGCGCTCGGTGGCGATTACTTTGCCGACGTCGACGCCGGCGATCCGGATCGGCGAGTTCTTGGCGATGTTGGCCGAGTTCGAGAAGGTCGCGTTCAGTTCGTAGCCGTAGCCGGTGAAGGGCACGTGTTTGGTGAAGGCGAGGTAGGGCCCGATCGTGAAGATGAGGATGAAGATGATCGCGATCGTGGCGTTGCTAGGCCGCCACTTGATGCGGCCAGTACCGGCGGCTGCTGCGCGGCGGTCGCGCTCGGGAAGGCGGCTCACTTCTGTACACCCCCTCGCGTGGTCGTTCCCCAAAGCTGCGGAGCGTTCCCGATGACCGTTTCACCGCGGGCGTATTTCTCGTTGCCGGCTTCGCACACCTTTTCCTGACCAGGAGCAGCGGTTTTGGGAAGGGGGTTGTAGTGGAGATGGTTCGCTTTTTTCGCCGGATCAGGATCGTTCGCGGGAGAGCTGGCGAAGGTGCTCTCGCTGTTGGGCCCTTCGGGAGGGGCAAAGGAAAGGAACTGAAGCCAGTTGCCGTCGCTGTTGCCTTGGCTATTGGCGTTCGCCAGGTACTGGAAGGTGAGCGACCAGTAATGGCAAACCGTCTGACTTGGAGTGATGTAACTAAGCGAGGGCTTCAGAACCCGATTCGTGTCGATCAAGAGGTCAAGCCCGTTGAAGACCCCTGGCGCTTCCTGGAAGTCGACCAGCGCTTCCGCCGTTGGTTGCAGCTGGTTGTTTAGAACCGGCGAAGCGTTGAGGACTGGGATCCCGGCGTGGAGCGATTCGGCGATGATCGGCGAAGTCTCGGCCAAGGCTTTGACGCCCGGGCGCAGGGCAGTGAAGAAGCGAGCGGAGTCCTCGAGGAAGGGGCGAATTGCCGGTAGATCCGCGTTGACCTCGTCCAGGGTCGGCGGGCTTTTTTCGATCGTTTCCTGGATGTAAGGGCGGGAGACACGGGCGAAGGCGGCGAAGGTCGCATCGAGCGCGCGGAACATCGTCGCCTGGGTTTCGGCCACCGGCGCGACAGTCGCCGAGAGGGCCTCGAGACCGCGCCAGAACCCGGCGAAGTTGGAGCTCGGTTCGACGATCTTGCGCAGGATCGGCTGGCCGCTTTCGGCGGCGCGGCGGAGGGCCCCGAAGGCTTCGTTCAGTTGCGGCCCGCGTCCGGCGAGGGCATTGCCGAAGCCGGCGAGGTTCTGGCGGATCGCGTCGCGGGTCGGTTTGTCGAACATGGCGAAGAACTCGTCGATGTCGACCGGTTCGGGCTTCGCCGAAGAAACCGGGATCGTTTCGCCGGCTTCAAAACCCTGATCCGAGTCACCGGGGGTGACCTGGAGGAACTTGAGACCAAGGGCCGACTTCGGGCGGACCGTGATCGTCGAGTCGACCGGGAGAGGTTCGGCGGTCTTGTCGAGGCTGAGCGAAAGTTCGGCCGCGACCTTGCCATCGCCGATCTGCACCGGGACGACCTTCTTGACGACGCCGACGCGGACGCCGCCGATCCGCACCTCGTTGCCTTTGACGAGAGCGTCGGCGTTCGGCACCCGCGCCTTCAAGTTGTAGGTGGAGACGAAGGGCAGGCCGTTGTTGGCGTTGTAGGCGAGGAAGACCGCGACGATGACGACGAGGACGGTTACCGCTCCGACGAGGATCGGGCTGCTTGCGACGCCGCTGAGTCCGCTGCGATTTTTCATGGCGCCAGGAGATAGTCGAGAAGGGGTTCGGTCCCTTCGGTTTTCGACGATTGGGCGACGCCGGCTTCTTCTTCCGAACGAGACCCTGCGTTGTCAGACTTGCCGATGCCAATCGCTGGACCAGACAATGCCTGGGTCCCGCCGTTCAGCTCATTGAGTCGATCTTGGATCAGTCGCGAGATCGCGGCCGTGCTCGTTTCAGCGGCTTCTCCGGCGTTAAGACCGTTGAACCTTGCGGCGCATCCTGAGGATCCCCCCGCAGTGGCAACGTATTCGAGGCAAGCCGAGAGGGTTACCCGGGTCCGACCAAAGTGGCCGTATTGATCGAAGCCGTTCAGCGAAGCGGCAGATCCGTAGATAAGTTCGGTTAGCCCATCCCAACCACCGGTCTGCTTGAGGTTCACGAGCAGCTTCGCGAGATCGTTGGTGGGCTTCACCCCCGTCTTCGACAAGGTCGCGGCCTTCTTTATAACCGGATCCGCTTCGACGAAGAGCGGGCCCGACGCTTCGCCCGCATCACCAAGACTCTTCAGCGCGACAGTCAGCGCTTCCGAGAAGGGGGTCAGGGTCTTGGTCGCGTCCGTCAGCGCCGGCGCCGCGGTGCCGAAGTCTTCGAACAGCGGCGTCCCGGCGTCAGAGAAGGTCTGCAGGCTGCGCATCGTCTTACGGAATTCGGTGAGGAAGGTGGGGAACTTCTGCAGCGCCTCTTCCAGTTCGGGGCCCTTTTCCGAGCTCGCCTCGGCAGCGGCACCGGCGTTGGTAAGGAAGCCGGCGACCGCCTGGCGCTCACGCGAAAGCGGGCCGAGGATTTCGTCGGAGTCGGACGCGAGCTGCGCCAGCTGCTTGCGCTGGGCGGAGAGAATCCCGAAGAGGCGGTCGGCGTCGCGCAGCACCGGGTTGGCGCGTTTCACCAGCTCCTGGATGTCTTCACCGCGACCGGCGAGGCCGGCGCCAAGTTCATTGAGGATCAGCCGGAAGCGCTGCGCGTAGGGCAGCGAGTAGATGTCGTTGATCAGGTCGGGGTCGACGCTGGTGCCGTTGCTGCCGAGCGGCAGCAGGTACTCCCCTTCCCCTGGCTCCCCCTCGGGGATCTGTTTCAGCGGCGGCGGCGGCTCGCTGCCGGGAGCCCGCGGCAGGGTAGTGCGGCAGTCAACGAACTTCTCGCCGATCAGCGACTGCGGCCGGATCAGGCAAGTTGCGTCCTGGCGGAAGTCCTGGAAGCCGGCGTCTTCGATGTTCATCACGATCACGGCCTTGCCCGGTTTGTCGACCGGCTTGCCGTTCTCGTAGGCCACAGCCTCTCCCGGCATCGTCACCTCGACGGATTCGATCTCGCCGACGGTGGCACCGGCGACGCGGACTTCCTCGCCCTGGACCATGAAGCCGCCGTTGTCAAAGATCGCGCGGACGCGGTAGCCGTCGTCGAAGCCGTTGTCGTCGGAAGCCAGCAGGACGACGGCGACCACCGCCACCACCAGACCGATCACGAGTAGGAGCTTTTTGCTCATGGTCCGGGAGGCACGTCGCCGGGGTCGCATTCAGAGGAGTCGACGCTGCCGCCGCCCACCCAGGGGTTGGAGCCGTCGGGGGCGGGCTGGGTAGCGCCACCGGGGCAGCGACGGTTGGGCTCGGTTGATCCGAAGGGAGAAAACTGTTCCGATTTGGAGATCGGCTTGAGTTCGGAGCTCGACGAGTCGTATCGGAATAGATTCTGGGCAGACGTCGCTGCTCGAACGTAATGCCCGTTCCCGTCGTAGTAGCCGGCTACCTGCCCCAGCTTCGAGAACGCATTGAAGAGGTCCGGCGTATAAGCACGGATGAAGTTCAGGTTCGGCTGAAAGTCGCTGATCGCCTGTTCGGAATGCGGGAACGCACTCGAGGTCAGGTCCTGCACCTTCGGCAGCACTGCGAGCAGGTCGCCGAGGTCATTCCCCTTGCCGGGCTGGCTGACGGTCAGCCTCAGGTTCCGCGTGAACGGAACCAGTTTCTGGAAGACGGGACGCAGTTCGGCGAGGAAGGGGGCCAGGTCCTTGGTCGCCGGCTTCGCCGTGTTGACCAGCGGTTCGAGGTCGTCCAGCGCCGCCCGCAGGTTGACGAAGGTCGTGTTCGACTGGCGGAACACCGGCGGCAACCGCCGCAGCGAGGCATCGAACGTCTGGGTCTGGCTGGCGATCGACTCGAAGGCGGTGTTGGCGTTGGAGATCGCGCTCGAGAGCTGCTCCCCCCGCCCCGCGACCGCGGTGGTGAGGCGGGCCGAGCTGACGACGAAGCGCGAGAGCAGGCGCTGGTCGGCGTTCAGTTCGCGGGCGAAGGCAGCAGTGCGATTGAGCGCAGAGCCGAAGTACTTGTATGCCTCGTTTCCATTTTTCCCTTGGCCCGAGTAGATCGCCGCGTTGCCCTTGATGAAGTCTTCGAGGCCCTTGCGGACGCGGGGCGGGAAGGTGTTGAAGAACTGGTCAATATCAACCGGGGTAGTCGTCGAGGCGAGCCCCAGCTCGGCCCCGTCGTCGAGGGCGTCGTTGCTGTTCGGCCCCGGGCTGATTGAGACGTAATGGTTGGCGACGCCGGAGAGGGAGGTAGCGCGGATCGTCGCGGTAGTGCCTTCGTGGAGCTCCTGGTCGACTTCGACGTTGACTTCGGCGAGGTTGTCATCCGTCAGCCCGATGCTCTCGACCGTCCCCGCGGGGGAGCCGCCGATCAGGACCTGGTTATCGGGCACCAGCTGGCCCGCGTTCTGGAAAACGAGCGTGTACTTGTGGCCGCTGCCGCCGCCGAAGAGGACGATCGCGAGGATGATCACCGCCGCCGCGAGGGCAACGATCACCGCGACCCGCGCTGGGGTCGTCCCCCGGCTTGCCGCCGGACCAGTTTCCTCGCCTAATGGTTTGGCAGCCACGGATCGTCGCTTGCTTTCAAGTCCCGGCCCCTCCGACCCGGTAGAACAGCCTCGGGATCGTATCCGAGGGGGTCCCGGGCAAGCCCGGTGGAAGCGGGGACTTAACTGGAAATCAACGCGCTACTCTGGGCGGCGGGAGTGGTTTGAGTAGGTGGAGGCGCCGCTAATCCGATCTGAGGAGGAGCAATGCGCAGAAGTTCATTAAGTGTCGCGGCGGTTGCCGTTCTGGCAGCCGCGATCGCAGCGACCGCGGCCTGGGCGGGGCCGACTGTCAACGGAGCCGACGGCAATACCCAGTCGATTGATGTCCAGGTACGCCCAAAAACGCTTTCTAAGAAGAGTTTGACGCCAGGCAGCCTGGAAGTGACGACGCTGACGACTTCGACCACCAATCCGAACGGGGTCCCGAGCCCGGCGGTCAGCGCGGTGATCGATTTCAATGAAGGTATGCGCCTCTACACCAAGGGCCTGCCCACCTGTGCTGCGGCGCTACTGCAGAGCCAGTCGACGGAAGTGGCCCAACAGCTTTGCGGCAAGGCCAAGATCGGCTCTGGTAAGGCCATGGCATTCCTGGATACCGGCGGTCGGGTCTATGACGTCGAACAGACCGTCACCGCTTTCAACGGCGAGCCGAAGGGGGGCCGCCCGACTGTCCTGCTCCATTCCTACGGCACCACCCCAATTCAGACCACCGTCGTCATCGAAGGAACCGTCAGCAACTACAACAAGGAAGGCTTCGGGCCACGACTCGACCTGACGATTCCATTGATTGCCGGCGGTCGTGCCGTGTTAAAGGAATTCAACGTCAAGATCGACAAAAAATGGCGCTTTAAGGGCGTCAAACGGAGCTTTATCTCCGCCAAATGTCCGAACTCGAAGAAGCTGAAGGCGCGCGGGGAGTTCACCTACCGCGACGGGGAATCGCTGACGGCCCTCTCGAAACAGAGCTGCAAGCAGGCCCCTTAGAGGTCGCCGCAACCAGCAAAGGGACCGCCTCGGCGGTCCCTTTTTTTTGGCCGCTACTTTGTCGATTGGCAAGGGATATACCTGCAAAGGCGCAGGACCAGTCGAAAGGGAGGCAGATGGGCACGGTAAGCGAGAGGGTCGAGGCCGGCAGAAGCTTTGAGGAGGCCGTCAGCTACGCGGTCGGCCACAGGATCAGGGTCGAAATCATCGTCGCGCTGCACGATCTGGACACCGCCAGTGCGATCGAACTGTCCCGGATCGTCCATCAACCGCTCAGTACGGTCACTCACCATCTCCGCGAACTGCTCAAAGCGGGGTCGATCCATATCGACCGCACGGAGAAGGTGAAGAGCGTCAATCAGCACTACTACCGGCTGATCAACCCGCTCTTCTATACCGACGAGGAGATGCAGGCCCTTTCAGAGGAGGAGCGCAAGGAGGTCACCCGGGTTGTCCTACAGGGGGTGACCGCGGAGGCGCTTGCTTCGTTCTGGGCCGGCTACCTCCACGACGACCCGCGCTCCTTCCTCGGCTGGAACTGGTTCAACGTCGACGCCCAGGGCCGGGGGGAGATCGCCGACGAGCAGGCTAAGTCGTGGCGACGCATCCGCGAAATCGAGAAGGAAGCGGCCGCCCGCTGCGAGGAGTCGGGCGAGGAACGCACTTCGATCGTGGTCGCCGGACTTAGCTTCAGGCGCTCGAGACCGGCGGCCCGGCGCGAGAATGAGGGCTTCGATGCCTGGTAGCTGAGGGAAATCCCGTTCTAGAAATCGGTATAGACGGGCCCGTTTTCCTTTGGAACCGTTTAGCGCTCCAATGGAGCCGACCGCCGCCCCTCCCTACTCGCAAAAAGCCTTCGACTGGGAAGCGCTCGTTCCCCTCCTCGTCCACCCGGTCAAAGTGGAGATCATCGAAGCGCTGAGCTGGATCGGCCTGCCGCTCTCGGCCACCGACCTCGACCGGATCCTCCGCGGCCAGATCGGCGTCTCCCTCCTCTCCTACCACCTGCGCAAGCTCACCGAGGTCGGCGCGCTCGAACGCGTGCGCCAAGAGCCGGTCCGCGGCGCGGTCCAGTCGTTCTACGACCTGGCCGAGCCTTCCCTCGCTTAGAAGAACGCGCTGCTCCCAAGCTGGGCGAGGACTCAGGGGCCGCGGCTCAGACGCTGAGCTTCGGGATCACGCGGGCCAGCGGTTTCGGCAGCCACCAGACGCGGTCGCCGAGGATGAGCATCAAGGCAGGGAGAAGGACGATGCGGACGACGGTGGCGTCGAGGATGACGGCGACGGTGAGGCCGACGCCGAGCTGGCTGACGGTGGCGATCGGGGCGCCGGCGAAGGCGATGAAGACGACCATCATGATCATCGCCGCGCCGGTGATGACGCCGGCGGTGCGGGAGAGACCGAAGTCGACCGCGGCGGCGTTGTCGCCGTGCTTGTCGTAGTGCTCGCGCATGCGGCTGAGGAGGAAGACGGCGTAGTCGATCGAGAGGCCGAAGACGAGGCCGAAGATCAGCGTCGCCCCGACCGCGTCGACGTAGTTGTGGCCGCCGAGCGGCCAGCTGTCGGGGATGTGGAAGAGCAGGGTGAGAACGCCGAAGGCGACTGCGACCGTGAGCAGGTTGAGCGCGACCGCGATCGCCGCCAGCAGTAGCGCCCGCAGGACGATCATCAAGACGAGGAAGGTGGCGATCGTGATCGCGATGATCACCCACGGCATCCGCTCCCGCGTCACCCGGCTGTAGTCGTTGAGCTGGGCAGGGGCGCCGGCCACCCCGGTCTGCAGGTCGGCTTTCTCGGCGAGCTCGGAGGCGTCGGCGTTGAGTTTCTTGTTGAGGGCGATCGAGCCGGCGGTGTTGAAGCTGTAGTCGGAGATGACGAGCATCGTCGCCGCCTGGCCGCCGCGTTCGAGGTCGATCGTTTCGCTGACCTGCTGGCGCGTCTCCGGCGGGGTGCCGTCGAGGGCGGAGAGGACGAAGTAGCCGGAGTTGAAGAGCCCGGGCGAGGAGTCGGCGACCTGGCCCGCCTGTTTGCGGATCCGGTGGCGGCCGGCGAGGACCTGCACGCTCGCTTCTTCCAGCCCGGTTTCCAGCGGCGCGCTTTCGCCCACCCCGGCGGCGAGGGCCTCCTGCAGCGCTTCGGCCCCGTCGCCGAGATCGTCGAGGCCGCTGACCAGCCGCACCGCGCCGCCGCTGAGCTGCGTGATCCCGTCGCCGAGGCGCCTCGATTCCCGCGCCAGCCGGGCGGCGCCGGCGGCGAGGCGGCTGCTGCCTCCGTGCAGTTCCCGCAGCCCTTCTTCGAGCTTTTCAGCCCCGCGCAGGGCGGACTTGATTTCGTTCTTGAAGGTGATCAGCCAGTAGTTGATCTGCTTCGCCTGCTCCCAGTCCTCGAGCAGGCGTTCGTCCAGCGCCCCGAGCTCGGCCGGCAGCCCGGTATATGGCTCGACCTCGGGAGTCTCCGGCTTCGGGTCGTAAGGAGCACCGCTGACCGGGTCTTTCCCGGTCACCGCCGCGGTCGCCTTACGCACCGCTTCCAGGGTGCCGGCGTACTTGGGGTCGTCTTTGCCGATCGTCATTTCTTCCAGCTGCGCCAGCGCCGCTTTCAGTTCGGCTTCGGCGACCTGAGCCGGCGGGATCAGCTGCGGCAGCTTTTCGTTGGCGTCGGCGTTGAGCGCCTTGCGCAGGATCTTCGAGCGCCGCAGCAGGTTGACGCGGAGGTTGGGGAGCGCGTCGCGGAGGCCGATCTTGAGCCGGAAGGCACCGACGGTCGCAAGGTCGATCCCGTTCTCGAGCTGGCGCGACCCCTTGGCGAAACGGTCGAGCGCGGTGATCGCTTCCTGGCTCCCCCCCAGCGCCCGCGTCAGCCCGTTGGCGATCAGCTGCGCGCCCTCGGCGGCGCGGCCGGACCCGAGCGCCAGCAGCCCAGCGCCGTCGCTCGCTTCGGAGATGCCGTCGCGCAGCTGCCCGACCCCGCCGGCGGCGACGTCGAGGCTGCGGCCGAGGCGGCCGAGCTGCTTGACCGGGCCGATGTTCCCTTCTGAGGAGAGAACGGAGTTGCCGAGGGCCTGCAGCGGCTCGACCCGTTCGGTCGCGCGGCCTGGACCGATCACCGCCTGCACGCCGGGCGTCTTTGCCAGCTTGCGCTGGAAATTGTCCAGCGCCGCAAGGTTCTTCGCGTCGGTGATCGGCCCGTGCGGGGAGACCGCAATGACCTGAAACGGCGCGTCGAAGCCCTGGCCAATTTCGCCATCGATGAATTCGGCGTCCTGGCGCGCGGGTGAATCCTTCGAGAGCTGCTCGGGGCTAGGCGGGCCCGTCTTCAGCCCGATCGCCGGCCCGGCGAGGACCAGCAGCAGGGCGCCGATCAGAAGCGCCGCCAGGGCCGGCTTCTTCAGCGCCGCCCCCACCATCACCATCAGCCGCGAACGGCCTCCAGCGGGGGCGGTTTTGCCGAAGCGCCAGCGGTCGATATTGGTCCCGAAGAGGGTCAGGATCGCCGGACCCACAACGGTCGCGACGCCGACGCTGAGGATCACCACCATGCACACCGTCCCCGCCAGCGAGGCGAGCAGCGAGCCGGGCAGGATGAAGAGGGAGACGATCATCGAGAGCAGCAGGGTGCTGCCGGCGAAAACCACGGTTCGACCGGCATGGCGCCGAGTCAGCCGCGCCGCCTCGACCGGCTCGACTCCCTCGGCGAGCTCCTCGCGGAAGCGGGAGACCATCAGCAGCGCGTAGTCGACTCCCAGCGCCAGCCCCATCATCGAGCAGACCACCAGGGCGAAGGCGTCGATCTCGAACCAGCCGGTGAACCAGTAGAGGATCCCGCGCGAGGCGACGACGGTGACGAAGCCGAAGGCGAGCGGGATCAGCGCGGCGATCGGCGAGCGGAAGACAAGCAGGAGGATCAGCAGCAGGAAGGGCAGCGCGATCAGCTCGCCGCGGTGGGCGGCCTCGAGGCTGTCTTCCTGAATCGCCAGCGAGAGGCTCGCGTAGCCGGTCTGGGTCGCCTCCACCGGCGGCTCAATCGTTTCCTCCAGCACCTCGTTTAAGTGCGGCACGGTCTCGTTCAACGAGGTGCGCGTGTCGACGTGGAAGTCGGCGATGATCAGCGCCTTGTTCGGGGTCGGGCGCAAGCGCTCGACCGAGCCGCGGTCCCAGGGCGAGAGCGTGGTCACGCGCGGGTCCTCGCGCAGGGCGTCGATCAGTTCCGGGCCCTGGCGGTCGATCGCAGGGCCGGGTCCCTTGAGGAGGATCACGAAGGGGGCGGAGTCGCCGAAGTGCTGGCGGAGGATTTCGTTGCCCCGCAGGGATTCGGTTCCCGGCACATCGAGCGTGGTGGGGTCGAGGCGGTCCTCGGTGCCGGTGCCGACGATCGCCAGCGCGATCAGCAGCGAGACAGCAACCGCGAGCACCGCTTTCGGGTAGCGCAGCAGGAACGGCTGGTCCCTCCGCGGACCCTTCCGCGAGGACTCCCTGCGCGTCCTGCCGATCCTCCTTCCCACGGCTGGTAGTTTGGCGGTAGAGGACTACGGGAGGGAGAATCTGGTGCGGAAGACTCTGTTAAGGGTGCATGTACTTGGAGTGGCGCTGTTGCTCGCGGTGGTGGGCTCGGCGCTTGCGATCACGCTCGAGGGGGGCAACCTCGTCGTCAACACCGACGGCGGCTTCTCGCCGACGACGCTGCCGAAGAAGGGGTTCGCGCCGATCAAGCTCCACGGCTACGGAAAGATCGGGACCAAGGACGGGACGCCGCCGCCGATCGTCGACACGGTGACGATCTGGTTCGACAAGAACGGCGAAGTCTCGAGACGAAGGGCCTGCCGGTCTGCACCCCCGGGAAACTGGCGGCGACGACGACCCCGCAGGCGCGCAAGCTCTGCCCGGGCTCGATCGTCGGCAAGGGCTTCGGCAAGGCCGTCGTCATCTTCCCCGAACAGGCGCCGATCCCCGCCTCCTCGCCGATCACCCTCTTCAACGCGGCGCCGAAGCACGGCAACCCGGTGGTCCTCGCGCACGCCCATCTGACCGTGCCAGGGCCAACCACCTTCGTCGTCCCGATCGAGATCGAACGGGTGAACAAGGGTCGCTACGGGTTCAAAACGGTGGCGAAAATCCCACGGATCGCCGGCGGCTCCGGGATCCCGCTCTACGCGCAGATCACCGTCAACCGCAAATGGCAATACAAAGGCAAGACCCTCAGCTTCGCCAACGCCGGCTGCCCGGACGGTCGCCTGCAGGCGAAAATCGAAGTCAGCTTCAAAGACAACACCTTTTTGCAGGGCTCGGTGTTCAAACCCTGCAAGGGGCGTTAGTTGAGAGGACATCT
>VAYN01000011.1:142273-156739 GCA_005885405.1 Actinomycetota bacterium | reverse complement strand
TGGACCTTGTTGGTGGCGCTGTCGGCGACGAAGACGACGCCGTCTGGGCCGACGGCCACCTCGGTCGGGTTGGTGAATTGCCCCGGAGCGCTGCCCGAGGAGCCGAAGGAGCGGACGAAATCTCCTTCTTCGTCGAAGACGGCGACGCGGTCGGTGACGACGTCGGGGACGAGGACGTGGCCCGCCCCGTCGCTGGCGAGGCTCTGAGGCTGGCTCAGCTGGCCGGTTTCGGCGCTCGTGCCGTTGACCTTCTCGATCAAGGTGCCCGACTGGGTGAACTTCTGGACTTTGAAGGAGTCCGAAACCCAGACGACGCCTTTGGCGTCGATCGCGACGCCGTTTGGCCCAGCCAGGGTTCCCAAACTGAGTCCGGCGGTGCCCCATTTCGCCAGGAACTGGCCGCTGGGGCTGAACTTCTGGATGCGGTTGTTGCCGGTGTCGGCGATCCAGATGTTCCCGGTGGCGTCGAGGGTGATCGCTTTGGGTTCGGAGAACTGCCCGTCACCCGATCCGGCGCTGCCGAACTTCGCCAGGAACTGGCCGCTGGAGCTGAACTTCTCGACCCGGTTGTTGCCCCGGTCAAGGATCCAGAGGTTGCCCTGGGCGTCGGTGACGACGTCGGCGGGGGTTTTGAGCTGGCCGTCGGCGGCGCCGAGGCTGCCGAAGGTGGTGGTGTGGCGGGAGACGAGATCGGGAGACGGTCGCGCTTCTTCGGCGATCGAATCGGGATCGACGTTGACCGTCGCTGGGTCTTCGACGGAGATCCCCGCGATCTCGCCGCCTTCGTAGTCGAAGTCGACGGTGGCGGCGGTGCCGGTGCGAAGCTCTTCCGCCCGCCCGGCGGAGCTAAAGACAACGGCGGAATCGCTTTCCCCGTTTTCGTCGCTGAGCTCATAGCCACCGTCGGGCTCTTTGGTGACCGTCTCCTGCAGATACTTGTCGAACTCCTCTTCGTCGACCGCGACCGGCAGGTCCACCTTGCTTTCGACCCCGCCGCCTTCGTCGACGACCGTTGCTTCGACCGGCTGTCCCGCCGGCTGCTCGAGTTCGAGCTCCGGCGTCTGCGCCAGCGTCCAACCATCCCCCCACTCCGTGTTCTGGGATTCCGGCAGCAGCGAGTTGTAGTAGAGGTCGAGTTCGAGATCGGCTCCGGTCCCCGCCACATCGAGGTCGTCCTGCCGGTAGACGAGGTTGCCGCTGACCACGTTGACCGCGAGTTCGGGTCGGGTCGGATGCTCTTCTTCGTCTTCGTTGCCGCTGCCGTCCGGCAGCGGGAAGTACTGCATCACGTACTCGTCCTTCATCCCAGTGGCGGGGATGTATTCGAACTCGAGTTTCCGTTCCCGCGGGGCGTTGCCGGCGAAGTCGCGGGCGAGGACGCGGAGGTAATGGTCGGCGTCGGCGCTGAGTTCGTTCAGTTTCAGCGTGAAGACTTTGCTCAGGGGGCAGTTGCCGGCGCTACAGGAGCTGGCTTCCCAGCTCTGCAGCGGCGTCGTGCCTTTGTCGAGGAAGACTTCGATCTTCTTCACGCCGGAGCGCTTTTCGGCCGGCTGCACCGGGCTCGCAACCGTGCCGACGCGGCCGTCGGTCGTGTTGATCGTCAGGTTGTAAACCGGCAGCGGCAGCGGCCTGTCCTTGTCGTCTTTCGCGTCCCCTTCGGTCTCATCGGTCGCTTCTGCCAGCTGCCCGGCGAGTTCGATTTCCGGCGGGGTGCGATCGACCTTGAGCGGCCATACGTAGGTATTTGAGGTCTTCCCGAGCGCGTCGCGGGCGCTGAATTCGACATTTTTTTCACCTTCATCGAAGCTCTCGGCAGCGATCGGGAACTGGAACGTGTAGGTGCCGGGGCATCGATTCGAGTAGTGGCCGTCACAGCCGTGTTTCTTTTCCACCGGCGGCGAGCCTTTCGGGGAGAGGGTGGCTGCGTAGAGGCCGAGGCCTGGGTCGCTCGCCGGTCCGCTGATCGTGAAAGAGGTCCCGGCCTTCACCCACCCGGTGGGATAGCCGGAGGTCGCCCCCGCCGTGGGGTTCTCGGGATCGTCGAGGAAGAGCGAGGCGCCGCCGAGCTTGTAGTCATGCCCGCAGGCGATGTTGGCACCGCTCGCCGCTTCGATCCCGACGAACGCGGTGCGGGTGCCGGGGCCGAGGTTCTGTTCGCCGGTGTCGACGTAGTTCCCCCAGCCGCTGGGGTAGGCGTTCATCAGCACCTTCCAGCCGCTGGAGTCGTTCCAGACGCCGACGTAGGGGTGGGGCTCGTTGGCGGTGCAGCCGTGGGCGTCGTAGTTGACCGGCCCGAGGACGACCCGGCGCATGAAGGTGGTCGAGCCCTGGGGCACGAACCACCAGCGTCCCCAGCTGCCTTTCGGGTAAGCGAAGTTGGAGCGGGAGCGGACGTAGAGCCCGTTTCCGCTCCAGCAGGTGACGATGCAGGAGGTTCTGCCGATGAAGTCTTCGGACCCGACGCCGCTCCAAGACCAGGTCCAATAGCTGAGCTTGCTGGCGTCGGCGAAGTTGGTCCAGATTTCTTCGATCGGGGGGTCGACGAAGAGCGGGTAGGCGACGTCCATCTCGCGGTGGGGGATCGAGAGCAGGAGCCTGCTCCCTTCCGTTTCCAGCGCCACCGGGACTTCCGTCCCCTGCGCGTCGGCCGCGTGCGGGGCGCCAACGACGGCGAGCACCTTGCCTTCGCCGTCGACCACCTCCGCCCCTCCCGAGGAGGCGGCACGGAGAGCGGCCCCCTGCGGCAGGTCGATGTCGAAGGCGAGCCGCTCCGGGCTGTTGCGCGAGGCGAGGAGGGCCGAGAGCTCGACCCCGTGCGCGATCGGCGAGAGCAGCAGGCTCGTGTCCTCCTGGACCGCCGGCAGGAAGAGATCCTCCCCGGCGATCGGCGTCGCGGCGCTGGCGTCGACGCCCACCGGGGTCACCGTGAGGCCTTCGTCGCCGATCTCGATTGGCTCGTCGGCGCTGGCCGGGAGGCTGAGATCGACCAGCGGGTTCGCCGGCTCGTAGCCGTTACCGGTCTCTTCCAGCCCCAGTTCCACCTTGTGCAGGTCGCCGTCCTCTTCCGGTGCGCGCAAGGGGACTTCCGCTTCAAGCAGAGCCTTTTCGCCGCCGATCGAGACCAGCGCCTCGGTCGGCGAATCGATCCGCTCGAGGACGACGTCTTCAAGGATCCGCGCCGGGTCGGCGTCGATCGCTTCCAGCTGCGGCGTGAACTGCGCCCGCAGGAGCTGCTCTTCCTCGCTGGGCGAGAGGTTTGCGTAGGCGAATGCGGATGCCTGGCGCTCAGCTTCGGCCTCGGGCGATTCAGCCGCCTCGTCGCGCGGCAGCAGCGGCGCATCTTCGGCCAATCCGGGAGCGGCAACCCATATGGCCAAGAGGAGCGCGAACAGCAGCGCAAGCGGCGCACGCCATACGAGCTCCTTTCTGCACATCCCGCTCTCCTCATGGACTGGTTCTGCTCGGGTTGCCCCCGTGGCCGACCCTCAAGTGGAGAGCATCCTGTCAGATCCTAAGTACTCAATATTTCCTTTGAAGAACCTCTCGCGATGTCAAATCTCTGGTTAATCACCGTGCGTGAGCCTCGCCTAAAACTGGACGGCGTGTCGACCTGAGGTCGACCACAAAACAGTATTTGCTGACCATTTGGCCTCAGACACCAAGTTTCGGGATGATTTCCCCTCTGCACACCCTGTCTTGTTACGGCTGATCTGCCTCTACGTGCACCAATCCGCGCGCGCTCGACCCTTTCGTCAGCTACTTCTTCCCTTAACACGAATGAACCGGTTTCCGGATCGGACGTTTGACGAACCCACGTGTAGACATCTGTCCGCGTCCGCTCCGCGGGCATTAGGTTCCCGCCACTTTGAGATCGCCGTCTAATAGCGGCGGCCCTTTCAATCCACTGAGAAGCAGGAGGCAACTCGATGAGCAGGGGACTTCGGCNTGGTGGCGGCGCTGGGCGGGACGGTTTATGCAGCGGGGAAGATCAACGGCCGCTCGATCAAGGTGAAGTCGATGCCGGGCAACCGGTTGGCGCTCGGATCGGTGCCGGGAAACCGGCTGAAGCCGGGAGCGCTGCGCGGTGATCAGCTGGCGCCTGGCTCGATCACCGGCATCCAGATCGACGCCTCCACCCTGGGCCAGGTCCCCTCGGCGATCCACGCCGACACGGCCGAGTCAGCCCACGACGCGGAGACCGCGCTGAACGCCGCCAACGCCGAGAACGCGCGCACGGTCAACGGCCACGAAGTCGGCTGCAAGACGGGCACCCGCCCCTTCGCCGGAGCCTGCTGGCAGACCCTCCCCAGCGACTCAGCCCTCAACGCTCCCGCCGCAGCTGCCGCGTGTGCGAGCTCCGGCGGTGAGCTCCCCGATGCGCTGACCCTGGTGGCGTTCTCGCAGCAGCCTGGGGTGACGCTTGCGAATGGTGCCGAGTGGAGCGATGACATTCCAGTTGTCTCAAGCGAAGACGTCTACGCGGTTGCGACGGTTACGAGCGAAGGGAAAGTGACTTCTGCCGTCTCCACCGCAACCAAGCGCTTCCGCTGCGTACTTCCCCTAATCAACTAACCCTGCGTCTCGAGCAGCCTCCGGTAGTACCGATAATCCCGCCGCTCCGGCCGCAGGTTGCAAGCCAAAGCGAGGTGATGCCGGGCCCGCCGCTTCTGCCCCGTCTTACTAAGCGCCCGCCCAAGGCAGAAATGCGCGAAGTCGTTGACCGGGTGGGACTCGACCACCGCCTCGAACTCGGCCGCGGCTGGGGCGAACCGCCCCGAGCGGAAGTAGGCACGCCCGAGCGCCTCACGCACTGAGGTCTTCTCGGGCGCCCGCCGGGCGGCCTCGGCGAGGGGCGCGGTGGCGTGCTCGAAATCGCCGTCCTCGAGCAGCTCGAGACCGCGGCGATAGAGCGTGTAGGTGGGCTCAGAAGTCACTTCACCGGCCATCCAAGAAGTGTAGGAGGCGCGGGAAACGTGCTTGCTAGCAGGGCAAAAAGACGGTCCTGCTACCCTGGGTATCCGGGGTTGGCAGAGCCACATCCGCCGCCCCAATCGTTTTATGAGCACCATCACCGCGAAAAAATGGACCTGCGATCAGTGCGGGGTAACTGTCTCCCGTCTCGGCGGCGAGAAGGTCGAGCTGCCCGAGAGCTGGGCGACTTCGGGCGACGGGACCTTCTGCCTCCTCTGCCGTCGTGAGCGCGCCGCCCAGGCGGCCCTCGACGCCGCCCCCGATGGGAACCTCGAAGCGCGGGCCAAACTTCGCCGCGCCGCCCTCGTCGAGTTCGAGATCCGCCGCCGCCCGGGACATGGCAACGGCGAGATCGCCAAAGCCTGTCGCTCTTCGGTCGCCGCAGTCGTCGCCGCCCGCAAACGGCTGAAGATCCCGGCGCCGAACTGAAAGCTCCCAGCCGGGCGCTTAGGTCCGGCTGCGCTCGGCGAGGTCGCTGAGCAGCGCCTCCATCCCGCCCTCGCCGTACACGCGCCGCTGGCGGTCGGCTCCGTTGCCGTCGCGGAGGATGCGGTCGATCTCTTCCAGCGCACCCTCGCCGCCGAGGTCGGCGGCGTAGGACTTCGCTACTTCGAGGCTGCCGCGGGCGACCTCAGGGGCCGGGGCGGCGGTGTCTTCATCGACCATGAGGCGGGCCTCGAGGCCGTAGCGCTCGGCCTGGAAGTAGGACTCCTCGATCGCCTCGCGGGTGAGGCCAGGGGCGCCGGGGCTGTCGATCTCCTTCGCCGCCAGGGCCTGGATCAGGGCGGCGATGGCGGCGTTTTCCTGCGGCCGCGCCTGCACGTCCATCCCCCGCACCTCGACCGTGCCCAGGTTCGGGTGCGGCCGCACGTCCCACCAGAGGTAGGTGTAGTCGGAGACGCCGGCGGCGGCGATCAACTGGTCGGCGACGCGGAGGAAGTCGTCGTAGTCGCGAAAGGCGCGCGGCAGTTCGAAGCGCGGATAGCTGCGGACAGCGGCGGCACGGGCGCTGGCCAGGCCGGAGTCGGCGCCGTCGCGGAAGGGCGAGTTGGCGGTCAGCGCCGCCAGCAGAGGGAGGTGGTGGCGCATCGCGTTGGCGACGCAGATGGCGGTTTCGGGGTCGGGAACGCCGACGTGGACGTGGAGCCCGCAGGGCGGCGTCGCCAGCAGGCTCGCGAGATCTTTCTTCACGCTCTCGTAGCGGGCTTTGTCGATCAGCTCGGGCTCGCCGCTCTCGCCCGGATAGAGGCCGGAGCCCATCAACCGGGCGCCGACCGCGGTGACCGCCCGCCGCACCTCAGTCAGCTCCTTCGCAGCCTGCTCGGCGTCGAGGCAGACGCCGGTCTTCAGCTCGATTTGGGTGGCGAAGATCTCGGTCGAGACCGCCTTGCGGTGCCCCGGATCGATCCGCTCCAGCACGCCCGCGCCGTCGGCGACGAGGCCACACTCCTCATCGACCAGCAGCAGCTCCTCCTCGACCCCGATCGTCAGCGGCGGCGAGGAGCCGAACTTGTGCTCGCGGGCGGCGTCGACCTCGGACGAGCCGTCCTCAGTTTTGGATTGGGTCCCCATTGCGGTGTGAGGGCGAGTTACCCCCGCCCGGAGCTTCTTTAACCCGTGCCATGCTCGCTCGGGTGCCAACCAAGGGGCGTTTAGAGGTCCTTCGGGAACCGGGTTTCCGGAGGCTCTTCCTCGGTCGCACCACCTCCCTCGTCGGCGACGGGATGTCGCTTGTGGCGATCGCCTTCGCGGTCCTCCACCTGGACGGTTCGGCGACCGACATCGGCGTCGTCTTCGCCGCTCACTCGCTGCTCCTGATCGCCCTCGTTCTCGTCGCCGGGGTCGTCGGCGACCGGATCTCGCCGCGGCTCTCGATGCTCGGCGCCGACCTCCTCCGCACCGGCGCGATGGGGCTGATGGCGGCGCTACTGCTGACCGGGACAGCCGAGATCTGGCACATCGCCGTCCTCTATGCGATCGACGGCGCCGGCAGCGCCTTTTTCAACCCGGCCTCGAACGCGATCGTCCCCCAGATCGTCCCGACCCGCCGCCTCCAGGACGCGAACGCGCTGCTGGAACTCTCGCGCTCGCTGGGCAAAGTCGTCGGCCCGGCGCTGGCCGGAATCATGCTCGGCCTCGGCTCACCAGGCGCGGCGATCGCCGTCGATGCCGGCACCTTCGCGATCAGCGCCTTCTCGCTGCTCGGGCTGCAGGCGGCGCGGGTGGAGACCGCCGAGCGGACTTCGTTCTTCGGCGAGATGCGACACGGCTGGCGCGAGTTCTCGGCTCGCAGCTGGCTGGTCGCGGTGGTCTGCGGCGCCGCGGTCGTCAACGCGATCTACTACCCCGCGATCCAGGTGCTGGGCCCAACGGTCGCGCAGGAGAGCCTCGGCGGCTCCGGCGCCTGGGCGCTGATCGCCACCGCGGCGGGGGTCGGCGCCCTCCTCGGCGGCGCCGTCGCCCTCTCGATCCGGCCGCGGCGGCCGCTCCTCGTCGGCGAGCGCACCTGCCGTCGTAATCGCCCTCGGCGCCCTCCTGGCCGGCATGGGCAACATGGTCTTCAACTCCCTCTGGGAGACGGCGCTGCAACGCCATGTCGCGCCCGCCGCGCTCTCGCGCGTCAGCGCCTACGACTGGTTCGGCTCGCTCGCCTTGGAGCCGATCGGCCTCGCCGTCGTCGGGCCACTCGCGGTCGCAATCGGCATTTCGGAGACGCTTTGGCTGAGCGCGGCAGCGATCGCCATCTGCCTCGGCGCCGTCTACGCGGTCCCGAGCGTCCGCCGCCTCGAAGTGCGGGTCGATGAGCCGACCCCCAGCCTGCCCCCGCGCCCGATCGAGCCCGGCGACTGAGGCGCGGCGCGCTAGAGCGTCCGCAGCGCCGCTTCGGCGGCATTGAAGCCGTTGATGCCGTGGGCGCCGGCGCCGGGCGGGGTCGCCGCCGAGCAGATGAAGACGCCGGGGATGCCGGTCCAGTAGGGGACTGGATGGATGCGGGGGCGGAGCATCGTCTGCAGCGGCGTGTTGGCGCCACCGAGGATGTCGCCGCCGACGAAGTTGGCGTTGCGGGCCTCGATCTCGGCCGTCGTCGTCGCCGTCTGGGCGACGATGCGCTCGCGGAAGCCGGGGGCGAAGCGTTCGATCTGGTCGAGGATCACTCCCGTTGCGTCGCCGCCGTAGCCGCTGGGGACGTGGGCGTAGGCCCAGACCGGGTGCAGGTCGCCACGCGAACGCCCGGGGTCGGCGAGGTACTGCTGGCCGACGAGGATGAAGGGCCGCTGCGGCATCCGTCCGCGGTTGACCTCGGCCTCGGCGGCGGCGACTTCCTCCAGAGATCCGCCGACATGGACCGTCCCCGCCCGTCGCGCCGCCTCCATCGTCCAGGGGACGCCGTCCTGCACGGCGAGGTCGAGCTTGAAGGCACCGGGCCCATACTTGTAGCGACGGTAGGAGCGGGCGACGCGGCTCGGCAGCTTCTCCCCCGCCACCTCAAGGACACCTCGGGGGGTCAGGTCGAGGACGACGGCGTCGGCGCCCGGAAGCTCGTCGAGCGAGCGGACCCGGCGGCCGGTCTCGATCCGCCCGCCGTGCTCGCGGATCACCGACGCCCAGGCGTTCGCCAGCGCAACCGAGCCACCCTTCGCGACCGGCCAGCCGTAGGCGTGACCGGAGCAGACGAGCGCCATCCCGATCGCCGAGCTGAGCGGCAGGTCGAGCCGGGAGTAGGAGTGCGCGGCGACGCCGGCGAAGAGCGCCGCCGCCTCCGGCGTCCCCAGACGACCGCCGAGAACGGTTGCCGGCAGTGCCGCCGGCAAGCCGAAGCGCGCCAGCCGCAGCGGGTGGCGCGGGAAGTGGATCAGCGGGTGGTAGATGTCCTCGGTGAGGGTGTCGTAGCTCTGCGAAGGCGGGCCGAAGACCTGCCGCCACCGCTTCCCGGCCGCGCCGAGCCCCGCCGCCGTCGCCTCCAGCGAGCGCAGCATCGTCCCGCCCCCGCCGCCGTCGAGTGGGTGGGCGAGGTCGACCTCCGACCAGGCCCACTCCAAACCGTGTCGCTCGAGTTCCAGCCCGGGCGCGATCACCGCCGGTGAGGAGACCGCCATCGGGTGGGTGGCGCTGCAGACATCATGGAGAAGACCCTGTTCGGTCAGCTCGGCGCTCTGCGTCCCGCCGCCGATCTCCCCCTCGGCCTCGATCACCGTCACTTCGACCCCGCGGCTCGCCAGCGTCGCCGCGCAGGCGAGCCCGTTCGGGCCGGAGCCGACGACGACGGCGCTAGGCACGCTGCACCGGGAACGGCTCACCGCCGAGCCACGGCTGGCGCCGGACCATCTCGGCGACGTCCACGTATCCCTCCTCGACGATCCCGTCGGCCGCGTCCCAGATCCGGTAGCGCTGCCGCTGCACGTGCGCGGGCTGGGACTCGAGCGTCACCACCCGCAGCTCCCCCGACCCGTAGTTGCAGCGCTCCTGCACCGCCGCCAGCAGCCGGTGATCGTGGAAGTGGCCATCGCCGAAGTTGTAGCCGAGGACGACGCCGGCGACGAGCTCGCCCTCGCGCACGTCGTAGGTCTCGATGTCGTCGACCGCCCGCAGCGAGAGCGCGTTTAGTGCCCGCCCGTGGGAGTGCATCGAGCGGAAGGCGAGCCCTTTGTAGACGAGGACGTCGATCAGCTCCGGCTCGTAGAACTTCTCCAACTGCTTGGTGACGATCGGCGCCGCCTTGACGATCTCGCGGTCGAGCTTCTCCTCGGCGCCCTCTCCCCCGTCGCCCCGCCGGAAGAGCCACTGGCTCGTCGCCCAGTTGCCGGCGTAGTAGCGCATCGAGGGTAGGAAGGAGACGAGGTCGGGGCGGAAGTTCCCCAGCACCGGCAAGGCGACGCAGATCAGCCCCAGGATCACCAGCAGCAGCGGATCGTCGACCGAGGACCAGGGGACGTCGGCGTAGTGACCAAAGAGGAAAAAAAGGCCGAAGATCATGAAGACGTTCCACTCCAGCGGCACCGCCAGCGGGAAGGTCGAGAAGATGTGGACGTGGAAAAGCACCATCCCCACCAGGGCGAGGGTGCCGAGCAGGCCACCCTGGGTGAGGATCAGGATCAGCGGCAGGGTGAACTCGATCGCAGTCCCGATGTGGGCGTCGAAGGCGCCGAGGCGCGAGGGCAGCAGGTCCTCGGGGTGGTCGCGGTAGAGGCGACGCTTCAGGGCCTTCGACCTGTTCCACGGCGTGTTGCTGATCATCACCGTGACCACGAACGGGAAGTGCCGGTTCAGCTTCGAGGACGCCGCCCCCCACCAGATGCAGAAGAAGACGAGCTGGGCGGCGATCACCATGTTCGCCACCGGGAAGAGGAAGATGATCGCGAGGGTGCCGTAGATCTCCGCCCGCGCGGCCAGGAACGGGACCTTGTCGCGGAGGCCGAGGGCGCCGAGGAAGGTCAGCAGGACGCCAACTGCAGCCGGCTCGAGCACGTCCCCTGATGAGAGCAGCAGGTACACCGCGCTCGCCAGCAGTCCGGCGTAGAGCCCGACGTCGAGCCAGCTCCGCGTCGTCCCCCTCGTCCCCGGCACCTTCTCCGGCCACGGCGGCAGCCGCGTCGTCCCCGGCCGCAGCCAATAGAGGAAGCCGCCGACCATTGGGCTGAAGCGCAGCGTCAGCGGCAGCGAGCCGGCGCCGAGCCCCAGCACCTCCCAGAGCATCGTCCAGATCACCGCCTTCTGGAAGACGATCGGCTCGTACCAGGCGGGCCAGCCGCTCGTGGCGAAGATCAGCAAGCCGCCGAGCCCGGCGTAGGCGAGGATCTTGAAGACGTAGAGGAAGTAGACCGCGGTCGGGGTCCCGAACCCGTTCAGCGCCCAGTCCTGCGCCAGCGGCTTGATCCGCTCCAGGTGCGGCAGCCGCCGCCACTCGGAGACATCGAACGGCGGCGGGGCGGGATCTAGGAGGCCCATGCGTCCACGAAGCTCAATTAATCTTCAAACTCGTTCGACCGGATGCCGATGACTCTACGTCTTGTCTGCCGCCCCTCCAACTCCTGAGCCGCTCTCGCGCCGCCTCATGCAGGGGGTTAGGTTCCTCTCCCTGCTGCTGATCCTCGTCGTCGTCAACTCCTTCGTCAACGGCGGCGAAGCCTCGCTCAACCCGATCGCAGCGGCGGCCGAGCGGACCGAAAGCGCGCCTGGTGTCCGGTTCACGATGAAGGCGACCTACACCGGAGCCGGCCTGGCACAGCCAGTCGTCGCCCACGGCGAGGGTGCCCGCAACTCGCAGACCGGGCGCAGCCGAGCGGTTCTGAGCGTGGAGGTGCCGCAGGTCCCGAACCGGATCGAGGTCGAGTCAATCAGCGACGGTACCTCCGTCTACATGCGCGGAAGCACCTTCGGTTCCGAACTTCCCGACGGCAAGGAATGGATGCGGATCGAGCCGTTCCTTGGACACAGCGAAAGCGAGGCGATGCTCGGGGGCGGCGACGCTGACAGCTCGCTGCAGATGCTGGGGAGCGCCGGCGACGTCGAGCGGCTCGGGACCGAACAGGTCGACGGCAGGAGCACGACGCGCTACCGGGCTGTCGTCGACCTCGACAACTACGCCGACGCGCTACGTGAGGAAGGCAAAGATGAGATGGCCGACCTCTACGAGAAGTACAGCGAGGTGGCGCCCGACCCGGCCGAAGTCGAAGCGTGGGTGGACAGCCAAAAGATTCTCCGGCGAATGCGGATGGTGATGGACATCCCGACCCAGCCCGGCGCCCCGACGTTGACGATGGACATGCGGGTGGACTTCTTCGACTTCGGGGCCCGCCCCCGGATCGAGCTTCCCGACCCCGCCAGCGTCTACGACGCGACGCCGACGCTCGAACGCGAACTAGACGCCGCCAGCTGAGCGCGCGCCCGACTTCGACCACAGCCCGCTGTGGTCAAACTCCGGTGCGATGGCCTACCGCCGGATCCTCTCCCGCCCCCACGTCCTCGCCCTCTGCGCCACCTCGGTTCTGGCGCGGCTGCCGGTCGGAATGGGCGCGGTCGCGCTGGTCATCTTCGTCCACGACCGTACCGGCTCCTTTGGCGCCGCGGGAGTCGTCGCCGGCGCCTTCACGATTGGCCTGGGAGCGACCTCGCCGCTGCTTGGGCGCCTGGTCGACCGTCGCGGGCCGCGGCGGGTCCTGATCCCGGCCGGCCTGCTGACGGCGCTGGGGCTCGTCCTCGTCATCGTCCTCGCCGAAGCGGGCGCCGGCACCGCGGCGCTGGTTGCCGCCGCGGCGCTCGCCGGTGGCGCCACCCCGCCGGTCGGCGGCCTCCTGCGCGGGCTTTGGCCGAGCCTGGTCGAGAATGAGGATCTGGTCGGCGGCTACGTCATCGACTCGCTCCTGATCGAGGTCTTCTTCGTCGCCGGCCCGCTCCTGACCGGGGTCCTGGCCGCGGCCGTAGGCTCCACTATCCCCCTCTTCGCCGCCGCCGGCTGCGGCATCCTCGGCACCCTCTGGTTCGCCTCGATCCCGACCGTCGGCGCCAAAGAGCCGGCGCCGGCCGAGCATCACACCCGGGCCGGCGCCCTCGCCTCCCCCGCAATCCGCCTCCTCGCCCTGACCGGGATCCCGATCGGGATCACCTTCGGCGTCTTCGACGTCGTCTTCCCAGCCTTCGGCGCCGAGCACGGCAACAGTGCCCTCGGCGGACCCTTCGTCGCCGCCGCCGCCCTCGGATCGGCCATCGGCGCCCTCGTCTACGGTGCCCAGGCCCACCGCTTCCGCAGCGCCGCACAGGGCTCGATCGCGCTGGCGATCTACCAGCCGCTCGCCTGCCTGCCGATGCTCCTCGCCGACTCGACGACGGCGATGTTCGCGCTCGCGGCGCTGGCCGGCACCTACATCGCCCCGGCCAGCAACCTGCGCAACCAGATCGCCCAGGCGGCGATGCCGCCAGGGACCGGTACCGAGGCCTTCACCTGGCTGGCGCTCTCGCTGACCGTTGGTGCCAGCGCCGGCAGCGCCCTCGCCGGACCCCTGGTCGAGAGCAGCGGCTGGCAGGCGGGGGTGCTGCTCGCCGCCGGTCTGCCGGCGCTCTCGTTGCCGCTGATTCTCCTGCGGCGCGAGCTGCTGCACCGGGCTGTACAGGCCTAGCCCGGCTCAGGCGGCGGCGAGGATTCCGATCGGGCGCGCGATCCGCGGCGGGATCGCCGAGCGCGGCGGCTCGAAGCTGAGCTGGGCGGGGGCGAGAGCCCGACGCTGGGTCGCGACGCCGAAGAGGACACCGTCAGGCTCGCGGAAGAAGAAGCAGCTGTAGCCATCGCACTCGATCACGCGGCTGACCGTCGCCCCCATCCCGATCACGCGCTGGCGCCAGGCGCGCTCGTGGCCGGGCCGGCAGCTCCAGGCGACGTGGCGAACCGTGCCGGCGCCTTCGACCGAACGCGAAGGTGGCGGCGCATCAGTCTCATAGCGCACCGCCTCGGGTCCGGCGCCGACCCGCCACGCTCCCTCACCGCAGGACTCGAACCCAAGCCGCCCGGCGAGCAGGTCCCCGCTCTGGACGCTGGCCGCGGCGTAGGCGCGGACGCCGGTGAGGGCGCAAATCGCCGTCTCCCCCCCGGCGTTCGTCCTTTGTTCGCCGCCGGGAGAACAAAGGACGAACGCCGGGGGGAGTGTGAGCTCGTGCTCGAGGCCGTCTGGGTCGGCGAAGCGCAGCGCCAGCGGGTCGCCGGCGCCGTTGAGCCAGGCGGTGACGGTCACCCCGGCGTCCTCGAGGCGGCGGCGCCAGTGCTCCAGCGCCTGCGGCCCGGGGACGGCCCACTGCAGGCGATGAACGAGGCCGCGGCCGGGGACGCCCGGGGCGGCTCCAGGCGTCACCGCAAAGCTGAGGACTCCCCCGGCCTGTTCATCGCCGGGGGCGAACGCGACCGTGCCCGAGTCGTGTTCGGCAACCAGGCTCAACCCGAGCAGGCCGCCGTAGAAGTCGAGGCAGTCCTCGTGGGATGAGGCGATCGCAGAGATGTGATGGAGGCCAAAGAGGTTCATTCGGATCCGAATTGTATACTTTTCTTATCGACAAACTTCCTAACATCCTCTACATCCACTCTCACGACACGGGCCGCTACGTCCAGCCGTACGGGTTCCCGGTGCCGACGCCGAACATCCAGCTGCTCGCCGACCAGGGAGTGCTCTTCCGTAACGCCTTCTGCGCCGCCCCCACCTGCTCGGGCAGCCGCGCCTCTCTGCTCACCGGACAGTACTGCCACAACAACGGCCTGCTCGGCCTCGCCCACCGCGGCTGGGAGTTGAACGACTACGGCCAGCACCTCGTCCACCCCCTGCGCGAGGCCGGCTACCACTCGGTCCTGATCGGCGAGCAGCACATCTCCGAGGACCCGGAGGTGATCGGCTACGACGAGGTGATCGAGGTCGACAGCCACCACGCCGCCGACATCGCCCCGACCGCGATCGAGCGCCTCGGGGCTACCGAGGGACCGTGGTTCATGTCGGTCGGCTTCTTCGAGACCCACCG
>VAYN01000011.1:129201-142249 GCA_005885405.1 Actinomycetota bacterium | reverse complement strand
TACTCGCTGCCGCCGGCGAACCTGCCGGACACGCCGGAGACCCGCGCCGACATGGCCGCCTTCAAGGCCAGCGCCCGCTCGCTCGACCAGGGCATCGGCGCCGTCCTCAACGGCCTTCACCAGCTCGGCCTCCAGGACAACACGCTGATCATCTGCACGACCGACCACGGCCTCGCCTTCCCGAACGCGAAGGCGACGCTGTACGACCGCGGGATCGGCGTGATGCTGATCATGCGCGGCCCCGGCGGCTTCCTCGGCGGCCGCGTCCTCGACGGTCTCGTCAGCCATCTCGACATCTACCCCACCCTCTGCGAGCTGGCCGGGATCGAGGAGCTACCCTGGCTGCAGGGAACGAGCCTAATGCCCCTGGTCCGCGGCGAGAGCGCCACGGTCAACGACGCCGTTTTCGCCGAGATGACCTACCACGCCGCCTACCAGCCCCTCCGCGCCGTCCGCAGCGAGCGCTTCAAGTACATCCGCCGCTTCGACGACTACGACCGCCCCGTCCTCGCCAACTGCGACGACAGCGCCTCGAAGAAGATCCTCGTCGAGGCCGGCTGGGGGGAGCAGCGCGTCCCCGAGGAGCAGCTCTACGACCTCCTCTTCGACCCCAACGAGCTCAACGACCTCTCCACCGACCCCACCCGCCAGCAGATCCTCACCGAATACCGCGAGCGCCTGCTCGAGTGGATGCGAGCGACCGAGGACCCGCTCCTCGACGGCCCGGTCCCGGAGCCCCCCGGCGCCTGGTCCAACGATCCGCGCCAGGCGAGCCCGAACGACCCGACGAGCGCGAGCGAGCGTTAAATCAGGTTCCCGGCGGGTGCGCAGACAAAGGCGCATTGAGAAACCGCGGCGTACTTGACAGAAGGTAAAGCCCAGGCGAGCCTCTGGCGATGGCGGCTGAGGAACAGGCTTGGGATGGGATCGACGTGCGCGCCTACTCGATGGCGACCTCCGGCAAGCTCAATGAGCGAATCATCTCGCGGGAGTTTTGGGGCCCAGCCGGGGCCCAGCTAGAGGCCGAAGGCTTCGAGTATGTGGCCGACCTAGATGACGGCCTGAACCTCCCACCGGCCTTGAAGGTCGAGCCAAGTTCCAGTAGGCCCACGGCGGTTATCGGCGTTGACGACGCGCTCGTCGCGATCAGTCTCTACCTGGCTGTGAGAGTGGGTGACTGGGCCGTTGGACGAGTCTGCGACTACCTCTGGGAGCGTCGCATGCGTAAGCCGCTGAAGGCGATGCTCGAGCGCCGGCGTGCCGAGGGCTATGCGAACGAGCCCATGGTCTTCGCCTTTGGCGTTTGGTACGACCTGGACGGGGTCTATATCGGCACCCGCGCAACTCTCGGCCCCGACGAGGACGGCGCGAACCTGGCCGACCTCACCCCCGAGGCACAGCGCCGCGGTCTGAAGTGGATCGAGGCCCACGGCATCACCCACCCGATAATCCTCTTCCCCGTCCAGAATGGCACGCTCGCCGACGTGCCCGAACACCCCGACTCGATCCCCGGCTAAGCCAAACCCCGCCATCGGGGGACATCCAGTACCGCTACGGGGATTCGAACCCCGGTTTCCGGACTGAGAATTGCCTCTGCGAAGCTGTTTGCGGTCGGTCCATGCCTGTGGCGCCCAGCTAGATCAGTCCAGTTCAGTCCAGTTCGGTGGAGTCGGGGACATATTTCGGGACACGCTCGGGGCGACCTCGCCGAGGCATCAGACGCGCGAGGTAGCCTTGTCGAGATGCCCCTGCTTCCTCGGAGATCGGACCAGGTCCAAGACAAGCTGCATCGGCTCGAAGAGCAGATGCGAACGATGAACTTGAGGATCGATGAGATGGCCGAAGCCTTCGAGGCGCGTCGCGCCGACGACGAGGCTGCCGCGATCGCTGCCGAGCGCATCCGCAGCGGCGCCGCTGATCACAAGGAAGAGGGCGCCGAGGCGCTAGCCAAGCTCGGCATAGAGATCCCGACTGAGGAATGACCGACAAAGCGCCCGGCGCAGTGGGCGTTACCTTCGCCAAGGGCGTCCTCGAAGACGTTGCAGAACTGACCACCCCGGCCGCCGACAGCGACCAAACCGGCAAAGACGAAGCCGAGGCCCTCAAGCGCCGCATCGCCGAGCTGCTGGTCCAATGCAGAGGCAACCCCTTCATCGGCGAGCTAATGGGGCCGGGCCTCCATCCCGAGCTGGCTAACTGCCGCCGGGTCCGGTTCGACATCCCGAGTCACAAGGCGAAGCCACGCTTCCGCCTGATTTACCGCAACGAACCGATCGACGGTGCCCCCGCCGAGTGCAAGTGGCTAACCGTCGCGCCCCGTGCCGGCCTTCAGGCCCACCGCCGCGCTCGACAGCGGTCCTAGAGGAGGACAAGATGAGTCCTTCGAATTCGGATTCGATCTACCTCGGTCTGGGGTGCTTCCACTTCTCTACCAGGAAGCCTTCAGACGTGCCCCTATCCGGGACCGAATATCTGGACGAGGTTCGAGTGGTATTGGAGCAGCTTCCAGAGGTGGAACACGTCTCGATCCATGTGGATGAGGAGTTCGGGCGGCAACGTATTCCTCTCAGCTTGGAAGATCCCGAAGTTCCGCCAGTAACTCAGGGTGGTTATGCAGTTCCCAACATCGGATTCTCAGAGATGCTGGTGGTCTTAGGGCTTTCGCGAGAGTTGCAGAGCGTGCTCCTGGAGCGCTGCGGTTCCATGGCTGACCCCTTGTCAGGGGAACGGTTCCTGGTCTGCTTCCGCCACGGCTGGGCAATGCCGCAGGCAATGGTTTGGAGCATTGACGCGAAAAACGGCTACTCCGGGAGCCAGGGGATAAAACTCGCGCGGGAATATTTCAAGACGAGCATGGCGTCCAGCGCGCAATCCATCGCCTTTGAAAGTCTCGGTCCGTCGCCCGCGCATGTCGATGTCGTCCTAGAGCCACGGTCGCCCATTACCTCCGATCCCTCGAGCCAGTTCCTACTTCAAAGCCATACCCGGCCCTCCTATCATCTCTACCACCTGGCCTATGATCCATCCGTCTTTGCCTTCCATGAAGAAGCGGCGCTGGGTTTCTTTGACGAGGTGTCATCCCCTCTCGATCTCTACTACCAATGCGAAGCCGCCAGGGCGCGCGAAATATTCGAATGGAGCGACCTCCTCGACCGAATTGAGTCCATCAAAGGCGCCTTCCGAGCGCCAGGACTCCGCGGAGCAATACGGCGGTTAGGCCGCCAGCGAGGCCCGATTAATGATGCAGCTATCGCCCTTGCCGACTTCGAGCTTGAACAACTTCTGGGTCGACAGGAGCTAAGCAAGCGCCTGAACAGCTGCTTTGGGCCGGGTAGGCCGGAGCATCTCAGGCATTTGACCTCCATGAGCGTCGCCGAGTTTTCCCCGTATCCCACGGAGCAAATCACCAGACTCCTGACCCTCTTTGATCAACAGCGCCTACTTGGCAGGGATGTTCTGGTCGCAGGACTGGTGGCCCTGGTAGTTGCGGCGATAGGCGCCGCAACTACCATCCTCGCTTCGGCTTAGCGCCGCAGAGCTCAACCAGCTAGTACCGCTACGGGGATTCGAACCCCGGTTTCCGGACTGAGAATCCGGCGTCCTAGTCCCCTAGACGATAGCGGCGAGGATGCGGGCATTTTAGCGAGCCGGCGGATGGGGGCGCGAGACGTCGGTCACAGGAAAGGCGCGCTAGGCGGGGAGAGGCGCGGGGCTCGCAACCGGTAAATTGGCTCGTCCCGCGGCTGTGGCGGAACTGGTAGACGCGCACGGTTCAGGTCCGTGTGGGCGAAAGCTCGTGGAGGTTCGACTCCTCTCAGCCGCATCGAATCTGTCTCTGCCCGCCTTATGCGCGGGTTAGGACAGACTCGCGACGCGCGCCGCCTCCGGTGCCCGCGCCGCGTTGGCGGCGATCTCCTCGACGAAGGTCGGCCAGAGTGCCCGGGGCAGGTCGTGGCCCATGCCGTCGACCAGTTTCAGGCGGGCGCCGGGGATTGCCTTGGCGGTGGCCTTGCCTCCCGAGGGGTTGACGAGAACGTCGTTCTTGCCGTGGATGACCAGGGCGGGAAGGTCGAGTTCGCGGAGGCGGGTGGTGCGGTCGCCGGAGGCGGTGATCGCGTGCAGCTGACGGGCGATCCCGGCCTCGCTGTGTCCGCGGTCAAAGGAGAGGGCGGCGATCTCGCGGATCCGCTCCTCCTCGAAGGGGTAGCCAGGGGAGCCGATCACCTTGAAAGTCTTGACGACGCGCTCGATCGCCGCCTCTCGCTCGCGCGGCGGTTTGCCCAGGAGCAAGCCGAAGGTTTTGTAGCTCGGGTGGCCGACCCGCCTGCTGCCGGTGGTCGACATGATCGAGGTCAGAGAGCGGACCCGCCGGGGGTTCTCGATCGCCGCCGTCTGGACGATCATCCCCCCCATCGAGGCGCCGACGAGGTGGGCTGACTCGATCTCGAGGTGGTCCATCAGGCCGAAGGTGTCGGCGGCCATATCGCTGAGAAAGTAGGGCGCGTTGCCGCGGTGCCCGACCGCCATTGCCAGCAGGTTCGGCGCCCCCGCCGCCTTGATCTTGGTCGAGCGGCCGATGTCGCGGTTATCGAAACGGACGACGCGGAAGCCGCGGTCGGCCAGTAGCCGGCAGAAGTCCTCCGACCAGGCGATCATCTGCGTCGCCAGGCCCATCACCAGGAGCAGCGGCTCCCCGTCGGGGTCCCCCATCTCCTGGTAGCAGAGCCGGATGCCGTTGCTGGGCGCGAAAAGCTCCTCGGAGAACTCGTGCATTGCGCGATGTTACCCGGGCTGGCTGAGCAGCCAAACGTCATACTCGCGCGGGTGCGGACGGCGATCATCTCCGACCTTCACCTCGGCGTCGCCTCCGACGAGGACGTGCTGCGGGACCCGGCTGTGCGGCGGCTGCTGCTCGACGAGCTCACCGGCGCCGACCGCGTCGTTCTGCTCGGGGACGCGATCGAGCTGCGCAACCTGCCGCTCGGTCCTTCCCTGGAGCGCTCCCGTCCCTTCCTCGAGGAGCTGGGGGAGGCAATCGGCGAGGCCGAGGTGACCCTCGTTCCCGGCAACCACGACCACCGCCTCGCCGAGCCATTGCTCGACGAGCTCTCGATCGCCGGCGTGCCGCTGGGCCTGGAGCACCGTCACGAACCCTCCGGGCCAGCGATGAAGGTCAACGGCTGGCTCGGGCGCGCCAGCCTGAAGATCGCCTATCCCGGCATCTGGCTGCGCGAGGACGTCTACGCCACCCACGGCCATTACATGGACGCCCACCTGATGCTGCCGCGCGCCGAGTGCATCGCCGCGGCGCTGATGGCCCGCCTCTCGCGGCCGCTCCCCGCCCGCACCAGCCCGACCGACTACGAGCGCATCCTCCGCCCCCTCTACGGCTTTGCCTACGGCCTCGCCCAGGTGATGCCGATCAAGCGTCGCCGCAACGGCCCCTTCGAGCGGGCTTGGGAGGTGCTGGCCGGCGAAGAGAAAAAGACCACCCTCGGCGCCCGCACCGCCCGCGCGGGCTTCCCGCTCGCGATCCACGCCCTCAACGGCCTCCTCCACTCCGACTTCTCGCCAGACGTGTCGACGCAGGCGATCTTCCGCACCGGCGTCGACGCCGCCACCGAGATGGCCATACGCCTCGGCCTCGACGACGTCCACGTGATCACCGGCCATTCCCACCGCGGCGGCCCTCTCCCGAGCGAACCCGAGTGGGAGCTACCGCGCGGTGGTCGCCTCCACAACACCGGCAGCTGGGTCTTCGCCACCGCTTTCCACCAGCCGGGAAGGCCGCCGAACTCCTACTGGCCGGGCACCGTCACCTGGCTGGAAGACGACGACCCGCCGCGCCGGGTGCAGCTGCTGCTCGAGCACTCGCACGAGCAGATGAGCGACCTGATTAGCCGGCTCGCAGCCACTCCGCGATGATGCCGCCGATCTCCGGCCCGGCGTCCTCCTGCAGGAAGTGCGAGGCGTTCGCGATCGGCCGCGGCGGCGGGAAGTTCAACTGACTCGAGACCCGTTCGCCGACCGAGAACGGCAGCACCGGGTCTGAGTCGGCCCAGAGCACCAGCGTCGGGCGGTCATCGTCGCGCAGCGCGTCGGCGACGCGTTTGCCCTCGGCGGCGCCAGGTGCATCGGGCTCGGTCGGCAGGATCAGCGGGAAGGCGCGGGCGCCGGCCTTTGCCGCGGGCTCGGGATAGGGCGCGTCGTAGGCGGCGATCACCTCGTCCCCCGGGTCCTCCTTGCAGCCGCCTTTGACAAGGAAGCCGACCGGCACGTCCTCGCTGTTGCGGACGAAGTCGCGGAAGGCGAGCCAGGCGTCGCTCATTTTCTGGTGGCCGGTGAAAGGACCGGTCTCCATGATCACCAGGCGGGAGATCCGGTCCGGGTTCTCGACCGCTAGCCGTAGCCCGATCGGCCCGCCCCAGTCGTGGACGACGGCGGTCGCGTTGCGCAGGTCGAGTTCCTCCAGCAGCGCCGTCATCAGCTCGACGTGGCGGTCGTAGGTGTACCAGCCGAGGTCGGTGGGCTTGTCGGAGCGGCCGAAACCAGCGTAGTCGGGAGCGATGCAGCGGTAGCCGGCGTCCCGCACCGGCGGGATCACCTTGCGCCAGAGGAACGACCAGGTCGGCTCGCCGTGGAAGAAGACCACCGGCTCCCCCTCCCCCTCGTCGAGGTGCGCCAGCCGCAGGCCATCCACCTCGCGGTAGCGGGACTCGAACGGGTAGTCCGGCAGACCCTCGAGCAGCTCCTCCGGCGTGCGAAACGCGTCGACGCTCATCGAACCACCCTATCCCGGATCGGGATTGTTGACTTCAAATCCCGGAATTCAGATCAGGATTCCAGACTTTCCCGACCGACTTTGTGCTACGGTGCCGCCCTCATTGAGCAGTAAGTTGCTCAAGAACGTAAGTTAGTCGACATAGGAAGGAAACTTTTAGATGCGGAACGCTCGCACTACCCGGCGGCGCGGCGTGAAGATCGGCCTCCCGGCTGCGCTTCTCGTCCTGCTCCTTGCAGTCTTCGCCGCTGGATGTGGCGGTGGTGACGACACCACCGGCTCCTCTGGAGACAGCGGAGGAAGTGGCGGCAAGCTCGATGTCGTCGGCTACTCCACCCCGGAAGCCGTCTACACCGAAGCGCTCGAGCCCGCCTTCGAGGAAAGCTCGAACGGCTCAGGCGTCAGCTTCAGCAACTCCTTTGGCGCCTCCGGCGACCAGAGCCGTGCCGTCGCCGCGGGCCAGCCCGCATCGGTAGTCCACTTCTCCCAAGCCGGCGACATGGAAAGGCTCGTCGAAGAAGGCGAAATCGTCGCCAAAGACTGGGATCAGAACAAGTACAAGGGCATCGCCCAGAAATCGGTCGTGGTCTTCGTCGTCCGCACGGGCAACCCCGAGGGCTTGAAGTCCTTCGATGACCTGCAGAGCAAGGACGTCGACGTCATCACCCCGAACCCGTTCAGCTCCGGTTCGGCCCGCTGGAACATCATGGCCGTCTACGGCAATGCGATCGAGGCAGGCAAGTCGCCTGACCAGGCACTGGACGAGGTCCGCACCGTGCTCGAGAAGACCGTCGCCCAACCGGGCAGCGGCCGCGACGCGCTCTCGGCCTTCACCCAGGGCCAGGGAGACGTCCTCCTCAGCTACGAGAACGAGGCGATCAAGGCCGAAGAAGAGGGCGAAGACGTCGAATATGTCGTGCCCCCGGCGACGCTCTCGATCGAAACCCCGATCGCCGTCACCAAAGACGCCCCGGAGCCTGCCGCGCAGGACTTCCTCGACTTCATCTGGTCGGATGAAGGTCAGGAAATCTGGGCAGAAAACGGTTACCGGCCGGTCAACCCGAAGCTCGTCGACGAGAAGCAGTTCCCGACTCCGAAAGACCTGTTCTTCATCGCCGACTTCGGCGGCTGGGGCAAAGTCAATGACGAATTCTTCGATGACGAAACCGGCTCGGTCGCCGAGATCGAGAAGGAACTCGGAGTCTCAACGAGCGGCTGATGGAGGCACACCCGGCAAACCTCCCCGCTCCTAGCCAGCACCGGGCAGGCATCCGCCTGCCCGGTCTCGGCGTCGGCTTCGGCGGCGGCATGGTCATGCTCTATCTGAGCTTGATCGTGCTGCTGCCGCTGGCCGCCGTCGCCAGTGAAGCCTTCTCCCTCGGCCTCGGCCACTTCTGGGAACAGGTCACCTCGCCGCTGGCGAAGAAGTCGCTCGAGCTGACGGTCATCTGCTCGCTGATCGTCGTCGTCGTCAACGGCTTCTTCGGCACGATCCTGGCTTGGCTCCTCGTCCGTGACAAGTTCCCGGGCAAGAGCATCATCAACGCGGTCATCGACCTTCCTTTCGCGCTGCCGACGATCGTCGCCAGCCTCATCCTGCTGACGCTCTACGGCGCCGACAGCCCGCTGGGGATCGACCTGGCGTTCACCCGGACCGCGATCGTCGTCGCCCTCTGCTTCGTCACCCTGCCCTTCGTCGTCCGCGCCGTGCAGCCGCTACTGCTGGAGATGGACCGCGAGATGGAGGCCGCGGCGGCCTCGCTTGGGGCCGGCAACTTCACGATCTTCCGCCGCATCATCTTCCCCAACCTCCTACCCGGCCTCGCCGCGGGAGTCGCGCTGGCCTTCGCCCGAGCGCTTGGCGAGTTCGGCTCCGTCCTCCTCTTCGCCGGCGGCAACCCGGACACGACCGTCTCCTCGGTCTTCATCCGCAACCAGGTCGAGTCCGGCAACGAGGTCGGCGCCGCCGCTGTCTCGGTGGTGCTGCTGGTGGCCTCGCTGCTGCTGCTCGCATCCGTCTCGCTGATCCAGCGTTGGGCCATCCGGCACGACCGCGGTTCGACGGACTTCATCGTCACGGTCGAGAACAAGGACGTCTCAGGAGGTGGCATCTGATGAGCGCCAATCCCGCCAGCCGCTGGGGCCTACGGTTCCTCGGCCTCGGCTACCTGACGATGCTGCTGCTGATCCCGCTGGTGATGATCTTCTACAAGACCTTCGAAGAAGGGATCGGGCCGCCGCTGGACGCGGTCACTTCCCCCGACGGCCTCCACGCGCTGAAGCTGAGCCTGCTGATGGTCGTGATTGCGGTGCCGCTGAACACCGTCTTCGGGATCGGCTGCGCCCTACTGCTGGTACGCCACAAGTCGAAACTGAACCCGGTAATCGACGCCGTCATCAACCTGCCGTTCGCGGTCTCTCCTGTTGTCATCGGCCTCTCGCTCTACCTCCTCTACGGGACCAACGGCTGGTTCGCCTTCCTCGGCGAAGAAGGGATAAAGATCCTCTTCTCGGTGCCGGGGATGGTCCTCGCCAGTATCTTCGTCTCGCTGCCCTTCGTCGTCCGCGAGACGGTGCCGGTGCTGCAGGAGATCGGCACCGACCAAGAGCAGGCCGGCCAGACCCTTGGCGCCAACGCCTGGCAGACCTTTCGGAAGATCACCCTCCCTTCGATTAGGTGGGGGGTCGCCTACGGGGTCGTCCTCACTACCGCCCGCGTGCTGGGCGAGTTCGGCGCGGTGACGATCGTCTCCGGCTCGATCAACGGCCAGACCCAGACGCTGCCGCTCTTCGTCGAGAAGCAGTACGCCAACTTCAACTCAACCGGCGCCTACGGCGCCTCCCTGGTGCTGGCCCTGCTGGCGCTGATCACCCTGTTCGCAATGAACCTGCTGAAACGAAAGGAGGACGCCTGATGGGAATCTCAGTCGAGGGAGCAAACAAAAGCTTCGGTGACTTTCAGGCCCTCAGCGACGTATCGATCGAGGTCCCGGACGGATCCCTGACCGCTCTTCTCGGGCCCAGCGGCTCGGGCAAGTCAACCCTGCTGAGGGCGATCGCCGGGCTCGAGGATCTCGATTCGGGCCAGGTCACCATCAACGGCGACGATGCCACCCGCAAACCGCCGCAGCAGCGCGGCGTCGGCTTCGTCTTCCAGCACTACGCCGCCTTCAAGCACATGACGGTGTACGACAACGTCGCCTTCGGGCTGAAGATCCGCAAGTGGAAGAAGCCGGAGACGTCGAACCGCGTCCACGAGCTGCTGCAGCTGGTCCAGCTCGACGGCCTCGCCGGTCGCTTCCCCTCCCAGCTCTCCGGCGGGCAGCGGCAGCGGATGGCGCTGGCCCGAGCACTGGCGGTGGAGCCACAAGTTCTGCTCCTCGACGAGCCCTTCGGCGCCCTCGACGCCAAGGTGCGCAAGGACCTGCGGACCTGGCTGCGGCGCCTCCACGAGGAGATGCACGTGACCACCATCTTCGTCACCCACGATCAGGAGGAGGCGATGGACGTCGCCGGCCAGCTGGTGGTGATGAACGAAGGGCGGGTGGAGCAGTCGGGCACCGCCGACGACCTCTACGAGCACCCGGCCAACGAGTTCGTGATGAGCTTCGTCGGCGAGGTCAACCAGCTCGGCGACCACTTCGTGCGCCCGCACGACATGGAGGTCGTCCTCGACCCGGACGATCGCACCCAGGAGGGCATGGTCCAGCGGATCGTCACCCTCGGCTTCGAGGTTCGGGTAGAGCTCGTCCTCTCCGACGGGACCGAGGTCTGGGCGCAGCTGACCCGCAACGAACTCCAGCGCCTGGAGCTGCGGGAGGGCCAGATCGCCTACCTGCGCCCGATCCAGGCCAAAAGCTTCAACGGTGGCTCGCCGTCCAACCCCCAAGGGGCCTCGACTCCCCTCGGGACCCAGGACGGCGGCGACGCAGGTCTACCTGCAGCCGTCTGAAGGGGCGACGGGGTGGGGCGTCTTCTTGCCGGGTGACGCCCCGCCCCACCTCGCCATTTCTTGTTGTTGGTAGGGAGGGGTCCGGTGGGGGTCCCTGGGAGCACCTCCGCCGCGTGAATCGCCTTTACCTGCCGCCCACCACCGTCCTGGCGCGGCTCCGTGCCAAGTACCCAGGGACCCCCACCGGACCCCCACCCATCTGAAAAAAGATGCCCGTCACAAGCGTCACGCCGGCGCCAAGAAGCGTCGCTACAAAACAAGCGGACGAATTCGAGTGCGGCGTGCGCATCGTTGCCGAGACCGCTTTCTGGTCGATGATCGGCGTCGAGGTCTCCTAGCTCTCCTTAACCCAGGTCGAGGGGCCGATCCGAATGCCTACGGCGCGACGAGCGTTTCAGCCAGTGAGGCGTTAAAAGCCAGACCGCCCGCCGGAGCGGTATCCGACGCTCTCCCTGCATCGGGCTGGGCCACTTGGGCTCGGGCAGCGAGTTGGAGGAGGTCTTCTCGGTCATGACTTGATTCTAAGAACCCGATGCGATGGCAGCTATCCAAAGAACTACCTCGACAGCCATCGAGGCCCCGGCGAGCTCGAACAGAAGAGCAAGCTGTTCAAGTCCCTGACGGTTCTCTAGATAACTGGCGTGCATGTAGAGGGAAAGGTCGCGATGCAGCTCTGCAACCGAGGCGGGCCCCCCTGCGCCGATCAATGCCTCGAGGACCTCGCGTGGGTTTGCCGTCACGTCCCAGTCTCTGGGCCAGAGGATCGCGAGCGAGGTCGTAGCCATGAGGAGAAAGGCGGCCAGTGCCAGCCAGGGATTGCCGCGACCGAGAGCAGCATGCCGGCACGAGTACGCAAGCTTTCGATGCCTTCTTGCTGTTCCGAGAGAGCTCGAACCGCCTCGTCGTAGGCGACTTTGTAGAAGAGGTCCTCGCTCACCCGATCCTAAGCCCCCAGCCCTCCGCTCCTCTCCCCCCGAAGCTAGTCATTTGCTATTCTTGACTTAGTTGGTCTATAAAGCAAGAAAGGAGACAGAGTGACCAAGCGAGTACCTACTACGACGTTCCGCTCGCGGGGCCGGTTGGCCGGGCTGGTGCGGGATGAGAACCCGGCTGGGACCGGGCAGAACCGGACTACGCAGACCGATAACCGGGAGTCGGCCTTGAACGGGGCCGACGAGGCGCTCTTCTACCGGGCGCGGTTGATCCTCGGTGACGGGCTCCCCCGTCCCCAGCGCTGAGTCATGGACGACAGCGCTGAATGCCCCGGCTGTGAAACCTGAGCCCGGATCGCACTCGATGGCGATCCGGGCTCTTTCGCGCCTGGCTCCTTATTTGGAGCTGCTGCCGCCTTTGGAGCTGCCGCTCGTCTCCTCGAGCTGGAGCGGTTCGTCCGGCTGGGGGTAAGCCTGGACCGCGAGGTTCCAGCTTTTCAGCGTGAAGGTGACGTTTTTCGCACCCGCGTACTGAACGGCGATCGTGTGCCCGCCTTTCAGCAGCACGCCCGTCTGGACGACGGTGTTGAGAACCGGTACCGGCGTCGGCGAGGAAGCCGTCGACGGCAGGAAGTTCACTTTTCCGGTCGCCTGGCCGTCGATCAGGATCTGGATCGGGCAGGCCTGATCCGGGCCCGGTTTGGGCGCGGTGCAGGTCCCCTGGCCAGAGAAGCTGATTACGGCCGAGCTTGCTTCCGACTTGGTCGCGAACGACGTGAACGCGGTCGGGATGAAACCGGCGGTGGTCGCCGAGACAGGCCCGTACTGGGCGGTGCCGGCGGCGAGGCCGACGACCGGCGGCCGCGGTGCCGTCGCTTTGGCGACGTACAGGTTCGACGCCGCTTTCTTCTTCAGGTAGAGCTGCGACGCCTTCTTGTTGCTCACGTACACCTTCGATGCCGCCTGGCTAGTCAGGAACGACTGGGCGACCGAGGGCACCACCGTGACCGAGACGGCAACGGCCGCCGCAAGCACGACGACCGTCGCGGCTCGGGGGGTGGACAGTCTTCTCTTCAGCAATTGGTCCTCCATGTCTGCGGCCCTCCCCGGGTGTTTCGGTGCCCTCGGACGGCCTTTCTTTACTAAGTGAGTCAGAAAGGTACAGAAGCTGCTAGGGTTTTGCGACGTAGTTGGTCAACAAACTCGTTTTATCCCGGCAGAAAGGACTCACCCCCGCATGAGAATCAAGACCCTCGCCATTGCGGCGATCTCCCTTATGGGGCTCGTCGCGCCGGCGTCGGCCGGCGCCGTGACCTACATCGGGTCGGGCTCCGTCGCCGCGCAGCCTGTGCTGCAGGCCCTCTTCGCTGCCTACACGACGCA
>VAYN01000011.1:127866-129173 GCA_005885405.1 Actinomycetota bacterium | reverse complement strand
CGTCCAGAACGGGTCCAGCCAGTTCGCCGGGCAGGCTCGTACCCCCCTCCCCAGCGACGCCGGTACGACCTACATCAAGATGTTCCTCGACGGTCTTTGCCTAGACGTCAACCCGAAGAACCCGCTCACCAACATCTCGATCCAGCAGACCCACGACATCTACCGCGGTCTGATCACCAACTGGAGCCAGGTCGGCTCGAGCCTCGGCACCACGATCGACCCGGTCGGCCGCGACACCAACGGAGGGACCTACAACTTCTTCCTCCAGGCGGTGCTGAACAACGAGCCGCCCGCGTCCAACGTCAACGCCCTCACCGCCGACGGCCTCGTCGTCAACGCGGTGAAGCAGGACCCGAACGCGATTGGGTACGCCGGTCTCGCCTGGCAGAAGAAGGGCCTCAAGCCCCTCAAGGTCAACGGCATCCCCTGCGCCCCGAGCAAGATCAGCGTCGAGCCGCTGAAGTACCCGCTCTCGCGCTACCTGTTCCTGGTCCTGCCGGGTGACGGCAGCACCAGCCCGAAAGGCCTCGTCAAGTTCATCGACTGGGCCCGGCGCAGCAAGCTCGCGGGAGAAGTCATCTCCAAAGCCGGCGGCGTCCCCGCCTTCAACAAGAAGTAGGCATTGGAGGAGCAGCTCCCCCAGGAGTACGGCCCGAAGTGGTCCGACCAGCGCGTCGAGCGGATGCTCGGCGCGCTGGTCTGCGGGGTCGTCGGCCTACTGCTGGCGATGATCGTCACGGTCTTCGTCCACGCCTGGCCGTCGTTCTCCCATAACGGCCTCGCCTGGTTCGGCCCCGGCGGCAATGTCGACGACCAGCTCAACGCGATCTTCCTCTCGGGCCAGAACGGGCTCGAATACGTCTATACCTTCCACGGCTGGCCGCTGATCTGGTCGACGATCCTGATCGTCGGGGCCGCCGTCTTCATCGGCCTCTTCTGCGCTCTCTTCGTCGCCGTCTTCATCGTCGAGTTCGCGCCCGAGTGGATGAGCAACGTACTGCAGCCGGTGATCCGCTTCCTCGCCAGCGTCCCTACCGTGATCTACGGCCTGATCGGCGTCGTCGTCCTCGTCCCCTTCATCGGCAACCACCTCGTAACCGAGCCGCAGAAGGCCTCGGTCGCCGGCGTCATCTCGCTCACCGGATACAGCCTGCTGGCGGCAACCCTCGTCCTCACGATCATGATCACGCCGCTGATGGTCTCGATCTTCAGCGACGGCCTGCGGGCGGTGAAACCGGGCTGGCTCGAGGGCTCGCTCGCCCTCGGCGTCAACCGCTGGCGCACGACCTGGAAGATCGGCGTCCGCA
>VAYN01000011.1:29194-127800 GCA_005885405.1 Actinomycetota bacterium | reverse complement strand
GAGCCTTCGCGGCCGCTGGCGCCGACGATCGTCAAGAACATCGACCAGCTGAGCTCGCCGCCGGCCAACGCGACCCTGTTTGCGATCGCCACCGTCCTGCTCTTCTCGGCCGCCCTCTTCTCCTTCACCGGCTATGTGGCACGCCGCTCGATGCGCAAGTACGGGAGCGCCTGATGGAGCCGGTGCAGACCCCACCGCAAGCGCCGATGCCGACGGTGCCGTCGACGCCGCCGACGCCGGACGGGCCCAACCCGCTGCGCGGTGGCAAGAAGCAGGGAGCCTCGGAGGGCAGCGCCACCTGGGCGCCGATCGACCGGGTCGGCCTGGCGATCTGCTGGGCCCTCGGCCTGCTCTTCTGCGCGATCGCCGTCGCGATCGTCGTCTATCTGCTGGTCCAGGGGATCAAGTTCCTGCGCCCGGAGATGCTCTGGACGCCCGCTGCCGCCGGCTTCTCCGAGGGCGAAACCGGCGGCTTCTCCGACGCCCTCTTCGGGACCCTGATCGTCGCCGTGATGGGGATCGCGCTGGCGCTCCCGACCGGGGTCGCGATCGCGGTCTGGCTTGTCGAGTACGGCCGGCCGGCGGGGCTCGCCCGCGTCACCGAAATGACGATCGAGGCGATCGCCGGCATCCCCTCGATCGTGCTCGCCCTCTTTGGCACGGTGATCTTCTCCTCGACTGCCCTCGGCTTCCTCAGCCGCACCACGGAAGGCGTCGTCTTCGGCCGCTCCTTCTTCGCCGCCTCGGCGATGCTCTCGCTGGTCGCGCTACCGCTGATCGTCGCCAGCACCCGCGAGGGGTTGAACTCGATCCCGCGCCACGTCCGCGAGGCCTCCTACGCGGTCGGCAAGACGAAAGCGGCGACGACCCGGCGCATCCTCCTCCCCACCTGCCGCCCGCAGGTGACCACGGGGGCGATGCTCGGCCTCGGGCGCATCATCGGCGACACCGCGATCATCGTCGTTCTCCTCGGTGCCACCCAGAACTTCTCGCCGGTCGAAGGCGTCGGCTTCCCGCTCAACTACCTGCGCGGCGCCGGCACCACCCTGACCAACTTCGTCTACGAGGCGTCCCCGACCGGGAACCTCAACCAGCCGCAGAAAGCCTACGCGGCGGCTTTCGTCCTGCTGCTGATGGTCCTGGCCTTAAACGCGGCCGTCGACGTCGTCCATCGCCGCGCCCGAAAGGTAGGAACGTGGAGCCACTGACTCCCGACATCTCCGAGCAGAAGGGGCCCATGGATCCGTTCAGATCAGACTCCCCACTCGCACCGCCGCCGATCCGTCGACTGAAGCTGGACGATCCGGAGGCGGCGAAGGAGGCAACGGAGCCGCTCACCCCGGCCGCCGGGAGCGGCCCGCAGCAGAGCGGCTTCGTCACCGCGAAGCGGTCGGTCGGCGCCCCCCAGTTCTCGATCCGGCGGATGGAGATCGACGGGGTCTCGGTCCACTACGGCGCCAAAGAAGCGGTCAAAGGCGTCTCGCTGCCGGTCCGCCAGGGCGAGGTCCTGTCGCTGATCGGCCCCTCGGGCTGTGGCAAGACGACGCTGCTGCGCTCGCTCAACCGCCTCACCGAGCTGACCAGCACGGCGACGTTGACCGGCCGCATCCTGCTCGACGACGTCGACATCACGGAGATCGAGCCGACCCTGCTGCGGCGCCGGGTGACGATGGTCTTCCAGCAGCCGAACCCGTTCCCGATGAGCGTCTTCGACAACATCGCCTACGTGCTGCGCGAGCAGGGCTCGCGGCGGGCGCGGAAGAAGAGTCTGGAGCCGAAAGTCCACAGCGCCCTGGACCGCGCCGGCCTCTTCGAGGAGGTCAAAGACAACCTCGACCATCCGGCCCTGAAGCTCTCCGGCGGCCAGCAGCAGCGGCTCTGCATCGCTCGCGCCCTGGCGGCGGAGCCCGAGGTGCTGCTGCTCGACGAGCCCTGCTCCGCGCTCGACCCGAAATCGACCCAGGTGATCGAGGACCTGATCGTCAAGCTGCGCGACGACGTCGCCGTCGTCATCGTCACCCACAACCTGCAGCAGGCCTACCGGATCGCCGACCACGTCGCCTTCATGTACCTGGGCGACCTGGTCGAGTACAACAGCGCCACCGCCCTCTTCGGCTCGCCCCGCGAGCAACGGACCCAGGAGTACGTGAGCGGTGCCTTCGGTTAGCCGCAGCAAGCAAGTGGCGGTCCTCGCCCTCGGCGGCGCGCTCGCCGTCGCCGGCCTGGCCGGCTGCGAGACGACGCAGGAAAAAGCCGAGGCCCAGCGAGCCGAATCCGCCCGCATCCTCAAGCAGCGCGAGAAGCGCCAGCAGAAGAAGCACCAGGACGAGAAGGAGAAAGGATGACCGTGAGCGAGCTCGAGCCAACCCGTAGGCCGCAGGCGTTCGAGCCCTGCGAAGAGTGCGGAGCGCCGATGGACCCCCAGCAGCGTTACTGCGTCAATTGCGCAGCTCGCCGCGGCAACGGCGCCAACCCCGCCTCCCGCTACTTCGCGACGATGAGCAAACGGGCGCGGCGCCCGCTGGCGCGGCCTGCAGCCAAGCAAAGCCCGACCAGCCGCGCTGCCGCGGTCGCTTTCTTCGCCCTGCTGCCGCTGGCGGTCGGACTCGGCGTCGTCGTCGGTCGCAGCGGCTCGGGGGACACCAGCGACAACGACGCCCTGCTGCAGGCGCTGCGGGAACGGCCATCGGCCACCGCTACGGCAGCAGCCCCGACCGCAGCCACCGCCGCGAAAGCCAAAAAAGACGCCAAAGCCGGCAAAGCTAAAGGCAAAAGCGAGGGCAAAGTTGTCGCCCACACCAACAACGGCGACGTCCACGAAGTGACCAACTTCAAGGCCTCCCAGGACAAGGTGGAAGAAGACACGAAAGCCGTCGAAGAAAACCCCGAACAGACGGGCGAGAACTACATCAAGGCCCAGCAGAACCTCCCCGACGTGATCGTCGTCGGCGGCGAAGGCGGCGGCAGTGCCCCGGCCCCCTCGGGGGTGGAACCGTGAACCGGCCGAAGGTTCCGCAGCGCCTTCGCGCCCTGGTCGAACGACCGCGGCCAAAACCGCAGGAGTCGCCGCAAGCCGCACCGGCGCCCGCTCCCGAGAACAAGGAGCTACAGGCTCAGCGCGACCGGCTGCTGGAGAAGTTCACGGTGATGCAGGCCGACCTCGGCGGCGCCTTCTACGAGATGGCGATCCGCGATCACGTCCGCCTCGACGTCCTCACCCGCAAAGCGGCTGAGCTGCAGCGGGTCGATGCCGAGCTGCTTGCGGTTGAGCGTCTGCTCGAGCTGGAACGGCTCGATGCCGCCGGCCTCTGCGGCCGCTGCGGCTCTCCCTACGGCGCCGCCGACAGGTTCTGCCCGCAATGTGGCAACTCCCTGGTACCGGTAGAGGTGGCGGCGTGAGCCTGCTCTCCGGTCCGTTGCAGAAGGCGACGGCCGCCGCCGCCAGCCTCACCGGCAAACGCTTCTCCCTGCTCGTTGCCTCCTCGCTTGTCGCAACCACCGGCGTCGTCGCGGTGGGCACCAGCGGCTCGCAAGGTACGAGTCCAGTAGTGGCCGCCGCGATGCGGACGCTGCTGGAAGAAGAAAACGCCGCGGTCGCCGCCGCCCCTGTTGCCGCGGCGCCGGAAGCCACCACCTCCTCCCCTTCCTCCCCGGCGCCGGAACCGAGCGCGGAAGCGGCTTCCTCCGGGCCGCTTTCCGCGCCGGCGCCCGCTCCCGAAGCCCCCGCGCCCGAACCCGAAGCGCCGACCGCGCCCCCGACCGAACCAGAACCCGAACCAGGCCCGGTCCAGCACGTCTTCCTGGTCTCCTTGGCGAGCCCGGGCTACGAGGCGGCGTTCGGCGCCACCTCGCAGATGCCCTACCTGTCGGCCGAGCTGCGTGGCCAGGGCGTGTTGTTGACGAACTACTCCCTGCTTGACACCGCTCCGCTCCCCAACGGAATCGCCGCGATCAGCGGCGAGACGCCGAGCGCCGCCACCAAAGGCGGCTGCCCGACCTACGAGGACTGCACCTATGAGGTCGAAACGCTGACCCTTGCCGATCAGCTGGTCGGCAAGCAGCTGCAGTGGCATAGCTACATCGAGGGGATGCAGGACGAAGCCGGCAAACCCGACAGCTGCGTCACCCCCGAACCGGAAGCGCCCGTGGCGCCGGCGCCGAGCGGCTACTCCGCGCTCCTCAATCCCTTCGCTTTCTTCCACTCGCTGCTCGATCTCGGCGACTGCGACGAAAACGACGTGCCCCTGGACAAGCTCGCCGCCGACCTGCGCAAAGCCGAGTCGACCCCGAACTTCTCCTACATCTCCCCCAGCCTCTGCAACGCCGGCTTCCGTGGCACCTGCCCGGAAGGGACGGCCGATGGGGCGGCCGCCGCGGACGCCTTCCTCGCCAAAGTGGTGCCGGAGATTCTCGCCTCCGCAGCCTTTAAGAAAGACGGCCTGCTGATCGTCAGCTTCGGCGCCTCCGATCCCGCCCCACCCGTGGATCCAGCCGCGCCGCCGGTCGACCCGAAGAAGGTCGGAGGCCTGCTCGTTTCGCCCCTGCTCGCCCCCGGGGCGACCGACGGCGTCGCCTATGACCCCTACTCGCTACTGCGCTCGATCGAGGATCTCTTCGCGCTGGAACCACTTGGCGCGGCCGGGGGCGCCAAAGTCCGCTCCTTCGCCTCCGCCTTTGCGGCAGGCAACGGCGGCGACTGAGATCTGGCACGCTCCCGTGCATGAGCCCGCAGGAGCAGACCGGTGAGCCAATCACCCAGGCCGGAATCGAAGAGCTGAAAGCCGAACTCGCCGAGCTCGAAGGCCCGGCGCGCAAAGCGATGGCGGCGCGGATCAAGGTCGCCCGCGAGGAGGGTGACCTCAAGGAGAACGCCGAGTATCACGTCGCCAAAGAGGACCAGGCCCACCTCGAGACCAAAATCAAGCGCCTACAGGAACGGCTGCGGAACGCGGTCGTGGTCGAGGTCTCGGCGCTGGACAGCGACTTCTTCTCCTTCGGCCGCACCGCCGAGGTGCTGGACGAATCCAAAGGCGAGACCAACGCCTGGACCCTGGTCGGCTCGACCGAGGCGAATCTCGCCGAAGGGCGGCTCTCGGCCGAGTCGCCGATCGGCCGGGCGCTGCTGGACGCCAAGGTCGGCTCGACGGTCAAGGTCGAGACGCCGAAAGGCGACCGCGCCTTCAAAGTCCTGAAGCTCGTCTCCTGACCTCGCGATGCTGAGGCTGCGCTCCTCCGTCGCCCACCATCAGGCGGATGAGTTCGGGGCGCTGCTGCGCGAGCTCGAGGGCGTCAGCAGGGTCGTCCAGCAGCCCGACACCTCCGCCCCCTCCGCCGCCTTCGTTTTCGTCGCCGACGTCGAGCCGGTCGCCGCCGACCGGCTGGTCGAGGCGGTCGACAAGTTCGGGATCGGCGGCGAGGACTACGTCCTAACCCGGGTCGAGGTGGTCGCCCCCCAGCACCGCCACCACTTTGGGGAAGGCGGGGTCGACGGCTTCTCCTGGGTCGAGGTGATCGGCCAGGCGAAAGCCAACTCGCGCCTGCTCGCCCGCTACCTGGCCCTGATCACCGTCTCCGCAGTGATCGCCGCCTGCGGGGTGATCACGGGCAGCTCGATCCTTGTCGTCGGCGCGATGGCGGTCAGTCCCGACCTGCTGCCGATCTGCGCCACTTCGGTCGGCCTGGTGCGGCGACGGTTCGGACTCGCCCGTCGCGCCTTCGTCACCCTGGTGATGGGTCTTGGCCTTGTCGTCGTCACGGCGATGGTCCTCAGCGCCCTGCTCAAATGGCTCGGCTTCCTCCCCGACGGCTTCGAGGTCGAGGAAAGCGCCCTCAGCACCCTCGCCAAGACCGACTACACGACCGTGCTCGTCGCCCTCGCCGCCGGCGTCGCCGGGATGCTCGCTTTCGAGACTCGGGCTAGTGCTGCGGTCGGCGTCGCGATCTCGGTGACGACGATTCCCGCCTCGGCCTACCTCGGCGTTGCCCTCGGCGCCGGCGGCATCGAGCACGCCCTCGGCGCCCTCGTCGTCCTCATCATCAACGTCACCCTGCTGATCGTCGGCGGAACGATGACGCTGCTAGCCCAGCGAGCGTTGCCGAATCGCTCGGGCGCACCGATCTAGCCGAGCTGCTCCAGCAGGCGGTCCAGCAGCTCCGCCTGGGCGGGGAGGATCTTCTCCCGCGCCGCCGCCGGGCTGAACCACTCGGCCCGGTCGACCTCGGGGAACTCCTGCTGCTTGCCGCTGCGCGGCGGCCACTCCATGCTGAAGGTGTTGCTGGCGAGCCTCGCCGGGTCGAACTCAGCCTCCGCCGCCCAGGCTTCGACCACTTTCCCTGCCCGCTGCTTGATCGAGCCGAGCTCGATCAGCTCCTCGAGCTCGATCTCCGGCGCCGCGCCGAGCTCCTCTTCGAGCTCGCGGACGGCGCAGGCGCGCGGTTCCTCGCCCTCCTCGATCTGCCCCTTCGGGATCGACCAGGCGCCGGCGTCTTTGCGCGCCCAGAACGGCCCGCCGGGATGAACGAGGAGGAACTCTGTCTCCTCATCTTTGCGGCGGAAGAGGAGGATGCCGGCGCTGCGCGGTGTTGCCATCGACCCGAGTCATACCGGACCCGGGCCGATGGCTGAACCTCGGGCCGCGCTACTTCAGCTTGAAGGCGACCAGTTCCGGCTGCTGGCCTTCGACGCTGGGGATACCGGCCGGCACGATCAGGGTGTTGCCGCTCGCCGTCACCGCGCTGTTGGAGCCCGCGGGCAGGGTCGCGGTCCAGACTTCTCCTCCCGTTTTGACGTCAAGCCCGTGGACGGTGCCGTCAAAGGTCGTGAAGAAGACGATGTCGTTGACGACCACCGGCGAGCCGAAAGCGGCGTCGGAGAATTCCTGTTCCCAGAGGATCTTGCCGGTCTTGATGTCGACTGCCGCCATCCCGCCTTCAAGGGCCCCTGCCTGCCCTAGTTCCTGCTGTTTAGTGACTTCGACGCCGCCGTTGACGATCGGCGCGAAAACGGTGGTGGCGTTGGCAGCCGGCGGCGCGATTACGCCACCGAGATTGCCGGGCAGAACTTCGCCTCCTTTGATCTTCGAGCTCTGGCCACGCATCGCCAGCAGGCCGTCATCGTCGTGGCCGTTGTGTTTGCCGACCGGAGTGCTCCAGACCGGCTTGCCGGTCTTCGTGTCGACCGCGGTGACGATCCCGTTCTTCCCCGAGCCGATCGCGACTTCCCGGCCACCGGCCTGGGCCAGAATCGGTGAGTTCTGGAAGTCCCAGTCATAGACGTCGTGCGGGGTCTGCTGGTAGTACCACTCGAGCTTGCCCGTTTTCGCATTCAGCTTCACGAGCGAGTTGGTGTAGAGGTTCGCCCCGGGTCGGCTGGCGCCCCACGGCTCCTGCGGGGTCCCCGGGTACGGCGCCGGGTTGCCGGTGCCGAAGTACATCGAACCTTTGCCGTCAAACGAAGGCGGGTACCAGAGGCCGCCGCCGGAGTTGGCCTTTTTATCGCCCCAGAGGTCTTTGGGGACGGTGTCGAAGTGCCAGACCTTCTTCCCGGAGTTGGCGTCGAGAGCCCACAGCGTTCCAACTCCGCCCGGCGGATATTCGGAGTTGACATTGGTCGGAACGGTTGAGACGTAGACAAGGCCGTCTTCATAACCGGGCGCCATGTCGATCGCCAGCGGTGATTCGGCGACCGGTACCGACCACAGTTCCTTCCCGGTTTCCTGGTCGAGAGCGAAAGCCTCGCTGGCGGTGGCGCCGAACACCTTGCCATCGGCGACGACCACTCCGTTTGGTCCCTGCGTGGCCGATTCAGACTGCCACGTCCACTGCACCTCGCCGCTGTCGAGGGAGATCGCCTGGACGGCCGATTCAAGATCCTGCATGTAGATGACGCCGTTGCTGATGACCGGGCTCGCGGAGTAGGCGCCGTAGCTGCTCTGCGCCTGCGAAGGCAGGGTCCAGGCCTGTTCAAGTTCAGAGGCGTTCTGGCGGCTGATTTCGCCGTCGGCTTCACGGGTGCTTGCCTGGTCGATGCCCGGCCAAGCGTCCCCGGTCAGCTTCATTTCACCCCCTGAGTCGGAGGACTCCGATGAGGATCCACAGCCAACTAGCGCGGTCAGCGCCACCAACAGCAGCAGCGCAGCCCAAGCTTTACCTGACTTCATCCCTGACATCCTCTTGGTTCCTCCCTAATCGAGTAATAGAGATTTGTCCTGCATCTTTGCCGAATTCGGCGCAGTCGGTACTTCCAGTTCCTCCAGCAGCGGTTGCAGCACTCGGTTCGCGAGCAGCCCGAGGCTGCCGAGGTTGGCGAAGCCGGGGCCCTGGCGAAGACCGCCGAGGCCGGGGATGTGCAGGCGGGGCCGCACTCCCTCGAGTTCAAGACCGCGGCCGATTGGGACCTCGAACTTCGGCGGGCTGTCCCAGAGCGGGCCGCACTGTTCTTCGACTTCGTCGCGAACCCCATCGGGGAAGAGGCCGCGAAGCTGGCGCAGCAGATCGAAGCCGGTGCAGTTGACGACGTAGTCGTAGCGCTGGGCCGTCTCACCTTCGGAGGGGCTGTCAAATTCGAGCAGCGCGCCCTCGCCGTCGCTGGCGAGGGAGACGCCGCGGTCGCAGTGCTTGACGAAGTCCCGCCGGGTCTCGATGTCGAGGTGTTCCCAGTCGACGTTGTCGGGGTCGGCGAAGACGCGGTTCTCGAGGAAGCTCTCGCCGCGGCTCAACGGCAGCGTCGGCGTGTAGATCGTAAGCCGCGCCTGCGGCCGCAGATCCCGCAGGAAGACGAGGGCGCTGAGCGCGCTCTCGCCGCCGCCGATAATCGCGATCTCGACCGGCTCGCCCTCGGGCACCCGGGCCAGTTCCTCGCGGCGGCTGTCGCAGTGGAAGACCCGGGACTCGACCTCGGGGTCGTGGGGGAAGTGGCGGTGGACGCCGGGGCCGGTGAGGACGAGGATCCGCCCCGTGTGGCGCTCGGGGTCCTCCGGCTGGCCGCGCTCGGCGACCTCCGCCTGCCAGCGATCGCCCTCGTCGCTGAGCGAGACCTCGGTTACCCGGCCGTCGTAGATCCTCACTCCCTCGGTCGCCCGTTCCAGCACCCAGCCCAGGTACTCGCCGTAGTCGCGGTGCATCACCGATGGCGAGCCGGAGTTGACCCAGGTCGCGTACTCGTGGCGCTCCATCGCGAAGCGCTGCCAGGTCAGCGGCAGCAACGCCGCGTCGATTTCGTCGCCGAGGGCGCCGAACTGACGCGAGCTCTGGTACGGAAAGCCGACATCCTTGATCGGCGGAATCGCCAGCGGCTCCTCGCCGGAGGTCATCCCGTTGCGACCCAACCAGGAGGCGGCGGGCTCGGTTTTCTCGATCACCGTCATCGAGATCTCGCCCAGGCCGAGGCTGTTGATCGTGTGCACCTTGGCCGCGATCGCGGCGGCCTTGGCGCCAGCGCCGACGATGAGGATGTCGCTCTCGCTCATCCCTGCCTCCTATGCGGGCGCGAGGGCGCGCGGCCCAGCCGGGTCGGTTTGTCTGGGTTCGGCGATGACCAACCCGCTTTGGTCGGGGCTGAAGGAGATCGCGCTTTTGCGCATCCGCTCCGAGCGGTCGGAGGCCGGCCGCAGCTCAACGGTGGTGAGGATCGCCCGCAGCACCCGCTTCATCTCCATTTCCGCGTAGCTCGCCGCAAGGCAGCGGCGGACGCCGCCGCCGAAGGGGATCCAGGTGTAGGTGCCGGGCTGGCGCCCGAGGAAGCGCTCGGGAAGGAACTCGTGCGGGCGCTCATACCAGCGCTGGTCGCGATGGATCAGGTGGATGCAGGGGGCGACGACGGTTCCGGCCGGCAGCTCGTGGCCGCCGAGGCGCATCGGCTCCAGCAGCCGTCGCACCACCACCGGCACCGGCGGGCGCATCCGCAGCGTCTCCTTAATCACCGCGTCGAGGTAGGTGACGTCGTCTCCCGCGAGCGCCTCCTCGCGAGCGCGCTCGAGCTTGTCGGGGTTGCGCAGCAGGCGCTCCAGGGTCCAGGCGAGCGAAGTCGAGGTCGGCCCGTCAGTCAGCAGCGTCAGTAGTTCGTCGCGCAGTTCCGGCTCACCGAGGAGGCTGCCGTCCTCGTGGCGCGACTGGACCAGCATCTCGACTACCCCGACGCGGTCGGGATCGGGTTGGGCTCGGCGCCGGCGAACCTCCTCGATCACCGCTTCCTCGACCGGCCCCATCGCCTCCCGGTAACCGCGGCTGCGGACGATCCGGTCCGGCCCGAGGGTCGCCAGCTGGGCGAGGTTGCGGGGGTCGTTCATCCACTCGGTCAGCCGCCGAAGCCGCCGGCGCAGCTCCTCCAGCTGGCCATTGTCCTCGCCGAAGACCGCCCGCATCACGACTTCCTTGGTCACCTCCTGCATCCGTGGCCAGAGCGCGAACGGCTCCCCCTCCGGCCAGCCCTCGACCTCCCGCTGCGCGACTTCACTCATCATCGCCGCGTCGGCGGCGATCGCCTGCCCGTGGAAGTGCGGCAGCATCAGTTTGCGGCGGCGCATGTGCTGGGGTTCTTCGAGCAGCATCACTGAGCGCGGACCCAGCACCGGCCCCAGCAGCGGGTTGGCGACGGCGACCCCGACCGCGTCACCGGCGGTGAAGACCTTTTTCACGTCGTCGGGGTCGGCCAGGATCACCCAGTCCCCCCAGTGGAGGATGCGCAGGGTGAAGGCGTCGCCGTAGCGGCGGTGGCAGCGCTCCAGCCAGGGCAGCGAACGCTGGGTCCAGCCGACGGCCTGCAGGGCGCGCGGCATCCGCGGGCCGGGCGGCAGCTGGCTCATGCGGCGTCCCTCCCATCCTGGGGCGCCAGTTCGTCCATCAGCTCGTCCTCAAGGCGGCAGGTGGTCGAAATCAGGAGGTCGAAGAGGTCAGCGGAGAACTCGGGCGGCAGGTCGTGCTCGGCGCCGCGGGCGAGGTAGCGCTCGCGGACCACCTTGACCCGCTCGGGCTGCATCATCGGGATCCCATGCTCACTCTTGTGGACGGCGACTTCGCGGCAGATCTGCAAGCGCTCGCCAAGCAGCCGCGCGATCTCGTCGTCGATCACGTCGAGGCGGCGGCGGAACGGCTCGAGCCCGTTGTCGCTCATCGCTCGTCGCCTCCCAGCAGGCCGGTGGCGAAGGCGTGGCTGCAATCGGCGAGCTCGTCGAGGGCGTAGCCACCCTCCTGGATCACGCAGATCGGCAGGCCTGAGCGTGCCAGCAGTCGGCCGATTTCGGCGAAGATTTCGGGCCGGAAGCTCCAACCCCCATGCGGGTCTCCGGCCACGGTGTCGTAACCGAGCGAGACGACCAGCGCCCGGGCGATCTCGGCGAGGTCGTGGATCGAGTGCGCGACCTCGGCCAGATAGGTGTCTTCGTCGGGGCTCTCGAGGAAGGCGACGGCGCGTTCGCCGGCCAGCCGCGGCAGCCGCGTCCCCGGCGGCAGGTTGGTCACCGGCGCCGCGTGCAGCGAGTGCAGGGCGGCGACCGGGCCCATCCGCTCGACCAGGGCCGAGGTGCCGTTCGGATAGTGGAGGTCGAGGTCGATGATCCCGATCGGCTTCAGGCCGCCCTCGCTGAGGCGGCGAACCGCGGCGCCGGCGTTGTTGAGGTAGCAGTAGCCGGCGTGAAAGGCGGGCCCGGCGTGGTGCCCAGGCGGCCGGCAGACGGCGTAGGTGAACTGGGCGCCGCCCAGCAGCCGCTCGGCGGCGGTGATCGAGGTCCTGATCCCCTCCCGCGCGGCGGCGATCAGGTTGGCGTTGACCGGGATGTCGGGCTCGAGCCCGGGCGGCGCGAAGTCCGGCATCACCACCGGCTCGGCGCCGGAGAGCTCGGCCAGCGCCCGCAGGTACTCGGCCTCGTGCAGAACCGCCAGCGTCCGCTCGACCTCGGCGTCGGGGGCGTCGGCGAGGACCGGGCGCACCCGCGAGTGGCGGACCAGGCCCGCCCGCAGCTCGACCAGGCGGCGGTTGCCGTCCTGGCCCGGGATACGGCGGTCGCCTTCCCGCACCCAGAAGGCGTCGTCGTCGAGGCCTTGGCGCTGCTCGACCATCAGCAGCTCGCTCATTCGAGCAGCCTCCGCATCCGCGGCCCGAGGTGCTCGAACCCGTTGCGCTTGTAGAAGGACTCGGTCGAGGCGATCGCCGCGAAGGTCTCGCGCGGCAGGCCGACCTCGAGTCGGCTTACCCCGCGAGCACGCGCCTGGGATGCGAGCGCCTCGACCAGCTCCGCCCCGACGCCGCGACTGCGCCAAGCCCCATCGACCCAGAGGTCTTGGATCGTCGCGTAGACGCCGGGAACGTGGATTGCCCGCTGCCAGCTGGCGCTCAAGACGCCGACGACGTTGCCGTCGGCCTCCGCGATCAGCACCGAGCCCCCCGCTGGTTCGCCCAGCAGGGCGCGGGTCTCAGCTTCAAGTTCTTGGCGCTCGGGGCGGCGGCCGCCGAGCTCGAGCAGGAGGCTCTCGACCGCGCTCGCGATCACGGCGACGTCGCCGTCGCCCGCCTCTCGAATCGTGGCCTCGGTGGCGAGCGAATCGCTCACGCCGCCTCCACCTGCCGGGCGGCCGGCTCCAGCTCGACGCTCCAAGCCTCGCCCGGGGCGTCTGAGCCGGTCACGGTCCGCGCGATCGCCGCCATCGGCGCCCGCGCCTTGAGCAGGATCTCGTCGAACTCCTCCTCGGGATCGGACTGCATCACGATCGCGCCGCCCGCCCCGATCGTCGTCCGCCCTGGCCGCATCACGATCGTGCGAATGACGATGTTGAGGTCGGTCGATCCGTCCGCGCCGAAATAGCCGATCGAGCCCGAGTAGACACCGCGCGCCTCCTCCTCGAGGCCGTCGATGATCTCCATCGTCCGCTCCTTCGGGGCGCCCGTCATCGAACCGCCGGGGAAGGTGGCGCGGACGCAGTCGACGGCGCTGCGACCGTCCTCGAGCCGGCCGACGATCGTCGAGACCATCTGGTGGACGGTCGCGTAGGGCTCGATCACCATCAGGTCGGGGACTTCGACCGACTCGAGGTCGCAGACGACGCCGAGGTCGTTGCGCAGCAGGTCGACGATCATCAGGTGCTCGGCGTAGGTCTTCTCGTCCTCGCCCAGCTCCTGCACCCGCGCCGCGTCCTCGGCCGGGTCCGCGACGCGGGAGATCGTCCCCTTGATCGGCCGCGCCATCACCTGGCGCTGGCGGTCGACCGAGATGAAGCGCTCGGGCGAGGAGCTGACGATCGCGTTCTCGCCGAAGTGGAGGAAGGCCGAGAAGGGCGAAGGGTTGGCGCGCCGCAGCTGCCGGTAGAGCTCGAACGGCTCCGGGCTGGCGTCGGTCGAGAACTGGTCGGTGAGACAGACCTCGTAGGACTCGCCGGCGAGCAGTTCGGCCTGGGACTTGGCGATGTCGGCGAGGTAGCGCTCGCGGCCGCGCCCGGAGCGGAAGCTGACGTGGCCGCCCGAGTCGATCGGCGGCGCCAGCGGCCGCTCGGCCGGCGGCTCGGCGATCGCCTCCCGAACCAGCTCCTCGGCGGCGTCGAGCCAGCGCTCGGCCTCGGTGTCCTCTTTACGGGAGAGGGCGAAGAGGTAGGTCTTGCCCTTCGTGTGGTCGACGGCGACGACGCGGTTGGCCAGCATCATCGCCGCGTCGGGCATGTCGGAGCTGTGAACGTTGGGGGAGCCACAGTCGGCCTTCAACTCGTAGCCGAGGTAACCGACATAGCCGCCGATGAGCCCGCGCTCGACCCCCTCGGGCGGGTCGACCTCGATCCGACCGAGCTCGCGGTGCAGGTAGTCGAAGATCGACTTCTGCTCGACCGTCTCGACGCCGCCGCGGTTGACGAGGAGCTCACCGCTGTCGACGTCGTAGCTGACAGAGCAACGGTCGGCGCCGGCAGTGGTGCCCATGTAGGAGCACTGGGCGAGCCAGGTCGGGGCGTCGGCGCTGTCGAGCCAGAAGCTCGGGTCATGCTCGGCGAAGAGCCGTTCGTAGACGTACTCGGTCGGCGCCGCCCCCTCCAGCTCCCGCATCCGCAGTTCCATCTCGCCGCCCTCCTCGCGGGGCGAGGTACGCGGCGCCGGCTTCATCGCCCGCGGCGCGATCGTCGCCCGCCCGGCCGGTTTCTGCGGGCGCTGGTATTCGGCCGCCAACTCGAAGAAGTTCTGGGCGATCTTCAGGCCGTACTCGGTCGAGATCGACTCCGGGTGAAACTGGACGCCCCAGATCGGCCGCTTCGTGTGTTCGACGCCCATCACGACGCCGTCCTCTGCCCAGGCGACGACGTGCCCTTCCGGCCCCGGCGGGGAGGTGATCGCCAGCGAGTGGTAGCGGACGACGGAGAAACCCTGTGGGACGTCTTTGAACAGGCCCTTGCCTTCGTGCATGACCCGGCTGAGGCGGCCGTGCATCGCCATCGGCGCCCGGTTGACCGTGCCCTCGAGCAGGTTGCCGATCCCCTGGTGGCCGAGGCAGATCCCGAAGACCGGGACTTCTGAGTGGCGGAGGATGTCGCTGCAGACGCCGAAGTCATGCCAGCGGGAGGGGTGGCCTGGTCCCGGCGAGAGCACGATCGCGTCGAAGTCCATCCGCCTCAGGACGCGCCAGCTGACGGCGTCGTTATTGACCACCATCGGTTCGGAGCCCGAGGCGGCTGCGAGCAGGTGGAAGACGTTGTAGGTGTAGGAGTCGTGGTTGTCGACCAGCAGCGTCTTCACGTCACGCTCCCTCCAGTCCCAATCCGCGTAGACCCCGCTCCAGCACCGACTGCACAACCCCCTCGACCTCGGGGGCGCGATCGCCTTCCCGATACCAGCGGGCGAAGTGGAAGAGGTACTTGGATAGCGGCGCGACGTCGAACTCCTCGACAGCGCTGTGCAGGTGCACCCGGTACTGCTCCGACTGGACCACGGCAAAGCGGTAATCGGGATTCTCGGCTGGACGGGCGCCCGTGCTCTCGCCGCTGGCATGGCAGGCCTGGGCGAGCGCCAGGTCCCAGCCCAGGCTCCCCTCCCCCTCCCGCAGCAGCTTGTCGGTGCCGAAGTTGACCTGCTTGGTCGTCGGCTGAAGGAGGAAGTAGCCGAGCGCAACCTGGGCCGGTACCGACTCAGCGCGGGGGTGGCGCGCCATCTCCGCGGCGAGCGCCGGATCGCGGACCACCTCCCCCGCCAGCCATTCGACCAGATCGTCGATCAGGAGCGCGCCTTCCTTGCTCGAGCTGATCGACTCGTTGTCGCGGGCGACCATGCCGTGGAAAATGTCGTAGGTCGGGGGACCGCCACCGCGGGCGCTGCCGTTGCCGTTGCCGTTCTGCAGCCCGAGCTCATCGATCAGCTTGCGCCGGCAGGTGACGTGGGCAACCCACTCGTTGCCGCAGACCTGCATCGAGATCACGTCGTCGAGTTCGTCGGCGGCCGCCCAGTAGGCGAGCGCCCGCATGTGCTGCGTCGGCAGGCCATCGGAGCGGACCAGCGGCATTTCTTCGAGCTCCTCGCGCTGGGTCTCGTACATGACCATGTCGTCGTCCCGGCGCCTGATCAGCTTGCCTTCGGCGAGACCCTGGTTGGTGAACTCGGCGACCTCCGGCAGGAAGTCGGACTCGAAGATCACCTTGTCGAAGGCGATGCCGAGGCGGGCGAGCGTCTTGCGCTGGCCGGAGATCACCCAGGAGCGGGTCTTCGACCACAGTTCGAGCGCCTTCTGGTCGCCCGAGAGGACCCGCATCATCATTTCGTCGGCCTTGTCGTTGTAGATCGCGGCCTCGCGCGCGACGGAGTCCTCTGCCCCCTCCTCCTCCTCGCCGGCACCGTTGCGGCTGGAGGTGACGTAGTCGGCGTAACAGAAGCCGACGAAGTGGTCTGACTTCTCGTCGGCGTCGGGACCCGTGTCCTCGCCGGCGCGGGTCGCGACGCCGGCCATCGCCTCGCCCATGCTGCGGCCGACGTCGCAAATCAGACTGCGGTTCTCGACCTCGGCTCCCGCCTGTTTGAGTGCCCCGGCGATCGCGTTGCCGACCGCGAGGTTGCGAAGGTGGCCGACGTGTAGCGCCTTCGTCGTGTTGGCGCCCCAGAAGTAGACGGCGTACCTGTTGCCGGCCGCCATGTCGGCGAGCTCCCGGTCGCCGTGAGCCCCCGAGGCGATCGCTTCCCCCCGGCCCTCGATCCACTCGTCTGCAAGCCGGACTAAGGGCTGCTTGCCCTCGCGGTCGACGGAGGCGACCCACGATTCGGCCTCGATTCGGTCGAGGCCGGCCAGCGCCTCGGAGTCCTGGCGCCAGTCGCTGCCCTTCGGCAGTCGCGGGATCAGCATCAGGTCGAACCGCGGCTCGGGTCGGTACGGCGCCCGCGCCGCCCACAGCGCCCGGTCGCCACCGCTTGGCGTCGCCGCCTGATCGATCTGGTTGAAGATGTTCTCGCCCATAGCCAAGTGATTTCGAACGTCTGCCTCGAATTAGTTGTTCGAAATGCACCCGCCGGGGCTCGAACCCGGATCTTCGGCTTACAACGCCGACCCTTTAACCGATTAAGGCACAGGTGCTAGCTATGTTTCCCCACCCTTGAGCGAGATCCCTGATTGCTCAAGTGCGGCGGCAGCATAACCGCAACACCTGCGCGCGTCAAATCTTTTGACTAATTTGCCTGGATTCGGCGGAGGAAGCGGCGGGTCTCCTCCGCTTCAGGCGAGGAGAGAACCTGCTCGGGAGAGCCGAGCTCGAGGATCCGCCCCGCGTGGAGGAAGGCGACCCGATCGGCGACCTCGCGGGCGAAGCTCATCTCGTGGGTGGCGATCAACATCGTCATTCCCTCCCCCTTGAGGTCGCGCACGGCCTCGAGCACCTCGCCGACCAGCTCCGGGTCGAGGGCGCTGGTGACCTCGTCGAGGAGCAGAGCGCGCGGACGGGCGGCGAAGGCGCGGGCGATCGCCACCCGTTGTTGCTGGCCGCCGGAGAGGTTGTCAGGACGGTCGTCCTCGCGACCGGCGAGGCCGAAGCGGGCCAGCAGTGCCCTCCCCCGCTCCTCGGCCTCGGCGCGGGCCTTGCCGTGGGCTCGCATCTCGCCGAGGACAACGTTCTCCAGCGCGCTCAGGTGCGGGAAGAGGTTGTAGGCCTGGAAGACGAGGCCGAGGCGCCGCCGCACCGCGACCGGGTCCACGCCCGGGTCGGTGATCACCTCGCCGTCGAGGAAGACGTCGCCGTCGTCGATCTCCTCGAGCAGGTCGATGCAGCGCAGCAGCGTCGACTTGCCCGAGCCCGAGGCGCCGATCAGGGCGACGGCTTCGTGCTCGCGGACGCCGAGGTCGATCCCGCGCAGGACCTCGCGCTCGCCGAAGGCCTTGGTGACGTTGCGGATGTCGAGGACGGTCCCATCCGGGATCGCATTCATCGCACCGCCCCCTCGGTCCCGCCGAGGCGATCGACGATCCGCGCCGTCGGCACCGTTACCGCCAGGTAGAGCAGCGCCGCCGCGACGAGCGGCGTGAAGTTGAAGGTCAGCGACTCGATGATCTGGGCTTCGCGGAAGGCCTCGAGCGGCCCAAGGATCGAGATCAGGGCGACATCCTTCTGCAGGGCGACGAAGTCGTTCAGCAGCGGCGGCGCCACCCGCCGCACAGCCTGGGGCAGGATCACGTGCCGCATCGCCTGGTTCTCGGTCAGGCCGACCGCCAGCGCCGCGTCGCGCTGGCCGCGGTGGACCGAGGCGATCCCGGCGCGGTAGACCTCGGCAACGTAGGCGCTGTAGGAGAGGACGAGGGCGAAGGCGCCGAGGACGATCGGGTCGTTCGGCGTCCCGCTCAGCTGCAGCGCCGGGACGCCGAAGCCGATCAGGAAGACGAGCAGGATCGTCGGGATGCCGCGGAAGAGGTCGACGAAGACGACGGACAGGAGCCGAACCGGGAACATCGCCGGCGAGCGGGCGATCCGCAGCATCGCGACGAAGAGCCCGACGACGAGGATCGCCAGCTCGGCGACGAGGAAGATCTTGACGTCGAGCCAGAAAGCCTTCGCCACGTCCGGGAACGATTCCTTGAAGACTTCCCAGTTGAAGAAGGTCTCGCGAACTTCCGGCCAGCCGGGGCTGGTCAGGATCAGGGCCGCGAGGCCGCCGAGGACGACGACGCTGGAGACAGCCGCGATCGCCTGTCCGCGGCGGTGGCGGCGGCGCTTCGCCGCCTCCCGTTCGAGGCGACGGTCGCTGGGCATCAGCCCAATTCAGGAGCTCCGGCCGCTTGGCTCATCCAGCGGTCGGTGATCTTCTGCAGCTCTCCCGAGCTTTCCAGCGCTTCGATCGCTTCGGTGACGCAGGCGGTGAGCGGCGATTCCTTCTCCAGCAGGGCGCCCCACTGGTCCCCGCCCGGGGCGCTGAACTGGCCGACGACGGTCGCCTCCGGAACCTGGACCGCGGTCAGGTAGAGGGCCGTCGGCAGGTCGACGACGACGGCGTCGATCTGTTCGTTCTTCAGCGCCTGGACGACGTCGTTGGAGCTGTTGAAGACTTCCGGCCGCTCGTTCGGTTCGATCTCGGCTTCGGCGGCTTCGAGGCTGGTGGTGCCGACCTGGACGCCGAGCTTCGCGTCCTGCAGTTCGTCCAGCGATTTCGCGCTCGCCGCCTCGGAGCTCTTCAGCACCACGACCGCCTGGTTGGCGGTGTAGTACGGAGCGGAGAAGTCGACCGCTTTTTCGCGCACCGGCGTGATCGAGATTTGGTTGACGTCGAAGTCGAAGTTTTTCGGCCCGGGGGCGAAGGAGGAGTTGAAGGACTCGGTCGTCCACTTCACGTTCGCTTTCGGATAGCCGAGCTGGTCGCCGATCGCGTAGGCGACGGCGCTCTCGAAGCCTTCCCCGTTGGTGGGGTCGTTGTCTTCGAAATAGGGCGGGTAAGCGGGGTTGTCGGTAGCGACCGTCAACACCCCCTGCTCCTGCGTCGCCAACTTGCCCGGCTCGCAGCTGCCGCCCGCGCTCGCACTCGTATCCGTGTCGTCGGAGCTACTGCCGCAGCCGGCGACGACGAGGGCAAACAGGATGAGTGGGAGGAAGAGCTTCTTCACGGTTGGTTCGGCGGCGGGAGGATGCGGAACCCTACCGTCTGGGGCACCGAACGCCCGCCGACCGCGTCGGTCGCCACCACCGTCGCCCGGTAAGAACCCGCAGGAAGCGGCTTCCCTTTCAGCTTGCCGTTCCATTTGAGTTGATTAGCGCCGGCTTTTGCCTGCTGGCTGCGGCTGCCAATCGATTTGAAGATCGGGCACTTCTTCCGAGCCGCGTTCTTTTTCGTCAGCGGCTTGCACTTGCCGCCGATGAGTCGGCCGACCTTCTTCCGTTCGATCTTGAAGCGGACGGTCGCTACCTCGTTGACGGTGTAGCGGAAGGTGGTGCCGAACTTGCCTTTGGCTTTGCCTTTCGTCTTGGCGAGGAACTTCTTCGGCATCGCCTTCGGTTTGCCCAGGACCGGCAACGTGTCGACCTTGCCGGTGGCGACGGGGGTCGAGCCGCCGGGGCAAATAGTGCTGTGACCGCTGTAGAGGGCCCGGGCGGAGCAGCCATTGCCGTCGGTGACGGTCAGGGTGACGGTGTAGTCGCCCGCCTTCGCGTAGGTGTGTTTCGGGTTCGGCCCCCCGTCGGCGAGGGTGGTCCCGTCGCCGAAGTTCCAGTCGAAGCGGGCCGCGCGCTGCGAAGTCGATGCGTCGAACTGAGAAGGCTCACCGGCAGCTCCGGCCTGGGCGCTGAGCTTCGCGACCGGTGCAGGGTGCGGCTGGAAGACGATCGGCTCCGGCTCGCCGGTGCTCCATTGCGCCTCGAACGGGGTCTTGGCCAGGGTGCCGTCGGCGTTGATCGTCGCGGTCCCGAGAGCGTTTTCGGAGCCGCCCCCCCGGTAGAAGACGAGCTGGCGGCTGTCGGGGGAGACGCCGACCGCTTCCGGGGAGTCGACCGCCATGCCGCCCGGAAGCACGGTCGGGGCGCCTTCGGCGTCGATCGAGACGGTGACGATCCGGTCGTTGTTGTAGTCGGGGACGAAGACGTGGCGGCCATCCGGGGCGGCGGCGAACACCTTCGCCGACGTGACGCCGAGCTCGGCGTCCAGTCCTCGCTGCGAGAGCCCGCCGTCGGCGCCGATCGCAAGGCTCGTCAGCGCGGTGCCACCGCTGCCGCGAAAGACGAAGAGGAGATTCGAGTCCCCCGCGGTGGCGAGGAGGTAGGCGCCGGACAGAGAGGTGGAGCCGAGCGGGGTCAGCGAGCCGTCGGCGCCAAGGGCGAAGCGATCGATCGCGGCCCCGGTGGTGGCGAAGACGAAGCGGCCATCGGGACTGACGGCGACATCGGCGTACTCTCCGCTGCCCGCCGAGGGAGCGAGTGGCGTCAGCGAGCCGTCGCCGTTGACCGCGAAGCGGCGGATGCCTTCGGCGGGCGTTTTGAATTCGCGGGTCGAGGCGAAGGCGTAACGGCCGTCAGGGGTGATCGCCACCGAGGTCGCCGACGCCATCGGGCTGACGCTGTTGGCCAGCTGGAAGATCCCGCTGGGGGGAACTGAGTAGCCCTGTACGCCTCCGGTGAAGAGGAAGCCGCTGATCGCGCGAGTCCCATCGGGGGTGAAGGCGAGTCCCAGAATGCCGCCGAGCCCCGGCTCCTCGGCCGGGAACGGCGAACCGGCGAGCTGGCTCAGGGAGCCGTCGGCGTTGAGATCGAAGCCGCCGATCTCCTCCGGAGTTTTCGAGCCGTAGTTGGGCGTGTAAAAGCGGGCCGCTCCGAATGCCGGCGCGGAGAAAGCACTCCCGAAGAGCGTGAGGAAGACGAGGAACAGCGGCACGCGACGAGGCACGGGCGCGAGAGTACACAAGCTTGCGGTCACTCTGTCCAGTTTCATCCAGGAACGCCGGGGTACTAGAGTTAGGCACAACCACCCCGAGGTTGTTTTTCTACCGCCCCCCACCACCTTCGGGCTGGGGGGCGGTTCCGTATTTGGCCTCGAGGTCTTCGGCAAGGGCGGCGAGTTCGGGCAGGGGGACCCGCAGGCCGATCGCGATCCGCCGCACGTTTCCCCAGGTCGGGTTGACGCGGCCGGACTCGATGTGGGAGATCCAGGTCGGGTGGATGTCGGCGATCAGGCCGAGCGCTTCCTGGCTCAGCTTCACCTCCTGGCGGAGCTGGCGGATTGCCTTGGCGAGGCCGATCTGTGGTTCTTCTCGCCGCGGCATCTACGGAAGGGAATTCGCCTCCCGCCCCCGCGTCCATAGAGGTGGGCGCATAGATACCTGGTGCTGAGGCCGACGAAGACTCGGTTTAGGGGGGCAGTCTCTCGTCGTTGCGGACACGAACGTATGTTCGCATACGTTCGTGTCGAAAGATAGAGCAGATCAGCCCGTTCTCCCCTCTTCGCGGCTCAGCCGGCTTCGTCGCGGGCGGCTTCCAGCTCTTCTTCGACCGTGCCGGTCTGGTTCGGTATTTCGAGGCGCCGTTCGAGGACCGGGATCGCCTCTTCGGGCCGGCCGCTAAGCCGCAGCGCGTTTCCGAGGTTGAAGAGGGCATATGCGTAGGCGAGGTCTTCCGAGCCTTCCGGGAAAGAGGCAACAGCTTCTTCGAGAACCGGGACCGCGGCGTCGTATTCGCCGGCTTGGATTAGTTCGTAGCCCTGTTCATTGAGGGCGCTGCCGCTCGCCGGATCGGCTTCTTCGGGCGCCGGCGTCGTTGCCGCCGCGGCCTCGCCTTCCGCTGACTTTTCGGGCGTTTCCGCGGCTTCTTCGGGCCGCGCCGATGCTTCCGCGGGAGCCTCCCGTTCCTGCGCAGCCTTCTGCTTCGACGCCTCACCCCCTGCCTGCGCCTGCTGCTGGGAGCGACGCTGCGGCTGCCGCTCCTCGTCGCCCCCGAGGGCGACCAGGGCGACGACCGCCAGCGCAGCGACGATGGCGAGGAGGGCGGCAACCGCACCCCAACGCCCGCGATGGGAAGAGGACCGCACAGGCGCCGGGGGTGGCGGTGCCGGCGGCTCCCGGACCGGCTCGGGGGTGAAAGCCTGGGTCGGCTCTTCGAGCATCGGCTCAGCACGCTCGAGCCGGGCCAGCGCCTGCCGGGCAGAACTCGGTCGCTGGTTCGGATCGTCGGCCGTCAGCCACTCGATCACATCGTCCAGCGCCCGCGAGTGCGGCCCTTCACAGGAACGCAGGACAACGCCGCAGGAGTAGAGGTCAGACTGCTCGGTCGCGGCGTTGCCCTCCATCACCTCCGGTGCGGCGAAGCGCTCGGTGCCGAGGATCAGGCCCGTTTTCGTCATCGCCGTCGCGTCCCGGGGCTGGGCGATCCCGAAATCGATCAGCCTCGCCGTTCCGCCCGGCTCGATGACGATGTTGCCGGGCTTGATGTCGCGGTGGAGAATTCCCGCTGCGTGGATGTGGGCGACGGCCTCAAGCAGTTCCCGCGCCAGCTGCTCGCAGTCCACGTCGGCCCCCCGCTCTAGGTGCGCCGCCAGGTTCTCGCCCGGCACGAACTGCATCACCAGGTAGGGACGTTCGCCCTCTTCGGAGAAGTCGTAGACGCCGACAAGGTTGGGATGCGAGAGACGCGCCGCGACTTGCGCCTCGCGTCGGAAGCGAGCAACAAAGCCGGGGTCGCCGGCGATCGTGTCCGAGAGCACCTTCACCGCCACCGGCCGCTCCAACACCTCGTCTTGACCGAGCCACACCGCGGCCATGCCGCCACGCCCGAGCATGCGCTCGAGTCGATAGCGGCCTTTCAGCAGCTCCCCGGTGCCGATCGTGGCGACCACGGGTTTCCTCTACCCACTCGGCGGGAATATCTGCCCTCATGGACGTGATCCTCTTCATCATCGGCCTCCTGCTGACGGGTTTGATCGTCGGCGCGCTGGGCCGCCTACTGCTGCCGGGCCGCGATCCGATGAGCATCATGCAGACGATCGCCCTTGGCATCGCCGCCTCATTGGTCGCGGGCCTGATCGCCTACTACGTCTTCGACAAGGACGAGGGACCCGGCTTCCTCTTCTCGGTCCTCTGCGCGATCGCCCTCGTCTACGCGGTGCGCAAGATCCGCGAGCGCGACGCTTCGCGGCCTCGCCTGTAGGACATCCGCCGAGCGCCCGCCCATCTCGCATAGGCTCCCTCGACAGGGTGTCTAAACGGGAGGGTTTTTCTATGTCGCGGTTGCGGTTCTTGCTGGTCAGCCTGGTCGCGTTCCTGCTCTGCGTCGGCACCGCCGTCGCCGACGAAGAACCCGAAGTCGGGGCGGACACGACGCCGCCGATATTCGCCAACGGGCTCCTCAGCCCGAGCACGCTTCCCTATACCGGCGGCAACTCCCAGATCAGCGTCGACATCATCGACGAAACCGAAGTGCATTCGACCTACGCTCAGGTCTACGGGTCAGACGGCAGCTACCAGTCGATCTACCTCTACCAAGGGAACGGGACCACCTACTACGGGACGCTGGAAGCGCCCGAAAACTCCTCCGACGGCACCGTCAGCTACCTGGTCGAAGTCCAGGCCTACGACGCCTTCTTCAACTACAACGCCGGCACGATCGGCGAGGTCCAAGTGGAACCGGCGCCGCAGTTCGACGAATCGCCCTGGATCAGCCAGACCGGACTGAACCCGCAGTTCCTGCCGTCGAGCGGCGGCCTCGTGACGATTGAAGCCGAGGCCGGCGACAACAGAGGGCTGTCCGCTGTCTACGCGGTGATCACGCCGGTCAGCGGCGGCGCCAGCACCGAAGTAGGCCTGAACGGGGTCAGCTCCAGTCACTTCGAAGGCACCTACGAAGCGCCCGCCAACACGGGAACGCTCGCCGCCGAATACCTGGTCGAAGTCGTCGTCGAAGACGACATCGGACAGCAGGGCCGCGCCCTCGCCGGGACGATCACCGTCGACGCCACGGAACTTCCGCCCCCGCCCCCGCCCTCTCCTTGTAAGGGGAAGCCCCACAGGCCGGCTTCCCTGCCGCCGGGACCGAAGGGCTGCGGGACCAGCGGGAAACCGGCTCGCTAGCGAGGCCGGGAACTACTCGGCGAGACTGCCGTAGCGCTCGCCCGCGGCGGCCCGCGCCGCGGGGTGGAGGCGGACGGCGTCGAGCCAGAAGCGCGAGCCGAGCCGCAGCTGCAGGAGGGCCGAGCGCAGCAGGGCCTCGCGCCCGGGGTCCCAGCTGAACCCGAAGAGGCTGCGGATCTGCGGCGGGAGGAGGCCGACAGAGATCAGCTTCACCGTCTCGGTGACCGGTAGGAAGGCGGCCTTCAGGAGGCCGGTGTAGGGCGGCTCGAGGATCATCCGCACCGCTTGATCGCGGCGCTCGCCGGAGATCCAGAGGCTGCTGTCATTGAGCCTGCCCGCGATGTAATCCCCGAGGTCGCCCACGGTGGCGGGCATCGAGTCCGGGGGCAGTCCCAGCACCTCCCCCACCCGGCGGTAGTCCGCCCAATAACGCTCGCGCTCCTCCGGCGGGAGGTCGCCGAAAATGCGCTCGTAGTAGACGAGCGCCGAGTCGGCGAGAGTGGCAAGGACCCAGAGGCCGAGCTCGGGGTCAGTGGCGTCGTACGGGGTGCCCTTGGCGATCGGGCCGTAGTCGGCCGGCACCTTCCCCCGCACGCGGCGGTGCATCACCTGAACGATGCGACCGGTCTCCTCGGCTTCCTTGCTGGTGCCGAAGTAGATCCGAGACATCCGCTCGTCGGTCCGCAGCAGCCGCGCCTGCGGGTCGTCGAAGATGATCGAGTGGCGCTGGAAGCCGACCACCGCCAGCGGGTCGCAGGCCTGCATCAGCAGGGCGCGCACGCCGGAGAAGAGGACGAGCCGCTCGCGGTGCAGCCGGCGGACCATCGAGTCGGCGGGGAAGAAGCCGTCAACCTCGGCGGCCAGCGGCGCCCGCTCCTGCGGGAGCCCGGGGATCAACGAGAGCACATTGGTGGGCTGAAACACCTTTCCAACGGTACTTAGCGCCTCCCCCGGGCTAGTGCCGTCCGTCTCTAGCCTTGACCTTGCGAAGATGGGCCGGTGGCGACGGCGAAGGAGCTGATGCGGGCCGGGGAGCTCTACCCCGGCGATGACCCGGAGTTGAACCGCGAGCTCGACCGGCGCCAGGCGATGCTGGCGGCGCTGAACGCGATCCCGCCCGAGCGTGCCGAGGAGCGGGCCGCCGCCTTCGCCGACCTCCTCGCCGCGAACGGCGAGGACACCTTCATCCGGACCCCCTTCTACTGCGATTACGGCGACGGGATCACGATCGGCTCGCGGACCTTCGTCAACTTCAACTGCACGATGCTCGACGCGGCGCCGATTACCGTCGGCGACGAGTGCCTGCTCGCCTCCGGGGTGCAGCTGATCACCGCTACCCATCCGATCGACTCCGTCCCCCGCCGCAAAGCGATCGAGCAGGCGCTCCCGGTCACCGTCGCCGATGGCGTCTGGCTCGGCGCGGGGGCGATCGTTTGCCCCGGCGTTTCGATCGGCGAGAACACCGTCGTCGGCGCCGGCTCCGTCGTCACCCGCGACCTCCCCGCCGGCGTCGTCGCCTACGGCAACCCGGCGCGGGTGGCGCGGGAGGTCGACCGCTAGCGACGCTCGTTGCCGCGCTTGTAGTTGCCGGTGACCCGGGCCATCACGTGTTGCGGGTCGCGACGCTCGACGTCGCGCAGAAAGCGAGCGGCGGCATCGCCGCGCAGGGTGGCGGCCCGTCTTCCGTGGTGGCTGACGACGACCTCTGAACCGCGGACCTTGTAGCTGAACCCTTCGGGAGCGGCCATCAGGCGCGCCGGCCGAGCAGCAGGTAGGTAGTCATCAGTCCTTTCCCCTTGACCTCGATCGTCCCACGCTCCCGCAGCTCATAGCGTCCGCGCAGCCTCGCGTAGGCGCGCTCGGTCACCTGGATCTCGCCGGGGAGCCCATGGGACTCCATCCGGCTGGCCGTGTTGACGGTGTCGCCCCAGAGGTCGTAGCTGAACTTGGCGCGGCCGATCACGCCGGCGACCACCGGCCCAGTGTCGATCCCGACCCGCACCTGCAGCGGCACCCCGCTCTGGCCGGCGCACCGCTCGACCTCGGCGCCCATCTCGAGGGCGAAGTCTGCGATCGCCTCGGCGTGGTCGGCCCTGGGCGCCGGGATGCCGCCGGCGACCATGTAGGCGTCCCCGATCGTCTTGATCTTCTCCACCCCGTGCCGCTCGGCAAGCGCGTCCCAGCCGGCGAAAACGCGGTCGAGCATGGCGACGGTCTCGTCCGGAGGGAGAGTCTGCGCGAGCGGCGTGAACCCGACCAGGTCGGCGAAGAGGACGGTGGCGGACTCGAACCCATCGGCGATCACCTGCTCGGACTCCTTGAGCCGATCGGCGACCGAGACCGGCAGCACGTTCAGCAGCAGCCGCTCGGACTTCTCCCGCTCCACCCCCAGTTCGGCCAGCGCCCGCTCGCGGGCGCGGACGAAGTACTGCAGCAGCACGTAGGCGGTCGTGCAGACGCCGAGCACGTTGAGGACGAAGAAAGAGACCTCCACCCCGCTCGGGATCTCGGCGGCATCGGAAGCGAGGGCGGGGTCGATCGCCCCCGAAAAGGCGACGAGCGCGGCGAAGGCGACAAACCAGGGAACCGCCTGGCGAGCGCCGACGAACAGCAGCGCCCCGACCGGGCAGGTGAAGGCCCAAAGCGCCACCGCCGATGAGGCGGCAAAGCCCCCGAGGCTCCACTGCAGGGCGAAGGGCAGCAGCAAGCTCATCAGCAACTGGCTCACCCGGAAGAGCTGGAACCGCCGCGTCCGCGCAAACGTCCACAGGCTCACCGCGGTGGCGAGTTGGTAGGCGAGTGGAATCGCAGCGGACACCCAGAGCCCCAGCGCCGCATAGCTCCCGACCCAGACGAACGAGAAGGTCGCCATCAGGACCGACGACAGCACCAGCACCGACTTCCGCAGCCGCAGCTCCCGGCTGTCAGTCGGGGAGGCGCCGAGAGCCGTCAGCCTTCGCAGCCAGTCGGGCACCCCCCGAGCATATGCCCGCTCAGCGGAGAGCGGGCCGATACGTCAGCTCTTGGATGTGGCCGTCGAGCGTCCGCTGCTCAACCAGCTCGAGGTCGAAGTCAGCCGCACCCTCGAAGACCGGGCACTCACCCGTCTGGCCGGTGATCACGGGAAAGACGCTGACCTGGACCAGGTCGACCAACCCGGCTGCCATCAGCGCCCGGTTCATCGCCAGGCTGCCGTGCGAGCGCAGCGGCACCGCGGACTCCTCCTTGAGCCGGCCGACGACGTCGACAGCATCGCCGCTCGCCACCGTCGCGTCCGGCCAGTCGAGCGGTTCCTCCAACGTCGTCGCGACCACCGTCGCCGGCAGATTCCTCATCCGGCTGACCCAAGGATCGCGAACCTCGGCGTCCTCGTCGCTCTCAGCCAGCATCCGCGCAAACATCCGATACGTATTGGCCCCGAAGACCATCCGCTGCTCCTCGCCGTACAGGGCAAGCCGGTGGTCCAGCAGCTCAGGCCCCTGCTTCCCCCAATAGCCGCTCCAGTCGGCGCTGGCCGAGCCGAAGCCGTCAAGGCTGGAAAAGACGTCAAAGGTGTAGGTGGCGCTCATCTCATTCTCCTCAGGTAGGAAATTGCCTTTTACCTAGACGACGAACGAGGCGAGGGGAAATCGACACATCGGTGAATCGGGGAGACAGGATTTGAACCTGCGACCGCTCGGCCCCCAGCCGAGTGCGCTACCAGACTGCGCCACTCCCCGTGGGGATTTCATTCTGACGGATTGCCCGGCTTGGTGCCGAGGGGAACGTCTGTTCGATTGCATAGATTTCCGGGCATGCGGCGTTGTGGACGATGCGGAGCCGAAAAGCCGGTCGAGGAATTCGCTTGGCGGCGGCGGGCGCGGGGGCAGAAAGACAATTACTGCCGACCCTGCCGTGCTGCGTACAAGCAGGAGCACTATGCCGCGAACAAAGCTCGATACATCGCGGCCGCCGGGCAGCGGAGGAAAGCTGTGGTCGAAGAGCGGACTCTTTATTTGGTCGCTTATCTAAGGGAGCACTCGTGCGTCGATTGCGGCGAGGACGACCCGATCGTCCTCGAGTTCGATCACTTGAGAGACAAAAAGTTCGCGATCTCGGCAGGGCTACAGAGCCGGCCGTGGCAAGACGTCTTGGACGAGATTGCAAAGTGCGAGGTGGTTTGTGCAAACTGTCATCGGCGCCGCACCGCGAAGCGGGGCGGCTTCCTCCGCGCGGCGGTAGCTCAACGGTAGAGCCTCGCCCTTCCAAGGCGATGACGCGGGTTCGAGTCCCGTCCGCCGCTTCAAGAGTCGCGCAGCTCTGCCGATGAGAACTGGGATGCGTGCTGCGACCTCGTTGCTCCTGATCCTCGGCCTCTTCGCCCTCGCCGGCTGCGGTAGCTCCGATGGCGACTCGACCACCGGCGCCGAAGGCCCCGCCACCGGAAGCTCCTATGTCGACTGGCCGCTCTTCGGACGCGTGCCGGCGCGGACGCATTACCTGCCCGCTGAGGAGGCGGCGCTCGATCCGCCGTTGAAGCAGGCGTGGTCGATCAACACGCATGCGCTTATCGAGTTCCCGCCGGCGATCCATGGCGGCGTCGCCTACGTGATTAACAAGTACGGGAACGGGAAAGCGGTGCGGCTGCGCGATCGCAAGGTCCTGTGGGAAATCAACATCCGGCCCAGCGACAAGGGGAAGCCGAACTTCGTCACCGCGCCCGTCTACTACGACGGCAAGATCTACGGCGCCTTCCTCACCGGCCACCTCGCCGCCGGTGACGCCGCGACCGGGAAGAAAGTCTGGGTGCGGAAGCTGAAGGGGCACCTCGAATCCTCACCCCTCGCCGTCGACGGCACGCTCTACCTCGGTACCGACACCACCAACCTGGTGGCGCTCGACGCCAGCAGCGGCAAGACCAAGTGGCAGTTCAACGCTCCCGGCGCGATCAAAGCCAGCCCCAGCTACGACGACGGCAAGGTCTTCTTCGCCGACTATCAGAGCTCGATGTTCGCCCTCGACGCCAAGAGCGGCAAGCTCTCCTGGCGCAGCAACACGAGCAAGGTGCCGCCCTACGGCCGCGGCGGCTTCTTCTCCTCCCCCGCCGTAGCCTTCGGCAACGTCTACGCCGCCCGCGACGACGGCACCGTCTACGCCTTCGACGAGAGGACCGGCAAGGTCGCCTGGCACTTCGACGCCGGCGACTACATCTACGGCTCCCCCGCCGTCGCCCAGGTCCCCGGCACCCCGCCGACCGTCTACATCGGCGCCGAAAACGGCCGCTTCTTCGCCCTCGACGCCCGCACCGGCAAGCTGCGCTGGCAGAAGAACATCGGCGGCCCGATCCCCGGCACCGCGATCGTGATCGGCCACACCGTCTACACCTCGAGCTTCAAGACCCAGGAGACGAGCGGCTTCGACGTCCGCACCCACAAGCGCACCTTCCACCTCAAGGAGGCGGGCTACACGCCGATGATCTCCGACGGCAAGCGCCTCTACCTCGTCGGCTACTACGACCTGATCGGGCTCGAACCGCGCTAGGGGCGCCGAAGGCGACCCGACTGATCAGGGGATCGGGCTGTGGGCGCGGCTTGCGTCGAGCTCGAAGATCCTGAAGTCGGTCCCGAGCACCGGCTGGGAGACGTTGTGGACCGGGCTCTCGCCGATCATCCCGTCGGGCGACCCCGCGTGCGCGTGGCCGTGGAGGACGAGGTCGGGGCCGTGCTCGAGGATCGGCGCCGCCAGCCGGTCGGAGCCGAGGAAGACCCAGATCTCGCGCGGCTCCCCCTCCAGAGTTTCTTCGGCGGGCGAGTAGTGGAGGAGGACGATCCGGACCGGGCAGGTGGCGACCTCGCGTAGGCCCGCGTCGAGCGCTTCGACTTCGGCCGTCGCCTCGGCATACACCGCGCGCAGCGAGGGCTCGCCGAAGTCGGGCAAGTGCCGCGGCGCGAAGCCGCCGACGAACCCCTTCACCCCGACGATCCCGACCTCGACCCCGCCGGCCTGGCAGACGGCGGCGCGGCGGTCGAGCATGTGCACGCCCCCCTCCTCCAGCCGGGCGAGGATCGCCTCGGCTTCGTCGGCGTGCCAGTCGTGGTTGCCGAGCACCGCGTAGACGGGCGCCTTGGTCGCGGCCGCTGCCTCGCAGAGGATTTCCGCCTCGTCGAGACGGCCGTGGCTGGTCAGGTCGCCGGCGACAACGACGAGGTCGATTTCGTCGTCCAGCCCGGCAAAGGCCGAGACGATCGCCTCGCGGTTGGAGTCGCGGCAGTGGATGTCGCCGGTGGCGGCGACCCGCAGCCGCTCGCTGCCGGAAGATGAAGTCACTTCCGCTTCCCTACCCGCCTCGGCGAGCGTTTATCGGGACGACGGACAGGGCACCGAAAGGGGGCATGGCAGAGAACCTGGGCAAGAGCGAGGTCGCCGAGGAGCTGACCGACAGCCTCAAGCGAGCCGTCGCCGCGATCGAGGAGCAGGGCGTGCCGTACCTGCTCGGCGGCGGGCTCGGATGCTGGGCGCGCGGCGGCCCGCCCTCCAGCAACGACATCGACTTGATGGTCAAGCCCGAGGACGCCGAGCGCGCCCAGGAAGCCCTCGCCGATGCGGGGATGCGACCGGAGTCGCCGCCCGAGCAGTGGCTGCTGAAGGCCTTCGACGGCGAGATCCTCGTCGACCTGATCTTCGAACCGTCGGGGATGCAGATCGACGACGAGGTGATCGCCCGCGGCGACGAGCTCAGCGTGATGGCGATGAACATCCGCGTGATGAACCTCAACGACATCCTCATCACCAAGCTGATGGCGCTCGACGAGCACAGCGTCGACTACGGCGACCTGATCCTGATCACCCGCTCCCTGCGCGAGCAGATCGACTGGGCGCGGATCCGCGAGGAGACTGCCTCGAGCCCCTTCGCGGTCGCCTTCTTCGCCCTCGCCGACGGGCTCGGCATCTGCCCGGGTGCCCAGCAGCCGGCGCCGGTCGAGAGCTAGACACCCGCCGGGCGGCGGCGCCCTATTTCAGCGCCGCGAGGATCTCTTCGGCGGCGCGTTCGCCGGACTCGATCGCGCCGTTGAGGTAGCCCTGGAAGTCGATCGAGGTGTGCTCGCCGGCGAAGTGACAGGCGCCTTCTTGCTGGCGCTCGATCCCGGCGAAGCCGGTGTACTGGCCGACCTTCCAGTACGAATAGGAGCCTTTGGTCCAGCGGTAGCCGGTCCAATAATCGATCGTCGCCTTGCCGTTCCAGCGGGCGCTGATCCCCGGCAGCACCGGCTCGATCTGCTTCAGGAATTTCTGCGCGCGTTCGATCGCAGAGCCGTTCTCGGGCCCGAAGCTCGCTCCGATTTTGCCACCGGTGTAATCGACGAGGATCCCGGCCGCGCCCGACTGCCCCCGCGTCACATCCCAGGTGTTCTGGTAGCCAGTGTCGGCGTAGGTCTCGCCGTTACAGCCAAGGCCATTCCAGAGCCGCCGGTCGAACTGGAGGTGGAGCTTCGAGTTCGTCCCCATCCCCATCTGCTCGACCGCGGTCCTCTTCAGGGTCGAGAAGCCGGCCTGCGAGTAGTCGATCGTGCGCAGGATCGAGAACGGCAGGGCGAGGACGACGCGGTCGGCGGTGACCGTGCTGGTAGTGGCGCCCGACTCGAAGGCGAGGCGGTAGCTGCCGTCGGCGTTGCGCCGGATCGAGGTCAGCGCCGCCCCCTTGGTGATCTGCCCTTTCAGCTGCTGGGCCAGCCGTGCCGGGATCTGGTCGTTGCCGCCGCGCACGCGGTACTTCTCGTTCGAGGGGCCGAAGATCCGCAGCTGTCCCTGCCCCGAGTAGGCGAGCAGGTAGAGCATGTTGAGCGAGCTTTGGACGCTGGTCTCGGCGCCGTACTCGATGTTGTAGGCGACGTCGAGCAGCTGGCCGAGCTTCGACTTCAAGCCGCCAGGGACGTAGGCCTGGATCCACTGGGCGATCGACATTTCATCGAGTTCGCGGCCGCGTTCCGTCGAAAGGTTGTAGAGCGTGGGATAGCTCGCTTCGGAGACGTCCTTGTGCAGCTGCTGCCAGATCTGCTTCAGGTCGCGGGTCGCCTGCTCGTAGGTGTAGGGCTCGCCGTCGAAGTAGTAGAGCGGCTCGGCGCCGTTTACCTCGGCGGCGAGCAGGTTGTCGAGGTCGAGGCCCAGCTCCTGCGCAAGTTTGCGGGTCTGGGTGTGGCCCTGGTCAATCAGCTCTCCCCCGTGCTCGGCGATCTGCCCTTCGGCGAAGTCCCCGCGCCGCGTCCAGCAGCGGCCTCCGACCCGATCGGAGGCCTCGTACAAGTCGGCCTGGTAGCCCGCCTGCTTGAGGCGGTAGGCGGTAGTGAGGCCGGCAAGCCCGGCGCCGACGACGACGATCCGCGGCCCACTGGCCGCAAGCGCCCGCGGGATCGGCCCGCTCAGCATCGCGGCAGCGGCAAGGCCGGCGCCACCGGCCAGCAGCTCGCGTCGACGCAGACCGGACGGAGCCTCGTAAATGTCTCCCGCCAGCGTCTCCCGCGAAACCTCAGCGGCAGCGTCGGCAGCGGCTTCCCGCAATCTCCTCGCTAGCGGAGTCCTCCCCATGGAGAGCACTGTGGCACGGAAGCGGTTCAGCCCACAAGTGACTAATGGTCTAAGACCCGTAGGTGCACGTGCGCCAAGTGGGGGTACACGGATTCCGGGACCGCCGGGACTATTGTCCTGACATGGCCGACCGGGAATCGACCAAGGAGGTATACGATCGCTTCGCGTCGGTCTACGACGAGTTCACCTCCACCAACAACTACGAGATGTGGTTGGGCGATGTACTCCTTCCCGAGCTGGAAAAGCATGGATTGCAGAAGGGCCGGGCCCTAGATGTCGGCTGCGGAACGGGTCGCGCCTTCGATCCCCTACTTGACCGCGGCTGGAAGGTGGTCGGCTGCGACGCCTCAGAGGGGATGCTCGGTCAGGCGGCGGAGAAATTCGGCGATCGAGTGCAGCTGCACCGTGCCGACGCCCGCGACCTGCCATTGGTCGCACCTGCCGAGACCGACGGGGGCTTCCAGCTCGTCCTCCTCCTCAATGAGGTCGTCAACTACTTCACCGAGGATGGAGACCTTGAGCGCGCTTTCGCCGGTATTCGCCGCAACCTCAGTCCCGGAGGGCTGGTCGTCTTCGATGCCAACACGTTGCTCTGGTTCAGGCACAGCTTCGCCTCCGGCAGGTCGGAGGAGCTGAGCGGCGGGGGCTGGGACTGGGAAGGCCTCAGCGAGGGTGTCGAGCGTGGGGCCACGTACGAGATGCGTTTATCTGGACACGGTGTTCAGCCGTATGTCCACCGCCAGCGACACTGGCCGCCGGAGCAGGTGGAGGCGGCGCTGGAATCCGCCGGCCTACGCCCGCTCGCAGCATTTGGCCAGCGGGAAGAAAACTGGCAGGTGATCCTGGAGAGCCCGCTCGACGAAGAGCGCCATCACAAAACCATCCACATCGCCGCTCGCGTTGACTAAGGAGCGGTGCCCGGTTATCGAGAACCGGAGAGCGGCTGCGGCATCTTGAAGAGGACGATTGAGGACGAAACCGGGATCCCGGGGTCCTCTGACTTCACCCGCCGCGCGGCGCTGCGGGTGGCAATCTCGGCCATCGCGGCTTCATATGCCTCGGCAGCCTTGAGCGCTTCGTCAACGCCCTCCTGATCGAGCACGTGCGGATTGCGGCTGATCCAAAACTCTTGATCCCGCCCCACGATCCCCTTGCGGCGGGAAGCGGTGAAATCGTCGACGATGTTCTGCATGAATTCATCGGTCAGGACCTCAGCGACTTCAGGGTCTTGACCAACTAGCCTGGTCCACTCCTCGGTGTCTACCGCCTGAATTTCGGTCGCCCGGTAGAAGTGCTCGACTACCCCCCGGACAGGTCGACTCTCGACTTCTTCGACGCAGTTGTACTCGCTGAGCTTGCGGACGTGGTAGCTGACCGTGGGGATGTCCGCTTCGATCTCGCGGGCAACTTCGGCCGGGCTAATCGGCCCGCGATCACGAATCAGCCTAAAAGCTTCGGCGCGAAGCGGGTGCTGCATCGCCTTCAGTCGTTTTGACGTCGCCTGCCGGCGCCTAGCTCTGGTTGCCACGGTTTTCCTTTCGAAGATTTGAGTGCTTGATCCTAGTCCCTTGATGGACGTTTGGGAAGCGAAACTAGACACCTTGATGGTGGAACGTCCTCCACCAATGTAATCCTCTCCACCATGGGTTGTTAGCCAGGAGAGGAGGTGAGCACATGCAGATCTCCACGCAGAAGATCGCCCCGACCGTTGCCTTCGGAAAGGGGTCCTGATCACCGGATCCAGGCGTTAAGCAAGGGATGAGAAAAGGGCTTTCGGCCGCAAGCCTGGGGCGGCCGGAAGCCTCTTTGCTCGGAGAAGACGGGGCACCTAGGACTCGAACCTAGAATCGCCGGTTTTGGAGACCGGTGCCTTAGCCAGTTTGGCCAGTGCCCCAGGGTGCTGATCGTAGCGAGCAAGGGCCCCAAAGGGGCCCGTTGCCGGCGGTCGTCAGCTCTGCTTCAGGGTGATGCTCTTGGTCTTCTTCACCGCGATGCCGGAACTGGGCTTGAAGGAGATCTTCGCCTTGACCTTGGCTTTACCCGATTCTTCGAGCTTGGCCTTCGTCGCGCCCTTGGCCTTGATTGTGATCGTCAGCTTCTTGGCCTTCTTGGCCTTCTTCTTCGCCTTGACGATGCCCTTGCCGGTAGCGGTGAGGGTTCCTGCCGAGGGAACCTTGACCGAGAGGGTCGCCGTCCCTTTGGCCTTGTTCAGCTTGACGGCGCCAAGCTTGATCTTCGGCTTCGTCACCTTGATCTTGGCCACGGCCGAGGAGGAGGCTCCGTTCGGCACCTGGGCGGTGCCGGTGAGGGTGACTTCGTAGGTGCCCGGTTTCGCGTTTTTCGGGACGGTCACGGTGACTTTGCCGTTGCTGGCGGCCGCCACTTTCGCCCCTTTCAGGGTCGAGGTGGCGGTGTAGGCGATAGCCGCTGGCGTCGGCGCCGAGCTGGCGAAGCTGACGCCGAAGGCGACCGGGACCTGGCCACCGACGAAGACGTTGGCCACAGCGGGAGCGGCGATCCGCAGGTCAGAGGTCCCGATTTCGCGGCGCTGCGAGGTACCGGCGCAGAATGCTTCGCTTTCCTGCGGCGGTTCTTTGAACCGGAAGCAGCGAACGGGGCGACTCGCGGACTGGGACGGGCTCACAACCCTCTCCCCTCCCGCGAGCGCGGTCGCGAAGGGTCCCGCGAAGGCTCCGCCGCCCGCGGCGGTGGGCAGACCGAAGTCCGCGTCAACCGTCCATTCCTGGGTCAGTCCATCGGTTTCGCGGACCGCATCTGAGAGATAGCCGACGCCCTGGAGCCCAGCCGGTGGCCAGGCCTGGGTCCCTTCGATCTCTTCTTCAGCTTCTTTAGCAACCTGTTCCAGATTCCCGGAGGACGCCGCGAGTTCAGTTGCGACTTCGTCGTTCCGGGTGAAGACGATCGGGGTGCCGCCGCTTGCCGGCGAAGCCGTGATCGTCGTCGGAGCCACCGAGCCCGGAGGCACCGCAATGCCGAGGAGCAGCTGGACTTCGGTGTTTTCTTCCGGCGGTTCGCAGGTTGCTTTTTCGACTTCGGGTTCCGTGCAGAAGACGAAGTGGACACGCACTGATCCGATTCCGCCGGGCTGCGACAAACTGAGACTCTGCGCCTTGAAGTAGACGCAGCCGCTCAGCGCAGCGGCGAGGCCCGCGAAGGCGAGCAGGAGGATCAGGGGCTTGGCGGGATGGCGCAGACGAGACACGAAGGCTCCTCGGTTCGATGGCTTGCGCGCCATCCTCTCATGCGGGCGGAGGGACTTGAACCCCCACGATCTTTCGATCACCAGGACCTAAACCTGGCGCGTCTGCCAAATTCCGCCACGCCCGCGTGGCCAGCCCCGGAGGGCCTTAACGCGCGGCCAACGGCGGCGCGTCGCTGACAGATTCTATGATCGGGCCGTGGCTGTTGGAGAGGTGAGGCCGGGATACGAACTTTGGCGCCCGAATCGGGAAAAGGCCGGATCGGTCACGACCAAGTTCGTCGTCGTGCTTTTGCTGGTTGCGACGGCGGTGGTCGCGGCCTTGGTGACGATCGGCGGCTGGTCGCTGCTCAAGGGCGGTGGCGGGATGGGAATCGTCTGCGCGATCTACGCGCTCCTCTACGCCTTCTTCGCCTTCCTGGTCGCGCGCTGGAACCGCGGCATCCTGCCGGTGGTGGCGGCGCTCTCGATGATCCTCGCGATCTTCTGCGCGGTCGGCGCCGAAAGCTGGTTTAACCGCGACCGCGCCGGTTTCGACGAGGCCCTCCTCCCCTCCTCGCTGATCGGCTTGCTGGTGATCATCCTCGGTCTCCTGCAGATCGCCTTGATCGCCGCCTCGCTTTACGCCTTCAACCAGGAGTGGCACGTCGAGGAGGAGCGGCCGATCGGATCCGGTGAGGACTACGGCGCCGGCGCCTCGGGCCATCCGCAGCCGGCCTGATCCGGCTTTATCGTTCTGACGGCGCCGGAGTGGCGGAATTGGCATACGCGATCGACTCAAAATCGATTGCCCTTGCGGGCTTGTGGGTTCGAATCCCACCTCCGGCATAAGTGAACGCGGCCAACGGGGAGCTGCTGTGGGAGCCGTCGGCCGAGCTGGTCGAGCGCTCGCGGCTGGTCGAGTTCATGCGCTGGCTGGAGGCTGAGCGCGGGCTCTCGTTCGGCGGGTATGCGGAGCTCTGGCAGTGGTCGGTCGACGACCTCGATGCATTCTGGGATGCGATCTGGGACTTCTTCGGGCTTCAGGCGGACGGCGAGCGCGGTGCCGTGCTGGCGAGCCGGGAGATGCCGGGGGCGCGCTGGTTCCCCGGCACGCGACTGAACTACGCCGAGCACGTCTTCGCCGGCAAAGACGACGAGGAGGTGGCGATTCTCCACGCCTCGGAGTTGCGCGAGCTCGATGAGCTGACCTGGGGCGAGCTGCGGCAGCAGGTTGCCGCGGCAGCGGCAGGGCTGCGGGCGCTCGGGGTCGAGCGCGGCGACCGGGTCGTCGCCTACCTGCCGAACATCCCGGAGGCGATCGTCGCCTTCCTCGCCGCCGTCTCGATCGGCGCCGTCTGGTCGAGCTGCTCGCCGGACTTCGGCCCGGCCAGCGTCATCGATCGCTTCGCCCAGATCGAGCCGAAGGTCCTCTTCGCGGTCGACGGCTACCGCTACGGCGGCAAGGACTTCGACCGGCGCGACGTCGTCGCCCAGCTAAAGGAGGCGATGCCGAGCCTGCGGCGGACGGTCGTCCTCCCGTACCTCAACGCTGATCCCGACCTGGGCGCGCTGACCGACGCGAGCCGGTGGGAGGACCTGCTGGCCGGCGGCGAGGGCGCGGCGCTGGAGTTCGATCGCGTCCCCTTCGACCACCCGCTCTGGGTCCTCTACTCCTCCGGCACCACCGGGCTGCCGAAGGCGATCGTCCAGGGGCAGGGCGGGATCCTGCTCGAGCACCTGAAGAAGCTGAACCTCCACGTCGACGCCCATCCCGGCGATCGCCTCTTCTGGTTCACGACGACCGGCTGGATGATGTGGAACTTCCTCGTCTCCGGGCTGCTGACCAAAGCCGCGATCGTCCTCTACGACGGCAACCCGGGGCATCCCGACATGACCGTGCTCTGGGATCTGGCGGAGCAGGCCGGGGTGACGATGTTCGGGACCAGCGCCGCTTACATCGGCGCCTGCATGAAGGCGGGGATCGAGCCGGGGTCGGGGCGGGACCTCGGCGCGCTGAAGGCGGTCGGCTCGACCGGGTCCCCCCTCTCGCCCGAGGGCTTCGACTGGATCTACGAGCACGTCGGCGCAGACACCTGGCTCTTCTCGACCAGCGGCGGCACCGACCTCTGCACCGCCTTCGTCGGCGGGGTGGCGACGCTGCCGGTGTACCGCGGTGAGCTACAGGCGCGGGCGCTGGGGGCGGCGGTCGAGGCTTGGAACGAAGAGGGCGAACCGGTGGTCGGGGAGGTCGGCGACGAGGACGGCAGCCGCTACCGCGAGAGCTATTTCGAGATGTTCCCCGGCACCTGGCGCCACGGCGACTGGTTGGAAATGACCCGGCGCGGGACGGCGGTCATCTACGGCCGCTCGGACTCGACGATCAACCGCGGCGGCATCCGCATGGGCACGGCGGAGATCTACCGGGCGGTTCTGGGAATCGAGGAGATCGTCGACGCCCTCGTCGTCGATGTGCCACGGCCGGGGACCGACGGCTGGATGCCGCTCTTCGTGGTGATGCGCGAGGGCGCGGAGATCGACGAGGGGCTGCCGCGGGAGATCGCGCGGCGGGTGCGCGAGCGGTGCTCGCCGCGGCACGTTCCCGACGAGGTCTTCCAGATCGATGAGGTGCCGCGCACCCTCAGCGGCAAGGTGCTCGAGGTGCCGGTGAAGAAGATCCTGATGGGGACGCCGGTGGAGAAGGCAGCGAGCCGCGACTCGCTGGCAAACCCGGCCGCACTCGACTACTTCGTCGAGATGGCCAAGCGGCTCGCCGTCTGAGCGAGGATTCCGCGCACGTACTCCGGTTCGTAGCGCACCTGCTCGTGGGTGAAGCGGAGCTGGGTGAGGCCGGCGGCGGTGTGCGCCTGGTCGCGGAGCCGGTCCCGAGCCTGCTCGGCCGGCGTGCGGTGGTAGCGGAGGCCGTCCGTCTCGACGACCAGGCCGAGGTCCGGCCAGTAGAAGTCGACTTCGAATTCGTTCACCCACTGCCCGGTGAGAGGACGGGCAGGCCAGCCTGTGCGGCGAGCGGAAGAAAGCGCCGTTCCAACTCCTCTTTGGTGAGCCGAAAGGTGCGGCGGTCGAGAATGTGGCGGAGGAGGGCGACTCCCTTCTGGCCAGGCCGCTGATCTAGTGCACGGCGCAGTTGCGGCGGATTGACGAGGTTGTATCTGTCGGCCTCGTTGATCATCCGCTCGACGCCAAGGCGGTCGAGCCTGAGCGTGAGGTCGAGAAGGGTCTGGACGGGAGTCGTAACCGGGATGCCGTACTCGGCAGTGATGTCGCGTTCCTGCAGCGAAGGCCGACGGTGAATCCGAATCCCTGGGCGACGCCGGCGAGAAGGGCTGGGTAGGGAAAGCTCAATGCCGGAACGCTCCTCAAACCCGATGCGCCAGAGAGCTGCGGCGCTGGAGTGACTGAGGACGGCGCCATCGCCACAGGCGAGCACAGCGGCCATCCAACGGCCGTAGGGAGTGAGGAAGGGGCGTCCGACCGCATAGACCCCGCGCCGAACTCGATATAGGCGGCCGTTCCCAAGCCGGTGCCGAATTGCTTCAGAGCTAAAGCCCAGTTCGAGCAGCTGGACACGAGTGATGACCCCGTGCTGCCGCTTCGCGAGTGTCCAGGCATCCCTCGATTGGTGGGTTTTGGGGGTCATAGCCCCTACAAGTCACCAACCGTCCGACTCCCTCCCCCTTACCCCGCTGCTGTTCGTGCAGCTTGCGGCGCTTAGACCATGCCGAGGCCGCCAGAGACGCCTAGCGTCTCCCCGGTCACGTACGAAGCGTCGTCCGAGGCTAGGAACGCCGCGGCTGCCGCTACCTCCTCGGGTTGCCCCAGACGCCCCATCTGAGTGGACGACTTCATCGTCTCGATGACTTTTTCGCCGATCTCGCCGAACTCCTTGGCGCCCATCAGGAGGGGGGTCTCGATCAGGCCGGGAGCGATTGCGTTGGCGGTGACGCCGTAGCGGGCGGCCTCGCGGGCTATCGCCTTGGTGAAGCCGATGACGCCGGCCTTGGCGGCGCTGTAGGCGGCCGAGCCCTTGGAGCCGACGCGGCCCGCCTCGGAGGAGATGTTGACGATGCGGCCGTAGCCGCGCTCCTGCATCCCCGGCAGCGCCGCGTGGGTGCAGTTCATAACCCCGCCGAGGTTGATGTCCAGCACCTGCTGCCACTGCTCCTGGGTGACGTAGACGAAGAAGCCGAAGTTGTCCATGCCGGCATTGTTGATGAGGACGTCCAGCTCGCCGACCGCGGCGACGGCGGCACGGGCTGCCTCGAGGTCGGTGACGTCGAGTTCGACGGCGTGGCCGGCGATCTCGGCTGCGACCTTCTCCGCGCCTTCGAGGTTGAGGTCGCCTATCCAGACCTCGGCGCCCTCGGCCGAGAGGCGGGCGGCGATGGCGGCGCCGATGCCGCTCGCTCCCCCCGTCACCAGCGCCTTGCGTCCCTCAAGTCTCATGAGGCGGGGAGCATAGACTGCCCGCCCTAGCCCTTCGATCCAGCGGAACCGATTCCGATCATTGGCGGCACTGGCGCCCTTGGCGCTGGGTTGGCTCGGCGCTGGGCTAAGGCTGGGGTGCCTGTTGTGCTTGGTTCTCGCTCGGCCGAGCGGGCCGAGGAGGCAGCGGCGAAGATCCGTGCTGACGTCCCCGACGCCGACGTCACCGGCTTGGAGAACGCCGAGGCGGCGACCAAGGGCGAGGTTGTCTTCCTCACCGTCCCCTTCCGCGCCCAGTCGGAGAACCTCAACAACCTGCGCGAGGCGCTGCAGTCGGGCCAGATCCTGGTCGACTGCACCGTCCCCCTCGCCGCCGCCGTCAGCGGCAAAGCGACCCGCTCGCTCGGCGTCTGGCAGGGCTCGGCCGCGCAGCAGGCGCAGGAGATGGTCCCCGAGGGCGTGACCGTCGTCTCCGCCCTGCACACGGTCGGCGCCCCCACCCTCGCCGACCTCGACGCCGAGCTCGGCGAGGACATCCTCGTCTGCGGCGACAAGAAGGTCCACAAGGCCCGCGTCGCCCGGCTGATCGAGCTGATTCCCGGCCTCCGCGCCGTCAACGCCGGCGCCCTCGAGATGGCGCGGATCGTCGAGCAGCTGACGCCGATGCTGATCTCGGTCAACACCCGCTACAAGGTGCACGCCGGGATCCGCCTCACCGGCCTCCCCGACGCCGACCACTGGGCCTAGCGCCGATGCGCGTCGCCCTCCTTGCCGGCGGCACCGGCGGCGCCAAACTCGCCGCCGGGATGCAGGAGGAGCTGGGCTCCGACCTGGCGGTGATCGCCAACACCGGTGACGACATCGAGACGCTCGGCGTCCACGTATCCCCCGACCCCGACCTCGTCACCTACTGGCTCAGCGGCGAAATCGACGCCGAGCGGGGCTGGGGCATCCGCGACGACACCTTCACCACCTTCGAGCGCCTCAAGCAACTCGGCGCCCCCAGCTGGTTCGGCCTCTCCGACCGGGACCTCGCCGCCTGCCTCTACCGGCGCCAGTTCCTCGACGACGGCGGTCGCCCCACCGACGCGCAGGCGCAGATCGCCCGCGGCCTCGGGGTCGAGGCGCGGGTGCTGCCGATGGCCGACACCCCCGTCCGCACCCAGGTGATCACCCCCGCCGGAACGCGCGCCCTGCAGGAGTACCTGATCCTCGACGGCGGCCAGCCGCCGGTCGAGGGCGTGCAGCTGGAGGGGATCGAGGCAGCGAAGCCGACGCCTGAGGTCCTGGAGGCGATCGCCGCAGCCGAGGCGATCGTCCTCGGACCCTCGAACCCGGTGATCAGCATCGGCCCGATCCTCGCGATCCCGGGGATGCGGGAGGCGATCGCGGGCTCCCACGCCCCCGTCATCGCCGTCAGCCCCTACGTCGCCGGCGCCGTCGTCAAGGGACCGACCGATCGCTTCATGGAAGGGATCGGGCGCCCGACCACCGCCGCCGGCGTCGCCTCCCTCTACGCCGGCCTGATCGACGCGATGGTCGTCGACGAGGCCGATCCCGACCCGCCGCCGGCGGAGATCGAGACGCTCGCGGCGCCGACGCTGATGGAGGACGCCCCTGGACGCGTGCGCGTCGCCCGTACGGTGCTCGACTACGCCGCTACGCTCGCTTCACCTTGAACGCCACCGCCGTCCTCCCCGTCAAGCGCCTCGGCGCGGCGAAGCAGCGCCTTGCCACCGGGCTCGACGCCGAGCGCCGGCGCGAGCTGGCCGCGGCGATGGTTGCCGACGTGCTGGAGGCGATCAGGAGCTGGCGAACAAGGCCGGAGCCGAGGTGGTCAGTGACCCCGAAGACGCCGGGCACGTGGAGGCCGCCCTGGCCGGCATCGCCCGCGCCGAAGTCGAGGGTGCCGAGCAGGTGGTCCTCCTCGCCGGCGATTGCCCGCTGCTCGACCCCCGCGAGCTCGACCGCCTCCTCACCGGCGTCCCCGACCGCTACGTCGGCATCGTCCCCGACCGCCACGGCACCGGCACCAACGCCCTCCTGCTCAGCCCCCCCAACGCAATCGTCCCTTCCTTCGGCGAGGGCAGCCGCGACCGCCACGTCGAGTCCGCCCGCGCGACCGGCATCCCGTTCGCGATCGAGAACCTCCCCTCGATCGAACTCGACCTCGACACCCCAGCCGACGCCATCGCCCTCACCCGCGAGCTGGCAAAGAACCCCAAGCGCGCCCGCCGCACCGCCAAGGCGCTCGGAATATGACCGACCTCCGGGTCCTCCCCGTCGAGGGACTGCCTGAGGTCACGAAGGGAATGAAGATCGGCGAGCTGATCGCCGAGAGCGCCGAGCTGGAACCCGACGACATCGTCGTAATCTCCCAGAAGATCGTCTCCAAGGCCGAGGGACAGGTGCGGCGGCTACAGGACGTAGAGCCATCCGAGAGGGCGATCGAGCTGGCAAAGAAGCTGGGTAAGGAGGCTGAGCTCGTGGAGCTGATCCTCTCCGAGAGCCGCGAGGTGCTGCGTGAGGACCGGGTCCTGATCACCGAAACCCACCACGGCTTCGTCTGCGCCAACGCCGGCATCGACAGCTCAAATCTCCCCGAAGCCGGAACCGTCTGCCTACTCCCAGCCGACCCCGACAACTCCGCCCGAACCATCCGCGCCGAACTCCGAACCGCGATCGAGGGACAAGGGGTGGGGGTCGCCGGACCCTCCCCGCTGTTGTCCGCCGACCCCCACCCCTTGTCCCACCCAGCGGTCGTGATCTCCGACAGCTTCGGTCGAGCGTGGCGGCTAGGCCAGGCCGAGGTGGCGGTCGGCTGCGCCGGTCTCGTACCACTGGATGACTGGCGCGGCCGCGAGGACTCGAGCGGCCGCGAGCTACAGGCGACCGTGATCGCGATCGCCGACGAGGTCGCAGCCGCCGCCGACCTCGTCAGGACCAAGACGTCGAACACCCCCGCCGCGATCGTCCGCGGCCTCGGCCAGTACGTGAAAGCGGAGGACGGCCCCGGCGCCGCCGCCCTCCATCGCCCCCCCGGCGAGGACTTATTCCGCTAAGGAACTAGCCCCGATCCCGGTCTTTGCCGAGCGTGTCCTTCACCTTGTCGGACGCCTTGTCGAGACCGTCCTTGACGGCGCCCGAGGCCCTGTCGACCTTGCCTTCGCGCTTGAGGTCGTCATCGCCGGTGAGACTGCCGGCGGCCTCCTTCACGCGTCCCTTGGCGTCGTCCTTGTTGCGGATCTCGTCGCTCATCTGCATCCCTTCCTGGCTTAAATGGATGCGATTCAGCTACCCGAAGAGGCGACGGATAGAACCGCGGCGCCTCGGAAGCGGCCGGCGCGGAGGTCGTCGAGGGCCCGATTTGCCTTCCCGAGCGGGTAGACCTCGACCTCGGTGGCGACCGGAACCTCCGGCGCCAGGGCGATGAACTCCTCGCCGTCGCGGCGGGTCAGGTTGGCTACTGACCCCAGCGTTCGCTCCTCCCAGAGCTCGGCGTAGGGAAAAGAGGGGATGTCGCTCATGTGGATGCCGGCGCTGATGATCCGCGCCCCCTTGGCGCTGACCCGCAGCGCCGCCGTCATCAGCGCCCCGACCGGGGCGAAGACGATCGCGCCGTCAAGCTCCTCCGGCGGCGTCTCCTCTGATCCGCCCGCCCACTCGGCCCCGAGCCGGCGCGCGAACGCCTGCGTCTCCTCGTCGCCCTCGCGGGTGAAGGCGAAGACTCGCCGCCCCTGGTGCACCGCGACCTGGCAGAGGATGTGGGCGGCGGCGCCGAACCCGTAGAACCCGATCCGCTCCGCCTCGCCCACCAGCCGCAGCGCCCGGTAGCCGATCAACCCCGCGCAGAGGAGCGGCGCCGCCTGCGCGTCGGGATAGCCCTCGGGGATCGGGAAGCAGAAGCGTGCGTCGGCGACCGCCACCTCGGCGTAGCCGCCGTCGATGTCGTAGCCGGTGAACCTGGCGCGGTCGCAGAGATTCTCGCGGCCGCTGCGGCAGTAGCGGCACACGCCGCAGGTCCAGCCCAGCCAGGGAACGCCGACGCGGTCGCCGGGCGCGAGCCGCTCGACCCCGTCCCCCACCTCGCGCACCGTGCCGACGATCTGGTGCCCCATCACCAGTGGCAGCTTCGGCTCGGCGAGCTCGCCGTCGAGGATGTGGAGATCGGTGCGGCAGACGCCGCAGGCGTGGACCGCGATCTGGACCTGGCCGGTTGCTGGCTCGGGCTCGGGCAGCTCAGCCGGCCGGAGCGGCTGCCGCTGCCTCTCGAGGACCATCGCTCGCATACGTCTCGATGATCTCGTACAGAGTCGTCCGCTGCGCCGGTTTCCGCCCGGCGGCCCGGGCGGCGGCGACCAACTGCTCGGGCTCGAGCCGGACCCCGTGCTGGGAGCCGGCCATGCGGGAGATGTTCTCCTCCATCAGGGTGCCGCCGAGGTCGTTGACGCCCCAGCGCAGCGCCTCCGTTGCCCCCTCCAGGCCCATCTTCACCCAGCTCGCCTGCAGGTTCGGGATCGTCCGCCCGAGGGCAAGGCGGAAGGCGGCGGTGTGCTTGAGGTTCTCCCCCATCGAGATCTCCTCGATCCCGTGGGTCCGCCCCAGCATCGTGTTGAAGGGGATGAAGCTGAGCGGGACGAACTCAGTGATGCCACCGGTCCGTTCCTGCAGGGCGCGGATCACCCTCATGTGGCGGGCGAGCTCGCGCGGCTCCTCGATGTGGCCGAACATCACCGTCGAGGTCGAGCGCAGGCCGGCGCGGTGGGAGGCCTCGATGATCTCCACCCAGCGGTCGGCGGGAAGCTTGTTCGGCGAGATCCGCTGACGGACCCCGTCGTCCAGCACCTCGGCCGCGGTCCCCGGCGTCGACCCCAACCCGCACTCGAGCAGGTACTCAAAGACCTCCCGCGGCTCCTTCCCCGACCGCTCGCAGGCCCAGTTGATCTCCATCGGCGAGTAGGCGTGCAGGTGCAGCTGCGGCGCCGTCTGCTTAGCCAGCCTCAACCAACGCCCGTACTCCTCAAGCGAGAGATCCGGATGGATGCCGCCCTGCATGCAGAGCTCGGTCGCGCCGAAGGAAACCGCGTCTTCGATCCGCGCCGCGAAGTCCGCCTCGCTCACTTCATAAGCGTCAGGCGACCGCTTCCCCTGGCCGAACCCACAGAAGGCGCAACCGACAACACAGACGTTGGTGAAGTTGATGTTGCGGTTGACAACGAAGGTCACGGTGTCGCCAGCCAACTCCGCCCGCAGCTCATCAGCAGCAACCCGCATTTCCTCAATCACCTCAGGCCGCGTCTCGGCGAAGAGAGCAGTCAACTCATCCTCAGAGAGCTCCTGCCCCTCGCGTCCCTTGGCAATCGCCTTCGGAGCAAGATCAGGAGCAATGACCTCTTCGGACTTGCGCCCAGACCCCTTCCGCGGAATGAAGCTCCAGTACTTCAGCTTGATCACATCCAGGACCCCCTGCTCCATCCACTCGGGGTCCATGTATTGCGGATAGACGCAGAGGCGCTCCGTCAGCGCAAACCCCTTCGGGGCCAACTCCTTCCGCACCTGATGCGGCGACGGAAAAGGCTCCTCAGGGCTGATGTGATCCCCATTGGCACTGAGCCCACCCAGATCCGTGGCGCCAGCCTCAACCAACTGAGGCCAGAAGTCAGAGAGATTCGGCGGCACCTGCACCCCAACGTCGGGCATCAAGCGCTTGCACTCCGAAATCAGTAGCTCAATCTCGTCGATACCCACAGGATTCGCCCAGTCTGGCAGGGAGGGCGGGGGTACCTCCTCCAGACACTCAGCATGAGCCATAGGCGAGCTGCGTCTGGAGGAGGTACCCCCGCCCTCCCCCCAACGCTCACGCGAAGCCTCATCCGCGATCTCAGCCACCTCAGCCCCGTAATACCGCGGGTGCGGCACAAAGTTCTGAAGGATCACCTCCTGGATATGCCCGTGCCGAGCGTCGCTAGCGGCAAGCGCTTCCAGGGCCTCAACCCGCTCCCCAGGCGTCTCCCCGATACCAACGAGGATCCCAGTCGTAAACGGGATCTTCAGTTCGCCCGCAGCTTCTATCGTGGCGAGGCGGGCTGAAGGGTGCTTGGTGGGAGAACCGGCGTGGACGGTGTCCATCAGCCGCTCGGCAGTGCTCTCAAGCATCAGCCCCTGGGATGCCGTCACCTCTCGCAACCGCGCCAGGTCCCGCTTGTCCAGCACGCCGAGGTTCGTGTGCGGCAGCATCCCCCGCTCCAGAGCCCGTTCGCAGGCCCAGACGACGTAGGACGTGAAGTCCTCATGCCCCCAGAGCTTCAAGCGCTCGGCGACCACAGGGTTCACCTCAGGTCGCTCCCCGGTCAGAACCAGGAGCTCCTTGGCATTCCGTTTCAGCGCCTCATCAAGCTGCCGTTCAACCTCCTCCGGCGCGTGGATATGCGCCTGGTGCGTGGCGAAGGCGCAGTACTTGCAGTAGCACTGGCACGTGCGTGACAGCGAGAGCGTGAAGTTGCGGGAGAAGGTGACCCGACGCACAGCGCCAAGCTACTGCACCCGCCGGGCCGGCAGGCGCCCAAAGAAAAGGCGCCACCCTCTCGGGTGGCGCCTTGGAAGCTGCTTTGCCTCGCCGATGCTTAGTCGGCGGGCTTGTCGCTGGTCGGGGTCGCCCGTTTCGGGACCGGCGGCCGCACGTGCTCCGGCGGTTCGGTCGGGGGCAGACCGCCCGGCTCAAGGATGAAGCGGTAGACGCCGGCCGCCAGCAGCGAGCCGACGATCGGGCCGACGAGGAAGGGCCAGACGTCGCCCCAGCTGCTGCCGACGAGGGCGGGGCCGAACCAGCGGGCCGGGTTGAAGCCGGCGCCGTCGAGCGGGCCGATGACCATGACCAGGAAGCCGAGGGTGGTACCAATCGCCAGCGGCGCCCACTCCTTGAAGCTCTTCTCCGAGTAGACGGCGGTGAGGATGACGAGGACGAGGACGAAGGTTCCGATCATCTCGACAATCGCGCCGGCGGTATTGCCAGCGAGGAGACCGCTTACTTCGAGGGCGCCGTAGTTGGTGGCGCGACCCTCGTCCTCCAGCAACGCCTTCGTCAGCAGCGCGCCGAGGACACCGCCGGAGAGCTGGGCCAGCATGTAGATGACCCCGTCGAGCGGGCGGATGCGGCGGATCACCATCGCCGCCAGCGTGACCACAGGGTTGAAGTGGCCTCCGCTGACCACCCCAAACATCACGATCAGCCCGAAGAGCAGGAAAGCGTGGACGAGTCCGATGACGGCGAAGTCAGACCCGAACTGCGCCTGGCCGCCGGTCGAAACAAACAGGACAACGACGCTGGTGATGAAGAAGACCAGCAGCAACGTGCCGATCAGCTCAGCTAGATATGCGGCTAGACCTCTCTCCTGCACTCTTTCCTCCTCGATTTCCCGTGATCAGGTAAGCGGCGGCAGTCTACCCAGATTTTCTCGATGAAATAGGTTCCCGCGCCAGATGAGACGGGCTGTCGCGCTGCTGGCGGCCGTCTTCCTGCTTGCCGGTGCCCCCGGCTGCGGAGGGGACGGCGCAGAACCGGGCGTGCCGAGAGGCGCGACGTCTGCTGCACCCGAAGCGGCGACCCTCGTCCTCGATTTCATCCCCAACGCGGTCCACAGCGGCATCTACTCGGCCCTCGCCCGCGGCTACTACCGCGAGGACGGGGTCGACCTCAAGGTGCAGCCGCCGGGCGAATCGACCGACGCGCCAAAGCTGCTTGGCGCCGGCCGGGTCGAGTTCGCGATCCTCGACATCCACGACCTCGGGATCGCCCGCGAGCGCGGTATCGACCTCGTTGGCGTCGCCCCGATCGTCTCCCGCCCGCTGGCAGCGGTGATCGCCCGTGGCGACGGCCCGGTGCGACGGCCGCGGGACCTGCAGGGGCATCGCGTCGGGGTCTCCGGCCTGCCCTCCGACGAAGCGGTCGTCGACTCCGAGGTCGAAGCCGACAGCGGCGACCCCGCCGAGGTCGAGAGGGTGACGATCGGCTTCACCGCCGTCCCCTCCCTCGCCGCCGGCAAGGTCGACGCGGCGACCGGCTTCTGGAACGCCGAGGGGGTCGCGCTGCGCCAGCAGGGCGTGCCGATTCGCCTCTTCAAGGTCGACCGCTTCGGCGCTCCCCCCTACCCCGAGCTGGTCCTGACCACCTCGCGGGAGACCCTCGAGGACGACCCCGACCTGGTCGAGGCGGTGGTCCGCGCCACCCGCCGCGGCTACCTCTTCGCGGTCGTCAACCCGGATCAGGCCCTCGACGACCTCCTCACCGCCGACTCCAGCCTCGATCGCGCCGATCAGGAAGCGCAGCTCTCGGCGCTACTACCGATCCTCCGCCCGTATCCGTTCGACCAGGCGGTCCTCGACGAATGGGCTGAATGGGACCTCGAGCACGGGCTGCTCGAAAAGCCCCTAGACGTCGAGCAGGCCTTTCACCAGGTCGGGTAGTTCCCGCGCCATCCGCGAGCGCGGCACGACCTTGTCGACGCCGGCCGCCTCGGCCGCTTCCTTGGTCTCCACGTCGACGTGGGAGTAGTAGCCGAGGACCGGCATCCCCAGGCCGACCAGCGCCTCGGGGTTCTCGACGTCGAGGTCGGCGACGATCAGCTCGACGCCGTCCCAGGTGGTCTCCTCGATCGAGGGCGAGGCGACGACTTCGTACCCGGCCGCGGTCAGGGTCTCCTGGACCTTGCTGCCGAGCATCAGGTCGACGGCGATGCTGAGGACGCGCGCCACCGGCTACAGCGACCGGCGCTCGCGGAACTCTTCCCGCACGCTCTCCGGCCGGCCCCACATCTGCACGACCTCGGAGCGACCCTCGCGCACCTCGGCGACCCGCAGCTCGCCCGCGACGCCTTCGCCGTCGAGTTTCGCCAGCACGCCGGAGACGGTCTCCGCTGCGGCGGCGTGGCCGAAGCTGTGTGCGATCAGGAGGCGCCAGTGCCAGCCCTCGGACTCGGGGTGCTGGTAGACCTGCGCGTTGACCTGGCTCACCGCGACGGCGGTGTCGACGTAATTGGACATGTCCTCGATCCGCATGTCGACCTCGAGGTCGGTCCAGTCCGGCGGCAGCGTCTGGAGGATGCGCTGGAAGTCGGTGGCGAGACTCATCTGTTCGAAGCGTATCGGGCACGTCGCAGGCGCCGGTGGCGGTGTTTGAAGATGGCTCTGACCAGCGGGCGGAAGAGTCGCCCCGGCAGCGGTAGGCGTGGCTCCCAGGCGACGCGGTCGGTTAGCCGGCAGCGATCGGAGCCGAGCGGGTCGAGCGTGCGCTCGTGTTCCCAGAGGCGCATCGAGAGCATCGAGGAGCGCTCGAGGAAGCTGCGGCCGGGTTCGAGGCGGACGATGTTGAGGTCGTCGTAGTCGAAGGGGAGGAAGCCGAAGAGGAGCAGCCAGCTGCGGCCGATGTTGCCGGGCTCGGGATCCGCGAGCCCGAAGTCGGGAAGACCACGCGGAACGGTCATCCGCATCAACGGCCGCAGCTCGTCGTTGATCCCGCTGGGATCGATCGCCCGCGCCCAGACCTTCTCCGGCTCGGCAGACAGCTCCGAGCTGACGGCGATCTCCGCCCGCCTCTTCGTCAACCGGTTGCCAGGTCGAAGAGCAGGAAGGCGTTGAGGCCGATGATCAGAGCGGCGAGGACGCCCGCCAGCGCGCTCAGCCACCTCGGGTTGACGAGGTCTCCCATCACCTCGCGGTCGGCGGCGATGAGGAGGAGCGGGACGAGGGCGAAGGGGATGCCGAAGGAGAGGACGACCTGGCTGCCGACGAGGGCGTCGGTCGGGTCGAGGCCGATCGCGAGGACGAAGAGCGCCGGCGCCAGGGTGATCGCGCGGCGCAGGAAGAGGGGGATGCGGCGGCGGATGAAGCCCTGCATCACGACCTGGCCGGCCATCGTCCCGACCGAGGAGGAGGCAAAGCCGGAGGCGAGCAGGGCGATGCCGAAGACCGTCGCCGCCCGGTCGGAGACGAGCGTCTGCAGCGCTTCGTAAGCGCCATCGATCGAGTCGACCCCGGTCAGCCCGCTGGTGTGGAAGAGGGCCGCGGCGACGATCATCATCGAGAGGTTGACCAGGCCCGCCAACGAGAGGGCGATGACGACGTCGACTTTCTCGAAGCCGAGGATGCGCTTGCGCTCCGCCGGGTTGCGGCCGACGATCCGCCGCTGGGTCAGCGCCGAGTGCAGGTAGACGACGTGCGGCATCACCGTCGCGCCGATGATCCCGGTGGCGAGCAGGATGCTCTCGGTACCGGCGAAGCCGGGCGTGACCAGGTGCTTGGCGATTTCGCCGCCGTCGGGGCCAGCGTCGAAGAGCTCGTAAACGAAGGAGGCGACGACCACTCCGACCAAGACCGAGATCCCGGCCTCGAGGCGGCGGAAGCCCATCCGTTGCAGGCCGAGGATCGTGAAGGCGCCGATGCCGGCGATGATCCCGGCCGGGAAGAGCGGGATCCCGAAGAGCAGGTTGAGCCCGAGCGCGGCGCCGACGACCTCGGCGATGTCGGTCGCCATCGCCACCAGCTCGGCCTGCAGCCAAAGGCCGATCGAGGTACGGCGCGAGAAGCGCTCGCGGCAGAGCTCGGCCAGGTTCTTGCCGGTCGCGATCCCCAGCTTCGCCGACTGGGTCTGGACCAGCATCGCGATCAGGTTGGCGGCCAGCACGACCCAGAGCAGCAGGTAGCCGTACTGGGCGCCGCCGGAGATGTTGGTGGCGAAGTTGCCGGGGTCGATGTAGGCGACGGCGGCGACGAAGGCGGGGCCGAGGAAGGGCCAGACGCGGCGGACGCCGTGGCGGTGGCCATCGAGCGAGCGGCGGGCGGCTTCGGCGACCGCGGCCTCGCCGGGAAGGACGTCTTCGACGTCCGCCTCATGCCGGGCGCTGACCTCCTCGACGACTGACGGGCCGGGCAGCGGTTTCACCGCGCCCCCCACGTGGGCGGGACGAGGTCGGGGCCCGGGATCGGCGTGCCGTGGGGGTCGTGGCGCGGTTCGCCGAGCTTGGCGGCGATCAGCGCCTCGAGCTCCTCGGAGATGTAGTGCTCGAGCACCTCAGCCTCCTCGTGGACGCGGTCCTCGGGCATCCCCAGGGCCTCGGAGAGGTAGGCCTCGATCAGGCGGTGGTGGCGGATCACCTCGAGCGCGACCTTCTCCCCCGCCGGGGTGAGGCTGACCCCCTTGTAGGGGAAGTACTCGACCAGGCCGAGGTCGGCGAGTCGTTTCAGCATCGAGGTCGCCGTCGCCGGAGTTACGTCAAGGCGGTCTGCGACCTCGCCGTTGAGGACGAGGCCGTCGCGCTCGCAGGAGAGCGAGTAGATCGTCTTTGCGTAGTCCTCTATTGCTTGGGAGTTAGACACGTCTAAAAGAGTTTGACACGTCTAAAAGACGGATGGGTTGTGGGAGGGCGGGGGTTCCTCCTCCAGACGCAGCTCGCCTATGGCTCATGCTGAGTGTCTGGAGGAGGCACCCCCGCCCTCCCATTGATCCGTCTTTCTAGACTCTTGGGGATGAGTGAGGCTTTGATCGAGCTTGATGCGCAGTACCGGCAGCTTCGTGAGGAATGCGGGCTGGTTGAGTGGCCCGGGCGTGGGTTGCTGATCGTCAGCGGGTCGGAGGCTGCTGAGTACCTGCAGGGGCAGCTGACCCAGGACGTCGAGGCGGTGGAGCCGGGTGCTTGGGTCTATGCGGCGCTGCTGGATCGCAAGGGGCATATGCAGGCGGACTTGCGGGTCCTGCGGCCTAGTGAGGGGTCGGAGCTTTGGCTCGATCTCGAGCCGGCCGGGTTCGAGGCGGCGCGGCGGCATCTGCAGATGTACAAGATCGGGCGCGAGGTCGAGGTCTCTGACGCAAGCGACGAATACGTCCTCCTCTCCCTGATCGGTCCGCGCGCGACCGAGATCGCCCGCGCGGTCGAGGCCACCAGGCTCCGCACCGACGGGGGCGTCGACTTGATCGTTCCCGCCGCGGACCGCGATCGCGTTCATGCCACCCTCACCGGCGCCGGCGCCGTCGAGGTCTCCCCCGAGGCGGCGGAGATCCTCCGCATCGAGGCCGGGCAGCCGCGCTTCGGGGCCGAGATGGGAACGGAGACGATGCCCGCCGAGGCCGGCATCGTCGAGCAGACGGTCAGCTTCACCAAGGGCTGTTACATCGGCCAGGAGACGGTCGCCCGCCTCCATTACAAGGGCAAGCCGAACCGGCACTTGCGGGGGCTGCGGCTCAGCGCCCCGGCGCAGGGCGGCGAGGTGCTGCGGCTGGGCGAGAAAGAGGTCGGCACTGTCGGCAGCGCCGCCGTCTCCCCCGCCTTCGGGCCGATCGGGCTGGCGATCCTGCGCCGCGAGGCGGAGCCGGGAACGACGCTCGCCGTAGGTGAAGATGGCGTTACGGCCGAAGTCACCGCCCTCCCCTTCGGTTAAATTCAGGCCCGCATGGGCCGAGGGAGAGCGAGAGCGGTGGCGATCATCGGGCTGATCGGCACGACCGCGTTGTTGGTGGGGTGTGGCGAAGACCGCCACGCCAACGAGCAGCGGCCAAACGTCTCGACCCGAATCAGCGTCACGATCAGCCCGAAAGAGGTGATCGTGCAGCCGCTGCAGATCGGGGTCCGCGCCGAAGCGACGCAGGAGATCCCGCAGAACGAAAACGACCCCGAGCCGCCGATCAAGACGAAGAAGCCGCTCGACGTCACCATCGTCGTCGCCAACCAGACCCCGACCGACGCGAAACTGAAGCTCCAGGGCGCGAAGGAAGAGGAAACCGACACCGTCTTCGCCCGCAGCCCGGGCAGCTTCCAGGTCGACCTCTCCGCCGGTTCCTACACGATCAGCGCGGTGGGACTACCGAAAGCGCGCCCCGCCCACCTGAAGGTCGGCAAGTACCGCGCCTCCTCGCAGAACGACGTTCTGCTGCCCTAGCGAAGAGCACCTCCGCGAAGCCGCTGCAAGCGGCGTTTCAGATCGCGGTTGGCGTCTGAACGGGTTGTCAGCATCGCTGTCATGACCATCGTTCTCGCCATCGCCGTCGTCCTCCTCGCCGGGGGCCTGATCTACCTCCTCGTCGACCGGCGCCCGCAGCCCGCGGAGCAGCCCGATCTCGCCCCCGCGATCCAGGAAGCCGCCTCGCAGGCCACCGCCCGAGCGCTGACCGAGGCGCTGCCCGGGTTCGTGCAAGCGCACAAGGAGGCGCGCGAGGTCGACGTCAAGAGCGCCGAGGCGGCGCTCGACAAGCGCCAGGCGGAGATCAAGAGCCTGACCGAGCGGATCGCCGAAGGGCAGAAGAAGATCGAAGAGCAGGTGCAGCGTCGCGGCGAGACCGACCTCCGTACGCAGGCCATGCTCGAGCAGATGGGGCAGACGATCGGCAACCTCAACAGCGAGACCGCGGGCCTGAAGAAGGCGCTGCGCCAGCCACAGACCCGCGGCCAGTGGGGCGAGCTGCAGCTGCGCCGCTGCGTCGAGATCGCCGGCATGACCGAGCACGTCGACTTTGAGCTGCAGCAGACGCTTCGCACCGAAGACGGCAACCTGCGCCCGGACGCCCGCTTCCTGCTGCCGGAGGGCCGCAGCTTCGTCGCCGACTCGAAGGTGCCGCTCGATGCCTTCCTCGACGCGCAGGAGAGCGAGGTCGAATCCGAGCGCCGGGTCCACCTCGAGCGCCACGCGCGGCAGGCGCGAGAGCACGTGCGCAGCCTCAGCTCCAAGGACTACCAGGGCCAGTTCAACGCCGGCGAGATGCCGGACCTGGTCGTCTGCTTCATCCCCAACGAGCCGGCCCTGCACGCGGCCTTCGCCGCCGACCCCGCCCTCTTCGACTACGCCCTGGAGCGCAACGTCCTCCTCGTCAGCCCGACCTCATTGATCGGCCTGCTGCGGACGATGGAGCTGGGCTGGCGACAGGAGCGGATGGTCGCCGAGGCGGCCGAGGTCGCCGAGGCAGCGAAAACCCTGCACGCCCGCTTCGGCAAATTCCTCGGCGACTTCGACAAGATCGGCCGCGGCCTGCGCACCGCCACCGGCGCCTACGACACCGCCGTCGGCTCGATGGAACGGCGCCTGCTGCCGCAACTGCGCAAAGTCGAGGGCCTCGGCGTCGCTCCCGGCAAGGAGATCGAGGCCCCGACGCCGGTCGAGGCGACGGTGCGTGAGATCACTGCTCCCGAGCTTCGCGAACGCGACCCAGAGCTCCCCGAAGCCGAAGCCGCCTAGTCTCATCTAGGATTCGCGGCTCCTGTAGACGACCCGCGGAGGAGCCGAGTCTTGGCCGTTGACACGAGTGCAGTTGCGAAGTTGGACGTCGAGCCCGGCACGCTGCCGGAGACGATGGCGGCGTGGGTTATCCGCCAGGAGCGTGAGGGCGAACCCAAAGACGCGTTCCAGCTCGAGCAGATCGAAGTCCCCGAGCCCGGCGCCTTCGAGGTGATCGTGCGGGTGATGGCCGCCGGCGTCAACTTCAACAACGTCTGGGCCTCGCTGGGCGAGCCGGTGTCGGTCTTCGGGTACGGCGACCATCCCGAGTTCGGCCACCACATCGGCGGCTCCGACGCTTCCGGCGTCGTTTGGAAAGTCGGCGAGGGCGTCACCCGCTGGAAAGTCGGCGACGAGGTCGTGATCCACTGCAACCAGGCCTCCTACGAGGACGTCGAGGTCCACGGGCTCGACCCAATGGCGGCTCCGAGCCAGCGGATCTGGGGCTACGAGACGACCTGGGGCTCCTTCGCCCAGTTCACCAAGGTGCAGGCGCAGCAGCTGCTGCCGAAGCCGCGCAACCTCTCCTGGGTCGACTCATCCTCCTACGGCCTCACCTACTTCACCGCCTACCGGATGCTGATGGACCAGTGCAACATGCAGGCCGGTGACAACGTCCTCATCTGGGGCGCGGCCGGCGGCCTCGGCGTCTTCGCCGTCCAGCTCTGCAAAGCCGCCGGCGCCAACGCTGTCGGCGTCGTCTCCTCCGACGAGAAGGGCGAGCTGATCAAGAAGCTCGGCGCCGTCGACTACGTCAACCGCAACGAGTTCCGCGAGATGATGCGGACCGACGACAACCTCACTGACCCCGCCGCTGACAAGGCGCGCTTCAAGGGCTCCCGCGCCTTCTCCAACCGGGTCAAGGAGATTCTCGGCGACGCTCCCGACATCGTCTTCGAGCACGTCGGCCGGGCGACCTTCCCAACCTCGGTCCTCACCGTCAAGCCGTTCGGCAAAGTCGTCATCTGCGGCGCCACCTCCGGCTACCAGCTCGATTTCGACGTCCGCTACCTGTGGATGAAGCAGAAGCAGATCATCGGCTCCCACTTCGCCAACGCGTATGAGTGCATGCGGGCGAACCAGCTGATGGCCGAGGGCAAGGTGCGACCGGTGCTCTCGGAAACGATGGGCTTCGAGGGCGTCCCCCACGCCCACCAGCTGATGCATGAAAACAAGCACATGGGCAAGATCGCGATCCTCGTCGGCGCCGAGTCCGAGGACGAGGGCAAGTACGAGGACGGCCCCGGCGCGATCCGGGCGGAGGTGGGTGCCTGATGGAGGTCTGCACCCTCGACTGGCACATCTTCGACCGACGACCCGCTCGCCTTCCGCCAGACGATGGTCTGGGAGAAGCGCTCGGACTTCGAACGCTACTGGTACTCGGAGGAGATCGAGCAGGCCCGGGCGGCGATCATCGACCTCTACGACATCCCGCTGCTGCCGGCCTGGCACATCCTCGTCGCCGCCGAGTAGCTGCCGGCGACGCCGGCGTTTTACGCCCGCTCCAGCGGGGCCATCGTCAACCCCGCCCCCTCCAGCTGCTCCCAGTAGTGCTCGGCGGGCTCGCGCGGCCCCGACCAGACGATCGCCTGGCCGCCGTTGTGGATCGTCTCGGCGATCCGGTAGCCCTGGTCGAGAGAGACGCCGGGGATCACCCGCGCCAGCGTCTGGGCGACGTGGTCGAAGGTGTTGTGGTTGTCGTTGCGGACGATCACCCGCCAGTTGCCCCCGAGGCCGGAATCCGGCCCGGCGGAACGGGGACGCTCGATGGTGCCGGTCGACATCGCCCCCATTATGCAGTCGCCCTCGACAACGCTGCGGGTCTCGCTACGACTTTGCCGGGGAGAACCAGCGAGCGCCCAGATCTAGGAGCCGGTGCTCGCCCAGTCCCCTGACCCAATCGGCGTCATCGGCGGAAAGGGGCTTCAGCAGCCTACCGGCGGCAAAGAGGACGAGGCCCCCCGCCACCAGCCCGACCAGGACGCCGATCATCCCCCCAACCGCGACCAGCGCACCGTAGGCGGCCGCACCCATCAAGCCGGCCGTCGCGAGGCTACGGATGACGACCCCGGCTGACATCCCGACGGGGCCAAGCATCCGACCAACGAAGATCAGCCCGGGCACACCCGCCGCAAGCTGGGCGCCGGCGTTGGCCAGACCGGCGCCGACGGCGTCGTAGGACGGGATCAGCAGCAGGTCGAGGCCGATGTTGACGAAGGTAGCCGCGATGCCGACGACGATCAGGAAGCGCAGCTTGCCGAGGGCGTAGAGGACCGCCTGGGTCATCGAGAGCAGCGGCATCACCATCAGCGGCGCCATCAGGATCAGGAAGACCGGCCGCACGCCGGAGTAGTCGCTGCCGTAGACGGCTTCCAGCACTTCCGGGCCGAGCGCCGCGGCGCCGATCGCGACCACCGGGGTGACCAGGATCAGCATCCGCATCCCGCGCCAGTAGCCGGACCTGATGCGGTCGTGCTGGCCGGCGCCGGCCAGCGTCGCCACGGCCGGCATCGTCACCGCGGTGATCACCTCCGGCATCCGCGTCAGCGCGTTGGCGGCTGCGAAAGCGATCGAGTAGATGGCGATCTGGGCGTCGGTCGAGTAGGCGGCGAGGAAGACGAACTCCGACCGTTTCCAGACCACCAGCTCGATCACGCTGAAGAGCGTCGTCGCGCCCGCGAAGCGGAAGAAGTCCCGGCGGTATTTTCCGGGGACGGCTTCCCGCGGCGGCAGGTCAACCAGCGCGTTGCGGCCGAGGATCCCGATCCAGACGAGGTTGAAGAGGACCATTACCGCCTCGACGACAAAGAACCCGGTCACCCCCCCGCCGGCGGCCAGCACCCCGATCGTCGCCGGGATGCTGAGGACGCCGGTGGTGAGGCCGGCGATGGTGGCGTTGCGCCAGCGCTGCATCCCAACCAGGAGCGCCGCCGGCACCGTCTGCATCACCGAGAAGGCGCAGGCGAGGGCGGCGAAGATCCAGGCCGCCTGCGGCTCGGCTCCGGCCGCAGCCGCGGCGCCGATGCCGACCGCCGCGAGCACCGCCATCACTGCCTCGATCCGCCAGGTCCACCAGAAGAGAGAGCGGGCGACCCCACCCAGGCGCGCCCCCTGCAGCTCGGCGACGAAGCGGTTGAGGCCCCCGGGCAGGCCGGCGGTGGCGAGGATGACAACGGAGCTGACGACGAAGGAGATGAAGCTCTGCCGCCCCATCAGGTCCGGGCCCAGGTAGTGGGCCGCGACGACGGAGATGACCAGGATCTGGATCTGGGGGACGAAGCGGGCGAAGAGCAGCCAGGCGCCGCCGCGGGCTACCGAGCGGCCGGTGGTCGCGGCAGCGGCATCGCCGATCTCGGACTCGACCTCCTGGCGCTCGCCGGGCACGTAGTTCAAGGCGCCTCCAGCCGGACCGGTCGCAGGTCGCGGGCCGCCGCCAGGTCCAGCAGCGGCCCGAGGGCGGCAACGGTCGCCGAGCGGTCGGCCGATGCCGGGTCCGGGGCCGACTGGATGCCATCGTGGAGGAGGACCACGTCGCCTGAGCCCAGGCCCTCGAGCGCGGCGACGATCCCCTCCGCGCTCGCCCCCGGCTCCCAGTCCCGCGGGTCCTGCGTCCAGACCCAGGGGCGGAGCCCCAGCGCGGTCGCAGCGGTCGCCCCGCGCCCATCCCAGTGACCTTTCGGGGGCCGATAGTCGGGAACTGGACGGCCGGCGGCGCGCTCGACCGCCCGCCGGCCGCGGCGGCACTCGCGCAGCAGCTGAGCGAAGGACAGGCCGAGCAGCTCGGGATGGGACCAGGTGTGGGAGCCGAGGCCGTGACCCTCGGCGACGATCCGCCGCACCAGCTCCGGGTGCTTCTCGACGCTGCGACCGACGACGAAGAAGGTGGCAGGCACCCCGCGCTCGGCGAGCAGGTCGAGCACCTGCGGAGTGAAGCGCTCGTCGGGGCCGTCGTCGAAGGTGAGGGCGAAGGTCCCGGGCTCGGGTACCTGGTGGCGCGGCTGCGCCCGCCGCATCAGCAGGGTTCGGATCGGGGACCGCAGCAACTCAGCTGGTTCCGGCGAAGTAGCGCTCGACCAAGGCGCCGTCGGGATCGAGCTCGGCAACGCCGGCGATCTGGCTGGCCATCTGGGCGAGGTCGAGCAGGCGCCCTCCCCCGTCGCGAGCCACCCGCGCCTCGGCCTCCGCCCCCAGCGTCAGCGCTTTTGCCCCGACCGCGTAGCGGCGCGGCCGGCCGGCGCTGAAACGGTGCAGCAACCGCAGGGCGCGGCCGCTCCGCATCTCCGGGATCATCTCCTCGACCGAATCGGGGTGGAGGCGGGCGATGCGGACGAAGTTGCGACCCTGCTCGTAGCGGTCGGCGCAGAATTCGCGCACAGTCCGCAACTGGTGGTGCCAGGCGATCGCCTCGGGATCGAAGAGGACCGGGATGCCGCGATCGATGATCCGCAGGCCGATCTCATAGTCCTCGCCGCCCCAGCCGCTGAGCCGCTCGTCGAAGCCGCCGACCTCGATCCAGAGCGAGCGCGGCCCGCTGGTGTTGGCGACGGAGAAGTCGAAGGCTTTGGTCACCTCGCCGGCCTCGGCGAGCGCCCCGAACCACTGCTCCGCGTACTCGCGGATCGGGCCCGTGATCTCGGCCCCGTCGGGCGGGTGCAGGCAGGGGCCCATCATGAAGCGCGCCTCCGGCCCAGAATGACCGCGCCGGTGGCGGGCCAACAGCCCATCGGTCGGCACCATGTCGTCGTCGACGAACCAGACGATCTCCCCACCGGCCTCGTCGAGCCCGCGGTTGCGGGTGGCGGCCCGGCCCGCGTTCTCGTGGAAGAGCGCCCGCAGCGGCACCGGGCTCTCCAGCGCTTGGACCGCCTCCAAGGTGCCGTCGTGGGATCCGTCGACCATCACCAGCAGGTCGACGCCGGCGGCGACCTGCTCGTCGCGCAGCTCGTCGATCAACGTCTGCAGCAACCGGACCACGGCGTCCCGGCGGCGATAGGTGGGTACGACGACCGTCATCGACGGCAGCGGGGCGGCGTTCACGGGCAGGTACAGTAGCGTTGCAGGGCGCGGATTCCACGCCGTTTCTGCCGATGAAAAGTCCGATGGCAAACGTCAGCGTGGTGATCCCCTCCCTCGGCGACCGCCCCGACTGGCGCGCCGCCGTCGATTCTGTCCTCGAGTCCGCCCGCTCCTGCGCCACCGCGGCCGAGGTGATCCTCGTCTGGCAGGGCGAAGAGCTGCCCGAGGTTCCGCCCGGGGTGATCGTCGAGGCGATCCGGCCGGTCGGCGTCTCCTACGCGCGGAACCGCGGCGCCGAGAGGGCAACGGCGCCGATCGTCGCCTACATCGATGACGACGAGGTGGTCGACCCGACCTGGATCGGCAAGGTGGTCGAGGGGCTGGCCGAGGTCGACGCCGCCTTCGGCCCGATCGAACCGTTCGGGGAGGACGGGCGGCCGCACTGCCCCACCGACTTCGGTGAGACCCGGGTCTTCGAGCCGGATGCCCTTCCCTGGGTGGTTGGCTCGGGCGGGAACATGGCCTTCCAACGCCAGGCGCTGGCCGAGATGGGCGGCTTCGACCTGCGCACCGGCCCCGGGGCGATCGGCGTCGCCGGCGAGGAGACCGACCTGATTTGGCGCCTCCTCGACCGGCCGAGATGATCGTCTACCACCCGACCAAGAGCGACGAGGAGATCGCCGCCTCCCGCCACCCCTACGGCTTCGGCGCCGGCCGAATGCTGCGCCGCTCGCGCTCGCCGCGCCTGATCGCCGCCTACGGACACGCGATCCTCCATGCCCACTTCACGGCCCTGCGCAAACGGGACCGGCGCGCCTGGCGCGAGTCCTGGGACTTCGCGGTCGGTCTGCTCCAGGGCTTCACCCGCCGCCTGCAATGGGTCTCCCCCGAGGTCACCTCGGCCCATCCCCCGGGCCCGATCGCCGAGGCGCTGAAGGACAGGAACGCCAAGCCGCTGCCCGTCTCGTGGGGGACCCGGCCGCACTACATCTGGGACTGCGGCGATGCCGTCCTCCACGCCTACATCGGCCCCTCCGAGGCCCAACTGGCGGCGCCGGCTGCCCGCGAACGGATCCTCGCCGCCCCGGGTGTGGGCAGGATCCCACCGGTCCTCGCCCACGCGCGGGAGCGCGACACCCTCTGGGTGCTCGAGGGCAAGGTCGAGGGAACGCCGCTGACCGGTTCAGCCGCCCAGTGGTGGAAGCAGGCAGCCGACTACGTCGTCTCCTACTCGCGGCAGGAGGCTCCGCCCTTGGAAGCGACGGCCGAATGGCGCGAGGACGCCGACTTCGTCGAGGCCGCTCCGAGTGCGCTGCGAGGCCTCCTTGACGAGGCGCTGGAGCGGTTGGCGACCCAGCCCTCCGGTCCCTGCCACGGCGACCTGCAGCCGAAGAACCTGGTGGAGACGGAAAGCGGGATCGCCGCGATCGACTGGGAGTGGTGCAGCGAGGCGAGCTTACGCGGCCTCGACCTACTCTTCCTCGCCGTCACCCACGCCGGAGAGGAGCCCGACGCGGGCGTGATCGAGGCGCTGCTGCGGGGCGAGAACCCCTCCTTCGGCGACGTTCTCGGCCCACTCGCCGAGCTCGGCCTCGAGGGTCAGGCCCTCGACGACACCATCCTCATCCTGCTGGTCAAGTGGGCTGCCCACGAGCAGCGCAGCATCGCCGCCTTCGGCGTCACCCCGCGCCGCCCGATCTACACCCAGCTCCTTGAGACGCTGACGCCAGCCCTGGCGGCCGCGTCCCCTACCCGAACGGCGGGTGGATGAATTCTTTGACCGGCTTCATCTTGAACGCCAGGGAGGGTTCGCCTGCAAACACCGCCCGCACCGCGCCCTTTTTGTCGGCGCCGTAGGCGCTCCCTTTAACGATCCCCTTGAAGATGCCGCCGGGGGGGGCCTTGGCGGTCGCGACCTTGTGCCACTTGCCTTTCTCGAAGGTCTGGATCGAGACGGTCCCGGGCCTGCCGCCGAAGGTCCGACCCCAGAAGCTGAGGCCCTTCTTTTCGGGGTAGGCGACAAACGGGAAGCGGTAGGCGAAGAGGATTTCCTTCGGCGTGTTCTCGGCGACGGTGGGGCCGGCGAAGTACAGGCCCGACTGGATCGAGGCTTTGAACGACGGGTGCGGTGGGTCGTCGTAGAGGCTGTACCAGAAGAAGGCGCTCACCCCCGCCTGCCAAGCGCGGTACATCGCTTCTGGGATCCAGCGGCTGGTGATCTTCATCGCCAGGCCGCCCGGGTCCGGAGGCTTGGTGTCCCAGGAGAACTCGGTGATCCAGAGTGGCACCGAGCGACCCGAGTTGACGATCCGCCCGGCCTTCTTCGCCGCCTTCAGCAGCGTCTGCAGCTTGCCGAGATCGCCCATCTGGACGTCGTTGCCGCGTCCCTTGTGGTTGGGACCCCCGGTCGTGTACGGGTGGATGTCGAAGACGTCGAAGTGAACCCCGCCTTCGCAGCTCCCTTTCGTCTTTTTCGGCTTGCTCGTCCCTTCCATGCAGAGCAGCTGCCGGGTGAACTGCATCGGGCCGACCGTGAACGGCCTTACGGCCACGGGCCCGAGCCCGCCGCCGACGACGAGGTTGGAGGGGTCGACGGCCTTGACCGCCGCCGAGAACCGGTTCAGCAGCACCCGGTAGAGGTCTGCGGAGACTGGCTTGCCGTTCTCGCCGTACTGCGGGTTGAAGAAGAGGCTGAGGTTGGGCTCGTTGATCGGCTGCCAGTACTGGACCCGGGGCAGGCCACGGAAGTTGCCGCTGTAGCGCACCGCCGCGGCGTGGGCGAACTCGGCGAACGCGTCGGGGTCGGGGTTGCAAGTGGAGACCGATGTTTCCGGCTTGCAGCGTTCGGCCCAGGCGGGCGATTCGGTGACAAGGCCGAAGGGGATGAAGCCGGCAGCCACCGCTTTGCTGAAGCGTTCGTCGGTTTCCCGCCAGTTATAAGCGGGGTCGGCGGGGTCGCTCGGGTTCCAGCTGTCCGGCTTGTTCTTCGGCGCAACCGCTCGCCACGGGATCACGATCCGCAGGAACTGGGCGCCTGCCGAGCTGGACTGGGTCATCGCCTCGGGGCCGAAGTTGTAGAGGCCGGAGATGCCGGTGAGCATCGTCTTCGGGCCGGCCGAGGCCGAACCCGCCAGGCTGGCCAGAGCGACGACGGTCGTCAGGACCAGTAGCAGCGACCGCTTGCGCAAGCGCCGGGCGCGGGATGGATTCGCGTTCTTCAAGCTCTCAGGCAGCAGTCCGTCGATGGCGCCAGAAGTAAGCGGCGCACCAAGCGCAGGCCGCAATGATCGCCAGCGGCAGCCACAGCCCGAGGTCTCCCGACGATGAAGTGCCGGTCACCTCGCCCAGAACCTGCCCGACCCCGGATTTGCCCTCGTCGGCGCTGGCGACGGCTTTCGAGCCGTCGAGGCCGCTCGAGCCCTGGGTGCCGGAGCCGCCGGGCCCAGTTGCGGAGCCGCCGCCTGCGGTCGAGCCGCCGCCGTTTTCACCGCCGCTGCTGCCTGAGCCGGACCCGCTGGCCGCTCCGGCGCTCGCGGGGGCGCCGGCCGCAGCCAGCTCAGCCGTGGCATTGCCATCCTTGCCCTGCTTCTGAAGCTTCTTCGTAGCCGAGTGACCGAGGGTCTTAGAGGGGGAGCCGTGGCCCTCCTGTCGAACCTCTTTGTTCCCCTTCGACGTGGGAATGGTCTGGGTGTACTGGTTAACTGCCGAGTTGCCCGGTGGCACGATCGCGGCAGCGGTCGCCGCCGCGGGCGCCATTAGCGCCGCCGCCAGGACCATCACCAAAACCAAGAAATTTCTCGAATCATCCATGTCTATCTCCGAACACAAGATTCCACTCAGCGATGCGGCGCCAGGAAAGGAATCAGGGGCGGCGGATGGTAGCGCGGCTCCGCGCCTTTCCTGGGACATCGCTCTCACCTGGCTGCTCGGCTTCGTCGCCGTCGTCTACCTCGGCCTCGAAGGGGGCGGCTACGACGCTCTTGTCTACAGCCAGGTGGGGATTGTCGCCTGGTGGGTCCTGCTCGGGACCGTCCTCGTCGGCGCCTTGCCGCGCCGCCGCCCCTCCGCCACCGCCCTGGCAGCGATCGCGATCTTCGCCGGCTTTCTCGCCTGGACCGCCCTCAGCCTGAACTGGACCGAGAGCTCGGAGAGGAGCTTCACCGAGGTCGCTCGCCTCAGCAGCTATCTCGGCTTCTTCGCCCTGGCGATCCTCGCCCGACACCAGGACAGCGCTCGGCGGATGGTCGCGGCGGTCGGAGCGGGGATCGGCGTGGTGGCCCTGGTCGCCCTGCTCTCACGCCTGCACCCAAGCTGGTTCGGCGACGAGATCTACCAGACCGCGGCCTTCCTCCCGGGCTCCGCAGAACGGCTCTCCTACCCCCTTGACTACTGGAACGGGCTTGCCTGCCTGATCGCGATCGGCCTCCCCCTCCTCCTGCAGCTGGCGACCGACGCAAGGTTCCCCCTTGTCCGCGGCCTCGCCGCGGCGGCGCTGCCGGCGCTGATGCTGACGATCTACTTCACCCTCTCGCGCGGCGGCATCGGCGCCGCGGTGATCGGCGTTGTCGCTTTCTTCGCCTTCACCTCAGACCGCCTGCCGAAGCTTGTGGTCGCAGCCATTGCCGGCGCCGGCGGCGCGATCCTGATTGCCGCCGCCTCCTCCAAGGACGCCCTGGTCCACGGCGTCGCCAACGGCGCCCTGCGTGACCAGGGCGGCGACATCCTTCTCCTCGCCGTCGTCGTCTGCGCGGTGATCGGGGTGATGGTCACCCTCCTCACCCTCGCCACCCGCGACGTCGAGCGACCGGGCTGGTCGGTCCCCTCGCGGGGTTTCTCGCTGGCGGCGCTAGCCGTTTCGATCTGCCTCCTCCTTGTCATCGGCCTCGCAGCCGGAGCGCCGGGCCGTGCCTCCGACGCCTGGAGCGAATTCAAAGAGAGCGACACCCCGGTCGGGGGCTCCGACCGCCTCGGGACCGTCGCCGGCGAGAGCCGCTACGCGCTCTGGAGCTCCGCTGTCCGCGAGATGCGCTCGAGCCCCCTCGACGGAACCGGCGCCGGCACCTACGAATACTGGTGGAACCGCGATGGCAGCGACGACGAAACCGTGGTCGACGCCCACTCGATGTACCTGCAGGTGCTGGGGGAGCTCGGTGTGGTCGGCTTCCTCATCGTCCTCAGCTTCGTCCTCATGGTCCTGCTGACCGGCGCGGTCGTCTCCTCCAGAGCGGCGCCCTGGCGCCGCCCAGCGCTTGCCGCCGCCCTCGCCGCCTGCGTCGCCTTCTTCGTCCAGGCTTCCGTCGACTGGGTCTGGCAGATCCCGGTCCTCCCGATCGCGGTGCTGCTGCTGGCGGGCACCTTGGTGGCAACCGACTTCCGCGACTACGACGACACCCCCGAGGGGGCGCCGCTGCGGCCCCTGCCCCGTGCCGCCGTCGTGGTCGCCGCGCTGGCCTTGATGGCGGTCATCGCGATCCCGCTCGCCGCCACCTCGCTGGTGCGCCAGAGCCAGGACGAGGCAAACGAAGGCGACGTCGCGGCAGCCCTCTCCGACGCACGCTCGGCCCAGAACGTCGAGCCCTTCGCGGCAACCCCGCGCCTGCAGGAGCGGCCGCTGCCCGTGCCGCGACCGAACGGGAGTCGACCAACTGGCGCACCTGGGTCGTGCTCTCGCGGATTGAAGCGCGCCGCGGCCGGGCGGTTCCGGCGGTCGTCGCCTATCGCAAGGCGCGGTCGCTGAACCCGCGCTCGGAGCTGTTCCGGCGCTAGGTCGAGGCTAGAACGGGCTCGGCACGCGGACGACGACGTCGTCGACGCTGGCGACGACGCCGTTGCCGTTCTTGATCGTGCCGACGATCACGCTTGAGTTGCGCCCAGTCAGGTCGCCGGCCCCGTCGTCGACAGCTTCGCCGACGAGGGTCTTGCCGACGTAGGCGAAGAGGCGCGCCTGTCCCTTTTCCCGGCCGCTGGTGACGTTGACGGCGCGCAGCCGCAGGACGTTCGCTTCGTTGATCCCCTTGATCGCTTTCTCGTTCTTGGCGATCGCCAGGTAGTTCGGGTCTTCCCCGCCAATCTTGATCAGCTGCGCCTTTTTCTGGCGCGGGAAGACGAGGAGCTGGTACTTGAAACCGCCGCCGGCCCGCAGCTCGAGGCCGAGGAAGGCCTTGCGCTGGAGATCGGATGGGGTGCCGCTGAGCAGGCGCTCGGTGGCGGCGATCTCGAGGTCGCGCCCGAGCACCGGGGTGCGGAAGGAGCAAGCCGCGGTTTTTTTGCCTAGCGTGATCCGCATCGCGCCGTTGGCGCCAGCCCGGGCGCAGTTGGCGCCGGAGAGCTTGACCAGCTGGCTGCGCTGCGCGAGCGACTCCATGCTGTTGCGGTAGATCCCGATCATCGCCGCCCCGGCGACCGCGCAGGCGAGCACGCCGACGGCAAGCGCGGCGAGGAAGGTGGCTGCAAATCTGCCCTTCACGAGTCGCCAGCCTAAACACAGGTCCAGCCGAAAGATGCGGGTGCGCGGGCTTTGAACGCCAAATATCATTCAGCGAATGAGCGACCACCGACTTCCCCAGCCCGATCGCCCGTGGGTGATGCGCACCTACGCCGGCCATTCCGACGCCCGCCGCTCCAACGAGCTCTACCGCAAGAACCTGGCCAAGGGCCAAACGGGGCTCTCGGTGGCCTTCGACCTGCCGACCCAGACCGGCTATGACCCCGACCACGTCCTCGCCCGCGGCGAGGTCGGCAAGGTCGGCGTCTCGGTCGCCCACAAAGGCGACATGCACCAGCTTTTCGACGGCATTCCGCTCGACGAGATGAACACCTCGATGACGATCAACGCGACCGCGGCCTGGCTGCTCGGCCTCTACGTCACCGTCGCCGAGGAGAACGGGGTCGACCGCTCCCAGCTGAAAGGGACGACGCAGAACGACATCATCAAGGAGTACCTCTCGCGCGGGACCTACGCCTTCCCGCCGGAGCCCTCGATGCGGCTGATCGCCGACATGGTCGCCTTCAGCGTCAACGAGGTCCCGAGCTGGAACCCGACCAACATCTGCAGCTACCACCTGCAGGAGGCCGGGGCGACGCCGGTGCAGGAGATCGCCTACGCGCTCTCGACCGGGATCGCCGTCCTCGACGAGGTGAAAGCGCGGGGCCAGGTCGCCGACTCCGACTTCCCCAAGGTCTTCGGCCGCATCTCCTTCTTCGTCAACGCCGGCATCCGCCTGGTCGAGGAGATCGCGAAGCTGCGGACGATGAGCGCGCTCTGGCAGCAGATCGGGCGCGAGCGCTACGGCGTCAGCGACGAGAAGATGCTGCGCTTCCGCTACGGCGTCCAGGTCAACAGCCTTGGCCTGACCGAGGCACAGCCGGAGAACAACATCCAGCGAATCGTGCTCGAGGCGCTGGCGGTGACCCTCAGCCGCGACGCCCGCGCCCGAGCGATCCAGCTGCCGGCCTGGAACGAGGCGATGGGGCTCCCCCGCCCCTGGGACCAGCAGTGGAGCCTGCGGATCCAGCAGGTGCTGGCGAACGAGACCGACCTGCTCGAGTACCCCGACATCTTTGAGGGCTCGGTCGTGATGGACGGCCTAGTCGCCGAGCTGACTGAGGGGGCGAGGGCGGAGATGGCCGTGGTCGAGGAGCACGGCGGCGCCGTCAACGCCGTCCCCTACATGAAGGCGCGCCTGGTCGAGAGCCACCGCGAGCGGGTGGCGCGAATCGAGGCCGGCGAGCAGAAGGTGATCGGCCAGAACAGCTTCAAAGAGACCGAGGACTCGCCGCTGACGGCGGGCGCCGACGGCGGCATCCTCACCCCCGACCCCGAGGTCGAGCGCGAACGGGTCGAGGCGCTGGCCGAGTGGAAGGCGGGGCGCGACGAGGATGCGGTCAAGGCCGCCCTCGAGGACCTGGCCAAGGCCGCGGCCGATGACAGCGTCAACATCATGCCGGCGACGATCGCCGCCGCCAAAGCGGGTGCGACTACCGGCGAGTGGGCCCACACGATGCGCGAGGTCTTCGGCCCCTACCGCGCCCCGACTGGCGTCGACGGCGCCTCTGCCCCCGGCGAGCGGGAGCAGATGGAGGAGATCCGCCGTCGCGTCGAGGAGACCTCGGAGAAGATCGGCCACCGGATCAAGATCCTGGTCGGCAAGCCAGGGCTCGACGGCCACTCCAACGGCGCCGAGCAGGTGGCGCTGCGAGCCCGCGACGTCGGCATGGAGGTGATCTACCAGGGGATCCGACTCACCCCCGAGGAGATCGCCGAGTCCGCCGTGCAAGAGGACGTCGACGTGGTCGGCCTCTCGATCCTCTCCGGCTCCCATCTGGAGCTGATTCCCGAGGTTGTGCGGCTGCTACGGGCAGAAGGCCTCGAGGTGCCGGTGGTTGTTGGCGGGATCATCCCGGTGGCCGACGCCGAGCGCCTGCGCGAGGCCGGCGTCGCCGGCGTCTACACGCCGAAGGACTTCGACGTCAATCTGATCATGGGCGAGATCGTCGACCTCGTCGGCCAGCGCGCCGGGGCCGGCGCCGCCGCCTGAGCGGCTCCATATCGGCCCCAACCTCGCGTCCGCCCTCCGCTCTCGCAACAATGGAGCGATGAGCGAGCTGAACGGCGACCGGAGCGCCTGGCTGCGGTGCTACCGCTGCTGGTCCCAGAACCTCGAGATCCAGATCCACTACGACGCGATCCGCCGCGTCGACCCGGAGTCGGGAGCGCTGGCTGACGGCGTCGACGAGGTGCAGGAATCGGTCGTCCAGTGCCTCGACTGCATGCACGACCAACCCCACCTCAGCTTCGAAGGCGACCGCGTCGTCCCGACCGAACGCTGGGAGCGGATGGTCGCCGGCACCCCCTGGGTCGCCTCCTGCACCGTCACCGTCGACCAGGACCGGGTCGAGAGCTGCTCGGGCCCGGAGGCGATCGAGTTCCTCACCTACGGCGCCTTCGGCGACGCCGGGGTGCGCGAGTTCTTCACCCACGTCCGCTTCCACAAGCACGACGAGGACCAGATCGTCGTCCACCTCCTGGTCGAGCTCTACGCCCGCTCGGCCCAGGAGGCAACCGAGGTTCTAGAAGAGGCCGCCCAGGGACGGCTGGAGATCACCTCCCTGGCTGAGGAGTCCCGCCCGCCGGCGCATGCTTCCGGCGAGGCGCATTAGGCGAGAAACCGCCCGAAACGCTGGACATTCGTCCAGAGCCTCGCATCGGTAGTGATCTGCTGCAACCTTTGTTGCCGATTAAGACCGCAGCGTCTGCTTTGTCGACGTGTTCAAGGGTATGGGAAAATGCGCAAACACCACGAGGCTCCCCCAGCCAGTCGGACCCGTCCCGGGTTCTGAGAATTCCCCCGCCTCGAGACCTATCCCGGCTGTTTATTTGAAAGTGTCAACGTGGAGTCTTCGACCGTAGGACAGACCCAGGAGCACGCGCTCGCTGAGCATGAGGAGCTGGCGCGACGCCGGACCCCCTCAAGCGAGCGCTCGCGGCCGCGCCATCGCGGCGTCGTCCTCGGCCGGATGCTGTTCGCCGGGGACCTGATCGCCGCCGGTCTTGCCGCCACCACCGCGGCAATCGTCTTTGGTGGCGCCCTCAACGGCAGTCTCATCTTCGTCGGCGTCGTTGCCCTGCTCTGGCCGCTGATCGCTTTCAGCATCGGCCTCTACCGCAGCGAACAGCTCGCCACCTGGGCCTCCACCATCTCCGACCTGCCCCGCGGTTTCGTCGCGATGATGCTGATGACCTGGCCCATCTATGGGGCGGCCGATCTGGCCGGCTTCTCTGCCCCCGTCGCCGTCACCTTCGCCACGATCTCCACCCTCTTCGTCCTCGGGGGGGTATCCCGCAGCGTTGCCCGGGCCGGGCTCCACCGAGTCCCCGACCTGCGTCAGCGGACGCTGATCCTCGGCTCCGGGCTGGTCGCCGGTCAGGTCGTCGAGAAGATCCGCAACAACCCTCAGTTCGGGCTGATCCCGGTCGGGATCGTCGACGACGAGGTCCACAACGTCGGCACCCCGGACCTGCCCTGGCTGGGCCGCTTCTCCGACCTCTCGAAGATCATCGAGCTGCAGAACATTGACCGCGTCATCATCGCCTTCTCGCGGGTCAGCCACGAGGATCTGCTCGAGGCGATCCGCGCCTCCCGCGACGCCGCCGTCGCCGTCGACGTCGTCCCGCGCCTGTTCGAGTTCCTCGATGGCGTCCGTTCGCTCGACCAGATCGGCGGCCTGCCGCTGCTCTCGATCGGCGTCCCGACCTTCGCCTCGACCTCGGTCGCCGCCAAGCGCCTGCTCGACATCGTCGGCTCGCTGGCGCTGATCATCCTCTTCATGCCGGTGATGATCGCCACCGCGATCGCGATCAAGCTCGAGTCCCCGGGCCCGATCTTCTTCCGCCAGCCGCGCGCCGGCCGCGGCAACAGGAGCTTCAACCTGATCAAGTTCCGCTCGATGTACGTCGACGCCGAGCAGCGCAAGCGGGACCTCGACGAAATGAACGAGTCCAACGACGGCGTCATGTTCAAGATCCGCGAAGACCCCCGTGTAACCCGGGTGGGCCGCTTCATCCGCCGCTTCTCGATCGACGAGCTGCCGCAGCTCTTCAACGTCCTCAAGGGCGAGATGAGCCTGGTCGGCCCACGCCCGCTGATCTTCCCCGAGACCGCTGCCTTGGAAGAGCACTGGCACCTGCGCCGTCTCGAGCTGCGCCCGGGGATCACTGGCCCCTGGCAGGTTTACGGCCGCTCCCAGAGCCCCTTCCAGGAGATGGTCCGGTTCGACTACCAGTACGTTGCCGGATGGTCCCTCGCCCGCGATATCGAGATCTTGCTCGCCACCCTGCCGGCGGTCGTCTCGGGCCGCGGCGCGTATTGACGACGACTGCCCAGGATCCGCGGTTCCCCCGCGTCCTCCATGTAGTCGAGGCTTTCGGAGGGGGCGTCTTCGAGGTCGTCCGCTTGCTCTCGGAGTACCTCGCCGCCGATGGGCACCCGGTCGCGATCGCCTACGGTCGCCGTTCAGAGACCCCTGAGGACGTGCGGGCGAAGATCGCGCCGGAGGTTGAGCTCTTTCCCCTCCCCTGGGACCGCCGGGCGCCGCGCGAGCAAATCGCCGCAGCCAGGGCGCTGCGGCGGCTTGCGGCGAGCTGGGAGCACGACGTCGTCCACCTGCACTCCTCCTTTGCCGGGGTGGTCGGCTCGCTGGCGCTGCCGCGGTCGACGCCGAAGGTCTACACCCCCCACGGCTACTCGTTCACGATGCAGAGCCGGAGCGCCTCGCAGAAGCGCATCTTCAAGGCGATCGAGTGGACCACGGCCCGGGGCGTCGACGAGATCGGCGCCGTCTCTGAGGCGGAGGCGCGGGACGCCCGCCAGGTGGTGCCGGCGGAGAAGGTCGTGGTGGTCCGAAACGGCATTCCCGAGCTCGACGACCCGCCTGCGGGCGCGCCACCCGAACGGCCAGGACGCCAACGGGCGATCGCGGTCGGCCGCATCACCGAACAGCGCCAGCCGGCCTCAGCCGCCCGCATCCTTGCCTCGGTTGCCGACATCGCGGACGTTTCCTGGGTCGGCGGTGCCGGGCGCGGCGGCATCCCCGAGAGTGCCGTCAGCGCCGAGGGCGTGCCCGTCACCGGCTGGCTCAGCCGATCCGGGGTTCTCTCCGAGCTCTCGCGGGCGACCGTTTACCTGCACTGGACCGCATGGGACGGCCAGCCGCTCTCGATCCTCGAGGCGATGGCCGAGGACGTGGTCGTGGTCGCCAGCGACATCGAGCCCTGCCGGGAGATCCTCGGCCCCCGCCAGGTCTGCGCCGACGAGGCGGAGGCGAGCGCGCTGATCCGCCGCATCCTCTCCGACCGCGGGTTCCGCGAAGATCTGCTCGCCTCACAGCGCGAGCGCAGCATCCTCTTCGGCGCAAGGAGGATGGCCCAGGAGTGGCGAAGTGTGTACGAACGCCTTGCTGCACCGCGGCCTGCAGCGCTGGGGGCGCCGACCTACCAAGCCGAGAAAGAGACAACTGATGGAATTCAATGACGTCCTGCGCGCGATCTGGAGGCGACGGCTGCTGGTCGTGATCTTCGTCGCCGTCACCACCCTCTTCGCGGTCCTCTTCGCCCTCAGCCGGGCGCCGAAGTACGAATCGGTCTCGACCCTCGCCCTCACCCCGAGTAGCGAAGGCGGCTTCATCACCCCCGAACAGCTCGACGCGGTGCTCGGCACCTACGCGCGGACGGCAAAGTCGAGCCTGATCAAGAACAAGGCCGAAGACAAGCTCGGCGAACCCCTGCCCGGCTCGGTTGAAACCGGCACCTCCCCCGGCACCGGGATCATGCAGATCATCGGCACCGCCGAATCGGGAGACGACGCGGCGATCGTGGCGAAAACCGTTTCCACGGCCTTTATCCGCTACCTCTCGAACAACAAGTTCGTGCAGCCAGAAATCGTCGACCCCGCGACCGCCCCGGACTCGCCGGTGCAGCCGCGACCGCCGCTGATCATCGCCATCGGCATCATCCTCGGACTGCTGGGCGGCATCCTGCTCGCGTACTTCGTCGAGCAGCTGCGCGGCCGGATCGAGTCGGCGAGCGACGTCGGCGAGGTCACCTCGGTGCCGCTGATCGGCGCCCTTCCCACCGATCGGCGTCTCTCCCGGGGGCCGCGCTTGATCTGGCAAGAGCAGGGCTCGGCGCCCCTACAGGAGGCGATCCGCGCTCTGCGGACCAATCTCGAGTTCCAGCTTGACGACCGCCAAGGCATCATTCAGGTCACCAGTCCCCTTGCCGGCGAGGGGAAGTCGGTGCTCGTCGCCAACCTCGGAGTCGCTCTCTCCCAGCTCGGAATCGAGACGCTGATCGTCGACGCTGACCTGCGGCGGCCGCGGCAACACCAGATTTTCGACGTGGCCAATGAGACCGGCCTCTCCAATGCCCTGCACGGCAAAGTCGACTCCAAACTTCGGCGCGTCAAAACGGAGTTCCCACGGCTCTCGATCGTCCCTGGCGGGCCCATCGCGGCCAACTCGACCGAGATGCTCCACGTCCGCGCGGCGTCGCTCTTCGAGACCCTGCGCAAAGCCGACGCGATGGTCCTGATCGACACGCCTCCGGTGCTACCGGTGAGCGACGCTCGGATCGTCGCCAGGCACGCCGACGGGGTCCTGTTGACGGTGGCGACCGGCAAAGAGAAGCCGAGCACCCTCCGCAGCGCCGTCGAGACCCTGCAGCTGGCCGGCGCCTCGATCTCCGGGATCGTCCTCAATTTCGCCGATGACTCACTGGGCGGGAGCGAGGGCTACCAACCGGAGTCGGCACCGCGGCGGCGGGCGCAGAAACAGGTGGCGACGAAATGAGCACGCGTCCGCTCGGCGGACGCGACTTCGCCATCGCCGGTCTCTTCGCCGCGCTGATCACCGGCTTCCTCGCCGCCACCCATCCGCTGCTGGCCCTCGCGGCCTTTGTCGGCATCGTCTTCCTCACCTGGGTGATCGGGCGGGCCGAACTGGTCCTCCTGGCGATGATCGCCGCCGTGCCCTGGGAGGCGATGCTGCACTACCCGACGGCCACCCTCTCGACCGTAAAGCTTCTCGGCGTGGCTCTGGTCGGCGCCTATGCGCTGCGGGTGGTCAGCCAGGGAACCAAGATCCGCACCTCGCCGGTGATCGGCCTCGGCGTGGTCTTCGCCTTCGTCGTCGGCCTCTCGCTGATCGTCTCGCCGGAACCCTCGGTCGGGCTCGAGAAGGCCTTCCGTTACGCCTTCTTCGTCCTCTTTCTCTTCCTCGTCGCCCAGCTCGTCAACGACCGCGCCAGCGGCAAGCGGCTGCTCCAGGTCTACGTCGCCTCGGCCGCCCTGGCCAGCCTGGTCGGGCTGATGGCCTTCCTCAGCGGCGCCGAGGCACGGGCCTCGGGGCCGATCGAGGACCCGAATGACTTCGGCTACCTGATGGCGACCGCGGTGCCGATGGCGGTCTACCTCTACCGCGAAGACCGCCGCCTGCGCCTGCTCTGGGGCGGGGCGATGATCTTGTTGCTGGCCGCGACGGCCGCAACCCTCTCCCGCGGGGCCGGGGTCGGGCTCGCGGCGCTGGTGCTCTGGGGGCTCTTTACCGGCCGCATCGGGGCGAAGGCGATCGTCACCGCGGCGGCCGCCGCTTTCCTCGCCGCCCTGCTCGCGCTGACGCTCTGGTCGCCGCTGATCAGCGACCGGCTCGAAGAAAAGGAACGGATCGCCGACAAGAACGTCGAATCGCGAGAAGCGTTCTGGTCGGCGGCAACCCAGATGTGGATGAGCTCACCGGTGCTCGGGGTGGGCCCCGACCGCTTCGGCGTCGAAGCCCCCGAATATGTCCGCAGCAACCCGATCGCCCTGCAGGACCCGGTCGTCCACAACGCTTATCTGGAGATCCTCGCCGAGAACGGCCCGTTCGCCCTGGCCCTCTTCCTGGCGATGATGGGCGCCGCCTGGAGCGCCTTGACCCAAGCCGAACGCGAGGCGCGACGGCGTGGCGACTACGAGTCCCTGCGCTTCGCCGCCGCGATCAAGGGATCGCTGCTTGTCGCTGCCGTCTCGGCGATCTTCCTCAGCGAGCAGGTGACTGTGCCGATCTGGCTCGCCTGCGCCCTCGCTTCCTCCGGGGCGGTGCTGCGGGCAGAGCCGCAGGCTGCCCGGACCGAGCTGGTACGAGCAGCCGCATGAAGGTCCTGCAGGTGACGTCGCTGCTAAGCGGCGGCCCCCTGGAGCATGCGCTGGTGCTGAGCCGGGCCCTGGCGGAGGCCGGGGCCACGGTGGAGGCGGTTTGCGCCGAGGGGCGGGCCGCCGAGCGCTTCGCGGCCGCCGGGATCCCGGTCCACGTGCTGGCCCTGAAAAGCCCGGCTGACCTGAGCGGCGGCAGACGCCTGCGCAGCCTCGCCTCCGGCTTTGACGTGGTCCATGCCCAGGACCGCCGCAGCGGGCTCTGGACGCGCCTCTGGCCCCGCCAGCGCGGCCAGGCACGCGTCTACACCGTGCACGGCCTCCCCGACCCCTACCTTCCCCCTCCGGTCGGCAGCGAGCAACCTAGCCTCCGAGACCGGGTCGCCTACCGCGGCCTCGATGCCTTCCTCGCCCGCCGCTGCGATGCCGTCGTCTCCCCCTCGCGTTTCCTCGCCGAGCAGCTGGTCGCCAGGCTCGGCTATCCGGCTGATCAGATCGAGGTGATCGCCAACGGGGTGGAGCCGCCGCCGCCCCTGCCCCCCGGGGATCTGGTGGGGACGATCTCCCTACTGGAACCGGTGAAGGACCTCGACACCTTCCTCCGCGCGGCGGCGCTGGTTCGCCGCCGGCGTCCGCAGACCCGCTTCGCGGTCTACGGAACGGGCACCATGCAGGACCACCTGGAGGAGCTGGCCCACGAGCTTGACCTCGACGAGTCGCTCTCGTTCCCCGGCCACCTTCCGGTGGACGAGGCGCTGGCCGAGCTTGGCCTCTACGTCCTCTGCTCGCTCCTGGAGAACTGCCCGATGTCCCTGCTGGAGGCGATGGCCGCGGGACGTCCCAGCGTCGCCACCGCTGTCGGCGGCGTGCCTGAGATCGCCGGCGAGGCGGTGCCGCTGGTGCCGCCGCGCGATCCGGACGCGCTCGCAGCGGCGGTCCTCCGCCTGCTGGAGAGCCCCGAGCTCAGCGCCGAAGTCGGCGCTCGCGGTCAGGAGCGGGTGAGCTCGAAGTTCACCGCAGCCGCCAACGCGGAGCAGATGCTGGCCCTCTACGAAAGACTGCGGCGGCGATGAGGCTGCAGGTCGTGATCTCCGAGATGGGCGTCGGCGGGGCCGAGAAGATGGTCGTCGAGTGCCTGCGCGACGGCGCCGCCCGTGGAGACGAGCTGGCGCTGCTCGGAGCACCCGGACAGCTTGACGAGGGGTTGCGGGGGCTGCCGATCCGCCGCCGCGGATTGCCGACGAGCCGCTCCGCCCCCGCCCTGCTGCGCTCCCTCGGGATCGTCACCCGCGTCACCCGCGGCTTTCGCCCCGACCTCGTCCACTCCCACAACGTCAAGGTCACCGCCGTCGCCCGCTTCGGCACCCAGCTGGCGGCGCCGTTCGCGCGCCCGCCGCTGCTGACGACCTTCCACGGGGTGCCGCTGGAGGAGGAGGACCAAGCCGTCAAGTTGCTGCGCCTAGCTGACCTCGTGGTCTGCGTTTCCGAAGACCTCAAAGGGCACCTGGAAGAGAAGGGCTTTCCGCCCCAGAAGCTCGCGGTGATCCCGAACGGGGTCCCGGACCCGACGCCGCTGTCTGCCGTCCGGCGGGCGGAGATCGACGCCGAGCTCGGCCTCGACACCGAGGCTGAGGTGGTCTCGATTGTCGGCCGCCTGGTCCCGCAGAAGGCGCACGAGCGCTTCCTCCAGGCCGCCGCCGCGGTGAAGGAGAAGCGGCCGAAGGCGAAGTTCCTCGTCGTCGGCGACGGCGAGCGGCGAGGCGAGCTGGAAGGCCTGGCGTCCAAGCTCGATCTCGATCAGACCGTACTTTTCACCGGCATCCGCTCCGACGCCGCCGACGTCATCGCCCGCTCCGACCTACTCGTCTTCTCCTCCGTCTGGGAGGGCCTCTCGATCGCTGCCCTCGAGGCTCTGGCCCGCGGCGTACCCGTCGTCTCGACCGACGTCGCCGGCGCGAGGGAGCTGCTCACCAGCGGGGCCGGCGCCATCGTCCCGCACGAGGCCGACGCCCTCGCGGCCGCGATCTCAGACGCCCTCGGCGACCCGGCCGCTCGCGAGCGGATGGGCGCCGAGGGCCGGCGCCTGCACTCCGAGCGCTTCTCGGTAGCCCGGATGAACCAAGGCTACCGCGAGCTCTACGAGCAGCTGCTGAGCCGCTAGCGGATCTTCCGCGGGTGCTTGCCCGGGCGGACCTTGATCGCGCGGGAGCGGGCGACGACCTTGCCCTTGCGGTCAAGGCCAATGATGCGGTAGCGGTAGGCGTGACCTTTGTTGACCCGGTGGTCGACCCGGTGCTTGCGGGCGGTGCGGGCAAGCGGGCGGCTGTCGCGGACGACCTTGTAGACGCTGACGTCGACGGCGCTCTGCTTGTCGCCGATCGGGGTCCACTTCAGCGCTACCTTCTCGGCGGTGACGGTGCCCTTGACCTTGATCGCGACGGTCCGTTTTTTCGGCTTCTTCGTCGATTCCCGCACCTGCTGGGTGCCGGTGAGGATCAGGGCGCTGTGCGCCGGCATCGTCGCGCTGGTCGCGTTCGTCAGACCCGAGCCGGAGTAGGTCCCGCCGAAGTTGACGGTCTGGTTGGAGCCGGTCGGGTTGACGAGGACGAGGCCGTTGCCGAAGGTGCGGCGGTGGACGCCGTTGCTGTCGCGCGTCTCCGCGGCGGTCGGCGCCCCGAGTTCGTATTCGAATTCAGGCATCCAGGTTTCGCTGGTGTAGTTCGGCGTGAAGGCGTAGGAGGCGGTGCCGTTCGTACCCAGCAGCACGGTGCCGTAGCCGAACCGGGCGGCCTGCGTCTCGCCGCTGCTGCCCTGGGTGAAGCCGATGAACTGCTTGCCCTGGGAGGCGGCGTACTTGACCTCTTCCAGCTGCCGCGTCCACTGGCTTTCCGAGCGGTAGCCTTCGCCGCTGTTGCGGCCCCACTTGACGAACATCTCGTCGAGGGCGCCGTTCACGTACTTGAGCCAGTTGTTCTGGGTGGAGCTGTACTCGACCCAGGTGGCGAAGTTGGCGATCGCGAGCTTGCCACTGGCCTGAATCCGCGGTCCGATGTAGGCGAGCGCCGACTCCGTCGCCGCGGAGTAGGCGGCGTCGTTCGGGTACTTCGCGACCTGCGACTCGTCAGTGGCGTATTTCATCGTCGGGTTGACGTCGTCGAGGAAGACGCCGTCCCAGCCGCGGGCGGTGACTTCGGCGATCACGTTGTCAGCCCAGCGCTGCTGATAGGTGGGGTTGCCGACGTCCATCGCCCAGAGCCACTTGTAGCCATCCGAGGAGATCGGTTCGCCGGCGAAGTTCTTCAGGAACCAGTCGGGGTTGGCTTCGGCTTCCTGCTTAGAGACACCGGTGGAGGTGGAGGTCGTCTTCTTTTCGGCCGCAAAGCTGAAGTTCTTGTAGACGAGGACCTTGAGCGACGGGTTCTTTGACTTCAGTTCCTGCATCCGCCCGGTTTCCCAGGACTGGAGCACGACGTAGGACTGCCGGCTCGGGGTCTGGGACCAGTCCGCGCTCGCAGCGGCGCTGTCATAGGCGGCGCGGGTGTAGGAGACGGGGCTTGCCTGGGCGACGCCGAGCATCGTCAGCGTCAAAGCCGCAGTCGCAACGAAGATCGCAATGACGTTCTTGAGACGCGCGACGCCCACAGGGCACCGCCTCCTTTCGGTAGCTGGGCGATCTCGGGGAGATCCCTGGCTTTGCGCCCCCGCCTCGCGACGGGTTTGCCTTTTTCGAGGGGGCCGCTATTGGTGCGGCCTCTTGATGCAAGTTAGATCGGTCCCTGGCGAGGAATTACCGAGGGCCTGAGGGAGGTTTGGACGCCTGTCCTAGTAATTCAGGAAGTGCTGAAAGTCTTATTGCGCGGCGGATTCGGCACCCTTGCCGCCAGGCGTCGGTAGAGATCGACAGCAGGAGCGGTCGTGTATTTCCAGCGGAACCGGTCTGCGTGAGCGCGGGCGGCCACGCCGAGCTCACGCGCCCGGCCTGGGTCAGCTAAGAGCTCGGTGACGCCGGTCGCCAGATCAGGCGGGGACTCGGCAACGATGCCGTGGCGGCCGGACTCGAAGCCGACCCCTTCGACCCCGAGGCCGGTGCCGACGATCGGGCGCGAAGAGGCCATCCCCTCGACCACCTTGAGCCGGGTGCCCCCGCCCGCCCAGAGCGGGACGACCGTAAGCGAGGAGGCCGCGATCTCGGCGCTGAGATCGTCGACGAAGCCGATGAACTCGACCCCCGGCGTCGCCGCCGAGAGCTCGCGCACTTCCTCGGTGGCGCCGCTGCCGGCGATCCGCAGCCGCGCCCCCGGGCGGGCGGCGCTCACCAGCGGCCAAGCCTCCCGCAGGAAGCGGGCCAAGCCGTGCTCGTTCGGCGGGTAGTCGTGGCGGCCGAAGAAGAGAACCCGGTCTGCCTCGGCACCCTCGAGCGGAATCTCGAAGAAGTCATCGTCGATTCCGTTGGGCGAGACGATCAGCTCCGCGCCCGGGGCTTCCAGCTGCCGGCCATCGGACTCCGAGACGCAAAGGGTCGCGGTCGCGCGCCGCACCTCGCGCCGCTCGACCGTGCGCATCGCCTGCCACTGGCTCCACGCCCGCAACCAGGCGGCAGTCCCCGGGCGCTTGGTCTGGGCGATCGTCCGCAGCAACTCCGAGTCGACGTTGTGGAGTGAGAGCACCCAGGGAATACCAGCCAGAGCCTGGTCGTAGTAGGCACTCTGGGTGTGCTCGATCTGCACCACGGTCCGGGGCTCGTGGACCAGTTCGCGCAGGCGCGCGTCGACGCTGGGGATGAAGGGGCTCGGCAGCCGCTTCAGGTGCTGGTGGAGGCGATGGCGAAGGGTGGTCGGCGGCGGCGCCAGTACCTCCACGGTCCAGCCTCGCTCCCGCAGCGCCGCGACCAGGGTCGGGTCCTCGCCATCGGTGGTGAGGATGTGCGGGATGAAGCCGGCGGCCGCCGCCGCCTCGAGCAGGCGCAAGGTCCGCTTGCGACCTCCGTCGATCGGCGGAAAAGGCAGGACCGGGCAGACGACGAGGAGTCGGTCCGAGGGCATTGCCTAGAGTCTTCCGCATCCTGGCGACCGCCCACCCCTCCCAAAGCTCCTCCGCAAGTGAGCGCCCGCAGGCAAGCCGGGTAACGGTCGTCATCCCGACCTACAACCGGGCCGAGCTGCTGGCCCAGACGCTCTCCAGCGTCTTCGCGCAGCAGCCGGCGCCGTGCGAGGTAATCGTCGTCGACGACGGCTCCACCGATGGCACCATCGAGTACCTCGAGTCGGTCGACGTCTCGGTGCTGCGCAACAAGCGCGGCGGCTGGGGGCCCGCCCGCGGCCGCAACGAGGGCTTCAAGCGCACGAGCTCGGATTTCATCGCCTTCCTCGATTCCGACGACCTGCTCCTGCCCGGCACCCTCGGCCGTTTGGAACGGGCGCTCGAGGAGAACCCCACCGCTCCCTTCGCCTTTGGACGCTGCCTGACCGCGCTGAAAGAGAATGGCCGCTGGCGGGCAACCGGGTTGATGACGGTCGACTCGGAGGAGATGGATGCGCCGCTGCGATCCCTCTTCGCCCGTAACTTCGTCCCCTCGGTCGGCTCGGTCGCCCGGACCGAGGCCGTGGGGAAGATCGGCGGCTATCCCGAAAACACCGCCTTCGCCGAGGACCACTACTTCTGGCTGCGCCTGGCTCAGCTGGCGGACCCCGTCTTCGTCTCCCTGCTCACCTGCGTCTACCGGGTCCACACCGGCAACCGACACTCGCCGACGATGGCGGCGCGAGAAGTCGAGGAATACCTGGCGCTGGCCCGCGAAGATCCTCGCCTCGCCCCATGCGTCCCCGCCCGCCTCGGCGTCGCCCTCTGCGGCTCGTTCACCGCCAACCTCGGGCCCGGCGACCGGGGCAAGGCCCTTGCCTCCGTCCGCAAAAACCTCCTCACCCGCCGCCACAAAGGCGAGATCCTGCGCGCGGCTTACAAGCACTGGCGCGACCGTCGCCGCTGGGTGGAGGAAGGACTTCGACTCTGGGACGAGGATGATGAGCTCAGAGCCTGGCTTGCCCACTACTGAGGCGGGCGATGCTGCCTCAGGCGCCACGGGTAGCGCCGTCCTGCGTGGCGGCGCCTGGAGCGCGGCGCGGGTCGTCGGCCCGCAGCTCTTCGTCCTCGCGGTCTCGGTCGCCGCTGCCCGCTTCCTCGGCCCCGACCAGATGGGTCGCCAGAGTTTCATCGCCTTTGTCGCGCTCTCGATCGCGGCGATCTTCAACGGCGGTATTTCGCAGATGCTCACCCGTTTCGTCGGCGAGGGCATCGGCGCCGGGCGGCCGGCGACGACCCGAGGGCTGATCGCCCGCAGCTACCGAGTGGGAGCGCTCGGGGCGGTACTTGGGGCGATGGTGCTGTTCGGCGCTGCCCTGGCGGGTCAGGAGCCGACGGCAGCATGGTGGCTAGCCGGGGTCGGCTGCGGGCTGGCGATCGTGCAGGCGATGCCGAACGCGATCCTCAGCGGCACCCTGCGCTGGCGCGAGACCTCGATCATCGGCCTCGTCACCGGGGCGGCCGCGGTCCCGATCACGATCGCGGTCCTCGCCGCCGGGGGCGGAATCACCGGCTTCTTCGCCGTCGAGGTGGCAATGATCGCCGCCAACATGGCCTGGTCGGAGGTGGCCTGCCGCCGCGCCCTGCGCGATCTCGGATCCGAGGTCCGCCACGACCGCAGCCTCGAGCGCCGAGCCCTGAGCTTCGCGGGCCTGACCACGATCTCGATTGTGCTTTCGACGATCGTCTTCAAACGCTCCGAGTTCTTCTTCCTCGAGCACTACGCCGATAACACTGCGATCGCCGTTTACTCGATCGCCTTCGCTTCGATCTACGCGATCACCGCCCTCACCGAAGCGCTGGGTAACACCGTCATGCCGGCCTTTGCCACCCTCTTCGGCAGCGGCGACGACAACCGCATCGGGCTCGGCTTCGAGCGCGGACAGCGGCTATTGATCCTCTTTGCACTGCCTTTAACGGCAGCGGCGATAGCCCTCGGCCCGCAGCTGCTCTCCCTCGTCTACGGCAGCGAATACTCCGAAACCGGGGAGCTGCTGCAGATCATGGCGCTCGGAGTTCCCCTGCTGGCGCTGATGGGTCTCGCCAACGCCTTTCTCAACGGGCTGGGAAAGGTGCGGCCGGTGCTGGCGATCACCGCGATCGCGGCCCTCACGAACATCTCCCTTGCCTTCGCTTTGATCCCGCCGATGCACGCTCGCGGCGCCGCCCTCGCCAACCTCGGTAGTCAGGTCCTCGTCGGCGCGATCACGATCGCCTATGCCGGCCGCCTCCTCGGCCGCCACGGCATTCACTCGCGCACCTTGCTCGCGACGTTGGCCGCCTCGGCCGCGGCGGGGGTCCTCGGGTCCCTGGCCGCCGAAGGTCTCGGTGGGGCGCCGGGGGTGCTGGTCGGGGCAGCCGCGGCGGCCGCGGGCTTCACCGCGGTCGCGGCGCTCGCCGGCCCAATCAGGCCTGACGACGCGGACTGGTTGCGAGGCACCACCGCCGGCACCCCGCTGGCGCGGCCGGCCTCACTCGCCTGCCGCGCCTTTACCGCGAGGTGATCAGGCGGCCTCTCCCGGTTCTTTCCGGGGGACCAGAACCAGCCGCTTGAACTCGGCGACGAGAACACCGTCCTGGTTGAGGACGCGGGTGTGGACCTTGACGACGCCCCGGTCGAGCTTTGATTTCGAGGGCTTCACGTCGAGGACCTCGGTCTCGCAGAAGAGCGTGTCGCCGTGGAAGACGGGGTTCGGGTGGCTCAGTTCTTCGGTCGCCAGGTTGGCGATCGCCTTGCCCGAGACGTCGGAGACGGACATCCCCAAGGCGAGCGAGTAGACGAGCGGGCCGACGACAACGTTGCGGCCCTGCTGCGACTGGCCGGCGTAGATGTCGTTGATGTGCAGCGGGTGGTGGTTCATGGTGATCAGGCAGAAGAGGTGGTCGTCGGCCTCGGTCACCGTCTTCGCGGGCCAGTGTTTATAGATGGCGCCTACCTCGAACTCCTCCAGGTAGCGGCCATAGCTGTGCGCGCCGCTTGCCTCGCGCTCTGCCTGGTCCGTCGTCAGCTCGTACTTCTGGTCAGTCATCGGTGGGTATCGCTCCTATCGTGTTGGCGGCGCGAGATGCTATCTGCCGCCCGCCGATCAGCGTCGCCCGTAGATCGCGAGGTAGCGGGCGTCGCCGCTGATCGTGAGCGCCTGGCGGCGGCTCTTGCCGAGGCTCTTGCCGTCGACCGCCCAGCGCTGGAAGAGGAATTGCTTCCCGTGGCGGCGGATCGCTCGCGGCGCCAGCAGGAAACTCTCGGTCCCGGGAAGGAGCTCGGCCGAGAAAGGCGCGGCGGCGCGGACGGCTCCGAGACGGAGACGCGCTCCCGGGGGGCGCGAGGTGAGGCGGAGGCGAGCCAGCGCCGGCGGCGTCGCCGGCGGCTCCACCGGCGGTGAGGCGCTGCCGCCGCCGGAAGACGGTTTCGGCTCTTCTTTCGGCTCTTCGGGCTCTTCAGGTTCTTCGTCCGGTTCGTCCGGTTCCGGAACGAAATGGGCGACCAGGTCGACCGTCTCGAGGCTGGTCGCGTCGTGGATCCGCGCCCCACCGTCCGACCAGCTGTCGAAGACATAGGGCTGGCCATCGACTTCAACCGTCGCCGGGGCGGCGACGTTCACTTTCCCGCCGGCCATGGCTTCCGTCCTGATCAACGCCGTATCGGTGAAACCGTTCAGCGCCAACGGAATCCCGGCGGGGTCGGATTTGACGCCGATTTCGATTACCAACGGGTCCACTTCAACTTCGGCGCTTGCGCTCATCCCCCGCGAGTCGGTGACCGTGAAGACCAGACGCAGGTGCGACGGGAACTCGTGTTCCTCGGGGGCAAAGCTGCCGGCGGCCGTGTCCGAGCTGATCAGCGGGTGTTCGTGGCAGGCGTCGGGGCAGTGTTTGAGCCTGAATTCCCAGTGCGGGGTCAAACCGGAGCCAAGCGACTCGCCGTCAGGATCGGGTCCGGAGACGGTCCCTTCGTAGTCGAACGGTTGACCGACGATCCACTTCAGGTCCGAGGTCGGCTTTGCGATCGCCACTCCGGTCGGCGGGCCTTTGTCGCCGGGGTAGAGGTCCACCGTTTTCGTCACGACGTGGCTGAACTCGTCCCGGATCCGCACCGCGGCCGTCACATTGACGGGATCGCTGTATTCGTGTGAGGCGGTGCTGGCGCTGCCGTATTCGCTGAACTCGCCGTCTCCGTTCAGGTCCCAGGCCCATTCGAGCTGGTCGCCGGGGTCGGGATCGCTGGACCCAGAGGCATCGAAGTGCACCTGCAGCGGCAGTTCGCCGTAGGTTTTGTCGACGTCCAGATCGAGGGTCGGCGCCGCGTTCCCGGGGAAGTAACGGATCTGCCAGATCTCGTCGAAGTAGAAGTTCGGAACGTAGAGAGCCCCGTCCGGCCCCTGGACGATGTCGACCGGGGTGAAGAGGGTGTCGCCGTTCTCGTGGACGATGAAGTTTTCGATCGTCGAAGGATCGGGCTGGCCGTCGGCGCCTTCTTCCATCGTCCAGATGCACCCGCGCGAGGCGTCGGTGAAGAAGAGGGCGCCCTGGTACTTCTCCGGCAGGAGCGCCGAGGGGTCAACCCCGGTCGGGTCGTAGAAGAAGAGGCCGGCAACCGAGGAGCCGGCGGCGGGGTTGCAGGCGTCGCCGGGGAAGAGGTGGCCGTCGTAGCCCGGCGTGAAGGGGTGCGGGTAGGCGAAGACGGGCGCGCGGACCGCGTTCGGTTCGGCGTAGAGGGACTCGCAGAGGGGCTTGTCGATCGCGTCCCAGCGGGAGTTGACGAGGTTGCCCGAGGGACCGCCCTCGTAGCAGGGCCAACCGAAGTTGACGGCTTTCTGGCCCGCCGCCGGCGGCGAGGTGGCGTGGTCGATCTCCTCCCACTGGTCCCAGCCGACGTCGCCGATGTAGACGTCATCGGTCCCGGGCTTGATCGCGAAGCGGAACGGGTTGCGCATCCCGTAGGCAAGAATGCGGGCGGCGTTGTTGTCGACTTCGTTCTGCGCGTTTTTCAGCGGCGTGACGCTGAAAGGGTTGTCGGGGAGGGCCGCGGCGGTGTCGGGGTCGACCCTGATCAGCGAGCCGCTGTAGTCGGTCGGGTCAGACGCCGTCTGCGGGGTGCGCACGTCTTGCGAGCGCAGCGAGCCGCCTTCGTTTGGCGGGTCTTCGCAGGGGTTTTCCTCCTGGCCGTAGTCAGGGATGCTCCAGCTGGCGCCGTCGCCGCCGGTCATCAGCAGCGCCCCGCTGCTGTCGAACTCGATGTCGCCGATCGAGTGGCTGAGCTTCTGCTGGCACCAGCTGTTGATCAGCACTTCCTGCGGCGGCTCCTGCGCGCCGCCGACCGCGACGTCGGTCGTCGGGTTTACCTCGATCCGCACTAGGCGGCCGCTGACGAGGCATCCCGAGTCGCTGCTGGTTTCGCAACCGTCGCTGCCGTCGGCGAGATGGGGATGGGGCGAGTCGGCGCTGTCCCCCCCGATCGGCGCGTCATAGGTGTAGCTGAGGTAGATGTAGGGGTCCGCGGGATAGCCGGGGGCGAGCTTCATCCCGAGGATCCCGCGGTCGCCGTCTGCGTGGACCTCGTTGATGATGTTGGCCACCAGGGTGGGAGTCGAGTCTTCGATCGAGTCGAAGGCGAGGACGCGGCCGTTGCGCTCGGCGACGAACATCGTCCCGTCAGGGGCGAACTCCAGCGTGCTCGGTTTCTGCAGCCCGTTGGTGTAGGTCGGCCCGCTCGCTTTCGGCAGCGGCAGGACCCGGACCTGGAAGCCGGGCGGAAGGGTCAAGGCGGAGGCGGGCGCGGCAAGGGCCCCCAGCAGGAGGGGCATCAGCAGCCAGAGGAGGCGCCCACGGCGGATCGCGTCGGCCAAGCGTGGGATTATGCCGACAATGCGTATAGGGATCATCGGTCTCGGCTACGTCGGGCTGCCGCTTGCCGTCGCCTTCGCCGAATCCGGCTGCGATGTGGTCGGCGTCGACGTCGACCAATCGAAGGTGGAGGCGCTCAATTCCGGGCGCAGCTACATCGAGGATGTCCCGGACTCTGCCTTGGAGCCGATCGCGAGCCGGATCAGCGCCACGACCGGTTACGACGAGCTGGCCGCGGCTGATGCGGTGATCATCTGCGTCCCCACCCCGCTCAGCGACGCCCGCGAACCGGACCTCACTTACCTGGTCGAGTCGGCCGAGCGGCTAGCGGCGGTGCTGAGGGCCGGGCAGTTAGTGGTGCTGGAGTCGACGACCTATCCTGGGACGACCCGCGAGCGCCTGCAGCCGATCCTCGAGGGTTCGGGGCTGACGGTCGGGACGGACTTCCATCTCGCCTTCTCGCCCGAGCGGATTGACCCGGGCCGGACCGACTACACGGTGAAGACGACGCCGAAGCTGGTCGGCGGCATCACCCCCGCCTGCACCGAGAAGGCGCGCGACCTCTACGCCCAGATCTGCGAGACCGTGATCGTCCTCAGCAGCCCCGAGGCGGCCGAGCTCTCAAAGCTCCTGGAGAACATCTTCCGCTCCGTCAACATCGCCTTCGTCAACGAGCTGGCGCAGCTCTGCGACCGGCTTGGGATCGACGTCTGGGAGGTGATCGACGCCGCCTCGAGCAAGCCGTTCGGCTTCATGCGCTTCGAGCCGGGGCCGGGGATGGGCGGCCACTGCCTCCCGATCGACCCCTTCTACCTCGCTTACAAGGCGCGCCAGTTCGACTTCTACCCCGAGTTCATTGAGCTGGCGGGGAAGGTGAACCAGGCCCAGCCCTCCTTCTGCGTCGAACGGATCGAGCGCGCCCTGAACGGGGTGGCCAAGCCGGTCAAAGGCTCCCGCGTCCTCATCCTCGGCGTCAGCTACAAGGGCGGCGTCGGCGACACCCGCGAATCGCCGGCGCTGAAGATCATCGGCCGCCTCCAGGACCTCGGCGCCGAGGTCTCCTACCACGACGCCTTCGTCCCAGAGCTGAAGGGCCACGGCCTCGCCAACGTCGACCTCGACGAGGGCCTGCGGGAGACGGACCTGGCGGCGATCGTCACCGCCCATCCCGGCATGGACTACGAGCGGATCGTCGCCCAGGCGCCGCTGGTGATCGACTTCCGCGGCGTCACCCGGGAGATCGACGCCGACAACCTCCTCCGCCTCTAGGGGCTCCTCGCCTCTAGTGCACTTTGCGGAGGCGGTTTCGTTCCTCCTGCTTCTCGACGACCTGAGAGATCAGCTTGACGACGTTGGAGTCGCCCGTCGTCTTGATGTGGCCGGTTTCCGCCGCGCGCCGGTAGCTCTTCAGCGTCCCTTTCTCGGCCAGCTCGTTGAACTGCGGTCGGTCGATTTCAACCAGCAGCCGCTCGTCCTGGGCGAGGTCTTTGGAGATTTTCGGTCCCGGCAGCTCGACCCGGTAGAGCTGGACGTCGTGTTTTGCCCGCAGCTCCAGCCCGAAGACCAGCTTCAGGTTGGCCAGGGCGGGGACTTCGGCCTGAAACCGCTCGACAGCGGTGCGGATCAGGTCCGAAGTCGATGCCATTGCTAGCCGCGCCCCATCAGATCTTGTGCCTCTGCAGCAGCTTCTTGCCGATCACCATACGCTGGATCTCCGAGGTTCCCTCGCCGATCAGCAGCAGCGGCGCGTCGCGGTAGAGGCGCTCGATCTCGTACTCCTTCGAGTAGCCGTAGCCGCCGTGGATGCGGAAGCTTTCTTCGACGCAGTACTTGCCGCACTCCGATGCCAGGAGCTTGGCCATACCGGCCTCGAGGTCGGAGCGCTCGCCGGCGTCCTTCATCCGCGCCGCTTTGCGGGTGACGAGGCGGGCCGCCTCGAGCTGGGTCGCCATGTCGGCGAGCTTGAACTGGATCGCCTGGTGGTTGGAGATCGTCTTGCCGAAGGTCTTCCGTTCCTGGCTGTAGCGGAGGGCGAGCTCGAGGGCGCGCTGGCCGATGCCGACGCCGCGGGCGGCGACATTGACGCGGCCGACCTCGAGCGCGTCCATCATCTGCACGAAGCCCTGGCCGAGTCCGGCCTCCTCGCCACCGAGGATCCGCTCCGGCGGGCACTTGTAGCCGTCGTAGACGAGCTCGGTCGACTCGACGCCCTTGTAGCCCATCTTCTTGATCTTGGGCGGAACGTTGAGGCCCTTGAAGTCACCCTCGCCGGTTTCCTTCCAGGCCTCCTTCTCGGTGATGAAGCAGGTCATCCCCTTGTAGGGCGGGTCGGCTTTGGTGTCGTTCTTCATCAGCACGAAGACGACGCTGGAGCCGAGGCCGTTGGTGACCCACATCTTCTGCCCGTTCAGCTCCCAGTTGCCGTCCTCGCCCTTCTTGGCGGTCGCCTTGATGCCCTGGACGTCGGAGCCGACCTCGGGCTCAGACAGCGAGAAGGCGGCGCGGATCTCACCGGTCGCCATTTTCGGCAGGAAGTACTCCTTCTGCTCGTCGGTGCCGAACTTCATCAGCAGGTAGGAGCCGATGAAGTGGGTGTTGACGACGCCGGAGATCGAGATCCAGCCGCGCGAGAGCTCTTCGACGATCATCGCGTAGGTGGTCAGGTCGAGGCCCATGCCGCCGTACTCCTCGGGGATGGTGACTCCGAAGAGGCCGAGCTCCTTCATCTGCTCGACGATCGGCTCCGGGAAGGAGTCCTCGTGGTCGTAATGCTCGGCGTTAGGGATGATCTGCTCGTCGGCGAACTGGCGGACCATTTCGACGATGGCTTCCTGCTCATCGGTCATCTCGCGGTAAGCGGCGGTGTCTACGGCCATGGCTCCTGCTTCGGTCGTGGGAAGGTCGGCTAGCGCGGCGCGATCGCGGCGGCGCTCTGGAAGGCCAAGGATATAGACGCCGGCTCGACGGCGGGGTCGATCGCCCGCAGCGCCGCGGCCGCCTTGAGCAGCATCTCCTCGTACTCGCGCTCGGGATCGGAGTCGAGGACGATCGCGCCGCCGGCGCCGATCGAGGCGCGGCCCTCGGCGAGGACGATGGTGCGGATCGCGACCGAGAGGTCAGCGGCGCCGCCGAGGCCGAACCAGCCGATCGCGCCCGAGTAGACGCCGCGAGCGGCGCCCTCGAGCACGTCGAGGATCTCGGTCGTGCGCAGCTTCGGAGCGCCGGTCATCGAGCCCGGCGGGAAGCAGGAGCGGACGGCGTCGGCCGCACAGGCGCCGGGGCGCAGGCGGCCGCGGACCGAGGAGACGAGCTGGTGCACGGTCTCGTAGCTCTCAACGGCCATCATCTCCGGCACCTCGACGCTGCCGACTTCGCAGACGGCGCCGAGGTTGTTGCGGAGCAGGTCAACGATCATCAGGTTCTCGGCCCGGTTCTTCTCGTCGGCGGCGAGGGCGGCGGCGAGGACTGCGTCCTCGTCGGGGGTCGAGCCGCGGCGGCTGGTGCCCTTGATCGGGCGGGCTTCGGCTTCGCCGTCACGGCTCACGCGGAGGAAGCGCTCGGGGGAGCTGCTCAGTACGGCCAGGTCGCCGAATCGCAGATACGAGGCGAAAGGAGCGGGGTTCGCACGACGAAGGCTCAGGTACAGGTCCAGGGGGTCGACATCGATCTCGCCGCTGACCTGGTTCGTGAGGCAGATCTCGTAGCTGTCGCCCGCGAGCAGGTGGTCGATCGAACTCTCTACGTCCTCCAGGTACTGGTCGCGGGAGCGGGCGAGGGATAGCGCGCTGGGAGGAGAGCCGGTAGTAGGTCCTACCTGCAATGTGGGACCTACTACCGGCTCTCCTCCGGCGGCGATAGCGGATAGGCGAGCGGACGTAACCTCGAGCCAGGCTTCGGCGGCGGGCTCTTCCTCTGGGCGGTGGAGGCAGAGGAGGTAGGTCTGCTGCTGCTCGTGGTCAAAAGCGACGAGGCGGTCGCTGAAGATGAGAGCGGCGTCGGGGTGCGGTGAGTCATGAGGAGTTGCGTAGCCGCACTCGGCCTTGAGCTCGTAGCCGAGGTAGCCGACGAAGCCGCAGTCGAACTCGAAGGGGAGATCGGGCGACTCGGCGGGCCGCAGTGCCTCCAGACGCCGCTGCAGACGGTCGAGGAGCGGCTCGCCCTCGCCGGCTTCATGGCGGATCACCTCCGCGAGCGGTCCCGAGGCATCGCCCATGAAGGAGAAGCGGCCGCGGGCGCCGGGGCGGCTGCTGTCGAGCCAGAACGCATGGGTGCTCGCGCCGTAAAGAGCGACAAAGGCGGCCTCAGGGTCCGGATGCGCATCGAGCTTCCGGGCCTGCAGCTTGGTCAAGGATCGCCGTGTCGGGTTTGTCTCCCTATGGGCGACAAACTCGACACTGGGATCTCTGACCGGGTCAGAAGTGAGGTCGCGGAAGTTGGCTAAGAGCTTGGCGCCGTGCTCTGTGGCCACGGACTCGGGGTGGAACTGGACGGCGTGTTGGGGACGATGGCGGTGTTCGACGGCCATGGGGACGCCGTCGGCGGTGGCTGTCTCGCGGAGGGTGCTGGGGAGGGGGTGCGCTAGGGACAGCGAGTGGTAGCGGGTTGCCTGGAAGGGGCTGGGGATGCCGGCGAAGAGGCCTGTGCCGTCGTGTTCGACGGGGACGACGCGGCCGTGCATCGGCTCCGGTGCGCGCTCGACCCTCCCCCCCTCCACCCAGCCCAGTCCCTGCAACCCGAGGCAGACGCCGAGCAACGGCTTCTCGCAGCGGCGGATTACCTCGGCGCAGACGCCGAAGTCCGCCGCCCGCTCCGGCCGTCCTGGCCCCGGCGAGATGACGACGTTGTCGAACCCGAGGCGCTCCAGCTCCTCCCAGCTCATCTCGTCATTCCGCACGACCAAGGGCTCACTGCCGTTGACCTCGGCCAGGAGCTGGAAGAGGTTCCAGGTGAAGGAGTCGTAGTTGTCGATCAGCAGGGAGCGCATCGACCGGGCCGCGCAGGCAAGATACCCCTGTGGCGACGAACGACTGGCGGCCGAACCCGAGCAAAGGCGTTTTCGAGACGCTCCTCGTCGTCAATGGCGAGCCGGTCGAGCTCGACGCACACCTGGCGCGCCTGCGCCGGACCTTGGACGAGGTCTACGAGACCGACCTCCCCGCGGGCGCCCGAGAAGAGCTGCTCGCCGCGGCAAAGGGAATCACCCTCGGCCGGCTCCGCCTCACCTGCGTCCCCGGGGAAGACCGCCTCCGGCACGACCTACTTGCAGGTGGGGTCGTGCCGGAGGCGGTCTTCCCGGAGCGCGGCGCCGAGTTGTGCTCTCACTCGGTGCCGGGAGGCCGTGGGTCCCACAAGTGGGTCGATCGACGTGGGATGGAGCACCCCGATGACGGCGCGGGTCAGCTGATCTGCGACGGCGACGAAGCGCTCGAGGCCGGCTGGGCGAACATCTTCGCCGTCCGCGAAGAGACCCTCTGGACACCCCCCGCTGACGGCCGCATCCTCCCCGGCACCGCCCGCGCCGCCGTTCTCGCCATCGCGCTCGAGTCGGGCATCGACGCGCAAGAGCAGCCGATCCACATCGAAGACCTCCCCAATGCCGACGAGGTCTTCCTCACTAACTCCATCCGCGGGATCGAACCGGCCACCGCCCTCGACGGCACCCCGCTGCCAGGCTGCGGTCCGATCAGCCGTCGCCTCGCCGACGCGCTGCGCCGACGCTGGGGCCTGAGTGACCCGGCTGCTCGCAAAGCCGCCGCAACCGTCCCGAAACAGAGTCAGCTCTCTCACTGAACCTGCGAAACCGCTCCTCGAACCTCGGAGGTTGAGGCGCCGGCTTCCCCTGAACCCGCTCCGCCGCGCCAACCGGCGGCTGCTCCTCCACCTCTCTTCCGGTGGGTGGCGACGATGCGGGGCCCCCGCCAGTTTGCGGGGGGGCCGTATCGGAGACAGGACCCGCCGGTCGAGCGCCCTGGGCAGCCGCCTTCGCAGCTGCAACCGCACTCTGCTCCGCAGCCTCCGCAGCCCTCCGCGCCTGCCGAGCCGCATCGATCGCCATCTCCCCCACTTCACGCACGCCCTCTTCGGACGCCCGGGCAACCACCACCGCCTCGTCAATCCGCGCCTCCAGTTGGCTCACGGTCGGCACAGCGCCTCGCGGCACCAGCCAGTCCTGCGTCGTGTCGCGCTCCGACCCTTCGATAAGCAGGCAATTTAGGGGCGGGAGAGGCGGCAAATCCGCACGCTCAATAGATTTAGCCACCCCGAACTTCGAAACAACCCGAGGAGCACGTTGAGACACCCCAGAGACTTTTTCCTGCCGCAGGCGATCGGCGCCCCGGAGCCGCTCCGCGAGATCCCCGTCAAGCCCTCGCGGATGATCCACTTCCTCGACTTCTCGAACGAGAAGATGGTCGCCAAGGCCGGTGCCATCGCCGAAAAAACCGACATCCTGCTCGGCAACCTCGAGGACGCGGTCCCGGTCGACCGCAAGGAGGCGGCCCGCGCCGGGCTGATCCAGGCAGCGAAGGAGAACGATTTCGGCCAGACCTCGCTCTGGACCCGCGTCAACGCCTTGGAGAGCCCTTGGGTGCTCGACGACTTTACCCAGCTGGTGACCGAGATCGGCGACCAGCTCGAGGTGATCATGGTGCCGAAGGTCGAGGGCGCGCATGACATCCACTACGTCGACCGCCTGCTCGCCCAGCTGGAAGCGAAGGCGAACCTCTCAAGGCCGATCCTCGTCCACGCGATCCTCGAGACCCCACAGGGCGTGGTCAACCTCGAGGAGATCGCCAACGCCAGCCCCCGCATGCAGGGGATGAGCTTCGGTCCCGCCGACCTCGCGGCCGCCCGCCGGATGAAGACGACCCGCGTCGGCGGCGGCCACCCTGGCTACCGCGTGATGGAGGACCCGGTCGACCCGGAGAACCCGGAGGCCGACCGCGTCTCAGCCCAGCAGGACCTCTGGCACTACTCGATCGCCCGCATGGTCGACGCTTGCACCGCCGCCGGGATCCTGCCCTTCTACGGCCCCTTCGGCGACATCAAGGACACGGCCGGCTGCGAGACCCAGTTCCGCGCCGCCTTCCTGATGGGCTGCGTCGGCGCCTGGTCGCTGCACCCGGTTCAGATCGGGATCGCGAAGAAGGTCTTCAGCCCGCCGCCGGACGAGGTCAAGTTCGCGAAGAAAGTGATCGAGGCGATCCCGGACGGCCGCGGCGTCCACATGATCGACGGCAAGATGCAGGACGACGCCACCTGGAAGCAGTGCAAGGTGATGGTCGAGCTCGCCGAGATGCTCGCCGAGAAGGACCCCGAGCTCGCAGAGGCCTACAACTCGTAGGCCTCTGCGACAGCGGCTGGCTTAGGCCAGCCGCTGTTCGAGCGCCTCGAGCTGGGCGCTGACGCCGGCCGGCAAACGGTCGCCGAATTTGGCCAGGTGCTCTTTGACCTGCGGCAGCTGTGCCTTGACCAGGTCGAGGTCGACGGTGAGCAGCTCCTTCATCGCCTCGTCGGAGATGTCGAGGCCCTCGGTGTTGATCTCGCCCTCTGCCGGCAGCAGCCCGACCGGGGTCTCGACTGCCTCGCCTTCGCCCTCGCAGCGGCGGAAGACCCACTCCAAGACGCGGCTGTTCTCGCCGAAGCCGGGCCAGAGGAACTTGCCGTCGGCATCTTTGCGGAACCAGTTGACGTAGAAGACGCGCGGCAGCTGGGCCCCCTCGCGCTCGCCGATCTTCAGCCAGTGGGCGAAGTAGTCGGCCATGTTGTAGCCGCAGAAGGGCAGCATCGCCATTGGGTCGAAGCGGAGCTGGCCGACGGCGCCGGCGGCGGCAGCGGTCGTCTCCGAAGACATCGTCGCCCCGATAAAGACGGCGTGCTCCCAGTCGTAGGCTTCCTGGACCAGCGGCACCACGGTGGCGCGGCGGCCGCCGAAGAGGAAGGCGTCGATCGGGACGCCGGCGGGGTCCTCCCACTCGGGCGCGATCGAGGGGCACTGGGCGGCGGGGGTGGTGAAGCGCGCGTTCGGGTGCGCGGCGGGCGTCTCGGACTCGGGCGTCCAGTCGTTGCCGTGCCAGTCGATCGCGTGCGCCGGCGGCTCGCCGGTCATCCCCTCCCACCAGATGTCGCCGTCGTCGGTCTTGGCGCAGTTGGTGAAGATCGTGTTCCGCTCGATCGTGTCCATCGCGTTCGGGTTCGTCTTGTGGCTGGTGTTGGGCGCCACGCCGAAGAACCCGGCCTCGGGGTTGACCGCGTGCAGGCGGCCGTCTTCGCCGAATTTCATCCAGGCGATGTCGTCGCCAACCGTCTCGACCTTCCAGTCGGGCAGGGTCGGGACCAGCATCGCCAGGTTGGTCTTGCCGCAGGCCGAGGGGAAGGCGCCGCCGATGTACTTGACCTTGCCCTCGGGCGAGGTCAGCTTGAGGATCAGCATGTGCTCGGCGAGCCAGCCCTCATCGCGCGCCATCGCCGAGGCGATCCGCAGCGCAAAGCACTTCTTGCCGAGCAGGGCGTTGCCGCCATACCCCGAGCCGAAGGACCAGATTTCGCGGGAGTCGGGGTAGTGGACGATGTACTTGTTGGCCTCGTTGCAGGGCCAGGAGACGTCTTCAACGCCCTCGGTCAGCGGCATCCCGACCGAGTGGACGCAGGGGACGAAGTCGCCGTCGGAGCCGAGCACGTCGAGCGCACCCTTGCCCATCCGGGTCATGATCCGCATGTTGGTGGCGACGTAGGCGGAGTCGGTCAACTGGACGCCGATCTCGGAGATCTCGGAGCCGAGCGGGCCCATCGAGAAGGGGACGACGTACATCGTCCGGCCCTTCATCGAGCCCTTGAAGAGCTCGTTCAGGGTCGAGCGCATCTCAGCCGGGTCGCGCCAGTTGTTGGTCGGGCCGGCGTCCTCCTCCTTCTCGGAGCAGATGAAGGTGCGGTCTTCGACGCGGGCGACGTCGCCGGGGTCGGAGAGGGCGAGGTAGGAGTTCGGGCGCTTGGCTTCGTCGAGGCGCTCGAAGGTGCCGGCGTCGATCAGGACCTGGGCGAGACGGTCGTACTCCTCGGCCGAGCCGTCGCACCAGTAGACCGAGTCCGGTTCGGTGAGCGAGGCGATTTCGTCCACCCAGGCAAGCAGCTTCGAGTGGGTCGTCAGCTCGTCGGGGGCAGTGGTCAGATCGCTCATTCGCCTCTCTCTAATTCTCGGGTTTGATGTCGATCATCGAGATGTCGGCATCCTTGTTGCGGATTTCCAAAGTCGCTACTTCCCGCCTGTCATCGGCAAAAACAACGACGCAGCTGAAGGTCGCGCCCGGGTCAACGGACTGATCGGAAGGGCAATCGACCTTCTGAATCTTTTCATGGATCGAGTCTTCGAGGCTCGCTTGGATCGTGTCTTGAAGCTTCACCTTGTCGACGACGGTGCCGCATCCGTACAGCGCCACAAGCGTCGCGAGCAGCGCAAAAACAGCCAAAATTCGGGAGCCGAATGGGGAATTCGGCCCCTGAGGGGCGGGAAACACCGGCCGGAGTAAAGCAGGGCCGCTTGACGTTTGGATAGGGTTCCGCGCCGCGATGCGGTTCTACGAGTACGAGGCAAGGAAGATCGTCGAGCTGGCGGGGATACCCGTCACCAAGTACGGCTTCTGCACGAGCGCTGAGGAAGCGCGCAAGGTCGCCGAGGAAATCGGAGGCCCGGTCGTGATCAAGTCGCAGGTGCTGACCGGCGGCCGGATGAAGGCCGGCGGAGTCAAGTTCGCCGACACCCCCGAGGAGGCCGCCCAACACGCCGAGGAGATCCTCAAGCTGGAAATCAACGGCCACATGCCGCGCGGCGTCCTCGTCGATCCCAAAGCCGAGGTCAAGCAGGAGTACTACGCGAGCGTCGTCTGGGACGGGACCGCGAAGAAGCCGCTGATGCTGTTCAGCGACATGGGCGGGATCGACATCGAGGAGGTCGCCGAGACCCACCCCGACCACGTCGGCAAAGGCCATATCTCGAACCTCCTCCCCGTCGGCGATTTCGAGGCCAAGCAGGTCGTCGCCGCGACCGGCGTCACCGGCTCGCAGCTGAACCGCGCCACCCCGATCCTCGCCCGCCTCGCCCGCCTCTTCCGCGATAACGACATGACGCTGGCCGAGATCAACCCGCTGGCCGAGCTGACCGACGGCAGCTTCGTCGCCCTCGACGCCCACATGGAGATGGAGAACGAGGCGGTCGGCCGGCAGAAGAAGCTCCTCCGCAAGGAGCTTCAGATCGCCGAGGACGACACCCGCGAGACCTACGAGCCCTCCGACTTCGAGAAGAACGTCAGCGCGATCGACGCCGCCGACCACCGCGGTGTGATCCAGGGCAAGGACCACGGCTTCACCGGCAACCTCGGCCTCGTGATCGGCGCCGGCGGCGGCTCGCTGACGCTGACCGACGCGGTCCGCAACCAGGGCGGACAGCCCGCCAACTACTCGGAGATCGGCGGCAACCCGTCGGTCGCCAAGGCCTGCGGCCTCGCCAAGGAGGTCCTCGAAAAGGACGGCGTCGAGAAGATCGCGGTGATGATGTCGATCGTCTCCAACACCCGCGTCGACATCGTCGCCCGCGGCGTCATCAAGGCCTGCCTCGAGCTCGGCAAGGACCCGGGCGAGACGATCGCAATCTTCCGCATCCCCGGCGCCTGGGAGGACGAGGGCTTCAAGATCCTCGAGAAGTACGGGGTCGAGTACTGCGACCGCTCGGTCTCGATGTGGGAGGCCGCCGGTCGCGCCGTCTCCAAGATCCAGGGAGCGCCCGCATGAGCATCCTGCTCAGCAAAGACACCACCTTCATCGTCCAGGGGATCACCGGCCGCGAGGCGGTCAACCTGACCAAGGAGTGCCTCGACTACGGCTCCAAGGTTGTCGGCGGCGTCACCCCCGGCCGCAAGGGCCGCGAGGTCCACGGCGTCCCGGTCTTCGACACCGTCGCCCAGGCGGTCGAGCACCACGGCGGCCCGATCGACGGCTCCGTCGTCACCGTCCCCCCCGCCTTCACCAAGGACGCCGTCCTCGAGGCGATCGAGAACGGGATCAAGCTGATCGTCATCGTCACCGAGCGCGTCCCCCGCGGCGACGTCGCCCAGATGGTCGAGCTGGCGGAGATGCGCGGCGCCCGCATCATCGGCCCCAACTGCCTCGGCCTGATCGTCCCGGAAGTCTGCAAGATGGGCGGCATTGGCGGACCCGCCAAAGACGCGGCAAAGGCCTACCAGCCCGGTCGCGTCGGCGTGATGAGCCGCTCGGGCGGGATGACCACCGAGATCTCCTCCTCGCTGACCCAGGCCGGCCTCGGCGTCTCCACCGCCGTCTCGATCGGCGGCGACGCGATCATCGGCTCCGCCTACGCCGAGCTGATGCCCTACTTCGAGGCCGACGAGCAGACCGAGGCGATCGTCATCTACACCGAGCCCGGTGGCCGCATGGAGGCCCAGCTCGCTGAATGGGTCAAGGACAACAACTCCCGCCTCCCGATCGTCGCCTTCATGGCTGGCAAATTCATGGACGACGAGGAGATGAAAGGCATGAGCTTCGGCCACGCCGGCACCATCGTCGAGGGCAAAGAGGACACCGCGACCGAGAAGATCGCCCGCCTCGAAGCGGCGGGCATCCGCGTCGTCGAGCGCATCGACGAGATTCCGGACGTCGTCAAGGAGAAACTGGGAGCGACCGCCTGATGCCCGAGCAGCTGAACAAGGTCTTCATTGACGTCGAGGTTGACGACAGCATCAGGAACGACCCGGCGATCGCCGCCAAGCTCGAGGAAGTCTGCCCCGTCGACATCTTCAAAGACGCGGGCGGCACCGTCGAGATCGTCGACGAGAACGTCGACGAGTGCGTCCTCTGCCGCCTCTGCATCGAAGCCAGCCCCCCGGGCACCGTGCACGTCAAGAAGCTCTACGACGGCACCGAGCTGGCTTAGTCTTTATCCCTCGCTGGGAACCTGGTCCATCACGGCAACCACCTCCTCAATGAGGGCAACAGTGCCGGCTTGTAAACAGCCAGTCGACATAAGCAAGTTCCTCGTCAGGGGGAATCTCCCGAAGATCTCCTTCGAAGCGCACATTGGTGTCTCCGGCAGGAGGCCCGATTCGAATGTTTCCCGCGTCGTCGGCCTCTATGGTCGCCTCGGGGCGGTTCCAGCGAGACACCGAGCGTTCTTTTCGGGTTTGAGCGGTCAGCTTTCGGTGCTTGTTTTCGTTAGTCAAATACACGAGGTCCTGGAGCCAGCCGTATCCGTCCCTGTACGGCTGACGCTCCTCAATTGCTGCCCGAACTTCGGCCGCGCCTGCCGCCACACCGGGCAGCCTCAGATCGAACACCCGAGGAAAGTCTTCCGGGCTTTCAGCCACAGGGAAATATGACTTCGCTCTTTTCCCGTCGCCGTATGCCTCATAGATCCGATTCGCGAGATATTCCAAGGCCGACCGCTGGTTCTCAACCACGTTCTTGATGCGCGTCTGGAGACGGGGGGAAACAGACTGCTCCTCGAGAGATTCCTCGTACATCTCATCGACAAGTTGCAGTTGCTCCGCCGCGTCCGCTACCAACGCCTTGATCTGCTCTTGCCACTCCGCCACTAGGTAACCGTACTGACGGTGGCCACCGAGCCCGGACCTAATCACGAAGACCCGCCGAAAGGCGGGTCTTTTCGTGCGGGGGAGCTACCCCCGAACCGCCTGATAACCGTACGAGCGAGGGTAGATCCCGCGCCTCGTCTCGTCAATAGGGGGAGAAGTTCGTCGCTGCGGCCCCTTACAGGGGTGGAGGACGAAGCGGCGAGGTGCCGCAACCGCTTGATAACCGGGAGTCCGGAGTAGCACTTCGGATGGGGTTCGAGTCCCCCGTCCTCCTCACAACTTGCTGCCGCGCAGGGCCTTATCACCCCTGCTCGGCAGCTTGATCGTGTGAGCTGCGTCACGTTACGCAGATATAAATTTATATTGCGGTAACGTCTACACCGATGGATGCATCGGTAAGGACGCGGCTTTCGCGGGATGACCGTATGGAGCAGACGCTGGAGGCGGCTCATCTGCTCTTTGCGGAGCGGGGCTATGCCTCGGTGACGATGGACGAGATCGCGGCTGCGGTCGGCGTCACCAAGCCGCTGCTCTACAACTACTTCGGCAACAAGGAGCAGCTCTACATCGCCTGCATGGAGCGGGCTGGTGACTCGCTGATCCAGACGATCGCCGGTGCTGTGAGCGAAACGGCCAACCCCGGGGATGCGCTCGGCGCCGGCGTCCGCGCCTTCTTCTCCTTCCTCGACACCGACCGCTCCGCCTGGGCCGTGCTCTTCGACGAGACCCTCCCCCACGGCGGCGAGGTCTTCGACCGCGTCGCCTCCTATCGCGGCCAGATCGTCGACCTCGTCTCCGCCTCACTGCTGGCCCAGATGCCGATGCGGCGGCGGGAAGCCGCCGAGGTCGAAGTCGCCGCCCTCTCCACCGCCCTGCTCGGCGCCGCCGAGGGCCTTGCCCGCTGGTGGCTGCGGACCGAGGCGATCAGCGCCGAGGAAGCAGCCGAGCTCCT
>VAYN01000011.1:0-29130 GCA_005885405.1 Actinomycetota bacterium | reverse complement strand
ACGCCAAAACCCGCAAAGTCGCCGTCGTCGGCGGCAACCGGATCCCCTTCGCGCGCTCCAACAGCGTCTATTCGCACGCGAGCAACCAGGACATGCTGACCGCCGCGCTCGAGGGCCTGATCGACCGCTACGGCCTCCAGGGCGAGACGCTCGGCGAGGTCGCCGGCGGCGCCGTCCTCAAGCACTCGCGCGACCGCGACCTCACCCGCGAAAGCGTCCTCAGCACCCGCCTCGCCGCCGAGACCCCCGCGTACGACGTCCAGCAGGCCTGCGGCACCGGTCTGGAGACGACGATCCTCGTCGCCAACAAGATCGCCCTCGGCCAGATCGACTCCGGCATCGCCTGCGGCGCCGACACCACCTCCGATGCGCCGATCGCCCTCAATGAGGACCTGCGCGAGACCCTGCTGGAGGCCAACCGCGAGCGTTCGACCGTCGGCAAGCTGAAGCAGCTGACCAAGGTCCGCCCCGGCCACATCGTTCCGGCGATCCCCCGCAACGAGGAGCCGCGCACCGGCCTCTCGATGGGCGAGCACTGCGCGATCATGGCGACCGAATGGGACATCGGCCGCAAGGAGCAGGACGAGCTCGCGGTCAAGAGCCACAAGAACCTCGCCGCCGCCTATGACCGCGGTTTCTTCGAGGACCTGATGACCCCCTACATCGGCCTCGACCGCGACCAGAACCTGCGGCCGGACTCCAACCTCGAGAAGCTGGCGAAGCTGAAACCGGTCTTCGGCGGCCCCGAGGGAACGATGACCGCGGCCAACTCGACGCCGCTCTCCGACGGCGCCTCGACCGTCCTCCTCGCCTCCGAGGAGTGGGCGAAAGAGCGCGGCCTGCCGATCCTCGCCTACATCTCAGAGGCGCAGACTGCCGCCGTCGACCACGTCCACAAGCGCGAAGGTCTGCTGATGGCGCCGGCCTACGCGATGCCACGGATGCTCGACCGCGCTGGGCTGAAACTGCAGGACTTCGACTACTACGAGATCCACGAGGCCTTCGCCGCGCAGGTTCTCTGCACCCTGAAGGCCTGGGAAGACAAGGAGTTCTGCGCCGAGAAGCTCGGCAAGAGCAAACCGCTCGGGCCGATCGACCGCAAGAAGCTCAACGTCAACGGCGGCTCGCTGGCGGCCGCCCACCCGTTCGCCGCGACCGGCGGGCGGATCGTCGCCAGCCTCGCCAAGCAACTGAACGAAGACGGCAAAGGCCGCGGCGTGATCAGCATCTGCGCCGCCGCGGGCCAGGGTGTCGTCGCGATCCTCGAGGCTCCGGGAGGTGCCAAGTAAATGGCTGACCGCTACTCACAAGTCGTCAACGCGCCGCTCGTCGGCACGATCGCCAAGCAGCTGGGTCTCCCCCAGCCGGTCTCCCTCGACCGCTACTCCGAGGGCCAGCCGGTCGTCTCCGGCCCGGTCCTCTACGACGGCGCGCCCGCCGGCCGTCTCGGTAAAGCGGTCGCCGGGATCCTCGACAGCATCAAGGCCGAACGGGCCGGCGCCGAGGGCAAGGCGAAGGCGCTCGTCTTCGACGCCACTGGGATCGCCGACTCGACCGAGCTGGTCGAGCTGCAGCGCTTCTTCTACCCCTCGATTGGGCGCCTGCAGCGCAGCGGCCGCGTCGTCGTCCTCGGCACCCCGCCCGAGGAAGCCGGCTCGATCCCCGCGCAGATCGCCCAGCGAGCGCTCGAGGGCTTCACCCGCTCGCTCGGCAAGGAGATCGGCGGCAAGGGCTCCACGGCCCAGCTCGTCTACGTCGAACCGGGCGCGGAGGACCAACTGGAGTCAACGCTGCGCTTCTTCCTCTCGCCGAAATCCGCCTACGTCTCCGGCCAGGTGGTCCGAGTCGGCAAGGGTGTCTCGGCGATGCCGAAGATCGACTGGGACAAGCCGCTCGCGGGCAAGATCGCGCTCGTCACCGGCGCCTCGCGCGGGATCGGCGCCGCGATTGCGAACACCCTCGCCCGCGATGGTGCCGAGGTCGTCGGCCTCGACATCCCGCAGATGTCGGCAGACCTGAAGGCGGTGACCGAGGCGATCGGCGGTCGCTCGATCGAGATCGACATCACCGCCCACGACGCGCCGGAGGTGATCGCCGCCGAGCTCTCCGACGGGGTCGACGTCGTCGTCCACAACGCCGGCGTCACCAAAGACCGGACGCTGGCGAAAATGCCGGAAGAGCGCTGGGCGCAGCTGATGGAAATCAACCTCTCCAGCGAGGAGCGGATCAACGACGAGCTGCTCGGCAAGAAACTGCTGAACGGCAACGGGCGGATCGTCGGCGTCTCCTCGATGGCGGGGATCGCCGGCAACAACGGCCAGACCAACTACGCCGCCTCCAAGGCCGGCGTGATCGGGATGGTCGAAGCGATGGCGCCGGAGCTGGCAAAACGCAAAGCGACGATCAACGCCGTCGCCCCGGGCTTCATCGAGACCCAGATGACCGCGGCGATGCCGATCGGCCCGCGCGAAGCCGGCCGCCGGCTCTCCAGCCTCTCGCAGGGCGGTCTGCCGGTCGACGTCGCCGAGACGATCGCCTGGTTCGCCAGCCCCGCCTCGACCGGCGTCAACGGCAACACCGTCCGCGTCTGCGGCCAGAGCCTGCTCGGAGCGTGAGCCTGTGAGCAAGACGCTCGACAGCTCCCCCAGCATCCTGGCGCTGTACGCGCGCGCGGCGCTGCCGATGATCCCCGGCGCCTCGCTGCTCCCATTCGTACCGGGCGGGGGCGGCGAGATCCCGGACGGGCTCGACCTCGAGCTCACCGGTGTCATCGCCAAGGCCGAGGCCGTCGCCGCCTACGCCAAGGTCTGCGGCTTCACCCTCCGCGACACCCTGCCAGTGACCTACCCCCACATGCTCGCCTTCCCGCTGCACATGGCGGTGATGAGCGACGGCTCCTTCCCGTTCGGCGCGGTCGGCCTCGTCCACGTCGAGAACTCGATCGTCCAGAAGCGGCCGATCGGGATCGACGAGGAGATGACGGTCCGGGTGCGGCCGACGAAGCTGCAACCGCACCCGAAGGGCAAGACCTTCTCGCTGGAGACCGAGGTCCTGGTCGCCGGCGAGGTCGTCTGGGAGAGCACCAGCATGATGCTCCGCCGCGGCGGCTCGAATGGCGACGCCCCCAAGCAGGAGAAGAGCTTCGAGTCGCTGCCGGCCGACGCGCCGGCGAGCGCCGAGTGGAAGCTCCCCGGCGACCTCGGCCGCCGCTACGCCGGCGTCTCGGGTGACCGCAACCCGATCCACATGCATTCCCTGACCGCGAAGCCGCTCGGGTTCCCCGGCGCGATCGCGCACGGGATGTGGACGAAGGCGCGGGCGCTGGCGCAGATCGAAAGCAAGCTGCCGGATGCCTTCGAGGTCGAGGTCCGCTTCCGCAAGCCGATCCTCTTGCCGGCGCGCGTCGAGTTCGCCAGCAGCAACGAGGGTGAAGACATCCTTTTCGCCGTCCGCAACGCCAAGAAGGGCACGCCCCACCTCGACGGCCGCGTGCAGCCACTTAAAGCAACCAACTCCAAAACCGCCCCCAAATCAGGAAGGAAAAAGACCACGTGAGCACCACCACTGAGACCAAGGGGGTGGCGGAGCGCAGCATGGGCTACGGCCTGCGGGCGCTCAACCGCCTCGCCGGCTCCGACCTGCTGGACCGCATCCGCATCCGCAAGCAGGTCGAGAAGGCCCTCTTCCAGGGCACCAAGAACGGCTTCAAAGGCGCGACCGCAGCGGGCCGCACCTTCAAGGCCGCGCAGAAGCTCGGCAAACCCGCGCGCCAGAAGAAGGGCAAATCGACGGGCCTCTTCGACCTCTCGCCCGATGACGAGCAGCAGATGTTCCAGGAGGCGGGCCGTTCCTTCGCCGAGGACCAGATCCGCAAGGCGGCGCTGGAGGCTGACGAGAAGCGCGAGACGCCGAAGGAGATCCTCGACCAGGCGAACGAGCTCGGCGTCAACATCCTCGGCGTCCCCGAGGAGCTCGGCGGCGTCATGACCGAGCAGTCGGCGGTGACCAGCGTCCTGATCGGCGAGGCCCTCGCCCACGGGGACATGGGCATCGCCTACGCGGCGATGGCGCCTGGCGCGGTCGCGACCGCGATCGGCCTCTGGGGCTCGGCCGAGCAGGAGGCCACCTACCTGCCCGCCTTCACCGGAGAGGACATCCCCGCCGCCGCGCTGGCGATCCTCGAGCCGCGCCCGCTCTTCGATCCCTTCCAGCTGGAGACGAAGGCGAAGAAGAAAGGTGACGAGTGGGTCCTCAGCGGCGCCAAGTCGCTGCTCGCCCGCGCCAAAGATTGCGAGCTGTTCGTGATCGCCGCCGACGCCGAGGGCATAGGCCCGGCGCTCTTCGTCGTCGAGTCGGGAGCCAAAGGCCTCTCGATCGAGGACGAGCCCGCGATGGGCCTCCGCCCCGCCGCGACCGGTCGCCTCCTGATCGACAAAGTGAAACTGCCGGGCAGCGCTCTGCTCGGCGAGGGGAACGCCAAAGCCAAGGACTACGCCGCCTGCGTCAACCGCTCGCGGATCGCCTGGTGCTCCCTTGCCAGCGGAACCGCGCAGGCCGTCCTCGACTATGTCATCCCTTACGTCAACGACCGCCAGGCCTTCGGCGAACCGATCTCCAACCGTCAGGGCGTCGCCTTCGTCGTCTCCGACATCGGCATTGAGTCGAACGCGATGCGGCTGGCGACCTACAGGGCGGCGAGCCGCGCCGACCGTGGCGAGAGCTTCGGCCGCGAGGCGGCGATCGCCCGCAAGCTCTGTACGACGAAGGGGATGAAGATCGGCTCCGACGGCGTCCAGCTGCTCGGCGGCCACGGCTTCGTCAAGGAGCACCCGGTCGAGCGCTGGTACCGCGACCTCCGAGCTGCGGGCGTGATGGAGGGCGCCCTGCTCGTCTAGGGCGCGTAAGCGCGCTTTTTGAGAGCGAAAGGAACTGAAGATGATCAATCTCGAGATACCGAAGAAGTTCAAGCCGCTGGCGAACCAGGCCAACCAGGTCGCCACGGAGGTGTTCCGCCCGATCTCGCGCAAATACGACGAGGCCGAGCACAGCTACCCGAAAGAGCTCGACATGCTGGCGTCGCTGATCGACGGCATGAACGAGGGATCCGACATCGGCGGCGCCGGTGCGGCCGGCGTCCGCCGCGAGAAAAGCGACGACGGCGCCAACCGCAACGGCTCCAACCTCTCCACCGTGCTCGGCATCATCGAGCTCTGCTGGGGTGACGTCGGCCTGCTGCTCTCGATGCCGCGCCAGGGGCTCGGCAACTCGGCGATCGCCTCGGTCGCGACCGAGGAGCAGCTGAAGAAGTACGGCGGCAAGTGGGCGGCGATGGCGATCACCGAGCCGGAAGCCGGCTCGGACTCCGCCGCGATCCGCGCCACCGCCGAACTCGACGGCGACGAGTATGTCCTCAACGGCGAGAAGATCTTCGTCACCTCGGGCGACCGGGCCGACCTGATCGTCGTCTGGGCCTCGCTCGACCGCTCGAAAGGGCGGGCGGCGATCAAGTCGTTCATCGTCGAGCGCGACAACCCCGGCCTGAAGCTGGACCGGCTCGAGCACAAGCTCGGGATCCGCGCCTCGGACACGGCCAACTTCACCCTGCAGGACTGCCGGGTGCCGAAAGAGGCGCTGCTCGGCGACCCCGAGGTGAAGGAGAAGGGCTTCGCCGGGGTGATGGAAACGTTCGACAACACGCGGCCGCTGGTCGCCGCGATGGCCGTCGGCGTCACCAGGGCGGCGCTCGAGGAGACGCGCAAGCAGCTGAAGAAGGCCGGCGTCGAGATCGACTACGACGTCCCCGCCAACAACCAGCACGCCGCCGCCGCGCGGTTCCTGGAGATGGAGGCCGACTACGAGGCCGCCTGGCTGCTCACCCTCCAGGCCGCCTGGATGGCTGACAACTCGAAGCCGAACTCGCTGCAGGCCTCGATGGCCAAGGCGAAGGCAGGGCGCACCGGCGTCGAGGTCACCCTCGGCTGCGTCGAGCTCTGCGGCAGCATCGGCTACGGCGAGAACGAGCTACTGGAGAAGTGGGCCCGAGACTCGAAGATCCTCGACATCTTCGAGGGGACCCAGCAGATCCAGCTCCTGATCATCGCCCGCCAGCTGCTGAAAAAGACGTCTGCCGAACTTCGGTAGCCAGGGGAGGCGCGCTGGGACCCGTCCAGGGTCCCAGCGCGCCGGAGTTCAGCAGCTCCCTAGGCGTCCCATTGGATAGTGGTGCCTTCGGCCGCGACTTCGACTTTGATCGATGTTTTGCCGGTGGTGTGTGTGCCGAGTTTGACCGGGCAGATGCCGGTGGATTCCGTCACTTCGACGTGGATCCCTTCGGCAATGACGTCAACGTCGACCTTGCCGACTGTGTTGGTGTAGGTGACCGCATTGGGAATCGACTGGTTTTTGACGAACATTTTGCATTTGCCAAAAGCGGTTGAGGACGCAACGGTGAACCCGCCACTGGTACAGGATTCGATATGGACTTCGCCGCTGGCTGTGAAGTTGTAGACGCAGCCGCTGGAGTTGATCGTCGCACCGCTCATCCCGAAGGCGGTGCAGTTCGAGTACTGCGGGACCGCTTTCTGAGACGAGGATTCAAGCGCTTCGGTCTGGCCGGTGAAGATGGCGGTGGCGCACTGGATTTTGCTCCCTGTCAAGGTCATTTCATTAGTCCGCAGGGTGGTCGTTTTCAGCGCCGCGCCGACTTTTCCCGCTGTGAATTTCGCCGCTGACGCTGGGGACAACCCCGTCAACCCCGAGAGGGAAAGGACTACCGCCAAGGCGAGGACAACCGCTCTTAGGTTTTTCATACCGCTCCTTTGAGTCCGGCAAAGCCGGGTTGTGTTATGGCAGGCGGCAATATAGTCAACTTCTTTTGAGCATGGCTCAAGGGAGAATCAGGCTCTTGAACCTGATCGAGGACATGCTCGAGCGATCTCCCGCCTCGCGGTTGGGAATCGTCTCGATTGACGGCGAGGCAAATCGGCGTGACTGGTACTTCGGCGAACTAATCGCGATGTCCGCCGGCCTCTCCGGAGCCTTTGCGGCCCGGGGGGTGAAACGTGGCGACGTAGTGATGACGCTGGCGGGGAACCGGATCGAGTGGGTGCTTAGCCTGCTCGCCTGCTGGCGGATGGGGGCGGTGGCGCTGCCTTGCAACACGATGCTTCGTCGGCACGACCTCGAGCACCGGGTCGCCACTGCCAACCCAAAGCTCTGTGTCGGCGAGGAGGAGCTGCTGGCGGAGATGCCTGATGGGGTGCCGCTGATGTCGATGGCCGAAGTCGCCCGCGTCCTCGACGAGGACCTCCCGCAGGAGACTCCCGCCGCGGTCGAGGAGATGGTGCCGGAGGACCCGGCGCTGATCGTTTTCACCTCCGGCACGACCGGCGAGCCGCGGGGCGTGGTTCACGGCTACCGGTACCTGCTGGGCCAGCAACTACAGGCTGAGCACTGGTTCGGCTCGCGCAAGGGGGATCTCGCCTGGTGCACCACTGCAACCGGCTGGTCGAAGTCGGCCCGCAACGTCTTCCTCGCCCCGTGGGTCACCGGGGCCGCCGCTGTCATCCACGACGGCCGCTTCGACCCGGCCGAGCGGCTCGACTTCGTCGAGGCACTTGGGGTCAACGTCCTCTGCCAGGCGCCGACCGAGTACCGGATGATGGCCCGCCGCACTGCCCTGCGGCCGCTGCCGGCGCTGCGGCGGATGGTCTCCGCCGGCGAGCCGCTTGACCCGGAGACGATCGCCGCCTTCCGTGAGGCGACCGGGCTCGAGCCCGCCGACGGCTATGGCCAGACCGAGACCGGCCAGGTGACCGCCAACCTCGTCGGCGAGACGGTGCGGCTGGGCTCGATGGGCAAGCCGCTGCCGGGGATCGAGACCCGGATCGTCGAGGGAGAACTGCAGCTGCGCGCCGCCTCCTCCCCCACCTTCTTCTCCCGCTACCTCGACGGCGAGCGCTTCGAGGGCGAGTGGTGGCAGACCGGCGACCTCGTTCGCGAAGACGAGGACGGCTTCCTCTTCTTCGAGGGCCGCGGCGACGACATCATCCTCTCCTCCGGTTACCGGATCGGCCCGACCGAGGTGGAGTCGGCCCTCCTCTCCCACCCCGCCGTCGCCGACGCCGCCGCGGTCGCCGCCCCCGACCCCGAGCGTGGCTCGATCGTCCGCGCGATCGTCGTCCTCCGCGACGGGCAGAGCGGAGACGAGAGCCTGGTCGCGGCGCTGCAGGAACACTGCAAAGCCGAGACCGCTCCCTACAAGTTCCCCCGCATCGTCGAGTTCGCCGCCGAGCTGCCGAAGACCAGCAGCGGCAAGGTCAAACGGGCCCAGTTGCGAGTCGAAGCGGCATAGCCGCTTCTAGGCGGCGGCTAGCGTCTCGACCGCATCGGCCGGGCGGCCGAGGTGGTAGCCCTGGGCCATGTCGACGCCGTAGCCCTGGAGCATCGTCCGCGTCTCCTCGTCCTCGACGAACTCGGCGATCGTGCGCTTGCCGAGGCCGCGGGCGATTTCGACGATCGCCTTCACGGTCAGCTGGTCGGCGTCGTTGCGGGGAAGGTCGCGGATGAAGGTGCCGTCGATCTTGATCACGTCGAATGGCACCTTCTGCAGGTAGGCGAAGGGGCCGAAGCCGGTCCCGTAGTCGTCGATCGCGACTTCGCAACCGAACTCGGTGAGGCGGTCGGCGAAACCGGCGGCGGTCTCGTAGTCCTCGACCCGCGCCGTCTGGGTGATCTCGAAGGTGCAGCGGGCCGGGTCGGCCTCGCCTTCGTCGAGCCGGCGTTCGATGAATTCCAGGACCGAGAGGTCGGTCATCGAGGCGCCGGAGATGTTCATATGGAGGGAGACGGGAGCGCCGGCGCGCTCGCGCTCGCCGATCATCTCCAGAGCTTTGGCAACGACCCAGCGGTCAAGCTCCTGCACCATCCCCGAGCGCTCGGCGACCTCGATGAAGGAGGCGGCCGGCAGCAGCTCGCCGTCTTCGCCGGTCATCCGCAGCAGCAGCTCGTAGCGCTCGATCCCGCCGGAGGCGAGGCTGCGGATCGGCTGCGTCGCCAGCCGCAGCCGGTTCTGGGTGATCGCATCGCGGATCCGGGCGCTGGTCGTCTGCGCCCGCTTCGCGGGGCCGCCGCTCTCGCCGGGAGAGTGGAAGAGCATGATCCGGTTCCGGCCCTCGGCCTTTGCCTGGTACATCGCCTGGTCGGCGGCGACGAGCACGGCTTCGGCGCCCATCCCGCCCTGACCGCCGAACATCGTGATCCCGACGCTGATCGAGGCGTCGGCGAGGTCGAGGTTCAGCGGCAGCCCCTCGGCGACCTGGGCCCGCAGGTCCTCGCCGAGCTGCATCGCCCCGGCGGTATCGGTCTGCGGCATCAGCACCGCAAACTCGTCGCCGGAGAGGCGGGCGACGAGGTCGGTCGCGCGGACCCGCTCGCGGAGGATCTCGGCGACGCGGCGGATCAAGGTGTCGCCGGCCTGGTGGCCGAGGCTGTCGTTGACCTCCTTGAGGCCGTCGATGTCGATCACCATCACCGCACCGCGGCCGCCGTAGCGCGCGGTGAAGGAGACGTACTGGTCGAGCTCGACCCGGAAGCGGCGGCGGTTGAGCAGGCCGGTGAGCGAGTCGTGGTCGGCGAGGAAGCGCAGCTCGGCCTCGGTCTTCTCCGCCCGCTCCAGCGCGCCCTGGACCACGGCCCGGTCCTCCGGCGCGAGCTTCTCCAGCACAGCGTCGAGGGCGGGGTCCGGTTGACCCGGTCTGATGTGGTTCTTCACGAGGTTGACGGTATTGAGTTACCCAGCGGGAAGACCTTTCTCCCCCACAAACCGCAATGTAGACCCAAGTTTCAGCTAGTACGTGCGGCGAATACTCGATCTGCCCGTTCCCGGGTAGGTTCAAAGCGATGCCGAACCGCCTTGCCGAGGAGACCAGCCCCTACCTGCTGCAGCACCGCAACAACCCGGTCGACTGGTACCCATGGGGTCCAGACGCCCTGGGGCGGGCGCAAGAGGAGGACCGGCCAATCCTGCTCTCGGTCGGCTACTCGGCCTGCCACTGGTGCCATGTGATGGAGCGCGAGTCCTTCGAGGACCCCGAGACGGCTGCCTACATGAACGAGCACTTCGTCAACGTCAAGGTCGACCGCGAGGAGCGGCCCGACGTCGACGCCATCTACATGGAGGCGGTGCAGCAGATCAGCGGCCACGGCGGCTGGCCGATGACGGTGTTCCTCGACCCCGACGGCGTCCCCTTCTACGGGGGGACCTACTTCCCGCCAGACGAGAGCCGCGGGATGCCGAGTTTCCGAATGGTGATGGAAGCGGTCGTTCACGCTTTCGAGACCCAGCGCGACGAGCTCCGCGAACGGGCGCCGCGGGTGCGGGAGAGCCTCAGCGCGGTCAGCCAGGTCGAGCCGCGGGATCTGCCGGGGCAGGCCGACCTCGAGGGCGCGGTCCAGCGCCTGCTTGCAGGGGCCGACCGGCGCCACGGCGGCTTCGGCGGGGCACCGAAGTTCCCGCCTGCATCCTCACTGGAGCTGCTGATGGCGCGCGGCGAGACCGAGGAGGTCGAACGCACCCTCGACGGGATGCTCACCGGGGGAATCTACGACCAGCTCGGCGGCGGCTTCGCCCGCTACTCGGTCGACGCGATCTGGCTCGTCCCCCACTTCGAGAAGATGCTCTACGACAACGCCCTGCTCGCCCGCGCCTACCTGCACGGCTGGCAGCTGCTCGGGCACGAGCGCTACCGCCGCGTCTGCGAGGAGACGCTGGACTGGATGCTGCGCGAGATGCGCGGACCCGAGGGAGGCTTCTACTCGGCGCTCGATGCCGACTCCGAGGGCGAGGAGGGAAAGTTCTACGTCTGGACCCCGGAGGAGATCCGCCATGTGCTGGGCGAGAAAGCCGAGCCGCTGATCGCCTTCTACGGCGTCAGCGAGCAGGGGAACTTCGAGGGAAAGAACATCATCTACCTGGCGCAGGGGCCGGAGGGGTCCGAACCGGAGGGCCTGGAGGAGATGCGAAAGGCGCTCCTCCAGGCACGGGCGCAGCGCGTCTGGCCCGGGCTAGACGACAAGCGCCTCGCCTCATGGAACGCGCTTGCAATCGCAGCCTTCGCCGACGCCGGCGCGGTCCTCGGCCGCGAGGACTACCTCGACGCCGCCCGCACCTGCGCCGAGTTCGTGCTGGAGAAGCTGCGGGACGAGGGCGGCAACCTCCTGCGCACCTACAAGGACGGCCGCGCCCACCTCAACGCCTACCTCGAGGACCACGCCTTCCTGCTCGAGGCGCTGCTGGTGCTCTACGAATCGACCTTCGAGGAGCGCTGGTTCGAGGAAGCCCAGGCGCTCGCGGACACCACGATCGAGCGCTTCGGCGACCCTGAGCGCGGCGGCTTCTACTCGACTTCGGGCGACCACGAGGAGCTGATCGCCCGACGCAAGGAGGTCGGCGACCACCCGATCCCCTCCGGCAATAGCTCGGCGGCGATGGGGATGCTGCGGCTCGCGGCTCTAACCGGAGAGCGCCGCTACGAAGAGGCCGGCCTCGGCGTCTTCGCCCTCTTTGCCAAACCGGCCGTACAGCACCCGGACGCCTTCGCCCACATGCTGCGCGCGCTCGATTTCCACCTCTCCCCCACCCGCGAGGTCGCGCTTGTCGGCGACGACCTCGGCGAACTCGCGGGCACTGTCCGCGAGCGCCCCCTCTTTCACCTCGTACTCGCCGGCGGGCCGGAGGGAACTGCTCAGCCCCCACTCCTGGTGGACCGCACCACCGTGGACGGCCAACCCGCCGCCTACGTCTGCGAGAACTTCACCTGTCAGCTGCCGGTGACGACGCCGGAGGAGCTGCGGGCCCTCCTGCCCACCCTTGCTACTCGTCGCGGGGAGTGATGCGAAAGACGGAGACGACCTCCGCCTGGTGTGCCTCGGGATGGGCGACGTAGGCGCTGGGACCGCCCCCGAACCAGCCGGAGGCTTCGTTGTCGCCGACGAAGACACCCGGGTGCCGGGTGCCGTCAGCGTCCTGGACCCAGACCTTGTCCCCCTCCTTGAACCCGTGCTCGATCGCGTCGTCGCTCATCGTCGGACCTGATCAGAGGATGGGGAGGAAGTTTTCGATCTCAAACGGGGTCACCTGCACGCGGTAATCGTCCCATTCCTGCCGCTTGATCTCAACGAAGCGGCGGAAGGTGTGCTCGCCCAGCGTCCGCAGGACCAACTCGGACTCGGCGGCGAGCTCGATCGCCTCGCCCAGCGTCGCCGGCAGCTGCTCGATCCCCTGGTGTGCCAGCTCCTCCTGGGAGAGGTGGTAGAGGTTCTGCTCCATCGGCTCCGGCAGCTCGTAGCCCTTCTCGACCCCCTCCAGACCCGCCTGCAGCATCGCCGCGAAGCAGAGATAGGGGTTGGCGGCGGGGTCGGGGCAGCGAAGCTCGGCCCGCGTCGCCCCCTCCTTGCCGGGGTGATAGAGCGGCACCCGGATCAGGGCCGAGCGGTTGCGGCGCGACCAGGCGCGGCGAGATCTCCCGCGCGTGCTTGAGCTGGCCGGCGATGAACGACTTCGCCACTGGCGAGAGGTAGTAGGGGTCGTCCTCGTCATAGAAGGCGTTTTTGCCGTCGCGGCTGAGGGACTGGTGGACGTGCATCCCGGAGCCGTTCTCGCCGAACAACGGCTTCGGCATGAAGGTCGCGTGGTAGCCGTACTTCATCGCGTACTCCTTGACGACGATGCGATAGGTCATGCAGTCGTCGGCCATCTCGAGCGCGTTCTTGTAGCGCATGTCGACCTCGTGCTGGGAAGGGCCGACCTCGTGGTGGGTGTACTCGACGTGGATCCCCATCTTCTCCAGCGCCAGCACCGTCTCCCGCCGCAGGTCGGAACCGGCGTCGAGCGTGGTCAGGTCGAAGTAACCACCCTCGTCGAGGGGCTCAGGAACCCCGCCCTCCGGCTTCGCCGAGCGGAAGTAGAAGTACTCGAGCTCGGGGCCGATGTTGTAGGCATCGAAGCCGAGGTCTTCGGCGCGTTTCAACGCCCGCCGCATGATCCAGCGCGGGTCGCCCTCGTAGGGGCCGCCGCCGGGAACCTGGACGTCGCAGAACATCCGCGCCACCGCGTCCTCCTCGGGGCGCCAGGGGATCAACGCGAAGGTCGAAGGGTCGGGGACCGCGAGCATGTCGGACTCCTCGATCGGGTTGAAGCCGGTGATCGAGGAGCCGTCGAACCCCATCCCGCCTGCGAAGGCGTCCTCGAGCTCCGACGCGTTGACCGAAAAGCTCTTCAGCTGACCCAACACGTCGGTGAACCAGAGGCGGATGAAGCGGACGTCGTGCTCGCGGACGAGCTCGATCACATCGGCGGCGCTGCGGGGTTGATCGGCCATGCCTCGTTGCCTCCTAGCTGGGGAAGGCCGCAACGATAGGCGAATGAACCGGAGAGGTGCCTAACGACGTAATACGGGTAGAGAAAAGAGTTCTGATCCGGCTTGAATACGTCCCCCAAACGAGGTATAACTTACGTCAAGTAAGTAAGCGGCTAAAAGTAAAGTAAAGGCCACGTAAGGGCTCTGTAAAGACGAATTGCCGCCCTAGACAGAGCTCAGGAGCGAGAAGCCCGTGACGGTAAAAACCGCAGTAAGCAGATTCCAGATCCATGACGAGCTGACGGCGCCTGACGAGAGCGCGCCTCTCATCAAGAGCATTCAGGCCGCCGGCGGCGCGGTGACGAAGTTCGTCGGCGTGCTGGCCGGAGCGCCGGCTGTCCTGCGCGCGTATACGCGGATGCGCTCGGAGCTTCGCGGCGGAGTTCTGCCGCAGGCGACGAGGGAGCGGATCGCGCTCGCTGTCGCCGAGTACCGAGAGGACAACTACAGCATCGCCCAGCACGCGAAGTCGGCGCGCCGGGCAGGGCTGGGCCTCGACGAGGTCTCGAAAGCCCGCAGCTTCACCTCCTCCGACCCCAAGGAGGCCGCTCTGCTCGTCTTCCTCAAGGAGACGCTGGACCCGGAGGGCCCCCCTCCGCTCCACCTCCACGAGGAGGCGCGGGAGATCGGTTGGTCAGACGAGGAGATCCTCGAGGCGGTCGCGCATCTGGCGCTGAACGAGTTCCAGAGCCTGATCGCCAGCGCCGCGGCGCTGCCCCAGGACCAGGGTGGTCCCAGGGCGCTTCCCCCGGTCGCTTAAGTAGCTGAGGTGGAGGGCCGTTAGCGGCCCTCCACCAGCGTCGCCGTGTAGAGCAGGCGTGCGGTGGTGTACTTGCAGCCGTAGGTAGCGCGGGTGCCGACTTTTTCCTGCGGTTCCCCCTGGCGGATGTCCGTCGCGTTCTTGCAGGCGCCCGGTTCGCGGCTGGCGCGCCAGACGTTGTCGGCGGGCAGATCCTGGGCGAAAGCCGGGGCCCAAGTCGGCACCGTGATGCCGATGATGTCGCCCTTTTCGACCTTGAGGTTGGCGCTGAATTTGACCGTCTGCCCGAGGTAAGGGGTTAGGACCTGGACCGAGCCCTGGCGGCGCAGGTTGTAGCGGGGCGGGTTGGTGCCGGGGACGCGGCGGAGGATCGCCAGCCGCGCCTGCGGCGGGGTGCCGAAGAAGCCGTTGAAGAAGGTCCGCTGGCTGTTGGTCGGCTGCGCCAGCGTCAGCGTCCAGGCCGTGACCTTGCCGCTGTGGGTAACAAGGAACGGCAACTTCGTCTGCCCGTTGGAGACCTGGAAGCCGGTGACGCTGCCGATCGCCTGGCAGGGCAGATCAGGGCAGGAGGGGTCCGGCTCGGTGGAGGTCTCGCCGAGGATCACGGTGGTTCGCCCCACCTTGGCCGCCTCGCTGCTGGCGGCGAGGCCGACGAGAAGCACCACCGTGCAGGCGAGCAGACCGAAGATCGCGGCGCGGCCCCTACGGGTACCGGCGGCGGCAACTGCTCCCTGCGAAATCCTCCACATCAATGCTGGCTCCTCTCGTCTTTGGACGCTGCCTAAACACGGCAGCCTAGTCCGAGGAGCGGCCGGAGAGCGCGGCTCAGTCGCTGCGGGCGCTGGTGTTGTCCTCGATTGCCACCGCGTAGCGGACCCGCCCCACGCCTTCGAAACCGAGCGCGTCGCTGGCTGCTTTGGTCAGGTCCCAGGCGCGGCCGTCTACATAAGGGCCGCGATCGATCACCTGCGTCACCACTGACTTGCCGTGATAGACGAATTTGACGGTCGTGCCGCAGGGGAGCTTCTTGTGGGCGACGCCAAGCGTGTTCGGGCGTAGGGTCTGGCCGCAGGCGGTCTTGTTGCCCCAGAGGCCCGGGCCGTACCAGCTGGCGCCGCCGTAGCGCCAGGCACCGAAGGAGTGGTCGCCTTCTTCTTCGGCCGGCGGGCTGTAGCTGGAGGCGCCACCGGTCGACGCCTGCGCACCGGCGACCACCCCGGCAAATAGGGCGAGGAATGCGGCCAGGGCAAGGGCCCAGCGCAGGGAGGTTTGTCTGATCGTCTGCATCTCTTTCCAGGCGCTTGCGGGGTTAGCTGACGGGCTCGCGCTGAAAGAGCTGCGCTACGCGGCAATCGCCGCGATTCGCCCCGAACTAAGTGGGTCCCCCGCTCTTCGCGTTATGTAGGCGAAGATTCAGCGGTTGTGGGCGGCATGTTAGCAACCCTTAAGACGGAAACTCGTGTAGGCGTCGTTTCCAGACTTTTGGCCCCTATAGGAACCCAAAGGCTGGAAACGACCAGACGTAGAAGAGGCCCCCTTGCGGGAGCCTCTTCCGTAGCGGGCCTGTAAGCCGGATCCTGTCTTGAGCGGCCATCTATCTATGCGGCCTACCTGGACCTCGCCGAGCCGGGTCGACGGTCCTGCTTGGCCTTGCACCGGGCGGGGTTTGCCTGGCCGCCGCGTCACCGCGACGCCGGTGCGCTCTTACCGCACCATTTCACCATTGCCTGTGCGCGACGCAGCTGCAGCCGCGCCATCGGCTGTGTCATTTCTGTGGCACTTTCCCGCGGGTTTCCCCGGGTGGGCGTTACCCACCGCCCTGCCCTGTGGTGTCCGGACTTTCCTCGAAGGGTTTTCTCTCCCCTCGCGGTCGCTCGGCCCGCTTCTCAAGGGTAGCTCGCTGGGTGCCGGCGGCCAAGTGCGCGGCGGCTATGGTGGCGGGCATGCGAACGGCGGTAGTCACCGGCGCCGGCAGCGGCCTCGGCCACGCGATCGCGGCCGAGCTCATCGAGCGCGGCTACCGCGTCCACGTCACCGACGTCGACGCCGGCGCGGCGGACCGGGTCGCAGTCGAGCTCGGCACCGAGGCCCGTGGCTCGGCGCTCGACGTTCGCGACGAGGCCGCCTGCCGGGGCCTAGCCGACTCGATCGGCCGCACCGGCTCGCTCGACCTCTGGGTCAACAACGCCGGCGTCTTCTACAGCGGACCGCCCTGGGAGCAGAGCGCGGAGAAACGGCAGACGATGCTCGACGTCAACGTCACCGGGCTGATGAACGGCACGGTGGCCGCCCTCGGCCCGATGCGCATCGCCGGCAAGGGCCACATCGTCAACGTCGTCTCCCTCGCCGGCCTCGTCGCCGCTCCGGGAGAGGTCACCTATTCGGCGACGAAGCACGCGGCGATCGCCTTCACCCTCGGGACCCTCTTCGACCTCCGCCGCAGCGGCGAGAAGAAGATCAAGCTCTCAGCGGTCTGCCCGGATGGGATCTGGACGCCGATGCTCGAGGACAAGCTCGAGGACCTCGACGCCGCCCCCTCCTTCTCCGGCCGCCTGCTCACCGCCGAGGAGGTGGCGAAGGAGGTCGGCAAGCTGACCGAGCGCCCCCGCCCGGTCCTGATCGTCCCCCGATGGCGCGGCCCGCAGCTGCGCCTCTTCGACCTCTTCCCGCGCCTGGGCCTGCGGCTCCTGCCACTCGTGATGTGGGACGCGCGCAGGCGCCAGCGGCGCTACAAACGTCTCATCGAATCCGGCAAGTGGCCCTAGCCAGAGCCGTTCGGTGAATCTTCCACGCCCTAGGGTGGATTCACCAACTACACCTTCCGGAAGACCCCTACGACTTTGCCGAGAACGCGAGCCTCGGTGGTGAGGATCGGCTCCATTTCCTCGTTTTCGGGCTGCAGCCGGATGTGGTCTTTCTCGCGGAAGATCCGCTTCACGGTCGCCTCCTCGCCGATCAGGGCAACGACGATCTCGCCGTCGGCAGCGTCGTCGCTCGGGCGCACGATCACGTAGTCGCTTTCGAGGATGCCGGCGTCCTTCATGCTTTCGCCGCGGATCTGGAGGATGTAGTCACCGTCCTCGCCGCCGATCACGTCCGGGACTTCGAGGTACTCCTCGATGTTCTCTTCGGCCAGGATCGGGGCGCCGGCGGCAACCGTGCCGACCAGCGGCAGCCCGCTGCCAGGCGAAATCGTCCGCTTCGCCTTGTCAAAGAGCAACTCAATCGCCCGTGGCTTTGACGGATCGCGCTTGACAAGCCCCAGCTTCTCCAGGTTCGCCAAATGCGCGTGCACCGTCGAAGATGAGTGCAGCCCCACGGCTTTGCCGATCTCCCGCACCGTGGGCGGGTAGCCCGTCTTCGCCGCGTATTTGCGGATGAAGTCGAAGATCTCTTTCTGCCTTTTGGTCAGATCCAGTTCCATCGTCGTTCCGGTTTCCTCCGCTCCCGGGTCAGCAGGGTCAAATCGGCGCAAATTGCCTTCGAACACTTGTTCGTAGAGTACCGAGCCCTCCGGACACCCGCAACCTGCGGCCTCCCCCTGCACGCAAACATCTAGAATCCCTCGCCCTCGAGCGGCTGTGGCGGAACTGGTAGACGCGCAAGGTTGAGGGCCTTGTGGGTGGAAACACCCGTGGAGGTTCGACTCCTCTCAGCCGCATAACAACCCTGGCCCCGTTGCTCCCGCCCTGGAACAACCGCGATCCCACTGCAGGCGATCGCCCGTGAATCCAAGTCGACGGGGTTTCTTCCGATGGACACGCGAGTTTCTCGATACTCGCAACCCGAGGGAGGCGCATTGCAGCTCCGCGAAGCGCGCGAGGGATATCTCCGCTGGCTACTCGCGACCAGGGACCTCTCCCCGCACACCGTTCGTGCCTATCAGGGCGATCTCGCGAGCTTCGAGAGCTTCGTCGGCGGCAGCAAGCAAGTTGGGACGCTGGACAAGCCCACGCTGATCGATTTTCTCGAGGACCAAAAGGTCTCAGCGCTGGCTCCAGCCTCGTTGCGCCGTCGGGCGTCCGCGCTTCGGGGGTTCTCTCGATGGCTATTCGCCCAAGGGCTGGTCTCAACTGACCCGTGGCTAGCCACCAGGGTCGCAGTCGGAAGAGGCCGGAGCTTGCCCCGCGTTCTCTCGACCGAGGATCTTGATCGCCTCCTGGCTTTCTTGAAGCAGATCGCGGGTGTTAGCTCCGCCTCGGCCCGTCCCTCTCTCGTCCGGGATAACCCGCATGAGTCGAACACCCTCCTCGCGGTCGCGCTGATGGTTTCCACCGGGGTGCGGGTTCACGAGGTAGTCGGCATCAGGTGTCAGAACATCGACCTCGCAAGTAGATCGATCCGGCTCATCGGAAAGGGACGACGGGAGCGGCAAGTCTTCCTGACGAACAACTGGATCGCAGCCTTAGCCGAGGCCTTTCTCGAGGTCCGCAGTGTGCTGGACCTCCCCCATCCTTATCTCCTCTTCAATCTCCGCTACGAGCCGTTGACCACAGCCGCAATGCGATCGCGGCTCGCTAAGGCCGCCAGGACGGCCGGCGTCTCACAGCACGTGACCCCGCACATGCTTCGCCATACCGCTGCCACCCAGCTCATCGAGGCAGGGGTGGACATCCGATACATCCAGCGCCTGCTCGGCCACGCCAGCCTTAGCACCACAGAGATCTACACCCACGTCTCCGACCAAGCGCTCAGACGCGTGGTGTCGGAGGCGGACGTCCTCGGGAGGCTCACGCGATAACTAGGAATTATCGGTGGCGCTCACCACTCAGCCCCGCGGCGGAGTTGCGCGTCTGCTGTCGCTGGAGGAAGCTCTGGTGGAGAGGGCCGAAGATCTGGCCGTCTTCCTCGTTTATGACAGGCCACAACGTGAGCGCGAGCGACCAGGGCTAGCGCGAACGTATTTTGCCGAGCGCTGCGTGTCTGATGAGCAGCTGGAGCTGATGATCGACGCCTTCCGCGAGGTAAACGCCTACGTCGAGCTGTTCCCCGGCGAGCAGGCCTTCATCGAAGCGCTTGCCGATGGCAGGCTGCGGGGTCTCCCACAAGCTCTGAAGGTTGCCTACAACGGGATCGGGTGGGGCATCGCCTCCGATGGCTTCAAGGCGGGCCGGAAGTCCCTTATCCCTCTATTGGCCGATTCCTACGGCTTGACTTGCGCCAACTCCGACGCCTACGCATGTGCCTTCACCCTTCACAAGTTTCATTCCTTCGTCGTGCTCGACGCGATCGGCGTGCCAATCCCGAAGACCTGGCACTACAGGCCGCCGGCGGGGTGGATCGGTAAGCGACCACCCGACGGAGCCAAGGTGATTGCCAAGTCCACCTACGAGGCCTGGTCCGTCGGCGTCACCCAGGACTCGATCTTCACCGTCGACGAGGCAAGTGAGAGGCGTCTGGAGTCCCTAGCCGCGGACATCGGGCAGGCGCTCACCGTGCAGGAGTTCATCCCTGGAACCGAGGTCTGCGTGCCGGTGATCTCCTGTCCCCAGCGGTTAGTTGCTCCGCCGATGGAAGCGGTGATCACGAGGGCGCCAGACGACCCCGACGCAGTGATGACGATCGACGACAATCTCACTTCGGGTGGGGTGAGCCACCGGCCCTTTCGGGGGCCCGAGCGGCTCCTGAGGCGCCTCGAGAAACAAGCCTTGGAGGTGTTCGACGCTCTGGAGCTCCAAGGCCTAACCCGCATCGATTTCCGCATCGACGACCAGGAACGCCCGTGGGTCTTCGATGTCGCTATTTCGCCGGGCGTTGGCCGCAAGAGCTCAGCATTTCTCTCGCTGGCGGAACTGGGCTTGGATCACCCGCGCTTCATGCGGGCGGTTGTCGCTGCGTCACTCGGCAGCGAGGGCCTTCTCGGGGCTTAGCGCCACCACTCAACCTCGGGCATCCGAAAGCCCCTGCCGAGCTGGTCCCAGAAACGACCGAATCGTGGCGTCCTAACCAGGCATTCATCGAACTCGATTGCCGACGAGGCTTCACCGCGAGCCATGACTTCCCCCAGAAGCTGGTGCCGGGCGATGAGGTACCTGCGGATCAGATAGGGAATCTGAGTGACCAGATCACCAAGCGCGTCCCACTCGGCCTTCGCCGAGCCATCACCGCAGACGTATCCAGTCGCGCAGCGATTCGCCCGGATCAGATACAGCATGCTGGGGGCCGGCCTCGCCCTTTCGGACAGCTCGCCTTCGAGGCGGTCGAAGATCTCGAGCGCCTCGGCCGAGGACCCAGCCAGGGCCAGGAAGACCGCCTCTGCGTTGCCTTGGTAGAAGGGATCGCCTGGGACGCCATGTTGGGCGCCGATCTCGCGTTGCCGCTCGACGGCCTCACTGGCGCTCACGGCGTCGATGCGGTATTCGGCGAGCAGCGCGGTCGTCAGTGGATAGTCCACCCTAGGAAAGGTGTTCGGGGTGTATTCGGCAATAAGGCGATCGAGTTTTGCGTACTCGCCCAAAGCCTCGGTATAGGCGGCGTTGGTGACCAACTTCGCGCCGACGTTGACCAGGCATCGGTAGTACTCGACTGGCCGCCTGATCACGCTGAGCCCAGGGCTGGGGCCGAAATGCTCAGCCGCTTCGCGCACTCGGGTTAGCGAGTGGTCGGGCTCAAACAGGCTGCCAGAGCAGCGGTCGAGCGTGTAGATCGCGTCTTCGGCCGAACGGTCGTAGTCAGCCCGGTCTGCCAGCGCCTGCCTGATTTGGCCCTCGAGTTCGCGCCCCGGCGTCTTGTCAACGATCAAGGTCAGGGCGTAGAGCCGGAGGTGCATCAGCCGGGTGCCCAGCTCGGGCTCTTCGGTCTCATAGCCGTTCCACCGCCGCAGGAGGGTCTCTGCCGCTTCGCGGTCGTCCTCACTGCGGGTCGCAAGCAGACAGGTGGCGCGAATTGCGTCGGCCTCTGCGTTCAAGCTTCGCGGAAGATTTCGTGGCAGCCCGTCGAGCGTCTCTCGGCAGCTGGTGAATCGGTACCCGTCGAGATGGTTAAGCGCCGCCTCGAACGCCTCGACGGTTTGCCTCAATCCCTGGTTCTCGATCGCCGCGAGGGCGTACTCGGGCAGGTCTTTCCACGGGAGCCCGTCCCGTTGTCTCTGGAGAGCGGCATGCACTCCCAACGCGCCGGCTTCGCGCTCTCGTTCGGCCCTCCGCGCGTGTTCGCAACGCAGCAGGTACTCGGCTGGGCGCAGCAGTCGCAAACACTCGGCGATGCTTTCGTGGACGCTCGGCATATCGAGGTCCCCTGCCTCTAGGAAATGTGCCCGGAACAGATCGTGGGCGAATCGCCCGACGTCCTCAGACAGTTCGATCAGTTCCTCGTCCCGGCAGTCTCGAAGGGCCCTGGAGACGACGCTGGCCTCGCCCTCAAATGCGCAAACGAGGTCTGCCCGGCGGAACCTCAGGCCTAGGACCGCAGCGATCTGGAGAACCGTGAGGGCGGTTGAGCCACCGATCCCGCCGAGAGCGCTGACGCGATCCGTCAGGAGTCGCCTGCGGAAGTGCTCCCGCCCGCGGGCCGCGAGGAGGCTCTGGGGCTCTTCGATCTCCAGCAATTTGGCGCAGCGAGCCGCCAGGGCCAGGTGGCCTCCCGTCAGCGCATAGAGGTCCTCAGCCGCTACGCGGGCTCTTGCGGGTGGAGCGCCAAGGGCGCTCAGCACCTCCGCGAAGGTCCCTTTCGGGGGACGGGAGACGTCGATCTCTTCGGTCATCCCAGAGGTCAGAAGTGCGTCATGAGCAGCCTTGTGGGCCACCTCCTGATACGGCGAGACCGTCTGGATCGCGATCACGTGCAGCTCAGCCAGGAATCGAAAGGCTTCCCCTAACCGCGGATCCTGCATCCGGCCCAGAAGCCCGAGGGAGGCCTCGTCCCACCAGTGGAGGTTGTCGGCGATTAGAAGCAATGGTTTGTCTTCGGCGATGCGCTCGAGGTCGAAGAGGATGCTCTGCTCCTCTTTCCCGAGGAACAGCTTGCGTGCGCGCTGCCGTGCGGGCCGTAACTGGACGAGCGCCTGGATCATGCTGGTGATCAGCCCGCCCGTGCCGGCCATGCGCTCTCCCGCTTCGGAGGTGCGGATGAGGTCGGCCCCCACCGCTCTCCAGTTGCTCGAGAGGGGCGCAAGCGCGAGGTTGAGGGGAAAGAAGTCGACGTCGCTCTGAAGCAAATGGCCCTCGGCGACGATCGCGCTGCCGCCCCGCTCCTCCCAGGAACCGCCTATGCCTTTGGCCAACCAAGACTTTCCAACACCCGGGGGGCCTTGGATAACGACAATCGTTCCTGGTCTCAGGGACTCGACGACGGCCGTTGCCGTGACGTCGTGTCCGAGCACGACCGGAAGGGTGGCCATCGATAATTCCTAGTTATCCGACCTGGTCGTCACGACGGCGGAATACTAGGGAATTCCTAATGCGGGACACGGAAGGACCGTGCCATTCAGCCGCCTTTGTCGAGCTCGAGCGCGACCTGGCTTGAAGCCCTCGGACCAGATCGCCGGCAGCTTCAGATCCGCAAGGACGCGGCCAAGGCTTCGAACTGGGCGCGATCGATTTCGCACCCTCTCTGTATCGAGTGATAGGTGAGCCCAGCCGCCTCGAGTGGCGCGCCGAGGGCCGGCGGGACCTGGGCGAGCGTCGAGACGGGCGTGACGTACGGCCATCGCTCCGCCGCCTTGCCGTCGCGTTCGGCACGGACGAAGTCGGGGCCGTATCGACAGGGTCCGGTGACGCGGAGGATCGCGGGACACCTTTGCGGGCCGCCGTTTTGCTTGCCCAGATAGATAACGAGCAGGTCGTTCTCTACGTACTGCTTCTGGCTCCCGTCGCTCACCCAGTGGCGCCGCCACCAATAGGGGTCTCGGGGGCTGTGGTAGTTCGTGTTGATCCAGTAGCGCCGCGAAGCAGCGACGGCCGAGTCCTCCGCCAGGATTTCCTCCAGGCCGGCCATGTCGGGAGGGGGAAGAGCGGGACCCACGCTCCCCAGGGGATGCTTTGGCAGCTTTGGCAACGCCGCGTACTCGGCAAGCATCGTGGCGGTCACCGGCACCGCTTCCCGCCACCAGGCTTCGAATATCTCCGCTGCTACTAGGAGCTGCCCATGCGCGAGCACCACCCCCATCTCGTAGTTGCCACCGCCAAGACCTGCGCCGGTCAGGTTGCCCGAGCCCACGAGCCCCCAGTCGAGATCGATCAGCGCCACCTTCGCGTGCAGATTCGCGATGCTCCTGACCTCGAACCCGACTCCACTCAGAGCGATCAGCGCTTCAGGGTCGAGCGACCCCCACTGCACGCTCCCGGCATCCAGGCTGGTGAGAATCCGCTTCCTCGGCAGTGGAGGCGCCGCGGCGCAGAGGGCGTCTGCGATCGGAGCGGTGAGATAGGGACTGGCCAAGGAAATCGCGGCCTTCGCTCGTTCGATCTGCCGGAGCAGTGGCTGACGAGCAAACGTGACGATTTCCCCTCCTGTCGCGGCGATTGCGAAACGCTAGCCGGACTTCTCGCGGGCGGCAAGCTCCCCCTCCATCTCCTCCGCCAGCTCCGGGTGTCGGTACGGCCCCTCCTCCCGCAGCGCCGCGATGATGCTGCGCCTCGTCTCCTTGTTTTTGTTCTGGCTCAGCTTGCGCTTCAGCTCGAAGCGCCCGATCGGGATGCGGAGGCCGACGGTGCCTTTGGCGATCGGGATGGCGTAGTCGCGCTCGAGGAGGGCGGGTTCGGGGACTTGGCGCTCGAAATGCTCGACCAGGCGGGTGAGGACGGTGAGGTTCTCCTCTTCGTCTAGGAGCTGTGGGGTGCCGTGGAGGTGAGCGACGGTGAAGTTCCAGGTCGGGACTATGCGCTCCTCTGGCGCGTACCAACTTGGTGAGATGTAGCCATGGTGGCCTTGGACGATCACGAGTACCTCGCCTTGGTCGATCTCTAAGACGTCCTCGTCGGGCCGGCCTAGGTGGGTGAGCAGGGTCAGTTCCTCGGCGTCCTCGTCGAGCAGGACGGGATAGTGGGACGCGCGAAGGCCCGAGGCGGTCAAGGTTACGAGCGTCGCCCAGGGGTGCTCGCGGACGAGGGCCCGCACCAGCTCCGGATCGTCGGAGGCAAAGAGCGGGTTCGGGCGCATCGGCCCATCTTCCCATCGAGCGGAGGCCGCGCGCACCGCGCGGCCTCCGCCGGCGCTCCTACTGGGGGAATATGCGCTCGGCGATCGTGGGGTCGCCGAGCTGGTCGAAGGCGATCAGCTTGCCCTCCTCGTCGTAGGTGAGAACGTCGGCCGCCTCGTCGCTCTCGCCGTCGAGGGTGACGGTGGTGAGAACGACGACTTTGTCGCCGTCGGCGATGAAATCGTGCGGTTCGGTCCTCAGCCCTTTTTCGCCGAGTTTGGCCCAGAGGGTCGCGACCTCTTCCTTGCCCTTGTAGGTGCCGCTGATGGAGCTGTGGCCCCGGGCCGTCCAGACAACGCCGTCATCCATTTTTTCCATCGCGGCGGCAGCGTCGCCGGCGGAAAATGCTCGGTAGGCAGCTTCAGCCGATTCCTTGTTGGCCTGTGCGCTCATCGAACCTCCTTAGCGCGCGCGGAGCGCGCAGATGAGGCTCCGAGGATCGAAGGGCCAGCGAACCACCTCACCTCGCTGGACCTACTTCGAACCTAACCCTCCGCCCCCCTGCGAGCAAGGACCAGTGCGGCCCAAACAGCGCGGTTCATTTGTTCAAGTAGGGGTGCTTCCCCACTCCTCTTCCAGCAAGCCGTACACGACGCTGTCGAGGTAGCGGCCGCCGACCAGCTCGGTCTCGCGCAGCCTCGCTTCCTCGCGGAAGCCGAGACGCTCTGGGATCGCCCGGCTACGGGCGTTCTCCGGCGCGCAATGGATCTCGACCCGGTGCAGATCCCACTCATCGAAGGCATGGCTGACCAGGGCACGAACGACCTCGCTCATCGTGCCTTTGCCTTGAGCGTCCGCGGCGAGCCAGTAGCCGATGCTGGTGTTGCGGTTGATCCAGTCGATCGAGTGGAAGCCGGCGACGCCGACGATCTGCCCCTCCGGCGCGACCTTCGCCTGAAAGCCGTCATCGCGGGCGAACTGCTCCTCGGCTTCGGCGATAAAGCGTTCGGTTCCAGCCAGGTCCTGGCCCGCCGCCCATGGCATCCACCGTTCCAGGTGCTCGCGGTTCGCCTCGATCAGCGCGTAGAGCTCGGGGGCGTCCTCGGCCCCGAGCGGGCGCACGCCCAGCGAATCAAGTTTCAGCGAGAGCATCCCCTGAGGACCCCAGCGCCTTGTCGATGAACGGGCCGAGCAGCTCGGCGACGTTCTTGGCAGCGTCGCCGGCGGAGTCCCCAGGCGTCGTCACGTAGCTGATCGAGAGCCGCACGAGGCTCTCGGCCAGCCTCCTCACGTCTTCCTCGGGAGCCTCCGGCCAACCCTCTTCGATCACCGAGGTCAGCCGGGCCGCCGCCCACTGGACGACCGGCAGGCCCTGGGTGGTAACGAAGGGCAGCATGCCGCCGGTGCCGTCGTCAGAGAGGAGGATGCTGATCAGCGGGTCCTCGGCCGCCGTACGCAGAAAGTGCTCGAGGGCTGCGAGGACCGCTGCGCGGGGATCGTTGCGGTGCTCGAGCACCGCTTCCTCGACATCGTCCATGAACCGTTCGGCCTCGTGGATGACGAAGGCGAACCCAAACTCGTTGCGGTTGCCGAACTCGTTGTAGAGGGTCTGGCGGCTAACTCCGGCGCCGGTGGCGATGTCCGCCATCGTGATCTCCGACCAGGTCTGCTGCGCCAGTTGCTCGCGCGCCGCATCGAAGACCGTCTTCCTCAGCAGCTCCCGCGCTGCCTCCTGATAAGGGGTCCTGCCATTGGACACAGGCCCTATCGTGCCAGCGGCGGCTCTCAGGTGTCGCCCGAGACCGGCTCGAAATCGATCTTGTCGCGGACGCCGCAGTCCGGACATGCCCAGTCGTCGGGCACCTGGCTCCAGGGCGTCCCCGCCGGAAAGCCCTCACGCGGATGGCCGGCCTGCTCGTCGTAGACGTAGCCGCAGCTAGGGCAGCGCCAGGCGCTCACGCGACCCGCCCATAGCGCTCGAGCACCCGCCCGAGCCGGCGCGGCTGGATGTTGCACTTGGTGACGTCGCCACCGTAATGGTCGAGCAGGCGCGGGTCCATCACCCGACGCCAGAGCGGCGGAAACCAGGCGAGGACGATCATCCCGGCGTAGCCGGTCGGCAGCTGCGGCGCCTCTTCGACGTTGCGCAGCGCCTGGTAGCGCCTAGTCGGGTTGGCGTGGTGATCGGAGTGGCGCTGCAGGTGGTAAAGGAGGACATTGGAGGCGACGTTGTTGCTGTTCCAGCTGTGTTCGGGCATGCAGCGCTCGTAGCGGCCGTCCTCCCGCTTCTGCCGCAGCAGCCCGTAGTGCTCGAGGTAGTTGACGACCTCCAGCAGGGAGAAACCAATCACCGCCTGGACCAGCAGGTAGGGCAGGACGACCGCGCCGAATGCGATTCCCAGGCCGGCGAAGAGAACGATCGTCATTGCCCAAGCGCCGAGGATGTCGTTGTGGATCCCCCAGTGCGACTTGCCCAGCCGGTCCAGGCGGGCGGTCTCGATCTCCCAGGCCGAACGGACACTGCCGACAACGGTGCGCGGCAGGAAGGCCCAAAAGCTCTCTCCGAGGCGGCTGCTGGCCGGGTCCTCGGGGGTGGCCACCTTGACGTGGTGGCCGCGGTTGTGCTCGATGAAGAAGTGCCCGTAGCCGGTCTGCGCAAGGGCGATCCGGCTCAACCACTTCTCTGAGCTGGCGCGCTTGTGGCCGAGCTCATGCGCGGTGTTGATCGCGATCCCGCCGACGACGCCCATCGTCAAGGCGAGGCCGATCGATTCCACCAGGCTGAGGTCGCCGCTCGACCACATCCAGCAGGCGAAGACGAGGCCGGCGTACTGGATCGGGATGAAGACGTAGGTGCACCAGCGGTAGTAGCGGTCCTGCTCGAGGAACTTGAGGACGCTGTCGGGCGGGTTGGTCCGATCGAGGCCGATCGCCATGTCGAGCAACGGAAAGAGACCGAAGACGAGGGCCGGACCGAGGAACCACATCCCGCCCCAACCGGTCACCCAGACCCAGAAGTAGGCGAGAAACGGCGAGAGCGGGACGATGATCCCGAGCAGCCAGGCGTAGCGCTTGCCGTCAGTCCACGCCGCGGGGTTGACCTCCACATCGTCGTGGTGGTGATGGTGATGAATGTGCTCCGCGTGCGCCTCCAAAACCCCTCCTTGTCATCCGACCCAAGTTCGTCCGTGAGTTTTACACAGATCTCGGATATGTCAAACAACGGTACAGGGCAGCGAGAGATGTCCGCGTACGCGGACGGTCAGAACGGGCAGAGGTCCTCCTCTAGATCTTCAGGAGGAGGAACGTGTTCAGGACGAAGAGGACCGCGAAAAAGACGGTCGCCCGATCGAGGTTTTTCTCGACCATGGAGCCGCCGCCGAGGCCGCTCCCGCCCGCCCCGCCGATGCCAAAGGCACCGGAGAGCCCCGCGTCTTTCCCGGAGTGCAGGAGCACGAGGAAGATGACGACGATGGCGATGATCACCTGGATGACGGCGAAGAACGTGAACACGAGAAGGAAAGTTTAGCCGCGTCCGACTTTTTCGGGCTCGCGGTCGAGGATCTCCAGCGCCTCCTCGCGCAGCTCCGCGTTGAGGAGGGCGAAGTCCTCGTCGGAGAGCTTGCCGGCGGCATGGTCGAGCTCGGCGTCGCGGATCTCGCGGTACTTCGCTTCTTTGCGAGCGTCCTCTTCGCTGCGGACGAGGGCGCCGCGACGCCGCCCGCGCGTGGGCCAGAGCGCGATCAGCGCCCCCGCCAGGGCGATGATGCCGCCGATCCACATCCAGGTGACCAGCGGGTTGACGATCACCTTGAAGGTCGAGGGCGCATCCGAGCGGAGGAAGGTGTTGGCGACCCGTTCGGCCGCGAGCCCCTGGAGCTTGGTGATCTGCGCCAGTGCCTGAGGCCGCAGACTCGGGTTCGCGGCTGCCGCCTGCATCAACTGCCCCAACACTTTGCACTGCGGCGGCGTCCCCGGCGCCCCCCGGACGCAGGCGGTGAAGCCCTTGTCGGCCAGCCGGGCGCCGCGCTGGACGGCGGCCACGTTGGGCTGCTCGGCGATCCAGAGGTCGTGCCCGATTCCGGCGCGCAGACCCACCTCGCTGGTTGCCTCGCCGGCGAAGAAGGTGCCGATGGTTCCGGTTTCCTGGCCGGTCGGGCGGAAGAACTGACGACTCGGCCGCAGAAGGTGGACCTTGCCGTCTTCTTCGACCCGAAGCAGGGCGCCGAAGCCGAGCTTCTCCTGGTCGACCGAGACCGTCGGCTTGACGTAGGTGATCGTGCGGCCGTCGACGACCGTGCTCTCCCCCGGCCGCAGCTCGACGTCGCGGTTGGTCTGGAAGCTGGAGGAGGCGGCGATGCCGACCAGCAGGACGATGATGCCGACGTGGACGATGTAGCCGCCGTAGCGGCGGCGGTTGCGGCTGACCAAGCCGACCAGCGCCTGCCCACCCGCCTCGCCGGTGAGCTGCCGACGCGCCGCGGCGCCGCTCCAGAACTCCTGCGCCAGGCCGGTGAGGGCGAAGGCGGCGAAGGCGAAAAGCGCCAGCGCCCAGAAGTTGTCCGCGGCGTCGGTGAAAACGACGAGGATCAAGGTGACGATCGCCGCGACGATCAGCGGCACCCGGAAGACCCGCTTCGCCGACTCCCAGCTGACACGGCGCCAGGCCAGCAGCGGCCCGATCCCGGTGAAGACGACGAGCAGGATCGCCAGCGGCGTCGTGTAGCGGTCGAACCAGGGCGCCGCCAGCGAGGCCTTCTCGCCGGTGAAGAGTTCGGAGATCAGCGGGAAGAAGGTGCCCCAGAAGATCACCGCGGTCATCCCGACCAGGAGCAGGTTGTTGACGAGGAAGACCGACTCGCGCGAGGCCAGCG
>VAYN01000010.1 GCA_005885405.1 Actinomycetota bacterium | reverse complement strand
ACGCGCTGCGGCAGCTCGACGCCCGGGCGGTCATCGTCGGCTTCGGCGACTACCGCGAGCAACTCGAGCACTCCGCGCCGGAACGGACGCTCTTCACGGGGCCGCTCGAGCACCGCCACCTCGTGCACCTGCTGCCCCTCGCCGACGTCTCGGTCGTCCCGTCGATCTTCCCGGAGGCGTTCGGGATGGTCGCGGCCGAAGCGGCGTCGGCCGGTGTTCCGCCGCTCGTCACGCGCCACTCCAGCATCGCGGAGATAGCCGCCGGGCTGGAAGAGGTCTCTACCCCCGAGCTGCGCGCGCTCGCGAGATTGCGGGGCGAGGAGCTCGCACCGAAGCTCGCGGAGCTGTTCGCTCTCCCGCCGGACGCGCGCCGTGAGCTCGGCCTCGCCGCCCGCCGCGCGGCGGTCGAGCGCTGGAGCTGGTCGAGCGTCAGCGAGCGGCTCCTAATGCTTCAAATAGGCTAGCGACGTGGGTGACGCCCAGCGACTGAGCCCGGAGGAGCAGATGCGCTCCGCCCGCGAGGCGTTCGAGGACGGGCAGGACTTCACGATTGCCGTGGAGGAAGAGTTCATGCTGCTCGACTCGGAGACGCTCGAGCTCACGAACCGCTTCGAGGAGCTGAAGACGGCGGCAGCGGGCAGCGAGCTCGACGAGCACGTCGTGGGCGAGCTGATCGCTTCCGAGATCGAGATCAAGACCGGCCGCTGCGCGACGTTCCCCGAGGTCGCGGAGCTGATGGCGGTGCGCCGCGCTCAGCTCGCGGAGCTGGCCGACCGCTTCGATGTCGCGCTTGCGTGCACGGGCACGCATCCGTGGAGCCGCTGGCAGGACCAGCGCATCATCGACACACCGCACTACCGCCGGAACAACGAGATCCTCCAGTACGTCGTCTGGCGCAACAACAGCTTCGGCGTCCACGCGCACATCGGGATTCGTGGCGCCGACCGGGCGATCGCGGTCTGCAACGCGTTCCGCAACGTGCTGCCAGAGCTGCTCGCACTGTCGGCGAGCTCGCCGTTCGTCGAGGACGCCGTCACGGGCCTGCACTCCGCGCGCACGGAGATCTTCACGAAGATGTTTCCGCGCTGCGGCATTCCCGACGTGTACGCCGGTTGGGCCGAGTTCGAGCAGTACGTGCGCTTCCTCTACGACACACGCTCGATCGACGAGCACACGCAGCTGTGGTGGAGCGTGCGGCCCCACCACAGCTTCGGCACCGTCGAGGTGCGAATCTGCGACGCGCAGACGCGCGGTGACGACTCCTTCGCACTGGCCGGGCTGATCGCCGCCTGCATCGCCCAGACCGCGCTGGATTTCGACGAGCACGGCTACGACGGCAAGGGGACGCCGCTGGCCGACCGCGAGATCGAGGAGAACCTCTGGCGGGCAATCCGTTACGGCGCCGGCGGGCGGATGATCGACTGGCATCGTGGGGAGGAGGTGCCAACGCGGTCGCTGCTCGAGCAGGTCGTCGTCTGGACCGAACCGGCGCGGACCCAGCTCGGGATCGACGTGACGCTGCCCGAGCGCAACGGCGCCCAGCGGGCGCGGGAAGCGCTCGACTCAGGGGTCTCGATCGAGGACATCTACCGCGATGCCGTGGCCGAGACGCGCCGCACTTACGCCGGAGCCGGGCACGCTTCCGAGCGCGCCTGATCTACGGCCCGGGGTTAGCAATCCGCTCCCCGAGCGGGTCTCAACGCGCTTTCGCCGCCGTCGTCTATAGACTCCCGCGCCGCCCAAACCACCGGAGGAATAGGAACTTTGACCGACTTTCTGACCGATTACGGCGTGGTGGTTGCGCTTGTCTGCGCTGCCGCCGCCGTTGTCTATGGACTTATCGTCACCCAGCGACTGCTCGCGAAGCCCGCGGGCAACGATCGCATGCGGGAAATCTCAGGCGCAGTGCAGGAGGGGGCCCAGGCCTACCTCAGCCGTCAGTACACGATCATCGCCGCCCTGGCGATTCCGATCGCGGTCCTGCTGCTGGTCCTGCAGAACTGGGAAACCGCGGTCGGCTTTCTGATCGGGGCCATCCTCTCCGGCGCCACCGGCTTCATCGGGATGAACGTCTCGGTGCGGGCCAACTCGCGCGTCGCCGAGGCTGCGCGCGGCGGTGTGCCGCCGGCGCTCGACGTCGCTTTCAAGGGCGGCTCGGTTACCGGTCTCCTCGTGGTCGGCCTGGCGCTGATCGGCGTCGCCGGCTACTACGGGTTCCTGCTCCTTATCGGTAGCACCGACAAGGAGGCCGTCGATGCACTGATCGGTCTCGGCTTCGGTGGCTCGCTGATCTCGGTCTTCGCCCGCCTCGGCGGCGGCATCTTCACCAAGGCCGCCGACGTCGGCGCCGACCTGGTCGGCAAGGTCGAGGCGGGGATCCCCGAGGACGATCCCCGCAACCCGGCCGTGATCGCCGACAACGTCGGCGACAACGTCGGCGACTGCGCCGGCATGGCCGCCGACCTGTTCGAGACCTACGCGGTTACCTCGGTTGCGGTGATGCTGCTTGGCGTCCTTACCTTCAACGCCGACTTCGCCCGCGAGGTTGCGATCTACCCGCTGGTCATCGGCGGCGTCGCGATCATCGCCTCGATCATCGGCGCGCTGGTGGTGCGGACGAAATCCGACCGCGTCGAGGGCGCTCTCTACCAGGGAGTGATTCTCGCCGGGCTGATCTCGATTGCCGCCTTCTACCCCGTCACCGACTGGCTGATGGGCGATGCGGTGAAGCTGGGCTTCGCTAATGCCGCTGCCGACGCGGTCAGCGTCGCCGACCTCTGGCTCTGCGCTGTAATCGGTGTCGCGGTCACGGCGCTGCTGTTCGTGATTACCGAATTTTATACGTCGACCCGGTTCCGGCCGGTGAAGACGATTGCCCAGGCTTCCGAGACCGGGCACGCGACGAACATCATCCAGGGGCTCGCCCAGGGCTTCCAGTCGACCGCCGCTCCGGCGCTCGTCATTGCCCTCGCGATCCTCGGCGCCAACGAGCTCGCCGGCATCTACGGCATCGGCGTCGCCGTGATGGCGCAGCTCTCGCTCTGCGGTCTGATCGTCGCCCTCGACGCGTTCGGGCCGATTACCGACAACGCCGGTGGCATCGCCGAGATGGCAGAGCTGCCGGAGGACGTCCGCAACGTCACCGACCCGCTCGACGCGGTCGGCAACACCACCAAGGCCGTGACCAAGGGTTACGCGATCGGCTCCGCCGCACTGGCGGCGCTGGTGCTGTTCGCCGCCTTCAAGAGCGAGCTCGCCGACGAGGCACCCGCCGGGTTCGACCTCAACGGGCTCTTCAACCTGAGCAGCCCGGACGTGCTGATCGGGCTGATCATCGGCGGCATGATGGTCTACCTGTTCGCGGCCTTCGCGATCGAGTCCGTCGGCCGCGCCGGCGGTCAGGTGGTCGAACAGGTCCGCGAGCAGTTCCGCGAACACCCCGGGATCATGGAGGGGACCGAAAAACCGGAGTACGGGAAAACGGTTGCCATCGTCACCGCTGCCGCGCAGAAAGAGATGATCCTGCCGGCGCTGATCCCGATCATCGTCCCGGTGATCGTCGGCGTTCTCAGCGTCGACGCGCTCGGCGGCCTCCTGATCGGCGTCATCGTCGTCGGCCTCTTCGCCGCGATCAGCATGACCGCCGGCGGCGGCGCCTGGGACAACGCGAAGAAGCTGATCGAGGACGGCGCCCACGGCGGCAAAGGCTCGCCCGCGCACGAAGCCTCGGTGACCGGCGACACGGTCGGCGATCCCTACAAGGACACGGCCGGCCCGGCGATCAATCCAATGATCAAGGTCGCGAACATCGTCGCGATTCTGATCATCCCGATCGTCAAGTTCTAGGAGTTCGAAACGGTTTCAGGGGGAGGGGCGAGGGTGCCCCTCTCCCAGAGACCGTCGCGCAGCTAAGGCGGATTTCAGGGCGCAATCGTGACTTCTTGAGCCTCTGTGAGAGGGGCACCCTCGCCCCTCCTCGATAGCGTTTCGGGGGTGCGAAGGCTCATTAGCTACCCCTGGAGGCGCTGGCCGCGGCTGACGAAGTTCGCCATAGGTGGCGCCATTGCGCTGGTGCTCGTGGTCGCCGCGGCGAACCTTTACGTGCTCTGGTCCGGAGGCGATTCGACCTCGAGCGTGGCTGACGTGCCGAAGACCGAAGTCGCGATCGTCCCTGGCGCGCTCGTCGAGCGCGACGGCGACCTCAGCGTGATGTTGGCGGCTCGGGTGGAGCAGGCTTCGCGGCTTTGGCATGCGGGGAAGGTGGAGAAGATCCTCGTCTCTGGCGACCATGGGACTTGGAAGTACGACGAGCCGGACACGATGCGGAAGGCTCTGGTCCGGGACGGGGTGGCGCCGGAAGACGTCTTCGAGGACCACGCCGGCTTCGATACCTGGGCGACGATGGTGCGGGCGCGCCGGATCTTCGGCGTCGACGAGGCGGTCGTGATCACCCAGGGCTTCCACATGCCGAGGGCGCTCTACCTGGCCGACGCAGCGGGGATCGACGCGACGGGCCTCACCGCCGACCTCCACCATTGGGGCTACCAGGGGCGCAAGAGCACGGTGCGCGAGGTGCTCTCGCGGGTGAAGGCGGTCGCCGACGTCACTCTCGACACTCCCGCGATGGCCGGCCCGAAGATCCCGATCGCGACCACCGACGGCCGCGAAAGCTGGGGCCCGGCGCCGCCGCCCGGCACTCCACCCGCGGGATCACCCGGAGGCTGAGCGCGGCATGTCGAGTTTGTGGACGTATAGGGCACAAACTCGACACCGGAATCTCTGACCGGCTCAGCAGCTCGCGAGCGCGTTGGCGTAGAAGCGTAGGTACGCGGGCCAGTGGCGGCTCCAGTAGGCGCCGTCGTGGCCGCCGTCCCAGCTGTGGGCGCTGAGGTCGGTGCCGTCGCTGCGCAGGTAGCGGACGAAGCCTTCGTCGTAGACGCGGAAGGGGTCGGCGTCGCCGTAGTCATTCCAGACCCGCATCCCCTCGAAGGCGTCGGGGCTGCCGCGGACCATGCCGACGACGTCGTTGCGGTTGAAGTCGGCGGCGCTGTCGAACGCGCCCGGCGCCGTTTCGCCGCCCTCGAACCAGAGTGCGGGCGAGTGGCCGCCGACGGCACAGAACCGCTTCGGATGCAGCAGCGCCAGGTCGTAGGCGCCAAAGCCGCCCATCGAGATGCCGCCGACCGCGACCAGATGCGGATCGGTGCCAAAGCGCCGTTCCACGGTCGGGATCACCTCCCTCATCACGTACCTGCCCCAGTCACCTTCGGCGCGGTCGTGCCAATAGCTGTGGTCGCCGCCGTCCGGAAAGGCGACGATCGGCGCTTTCCGCCCCAGCTTCGCCAGCCCTTCATACACCGCCTCGTTGCCGATGAAGGTCTCGTCAGAGCCGCCGCGGCCGTGGAGGAAAACGAGCAGCGGTCGCTCCCCACGCGGTTTGGTCTTCGCCGGCACGACCACGTTGACGCCGAGCTCCTGGCCTACTGCCTGGCTCTGGACGTCCATATGCACAACCCGAGCACCGTGCTGATCGACCGGCCCAAGGAGCATGGCGGCGAGCGCAAGTAAGAGGGCGACGGGGATCAACAAGCGCGCAGCATAGACCGGGCCACAAGAACCTCCACCCAGCAAGTAGAGGTTGTTGTGGCCCGGTCCCCCGGCGTTTTTGGGAGTAGGTTCCCGCCGTGATCGCAGACTGGATCAACGTCGCCGACGCCGAGCGCGAGGGCGAAGCGAAGCTTGAGCAGGGGCCGCGCGACTACTTCGCCGGCGGCGCCGGAGACGAGCTGACGCTGCGGGAGAACGTCGCCGCCTGGGGGCACTGGCGGCTGCGGCCTCGGGTGCTGCAAGACGTACGGGAAGTCTCGACTGCGACCGAGGTGCTGGGCAAGCCGGCGGAGATGCCGGTCCTCGTCGCACCCGTCGCCTACCAGCGGATGGCGCACGCCGAAGCAGAGAGCGGGATGGCGGCGGGCGCCGCCGCAGCCGGCACCGTGATGTGCCTCTCGACGCTCTCGACCACCCGTCCCGCCGAGGTCGCCGCCGCCGCGCCCGGGGGCCGGCACTGGTTCCAGCTCTACTCCTTCAAGGACTCGGGCGTCACCCGGGCGCTGATGGACGAGGCGATCGACGCCGGCTTCGAGGCGGTCGTCGTTACTGCCGACGCTCCGCCCGGCGGCAACCGCGAGCGCGACCGCCGCAACGGCTTCACGCTGCCGAAGGAGCTCGGCACGCCCAGCCTCACCGCCGCCACCGGCGGCGAGGAGGCGCTGACGATCGAGCAGACCTTCGCGCTGATGAACCACGCCCTCACCTGGCGCGACGTCGAGAGCCTCGCCTCCGAGTGCACCGTCCCCGTCTTCGTCAAGGGCCTGCTGACGGCCGAGGACGCTGTCCTCGCGCTCGATCACGGCGCCGCCGGCGTCGTCGTCTCCAACCACGGCGGCCGCCAGCTCGACCGCTCACTCGCCACCGCCGACGCCCTGCCGGAGATCGCCGAAGCCCTCGGCGGCCGCGCCACGCTCCTCGTCGACGGCGGCATCCGCCGTGGCATCGACGTCGCCACCGCGCTCGCCCTCGGTGCCGACGCCGTCCTCGTCGGTCGGCCCGCCCTCTGGGGCCTCGCCGCGGGCGGCCGGGAGGGCGTCACCGCCGTCCTCGAGCTGCTGCGGGAGGAGCTCGAGCTCACCCTCGGGCTCTGCGGCTGCACCTCGCCCGCAGAGCTGAGTGCCGCGCACGTGCAAAGAGCCCCGATCACGTCCGTATATTCGGTCTGAGTGACCGGTTCTCGTTCCTCATAGATGGCGCAGCGGATCCCAAGAGACGAATCGCTGAGCCGCGTCCACGGCGTCGGATCGCTGTTTTCCGCCGCCTACGGCAACGTCGGCTCCTCGATCTACTACGCCCTCGGCGTCACCGCCGCCTTCGCCCTCGGGCTGACCCCGGTCGCCTTCGTCATCTCCGGCCTGATCTTCGCCGCCACCGCCGCCACCTACGCCGAGGCGACGGTGATGTTCCCCGAGGCCGGCGGCTCCTCCAGCTTCGCCCGCCACGCCTTCAACGAGCTGGTCAGCTTCATCGCCGCCTGGGGGCAGATGCTCAACTACACGATCACGGTCGCGATCTCGGCCTTCTTCGTGCCCCACTACCTGGCCGTCTTCTGGCCCTGGCTGGGGGACAGCCCGGGCGACATCATCGGCGGCGCGGTCCTGATCGTCGCCCTCGCCCTGATCAACATCCGCGGCACCGAGGAGTCGGCCAAACTCAACCTCATCCTCGCCGTCGCCGACCTGGCGACGCAGGTGATCCTGGTCGGGATCGGCCTCGTCCTCGTCCTCAGCCCCGAGGTCCTCGTCGACAACGTCCACCTTGGGGTGGCGCCGACCTGGAGCGACTTTTTGCTCGGGATCGCAGTCGGGATGATCGCCTACACCGGGATCGAGACGATCTCCAACATGGCCGAGGAGGCCAAAGACGCGGCCCGCACGATTCCCCGCAGCGTCGGCCTTACCGTCGTCGCGGTCCTTGCTCTCTACCTACTGATCCCGATCGTCGCCCTCTCGGCGATGCCGGTGACCCAGGACGCCGCCGGCCACTACGCGACCGAACTCGGCTCGACCTTCGCCGACGACCCGATCCTCGGCATCGTCGAGAACCTCGGTCTCGCCGGGACGCCGACCGAAATCCTCCGCTACTACGTCGGCGTTCTCGCCGCCGTCATCCTCCTGATCGCCACCAACGCCGGCCTGATCGGCGTCTCCCGCCTCACCTATTCGATGGGACAGCACCGTCAGCTGCCCGAGGGGCTGCGTCAGGTCCACCCGAAGTACCGCACCCCCTACATCGCGATCCTGATCTTCGCCGCGATCGCGATCCTCACCCTGCTGCCGGGTCAGACCGACTTCCTGGCGACGATGTACTCGTTCGGGGCGATGCTCTCGTTCACGATCGCCCACGTCGCGGTGATCCAGCTGCGCCGCGTGAAAGCGGAGGCCGAGCGTCCCTGGAAGCCGCCGCTGAACTTCCGCGCCTTCGGCTTCGAGGTGCCGCTGAGCGCCGTCCTCGGCGGCCTCGGCACCTTCATCGCCTGGCTGGTCGTGATGGCGCTGAACCCGCGCACCCTCGTCGTCGGTCTCGGCTGGATGGCGCTCGGGATCGCGATCTACGTCCTCTACCGGCGCAATCAGGGCCTGCCGCTGACCGAGACCGTGAAGGTCGTGCTGCCGGAGCCGCTCGGCGTCGAGGAGGTCGAGTACCGAAGCGTCCTCGTCGGCTTCGAGGACGAGGAGGCCTTCTCGCCGGAGATGGTGGCGACCGCGGTCAAGCTCGCCTCCAAGCGCCGCCGCGGCATCCACGTCCACTCGATGATGACCGTCCCCACCAACCTGCCGCTGAACGCGGCGATGCCGGAAAAGGAAGCCGACGCCCAGAGCAAGATCGAGGAGGCGAAACTGATCGGCGGCCAGCGGGTCACCGGTCACGTCTCCCGGGTGCGGCCGGGGCAGGCCGGCTACTCGGTCGCCGACGAGGCGGCGGAGATCAAGGCCGAGGCGATCGTCGTCGGCCTCAATTACCGCAACGGCGTGCCGCTCTACGACAAGACCCTGCAGACGATCCTCGGCGAGCGCCCCTGCCGCGTGATCGTCGTCTCCGACCCGACCGAGAAGTCGCCGGTCGTTCCGGGTGCGGCCCTGGCTGAGGCGGGCCGGTGAGCAGCGACCGCTTCTACCACGGTGCGGTTCGTGCCTTCTCGCTCGCCTTCCTGGCGATTGGGATCGTCGTCCTCGTCGTCACCCTTGCCAACGGTGGCGGCCCCGCCTCGGTCGGTTTCCTGCTCGGGATCGCCTTCATCCTCGTCGGCGCCGGCCGGCTCTGGATTGGGACGAGGAGCGGCGGATGAGCGCGCCCGACGCACCCACCGGCGACGGGAAGGTACCGGCGCGGCCGCAGGAGCCGAGCACCGAGCGGATCCTGATGCGGGGCCTCGGCGTCCCGGCGCTGTTCGCCGCCGCCTACTCGGCTGTCGGCTTCTCGATCTACTTCGCCCTCGGCGTCGTCGCCGACCGCGGCCTCGGGCTGACGCCGCTGATCTTCCTCGCCGCCGGGCTCCTCTTCGGCCTGACCACGCTCACCTACGTCGAGGGCGGGGCGATGTTCCGCGAGCGCGGCGGCTCCTCGACCTTCGCCCGCCACGCCTTCAACGAGCTGATCGCCTTCATCGCCGGCTGGGCGATCCTGATCGATTACCTGATCGTGATCGCCCTGGCGGCGCTCTCGGTCCCGCACTACCTGCAGCCGGTCTCGGCGGACTTCGCCAGCCCCGGTTGGGAGGTCGGAATCGCGACGGCGGTGATCGTCGCGATCTGCGCCCTCAACATCCTCAACGTCACCGGCCGCGAGCGGCAGCGCTCGCTGACCCTGCTCGCCCTCGCCGACCTCGGCCTGCAGCTGGCGGTGATCCTCGTCGGGGCGCTGGTCGTGATGCACCCCGACCGGCTCACCGCTGAGCTCAACCTCTTCGGCGACCCGAGCTTTCGCGACATCGTCTACGCCGCCGTGGTGGCGATGCTGGCCTACGCGGGGATCGAGGCCGCCTCCGACCTCGCCCCCGATATCGAGGTCAGCCGCAAGGACCTGAAGCGGGTGACCAGCGTCGGCGCGCTCGGGGTACCGCTTGTCTACGCCGGGATGGCGGCGATCGCGCTGATGGCGGTGCCGGTCGTCGGCGGTCCCGACGGCCCGCAGACCGCGCTCGGCGGCGAGTTCGTCGAGGAGCCCGTGCTCGGCGTCGTCTCCGCCTTCGAACCCGCTTGGGTTGCCGACACGATGCGTTGGCTGGTGGCGGTGGTCGCGACGCCGGTCCTGATCTGGGCCGCCAGCACCTCGATGCTCGGCGTCTCCCGCCACATCTACACGCTGGCGATCAACCGCCAGATCCCGAGCTGGCTCGGCAAGCTGCACCGCCGCACCGCGACGCCCTACGTCGCGATCGTCCTCAGCGGCCTGATCGCGATCGGCCTCGTCATCCCCACCAACGTCAAGCTGCTGGCCGGGATCTACGCCTTCGGGGCGACCCTGGCGATCACGATCGCCCACCTCTCGATCATCCGCCTGCGGGTCTCCCAACCCGACAAACGGCGCCCGTTCAAGATCCCGTTCGGCTTTGCCTGGGGCCATGCCGAGGTGCCGCTGCCGGCGCTCTTCGCCGCCCTGGTCAGTGCCCTCGCCTTCGTCAGCGTCCTCGCCTACCACTCGACCGCGCGCTGGGTCGGACTTGGCTGGATGGCCTTCGGCCTCACCTTCTACGTCATCTACCGCAAGGTCTTCGAGGGGACGACGCTGACCAAGCGCGTCACCGTGACCGAGCAGGCGCTGACCAAGCAGGTTCCGGAAATCGAGTTCACCAACATCCTCGTTCCCGTCTTCGGGACCAGGTTCGACGACGACATCGTCGCCACCGCCGGCCGCCTCGCGGCAGCCGACGCCGGCGCCCGCAAGGGGCAGGACTCGCGGCTCGACGTCGTCTACGTGATCGAAGTGCCGCTGACGCTGCCGCTCGGGGCGAAGCTGCCGAAGGAGCGCGAGGAGCAGGCGCGGCGGGCGCTGGAGCGGGCGCGCGAGGTGGGGGAGGAGTACGAGGACGTGCAGGTGACGACCGACGTGATCCGCGCCCGCAAGGTCGGCGCCGGCATCCTCGAGGCCGCCCGGCGCAGCAACGCCGAGGCGATCGTGATCGGCGGCGAGCCGCCGTCGAAGATCCGCGGCGGCGGCGTGCTCGGGGGCATCGGCGCGGCGAAGCCGGACGAGATCGGGGCGGCGACCGAGTACGTGCTGAAGAAAGCTCCATGCCGGGTCCTGCTCACGGCTCCGCCGGAACCCGGATAGCGCAACAGCCCGTCTAGTATCCGCCTCATGTTCGTTTTGATCGTGGGATGCGGCCGAGTCGGCTCCTCGGTGGCAAGGGCGATGCTCCGTGAGGGGCACCAGGTCTCCTGCCTCGACGAGGACCCTGAGTCCCACGCCCGCCTCGAGGTCGGCCTGGAGAAGAGCTGGGAGGACCTCGGTGGCCAGTTCACCGTCGGCGCCGGCCTGGAGACCGAGGCCTTGGAGGCGGCGGGGATCGAGGGCGCCGACGTCTTCATCGCCTCCACCGATGGCGACAACACCAACATCGTCATCTCCCAGATCGCCCAGCGCCGCTACGAGGTCCCGACCGTGATCGCCCGCGTGCTCGACCCCTTGCGAGCCGAGTGGTACCAGCGCCAAGGGCTGAACACGGTCTGCCCGACCCGGGTCGCGATCGACCTGCTCGAGGGCGAGGTCCGCAACGCCGCGGGCCGCGGCGGCTCCACCGACGACACCCCAGCAGCGGCCTAGGAAGAGGGACGGAGAGCCATGTACATCATCGTCGTCGGCGCCGGGAAGGTGGGGTGGAACCTGGCGCGCGAGCTGCTCGACAAAGGCCACGAGGTGACCTTGATCGAGAACGACCGTCGCCGCTACCTGACCGTCGAGCAGGAGCTCGAGCACAACGTCTCCTACGGCGACGCCTCAGAGCTCTGGGTGCTGGAGCGGGCCGGGATTCAGCGCGCCGACATGGTGATCGCGGTCACCGGCGACGACGAGGACAACATGCTGATTTGCCAGGTCGCGAAAGAGAAGTACCTCGTCGACCAGATCATCGCCCGCGTCAACAACCCGCGCAACCGCCGCCACTTCGATCTGCTCGGGATCAAGCCCTCGGTCTCCGCGACCGACCTGATCCTGCGCCTGCTCGAGCACGAGGTGCCCGAGTACGGCCTCGTCCACCTGCTCGACCTGCAGGAGGAGCAGCTGGAGATCATCGAGATGCTGCTCGGGAAGGACTCCGGCGTGACCGGACGCCGGGTCGGCGACCTGCAGATGCCCGAAGGCAGCCTGCTGATCTCCGTCCTGCGCGAAGGCAAGGGGTTCGTCCCCAACGCCGACACCGTCCTCCAGGAAGGCGACGAGATCCTCGCCGTGCTCGACCCGGGCAAAGAGGAGGACCTGAAGGTGCTCTTCGGCCCCGAGGGCAACGGCAACGGCACCGGCGGGTAAGACCGCCGCCAAATCGGGCACTAAAGAGGTACCTATGGCTGATCGTGACGTCGATTTCCTCTTGATCGGGGGAGGCATGGCCTCCGCCCACTGCGCCGCCGAGCTGCGCCGGCGCGGCTCGGAGGGCTCGGTCCTGCTGGTCGGGCGCGAGCCGGAGCCGCCCTACGAACGGCCGCCGATCTCGAAGGAGTACCTGCGCGGCGACGCCGGCCGCGAGGACGCCCACGTCAACGGCGGTCGCTCCTGGTACGAGGAGAACGGGGTCGAGCTGCTGACCGGGAAGAACGTGATGGGGCTTGACCTCGAGGCCCAGACGGCGAAGATCCAAGGCGGCGAAGAGGTCGCCTTCGGCAAGGCCCTGTTCGGGACGGGAGCGATGGTCAACATCCTCCGCGTCGAGGGGGCCGAGAACGAGGGCATCCACTACCTCCGTGCCTTCGGCAACGCCGACGCCATTCGCGCGGATTCCGAGGGGGCCGAGCACGTCGTGCTCGTCGGCGGTAGCTACATCGGCTGCGAGGTCGCCGCCTCGCTGACCGCGCAGGGGACGAAATGCACGATCGTCGCGATGGAGGACGTCGCCCTCTCGCGCACCTTCGGCGAGGACGTCGGTCGCTGGTTCCAGGAGCGGCTCGAAGAGCACGGCGTCACCTTCCACGGCGGCGAGACCCTGAGCGCCTTCGAGGGCGATGGCCGGGTCCAGGCGGTCCTCTGCGAGAGCGGGCTCGCGGTCGAGTGCGACGCGGTCATCGTCGGCGCCGGAGTTCGGCCCGACGCGATGCTCGCGCAGCGAGCGGGAATCGAGGTCGGCGACGGTGGCATCGTCTGCGACTCCAAGCTCCGGACCTCCGCGCCGGGCATCTATGCCGCCGGCGACTGCTGCTCGTATGAGAGCGTCGTCCACGGCCGCCGCATCCACGTCGAGCACTGGGACGTGGCGATGCAGCAGGGCATCCACGCCGCCGCCAATATGCTCGGCGCCGAGGCCGACTACGAGGTCGTGCCGTACTTCTTCAGCGACCTCGCCGACTGGGCGAGCCTCGAGTACGTCGGCCCCGCCTACGAGTGGGACCGCGAGGTCTGGCGCGGCGACCGCGAGGGCGGCGAGTTCTCGGTCTGGTACCTGCAGGGCGACCGCGTCGCCGGCTGTCTCAGCGTCGGTCGCTCCGAAGAACTGGCGCAGGCGCGGCAGATGATCGCCGAGAAAACCCCCTTCACCGAGTAGGAGACCTCCGCTCTCCTGGTCCCTTATCCTGAGGGGAGCCGTTGCGGCCTGGTGTAATGGCAGCACGCCTCGCTCTGGACGAGGTAGTCGGGGTTCGAGTCCCTGGGCCGCAGCTTTCCCTGCAAAGGCGTCGAATCCCTTTGCTAGCGTCGCGCCCATGCGGAACACCGGTCAGAAGACGATTCTCCTCGCTCTCGCGGCGCTGCTCGCGCTGCTCATCGCCGGCTGCGGTGGCGGCGACGAGACCGAATCGACGACGACGCCGACGGTCGAAGAACCCGCCGCGCTGACCAAGGACGAACTGATCACCCAGGGAGACGCGATCTGCGCCGAGGTGAATGCCGCGGTCGGCGCCCTCACCTCCTCGGAAGAAACCGAAGAATCGGCCACCGAAGGCAGCGAAAAAGTTGCCAATCTCTACACCGGGATGGTCGAACGACTGCAGGACCTCGGCGAGCCTGCGGAAGACCCGACTGAGTACGCCGCCTTCGAAGAAGCGACGGCAGAACTGGGCCAGATCGAGGCCGACCTCAAGCTCGCCGCGGAACGCGAAGACGTGGCGACGGTCGAAGAAAAAGGCCAGGAAGCAGCGGCCGCCCTCGAAGAGTTTCAGTCGCAGGCGGCCACCTACGGCTTCGAAGACTGCAGCGCCGAACCCGGCACCTTGACCCCGGCCGGCGGCGGCGAAGCTACGCCCGGCGGCGAAGAATTTGAAGGGGGCGAAGAAGAAGGCGGGGTCGAAGTCGAACCCGAATTCGAAGAAGCCGCCCCCGAAGAAGAAATCGTTCCCGAAGAAGAAGTGGCTCCCGAAACGGGCGGGGCGGGCGGTTCCCCTGAAGCGCCGGCACCTGAACCCGAATCGGGCGGCGAATCGGGCGGCGTAGGACCCGGCTGATCAGCCTCTCCGAACTTTGGGGGGCCAGAGCCCCCGAAACTTCGGAACCGTGAGGGAGGGTCGGGTATCCCCTTCTCTCCCTGGGTTTTTCGCCGCAAACTCACTAGCTCTCGACGAGCAGCTAGTGCGAAAAACATGACGCCGGTCGTTCAGGGGATACCCGACCCTCCACCCGGTCGAGCTCTGTAGATCTCGGCATCTATGACCGGATCGAAGTTCCGTGGTTCCTTTGTCGTCTATAGGCGGACAAAGGAACCACGGAACTCGCTGCCCCACTGAATGCGCGCCGTGATCTTCCGCCTCCTTCATTTCTAATCTCCGCTCTGGAGATGAAGGCCCTCTCTATCGGACTATTCGTTTTCGCCTACTTGTCGGCCGTTATCGATGGCAGTCGTCAGCCGACTGGTCTCTACCCGGAAGGTGATACTGGGCGGAAGGGCCTGCGGAGATATGGATCGGATCACCCATGGATCGTCGCTGGGGCTTTCGCAGGGATCGCAGGAACGGTCCTCGCGCTGCTTTAGGACCGGCGCCTCACTGGATGCTTTCGCCTTCGGCCGAGAACCGCTCGCAGCTATCTGTCTTGGCAAGACGTGTTGTGGAGGCGTGGGGCACCCCTCCCACAAAGGCTCAAGAAGTCACGTTGGCGCCCATAAGTTCGCCCAGCTGCGCGACGGTCTTTGGGGGAGGGGTGCCGCACGCCTGTGCCAACAGAGCAGTTGTCTCGAGACTGTCAGCTACAAGCTAGGCAGCTGAGGACTCAGACCAGGCGCCGTAGAGCTTCGAGTAGGGGCCGTTGGCGGCTATGAGCTCGTCGTGGGTGCCTTGCTCGGCGATTTGGCCGTGCTCCAAGACGACGATCTTGCCTGCTCTTCTGATCGTGGAGAGGCGGTGGGCTATGACTATTGCGGTGCGGCCGTGGAGGAGGCGCTCTAGGCCTCGCTCGATCGTTTTCTCGGTGCGGACGTCGACGTTGGAGGTGGCCTCGTCGAGGATGAGGATGCGGGGCTCGGCTAGGAGGGCGCGGGCGAAGGCGACGAGCTGGCGCTGGCCCGCTGAGAGCTGGATGCCCCGCTCGCCGATCTGGGTGTCTAGGCCTTCGGGGAGGGCGGCGACAAACTCGGTGGCGCCGACGGCACTGATCGCCGCCTCGATCTCTTCGTCGCTTGCCTCCGGCCGGCCGAAGGCGACGTTCTCGCGGACGCTGCCGGAGAAGAGGAAGCCCTCCTGCGGGACGATCCCGAGCTGGCGCCGCAGCGCCCGCTGCTGGACGCCGCGGAGGTCGTGGCCGTCGACCCGGACCGTCCCCTTCTGCGGGTCGTAGAAGCGGGCGACGAGCTTGGCGAAGGTCGACTTGCCGGCGCCGGTGGCGCCGACGAGGGCGAGGGTCTGCCCGGGTGGCACGTGCAGGTCGACGCCTTCGAGCGCCCAGGTGTCCGCGCCGGACTCGCCCTCCTCGCCGTAGGAGAACCAGACGCCCTCGAGGTCGATTTCGCCGCGCAGCTCGCCGGGGTCGATCGCCCCCGGCGCGTCGACCATGTCCGGCTTGGTCTCCAGCAGGTCGAAGATCTTGTCGAGCGCCGCCATCCCCTGCTGGTAGGTCGTGTAGAGCTGGGAGAGCTGCTGGATCGGTTCGAAGAAGGTGTTGAGGTAGCCGACGAAGGCGACGATGACGCCGATCTGGATCGCCCCGTCGATCGCCTGGCTGCCGCCGTAGAGGAGGATCACCGCGGTCCCGATCGCGGAGAGCATTTCCACCGCCGGGAAGTAGGAGGCGTTGAGGTAGACGGTTTTCATGTTGACCTCGCGGTTCGCTTCGTTGAGCGCCGTCATCTCGTCGAGGTGGCGCGGCTCCTGGCCGAAGCTGCGAACGACGCGGACGCCGCTGAGGGACTCCTGCAGGTAGGCGGTGATCGCGGCGATCCGCTCCCGCGTCGCCTTGTAGGCGCCGGCGGAGACGACGCGGAAGATCAGGCTCGCGATCGCCAGCAGCGGGAAGGTGAGGAAGGTGATCAGCGCCAATTTGACGTCGAGCACGAGGAGGATGACGACGACGCCGACCAGGGTCAGGGTGCTGGAGAACATCGTCACCACCCCGGTGGTGACCAGTTGGTTCAGGGCCTCGATGTCGTTGGTCATCCGCGAGATCAGGACGCCGGGGCTGCGGCGGGTGAAGAAGCCGATCGACATCGACTGGATGTGGGTGAAGACGCGCTCGCGCAGGTCCTGAAGCACCCGCGTCCCGATCCAACCGACCATGTAGGTCTGCAGGTAGGTGGCCAGCGCGTAGACGACCGAGACGGCGACGAAGGCGACGACGATCAGGTCGAGGGCGCTGAGGTCGCCGGCGAGGATGCCGGAGTCGATCGCCCGTCCAGCCAGGTAGGGGGGAGCGAGGCCGGCGGCGGTGGCGAGCAGGAGGCCGAGGAACATCAGGCCGACGCGGCCGCGGTAGGGCCGCAGCTGCGCGACCAGCCAGCGCACCTTGTGCCCGCGGCGGTCCTGGCCGCGGAGGAGGCGCCAGAGGTCGGCGAAGAGCCGGCCGATGTTGCCCATGTTGGGGGACCCGTTCACAGCTTCGCCATCTCCTCGCGCTCCTCGAGGTCGCGCTGGAGGAAGACCGCGTCGGCGAGCCCGTGCTCGGCGATCTCGCGGTAGAAGCCGCAGCCGTCCAGCAGCTCCTGGTGGGTGCCGCGGTCGACGATGCGGCCGCCGTCGAGGACGACGATCTCATCGGCGAGCGAAACGGTCGAGAGGCGGTGGGCGATGATGAAGGTCGTCCGCCCGGCCATCGCCTCGCGCAGCCCGGCTTTGATCTCGGTCTCGGTGGTCGCGTCGACCGAGGAGGTGGCGTCGTCGAGGATGAGGATCCGCGGGTCGGCGAGCAGGGCGCGGGCGATCGCGACCCGCTGGCGCTGGCCGCCAGAGAGGGTGAGGCCGCGCTCGCCGACGCGGGTCTCGTAGCCGTCGGGAAGGGCGCGGATGAACTCGTCGGCCTGGGCGCGGCGCGCCGCGGCTTCGATCTCCTCCAGCGTCGCCCCCGGCCGCGCGTAGGCGATGTTCTCGGCGACCGAAGCGGTGAAGAGGAAGCTGTCGTCGGCGACGAAGGCGATCTCCGAGCGCAGCGAGGCGACCTCGACCTCGCGCACGTCGGCCCCGTCGACCAGCACGGTCCCGGCGGTGGGGTCGTAGAGCCGCGCGATCAGCGCCACCAGGCTCGTCTTGCCGGAGCCGGACGGCCCGACCAGCGCCACCGTCTTTCCGGCCTCGACTTCGAGCGAGACCTCCTCCAGCGCCGGGACCTCCTCGGCCCTCTCGTAGTGCAGCGTGACGTCGCGCAGCTCGACGCGGCCGCCGCCGGGCGGCAGCGCCGGCGCCTCGGGCGGGCTCTGGATCGCCGGTTCGCGGTCGAGGATCTCGAAGAGGCGGTTGCCGGAGGCGATCGCCCGCTGCGCCATCCCCATCGTCATCCCCAGCGAGCGCATCGGCCCAGCCAGCATCGCCAGATAGGTGTAGAAGGCGGTGAAATCGCCGAGGCTGAGGTTGCCGTTGATCACCTCGCGGCCGCCAACGAGCAGCACGAGGGCGATTCCCAGCTGCGGCAGGAAGCCGAGCAGCGGCGAGAAGAACGCCTGCAGCTGAGTCGAGTAGATGCTCTGGTCGAAGACCCGCGCCACCGCGCGCTGGAAGCGGCGCAGCTGGTACTCCTCACGAGCGAAGGCCTTGACGATGCGGATCCCGGAGACGTTCTCCTCGGCCTCGGCGGTCAGCTCGGCGATCCGCTGCTGGACCTCCTGCTGGGCGGGGCGGGAGACGCGGTTGTAGCGGGAGGCGACGTAGACGACGAGCGGCGCCGGCGCCAGCGCCACCAGCGCCAGCCAGGGGTTGATCGCGAACATCACTGCGCTCGCCAGCGTGATCGTCAGCAGATTCTGGGTGATGAAGATGAGGCCGTAGCCGAGGAAGAAGCGGATCGACTGCAAATCGACCGTCGCTCGCGACATCAGCTGCCCGGTTTGCTGGCCATCGAAAAAGCCCAGCTCGAGCCGCTGCAGGTGGGCGTAAAACGTCTGCCGCAGGTCGAACTCGACGCCGAGGGACACCTTGCCTGCAACCACGCGCCGGACCACGATCAGCCCCAGCCGCAGCACCGCCGCCCCGAGGATCGCCAGCGACAGCGGCAACAGGTCGGGCTTGTTCCCTTCCTCGATCGCATTCACCGCCTGCCCGATCAGCCAGGGAATCAGCACGGTCATCCCCATAGCGGCCCAGGCAAAGATCAAAGAACCCCAAAGCTGCACCCGGTAAGGGCGCAGAAATCCCATCAAGCGGCGGTAAGTACGCACCTAGCCACTATACAAAGTGAAGTAATGGCGACCCGTGTCGAGTTTGTGGCCCTATAGGCATACAAACTCGACACTGGCCTTTCTATTCCAATCGCGCCGCGGCCTTGGCGCTGGGGACTTTGCCCTCGGGGCAGGGTTTCGGGCCCTTGTTGTGGCGGGGGAGGATCTGGAAGTTAGTGACGTCGTGGAACTGCGTCGTCGTGCCGCTGTTCTGAGCGAGGTTGACGATCAGGCGGTAGAAGCCGGGGGGGAGGCCGTGGTAGAAGATCTCCGGCCTGGTGGCGGGGGAATAGCTGCCGGCGGTGCCGAGTTGCTCGGCGAGGACGCCGTTGGGGCCGGCGTAGGCGGCGTAGTCGAAGGAGCGGCCGGCGAGGCGGCCTTTGCCGACGGGGCTGTTGATCGCGTCTTCGAGTTTCTTCGGATCGACGCAGTCGGGAACCCGTTTGAGGCTGAAGCGCAGGTGACCCTCGCCCAGCTGCGGTTCGCGGCCGAGCTGGCGCGGGGCCAGCTGGAAGTTCTCCACCGCGACCTTGACGACGACGGCGTGGCTGGTCTGACGGGCGCCGTTGCGGGGGGAGATGATTTCTACCGCTGGCGCGCCCGGCACTGCTTCTTCGGCCTCGGCCGGCTCGGGGGTCTGCTTGCCGCCGAAGATCAGCGCTAACGCCACGGCGACCGCGGCCAGCGCCACGGCCACGACGGTTGCTGTCCTCGTCCGCATCGGCCGGGAAGACTACGCGGAAAGCGGGCGGGCGCCTGTCCTCTCGCTAGCCTGTCCCGTTCGCGATGACGCCTGCCTCCGAACTTGCCTACCGCATCGGCGCCGCCGCCCGCCACCCCGCCAACTGGGTCCAGCTGCTCAAGTTCGGCCTCGTCGGCGGCAGCGGCTACCTGATCAACCTCGCCGTCTTCGTAGTCCTGGCGGGCAGCCTCGGCATCCACCACGTCATCGCCGCGATCGGCGCCTTCGCCGTCGCCGTGACCAACAACTTCCTCTGGAACCGTCACTGGACCTTCGGCCCCGGCGACGGCCCGGCCCACTTCCAGGCAGCCCGCTTCTTCGCCGTCAGCCTCGCCTCACTAGCCCTCAACATCGCGGTCCTCCAGCTCCTGCTCTCCACCGGAGCCACTGGGGAGCTGACCGCCCAGGCAATCGCCGTAGCCGCCGCGATGCCCTTCAACTTTGTGGGCAACCGTCTCTGGACCTTCGCCTAGCGCCCTTCACGGCTCAGTTAGCCTTGAGCTAGATGAGCAATAGCAGGAAGAACTACGACCCGCAGGCGATCGAGGCTGCGCGCCAGCAGGCCTGGGAGCAGCGCGGCGACTTTGCCGCGCCGAAGCCCGAGGACGGCCAAGAGCGCGTTTACATCAAGCCCTCGAGCCCGTTCACCTCGGGCAACCTCCACATGGGCCACGTCCGCGATTACTCGATCGGCGACGCCTACGCCCGCTTCCGCCGTGGCCGCGGCGACGCCGTCCTCTTCGGCTTCGGCTTCGACGCCTTCGGCCTCCCGGCCGAGCTGGCGGCGATCGAGCGCCAGGAGCCGCCGGCCGAGTGGGTGGCGGAGTGCGGCGAGCGGATGCTGGGGCAGATGCGGCGCCTCGGCTTCTCCTTCGACTATGACCGCGTCTTCTACAGCTCCGACGAGGGCCAGTACCGCTGGTCGCAGTGGCTCTTCCTCACCCTGCTCGAGCACGACCTGATCTACCGCGCCGACGCCACCGTCGACTGGTGCGACACCTGCCAGACCACCCTCGCCTCGATCCAGGTCGAGGACGGCCGCTGCTGGCGCTGCCACAACGAGGTGCGGCTGATCAGACGCCCGACCTGGTTCCTGCGCATCACCCCTTACCTGGAGGAGAACGACCGCAACACGCAGCAGCTCGCCGAGGGCGGCATGTGGGACGAGCTCTCGCTCGCGACCCAGCGCTACATCCTCGGCCGCGCCGACGGGGTCGAGGTCGACCTGATGGCGGGCGACGGCCGCGCCCTCACCGCCTTCACCCCGCACCGCGAGCACGCCGGGCTGGCCGCGTTCGTCCTGCTCTCGCCCCGCCACCCGGAGGTCGATGCCTGGGTCCCCGACCCGGCGGCGCGTGAGGAGCTCGAGCGGATGCGCTCGGGCGGCTGGGACCGCAGCGCCCGCGACGCCCGCTCGGTGCCGCTGGTCGACACCGGCGCCTCAATCGCCGGCCCGAACGGCGAGGAGCTGCCGGTCGTCGTCTCGCCGATCGTCGACGCCCGCTTCGGCCCGACCGCGGCCCTCGGCGTCCCCGCCGTCGACACCGCCGACCGCGACCTCGCCGAGCGCCTCGACCGCGTCCCCGTGCCGGAGCCGGTCGAGGATGGGGGAGAGGCGCCTGCCGCCGCGCCGGTCGCCGACGCCCGCGAGGCGACCCGCTACCGCGCCAACGACTTCTCGATCTCGCGCCAGCGCTCCTGGGGGACGCCGATCCCGGTGATCCTCTGCGAGCAGTGCGGCCCGGTCCCCGTCCCCGAGGCCGACCTGCCCGTAGTCCTCCCGCGCGACATCAAACCCACCGGCGAAGGGAATCCGCTGGCCGAGCGCCCGGACTTCGTCGACGTCGAGTGCCCGAAGTGCGGCGGCGCCGCAAAGCGCGAGACCGACACCCTCGACTGCCACTTCGACGCGCTCTGGCTTTGGGTCCCGGCCGCGGTCCCGCCCGAGGGCCGCGAGGAGCAGATGTTTACCCACCCCGAGCTGCAGGAGTGGCTGCCCTCCGAGCGCCTGGTCGCCGGCAACGACAGCGGCGGCTTCGTCTTCGACCAGCGCGTCGTCACCAAGGCCCTGCGGGACATTGGCCCCTTCGCCTTCATGGCGGAGGGGGAGCCCTTCGCCGGCTGCCTCTTCCACGAGATGGTGATCGCCGATGGCCGCAAGATGAGCAAGCACCTCGGCAACGTCGTCAACCCCGACGAGCTCGTCTCCGAGCACGGCGCGGACACCGTTCGGCTGGCCGTGCTGTACGCGGCGGGGCCGGCGAAGACGCTGAACTGGAGCGACGGCGCGGTCCGCTTCGCCGGCCGCTTCCTCCGCAGCCTCTGGAACTACACGCACGAGCGCGCCGCTGCTCTGGAGAGCCTCGAGCACGACGCCGAGGCAGCCGCCGATACCGAGCACATGCGCGACCGGCTGCGGAAATGGTGCGAGAACGGGCTCTCCCGCATCACCGAGGACACCGCGCAACTGCAGATGCACAAGTCGATCCGGGACATCACCCGGCTCTTCGAGCGGATCCAGGACTTCGAGAAGCGGGTGATCAAACGTCGCGGCGCCGTCGGGCGGGCCGACGCCGAGGCCCAGCTCGCCGCGCTCGCACTACTGGCGCGGACGCTGGTCCCGTTCGCCCCCCACGTCGCCGAGGAGCTGCTGGTCGCGGCCGGGGTGGAGGACACTGCCGAGGCGCTGGAGGTCTGGCCAGAGAGCGCCGAGATCCCGGTTTCAGCGCAGATTGCACCCGCGTCCTAAACAAAATTCAGGTCCATTAAGCAAAACCCCTTGATTGCTGGATTCAGGTCTGTTATGAATGCACCTGCCGGGCGATCAACCGGTGAAGGAGGCGGGGCTCTCGGATCTGGGAAACCGCCTTGGGGTGGCAAAGGAGGACCAATCCTGAGCCAGGATCAATCGTCATGACGGATCCTGGTCACGTCGGCTCGGCCGACGTCGCCCCGCCTCCCTTCACTTCTTTCTTCTCAGGGGTACCGGGGCGGCAGGGTTAGCCCCGTGGGGGCTTCTTGACGTCGAAGCGACGGGCTTTCGGCAGCCAGGAGATGCCGTCGCAGAGGGCGCTGGGCGTCGTCTTCAGGGCGCCGGCAAGCTTGACGATCGTGGCCAGGCGCGGCTCGCGCCCGGCCCGCTCGAGCAGCGACACCTCGGTGCGATGGAGATCGCAAAGGTAGCCCAGCTCTTCCTGGGAGACGCCGGCCTCGCTGCGGGCCTTACGGAGGTTGATCGCGAAGCGCTCCTGCGGAGTCATTGCTCGCGATCCTCTCAACCGCTGACAGAACCTCTACAGACAAGGGCATTCATCTGGCTTGCGCCCGCCACAGGTTCCGCTACCTTGCTGGAAGTGAATGCGGAAGGAATCTCTCGCAGGCTTTGCGCAGAAACCGTTGAGCAGTGGCCCACGGTGTGTTATACCCGTGCGACCAACCGGAACAGCGCCGAGCGATCGGCGGCAAAGGAGGAGTCATGAGTGACGCGGTAGATCCGCATCTCACCGAGCCCTACGGGCTCCGGACCCGCTCCTGTGCCACCGAACTCACCTGCCGCGAGTGCGGCTACCGGACGCCGCTTCTCGACAAAGCCTTCAAGTGCCCCGCCTGCGGCGAAGGGCTCGACGTCGACTACGACTACGACCTCGCCAAGCAGCGGATCGCCGAGCGCCCGGCCGCGGAGCGTCCGTGGAACATCTGGCGCTTTGAGGAGCTCTTGCCGATCCTCAACCGCCGCGCCCAGGAGCGGGTCGGCCAGTTCGCCGGCAAAACGCCGCTGATCCACGCCGAGCGGCTCGGCGCCGAGCTCGGCCTCAGCAAGCTCTACATCAAGGACGACTCGACCAACCGCCCCTCGCTCTCCTACAAGGACCGGGTCGTGGGGATGGCGATCGCGCGCCTGCTCGAGCTCGGCAAGAACGAGGTCGGCTGCGTCTCGACCGGCAACGTCGGCACCGCGGTGGCGGCGCTGGCGGCCCAGGCCGGGGCGACGCCCTACATCTTCTACCCGGGCAACATGGAGAAGGGCAAGGCGAAGGCCTGCCGGGCGATGGGCGCGCAGGTGATCCAGCTCGACGCCAACTACGACGGGGCCAATCGCGCCTGCCGCGAGCTGGCGCTGGCGACGGGGATGGAGTTCGCCAACATCACCCTGCGGCCGTTCTACGCCGAGGGAGCGAAGACGATGGCCTTCGAGGTCGTCGAGGAGATGGGCTGGCAGGCGCCGGACCACTTCGTCATCCCGGCCGCCGGCGGCACCCTCTCCTCGCGCGTCCACAAGGGGCTGGTCGAGATGGAGACGGTCGGTCTCGCCGAGACTGCCGGCTCGAAGATCAACATCGCCCAGGCGAGTGGCTGCTCGCCGATCTCGACCGCGATCACGGCCGGCGGCGCGGCGATCGAGGCGCAGACGCCGGAGACGGCCGCGCACTCGATCGCGATCGGGGCGCCTGGCGACGGCGCCCTCGTCGTCGACGCGGTGGTCTCGCGCGGCGGCTCCGGCGCCACGGCTTCCGACGAGGAGATCTTCGGCGCGATCGACCTGCTCGGCGAGACCGAGGGCATCCTCACCGAGCCGGCGGGCGGGACGACGATCGCCTGCACGGCGCGGCTCGCCCAGGAAGGCAAGATCGCCCCGGACGAGACCGTCGTCGCCGTGATCAGCGGCAACGGGCTGAAGACCTTGCAGGAGCATCCGGAGAAGAGCTGGCCGGAAATGGTTCCCTGCGAGGCCGGGGCGATGGAGGAGATCCTCAACGACTTTCGCCAGGCAGCAGCGACGGCCGCGCTGCGCTGAGCGGAAGGGGGGCAGGCGACTGGCGCGACTTCCCGGCGCGCCGCCGGTCGCCTTGCCCCCTCAGCCACCTCCCCGCGGCGATCAATAGCCTGTTTGGCTGGTGAGCCAGCCACCCGAGATAGAAGGCGTCACCCACCACTGGGTTGAGGCCCGCGGCCTGCGCTTCCACTACGCCGAAGCGGGGTCGGGAGAGGACGTCGTCCTCTGCCTCCACGGCTGGCCCCAGCACTGGTACGAGTGGCGGCACCTGATGCCGGCCCTCGCCGGCCGGCACCGAGTGCTGGCGCTCGACCTGCGCGGTTTCGGCTGGTCAGACGCCCCCGACGAGGGCTACGAGAAGGAGAACATGGCCGACGACGTCTTCGCCGTCCTCGACGCGCTGGGGATCGAGCGGGTGAAGCTGGTCGGCCACGACTGGGGCGGCTGGATCGGCTTCCTGATGGCACTGCGGAAGCCCGAGCGGGTCGACCGCTTCCTCGTCCTCAACATCGTCCCGCCCTGGGTCAGGACCCGTGCCGTCGTCGGCCACGCCTGGCGCTTCTTCTACCAGCAGCTGGCACTGGCGCCGATCCTCGGCTACCGGCTCCACCGCGGCGGCCAGTTCATCCGCAAAGTCCTCGTCGGCGGCTCGACGGTGAAATCGGTCTGGAGCGAGGAGGAGCTGGCGGTCTTCGCCGACAACCTCGCCGAGCCCGCCCGCTCGATGGCCGGCGTCCACATGTACCGGACTTTCAACTGGCGCGAGGCTCCGGCGATGGCCAAAGGCCGCTACGCCAAGGCCCATCTCGAGGTCCCGACCCTGATGGTCTTCGGCGAAGACGACTTCGTCCTCCGTCCCTCGATGCTGGCGGGCTACCAGCGCCACGCCCCTCAGATGCGAGTCGAGCTGGTTCCAGACACCGGCCATTTCATCGTCGACGAGCGCCCGGAGCTGGTTGCCGAAAGAGCACAGGAGTTCCTCGCTTAGCCGGTCGGTGGAGAGGGGAAGGGGTACCCCCGTCCCCTCCTGCAACAGGCTCAGGCCCGAATCCGGGCCTCCTCCAGGTCCAGATCGCGCTCGATCATCCGGAGGGTTTCGTGGCGCAGACGGCCGGCGCTTCTCAGGGAGAGGAGTTCCTCTCGCTCGATGCCGATCAGCTCGCGGCGGAGGAGGCCGTAGTCGGCGAGCTTCTGCTCGCGGGCTGCTACCTCGGGGTCCTCGCCGCCCAGGACCGCCTGGCACATGCGAAAGCGGGCGCGGTAGAGGTCGCGGAGGCGCTTCAGCTGCGACTCGTTGGCGCGGCCGTCTTTCTCCATTTCGTCGAGGCGGTCGAGGGCTGACTGGGCTGCCTCCATTCGCGCCACGGCCTCTTCGTCGGACCAGCGGCGCGGGTGCTCGAGCTTGAGGGCGCGGACGATGTAGGGGAGCGAGAGGCCCTGGCCGACGATCGTGATCAGGATCAGGGCGAAGGTGAGGAAGATGATCTGGGGGCGGGCGTCGACGCTGAGCGGCACCGCCAGCGCCGCGGCGAGGGAGACGGCACCGCGCATCCCGCTCCAGCCGACCGCGAAGCGCTCGCCGAGGGTGTCACCGGCGTCGCCGCGCAGGGCGAAGACGAAGGCGAGGCGGGCGGCGAGGGAGGCGGCCGCGATCGCCGCGGCGGGCAGCAGCAGCTCGCCGATCCCTGACGAGCTCGCTTCGAGCGTGTCGACGATGTCGGGCAGTTGCAGGCCGAGGAGGATGAAGAGGGTGATCTCGAGGCCGAAGACGAGGACCTGCCAGAAGGCGACGGCGTTGAGGCGGATGTCGGCGTCGAGCGATTGAGGGGAGCGGTAGCCGGCGTAGACCCCGGCGACGACGGCGGCGAGGATGCCGGAGACGTGCAGCTCCTCGGCGCCGATGTAGGCGGCGTAGGCAGTGAGGAGCGTCAGCATGATCGAGACGTCGTTGTCGCTGAGACGGCGGACGACGAGGTCGGAGAGGACGCCCACGGCGAGGCCGGCGAGGATGCCGCCGGCGGCGACGCCGACGAACTCGAGCGCCGAGCCGCCGAAGCTGAAGGCGCTGCCGGTTGCGACCCCGACGGCGATCCGGTAGAGGACGAGGGCGGTACCGTCGTTGATCATTGACTCGCCTTCGACCAGCAGTCGCACCCGCTCGGGGGCGCCGAGGCGGCGGAAGATCGAGGTCGCGGCGACGGTGTCGGTGGGGGCGAGGATGGCGCCGAGAATCGCCGCCTCGGCCCAGCTCAGATCCGGGACCAGTTCGTGGGCGACGAGGGCGACGACGCCGGCGGTGATGAAGACGAGGCCAACCGAAAGCAGGGCCAGCGGCCGCATCACCGCCCGCAGCTCCAGCGGCGAGGTGCGCCAGCCGGCGGCGTAGACGAGCGGCGGCAGGAAGACGAGGAAGATCGTGTCCGGCTCAAGTTCGACGCTGGGGAGGCCGGGGATGAAGGCGATCGCGAGACCACCGAGGACGAGGGCGATCGGTGCCGGCACCTTGCCGAGGTCGGCGAGGCGGACGAGCAGGGTCGCGGCGAGGACGAGAACGAGGATCGACTCGATGTCGTGCACGCGCACATAACATCAAGGGCGACGTGGACGAACTGCTCTCACCGCCGCTGGAGGACATCGACCACACGCGAGGCGAGCGTGGAGCGCCGCTGCAGCTGGTGATGTTCGGCGACTTCCAGTGCCCCTTCTGCCTCGGCGCCCAGTCAGTTTTGCGTCGCGTGCGCGAGAGGCTCGGCGACCAGCTCCTCTTCGGCTTCCGCCACCTGCCGATCCCCGAGCGCCACCCGCTGGCGCCCCTGGCCGCCGAAGCGAGCGAGGCGGCGGCCGCCCAGGGCAGCTTCTGGGAGTACCACGACGCCCTCTACGCGAACCAGCCGAAACTCTCGCGGGAGACGATGCTAGAGGTGGCGCGTGACCTCGGCCTCGACGTCGACCGCGTTACGGCCGAGATCGAGTCCGGGGCCCATCGCGACCGCATCGCCCGCGACATCGCCTCGGCGGAGGCAAGCGGCGCCACCGGCACCCCGACCTTCTTCGTCAACGGCAAGCGCTTCTTTGGCGCCTACGACGCCGGGTCCCTGGTCGAGGCGCTGGAAGCCTGATCCGCTCCGAACCAGCATCATCCGGGTTAACCAGTTGACTTAGCCCGAGAACACAGCGAAGGGGAGAGCAAAGAGTGGAGATCGTGCAGGCAAGAAAGCTGTTCGGCTGCGTCGCCGTTTGGCTGGCGATTGCGGCGCTGGCGCCGGCTCTGGCTGCCGCGAGTTCGATCTCCGGGACGGTGACTGAGGAAGGTACGGACGCTGGCATCGAGGGCATTCAGGTCTGTGCGGAACCGGAACCGTTCACCTTCGAAGGCGGCTGCGCAGAAACGGACTCAAGCGGCGCCTATTCACTCCAAGACCTGCCCGCCGCCTCCTATTCCCTCCGCTTCTCGGCTTGGCCGCAGGAGCTCAACTACGTGCAGGAGTGGTACGGGGGAGATCAGATTTATCCCGGCGATCTGGTCACGGTCGGCGACGCCGAGGACGCGACCGGCATCGACGCCGAACTAGAAGAGGGCGGCGTAATTACCGGGACCGCTTCTGACGGGACGACTCTTGGCCCGGCGGCGGGAGTCTGGGTCTGCGTTGAAGCCTTCGACCCCGTCTTCTTCGGCAACTGTCACCGCGCCGATTCAAACGGCGATTACGAAACCAACGATCTGCCGAGCGGCGAATACCGGGTCACCTTCGATGGCGAAAACGAGGTCAACTACCTCCAGCGGTTCTACGACGAAGAGGACGTCTTCAGCAACGCGACCAAAGTCCCGGTGAGCGCCGGGTCGGTCGTCTCCGGGATCGATGCTGTGCTCCAACCGGGGGCTCAGATCCTGGGGACGGTGACCGAAGAGGGAACCGGGCGGTTGCTGAGCGGTGTCGAGGTTTGCCTCTGGAGGCCGGGGAGCTCAGTCCCGCCCGAATACACCGAGCGTTGTGCCCGAACCGATTCCAGCGGCAACTACGCGATTCGGAGTCTCCCCGCGAACACGTACGCCGTCGTCTTCTCGCAGGATCCCGATCCATACGGTGAAGAGAACTTCGTCGAGCAGTGGTGGCAGGGCGCCCCCTCCGCCGCGGAGGCCACGCCGCTGACGATCGCGCCGCCACAGACGATCACGGGCATCGACGCCCAGCTCGTCGACCGCTCGGTCGACGAGCTAGAACCGCCCCTCCAGCCCGCCGGCCAGGTCCCCCTGCTCCTGTCTCCTCTGATGCCGAAAGCGCCGCCCCGCAAGTGCAAAAAGGGCTTCCATCGCAAGCTGGTTAAAGGCAAGCGCCGCTGCGTTCGCAAGAAGTCCCGCCACCAGCGACGGCGCCACAGCCGGTAGCCACCTCGCACTCTTATACTCAGACGCTTGAGTTTTCAGCCTGAATTCAGCGGTGGCGGCCGGGTGCGGATGGTGATGCTCGCGCTGACGGTGTCCCTCTGCCTGGCGGCTCTCGCTCCCGCTTACGCCAGCGCCGCCACCGGCTCGATCACCGGGACCGTCACCGACGCGTCTTCGGGCGAACCGGTCGAGGGGGCGGAAGTCTGCGCCGGACCTTTCGACAGCGAAGAAGGGGTCGAAGCCTGCGCCCACACCGAAACCGACGGCACCTACTTCATCGGCGGGCTCGACCCGGCGAACTACAGGGTCTGGTTTTGGGGCGGCAGCCAGTACGTGTTCGAGTACTTCGACGGGAAGCGGAGCTGGGAAGACGCAGATCCGGTCGAGGTGCCGAGCGGCGGCAAAGCCGCCGGAATCGACGCCGACCTTGACCGCACGGCGGCGATCAACGGCACCGTCCGCGCCAGCGAAGACGGGCTTGGGGTGGGAGCAATCGACGTCTGCGCTTACCCGCTCGATCTCGCCGAAGAAAACTTCGGCCGCTGTGGCGAAACCGCCGCCGACGGCACCTACTCGATCGGGGGTCTCAGCCCCGGCAACTACAAAGTCGAATTCTGGCCAGGCTTCAGCGGCCGCAAACTCGCCTACCAATTCTGGAATCACCAGAGCCGGTATCCGCAGGCGGACATCCTCACGCTGAGCGAAGGGGAATGGCTGGAGGGGATCGACGCCGAGCTCGAGCCGGGCGCGACGATTACCGGCACCGTCGTCAATCTCGCGAAAGGGACGCCGATGGATGGGGTCCGGGTCTGCACGATCGACGCCCCCAGCAACACCCTGACCGTCTGCACTTGGACGAACGAAGTTGGCGGCTACAGGATCAGCACGCTCCCGGCTGGCTCCTACAAGGTCGTCTTCTCACCCGAAATGTGGGAATTCTTCCCCGAAAGCGCCGCCACGGGCGAAGACGATGACGGCTTCCCGACCCGGTTCTGGGACAACCAGACGACGATCGCCGCCGCCAATGTCATCTCGCTCGGGACCGGCAGCACGGCGGAAGGGATAGATGCCAACTTCGGCACCCCTGCGGTGACGCCGATCCTGACCTTGCCGAACCCGCAGGCGCCGATCCGCAGAAAACACAAGTGCCGCCGGGGCTTCAAAAAGAAGTTGGTGAAAGGAAAGCGGCGCTGCGTGAAGGTGCGGAAACACCGTCGCCCGCGCCACAGGCACCACTCCGGCACGACCGCGCAGCGCTTCTTCGCGCGCTGATCTCCGATGAAGGCCCTCGTCCAGCGGGTCAGCCAGGCGGCGGTTGACGTCGAGGGCGACCGGGTGGCGCAGATCGGCCCGGGGATGCTGGTCCTCCTGGGCGTCGGGGAGGGTGACGGCGAGGTCGAGGCCGACAAGCTGGCGGAGAAGGTGGCGAAGCTGCGGATCTTCGACGACGCCGAGGGGCGGATGAACGAGCCGCTTGGCGAGCGCGAGGTGCTCTGCGTCAGCCAGTTCACCCTCTACGGCGACACCCGCCGCGGCAATCGGCCCAGCTACGTGTCGGCGGCGCGGCCGGAGGACGCCGAGCCGCTCTACGACCGCTTCTGCGAGCGCCTCGGGGCGAAAAAGGGCGTCTTCGGCGCCTGTATGGGTGTCGCCCTGATCAACGACGGGCCGGTGACCGTGATGGTCGAGATGCCGCCGGCTAGCCCGCCGTCAGCCTGAAGGCCGCGCGGGCGAGTTCGGCTGCCGCGTCCCGGCGCTGCGAGCGCGAGGTCCCGGGGACCGAGTAGGCGATGGTGATCCAGCGGTTGCCGCGGACCGCCCAGAGGGTGCTCAGGGCGGGGATCCAGCTGGCGGTGTGCCCGTAGGCCCCGGGGTCGCCGACGCCAGGCACCGGGTGCGGGTGCTTGGCCGGGTCGGTGCCGTAGAACTGGTCCTGCTCGACCACCCGGTTGTAGTAGCGCTGGCGGGCGGCGTAGGCGGAGTCGAGATAGACCGAGACGTTGACCCCGTGGCCGCTTAGTAGGCAGCGCGAGGAGGGAGGAGTGGGCTCCGTCTCGACTCGCAGCGGCACCCCGATCTCGCCTTCGGCGTCCCGCTTCAGGTCCTGGCAGTCGCCTTCGCTGATCGCGGCCTTCGTTGCCTCCTGCCCCGAGTGGTCGCCGAAATAGCGGTTGGCGCCGGGCCCGGTGGTGGAGGAGGTGTCGCCGCCCGAGCCGCAGCCGGCGAGGGCCGCTAGCGCCAGGAAGAGTGGAAGGACGCGCCGGAAGGTCAACCCGGAACTAGCTAAGCAAGCCGAGCTCGCCGGCGCGGTGGCTCGCCTCGACGCGGGAGCGGCACTCGAGTTTCCCCAGCAGGTTGCGGACATGCATGTCGACCGTGCGCTGGCTGATGAAGAGCTCCTGGGCGATCTCGCGGTTGGTGCGGCCGACAGCGACATGGCGCAGGACCTCGAGCTCGCGGCGGGTCAGGCCGACGTCGTCCGTCGCGGCGGCGGCGCGGCTGCCGAGGCGCTGGGCGACGGACTCGCCGAGCGCCGCGACCTCCTTCGCCGCCTCGGAGGCAACGGGGCGAGCTCCCAGCTTCGTCGCGCAGCGGTAGGCGTCGCAGAGCCGCTCCAGCGCCGCCTCGCGCTCGCCGGCGGCGGCGAGCGCGACCCCGGCCCGCAGTTCGACCTGCGCCCGCTCGTGCGGGATCGCCATCCCGCGGTGCAGCTCGACGGCGCGGGAGAGGTTCTCGGCTGCGGTTTCGGCGTCGCCTTCGAGCAGCGCCAGCTCCCCCACCGCCTGGGCGAGGGCGGCGACGGCGTCGTCGTGCCCGCCCGCGGCGGCCATCTGTCCCAGCGCCGAGGCGCAGAGCTGCGCATCCTTGCGGCGGCCGTTGCGGGCGAACCAGCTCGCCGCCCAGCGGATGCCCCAGACGGCGTAGTGGTGGTCCTCGCTCTCCTCCCAGCGGGCGAGCAGCTCGCCGGCGCGGGTCGCCGCTTCGTCCTCCAGCCCTTCGGCGGCGGCGACGATCGCCAGGCCGGTGGTCGAGTCGCAGTACATGTTGTAGTGGCCGACTGAGGAGGAGACCGCTCGCGAGGCGGTAAGCAGGCGCCGGGCCGAGCTCAGCTTCCCTTCGAAGGCGTGGATCGCGCCGACCAGGCCCTCGGCGACCCAGACCGCGGTGTCGGAGTCGATCAGCTCGCGGCCCAGCTCCGCCGCCCGCGACCACTCACCGCGCTCGCGCAGCACGTAGACGAGGCAGGTGACGCAGGCGACCTCGGTGCCGGCGTCCTCGCCGGTGCGGCAGAGCCCGAGGGCGGTGTCGAGCGCCTCCTCGGCCTGGCGGTAGTCGGCGCCGTCGTAGAGGACGAGGCTGAGCCGCTGGTAGAGCTCGGCGGCAACGGGGGTGAGGTCGTGCTCGAGGGCAAGTGCCAGGCCGGTGCGGACCGACTCCAGGCCCGCCTCGAACTCACCGCCCTTGGCCTCGACCACGCCCTGGAGGCCGAGGATGCGGGCGCCGATGTCGACCCGCTCGGCCTGCTTGGCCTCGGCGCCGGCCAGCTTGGCGAGCTCGATCGCCTCGCCGTAGCGAGCGCCGCGCCGGTGGTGGTCGGCCATCGCCAGCCGCTCCAGCGCCGCCTCGGCCGGTCGCTCGGCTGCCGCGAACGCCTCTGCGGCGAGGCGCCGGGCGGCAAAGGCCTTGTCGCGCTCGCCGCCGAGCTCGTAGATCCCGGCCAGCCGGCGCTGCGCTTCCGCGTATCCCACTTTGTCCTCCCTGCGCTCGCAGGCCCGCCAGCGTCTCCAGCCGTAGCTCCTCGGCCTCGTCCTCGGGCCAGAGCTCGAGCCCCTCGCGGGCGGCGCGCAGGGTGTCGCGGTGGGCGCAGACGGCCTCTGAGGCCCGGGCCGCCTCGACCAGCGCTTCCCGCGCCCGCGGCTCCTCGCCGGCGCCGCGCCAGTGGGTCGCGACTTCGAGGCTGGAGCCGCCGGTCTGCTCGAGCGAGTGGGCGAGCCGCCGGTGCAAGTCGCGGCGCCGGGCCCACGGGACCTCGGCGTAGAGCGCTTCCTGGGCGAGGGCGTGGCGGAAGGCTGCGGTGCCGGCGGCGCGCTCCTCCAGTAGCCCGATCTCGATCAGCTCGGCGAGGCCGGCGGCGGGCGTCAGCTCGGCGGCGAGGCCGAGGTCGAACTGCGGGCCGAGCACCGCGGCAGCCTCGGCCGCTTCGCGCCCCTCGGCCGAGACCTCGCCGATGCCGACGAGTACGGCCTCGCGAACCGAATCCGGAACCGGGATTTCATCGCGCTCGACCAGCTCGAGCCCGACGCGGCCGGAGCGCAGCGAGCCCCGCGCCTGCAGCGCGGTGACGAGCTCCTCGACGAAGAAGGGGGAGCCGAGGGTGCGGTCGTACACGGTCCGGGTGAGGGTGGGGGAGGGCGCCTCGGGCAGCAGCTCCCCCAGCAGCGCCTCGACGCCGGCCTGGTCGAGCGGCTCAAGCGCCAGCTCCTCCAGTAGCCCCGCCCGGCGCAGCTCGTTGCGCAGCCAGCGCAGCCGGTGTTCGCGGGGCAGGCCGTCGGAGCGGTAGGTGCCGAGGACGAGGACGGGCATCTCGCGCAGCGGCGCGGCAAGCGCCGCCAGCAGCTCCAGCGTCGTGTCGTCGGACCACTGCAGGTCGTCGAGGACGACCACCGCCGGCTGCTCGGCGCTGAGGTGGGCGAAGGCGCAGCGAACGGCCTCGAAGATCGTCGCCCGTTCGCTCTCGTCGGCGGCTTTGCCGAGCTCGGGAAGGAGCAGGGCGAGGTGGGAGACGAGCGAGCCGCAATCGGCGAGGGCGTCGGGGTCGGCGCGCAGGCGCGAGCGCAGGGCGGCGACGATCGGCCCGTAGGCGACGGTGGCGCCGTTTGAGGCGGCGCCGTAGAGAACGACCTCGGCGCCGCTCGCGGCCTCCTGGGCGAGGCGGCTCTTGCCGACCCCGGCCTCGCCGGCGAGGAGCAGGAGCGAGCCGTGACCCTCCTGCGCCCGCTCGACAGCCTCGTTCAAGCGGGCGAGCTCCTCCGCCCGTCCGACCAAAGGAGTCTGCGTGCTCATCTTGGGAAGAAGTCTAGGCGCGACGAACGAGGCGGCTTGGCCAACTAGTGGTTGACCAAGCCGCCTCGCAAGCGACCATGGTGGTGGCGCTAGTTGGACGCCGGGACCGGATCCGGCCGGACGACGACGGTGTCGAGAATCGGCACGATCTCGTCGCAGGGCAGGCCCGCGGCCTCAGCGTGGGCGCGGATCGTCTCCGGGCTCTCGCCTTCGTAGACGCAGAACGTCCCGACCTCGCCGCTCTCCTCGGCGAGTGCGTAGCTGCGGATCCAGCGAACCCCCGAATCGGGTTCGTCCCCGACTTCAGCGGATTTCTTGCCGGCGACTTCCAGGTCCGCCGGGGTCCGCCAGCCGTTGCGACGAAGGATTCCGTAAAGCTGCATTTGATGCCTCCTGTTGCTTGGTTTCAGCGTGCAAAACCCAAGCTACGCCCGCAAAAGCCCCCTCGCATCAGTGAAGTTGCCGTAATTTCAGCTGCCGTATGCCGTATCGCCCGAGTCGTGCCCTACTTAGACGGAGAGCAGCTCGTTGGGGATGGCGAACGCCGCGACGACCAGCAGGACACCGAGCATCAGCACCGCGGGGCCGGAAATGAAGCGGCGGAGAAACGGCATCGCCAGCATCGGTGGGATTGCGTACAGCGGGATGTAGGGGACCGATCCGTCGCAACGGTCGTAGAAGAGCTCAGAACGGTTCTCGGCGAGGCCGCAGAGAGAGGCAAAGATCCAGGCAATGCCCAGCAGGAGGCAGCCCACCACCGCCCAGACGGACCAAAAGCGGATCTCCCTCGAATCGGTGGTGGACCAGACGAGGGTCAGATAGGCAGCACCGGCGGCAACGGCCAGTAGAACGACGAGAATGCCCTCCATGGACGGCTTATCGGACGGTTGCGCCGATGCGTTAGCGGAGGTTTCGGTCAGCGACCTCAGATACGACATCTGGACCGATGGCGCCTGCGCTAACAAGACCAGCGGCGCCGGTGGGTACGCGGCGATCCTATTCGCCCGCCGTTCCGACGGCAGCGCCGAGCAGTGGGAGGTCTCCGGTGGCACCTTCGAAACCACGAACAACCAGATGGAGCTGATGGCGGTAATCGCCGGATTGCGCGCCTTGCCCCCGCAGGCGCACGTGTGCGTCCACACCGACTCCACCTACGTGATGAAGAATTTCAACGAACGGCTTCGGCGCTGGCAAGGCAACGACTGGCGGACGGCGGACGGGAAGCGGGTGAAGAACCGCGATCTCTGGGAGCAGCTGGCTACCGAGGCTGCCGCTCGCAAGGTGGACTGGGTGAAGGTCGCCGGTCACAGCGGGAACAAGTGGAACGACTACGCGGACAAACTCGCCTGCGCCGAAAAGGACGCCTATGCCGAGCGGGGGCGCCGTCTCGTGGAGTAGTGCAATGCCGGAGGAGGGACTCGAACCCCGACACGCGGATTATGATGCTGCCGCGTCGGTTGCTGAGGCTTTCGGCTGTTAGCCGTTTCCCGCAATAGAGAGCCGAATCGCGGCGAGTGGGCTACTCGGCGTTTTCGGTCATTTGCGGGTGTCTCCTTGCCACCCCCTTGCCACCGCGCGCTATGGCCTGCTTCTAGCGCCCTTTACATCGCGAAGCGGCACGGAGCGAGTATGCGTTTCTCCGTCGAAGGCATTGGGCGACAAGCCAGCGGCCTTCATCCCTCGCTCGCGTGCAAGCTCGGTGGTGGTGACGCCGACCGTCACAGGATCACCATCCTCCCCCAGCACCATGTAGTCAAACCGCTGGGGCTTTCCGTCCTCTCCCGGAGCTTGCAGATAAGGGGGCCAGCCTCGCTTTCGGTGGGCGTCAGCAAGTCGGGTGTCCTCGGGGTCGCTCTCGACCAGAATTACGGGCCGGTGCGGTTTGGGACGAGCCACGTCCTGGGGCTTTCTTCGGGCAGCACGGCGCACGGCGACAACGGCCTCCTGCGACGACCCGTAGATGAATCTCTCGGCCCATCCATAGGCGCGGAGGTTGGCCTGCATGACGTTGTGCCGAGACACCTCGCCCGCTTCAAATGACGGTTCCCCGGTAGGCACTAGAAGCAGACACGAGGACGCGCTGATCGGGATCGTAGTTTGGGCGTTAGGCGAGCTTGCCATTGCGTGAGACGACCAGGGATATTTCGGCGTCGGATCGAATATCGCCAATCCTCGGTCTGAGGAAATGAACTCTGTCTCGTCCGAGCGCATCAGCGCCCAGCCCATCGAGCCGAAGATGATGCCCGCCTGTTGAAGCGCAACCTCAAGAAGCAGGGCCATCGTGTTTCCTCCCCCAGGATCTTCGAAGCCCATCGTTCCGTCTTGAAATTCACGAAGCGTTTTTTCCCGGAGTTCCTCGGCCTCCTCGTCAGACAAACGCGTTCCGTCTCCTCCCTCGGCCTCCCATTGCCGGTACATCCGCATGAAGGTGTTGGGGTCGCCCCAATGCGATGCCATAAGCAGGGTGTTCGCTTGGAGACCAAGCTGCTCGGTGGCCGACCGGGCGCCGGGCGTTCGCGCCCAGAGGAGAGACAGAAAGAAAGCAATCGTGGCCCTGTCAATGTCCGACAACTCGCCGGTTTCGTCCATGCGAAGGAGAGCGGGTGCGGCGTGCGACTCAACTAGCGAGAAGTACGCCTCCACGTCGTTGTTCTTCTTCCCGTCCTCGTCTTCGAAGGTGTAGAAGCGGCGGCGGGAAGCGGCAGCGTAGACGCTGGTTCGTTGTGGCTTGCCGGTGCCGGTGTCGAGTTGGAATAGCCGCTCATCCCCGGTCGCGAAACGACTGAGGGTCAACTGCGGAATGAAGTGGTGCCGTTTTGCGTCGCTCTTGGGCAGCGACTTCTCGCCCTTGCCAATTTCGGCAAGTTCCTTGACGAGGGGCGATTCCTCAATAGCGTTTAGGTCGATATTCGGCATCGACTCTCAGTCGGGAGAAGCTTCAGTCGGGTGGTTCTTCGCCCGAAGCGGGGTCTTCGGCCAGTAGAAGCGAGGTCACGGTGTTGCCGTTGAGAACGAGCAAGCCGGTGGTGCCGTCCTCCATCTCAACGGAGACGGTGACGGAAGCTTGGCCCCGCATGCCTTTCGCGAGATTTTCCGGCAGGGTTGAGGGGTCTGCCGTGTCGGGGATGCGGTATTTAGCGCCTTGCAGCTGTCCCGTCTCGGGATCGGATTCTGGATTGACAATCAAATAGAAAGACATTCATCGAGCGTAGCCGCCGAGACGGCGGCAGGCCCACGTTTGAGGGGATGGGCGACCTCGTGCCGCCAGGAGAGCGGCGCGAATTCGTCGCCGCGCTCGCGGGCAGCCCGCAGGAAGCTGATCCCGACCTCGTTGACGCCGAGCGTGTGGGCGGGGGGAGGGAGGAGCGCTGGGACCGCCGCGCCGATACCTAGCCTTGCTCGAATGACCGAGGCGATCTTTGGACTGGTCGGTGTGGTGATCGGCGGTCTGCTGAACGGATTTGTGTCGTGGCTCGCCGACCACCGACGGGAAGGCCGATCCGTAAAGGTCGCGGCCCGTCTCGTTCAGTCGGAGATGGAGGTGAACAATTTGGCGGTGTCGGGCGCGCTGTTCAAGGAAAAGACCTGGGCGCCTCTGGGGTCGCTCCTTTCGGTGTCTGAGTGGACGGAGCACCGATCAACCCTGGCGGCAAAGATGAAGGACGAGGACTGGTCGCTGGTGGACAACTACTACTCCGAGATCCAGGCGACGAAAGCGCTCGCAGCGACGCACAGCCCGCTTGATCCAATTGACCAAGGCGAAGCCGCCCGCCTTGCGGGCATGGCCGAGAGAATTGTGAAGGCGGACGCAGCGATGCGCACCTACTCGAATGTCCATTCTTCGGAACTGGCAATCAAGAAAGCCAGAGGCTGAGTCTTTGCGGGCTGTCGTCGCCCGCTACAGGAAACGAGACTAGTCCTCGTCCTCGTCGTCGCCGGTTAGCTCCTCTAGTAGCTCGGCTTGCTGGGAGGTGATCCAGGCGATGGCCTTACGTTCGGCGTCGGCCTGGTCCTCGGCTTTAAATGAAACGGTGCCGTAATTCGCGGGGGCAACGCTGCTGAGAATCCACTCCTCATCCATGTTGTTCGACTTGCGGAGTCGCCCGACCCCGATCTGGTCGGCGGTCAGGTACCTGGTGCCCTCCTCATGGCTCGGGTCTGGTCCAAAAACCATGTAGGGATCGCTCATCTCGCTGCCTCCTGCCACTTCCCTTGCCACCCCCCTGCCAAATCTGACCCTCTCGACCTCGGGAGGCGGCGCATTTCCCATTGCGCTGCAATGCCGGAGGAGGGACTCGAACCCCCGACACGCGGATTATGATTCCGCTGCTCTAACCAGCTGAGCTACTCCGGCGGGGAGGGGCATGGTAGCGGTGCGAAAGCAAGGACCTCCTCAGACCGGGTGGGCGGCGATTCGGCCGGTGTTGGTGGCGTTCATGATCGTTGCCGACGCGTTTACGGTCGCCTCGCTGGCGATCGTGCGGCCGGAGAGCTGGTTCGCGCCTTTCTTCGGGTTCGGCGTCGTCTTGATCGGACTGATCTGGTTCGAGGTGTGGGCGATCCGGCACCGGCACGACGATGGGTGAGGTGCCGCGTGGGTGCAGGGGAAACGACTGCACCTTTTTCGCATCATGGGTAGGCTGGGCGCGTGACGGCGGAACTGGACAGGGCAGTGAAGACGGTTGTCCGCCAGTGCATGGGGATCTCGCCGGGCGAGGAGGTGCTCGTCGTCTGCAATCCGGTCACCGAAGAGATCGGTGCATTGATGCGGATCGAGGCTCAGGGGGACGGCGCCGACGCGACGCTGGCCGTGATCTCCGAGCGTGATTCCGCAGCCGCGGAGCCGCCTCGGGCCGTGGCCGCGGCGATGGCGGCCGCTGACGTCGTCTTGGCGCCGACGATTCAGTCGCTCTCCCATACCGCGGCCCGCAAAGCTGCCAGCGAGGCGGGGGTGCGGATCGGCACCCTGCCGGGCGTGACCGAGGAGATGCTCGGCCGCCTGATGACCGGCGACCTCGACGAGATCCGCCGCCGCGGCTGGGCCATCGTCACCGCGCTCAATCGCGGCACCGAGGCCCGGATCACCTGCCGCCACGGCAGCGACCTGCGGATCGGTCTCCAGGGGAGGATGGGGATCGTCGACGCCGGCGAACTCGGCAACAAAGGCGCCTTCGGCAACCTGCCCTGCGGCGAGGGATTCATCGCCCCGCTCGAGGGGACGACCGAGGGAACGCTCGTGGTCGACGGTTCAATCGCCGAAATCGGCCTGCTCGACACGCCGGTCTCACTGACCGTCCGCGAGGGAAACCTGGTCGAGGCAACCGGCAACGACGGCGACAGACTGATGGAGCTGCTGACCGAGCACGGTGAGGACGGCACCAACGTCGCCGAGCTCGGGATCGGCACCAACGAAGAGGCGATCCTCACCGGCAACATCCTCGAGGACGAGAAGATCCTCGGCACCTGTCACGTCGCCTTTGGCGCGTCGGCGGCGATCGGCGGCACCGTCCAGGTCCCGGTCCACCTCGACTGCGTCGTCCTCGAACCGACCGTCGAAGTCGACGGCGAGACGATCGTCAGCGGCGGCGACCTTCTCGTCTGAGACGCTGGGGCCATGCCGTCCCTGCTCGCCGTCCCCAACGTCTCCGAGGGGGTCGACGGGGAGCGGCTCGACCGCCTGCAGAGCGCTTTCGCCCGCGGCGCGCGGCTGCTCGACCGCCACTCCGACGCCGACCACGGCCGCAGCGTCTTCACGCTCGCCGGCGAGCCCGGCGTCCTGACCGAGGCGCTGGCCTCGGGCGCCGAGGGGGCGCTGGAGACGATCGACATGCGCGACTACCGCGGTGCCCATCCGGCGATCGGCGCCCTCGACGTCTGCCCGGTCGTCTGGTTCCGCCCCGAGGACCGGGAGACGGCGCGGACCGAGGCGGTTGCGGTGGCGACCCAGATTGGCGGCCTCGGGGTCCCGGTCTTCCTCTACGGCGAGCTGGCGCGGGACCCGGGCCGGGCGGAGCGCGCCTACTTCCGCAACGGCGGCCTCGCCGAGCTCTGGCTGCGGATGGAGTCGGGGGAGCTGCGGCCGGACTTCGGTCCCGAGCTGCCGCATCGCACCGCCGGCGCCACGCTCGTCACCGCTCGCCCCCCGTTGGCCGCCTTCAACGTCGAGCTCGACAGCGGCGACGTCGAGATCGCCCGCGCCGTCGCTGCCGGGCTGCGCGAGGCGGGGGGAGGCCCCCCTGGGGTGCGCGCGATCGGCCTCCTCCTCTCCGGCGGCCGGGCCCAGGTCTCGACCAACGTCCACGACCCGATGGCGGTGCCGCTGGGCGAGGTCGTCGAGCGGGTGCGGGCGCTGGCAGCGCCGCTCAGCGCCCATCCTGTCGAGGCGGAGCTGGTCGGCCTGATCCCGCAGGCGGCGCTCGCCGGCTACCCGGAGGACGTGCCGATGCGCGGCTTCGACCCAGCCCGCCACACGATCGAGGCGCGGCTCGCCGAGCCGACCAACTAGATTTCGTTCCCATGGCCCAGACGAAGAAAAAGCGACAGCGCAAGCGCCGCGGGACCCAGGGTGGCCGCGTCGACACCGGACCCCGCAGCGGCCGCCCCCGCAGCCGCGAGGAAGCCAAGGCCCGCGCCCGCTCCAAACGCAAACCGGCCCCGAAACAGGACATGCCGCCGACCTGGCGCGGCTCCTTCGTCCGCGGACTCGTCGCCGCCGTCATCTTCGCCGTCGCCCTGATCCTGATCTTCAAAAAAGGCGTCGGCGGCTCGCTCCTCTTCGGTCTCTTCATGCTGGTCTTCTACGTCCCCGCCGGCTACTACATCGACATGGCGATGTGGCGGCGGCGGGAGCGAGCCCGGATCCGCGCCCGCAGCGAGTAGAGGCGGCCTGATGGCCCTCGACGTCGAGATGCTCACCGTCGGCCCGGTAGCCGAGAACTGCTTCCTGCTCCGGCGCGCCGGCTCCGACCGGCTGCTCGTCGTCGACCCGGGCGAGGAGGCCGAGCGGATCCTGGCGGCGATCGAGGCGACCGGGGCAAAGACCGAGGCGATCCTCATTACCCACTGCCACTTCGACCACATCGGGGCGGTGACGCCGGTGGCTGAGGCGACCGGCGCGCCCGTCTACTACCCGGAGATCGAGGTCCCGATCCTCGAAGACATCATGGCCTTCGTCCCCTGGGAGGGCTTCGGCCCGTTCGAGAGCTACACGCCCGAGGAGATCGTCCGCGGCGGCGAGACCTTGGAGCTGGCGGGGCTGGAGCTCGACGTCGTCTTCACGCCGGGTCACAGCCCCGGCCACGTCACCTACGCCGTCCGCGACGAGAACGCCCTCTTCTCCGGCGACGTCCTCTTCCAGGGCTCGGTCGGCCGCGTCGACCTCCCCGGCGGCGACGGACCGACCCTGCTCGCCTCGATCGGGCAGTTGCTGGACAGCTTCCCGGACGAGACCGTCGTCCATCCCGGGCACATGGGTCTGACCACGCTCGGGGCCGAGCGCGCCACCAATCCCTTCCTCGGCTCGCTGACGTAAGGTCGCCAAATGGCGAGCAAGTTCCAAGCCCCGCGAGGGACCTTCGACATCCTGCCCGAGGCGGCGCGTGAACGGGCGCGCCTGGAAAGCGCCGCGGCGGAGATCTTCGCCCGCGCCGGCTACGAGCCGATCGCGACGCCGGCCTTCGAGGACACGGCCCTCTTCGAGCGCGGGGTCGGCCAGTCGACCGACATCGTCCGCAAGGAGATGTTCACCTTCGAGGACAAGGGCGAGCGCAGCCTCACCCTGCGCCCGGAGGGGACGGCCTCGATCTGCCGCGCCTACCTCGAGCATGGGATGCACAAACTGGCGCAGCCGGTGAAGCTCTCCTACCTCGGCCCGTTCTTCCGCCACGAGCGCCCCCAGGCGGGCCGCTACCGCCAGTTCCACCAGCTCGGGATCGAGTGCATCGGCACCGACTCGCCGCTCGCCGACGCCGAGGTGATCATGCTCCTCTCTGACCTGCTCGGGGAGCTTGGCGTGCCGGGGGTCGAGCTGCGGCTCGGCAGCCTCGGCTCGTTTGAGGCGCGACGGGCGTACCTGGAGGACCTGAAAGCGCACCTGCACGCCAACGAGGCCGACCTCTCCAAGGACGTGCGGGAGCGGATCGACATCAACCCGCTGCGCGCCTTCGACGCCGACGACGAGGGGACGCGGGGAGTGATGGCGAGCGCGCCGACGATCGTCGAGCGGCTCGAGGGCGAGGACGCCGAGCACTTCGCCGAGGTGCGAAGGCTGCTCGACGCCGCCGGCATCGCCTACATCGTCGACACGAGCCTGGTCCGCGGCCTCGACTACTACACGCGGACGATCTTCTCCTTCGTCTGCGACCAGCTCGGGGCGCAGTCGGAGATCGGCGGCGGCGGCCGCTACGACGGCCTGGTCGAGCAACTCGGCGGGCCGGCGACGCCGGCCGTCGGCTTCGCCGCGGGGATCGAGCGGATCCTGCTGGCGCTGGACGAAGAGGTGCCGGCGCCCGGGCGCGATGCCTTCGTCGCCGTCGCCGACCCAGGTCAGCGCGAGCGAGCTATGGCGCTGGCGGTCGAGTTGCGCCACGCCGGCCTCTCGGCCGAGGTCGACCTCGCCGGCCGCAACCTCAAGAGCCAGTTCAAGCACGCCGACCGGGTCGGCGCCCGCCGCGTCCTCATCCTCGAGGCCGACGGCAGCGCCAAGCTGCGGGACATGCAGACCGGAGAGCAGCGCGACGCCGATCCCGGCAACCTTGTCGACGAGATGACGGGAGGGGGATCGTGAGCGAGGCAATCGGCCCGTACCGCACCGCTTGGTGCGGCGAAGTGCTGGCGGACCAGGTCGACAACGAGGTGAAGGTCGCGGGCTGGGTGCATCGGCGGCGCGACCACGGCGGCCTGATCTTCATCGACCTCCGCGACCGCAGCGGCATCGTCCAGCTCGTCTTCAACCCCGACAGCTCCGGCGAGGCCTTCGCGCTTGGGCATGAGCTGCGCCCGGAGGACGTGCTGAGTGTGGGCGGCGGTGTCGTCCGGCGCGCTGAGGACACCGTCAACCCCGAGCTTCCCACCGGCGAGTTCGAGGTCCAGGTGACCTCGGCCAAGCGGCTGGCGAAGGCGGAGACGCCGCCCTTCCAGATCGAGGGCTTCAGCGGCGAGGTCGGGGAGGACACGCGCCTGCGCTACCGCTACCTCGACCTCCGCCGCGAGCAGATGCAGAAGGCGCTGGAGCTGCGCCACCGGGTGGTCGCGGCGATGCGCGAGTACCTCGGCGGCGAGGGCTTCCTCGACATCGAGACCCCGGTGTTGACGCGCTCGACGCCCGAGGGCGCGCGCGACTTCCTCGTCCCCAGCCGCCAGCAGCCCGGCTCCTTCTATGCACTGCCGCAGTCGCCGCAGCTCTTCAAGCAACTGCTGATGATCTCCGGCTACGAGCGCTACTTCCAGATCGCCCGCTGCTTCCGCGACGAGGCGACGCGGGCCGATCGCCAGGCCGAGTTCACCCAGCTCGACATCGAGATGTCCTTCGTCGGCGTCGACGACGTGATCGCGGTCAACGAACGGCTGCTCGCCCACGTCTTCGAGCGCGCCGGCGGGCCGGAGATCGCGGGCAAGATGGAGCGGATGGGCTACGACGAGGCGATGGGCCGGTTCGGCACCGATCGGCCCGACCTGCGCTTCGGACTTGAGCTTGTCGACCTCGGCGACGCCCTGCGCGAGACCGAGTTCAAAGTCTTCCGCTCGGTCCTCGACGGCGGCGGCGCGATCCGCGGCCTCAACGCCGGCCGCCGTGAGATGCCGCGCTCCGAGCTCGACGGCCTCATCTCCCGCGCCCAGGAGCTGGGGGCGAAGGGGCTGGTCTGGGCCTTCCGCGAGGGCGACGGGTGGCGCTCGCCCACTGCCAAGTTCCTCAGTGAGGCTGAGCTCGCCGACCTCAACCAGCGCCTCGGCGCCGAGGAGGGCGACCTGCTGCTGCTCGTCGCCGACAAGGTGCCGGTGGCGAACGCGGTCCTCGGCCAGCTCCGCCTCGACCTCGCCGAGCGCTTCGACCTGATCGACGAGAACGAGAACCGTCTGGTCTGGATCGTCGACTGGCCGCTGATGGAGTGGAACGAAGGGGAGAAACGCTGGGACGCGCTGCACCACCCGTTCACGGCCCCGGCCGGTGACTTCGATCCCAGCGATCCGGGCGCCGCCCGGGCCCAGGCCTACGACGTCGTCTGGAACGGGCAGGAGCTCGGCGGTGGCTCGATCCGTATCCACGACGCCGAGATGCAGGAGGCGGTCTTCGGCGCCCTCGGGATCGACGCCGAGACGGCGCGGGACCGCTTCGGCTTCCTGCTCGAGGCGCTGCGCTACGGGGCGCCGCCCCACGGCGGCATCGCCTACGGCGTCGACCGCATCGTCCAGCGCCTCTTCGGCGCCGAGACGATCCGCGACGTGATCGCCTTCCCGAAGACCGCGTCGGGCTTCGACCTCCTTACCGGCGCCCCGGCCCCGGTCGACGAGCTGCAGATGCGCGAGCTCGGCATCGGCATCCATAAGTCGAAACTCGCCGGCCACTGAGATGGGCCTGCGGGACTGGATCCCCCGCAGGTGGCGGCCGGGACCCGGGCCCGGCCAGACGCCGGTCCACATCGACGACCCCGGCTACGACAGCTGGGAGGTCGTCCGCGACTTCGGCGACGTCCGCACCGCCCGCGCCTGGCACCAGGCCCTCGTAGAGGCCGAGATCGAGGCCGTCCTCACCTCCGACTGGCCAATCGACCGCTTCGGCCGCGGCGACATCTCCCTCCGCGTCCCGGCAGAGCGCTGGAGCGAAGCCGAGTGGCACTTGTCGAACCTCGACGAGGGCGAAAGCTTCTCCTAGGCCGCCGCAGGACGTCCGTTTAGAGGGGCCGTCGCGGTGGTAAGTTTGGAGCAGGCTCGAACCCGTACGAGAGCCGTCTCACCGTTTGACCCAACACAAACGGCACGGGAGCTGACAAGTCTCTTGGTCTCTTGGGATCCGGAGCAGGCACCCACCTTCATTTGAAGGGATCAAAGCCAGAGGCGGCAACGGCGGGTTGGGGCCTTTTTGTTGGGCCCGGTGAGGTTGGGGTTTGGAGGGACGGTGGGCGCTTTACCCTTCGGAGCGTGGAACGCGAGCTGTTCGAGCACTATCTGACGGATGAGAGCCGGCGTGGGCCGGTTGTCGATGGCGCCTTTACGGGCGCTGCGGGTGGGGCTGCTTGCGGAGATCTGTCGCGCGTTTCGTTCCTGGTTGCCGGCGGGCGCCTCGAGAAGGTGACCTTTGACGCTGAGGGCTGTGGGGCCACGAAGGCGGCAACCGCGGCCGTTGCCGAGATGATCGACGGTGCTCCGGTCCTCGACGCCGCTCTCATCGACATCGACACCGTCGACACCGCGATCGGCGGCCTCACTCCCGCCAAGCGCCACGCAGCCCAACTCGCCACCGACGCACTCCACCGGGCCCTCCAAGGCGTCGCGTCCTCGAATCTGAACCTTGTCGCGGACCGGGTGGGAGGGAGAGGCCTCCCGGAGGAGCCTCCCCAAAACTCGCGACGGAGGGAGGCCTCTCCCTCCCGACGCGTAGCAGTGGCCATGTCAGGCGGCGTCGACAGCGCTGTCGCCGCCTTGCTCGCCCGCGAGGAAGGCGCCGAGGTCGTCGGCATCACCGTCAAGCTCTGGACCGACCCCGAGACCGACGGCGCCAAGGCCTGCTGCTCGCCGGAGGCGGTGTTGGGGGCTCGGGCGCTCGCGCACCAGCTCGGGATCCCGCACTTCACGCTCGACCTCGAGGAAGACGTCCGGCGCCGCGTCGTCGATCGCTTCATCGGCGGCTACACCGAGGGCACCACTCCGAACCCCTGCATCCTCTGCAACGGCGAGGTGCGGCTGGCGGCGATGATCGATCTTGCCGAGCGGGTCGGGGCGGAGCGGTTGCTGACCGGCCACTACGCGCGGATCGTCGAGGACGGGGACGGGCCGCTGCTGGCAGCCGCCGCCGACAAGGCGAAGGACCAGAGCTACATGCTCGCCGCTCTGCCGCCGGAGCTGCTCGGGCGCCTCGGCTTCCCGCTCACCGAGCTGACCAAGCCCGAGGTGCGGGAGATCGCCGCCCGCCATGGCCTCGCCGTCGCCCGTAAGGCTGAGAGCCAGGACCTCTGCTTCCTTGCCGGCCAAGGCAAGCGCGGCTTTCTCCGCCGTCACGGCGGCTTGCGCGAGCGCGACGGCGCGATCGTCGACTCCGCCGGGCGCACGCTCGGCCGCCACCGCGGCCACCACGACTTCACCGTCGGCCAGCGCCGCGGGATCGGCGTCGCGGCGCCGGAGGCGCTCTACGTCCTCGCCACCGATGCGACCGCCAACACGGTCACCGTCGGCACCCGCGCCGAGCTGGAGAAGCGCAGCGTCCGCGTCCGCGACGTGGTCTTACACAGAGACGGCAGCGCCGTCGACGCGGTGAAGCTGCGGTACCGCTCCCGCGCCCTCCCCGCCACCGTCTCGGCGGCGGGGAAGGGACGGCATCCATCCCTGGACGTAGATCTGGGCGAGGCCTTCCCTGGCGTGGCCCCGGGCCAGACGGCGGTGCTGATGGCCGGCGAGCAGATCGTCGGCCACGGCACCATCGCCGCCTAGGTCAGGAGGCAGGGTCAGACGGCCGAGCTGGTCGCCACCGTTGCGTTCTCATCCCGGCGCATCTGGTTGACGCCCTTGACGCAGGTGCTGAAGGGGGTCCCCTTCACGCCTTTGACGTGCTTCTTGCTCAGCGACTTGCACGCTTTACGCGCCGTCAGGCTGTCGTTCTTGTCGGCTTGGGCCATCGCCTTCACGCAGTTGCTGAAAGCGGTGCCTTTCACACCTTTGACGTGTTTCTTGCTCTCGCCCCGGCAGTAGTAGCCGTAGGCTTTCCCTTTCGGCGCCGACTTCGGGCCCTGAGGCGTGGTCGGGTGGTCGGGGTGGTAGTTGGGGCCCTCGGGGGTGTAATCCGGGCCATCGGCCATGCCCGCCACGGGCAGCAGCCCCAGCGAGAAGATCGCGAGTCCCATTACAAGCGTCATACGAAGCTTCATTTGTTTGCCTCCTTCGACAAAGTCGAACGAACGATGCAGTCCCACTAAAACGCGCCTGGGGGCGCATCTATAAGGGCAAACTTTTTGGAGCAGCCGATCCTCCGCGCCTGACCGGACAGGTGTCCGATCGGACAAATATTTAGGCTTCCTAACATGAGGGCGAAGGAGATTCGGGAGACGTATCTGTCTTTCTTTGCCGAGCGCGGGCACAAGATCGTCCCCTCGGCCTCGCTCGTGCCGTCCTCGCACGACCCCTCGGTCCTCCTCACGACGGCCGGGATGCAGCCCTTCAAGCCCTACTTCCTCGGGCGCGAGCAGCCGCCAGCGCCGCGCCTCGCCGACGTGCAGAAATGCTTCCGCACCACCGACATCGAGGAGGTCGGCAACACCGCCCGCCACATGACCTTCTTCGAGATGCTCGGCAACTGGAGCTTCGGCGACTACTTCAAGGCCGAGTCGATCCCCTGGGGCTGGGAGCTCTCGACCCAGGGCTTCGGGATGGACCCGGAGCGGATCTGGGTCACCGTCTTCGGCGGCGACGAGGAGCTCGGGCTCGGCCCCGACGAGGAGGCGATCGAGATCTGGCGCGCCACCGGCGTCCCGGAGGAGCGGATCGTCCGCCTCGGCCGCGAGGACAACTTCTGGCAGGCCGGCCCGACCGGCCCCTGCGGCCCCTGCTCGGAGCTCTACCTCGACCGCGGCCTCCAGTTCGGCGCCGAGGGCGACCGGCCCGGCGACGACAGCGACCGCTTCCTCGAGTTCTGGAACCACGTTTTCATGAGTTATGACCTCGCCGAGGACGGCACTCTGACCGAGCTGCCGATGAGGAACATCGACACCGGCATGGGCCTCGACCGGATGGCGGCGGTCCTCCAGGACGTCCCCTCCGTCTTCGAGACCGACCACGTGCGGCCGCTCGTCGACCTCGCCGAGGAGCTCTCCGGCCGCCGCTACGACGAAGGCGGCGCGGTGACGCGGGCGATGCGGATCGTCGCCGACCACAGCCGCGGCGCCGCCTTCCTGATCGCCGACGGCGTCGTCCCCTCCAACGAGGACCGCGGCTACATCCTGCGCCGGATCATGCGCCGGGCGATCCAGCAGGGCCGCACGCTCGGCCTCGAGGCGCCTTGGCTTGGCCGCTTCGCCGAGCGCACGATCGAGCTGATGGGCGAGGACTACCCCGAGCTCGTCGCCGAGCGGGAGACGATCGCGCGCTGGGTCGGCGACGAGGAGGAGAGTTTCGGCCGCACCCTGGAGCGCGGCAGCGAGCTGCTGGAGCGGCTCGTGGTCGAGGCCAAGGAGGGGGAGACCTCCTGGATCGACGCTGCCGAGGCCTTCAAGCTCCACGACACCTACGGCTTCCCCTACGACCTGACCAAGGAGTTGCTTGCCGAACAGGGTCTCTCGGTCGACGACCAGGGCTTCCAGGAGCTGATGGAGGAGCAGCGTCAGCGCGCCCGCACGGCGAGCGCCACCGCCCACGGCTCCGAGAACACCCACGAGCGCGTCCTCGCTTTCGCCGACGCGGCGCCGCCGACCCAGTTCGTCGGCTACGAAACCCTCCGCTCCACCACCGGCCTCGCCGCCGTCGAGGCCGCCGACGGCAAGGCGCTGGTCAAGCTCGAGCAGAGCCCTTTCTACGCCGAGGGCGGCGGCCAGGTCGCCGACTCGGGCGTCCTGCGCTGGGGCGAGCAGGAGGCGCGGGTCGTCGACGTCTACCGCCTCGGCGAGGACCAGGCGCTTGAGGTCGAGGCGGGCGGGGCCACGATCGAGCCCGGGGTCCCGGTCGAAGCCGAAGTCGACGCCGAGACCCGCCACGCGACGATGCGAAACCACACGGCGACGCACCTGCTGCACGCAGCCCTGCGCGAGCGCCTCGGGACCCACGTCCGCCAGGCCGGCTCGGCCGTGCGCCCGGACAAGCTCCGCTTCGACTTCACCCACGGCCAGGCGCTCGCGCCCGAGGAGCTGCGCGACGTCGAGGAGCGGGTCAACGAGTGGGTGAAGGCGAGCCGCCCGGTCCGCTGGATGAACATGAACCGATCCGAGGCCGAAGAGCTGGGCGCGATGGCCCTCTTCGGCGAGAAATACGGCGAGTGGGTGCGGGTGGTCGAGGTCGACGGCGTCTCCCGCGAGCTCTGCGGCGGCACCCACGTCGCCAACACCGCCGAGGTCGGCATCTTCAAGCTCACCTCCGAGGGCTCGAGCGCCGCCAACGTGCGCCGGGTCGAGGCGATCACGGGTCCCGCGGCCATTGACTTTTTCCGCGAGCGCGAGGCGCAGCTGCGCGAGGCGGGGGAGCTGCTCGGCAACCCGCAGGACCCCGTTGCCGCCGCACGCCGCGCCGCCGAGCAGCTGAAGCAGGCGAGCGCCGGCGCCGAGAAGGCCCAGCGCGAGCAGCTCGGGGGCGCCGCCGACGACCTGGCGGGACAAGTTCAGGAGCTACCGGGCGGTGGCCGCGCTGTCGTCGCCACGGTCGAGGAGAGCCTGCAGGCGAACCCGAAGCAGCTGCTCGACCTCGCCAACCGCATTCAGTCAAAGGTCGGCCAGCCCGCGGCGGTCGTCCTCGGCGGCGCCTTTGGTGGCAAAGCCGGGTTGGTCGCGCTGGTCTCCAAGGACCTCGTCGAGCGCGGCCTCTCCGCCGGGGCGATCATCCGCGAGATCGCCCCGATCGTCGGCGGCGGCGGCGGTGGCCGCGACGACATGGCCCAGGCCGGCGGCAAGGACCCGTCCAAGCTCGACGAGGCGCTGAGCGCCGCCCGCGCCGCGATCGAGCGGGACCTCACCTGAGGACATGCGTGTGCTCGCCCTCGACCATGGGACCGTCCGCATCGGCTGCGCCCTCTCCGACCCGAGCGGGACGCTGGCGACGCCGCTGCCGGTGATCGAGCCGCCGGAGGCGCGGGCCGTCGCCGAGCTCGTCGACGAGCACGGGGTGGAAGTGGTCGTCGTCGGCCTGCCCTTGCACCTGAGCGGCGAGGAGGGCAGCCAGGCGGGTTTAGCCCGCAGCTTCTGCCGGGAACTGGAGGCGATGCTCACCGTCCCGGTCGAGACCTATGACGAGCGTCTGACCTCGCGGATGGCCGACGCCAGCCGCCGCGGCGGCGCCTCCGCCGCCCGCGACTCGATTGCCGCCGCCCACCTGCTCGAGTCCTACCTGGACAGCCGGCGATGAGCGACGACTGGCTCGAAGGCGATCCCTTCGCCGACCCCGACGACCCCGCCGCGCGCGAGCGCGAGCGGCGCCGGCTCGAACGCGAAGAGAAGCGCGCCAAGAAGGCGGGGAAGCAGGCCGAGGTCGAGCAGAAGGCGCCGGCGCCTCCGCCGGCTCCGCCGGTTGCCCCTGCGGCCGCCATGCCACCTCAACCCCCACCGTCCGAGCCGCTGCCGCCTCAGACCCCCGAGGAGGAGTTCTGGGACGAGGAGCCACCACCACCGCCCCCCGTGGTCGCCACCAACGGCAAGTCCAATCGGCCGCCCAAGCGTGACCTCGGCTTCCTCGCCTCGATCGGGCGCCACCCGTTCCGCGTCTTCGCCGTGGTTGCCGCCCTCTTCGCGCTCTGGTTCCTCAACTCGCTCTTCCAGCCCTTCCACGGCGATGGCTCCGGCAAGGTGGCGGTGACGATCCCGAAGGGGTCGAGCGTGGCCGAAGTCGGTGACCTCCTCGCCGAAAAGGACGTGATCGCCAACTCGACCCTGTTCCAGGTCCGGGTCACCCTCGCCGGCAAGCGCTCCGAGGTCTACTCGGGGAACTTCACCCTCGCCCACGACATGAGCTACGGCGCCGCGATCGACGAGCTCTCGGTTCCGCCGGTGAAGCGGACGCTGACGGTGACGATCCCCGAGGGCTACACCCGCTCGCAGGCAGCGCAGGTGGTCGAGGAAATCGGCGTCCCCGGCGACTACACGAAGGCGACGATCAAATCGAAGTACCTCGACCCGGCGGAATACGGCGGCAAGAAGGCGAAGGACCTCGAAGGCTTCCTCTTTCCCGACACCTTCGAAATGAAGCCGAAGGCGCCGGTCGAGGACCTGGTCCAGCTGCAGCTGCAGGACTTCAAGCGGCGGATCAAGGGCGTCGACATGGGCTACGCGAAGTCGAAGAACCTGACTGTCTTCGACGTCGTCACGATCGCCAGCATGGTCGAGGACGAGGCCGGCGTCGACAGCCAGCGCGGGCTCGTCGCATCGGTGATCTACAACCGTCTGCACGAAGGGATGCCGCTGGGAATCGACGCGACGATCCGCTTCGCCACCGGCAACTACACCGAGCCGCTGACCGAATCAGAACTGGCGATCGACTCCCCCTACAACAGCCGCACCAACGCTGGGCTACCGCCGGGGCCGATCAGCAACCCCGGCCTTGAGTCCCTCGAAGCGGCGGCGCACCCGCCGAAGACCGAATACCTCTTCTACGTGACGACGCCGGGCGCCTGCGGCAAGCTCACCTTCGCCAAGACCGAAGCCGAATTCGAAGCCGCGGTGAATAAGTACAACTCGGCCCGGGAAGCGGCCGGCGGCAACTCGCCGGACAGCTGCGGGGAATAGCGATGCCAAAGCTCGCGGTTCTCGGCCACCCGGTCTCCCACTCGCGCTCGCCAGCGATGCAGACCGCGGCGCTGGAGGCGCTGGGGCTGGAGAGCTGGAGCTACCGGGCGATCGACGCGGCCCCCGAGGCCTTCGAGATGACGGTCAAGGAGCTGGCCGAAGTCGGCTACGCCGGGGTCAACGTCACCGTGCCGCACAAGGAGGCGGCGCTGGCGCTGTCCGACGAAGCGAGCGAAGCCTCCCAGCAGATCGGCGCCGCCAACACGCTCGTCTTCAGCGACAAGCGGATCGAGGCCCACAACACCGACGCCGACGGCCTGCTGGCGGCGCTGCCCGACCCGCCGCGCGGCCACCGCACGCTGGTCCTCGGTGCCGGCGGCGCTGCCCGGGCGGCGATCTGGGCGCTGCGCTGGGAAGGGGCGGAGGTCGAGGTCTGGAACCGGACGCCGGAGCGGGCGGAGGCGATCTGCGCCGAGCTGGGTGGCAAGGCCGTGATCGCACCCCGCCAGAGCGAGTACGACCTGATCGTCAACACCAGCGCCGCGGGGCTCCGCGGCGAGGACCCCTTCGATCACCTGCCGCTGGAGCGGGGCGAGTTCACCGACCACCAAACGGTCGTCGACATGGTCTACGGCGAGCGCCGCAGCCGCCTCCTCAAAGCGGCCGAAGGCGCTCGCGCCGCGGTCGTCGACGGCCTCGAGATCCTCGTCCAGCAGGGTGCCCGGTCGCTGGAAATCTGGACCGGCCGCCGGCCCGACCTCGACGTGATGCGCGAGGCGGCGCGGCGCCGATAGCCTTGCCGCGATGACGACTTTCCGTTTCACCACCGCGGGTGAGTCGCACGGGCCGGGGCTCGTGGCGATCGTCGAGGGCATGCCGGCCGGCCTCGAGCTCGACCGCGAGGCGCTCGACCGCGACATGGCGCGGCGCCAGCTCGGCCACGGGCGCGGCGGTCGGATGAAGATCGAGACCGACACCGTCGACGTCCGCTCCGGCGTCCGCCACGGCCTCACGCTCGGCAGCCCGATCGCCCTCCTCGTGGCCAACCGCGACTACAAGAACTGGGAGGAGCGGATGAACCCCTGGCCGGTCGAGGGGTTCTCGCCCGACGAGGTGCACCTGCCGCGGCCGGGCCACGCCGACCTCGTCGGCGCCCAGAAATACGGCCACTCGGACATTCGCAACGTCCTCGAGCGGGCGAGCGCGCGCGAGACCGCCGCCCGCGTCGCCGCCGGCACGATCGCCCGCGCCTTCCTCGCCCGCCTCGGGGTGCAGATCCACAGCCACGTGCTGCAGATCGCATCGGTGCGGGCGCAGGAGCGCGCCGAGCTGAAGCCGGAGGACTTCGCCGGCGTCGACGAGGACCCGGTCCGCTGCCTCGACTCAGAGGCAAGCAAAGGGATGGTTGATGAGATCAACCGCTTGCGGAAGGCGAACGAGAGCCTCGGCGGCAGTTTCGAGGTCGTCACCTTCGGGCTCGTGCCGGGGATCGGCTCCCACATCTCCTGGGAAGACCGGCTCGACGGTCGCCTCGCCGGCGCCGTTGCCTCGATCCAGTCGATTAAGGGGGTGGCGATCGGCGAAGCCTGGGACGTCGCTGGCCGGCCTGGCTCCGAGGCGCACGACGAGATCTTCTGGTCTGAGGAGCGCGGGTACTACCGCGAGACCAACCACGCCGGCGGCCTCGAGGGCGGGATGACCAACGGCCTGCCGCTCTCGGTGCGGGCGGCGGTGAAGCCGATCTCGACCCTGACCAAGCCGCTGCGCTCGGTCGACACCCAGACCAAGGAGCCGGCGCAGGCGCTGCGCGAGCGCACCGACTCCTCAGTGGTGCCGGCGGCGGCGATCGTCGCCGAGGCGATGGTGGCCTTGACCCTCGCCCGCGCCTACCGCGAGAAGTTCGGCGGCGACCACATCGACGACGTCGTCGCGGCGGTCGAGGCGTACAAGCAGCGCATCGACTTCCGGGGCTGAGGCGGTGGCGCGCCCGGCGATCGTCTTCATCGGCTTTATGGGGGCCGGCAAGAGCACCGCGCTCGCCGCTGCCCGCAAGGCGGGGCTGGAGACGACCGAGATCGACGAGCTGATGGAAGCGGAGCTCGGCAAGCCGATCCGCCAGGCCTTCGAGGAGGACGGGGAGGAGGCCTTCCGCGCCCGCGAGGAGGAGGTCGTCGGTCGCCTGCTGGAGAACGCCGACGGCGGCGCGATCGCCCTCGGCGGCGGCAGCATCCTCTCCGAGCGCGTTCGCAAGGCGCTCGACCGCCACATCGTCGTCTTGCTGGAGATCGACGCGGCTACGGCGTGGCAGCGGATCGAGGGAACCGATCGGCCGCTGGCGACGAGCGAAGAGGGCGTGGCGAAGCTGCTGGCGGAGCGGGCGCCGTTCTACGAGGAGCTGGCGGACGCGGTCGTGCCGGTGGGGGACAAGAGCATTGTCGAGCGGGCGTTCCCGGCGATCCAGGCGCTGGAAGCGATGCCTGAGGGGACGCGCCTGCTTTGGGCGACGAGCGCCTCCGGTGACTATCCGGTGCTGGTTGGGCGCGAGCTGCTCGATACCGACTGGTGGCCCCTCGACGGCACGGGCTTCTGCATCACTGACACCAACGTGGAGGGGCACGCTCGACGTCTGCGTTCGCCGGAGAAGGTCCTCGCGTTCTCGCCGGGGGAGAAGTCGAAGACGCTGCAGGAGGTGGGGGAGGTTGTCCGCGAACTGGCCTCCTTCGGAATGACCAGGGAAGACCACGTAATTGCGGTGGGAGGCGGAGTGGTCGGTGACCTTGCCGGTTTCTGTGCCCACGTCTATCAGCGCGGCGTTCCCGTGGTCCAGGTGCCGACGACGCTGGTCGCCCAGGTGGACTCCGCCTACGGCGGCAAGACCGGCGTCGATATCGGCGAGCTGAAGAACTACGCCGGCGCCTATCACCAGCCGGCGGCGGTGCTGACGGACACCGCGACGCTCGAGACGCTCCCGCCGAGAGACCTGGCCGCCGGGTTCGTCGAGGTGCTCAAGACCGGGCTCCTGGCCGGCGGGCCGCTGTGGGAGCGCGTTCGCACGATCGAGGCGATTGACCCGGGCGGGCTCGACGACGTCGTCTTTGCCTGCGCTCGTTACAAGTGCGCGGTGGTCGCCGCCGACGAGCGTGATGGCGGCCTGCGCCACGTGCTCAACCTCGGCCACACGGTGGGCCACGCGATCGAGGGGGTCTCTGAATTCGCCTATCTGCACGGGGAGGCGATTGGCCTCGGTCTCCTGGCGGCGCTGCGGCTCTCCGATGCTCCCGACCTGCGCGAGGAAGTGGCGACGATTCTCCGCCGGCACGACCTGCCGGTCAGCCTCGAGCGGGCGGTCGGGGTCGACGACGTGCTGGCTGTGCTCGATCGCGACAAGAAGCGCACCGCCGCCGGGGTCGGCTTCGTCCTCCTCTCCGAGCCCGGCAAGCCCCGCACCGGCGAAATCGTCGACCCGGCTAAGGTCCGAGAGGCCGTGAAGGAGCTCTATCCATGACCACTGTCTCCAACCGCGTCGCCGTTCTGCACGGGGTCAACTTCGACGTCCTCGACCGGCGAGACCCTGGCATCTACGGTGGGCTCTCGCTGGCGCAGCTGGAGGCGAAGATCTCCGATTGGGCGCATGAGCTGAAGCTGGAACCGATCTTCTTCCAGACCAACGCCGAGGGAGAGTTCTGCGAATACCTGCACCGCTCGGCCGACGGTCTCGCCGATGGGGTGATCGTCAACGCCGGCGCCTGGACCCATTACAGCCGCGCGATCGGTGACGCGCTGGAGCTGACGAAGCTGCCGGCGGTCGAGGTCCACCTCTCCGACGTCGAGGCTCGCGAGGACTGGCGCAAGCTCTCGGTCTTCGACGGCCTCGTCCTCGCCAAAATCTCAGGTAAGGGGCCCGACGGCTACCGCGAGGCGCTGGAGCGTCTCGCCGGCGAGCTGGGCACGGGCGGCTGATGCGCGGCCGCGGCGACCGGCTGGAGAAGCTCCTCGCCGAGCGCGAGCTCGACCGGATGCTGGTCACCGATCTCACCAACGTCCGCTACCTGACCGGGTTCACCGGCACCAACGGCGCCGTCGTCTGCGGGCCCGGCGTCCGCCTCTTCTTCACTGACTTCCGCTACACCGAGCGCGCCGCGACCGAGGTCGAGGGCTGGGAGTCGCTGACGATCGGCAACGACTGGCTTGGAGGGATCTGCGAGCACCTCGTGGGCCGGGTCGGCTTCGAGGACGACCACATGGCGGTGCGGGTGCTGGAGAAACTCAAAGAGAAATTGCCGGAGGGGGTCGAGGTGGTCGCCGCCGGCGGTCGGGTCGAGGAGCTGCGGCGGGTCAAGGACGACGAGGAGCTGGCGAAGATCGCCGAGGCCTCGAAGCTCGCTGACGAAGTCCTGGCCTGGGCGCTGGAACAGGGCTTCGCCGGGCGGTCTGAGCGCGATGTCGCCCGCGCCACCGAAGCGCGGATCCACGAGTTCGGTGCCGACCCGTCCTTCCCGGCGATCGTCGCCGCCGGTCCCAGCGGCGCCCTGCCGCACGCGGAGCCCGGCGAGCGTGAGATCGGCCGCGGGGAGCTGGTCGTCTTCGACATGGGGGCACAGCTCGACGGCTACTGCTCCGACGGCACCCGCACCTTCGCCACCGGCGATCCGGGCGAGGAGGCGCGGGCCGTCTACGAGGTCGTCCGCCAGGCCCAGCAGGCGGGGCTCGACGCGATCCGAGCCGGGGTCAAGGGCGAGGACGTCGACAGCGCCGCCCGCGCCGTGATCGACGAGGCCGGCCACGGCGAGGACTTCGGCCACGCCCTCGGCCACGGGGTCGGGCTCGAGGTCCATGAGGGGCCGCGCCTCTCCCAGCGCTCCGACGACGTGCTCGCCCCCGGCGAAGTTGTCACGGTCGAGCCCGGCATCTACCTCGCGGGCAACCTCGGGGTCAGGATCGAGGACCTCGTCGTCGTCAGCGGGGACGGCCTGCGCAACCTCAGCTCGCTGCCCAAAGAGCTGCAGCTGGTCGACTGACGGACCGCTAAGCCGACGCTGAACGTTCAGATTCAAGGCGCGCCTGGCTGAGGTCGATGCCCAGGCATGGGTAAGAGCGGAGATACGCTGGTCTCCATCCACGAGGAAGCTCGCCGCGAGCGTCTCCTCGACATGGAGAGGCGCGTCCGGCGCTATCGCCTCGCCTGCTTTGGGATCCTCGCCCTAGCGCTGGCGGTGGGCGGCGGTGACTCTCTCGGCTACGGCTGGATCCCCCTTCTTGCCCTCGCCCTGCTCGGCTTCTCAGTCGCCGACCGCTTCATGCGGACCAGTTCCCGCCCGGCCCTCTGGATCGCCGGCGCCTGGGCCGCGCTCCCGGCTCTGCTCGCGGCGGCCGTGTTCGTCACCGGCGGCGCTACCAGCCCGGCGCTGGCCTGGCTAGCCCTGCCGGCGGTCACGCTCGGCTTCCGCTTCGAGCCGCGGGGGATGATCGTCGGGACCGTCTACGTGACCGTGTTGTTCCTCTTCGCGGCGATCGTCCCGGACCCACAGCTCGCCTGGGAACAGCGCCAGCTCCTGATCGCGATCGCGGCCCTGATCATCAGCACCGTCATCCTCAGCGGCGCCCTCGTCGAGTCTGACCGCGCCCACCGCCGCCGCTCGACCCTCGACCCCCTCACCGGCCTCTTCAACCGCAACGCGCTCGAGCAGCGCCTCTCCGAGCTCGACGGCCAGCCCTGCGATCCCTTCGAAGGCCAGTCCCACGCCTTCGTCCTCTGCGATCTTGACCACTTCAAGCGGGTCAACGATCAGTTCGGCCACGCCGCCGGCGACGCCGTCCTCCAGGACGTCGCCTACACGATGCGAGCGGCGCTGCGGGCCGGCGACTCGATCTACCGCGTCGGCGGCGAGGAGATTCTGGTGATGCTGCCCGGCGCCGGTCACGAGGACGCGCTGGAAATCGCCGAGCGGCTGCGGCTGGCGGTGCGCGAGCGCCGCCCGGTCGGCGTTCCGGTCTCGATCAGCGTCGGCGTTGCGGTTGCCGAGCCCGGCGTCGTCGACACCGACGAGTTGCTCGCCCGCGCCGATGCGGCGCTGTACGCGGCCAAGGCAAAAGGTCGCGACGTCGTCTACTTCGACGACTACGAGCCCGAGCTCGCCCCCGCCTAGAGATCTAGCGGCTGAGGTCCCAGTCGCTGCTGAGCCGCTCGCCGAAGGCGGCGAGCAGTTTCACGACCGCCTCGACGTCGCGCAGGTCGACCATCTCGACCGGCGAGTGCATGTATCGCAGCGGGATCGAGACGAGCCCGGTGGGGATGCCGGCGCGGGAGATCTGGAGGACGTCGGCGTCGGTGCTGGTGCCGCGGCCGCTGGCGCTGATCGAGTACTCGATCCCCTCGGCCTCGGCGGTCTCGACCAAGAGCTCGAAGACCTGCGGCGAGAGAGTGGAGCCGCGGCCGATTGCCGGGCCGGAGCCGAACGGGTGGCTGCCGATCTCCTTCTCGTCGACGCCGGGGGCGTCGGTGGCGTGGGTCACATCGACGGCGATCGCGATGTCCGGCCGCACGTGGAAGGCGGCGGTGCGGGCGCCGAAGAGGCCGATCTCCTCCTGCACGGCGGCGACGGCGGCAAAGGAACCGCCGGGGCCTTTGCCCTCGGCGCAGCGGCGCAGGCTCTCGAGGGCGACGTAGGCGCCGAGCCGGTTGTCCATCGCGCGGGAGACGAGGCGGTCGCCGACGACCGGCATCGGCTCGGCCGCGATCACCACCGGGTCGCCGACCCGGACCAACGCCTCGGCCTCCTCGCGGTCGGCGGCGCCGATGTCGATGTGCATGCCCTTCAGCTCGACGACCTTCTTGCGCTGGTCGGCCTCGAGCAGGTGGATCGGCTTGCGGCCGGCGACGCCGAGGACGGGACCGCCTTTACCGCGGATCTCGACCCGCTGGCCGACGAGGATCTGCGGATCCCAGCCGCCGACCGGGGCAAACCAGAGGAAGCCCTTCTCATCGATGTGGGTGACGATCAGGCCGATCTCGTCGATGTGGCCGACCACCGCCAGCAGCGGCGATCCGTCGCCGACGCGGGCGATCGTCGAGCCGATCCCGTCGACGCTGATCTCGTCGGCGAAGGAGGCGGCCTCGCGCCAGACCTCGGCAGCCGGCCCCTCGTACCCGGAGGGGGCGCCGGCGCGAAGCAGTTTGTCGAGGAGGACTGGAGTGCTCAAAAGGTTCGGGGAGTATGCCTAAGTGTGGGCTGCGCTTGCTTCGCGGCGGAGTTCTGCCCTGCCCGGACCGTAATAGCGGCGGTGCTCGAAGAGGACCATCGCCCAAATCAATACGACGGCAACCACGAGGGAGATCAGCGCGTCGACCTGAGTCGCCACCGGGACCAGGAAGAGGAGCACGATCGCCAGCCCAAGGCGGTGGCGGTTGATCGACCTCACGTGCCGGTAGCGGAAGGCGACGAGCCCGAGCAGGTAGATGGCGAGCCCGCCGAGCAGGGCGAAGGCGGGCACATACCTTCATCCCCAGCGCCATCAAGACGATGCCGGCGATCATCAGCAGGTGGATGTAGCTGTAGGAGTCCCGCGCCAGCTCATTCTGGACTCTCCCCACCTCGGCTTCGCCAAGACGGCGGGCGGAGATCAGAGCAACGACGTCGAAGTAAGTCCACCAGAGCGCCGCGGCGAGGAAGACGCCGAGGACGGCGGCCGCGCCGATCCCGAAGTCAAGCGCCCCGGAGGCGCCGACGCCGATCGCGACGATCGACTCGCCGAGGGCGATGATCACGATCAGCCCGTGGCGCTCGGCGAAGTGGCCGGGGACGAGCTTCCAGCCCTCGGCGCCGAAGAAGTAGGGCCCAGCCATGTCGAGGAAGATCGCCAGCGCCCAGAGCGCCCCCTGGGCGAAGCCGTCGAAGAGCGACGCGATCACGAGCAGTCCAATCGCGATTGCGGTGCTGACGGCGAGGCCAATGACCGAGCGGCGCAGGTCCTGGTCGTCGGCGCCGGCGAGCATGAAGAGGGCGATGTGGGCGGTGCGGAAGACGCCGAGCGCGAGGGCGAAGGTGAGGGCGAGGTTGTCGAAGGCCTCTTGAACGCTGAGCGAGACGATCAGCAGCGCCGCCATCGCAACGAAGATGACGAGGCGGACCGCCTCCGCCTCGGGGTCGATGACGCTGGTCAGCCACGAGTAGCCGACCCAGGCCCACCAGAGGACGCCGAGGACCAGCAGCCCCTGCGCCAAGCCCGACCAGGTTTGGTCATGGGACATCAGCGCCGTGCACTGGGTGATCGCGAGGACGAAGACGAGGTCGAAGAAGAGCTCCAGCGGCGTCACCCGCTCGCCCTCGCGGCGAATGGCGCTGAGGCGATGGTGGGTTTCGGGCGTGCCCTCCACGGCGCCCATCCTTGCACCCGCCGGAGATCGGTTAGCGTGGCCTGGGATGGCGAGCGGGAAACGGGTTGCAGTGGTGACGGGAGCGTCGACGGGGATCGGCAGGGCGACGGCGGTCCGGCTCGCGCGTGAGCCGGGAGCTGAGCTCGTCCTCGTCGCCCGACGCGAGGAGCTGCTGCGCGAGTTGGCGGAGCAACTGCCCTGCCGCGCCACCTACGTCGCGGTCGACCTCACCGACGCCGAGGCGCCACAGCGGGTCCGCTCCCACCTCGAGGCCGAGCATGGCGGCGACCTGCACCTGCTTGTCAACAACGCCGGCGCTTCCTGGCGCGCCTCCTTTGCCGAGGGCGGCTACGAGAACGTCCGCCGCCACATGGAGCTCAACTTCGACGCGGTGGTGCGGCTGACCGAGGCGCTCTTGCCGCTCCTGCGCGCCTCGGCGCCGAGCGCGATCGTCAACGTTGCCAGCACCGCCGGCCGCGTCGCCCGCGCCCGCACCGGTTCCTACAGCGCCAGCAAGTTCGCACTGATCGGCTGGACCGACGCCCTCTACGCGGAGGAGAAGCCGAACCGCGTGCACGTCGGCATGGTGCTGCCGGGCTTCATCAAGACCGAGGGGTTCCCGGCGACCGAGCTGCGCGAGAAAGCGGTCACCCGCTGGATCGTCTCGAAGCCGGAGAAGGTCGCCGAGGCGATTTATGAGTGCGGGCCTGGCGGCAGAGCGGAGCGCTACGTGCCGCGGCCCTATGGAGTTGCCGCCGCCCTGCGGATCCTCACTCCCTCCTTGGTCCGCCGCGTCCTCGGCGGCGGCGCGGCCTCCAACCTCACCACCAGCACCGCCGGCGACCGCGAAAAGAGCTCGGACTCGGGCTGATGCCGCCCTACGCCGACGTCATCGTCGCGCTGGCCCTCGTCGTCGTCGCGGTCGTCGCCACGATCTCGACGAGGAAGGTCCGCCAGGTCAACCGCCGCTTCCGGATGCTCGACGAGATCTCCCGGGTCGCCGAGCTGGGGAGCAGCCTCGACGAGACGCTGGAGGCGATCGTCGGGATCATCGTCCCGGAGCTGGGAGACATCTGCGCGATCGACGTGATCGAAGGCGACCGCGTCCGCCGCGCGGCCCTCCGCGTCGACGGCCCGGACGCGGAGGCGATCAAGGCTCGCCTGGTCGAGCGCGGACCGCGTCTGCAAGCGCAGGTCGCGAGCGACGCCGGCCGCGAGCGTCAGGAGCCGCTCCTGATCGAGATGAGGAGCGACGAGGACATCCGCGCGTTCGCCGAAGACGAGGAGGATTTCGAGTTCCTGCGCAGCCTCGAAACCCGCTCGAGCGTGACCGTCGAGCTGCGCGCGCGGGGCCGCCCGACGGGCGTGCTGACGATCAGCGTCGGCCCCTCTGGGCGGCGCTTCAACGAGGGCGACGTCCACTTCGTCACCATCCTCGCCGGCCGTGTCGCCCTCGCCCTCGACAACGCCGGCCTCTTCCACGACCTTGAGCGCTCCGAGAGCGAACGGGCCGAGATCGCCGAGACGCTGCAGCGGGGCCTCCTACCGCCGCCGCTGCCCCACATCCCCGGCTGGTCGGTCGCGGCGACCTACCGCCCGGCGGGGGCCGAGAACGAGCTCGGCGGCGACTTCTACGACGCCTTCCGCATCGCCGGCGGCTGGATGGTCGTGATCGGGGACGTCACCGGCCGCGGCGCCAAAGCAGCCGCCGTCACCGCCCACGCCCGCTACACGCTGCGGACCGCCGCCGCTCTGACTGGAGACCCGGTGATCGCGCTGCGCACCCTCAATCGCGAGCTGCTCGCCCGCCGCGGCACCGACCTCTGCAGCGTCGCCGCGATGGCCGTTTCCGAAGACCCGGCCGAGCCGGTGCGGCTGGCGGTCGCCGGGCACCCGCCGCCGCTCCTCGTCGATGGCGACGAAGTCACCGAAGCAGGGCAGGCAGGCCCGGTCCTCGGAGCTTTCGACGAGGAGGGCTGGACTCTCGTTGCCACCGAGGTCGAGGCGGGTCAACAGCTCGTCGTTGTCACCGACGGCGTCACCGAGTCGATGGGCGCGGGCGAGCGCTTCGGCGAGGAGCGGCTGCGCGCCCAGTTGACTGGGATCACCAGCCCCGCGATCGCCGCCCAACAGATCGAGGGCGCCCTGCATGAGTTCGCGGGCGGGACGCTCGAGGACGACGCTGCGATCATCGCCATCGCGCCCGCCACCGCCGACGTCGAGTCGGTGCCGGAGCGGGAGCGAGGGCTCGTCGAGCGACTCTACGAAGCCTTCAACCGCCGCGACCCCGAGGAAATTGTCGCCCTCTGCGACCCGGCGATGGCCTTCTTCCCGGTCGGCACCGCCGAGGAGATCGGCCGCGAGGCCCCCTATACCGGCCCCGAGGGCCTCAGCGAGTACCTGCGTGACGTCGAACGCGTCTGGGACGAGCTCCTGATCACCCCGAGCCTCGTCGAGAGCCGCGGCGGGTCCCTCCTGGTCCGCGGCCGCGTCTACGCCCGCAGCCGCCCTCTCGGCATCCGCGACGTCCCAGTCGCCTGGATCTGGGACCTCGATGGCAACTGCTTCGTCCGCGGCGAGGTCTTCCGCGACCCCGAGGAAGCCGTCCAGCGCCTCACGACCTCACCCTGAGCACCCTCCCGCCAACCCCCTACTAGGATTCGCCGCCGTGACTATCTCTACGAACCAGTTCAAGAACGGCACCCACATCGAGATCGACGGCAAGATCTGGAAGATCCTCGACTTCCAGCACGTGAAGCCGGGCAAGGGCGGCGCTTTCGTGCGGACGAAGCTGCGGCGGATCGAGGACGGCTCGGTGATCGACAAAACCTTCAGGGCGGGGGAGAAGTTCCGCCCGGTTCGGACCGAATCGAAAAAGATGCAGTACCTCTATGACTCGGGCGAGGCCGCCGTCTTTATGGACTCGACCGACTACGACCAGATCGAAATCGCCAAGGATCAGCTTGGCGATGCGATGCAGTGGGTCCTGGCCAACGACGAGGTCGACGTCCTCTTCGTCGACGAGCAGCCCAGCGACGTGCAGGTGCCGAGCGCGATCGAGATGAAGGTCACCCAGACCGACCCCGGCCTCAAAGGCGACACCGCCTCCGGCGGTGGCAACAAGCCCGCCACCCTGGAGTCCGGCGTCGTCGTCCAGGTCCCGCTCTTCATCGAGGAGGGCGAAACGGTTCGAGTCGACACGCGCAGCGGCGAGTACATCTCCCGCGCCTGACCGCTCCGGCGTCGGGCGCTGACAGAATGCAGGCATGCGCAGGTCAGACCAGCGGCGCGACGCCGTCTTCGCCAACTACCAGCGGGACGTCACCGGCCACCCGCTGGAGGAGCTGCTGGCGGAGGCGCGGCCGTTGACGCGTGAGCTGGCCGAGGGCGTCGATGCGAATCGCGAAGAGCTCGACGACATCATCGCCGCCCACGCGAAGGGCTGGACGGTGGACCGGATCGCGCCGCTCGACATGAACGTGATGCGGACCGCGCTCTACGAGATGGAATTCATGGACACGCCGGCCGAGGTCGCGATCAACGAGGCGGTGGAAATCGCCAAGGAGTACTGCGGCGCCGACGCCCCTAAGTTCGTCAACGGCATCCTCGGCGCCGTCGTCCGCGAGCGGGAGCCGGCCAAATGAGCATGCGCCTGCGCGAGATATCCGAGCGCCTGCGCGAGATCACCTCGCAGTTGCAGAGCGAGGAGGTCAGCGACGAGGTCGCAGCGCAGCTCGCGGCCGAGGCCGCCGACCTCTCCGCCGAGGCGGTAGAGGAGGCCAACCGCGAGGCGCGGCAACAGGCGAGCGCCGAGAGCACTTGAGCTACCCCGAGGATCTGCGGGGGCTGGTCGACGACGCCCTTGCGAAACTGACCTTCTCGGATTCTCCGCCGACCGCGGGCCTCGAGAAGGCGATGCGGTACTCGCTGCTGGCCGGCGGCAAGCGCGTGCGGCCTGTGCTGGCCCTGGCGACCGCCCGCGCCTTTGGCACCGAGCCGGAGCGCTTCCTCCCGGTCGCCTGCGCGATCGAGTTGATCCACACCTACTCGCTGATCCACGACGACCTGCCGGCGATGGACGACGACGCGCTGCGGCGCGGCCTGCCGACGTCGCACGTGAAGTTCGGCGAGGACGTCGCGATCCTCGCCGGCGACGGGCTCTTCGCCGAGGCGATGCGGCTCTTCTGCGAGCAGCCGGGGGAGCCGGCGCGGGTGCTGGCGGCACTGCGGGAGCTCGCCTCCGCGACCGGCGTCGACGGCATGGTCGGTGGCCAGTACGTCGACGTTGTCGGGGCCGAGTCCGACGCCGAGGGGCTGCGCGCCCTGCACGCCTTGAAGACCGGCCGCCTGATCGCCGCCAGCGTCAACGTCGTGCTTCTGCTCGAGGGAGCCTCCGAACCTGAGACAATGCCGTATCGCCGTTTCGCCGAGGAGCTGGGCGTGCTGTTCCAGATCGTCGACGACATCCTCGACGTCACCGAGTCCGACGAGCAGCTCGGAAAGCCACATGGAAGCGACGAGAGACATGGCAAACTCACCTACGTCAGCCTTTTCGGCCTCGATCAGGCCCGTGAGCTGGCAGCGAAATCACACGCGAAGGCCACGGCGGCGCTGGCCGAGGCCGGCGGCGAGACGGAGGACCTGAGGCGCGTGGCCGATTACATCTTCACGAGGAACGAATGAGCGAACAGCTCCCCACCCAGGGCAACGAGGAAGGCAAAGACCGCATCGAGGAGCCGCTGCTGCCGGGGGTCGACGCCCCGCAAGACCTGCACGCCCTCGACGACGAGCAGTTGCAGCAGGTCGCGCAGGAGATGCGCACCTACATCATCGACACGATCGGGGAGATCGGCGGCCACTTCGGCGCTAACCTCGGCACCTGCGAGCTCGCGGTCGCTCTCCACAGTTTGCTCGACTCGCCGCGGGACAAGATCCTCTGGGACGTCGGCCACCAGGCCTACCCGCACAAGATCCTCACCGGCCGGCGCGAGAAGCTGCCGACGATCCGCCAGTACGACGGTCTGGCGCCGTTTTGCTCGGTGTTCGAGTCCGAGCACGACATCATGGGCGCGGGCCACGCCTCGACCTCGATCGGCTACGCGGTCGGGCTGAAGGAGGCGATGCGGAAGGGGATCGGCACCGACGGCAAAGTCGCCGCGGTCGGCGGCGTCGCCTACGAGGCCCTCCATGCCGCCGGCGGGATGCAGACGCCGGTCGTGATCGTCCTCAACGACAACGGGATGTCGATCTCACCCAACGTCGGCGCCCTCTCGCGCTACTTCAACCGCATCCGCCTCAACCCGCGCCTCTGGCACGCCCGCGAGGGCGTCGAGGACCGGCTGACGAAGCTGCCGCTGGGGATGGGCAAACGGATCGAGCGGCTCGGCCCGGAGATCAAGGCGGCGATCAAGGCCTATTGGGCGCCGGGGCTCTTTTTCGAGGAGCTCGACCTCGCCTACATGGGCGTGATCGACGGCCACGACGTCCACGCCTTGCGCGAGGCGCTGACCGAGGCCTTCGAGGCCGATCGCCCGGTCGTCGTCCACATCCACACCGTCAAGGGCAAGGGCTTCGCGCCCGCCGAAGAAGGCGGCCTGGAGTCGATGGAGGAGTGGCACGCGGCAAAGCCGAAATCGATCGTCGAAGGCCAGCCGGCGGCGAGCGCGCCGAAACCGGTCCCGGTGACTGAAACCGATTCTCCCGAGGGGATCGAGGTGCTGGAGAAGCCGCCAGCCGCGGGCTCGCCACCCCAGTACACGAAGGTCTTCGCCGACGCGATCGTCGCCGAGGCCCAGGCCGACAAGCGGGTGATCGGGATCACCGCGGCGATGGCGGGGGGGACCGGCTTGCAAAAGCTCCTCGACGAGCTGCCCGAGCAGTACTACGACGTCGGCATCGCTGAGCAGAACGCCGTTCTGCTGGCCAGCGGGTTGGCCATTCAGGGGGCGAAGCCCGTCTGCGCGATCTACTCGACCTTCCTCCAGCGCGCCTACGACCAGATCGTCCACGACGTCTGCCTACAGAACCTCGACGTTACCTTCGCGATGGACCGCGCCGGCCTCGTCGGCGACGACGGCCCGACCCACCACGGCGCCTTCGACGTCTCCTACTTCCGGCCGATCCCGAATGTGGTCGTAATGGCCCCGCGCGACGAGGCGATGCTCGTCCACATGCTGCACACGGCGATTGCCCACGACGGCCCGGCGGCGCTGCGCTACCCGCGTGGCGCGGCGGAGGGGGCGAAGTTGCCGGCGAAGCCAAAGAGCATTCCGATCGGGGTCGGTGAGGTCCTCGCCGAGGGCGAGAAGGTGGCGCTGCTCGGCTACGGCTACGGGGTCACGGTCGCCCGCGAAGCCGCCGAGATCCTCGGCAAGCACGGGCAGCAGGCGACCGTCGCCGATGCCCGCTTCGCGAAGCCGATCGACGGGGAGCTGGCCGAGCGTCTGGCGCGCGAGCACGAGCTGCTGGTGACGATCGAGGAGAACGTCCTGCCCGGCGGCTTCGGTTCGGCGGTGCTGGAGCACCTCGAGGACGCCTTCGCCGAGGCGCCCGGGGAGCGAGCGCGAATCCTGCGAGTGGGCTTGCCGGACTCTTACGTCACCCACGGCAAGCCGGCGCTGTTGCGTGCCGAGGTTGGTCTCACCGGCGAGTCGGTCGCCGACCGCGTGCTCAGTTCGATGCCTAGTGCGCAGCCCGCACTGACCTAACGCCACCGACACCAAGTCAACTGACCTAATCAATTTTGACGATTGATTCAATTGGCGCAATCGATTAGCCTGCGCCAGTCTCTCCGGTGAACGGAGGAGCCGGCAGTTAAGAAGCCAGCGCTTCTGGGGGAAAACACCAAGGGGAGGAGAGGCGCGCATCTCTATATGTGTGGATCCGCTTGGGGAATCGGATCTCTCGCGCCCGCCTCATCGGCCGGGGCGCGAGGCGCGTCCGGTTGCAGCAGGTCCTAGCCCTCTTTGCCCGTTGCGTCGAAGATCGGGGCGCCGACCGGCTTTGACTCCGGTGAGCCGCGTTGGCGCAGGTAAATGACGAGGACGGCGAAGGAGCCGACCGCGAGGAACTCCGATTGCCAGTTCTGCAGGGTCGACTCCCAGAATTGGGAGCTGCCGAGGTAGCTCAGCCAGGAGACGCGGGGGTCGCCGTGCTCGTGCTGTTCCTGGTTGAAGTCGGTCCAGCCGGTGACCGATTGGGCAAACCAGCAGCCGAAGAAGATGAGGGTCATGGCGATGATCAGGCTGTTGGAGTAGATCGCCGTGCGGATGCCCCCGACCCGCGCCCAGAGCGGCGAGTCTTTGCGGGCGTGGCGGCCGATCTTCTGGTCTTTGTCGGACTCGGTTCCGGCTTTGTCGAGCTCCTTCGACTCGGGCGACCCTTTCTGCAGTAGCCAGACCGTGGCCAGCGCGAAGAGGGCGAACTGGAGGTACTCCGACTGCCAGTTCTCGGTCACCGCGTTGCCGAAGTCCGAAGAGGTGAGGTAGCGCCAGAAGCTGATCGTCGCCTCCTTGTGGGCGACCGCCTCCTCGTTGTAGAGGTTGTGCCCGGCGATCGCCTGCCCGACCAGCGCCAGCAGGAAGATCGCGAGGAAGAAGAGCGAGAGCGAGTTCTCTTTGACGAACTTCTTCATCGCTGACCGTCAGTGGTGGGTGAGGCCGATGATCGAGAAGTAGGTGATCCCGCCGATCAGGATCACGCTCCAAACGAACGCCATCGCGCGCATGATTTTTCCCTACCCAACTGCGCGGAAGATGATGCTTGCTTTAGGGGGCCGACTAACGGAGACTCCCTGCGTGCCAGGCGCGACGCCAGAGACCGACGGCAAGGCCATCCGGCGCCAGGTTCCGCGTTCCAGCCACGGCGACTGGGAGCCGCGCGAGCGCGACCCGCTGGCGATCCTCGCCGCCCAGGATGACTCGAGGATCCCCGAGCTGGTGCCGCTCCGCTACGGGCGCATGGGGGTTTCCGCCTTCACCTTCTTCCGCGGCGCCGCCGCGGTCATGGCCGACGACCTCTCCGCCGCCGAGAGCACGGGGCTGGAGGCCCAGCTCTGTGGTGACGCGCACCTCTCGAACTTCGGCGTCTTCGCCGCCCCCGACCGGCGCCTCGTCTTCGACTGCAACGACTTCGACGAGACGCTGCCGGGGCCGTTCGAGTGGGACCTGAAGCGGCTCGCCGCGAGCATCGTCGTCGCTGGGCGTGAGCGGGAACTCGGCAAGCGGCGGCGGCGGGGGGCGGTGCTGACCACGGTGGCCGGCTACCGGGAAGCGATGCGCCGCTTCGCCTCGCTCGGTGAGCTCGACGTCTGGTACGCGCGGATCGACGTCGAGTCGGCGATCGCCGGCTTCCGCTCGAAGGTCAAGAAGGTCCGCTTCGAGCAGATCGAGCGCAACCTCGCCAAGGCCCGCTCAAAGGACAGCCGCCGCGCCCTGCAGAAGCTGACCGAGGAGCGGGACGGCGAGCTGCGGATCGTCAGCGACCCGCCCCTGATCACGCCGGTCGAGGAGCTGACCGACCGGGCCGACGTCGAGGCGCAGCTGGAGGCGATCCTCGCCGCCTACGGGGAGTCCTTGGCGGCCGATCGGCGCCATCTCCTCTCCGCATACCGCTACGTGCACGCGGCGCGCAAGGTGGTCGGCGTCGGCAGCGTCGGCACCCGCGCCTGGATCGTGTTGCTGGAGGGCCGGGCCGGGGGGGACCCGCTCTTCCTGCAGGCGAAGGAAGCGGGCAACTCGGTGCTCGAGCCCTATCTAGGCGCCGGCGCCTACCGCCACCACGGGCGCCGCGTCGTCGAGGGACAGCGGCTGATGCAGGCTGCAAGCGACATCTTCCTTGGTTGGGTCACGGTCGAGGGGATCGACGGCAAGTCCCGCTCCTTCTACGTGCGCCAGCTCTGGGACGGCAAGGGCTCGGCCGACCTGGCGCGGTTCTCGGCCCGCGACCTCGGCGCCTACGGCGCCCTCTGCGGCGAAGCGCTCGCTCGCGCCCACGCCCGCTCGGGCGACCGCGTCGCGATCGCCGCCTACCTCGGCCGCGGCGACGCCTTCGACCAGGCGCTGGCCCGCTTCGCGGAGGCCTACGCCGACCAGAACGAAAGCGATTTCGAGCGCCTCGAGCAGGCCGTGGCCGATGGCGAGATCGAGGTCGAAGAGGATCCGCGGTGAGCTTGAAGACGGTCCGGCGCGGTGTCCTCGTCCTTCTCCTCGACGCGGGGATCCTGATGCTGCTGTCGGTGATGCTCGAGGGTTTCATCCTCGACGGGCCCCGCGCCGCGCTCGGTGCGGCGGCGCTGATCGGCCTCCTCAACGCCCTCGTCTGGCCGGTGCTGGCGCGGTTCGCGCTGCCGCTGACCGTCCTCACCCTCGGCCTCGCGGCGCTGGTGCTGAACGGCTTGCTGGTGACGGTCGCTATCGACCTTCTGCCCGGGGCCCACGTCAGCGGCGTCTTCGAGGGGACCGTGATCACGATCGTGATGGCGGCGGCGACGGCGGCCGTCTACGCGTTGCTGGCGATCGACGAGGACCACTCTTGGCACCGGCAGGTGGTGCGTCGGCAGGCCCGCCGCCGCAAGCAGGTAGTCGAAAGCGACGTTCCCGGCGTCCTTTTCCTTGAGATCGACGGCCTCGCCCACGACGTCCTCCTGCGGGCACTGCAGGACGGCAGCGCGCCTCATCTCGCCAGCTGGGTCCGCGGCGGCTCGCACCGGTTGCGGCGCTGGGAGACCGACTGGTCCTCGCAAACCGGCGCTTGCCAGGCGGGGTTGCTGCACGGCTCAAACGAGGACATGCCGGCATTCCGCTGGTGGGAGAAGGACCGTGGCACGGCGATCGTCACCAATCACCCGCGCGACGCCGAAGAGCTCGAGCGCCGTCACTCCGACGGCCGCGGCCTCCTCCACGCCGACGGCGCCAGCCGCGCCAACATCCTCTCCGGTGACGCCCCGCACTCGATGCTGACGATGAGCACGGCGCTGCGGCGACGGCGGCCGATCGGCCGCGACTACGCCGCCTACTTCGCCCAGCCCTACGCGGTCGCCCGCACCTTCGTGCTGGCGCTGGCGGACATCGGCCGCGAGCGCCGCGCCGCCCGCAGCCAGGTCCGCGACGACGTCCGGCCGCGGATCGCCCGCGGCCGCTCCTACGTCTTCGCCCGCGCCTGGGGGACGGTCGTGCAGCGGGACCTGCAGGTCGCCGCGGTGGTCGGCGACGTCCTCGCCGGTCGCCCCGTCATCTACACGACCTTCCTCGCCTACGACGAGGTCGCCCACCACTCCGGGATCGAGCGCCACGACGCCCTCGCCGTGCTGCGAGACCTCGACCGTCAAATCGCCCGGATCGCCAGCGCCTGCGCCGAGGCACCGCGGCCCTACCGCCTCGTCGTCCTCTCCGACCACGGCCAGTCGCAGGGGGAAACCTTCCTCGACCGCTACGACCAGTCGCTCGAGGATCTGGTCACCGCGGCCTGCGACCCCGACAGCGTCGTCGCGGCCGAAGACGGCGACGACGACTCCCTCTCCTACATGAGCGCGGGCCTGACCGAGATCGCCCGCGACGACACCGCGGCAGGGCGAACGGTGCGGCGGGCGACGCGGGACCGACTCGCCGACGGGGCGGTCGTCCTCGATGAGGAGGCGCGGGAGGAGATGGCCGCGAGCCGCGGCGGCGAGCTGCCGGAGCTCTCGGTGATGGCCTCGGGGTGCCTCGGCCTTATCAGCTTCCCGCGCGAGCCGGGGCGGGTCTCGCTGGAGCGGATCGAAGCGCTGTACCCGCGGCTAATCCCTGCATTGCGTGAGCACCCGGGCATCGGTTTCGTCCTCGTTCGCTCCGAGCGCTATGGCGCCGTCGTCCTCGGAGCGCGTGGGACCCGCTTCCTCGACTCGGAGCGGATCGAGGGGGAGGACCCGCTGGAGCCGTTCGGTCCCAACGCCGCCGATCACGTGCGTCGCAGCGACGGGTTCGCCCACTGCCCCGACCTGATGATCAACAGCACCTACTGGTCCGACTTCGGCGAGGTGGCCGCCTTCGAGGAGCTGGTCGGGTCGCACGGCGGCATGGGGGGGACCCAGAGCTTCCCCTTCGTCCTCCACCCGGCCGAGCTCGAGTGGCCGGCTGAAGAAGTCGTCGGCGCCGAAGCGGTCCACCGCATCTTCCGCACCTGGCTCGCGGGCCTCGGTCAGGACGCCTACGCCAGCGAGGTCGCCTCGCCCGGCGAGAGCACCCGCGTCTCGACCTGAGGGGCGACCTCGCGCATGCTGTCGAGGAACTCTTTGCCCGGGTGCCAGAGGCGGTCGGGGCGGAGGTGGTGGAGGCCGAACGGATAGAGCGTCCCCCAATGGATCGGGACCGCGACCCGCGGCGAGAGGAGAGCCGCCGCCTCGGCCGCTCCCTCCGGATCGAGGTGGCCGGGGCCAACGGTGGGGCCCCAGCCCCAGATCGGCAGCAGCGCGAAGTCGAGCTCCTCGGCCAGTTCTTTCATCCCCGGGAAGATGTCGGTGTCGCCGGCGAAGTAGACGCTGCGGGTGCCGCGGACGAGGAAGCCGATCGCCTGCGAGCGGCGCGCGTGGCGCCGTCGCCCCCCGTCGTGGTGGGCCTCGACCGCGGTCACGGTCAGCTTGCCGACAGGAACCGATGCGCCGGGCGCGAGCTCGGTGGCGTCGAGGAAGCCGTGGTGGGCGAAGAATGGTTGCGACCCCGGGGGGACCACCATTCGGGTCTCGCGGTCGAGCTTTCGCAGTGAGCCGACGTGGGCGTGGTCGTGGTGGAGGTGGGAGATCAGGACTGCATCGAGGTTCTCGGTTGCCTCCCGGGCCGGAGGCGCCCCGTGGCGCACGAGCGGCCCGAGGTTGCCGCCCAGCACTGGATCGGTGAGGAGCCGCGAGCCGTCGAGGTCGATTAGGACCGTTGAATGTCCGACGTAGGTGAGACGGTCCGAAGTCATATGAGCAAAAGGCCGCCGGAAGACCAAGCAATCGAGATCGAGCCTGGGGCCCTTAGCGGCCTTTTCGCGGCGCCGCAGTGGATGCGGGACCTCGGCTTCTCGTCCTGGCTCTTGGTCGGGTTCGGGGCGGCGCTGATCGGCGCGATCTGGCTGCTCTCGCTGACCGAGACGATCGTCTTACCGGTGATCACCGCCGGGATCATCGCCGCCGTCGCCTCGCCGCTGGTCGACTGGCTGAGCGGCCATCGCGTGCCGCGGGGAGTGGGGGCTGCCGTCGTCATGCTGGCGATCATCGCAGCAGCCTTCGGGGTCGGCCTCTTGGTCATGACCGGGATCGCCAGCCAGGCGAGCAGCCTCTCCGAAAGGCTGCAGGAAGGCGCAAGCCAGCTGCAGTCATGGGCGCAGGACCTTGGCGTCAGCGCATCGACGGCGGGCGACGCCAAGGCCCACGGGAGCGCTTCGGTCAGCGACGGCTTCCAGGCGTTGACGCAGGGCGTGCTCGGCGGCGTCGACAGGCTCGCATCCCTCGCCATCTTTCTCTCCTTCACCGCCCTCAGCCTCTTCTTCCTGCTCAAGGACGGGCCGCAGATCGGTGAGTTCGTCGAGCGCCACCTCGGCGTCCCGGTCCCGGTCGCCCACGGCGTCCTCGGGCGGGTCGCCTCGAGCATGCGCGGCTACTTCCTCGGGGTCACGATTGTCGCCGCCTGGAGCGCCCTGATCGTCGGCGCCGGCGCCCTCATCCTCGGGGTCCCTCTGGCGGGGACGATCGCCGTCGTCACCTTCCTCGGCGGCTACGTCCCGTACATCGGCGCCTGGACCGCCGGAATCTTCGCCGTCCTGATCGCCCTCGGGGGCAGCGGGGCGGAGGCCGCGGGAGCGATGGCGGTGATCGTGCTGCTCGCCAACGGCGTCCTCCAGCAACTCGTCCAGCCGATCGCCTATGGAGCGGCGCTGCAGCTACACCCGCTCGCGGTGCTGATCGCGACGATCGCCGGCGGCTGCCTCTTCGGCACGGTCGGTCTGGTCTTGGCGGCTCCGCTCCTCTCGGCCGCGGTGAAGATCACCGCCGACCTCAGAGCGGCCGAGGAAAAACCCGCCCCGGTGCCATAAGCACCGAGACGGGCAAAGCTGCAGCGCCGGAGACATCCAGCACTGTCACCCGACAGTTGCACCAATCTGTGTCATATAAGGCTAGACTCAGCTTGGCGGTGCTCATCGGGGCTTTGACTGGTAGCCCAACCCTAACGGGACGGTGGGCACCGTCGCTTTTACTGCAGGGAGGCGCGGGCGGTTCAGCAGGTCCAGTCGCTGACGCCGGTGATCGGGATCCGATCCGTCTCCGGCTCCAGCGAGAGGCGCACCAGGCGGGTGCAGAGGAAGTTTCCCTGCTCTTCAGTCTTGCGGTGGTCGAAGATCCGGCAGAGGACGACGCGGTCCTGCTGGCGGCGACAGCTCTGGACGCCGGCCTTGGCACAGCTCTCGTCGTGCTCGCAGGTGTTGGCGGCGTAGACGGCGGCGCGCTCGCGCGCGGCCGGGATCGAGAGCTTCTCGCCTTTGTCGGCCTGCGCCGGGGGCACCAACAGAGCGAAGGCGCAGACGCCGGTGAGCAGGAGGCGGAGCCGCCGGCTCACGGAAAGAGCTTCGGGTTGAGGCGCGGGATCGGCGCTTTGGCTAGGTACTGCTCGCCGGCCTCCAGCACGACCTGCTTGTCCTTGACGAAGTCTTGGACCCAGACGGTCCCATCGGCCACTTTGAACAGGGTCGATGCGTCGCAGCGGTCGGCGACGAGCCAGGTGGTGCCGCGGACGGTCGCCGAGCCGTAGCTACCGCTGGTCTCGTAGTTGCCCTTGCCGCTACCCCAGGCGCGGCGGCCGCCGCGGCGGGAGCGGCTGGCGTATGCGGTCGCCTGGCGCGAGGCGCGAGCCGCCGGCTGGGAGGCCGACTCGCGGCGCTCGCACATCCGTTTCCCGGCGAGCTTCAGCTCGACCGTCTGATCGTCGCCTTCTTTCTGGCTGACGACGAAGACACCGCCCCAGAAGTTCGCATTCTGCAGCTCCCCCGAGGAGCCTTTGGAGGCGGTCAGCGAGACGACCCCCTGGCGGGTGTTGACGAGGCAGCCCATCGGCACCTGCTTGAAGGAGGTCAGCGGCGCATATTCGTCTTCTCCCGGGCACTGGAGCTGAACCGAGCCCTTGGCGGGTTCGAGGTTGAAGCTCTGGCCGGCGACCGGTTTCGGCGGACCGAAGTCGACTCTGAAACCGACCTCGGCCGGGCTCAGATCGACGTTGCCGACCGCATCGATGCCGCGTACCTCAAACCCGTGCGAGCCCTCGCTCAGGCCGTGGTAGACGCGCGGCGAGCCGCAGGCACCCCAATCATCGTCGAGCCTGCACTGGAAGCTGGAGGCGCCGGGGGCGGCGAACTCGAAAGCGGCGGTGCCGGTCGGGATCGTCCCGCTCGGCGCCGAGGTGATCGTCGTCTCCGGCGCCACGGTGTCGGTCGCGAAGCTCCGTGCGGCGGGGGTGGGGTCCGGTTCTCCGGCCTCGTTCACCGCTCGCACCTCGAACCCGTGGTCGCCCTCGGGGAGGTCGGAGTAGAGCTGCGGTGAGACGCAGGGAGCCCAAGCGGCCTCATCGGTCAGGTCCAGCCGGCATTCGAAGGCGCCAGGCTGGTCGGACTCGAAGCCGAAGATCGCGGAGTCGGTGGCAATCGTCCCGCTCGGCCCGGAGACGATCGTCGTCTGCGGCGGGTCGGGGACGTAGGTCACGACCGTGAACTCCGACGACGCCGGCGTCGGGTCGGGGTTGAGGGGCCGGTTGAGCGCCCGAACCTCGAAACGATGGTCCCCGTCGGCGAGCCCGTCGTAGCTTTGGGGCGCGCTGCAGGCGCTCCACTCGGCGCCGTCGAGGCTGCACTCGAAGCCGCCGTCCTCTGGCGAGGAGAAGGTGAAGGTGACCGAACCGGCGCTCACGGTCCCGCTCGGGCCCGAGGTGATCTGCGTGTTCGTGACCGCGGCGGAGACTGCCCCTGGCAGGGCGGCAAGCGCGACTGACGCGAGAAAAGCCGCCAAAACAGGTTTACGGAACATCAGGAAAGGGAACCTTACCTAGTCGGCTTCAGAACGGCCAAACTTTAAGTACAAGCTTTGTTTGGCCTTTTTGTCCAGATGGCCAACGGGGCGCCTGGTCGCATAGCCTCCAGACATGAGCGCAGATGCGGGGCCCGCGCGATGATCTGGGTCGAGGTCTTCGCCGTCTTCGTCGTCTCCCACCTGGTGGGGGATTTCCTCCTCCAGACCGACTGGCAGGCGAGCCACAAGGAATGCGGGCTCGGGTCAGACCCGATCCACCGCCGGGCGCTCGGGGCCCACGTGGTCACCTACATGCTCGCCTTCGTCCCGGCGCTGGTCTGGATCGCGATCGAAACCGACGTCCTCTGGGCGATCGTGATCGCCGCCGTGATCGCCGTCCCGCACCTCGTCCAGGACGATCGCCGGCTGCTCGACTCCTACATGGCGCGGGTCAAGGGCGTAAATGACAAGGCCCTAGGGCTGCGGATCGCCGTCGACCAGTCCTTTCACGTCCTCTTTCTCTTCGGCACCGCCCTCCTCGTCGTCGCCTGAGACGTCCGGCGGCCGCGTCGGCAGCGTCCAGACGGTGATCGGCTGGGTGCGTCCGCGCACCTCGTACTCGCCGACGAGCTCGATGTCCGCGACCTCGCGGGTCAGCGCCTCGCGGGTGGTGTCGGCGATGAAGATCTGGTGGCCGGTCCCTTTGGTCATCCCCTCGAGCCGGGAAGCGGTGTTGGTGGTGTCGCCAATGGCCGTGTACTCGACCCGGCGCTCGGAGCCGACCTGCCCGGTCATCACGGTGCCGGTGTTGAGGCCGACCCCCATGTCGAACCCGCGCCCCATTCCCGCCCCTTCCATCCAGGCGTTGAAGCTGGGCAGGCGCTCTTCGAGCATCTCTCGTGCCGCCGCCACCGCCCGGTCGGCGTGGTCGGGCTGTTCTAGCGGGGCGCCGAACAGGGCCATGATCCCGTCGCCCATGTAGGCGACGAGGGTGCCGCCGTGGTCCATGATCGCGTCGCTCATCTCGCCCAGGTAGCGGTTGAGGACTTCGATCACCGAGTCCGGCGGCAACTGCTCGGAGTAGCTGGTGAAACCGCGCAGGTCGCTGAAGAGGATCGTCGCCTCGCGCCGCTCGCCGCCCAGCCGCAGGTCGTCGTCGGTGCGGGCGAGGACTTCGCTGACCACGGCTGCGGGGACGAAGCGGGCGAAGGTGTCGTGAACGTGCTGGCGCTCGAACGCGTTCAGCACGTAGTTGACGGAGAGCGCGCCGAGGGCGGAGAGGAGGAGTCCGAGCAAGGGGTAGACGACGGGCAGCACAGTGCCGCTATCGAAAGCGAGCTGGACGGCGAGGACGTAGGCGCCGCCGAGAATGACAGCACCGAGCAGTGCCGGCAGCGCCGAGATCCGCAGCGTCATCGCCGCCGGAGCCGAGGAGAGGAGCAGGATCAACAGCAGGTCGATGAGGGCTCCCGAGGAGGTGAGGGGGAACCCGTGCTCGGCGGTCCAGGCCGCGTTGGCCTGAAGTTCCGGCCCCGACATCAGGTCGTCTTTGGTCGTCGAGGTCGCGTGCACGTCCTGCAGCGAGGGGGCGGTGGCGCCGATGATCACGGTCTTGCCGCGGAAGGCTGAGGCGGGGACGTGGCCACGCAGGACCCGCGAGTAGGAGTAGTTGGCGATCGTCAGAGGCGGGCCGCGGTAGTCGATCCAGGCCTCGCCGTCGCCTTCCATCTCGGAGCGCTTGATCCGCTCGCCGGTGTCGGCTTCGGCGATCGCGATCGGGAAGGTGACGAGCTCGTCGATCGTGTGGTGCAGCTTGCGGATCTTGCCGCCGGGTTCGGGCAGCACGACCGTGTTGGCGGCGCGGGCGTCGACTTCGCGCACCACTTCTTCGCCGCCGAAGATCCGGCTTTCGCCGTGGGCGTCCGTTTCGGTAGTCGAGAGGACGACGCCGCCGGCGCGGGCGACCGCGCCGATCAGGGCTTCGTCCTGACGCGGGGTGGTCTGCTCGGTGAACTGGATGTCGACGGCGATCACCTTCGCCCCGGCTTCTTGCAAGCGGTCGATTACCCGCGCGTGCAGGGATCGGGGGAAGGGCCACTGGAGGCCGAGGTCGCTGAAGGTCTGGTCGTCGACGGCGACGATTGCGATGTCGTCGGGCTGCTCCTGCGTGCCGCGGATCGAGAAGCGGGCGTCGAGGCTCTGCAGCTCCAGGCTGCGGGTCAGATGGGTCTCGTAGGCGATCACCGCGATCGCCGCGCTGACGAAGACGACGAGCAGGACGGCAAGTTCGCGCCGCCGCCGCAGCCGTCGCAGCGTCGTCACTCGGAGACCGCCGGCGAGCTCTCGCCGGGCCAGCGCTCGTCGACGACCGAGTGCGCGAGCTGGTGGCTGCGGCGATGCCCCGTCACCGCCAGCAGGAACTGCTCGCGGTCGAGCGCGAGGAGGCGGGTCTCGGCGGTGGTTCGCACCGTCGCCGTCCGCGGCACGTCATGGAGGAGGGCGATCTCACCGAAGGACTCCCCTGGCCCCTCGTTGCGCCGGAAGACGCCGTCTTCGAAGACCTCGACCTCGCCATCTTCGATCAGGAAGAAACGGTCGCCGACTTCGCCCTGGACAATCACGTCCTGTCCGGCGGGCACCGCGACCGGCGCCAGGTCGTTGCAGAGCCGCTCCAAGGTCGCCAGCGGCAGCGGCTGGAAGATCGAGTTGCGACGCAGGAGCTTGTAGTGGCCCTCGGAGACCGGAGCGCCGACCTCGTAGGCGCGCAGGCGCGTCCACCAGATCGTCACGAAGAGCGGCAGCAGGGCGCCGAGGGCGATCAGCGCCCCGTCCGGGTGGAGGGCTTCGATGAGGAAGACCGCGCCGATCGATCCCAGCGCCATAGCCGCCTGGCGACCGGCCTCGAGGGCGCTGATCACCCGGCCGAAGGTATCATCGGCGCCGACCCGCTGCATCAGCGTTTTCGTCGCCACCTCGGCCAGCCGACGTAGGCGGCCGGAGGCTCGGGGACGAATCCCGGCAGCATCGTCGCCGCGCCTACCACGAGGCTGCCGCCGGCGATCGCGACGACGAGGCGGCCGCGGTCGAAGAGCATCGCCAGCGCGACCGAGCCGAGCAGCGCCCCGATCCCCCAGGTCGCGTTGAGGAAGCCGACCGCGCCCTCGTGCAGGTGCAGCAGCTCGAGGGCGACGACGACGACCATCACGTCGGCGAAGCCCTCGAAGAAGAAGAGCAGGACCAGGGTCGCCGAGGAGAGGCGCAGCGCCGGGTGGAAGAGCAGGGCGCGGGCGCCGCGGCTGACTTCGCGGAAGGCGCCGGCAACGTCCTCCTCGGCGAGGTCATACTCGGGGCGACGATCGCGGCGGACGCGGAGGACGAGGGCGCAGACGAGCGCCATCGCGATGGCGGCAACGCCGATCACGAAGGCGGGGGAGGTGGGGCCGAGGAGGAGGCCGGCGGCGAGGGCGGCGAGGAGGAAGCCGGTGTTCTCCATCAGGCTGTGGGCGACGTTGCTGGCCGAGAGCTGCTGCGGCGTCTCGACCAGCATCGGCGTCAGCGCCAGGTGGGCGGGGCTGTAGCCGGAGATCGCGATCGCGAAGAGGGAGGGGAAGGCGAAGACCACCGCCGTCGGCGCGTCGAGGGCGGCCGCCGCCGCGGCGCCGAAGAGCACCACGGTCGAGGCCAGCGCGCTCCCCAGCATCACCGAGCGCCGGGGGAAGCGGTCAATCAGCAGCCCGACGAGGGGCGAGACGATCGCCGCCGGCAAGAATCGTACGAGCGCCACGATCCCGACGCCGGAGGCGCCGTGCGCCTCGAACCCGTAGACGCCGAGGGCGATCGAGAAGCACCAGGTCGCAAACGAGGCGGCGGCTGCCGCAACCCCGAGCGCCCCCAGATCGGGGTTCTTGAAGTCGACCGCCAGCGCGCGCAGGCTGGTCATAAGTGCGGTCCAGCTGCGCCCCATCACCGGGGGGAACATATCCCCTGCGCCAAGCGCAGAGCCCTAGGAGCCGAGCTTTTCCGCCAGCTCGACGATGATCCCCTCGGGCCCGCGGACGTAACAGAGCCGGTAGCTGTTCCCGTAGCGCACCAGCTCCCCGACGAGCTCGACACCACGCTCGTTCAGCCCCTCGACGACCGCGTCGATGTCGTCAACGAGGAACGAGACATGACGGAGCCCCGAGAAGTTCGAGGCCGCCCCCGAATCCCCCCGCTGCATCGGCGGGGAGTGGAACTTCACCAGCTCGACTTCGGCGCCACCCTCAGGAGCCCGCATCATCGCCAGCTCCGCCTTCACGTCCTCGAGCCCGATGATCCGTTCCGGCAAATCCCCTTCGACCTGACCCGTGCCACCCGTCTCGAGCCCGAGCGCTTCGAAGAACTCGACCGCAGCCCCGAGATCTTCGACCACGATCCCGACGTGTTCCATCCGTTTGATCGCCATAAGGGCGATGTTACGTCGTGCGCTCGAACCCGATCAGAGAAACCGCCAGTGGGATGCCGGGAGCCTATCCGCCATTTTCCCTCTAATCGATGGGAAATAGAGGAGCTTGCTCCAATGCTGTAAGTCCCTTCTCTATTAGGCGGGAATCGGGAGTCCGGCCTGGGCCTCTCGATCGCCCGCGGCTTCATCGAGGCCGACTACTTCGGCCTACCGCGCGAGCGCACCGTGATCATGGGCTCCCTTATCGAGGTGTAGCTCGCAGCGGTTAGCCTCGCTTCATGGCAGTCTCGCCGCTCCACGCCGAGAGGCACCTCAGCCTCCGCTCCAACTGGCTGCGCGCCTCCGTTCTCGGCGCCAATGACGGCATCCTCTCGACCGCCAGCCTTGTCCTTGGCGTGGCGGCGTCCGGCGCCTCTCGCAGCGCGATCATCACCGCCGGTATCGCCGGTCTGATGGCCGGCGCCGGCTCGATGGCGGCCGGAGAGTACGTCTCCGTCAGCTCCCAGCGCGACACCGAGGAGGCTGATCTGCGGCTGGAGCGGCGGGAGCTGGCGAGCGACCCCGAAGGCGAGCTGCGCGAGTTGACCGGTATCTACGAAGACCGGGGGCTGGAGCCGGAGCTCGCCACCGCAGTCGCCCAAGGTCTGACCGCGCACGACGCGCTCGAAGCCCATGCGCGCGACGAGCTCGGCCTGCCCGAGGACCGCCGCGCGCGGCCGCTGCAGGCCGCCGGCGCCTCAGCGCTCTCCTTCGCGGTCGGCGCGCTCCTGCCGCTGCTGGCAATCGGCGTCTTTGGTTCGTCAACGCGGATCGCCGGCTGCATCGCCGTGACCTTGGTTGCCCTCGTCATCCTCGGCGCTCTCGGCGCGAGGCTCGGAGGGGCATCGGTTCCGCGGGCCGTTCTCCGCGTCGTCTTCTGGGGCGCAATCGCAATGGCCGTGACCGCGGGCGTCGGCGCTTTGGTCGGGACCGCGGTGTAGCCAGCGACCCGCACCAGGGCCATCCGCACTCCTAGTTCCTTGAGGCGGACGGCCGCTGGGCCAGAGGTTTCAGGATTGGGAGCGTCGTAGATTACGATTCATGGGATGGAGCATCTACGCGACCACGTACGCCTCAGCGGCGAGCGAGCCGGCGATTACGTCGTCACCGAGGAGCGTCCCGACGGTTCGCTCACTCTCGTGCCCGATACCTCATGGAAGGCCATCAAGGAGCGCTCCGGCGCCCGGGATGCCACCAAGGAGGAGTGGGAGAGCTTCATGGAGGAGCATGGCTCCAACATGCTCCCCCCCGACGGCGAGGGGTAGCCGTTGACCGACAAGCTGCGGTTCCCGGCTCGCTTCGACGCCGGCGCTTTCCGCGAGGACATGGCGGGAACGACTCCCGCCGGCCAAAGTGCCGGCGAGATCGCCAGGCGCGACTACGAAGCTAACGGCGTTCCCCTGTCGGACCTTCGGCCCTGCGACCCGGAAGGACGCGACGGAACCGTTCTCCCCCAGTGCCTCAAGCTCTATGTTCCGCCGCCCGTGGGGCGCTTCGGGATGGTCTTCAGGTTCGTGGTTGCCAACGACGCGCCGCGACTCGACTACCTCGCCTTCGGCGTCCGCCATCACCCCGCTGGCTCAAACGCACCGACGGTCTACGAGATCGCCCACCGTCGGCTTCACGGCTAGCGCGGCCCACAACAGAAAACGCCCCGCCGGGGAGGCGGGGCGCTTCTGGGGTTACTACAGGGAGGAGAGATATGTATCTCTATATATGTGTGGATCCGTGGGAGGTAGGTGAGCCCGATTAGTGTCGAGTGCGTCGCTGTGGGAAGCAGCGAGGCGGTTGTCGACGCGGGGTTCAGCCTTGAAAGTTCGTGGTGCTCCTTAAGTCGGTTTCCTCTTGCGAATCCTTGAACAGCGTACGAACGTATGTGCGACTTGTGTGTGAGTGGGGTCACAGAGACCCTGCAATTCACGGACTCTGCGGGGTGCCTACACGTATTGGTGCAGGAACCTAGATCAAATTCGGTAACTGGTCGCCGATCAATGTCGCATTCGTTTCTGAAGCTCGAATAAAAGGCCAGGTCGACGGGGTCGCTGTAGCTTTGGCCGGATGAAGAAGTCCCGGATAGACGCGGTTTTGGCCGATCGCGGCCTCTTTCCCTCGCGCTCGGCGGCGGCGGGGGCGGTGCGGGCCGGCGAAGTCCGGATCGGTCAGGACGGGCCGGTCGCCCTGCGGCCGAGCCAGCTGGTCGAACCCGACGCCAACTTGATCGTTGACGAGGGGCCGCGCTACGTCTCGCGCGGGGGCACCAAGCTGGAAAACGCGCTGGACGCGCTCGGGATCGAGGTCGACGGGCGCGACTGCCTCGACGTCGGCGCCTCGACCGGCGGCTTCACTGACTGCCTCCTGCAGCGCGGCGCGGCGCGGGTGATCGCCACCGACGTCGCCTACGGGCAGCTCGACGTGCGGATGCGCCAGGACCCGCGGGTGCACGTGATCGAGCGCCTGAACGGGCGGGAGATGCGGCCGGCGGATCTGCCCTTCGTGCCATCGCTGGCAACGGTCGACGTCTCCTTCATCTCGCTGACGAAGGTCCTGCCGGCGGTTGTCCGCTGCCTTGAGCCGGGCGGTGATTGCCTGGCGATGGTGAAGCCGCAGTTCGAGCTCGGGAAGGAGCGGGTCGGGCGCGGGGTCGTCCGCGACGCCGCCGATCGCCGTGAGGCGATCCTCACGGTGGCGACGGCCGCCCGCGAGCTCGGGCTGCCGATCCGCGGCTTCGCCTCCTCCGGCCTGCCCGGGCCGAAGGGCAACCGCGAGACCTTCGTCTGGTGCGGCGGATCCGGACCCGAGGTCGACGACCTGGAGGCGGCGATCGCCGCGGTCGAGGGGGACGAATGAAACCCGCTGCCCTGATCACGCACTCGCACCCGCCGATGGCCTCCGAAGCGGTCGCGATCGCCGCCGAGGTCGCGCATGACCTCGGCTGGCGGTTGGCGGCGACCGAGGACGAGCTGCGCAAGCACGGCGCCGCCGGCGAGGGGGTCGACGTCACCGCCGAACACACGCTGCCGGAGATCTGCCTCGTCCTCGGCGGCGACGGCTCGATCCTGCACGCGCTGCGCCGCTACGCCCACACGGAGGTGCCGGTCTTCGGCGTCAACTTCGGCACTGTCGGCTTCCTCGCCGCGGTGGAACGCGACGAAGCCGCCGCCGGCATCCGCCGCGCGCTCGAAGGGGAGATCGAGACGATCCACCTGCCCGGCGTCGAGGTCAAGGTCGACGGCAAAGAGGGGATCGGCCTCAACGACATCACCCTCGCCCGGCGCCCCCACGACCGCGTCGCCGAGCTCAGCTACCGGATCGCCGGACAGGAGGTCGGCCACGTCCGCTGCGACGGACTCGTCGCCGCCACCCCGGCGGGATCGACCGGCTACAACCTCGCCAACCAGGGGCCGATCCTGGCCTGGGGGGTGAAGGGGTACGTGGTCAGCTACATCTCGCCGCACTCGCTGACGGCGCGCGCCCTGGTTGTCGCCCCGGGCGACGTCCTCCACGTCCTCAACGCGCCCGAGCGCGAGCCGGTCGAAGTTGCCGTCGACGGGGGCAAGATCGCCGACCTCGAGGCCGGCGCCTCGCTGGAGATCCGCTTCGTCGACTCGGTCAGCCGTTTGGCGCAGCTTCCCGGGACCAGCTTCTACCAACGCATCAGGGAGAAGTTCGGCCATTTAGCGGTCTAGAGCGGCATCTTCAGCCGGGGAAGTCACTTGTCTAGGGTTGCGCGCCATGGAGCGCAAGTGGTGGACCCTCGTCCTCGTCTCGATCGCGACGTTCATGCTGTTGCTCGACGTCACCGTCGTCAACGTCGCCCTTCCCGACATCCAGCGGGAACTGAACGCAAGCCTCTCGAGCCTGCAGTGGGTGGTCGACGCCTACTCGCTGATGCTCGCCGCCTTCCTGTTGACCGCGGGCTCGCTCGGCGACCGGCTCGGACGGCGGCGCGTCTTCACGATCGGGTTCGGCATCTTCACCTTCGCCTCGTTCCTCTGCGGCATCGCCGAGGACCCGACCCTGCTCAACCTCGCGCGCGGTCTGCAGGGGATCGGCGGCGCCGGCATGTTCGCCACCTCCCTCGCCCTGATCGGCCAGGAGTTCCACGGCAAAGATCGGGCGACGGCGTTTGGCGTCTGGGGGGCGACGGTCGGCGGTGCGGTCGCGGTTGGACCGCTGGTCGGCGGGGTCCTGACCGAGAACCTCGGCTGGGAGTGGATCTTCTTCGTCAACGTCCCGATCGGAATCGCGGCGATGTTCCTGACCGAGCGCAAGATCGTCAACGTCGCCGCGCAGGATCCGGAGCCGATCGACGTGCCGGGCCTCGTCACCTTCTCCAGCGGCCTCTTCCTGCTCATCTTCGGCCTGATCCGCGGCAATCCCGAGGGCTGGGGGAGCCCGCTGATCCTTGCCTGCCTGCTCGGCGCCGCCGCCCTGCTGGCGATCTTCATCGCGATCGAGCGGCGCAGCGACCACCCGATGCTGGATCTATCCCTCTTCCGCAGGCCCGCCTTCAACGGCGTCTCGGCCGTCGCCTTCTGCCTCTCGGGCGGGATGTTCGCCCTCTTCCTCTACCTGACGATCTACATGCAGGGGGTGCTCGACTTCTCGCCACTGGAGGCGGGGTTGCGCTTCCTGCCGCTGACCGTCCTCGGCTTCGTCGTCGCCCCGATCTCCGGCGCGCTCTCCCACCGGGTCCCGATCCGGGTCCTGCTCGGGGTCGGGCTGACGATCGTCGGCGTCGGCCTGCTGCTCATGCACGGCGTCTCGGTCGATTCGACCTGGACGACGCTGCTCGCCGGCTTTCTCCTCGCCGGGATCGGGATCGGGACGACCAATCCCGGCATCGGCCAGGCGGCGATCGCCGTCGTCCCGGTGGAGAAATCCGGGATGGGGTCGGGGATCAACACCACCTTCCGCCAGGTGGGGATCGCGACGGGGGTCGCCGGTCTCGGCGCCGTCTTCCAGGGCCGGGTCGACTCGAAGCTGAGCGAACTGGTCCCGAACGCCCCCGACGGTCTCGGCGAAGCGGTCGCCTCGGGGGGTTCTCGCGCCGTTGCCGAACTGCCGCTGCCGCCGGCGGTCCACGAGAAAGCCGTCCACGCCGCCGACGTCGCCTTCGTCAGCGGCTTCAACGACATCGTCCTGATCGCCGCCGTCATCTCCTTCCTCGGCGCCGCGGCCGGCTTCCTCCTGGTCAGGTCTGAGGACTTCGTCCAGCCCACGGACGGCCCAAGCGAGCCCGCCGGCTAAGCAAAGGCGGAAGTAGCGGGAAAACGGACCAAGTCGGTCCGCCCCCGTTGCTACACAGAACGCATGCTGCGCGAGTTGCGGATCGAGAACCTTTTGCTGATCGAGCGGGCCGAGTTGCGGCTGGGGGAGGGGCTGAACGCGATCACCGGCGAGACCGGGGCGGGGAAGACGGTGCTGGCGCACTCGCTCGACCTGCTGATGGGAGGAAAGGCGCGGGCGCAGATCGTCCGCCCGGGTGCTCCCGAGGCTTGGGTCGAGGGGGTCTTCGACCTGCCGGACGGATTGCTGGAGGAGCCTGAGTTCGCGGAGCTGGCCGAGCGGCTGCCGGAGGGCGCCGAAGAGGTCGTGCTCGGGCGCCGGGTCTCCGCCGGCGGGCGCACCAGCGCCTTTGTCGCCGGCCGCGCTGCAACGGCCGCCGACCTGAAGCTGCTCGGGGGTCGCCTACTTGCCTTCTTCGGCCAGCATGAGCATCGCCGGCTGACGATCTCCTCGGCCCAGCTCGAGATCCTCGACGGCTTCGCTGGCCCCGAGCACCTGGAGCTGCGCAGCGAATATCGGGAGACGCACCGGGAGTGTTCGCGGCTCGCCGCCGAGCTGGCAGAGCTGCGCGAGCGCGAAGGGTCGCGGGAGCGCGACCTCGACCTCTACCGCTATGAGCTCTCCGAGATCGAGGCGGTGGCGCCGGAGCCCGAGGAGCGCGAGCAGATGGCCGCCGAGAGAGAGCGGCTGCGCCACGCCGAGAGTCTGCGAGAAGCGGCCGGAGCGGCGTACGGCGGTCTTGCCGGGGCCGAGGCTGACGGCGGCGGCGCCGCAGCGGCGATCGCCGAAGCCGAATCGGCGCTGCAGGGCGCAGCCGGTCTCGATCAGGGCCTTGACGCGATCGCCGAGCGCGTGGCGGCGATCGGGGTCGAGCTGGGCGACGTCGCCTCCGAGCTGCGCGACTACAGCGAGGGTGTCGAGGCCGACCCCGGTGGGCTGTTGGCGATCGAGGAGCGGCTGGAAGCGATCGACCGCCTCGAGCGCAAGCACGGCGGCAGCGTCGAGTCGGTGCTGGCCCACGCCGAGCGCTGCCGGGCGGAAATCGCCCAGCTCGAGGGGGCCGAGGAGCGAAGCGCCGAGGCTGAGGCCGGCCTGGCGGCGGCCGAAGCGCGGCGTGCCGAGCTCGGCGAGAAGCTGAGCACCGGCCGCGAAGCCGCGGCACGCCCGCTGGAGAAGCGGGTTGCGGCGGAGCTGGAGCAACTGGCGATGGCCGGCGCCTCGCTCGAGGTGGTCCTCGAGCCCCACCCGGACGGGTTCGGCGCTTCGGGCCGGGAGACGGTGGAGCTGCGGGTTGCGCCCAATCCCGGAATCGAGGCCGCGCCCCTACGGGATGCTGCCTCCGGGGGTGAGCTCTCCCGCGTGATGCTGGCGCTGAGCGGCCTCGGGCAGGGTGGAAGCGCGGCGACGATGGTTTTCGACGAGATCGATGCCGGCATCGGCGGCAACACCGCCCGCGTTGTCGGCGAGCGGCTGCGGGCCCTTGCCGGTGAGCGACAGGTGATCTGCATCACTCACTTGCCGCAGGTCGCCTCCCTTGCCGACACCCACTTCCGGCTTGAAAAGGACGTCAGCGGCGCGGAGGCCTCGGCCAGTGTTGAGCGGCTAGAGGGTGAGGGTGTCGTCTCCGAGATCCGTCGCATGCTCGGCGGCGAGAGCTCGGACAAAGCGGCCACCAAGCACGCGCGAGAGCTCCTAAGGGCTGCTTGAGCCCTTGTCGCACTCGGGCCGATTCACCTAGTCTGGGGTTGTGGCCACCGCTAGTCGCCGACGCCTTCCTGCCCTGCTCGGGCGTAGGAACGGCCCGCGGCTCGATGCACCTGTCGAAGGCGTAGCCCGCCTGGGAGAGCGGACCAAGCACCTCGTGAAGCGGTTGCGGCCTGGAGAGGTGGCGGTGATCAACCACGTCGACATCGACCGGATCGCCGCTGAGGAGCTGATCGAAGCCGAAGTCGTCGCGGTGCTGAACGCATCGATCTCCTCGCAGGGCCGGTATCCGAACGCCGGCCCGCTGATGCTCGCCCGCGCCGGAATCAAGCTGATCGACGCTCCCGAGGCGGACCTGTTCGAGCGCCTCAGCGACGGCGATCGCGTCCGCATTGTCGGCGAGTCAATCCTGGTCGGCGGGGAGGAGGTCGCCCGCGGCCGGGCCCTCGGCGTCGTCGAGCTCGAGCGCGAGATGCAGGAGCATCGCAAGCGGATCGACGAGGCGCTCGGGGAATTCGCCGAGAACACGGTCGCCCACGTGCGCGAAGAGACCGACCTGCTCACCGGCAACATCGCCTTCCCGCCGACCCGGGCCTCCTTCCGCGATCGCCACGCGCTGATCGTCGTCCGCGGCGAGCACCATCGCCGCGACCTGAAAGCGCTGCGGGCCTACATTCGCGACGTGCGGCCGCTGATTGTCGCCGTCGACGGCGGAGCCGATGGAGTGCTGGAAGCGGGCCTGAAGCCCGACGTCATCCTCGGTGACATGGACTCGGCCAGCGACGCCGCGCTTCGCTGCGGGGCCGAGCTGATCGTCCACGCCTACCCCGACGGGCGGGCGCCCGGGCAGGAGCGCCTGCGCGAGGCCGGGCTTCGGCACCAGGTCGTCCCCGCCGCGGGGACGAGCGAGGACGTGGCGATGCTGATGGCGCACGAGAAGGGGGCGGCGCTGATCGTCAGCGTCGGCGCCCACTTCAATCTGATCGAGTTCCTCGATCGCAAGCGCGGCGGCATGTCGTCCACCTTCCTCACGCGGCTGAAGATTGGTGAGCGGCTGGTCGACGCCAAGGGCGTCAGTCGCCTCTACAACCCGAGCTCGACCCTGGCGCCGCTGGCCTTCTTCGCGGTCGCCTTCCTGATCCTGCTGACGATCCTCGTGATCACCTCGCCGGCCCTCAACGACGTCTTCGAACTGGTCTGGCTGAAGATCCGGATCTGGCTCGGCATCGACTGATAGCGGCAGCGGCAGCGTCCGGCAGGCACTAGCCTTCGGCCCCGCATGGGGTATTCCGCCAGGTACCACGCCGCCTCTCTGATCGCCGTCTTCATCGCCCTCGCGGTGGGGATCCTGGTCGGCGCCGAGTTTGGCGGCGACGCCCTCACCAACACCCGGCGCGACCTCGAGCACAGCCTGGTCGGCAACCTCCAGGACGCCCGCTCGCGGGCCGACGACCTGAACGCGGACTTAAACCGGGCCGACGAGTTCGCCGAACGCGTCTACCCGGTGCTGACGCGGGAACGGCTGCTCGGCAGGCGGTTCGCGATCCTCGCCCTCGGCAACCTGCCAAGCGACATCACCGGGGAAGTCGAGGAGGCGCTGGCGCCCACGGGGGGCCGCCTGGTTGGGGTCGGGGTGGTGCGGGAGCCGGCTGACATCAACGGCCTTGCTGAAGACCTGGCGCAGACCCGCCTCGCCGACCTGCGGACGAACCCGGACGCCCTGACCGAACTGGGGACGGGTCTGGGACGGCAGCTGGTGGTTGGCGGGACCCTGCCGGATGTCGTCCGCGGCCACCTCTTCTCGCGCACGAGCGGCAGCTTCGGCAACCTCGACGGGGTGATCGTCGTCCGCGACCAGCCCGAAGAGATGGAGCTGCCGCAGCGGGAAAAGACCAACCAGCTCGAGGGGGGGCTGATGAACGGGATCACGCGGACCCGCGTACCGGCGGTCGGGGTCGAGACCTCGACCGACGACACCTCGAACGTGCCCTTCTTCCAGTCCAACGACCTCGCCAGCGTCGACGACGTCGACTTGAAGGCGGGGCAGCTGGCGATGGTCTTCGCGATGCTCGGCGCCGACGGCAGCTTCGGCGTCAAGGGGAGCGCCGACCAACTCCTGCCGGACCTGCTGACCGGGGCGGAATAGCCGCGTGTACTGGGTCGGGCTGCCGCTGGCACTGGTGATCTCTGTGTTCCTGGTTCCGGCGGGTGCGCGGGGGCTGCGCGAGGCGGGGCTGGTCCGGGAGAACTACCGCGGGGCGCTGCTGGCGTTCCCGCTGGGGGCGGTGCTGGCGACGGCGGCTCTGGTGGCGCTGGCGCCGCTCGCCTTCCTCGACGACCGCGCCGATCTCGATCTGCTGGCGCCGGAACTGCGACGCTGGCTGCCCTACCTGCTGGGGATCGCATTCCTCGGCTTCCTCGACGACGCGCTCGGACGGGGCGAGGCGGTGGCGACTCCGCGGGGCTGGCGGGGGCACTGGGCGGCGCTGCGCCGCGGGTCGCTCTCGACCGGCGCGATCAAGGCGATCGGGGCGCTGGCGCTGGCGGCCTACGTCGTCTCTGGGCGCGGTCTCGAAGACTGGCGCTACATCGCCGATGTGGCGCTGCTGATCCTGGCGACGAATCTCTTCAACCTGCTCGACCTGCGACCGGGTCGGGCGGAGAAGGGGCTGGCGCTGCTCGGCGCCGGGCTCTGCCTCGGCGCCTGGACCTGGGAGCCGCTGGAACTGCTGGGGATCTTCGTCGGGCCGGTGATCATCGGCGCCTGGCTGACGTTGGGCGAGCGGGCGATGCTGGGGGACACCGGCTCGAACCTGATCGGGGCGGTCGCGGGGGTCTGGTTGCTGACCGTTCTCGGCGCCGACGCCCGCCTGGTCGCCCTCGCGCTGGTCCTGGCGTTGACGATTTACGGCGAGTTGCGGTCTATTTCGAAGACGATCGATTCGGTTCCGCCCCTGCGCTGGCTAGACTCGCTCGGCAGAGCATGAGTCCAGGGAACAAAGGCGACACCAAGTTCATTTTCGTCACTGGCGGCGTCGTCTCGGCCCTTGGCAAGGGAATCACCGCGGCGTCGATCGGCCGCCTCCTCGTATCCCGCGGCTACCGGGTCCAGCTGCAGAAGTTCGACCCCTACATCAACGTCGACCCGGGGACGATGAGCCCGTTCCAGCACGGCGAGGTTTTCGTCACCGAGGACGGGGCGGAGACCGACCTCGACCTCGGCCACTACGAGCGCTTCACCGACGAGAACGCGACGCGGGCTTCGAACGTCACCGCCGGCGCGGTCTACAACTCGGTGATCAAGCGGGAGCGTCGCGGCGACTACCTCGGCGCCACCGTCCAGGTGATCCCGCACATCACCAACGAGATCAAGCAGAAAATCCTCATCGTCGCCGAGTCGCAGTCGGTCGACTTCGTGATCACCGAGATCGGCGGCACCGTCGGCGACATTGAGTCGCTGCCGTTCCTCGAGTCGATTCGCCAGCTCTACACCGACCTAGGGCCGAAACGGGCGATGTTCGTCCACCTGACCCTGGTCCCCTATGTCGGCCACGCCGGCGAACTGAAGACGAAGCCGACCCAGCACTCGGTCAACGAGCTGCGCCGGATCGGGATCCAGCCGCACGCGCTGGTCTGCCGCTCCGAGGGGCGCCTCGACCGCGAGATCCGCACCAAGATCGCTCTCTTCGCCAGCCTTCCCGTCGACGCGGTGATCTCCGCCCACGACGTCGACAACATCTACAAGGTGCCGCTCGTCTTCCGCGCTGAGGGCGTCGACGACCTCGTCCTCGACCACTTCGGGATGGAGGCGCCTTCGCCAGACCTCTCCGAGTGGGAGGAGATGGTGCGACGTGCCGACTCCGCCAGCGGCGAGGTGCGGATCGCGGTGGTCGGCAAGTACGTCCAGCTCGCCGATGCCTATAAGTCGGTGATCGAGGCGCTCGAGCACGGTGGCTTCCACCACGGCGTCGAGGTCAAGGTCGAGCTGGTTGATTCCGAGAACTTCGACCCGGAGAAGCTCGAGGGCTGCGACGGGATCCTCATTCCCGGTGGCTTCGGCGAGCGCGGTATCGAGGGCAAGATCGAGGCCGCCAGGATCGCCCGCGAGAAATCGATCCCCTACTTCGGGATCTGCCTTGGGATGCAGATCGCAGTCGTCGAGTTCGCCCGCCACGTCGCCGGCATGGACGGCGCCAATTCGGCCGAGTTCGACCCGGAGACGCCGTTCCCAGTCGTCGACCTGCTCCCGGAGCAGAAGGAGGTCTCCGACATGGGCGGGACGATGCGCCTCGGCGCTGACCCGGTAAAACTGCACGAGGGGACGAAAGCGCGCGAGATCTTCGGCGAGGCGGTCATCTACAAGCGCCATCGCCACCGTTACGAGGTCAACAACCAGCTGCGGCGGCGGCTTGAAGACGAGGGCCTCGTCTGCGGCGGCACTTCGCCCGACGAGCGGCTGGTCGAGATGGTCGAGCTGCACGACCACCCGTTCTTCGTCGCCTCCCAGTACCACCCGGAGTTCAACTCGCGCCCGAATCGTCCCGAGCCGCTCTTCCGCGAGTTCGTCGGTGCCGCGGCCGCGCACGCGGGCACGGCTCTCGCCGCGGGCGACGAGGTCGAGGTCGTCGACCAGATCGGCGCCGAGCCGAGCGTCGAGGGCGACGACGTCAGCGTCCGCCGCTCCGCCTGAACAATCCCGTTTAGCCTTGTGCTCGTGAGTTCTAGGCTCCACGAGCGTTTCGTCCGCTACTGCGAGGTCCGCAGCCCGACCGGCGAGGAGCGGGAGATCGCCGACACGCTGGCGGCAGAGCTGCGGGCGATGGGGCTCGAGGTGAGTGAGGATGAAGCCGCTGCCGCGGCTGAAGCGGGCGCCGGAAACCTGGTCGCCCGCTCCGCCGGGACCGGCGAGGAGTGGCTGATGTTCTGCGCCCACGTCGACACCGTGCCGCACCGAGGGCAGGTCGAGGTCGTCGATGACGAAGGGGTGTTTCGCAGCCGCGGTGACACGATCCTCGGCGCCGACAACAAGGCCGCCGTTGCCGTCTTCATGGAGCTGGTCGCCCGCCACGTCGAACGGCCCGGCCCGGTCGGCGTCGAGCTGGTACTGACGGTCGCCGAGGAGCAGGGGCTGCGAGGGGCGAAAGCGCTCGACGCCTTACAGCTGCGCGCGCGGGCGGGCTTCGTCCTCGACCACGCCGGCCCGGTCGGCGAGGTGATCGTCTCGACTCCGACCCAGCAGAAGATCCTCGCCGACTTCATCGGCGTCGAGGCCCATGCCGGGATCCGTCCCGAGGACGGCAGCAACGCGATCGCCGCTGCCGCGGCGGCGATCGCGCGGATGGAGATCGGCCGCCTCGACGACGGGACGACGGCGAACGTCGGGTTGATCTCCGGCGGGACCTCCGGCAACGTCGTACCGGGCCATTGCGCGATCCACGCCGAGGCCCGCAGTCTCGACACCGAGCGGGCGGCCGAGGTCGCTGGAAAGATCGCCGACGCCTGCGCCTGGGGGGCGAGCGAGCACGGCTGCGACGTCGACGTGCGAATTGAAGAGCTCTTCCGTGGCTACGAGGTGCCGAAGGACTCGGCGGCGCTGGCGCTGGCCGAGACCGGACTGCGCGATGCCGGCCTGGAGCCGCAGCGGGTCGCGATCGGCGGCGGCAGCGATGCCAACGTCTTCAGGCGCGACGGGCTCGACTGCCTCCTGCTCTCCAACGGCACCGATGCCGTCCACACCTCCGACGAGATGGTCCCGGCGCGAAGCCTCGACAAGATGCTTGAGGTCTGCGAGCGGATCCTCGCCGCCGCCGCGCAGCCGGCGCCGGCAAGTAAGTGACGGGGCGCCTGAAGCTGCGACGGGGGGTCGTCATCTCGGCCGACCCGCTCGAAGTCGATGTCAGCGGCGAACGGCGCCGGGCCTGGGCCGACGAGGTCCTGCTGGGGGAGATGCGCGAGGGTGACGAGGTGGTTGTCAACGTCGCCGCTCTCGATCTCGGCCTCGGCTCCGGCGGCTTCGACGTCGTCCACCTCAATCTCACCCGGGGGCTGGACGAGAGTGGCGTCCAGGGCGACGCCCACGTGATGAAGCTGAACTACACCTCGCTCCAGCATCCGGTGGAGCCAGTCGAGGGGTCCGAGCAGGGGAAGGGGGTTCCGGTGGCGGTTCTGCCGCTGCACGGGCACCTGGCGCCTGCGGCCTGGGCGCTGGCGCAAGCCGCGCCGGGAACCCGGGTCGGGTACGTGCAGACGGGTGGAGGGGCCCTTCCCGGTTCGTTCTCCCGGGACGTTCGGGAGCTGCGGGACCGTGGACTCCTTGCCGGGCATATCACGGCAGCGCCGGCCTTCGGCGGCGAACACGAGGCGCTGAGCACCGTCGGCGCCCTCGACGCCGCTGCCGGGCTCGGCTGGGATGCCGTCCTTGCCGGTCCCGGCCCCGGAATCATCGGCTCCAACACCGAGTTTGGCCACGGTGGCATGGCCGCGCTCGAGAGCGCTCACGCGGCTCTCGCGTTGAGGCGCCGCACGATCCTCTCGCCCCGCCTCTCGTCCTCTGATCCGCGGGAACGACACCTGTACCTCAGCCACCACACCTTTACCGTCCTCGAGCTGCTGCTGGACGGGGTGGAGGTCGCCGTTCCCGACGTCGAGGTTCCAGGGGCCGCGGAGGCGGCGGGATACCTCGCCGAAGCGGTCGGCGAGCGCCACAGCTTGCTCCGCGTCCCGATTGACCTCGACGGCTACGGCGCTTCAGGCCTCCCGACCACGACGATGGGCCGCACCCTCACCGAGGACCCACTCTTCTTCGCCGCGCCCCTTGCCACCGGGACGGTGCTCGCACGGTCCCTTGCGGGCCAAGGGTTGTAGCCAGGCGGGCAGAAACAGCGGCCATGGCGGTCGCGATCAAGCCCCGGTCTCCTGGCACGCCGGCGAAACCGGGGGCCGATGCCCGCTTCGAGTCCCTCGTGCTCGACTTCCTCTCCTACCTGGAGTTCGAGCGCGGGCTCTCCCGCAACACCCTCAACGCCTACCGCACCGACCTGCTCCAGTACGGCGAATACCTCTCCGCCCATAACCGCGACGCGCTCGAGGCGAGCGCCGCCGACGTCGCCGACTTCCTTGCCGAGCTGGCGACGGGGGAGGGACGGCCCGCCTGCTCGGCGGCGACGATCCACCGCAAGGCCGCCTGCCTGCGCTCCTTCTACAAGCACCTGCGCCGCGACGAGCTGATCGGCGACGACCCGACGGCGGCGCTGAGCGCGCCGCGGCGCTCGAAGAAACTGCCGCACGTCCTCAACTACTCCGAGGTGCAGAAGCTGCTGGCCGCGCCGAAGGGGAGTGAGCCGACGGCCCTGCGGGATCGGGCGCTGTTGGAGGTGATGTACGCCTGCGGGCTGCGCGCCTCGGAGACGATCGGGCTCGAGCTCGGCGACGTCGACCTCCGCGAGGGCGTCCTGCGCGCCCGCGGCAAGGGCTCGAAGGAGCGGCTGGTGCCGCTCGGCCGCCAAGCGATCGCGGCGATCAACGGCTACCTGCGCGGCGGCCGCTCGAAGCTGGTCGGCGACCGCCACGAGGCCAAGCTTTTCGTCAACTTCCGCGGCGGCCCGCTCACCCGCCAGGGCCTCTACAAGATCGTCCAGCGCCATGCTCGCGACGCTGGTCTCGCCGGCAAGATGAGCCCACACACCCTGCGCCACAGCTTCGCCACCCACCTCCTCGCCGGCGGCTGCGACCTGCGAGCGGTCCAGGAGATGCTCGGCCACGCCGACATCTCGACCACGCAGATGTACACCCACCTCTCCGGCGATCGCCTCAAGGAGGTCTACTTCTCCGCCCACCCTCGCGCCAGCGACTAACTGGTAGAACGGGCGCATGCCCGAGCTGCCGGAGGTGGAGACCGTCGTCAGGCAGCTGGAGCCCGAGGTCGAGGGGCGCCGGATCGCGCGGCTCGAAGTGCTCGACGCTCGCTGGTCGCGGCCGGTCCCTCCGGAGCAACTCGGCGAGGCGGTGAGCGGGGCGACGATCGAGCACCTCGGCCGTCGCGGCAAGTACATCCTGATGGAGCTCGACGGTGGCCGGACGCTGGTCATGCACCTGCGGATGACCGGCAACCTGATCCTCCGCGAGGGGGAGGAGGTGATCGACCCGTCTGAGGGACGGCGCCTCTATGAGAGCGAGCGGTCGACCGAGGAACGGCACCTGCGCGCCCGCTTCGTACTCGACGACGGACGCGAGCTCTGGTTCACCGACCCCCGCCGCTTCGGCGAGGCTTTCCTGGTTGACGACGACGGCCTCGAAGCGCGCTTCGCCAACCTGGGCCTGGAGCCGTTCTCACCCGAGTTCACGGCACAGGCCCTGGGGGAGATGGCTGCCGGTCGCACGGCGCCGCTGAAGTCGTTCCTGCTCGACCAGTCGGGGGTGGCGGGCGTCGGCAACATCTACGCGGACGAGGCACTTTTCCGGGCCGAGCTGCACCCGCTCTCGCCCGCAGGCTCGATGAAGCCCGAGCACCTGGAGGCGCTGCGCGACGCCGTCGTCGCCGCCCTAGAGGCCGGGATCGACGCTGGCGGCTCCTCGATCGATGACTACCGGGATGCCCGCGGCGAGAAGGGGACGATGCAGAATGAGTTCCTCGTCCACACGCGGGAGGGAGAGGACTGCCCCCGCTGCGGCAGCACGATCGCCCGCATCGTCGTCGGCGGGCGCTCGACGTACTTCTGTCCGAGCTGCCAGGTGAGGTTGCGGCGCCGGCCGAAACGGCGGGCCAAGCGGAAATAGGGTCGGGCTTTACGTCCGATCCGTCGTTCATCTTTGGTTTCGTGGCCGGGACCACGGTCAAGACGGAGGCGGTCGTACTGCGCAGCATTCGCTACGGAGAGGCTGACCGCATCCTCCACCTGTACTCGAAGAGTCGCGGTCGGATCGGCGCCATCGCCAAGGGGGCACGTAAACCCCGCTCCCGGTTCGGCGGCAGGCTGGAGCCGTTCTTCCGGCTCGACCTGATGCTGCACGAAGGCCGCAGCGACCTGATGACCGTGACCAGCGCCACCACCGTCGACGGCTATCCGCGCCTGCGTTCTTCGGGGGCGGCGCTGACCGCCGGCGCCCGCGCCTGCGACGCGGTCCTGCGCCTGCTCGACTCCGAAGAACCGAATCCGCCCGCCTACAACCTCCTCTGCCGCTACCTGGCGCTGCTCGACGATCCCGCCGAGCCGCGGGCGGCGGCGCTGGAGACGGCGCTCTCATTCCGGATCAAGCTGGCGCTCGTCGCCGGCTTCGCCCCCGAGCTCGCCTCCTGCGCCCGCTGCGGCGAGGCCGACCACCTCGTCGGCTTCTCGGGTGCTGCCGGCGGCGTCGTCTGCTCGGGCTGCGAAGCGGGAGCTTTCACGCTCGACGAGGAAGCTCACAGGTTCATGGTCGGCAGCCTCGCGAGCCCGCTCGGCGAGGCGCCGGAGGCCGAGCCACGGGCACTGCGTCAGGTTGAGCGTGCAGTTGGCGAGACTTTGGAGCACCACGCGCACGTGCAGCTACGCGCCGCAGCTTAGACTCGGGGCGTGCCCGCCACCGCCACCTTCCAGGACCGGATCTCCGCTTTGGAGGAGGAGTTCTTGGCTTCGGAGGCAACTCGGTCGTACCCCGCGAAGCGGCAGCGGGAGGAGGCGGATAGTCCTTTGCGAACTCCGTTTCAGCGTGATCGAGACCGGATCGTTCACTCGAAGTCGTTCCGGCGGCTGAAGCACAAGACGCAGGTCTTCGTCGCTCCCGAGGGGGACCACTACCGGACTCGGCTCACCCACACGCTCGAGGCCTGCGGGATTGCTCGCACGGTTGCCCGGGCGCTGCGGCTGAACGAGGACCTGACCGAGGCGATCGGGCTTGGGCATGACCTTGGGCATCCGCCGTTCGGGCACGCGGGTGAGGAGGCGCTTGACGCCGCCCTGCGAGCCCGCTACGGGACCGGGTTTCGCCACAACGAGCACTCGCTGCGGGTAGTTGACGTGCTCGAGCGCGACGGCGAAGGGCTGAACCTGACCGAGCAGGTCCGCGACGGCATCCTCAACCACACCGGCTCGCGCAAGCCGGCGACGCTGGAGGGCCAGATCGTCAAGCTGGTCGACCGCGTCGCCTACATCAACCACGACATTGACGACGCCCTGCGGGCCGGGATCCTGCGACCCGAGGACCTGCCGACGGAGGAGATCGCGCTGCTGGGGCCGACCGGATCGCAGCGGATCGACACCCTGGTCCGCGACATCGTCGACCAATCCGAAGGCGCTGGAGAGATTCGTCAGGGGAGCGAGGTCGGAGGTGCGATGCTGCGCTTGCGCAAGTTCATGTTCGACCGCGTCTATCTGGGGCCGGAGGCCCGCAGCGAGCACGAGCGTGTCCAGCGGACCATGCAGGGCCTCTTCGACCACTACCTCGACAACCCCGATGAGATCCCCGAGTGGGACCCGGGGGCAAGCGACCCGCAGCGGGTTGCCGACTACATCGCCGGGATGACCGACCGCTTCTGCATTGCCAAGTTCACCGAGTTGACGGTGCCCGAGGAGTCCCGCTTCTGATGGCCCTGATCTCGCACGAGAGCGTCGATCGGGTCAAGCAGGCCGCCGACATCGTCGAGGTGATCTCCGCCCACACCGACCTGCGCCGACAGGGGGCCCGTTACGTGGGGCTTTGCCCCTTCCACGACGAGCGCACGCCCTCGTTCTCGGTCGAGCCGCAGGAAAAGCTCTACCACTGCTTCGGCTGTGGGGTCGGCGGGGACGTGATCAAGTTCGTCGAGGAGAAAGACGGGCTCAACTTCGCCGAGGCGGTGGAGCTGCTGGCTGACCGCTACGGGGTCGAGCTCGAGCGCGAGCAGGAGGACCCGCGGGCCGAGGCCAAACGGCAGCGCCGCCGCCGTCTCGAGCAGCTGTTGGAACGCGCCTCGGCGTTCTACGCCAGCTACCTCTGGGAGTCCGAGGAGGCCGGGAAGGCGCGGGACTACCTGGCGGGGCGGGGGCTGCGCGAAGAGGTATTGCGGGACTTCGGCGTCGGCTACGCGCCCAGCGCCTGGGACAAGCTCCTGGTCCGCGGCCAGCGCGCCGGCTTCAGCGTCGAGGAGCTGCGCGGGGTCGGCCTGGTCCAGCGCGGCCGCAGCGGCGGCGAGTACGACCGTTTCCGCGAGCGGATCATGTTCCCGATCCGCGACCGCCGCGGCCGCGTCGTCGGCTTCGGCGGCCGGGCGATGCGCTCCGACCAAGGCGCCAAGTACGTGAACACCGCCGAGACCGAGTTCTTCCACAAGAGCCAGATCCTCTACGGCGTCGACCGGGCCAAAGCCGCGATCGCGAAAGCTGGCCGCGCGGTCGTGGTCGAGGGCTACACGGATGTCCTCGCCCTGCACCAGGCCGGAATCGAGGAGGCGGTGGCGGTGATGGGGACGGCGATCACCGGCGAGCAGGTGAAAGAACTCTCAGGGATGGTCGACGAGGTGGTCCTCGCGCTCGACGCCGATGCGGCCGGCCAGGAGGCCATGCTGCGTGCCCAGACCGTCGCCGCCGGGCGGCGGATGCGGCTGCGGGTGGCGGCGATGCCAGCCGGCGAGGACCCGGCGGAGATGATGGCCTCGGAGGACGGGGCGGAGCGCTTCCGCGGCATCCTCGACGAGGCGCAGGAGCTCGTCGCCTTCCAGGTCGGCCTCGTCCTCGAGCGAACCGACGTCGGCAACCCGGTCGAGCGCGACCGCGCCCTCGCCGAGGTCGCTCCGGTGCTGGCCGGGCTGGGAGAGACGGCGAGCCGCGACGACCTCGTGCGGCGGGTGGCCGAGCGGCTCGACTTCGACCCGGCGATGGTGATGGGGAGGGTGGTTGTCGCAACCCCGACCAGCGGCGGGACGCAACAGAGCACGCCGGACCCGCGCCCGCAGGCGCCGCGGCAGCAGCGGCCGGCCGAGCTGACCTCGCGCGAGCGCCGCGAGCGGGCGCTGCTGGCGATGTGCATCGCCTTGCCGAACGAGGGCAAGGAGTACCTCGCGCGCCTGACCGAGGCCCACCTCTCGCCAACCGGCCTCCGCGCCGCCGCCTGGCTGCGTGAGCATCCCGAGGACCCGGCCTCGGACCTCCCGCACGACGACGCCACGCTCGCTGGCCTGATCGCCGAACTCGTGATCATGTCGCGCGAGGAGCCCGCCTCCCACGAGGCGATGGAGCTCAATTTCCTCCTCCTCGAGCAACGCCGCCTCGAGGCGGACATCGCCGCCGCTGGCGAGCGAGGTGACTACGAGCGCCGCGCCGCCCTCAGCCGCGAACGCGCCGCCCTGGTCGAACGCATCGCCCACGCGGAGCGCCCAGCCGGCAGCGTGTAACGAATTTCCTCCGCATCTTTTCGTCTGCATCGTTTGAGAAGATGCAGCCATGCAGAAGGAGTTCTTGGAACAGTGTCTCGCCGAGGGAATGTCCCTCGAGGCGATCGGCAAACAGGCCGGGAAGCATGAATCGACCGTCAGCTATTGGCTAAAGAAGCACGGGCTGGAGGCTTCGAAGACAGGAGTCCACGCGGCTAAAGGCGCGCCTGAGAAAGTAGATCTCGAACGACTCCTGGCTGAGAGATTGTCTCTGCGGGAGATAGCGGATCGCCTAGATCGGAGTCTGGCGACGATCAGGCATTGGATGCGGAGTTATGAACTGGAATCAGAAAGATCGGCCAGACTTCGGGAATCGAAAGACGCTTGCCGCACGAGGTCGAAGACTGCTTCCTTGAGATGTCCCAAACATGGCCCGGGAAAATTTGTCGCGAGAGCCGACGGCAGGTTTCGATGTGCTCAGTGCCGCATGGATGCAGTTGCTAAGCGAAGAAGATCTCTCAAGCGGATTTTGGTGGAGGAGGCAGGCGGCGGATGCGTACTTTGCGGATATACCCGATGCGACCGGGCGCTCGAGTTTCATCACCTCGATCCAAAGGCGAAGCAGTTCCAGATCACCAGCCACACCAGGTCGCTGGCTAGGCTGCGGGCGGAGGCAAGCAAGTGCGTGCTTCTTTGCTCCAACTGCCACGCGGAGGTGGAGGCAGGAATAACGACGGTGCCGCTAAATTTGTCTCCGGACACTTGTCCGGGGTAGCACGGTCCGGGGTAGCTCAATCAGGCAGAGCATTCGACTGTTAATCGAAGGGTTGTGGGTTCGAGTCCCACCCCCGGAGCTTTTTAGGTGACTGCGAGCTTTCGCAGCGCCAGCTCCTCGACCAGTTCCGCTCCTCGCGCCGCGCCGTCGTTTTTCCGGCCCCAGGCGGCGATTTCCTCCGCTTTCGCCGTGAAGCTCGGCTCGTGCAGGAGCCGCCGCGTTGACCACCGCAGCGGCCCCGGCCGGCAGAGCCGCCACGGCAGCGACAGCCCGGCGCCGGCCCAGGCGACCCGCATCGCGGTCTCGCTCATGTCGCCGATGATCGGGCAGACCAGGACCGGGGTGCCGGCGCCGAGGCAGCGGGCGACGGTGCCGTGACCGCCGTGGGAGATGACGAGCGAGGCGAGCGGCATCAGCTGGCTGTAGCTGAGCCATTCGACCAGGGTGGCGTTGGCGGGGACCTCGATCGGGCGCTGCGGGGCGACGCGGTTGGTCGTCGCCACCACCCGCACCGGCTCGTCCGCCAGCGCCGCCAGCGCGGTCCGCACCAGGTGGTTTTCGCTGTCGTGGGCGGTGCTTGGGGCGATGAGGACGAGCGGGTCGTCTCCCGCCGGCAGCTCGATGTCGGGGTGGGGGACCTCGAAGGTCATCGGACCGGTGACCTCGACCCCGTCCGGCCAGCGACGTGGGTACTCCAGCTGCGGGTAGGTGGCGACCAGGGCTAAGTCGGGGCTGATGCCGCCGTGGAAGCGGTCGCTCGGCGGCAGCCCGAGGCGCTCGCGCTGGATGTTGAGGTCGCGACGGCCCTGTTCGAGACCGACCCGCAACGCCCGGTCGTGCCCGGTCCGCCAGATCGCTCGCCCGAGCCCGGTCCGCGGCGGCCGCAGACCGATCGCGAAGAAGGGGGAGCCCGGCTCGACGACGGGATAGATGTGGGGGATCAGGGTCGCCAGCGGGATCCCGGCCCGCTCGGCGGCCAGGGTCGGGGCGAGGGTGAGGATGTCGCTGACGACGACGTGGGGTTGGAAGTCCTCCAGCAACGGCTGCAGCGCCTTGGCGGCCTCGGCCGCGTGCTGGCCCTCCTCGGAGTCAGGGTCGGGAGGCGGGAACATCCGGTATTCCTCGGCGGCGGCGAAGCCCAGTCCCGCGCCCTCGACCGCCTCCCGCCGCTCCTCCCAGGTCTCGATCACGACCTCGTGCCCGCGAGCGGCGAGCGCTTTCCCCAGCGCGATCGCCGGAAAGACGTGGCCGGCGTCGCCGAAGGCGGCGACGAGTATCCGGAGGCGCTCGTTCACGCCCGGAGCCGCCTCAGGGGGTATCGAGTCCCTCGCCCGGTCGGGTGAAGACAATCTCTGGGACGTGGCAGTTGCGCGAGGTCCGCAGCAGAAAGCGGACCGCCTCGCCGAGGTCCTCCGGGCGGATCATCTCCTCGGGCGGGATCTGGCCCTGGACAAACTCGGTCATCGGCGTCTCGACGAAGCCCGGGGCCAGGGCGGTGCACTGGATGCCGGCGTTGCCGGTCTCGCGGTGGGTCGACTGGGTGAAGTTGATCACCGCCGCCTTCGTCGCCGCGTAGATCGAGAGCCAGGCCTGGCCGCTCTTACCGGCGATCGAGGCGGTGTTGACGATCAGCGCCTTGCCGTGCTCGGCCCCCGCCGCGCGCAGCATCGGCAGCCCCTCGCGGGTGCCGAGGATCAGCGCCCGCAGGTTGACCGCCAGCTGCATGTCGAGGTGCTTGGTCTGAATTTCCTCCATCGGCGCCCCGATCCCGACCCCGGCGTTGTTGACGAGGACGTCGAGGCGCCCGTACTTCTGCCGGTGGGCGGCGAAGATGGCGACGACGTGGTCCTCCTCGGCCATGTTGGCGGGGATCGGCTCCACCTCGAAGCCTTCGGACCTCAGCCCCTCGGCCGCTTCCTCGAGCTTCTCCGGCCGCCGGGCGGAGACGGTCAGGGCGTAGCCTTCTTCGCCCAGCGTCTTCGCGATCGCAAGGCCGATTCCGCTCGAAGCTCCAGTCACCAGTGCCGCACGCTCAGCCATCCCCATCTCCTTCTCGTCGCGAACCCTGCGCACCCTATCTCTCCATAACATG
>VAYN01000009.1:96469-109459 GCA_005885405.1 Actinomycetota bacterium | reverse complement strand
GAAGGCGGTGCCGAGCAGCCACGGCATCAGCGCCGCGTTCTCGACCGGGTCCCAGGCCCAGTAGCCGCCCCAGCCGAGCTCGGTGTAGGACCAGCGGGCGCCAAGCAGGAGCCCGAACCCAAGGAAAGCCCAGGCGATCAGGGCGAAGCGGCGGGTCGCGCGGATCCACTCGGCGTCGAGGCGGCGGGTGACGAGGGCGCCGATCGCGAAGGCGAACGGCACCGTGAAGGCGACGTAGCCCGAGTAGAGCATCGGCGGGTGGATCATCATGCTCGGGTGCTGGAGCAGCGGGTTGAGCCCGATGCCATCGGGCGGCGCTAGAGGCGAGCGAGAGGACGAAGGCCCAGAGCAGCAGCGAGCCCTCCTGGCTCGACCACATCGCCGCCAGCTTGTAGCCAGACGGCGTCTCGATCGAGGAGTGTTCCTGGACGATCCGGAAGGAGAAGTCGTCGCCGGCGAAGGCGAGCTCGATGATTACGACACAGGCCGTGATCAGACCGCAGAAGCCATAGACGGTGCGGCGCGAGAGGGTCAGCAGACGCTCGTCGCCCTTGCGCCCGGCGAGCGCCAGGGCTGCGGCCGCTAAGGCCGCGAGAAAGGCAAGGCCCAGCAGGGCGCTGCCGAGGCTAGACATCAGACTTGGTCGTGAACTTCGACGGGCACTTCGTGATCAGGGTTTCCGGCTCGCCGACGAAGACGCCGTTCTCGATCGCCCCGGTGAGGACGATCTCGCGGCCGCCGCGGAACGGGTCGGGAACCGCGCCGGTGTAGGTGACGGGCAGCGCCTGGCCGGAGCCGTCGCGGTCGACGACGCGGAAGGCGATCCCGTTCCCTTCCCGCTCAATCGAGCCTTTGACGACCTTGCCGGTCATCTCGTAGCTCGTCCCGGGGGATGCATTGAGAAGCTCGGAGGGCTCCTTCGCCTCGGTCGAGGCCGAAAACGAGGTGTAGATCAGCGCCACCGCGAGCAGCACGGCGGTGCTGAGCGCGACGACGAGCCGGATCTTCCGCTTTCGCTGAGGGTCCACAGGCACCCCGGATTATCGCAACTGCGAGAATTGGGCTCGTGGCCGACGATCCCGTCCTCCTAATTACCGGCGCCAGTAGCGGCATCGGCGCCGCCACCGCGCGGGCCGCGGCCGGCAGGTACCGGCTGGTTCTGGCGGCGCGACGAGAGCAGGATCTACAGGAGCTCGCGACCGAGCTCGGGGGCGACGAGCGGGCGACCCCCATCCGCTGCGACGTCACCGAGTGGGACGAGGTCGAGGCGATGACCGCGGCCGCGCTGGAGCGCTTCGGCCGTATCGACGCCGTCTTCGCCAATGCCGGCTTCGGCGCCTCCCGTGGCTTCCTCGAGGAGTCGCCCGAGCACTGGCGCTCGATGGTCCTGACCAACGTCTACGGCGTCGCCCTGACGATCCGCGCCACCCTCCCCCACCTGCTCGAGCGCGGCGACGGCCACTTCCTCGTCACCAGCTCGATCGCCGGTCGGCGGGTGCTGCCGGGCTCGCTCTACTCGGCGACGAAGTGGGCGGCGACGGCGATCGGCGAGGCGTTGCGGCAGGAGCTGCGGCAGATGCACGACAACCACGGGATCAAGGTCACCCTGATCGAGCCGGGAATGGTCGACACCCCCTTCTTCGACAACCGTCCTGGAGACAGCGCCCTCAGCGACGACGACATCGCCCGCGCGGTGATGTTCGCCCTCGAGCAGCCCGAGGGCGTCGACGTCAACGAGATCCTGATCCGCCCGATCACCCAGTCGAGCTAGCGCGGCAGCAGCGCCAGTACCGCGCGCCAGTAGGTGCGCAGGAGAAGGCGCGCCGGCCAGGAGCGGGCCAAGGGTGAGATCAGGTCGGAGTCGAGATCGGGCGTCAGCATCGCCGCGAACCCGCCGGCGCTGATCGCTCTTTGGCGCTGAACCTGCCGCCGCTCGCGCAGTAGGCGCGGCAGCCAGCGCACGAACGCGAGGTTCGCGCGCAGCTTCTCCCTCCCCCAGCTGCCCTGGGCGGAGACGAGCAGGAGCGCCAGCTCGGTCGCGAGCAGGGCCGGGGCGAGCAGTGCCAGCAGCGACGTCGGGTAGGTGCGGACGATGAAGGCGAGGCGGTTGCGCTCCAGCCAGAACCACTTCTGCTCGTTGGCGCCGAACTCGTAGTCGTGGGCGACGACCGCGCTCGGCTCGATCCCGACCGCGTGCCCTTCCGCCCGCAACCGCACCGAGATGTCAACGTCCTCGTGGTACATGAAGAACTCCGCGGGAAAGCCGCCGACCGCGCGCCAGCGCGCCAGCGGAATCGCCAGGCAGGCACCTGAAGCCGCGGCGACCTCCCCCGGCGGCGGCGCCTCGGAGAGCGGCCGCCCGTGGCCGCCGGCCCAGACAATGCCGGTGAAGTGGATCGGGTTGCCGGCCGAGTTGATGCAGCGCGCCTCGCCGTCGGCGACGAGCGCCTGCCATGCCCCCCACTCCGTGCCGTCGACCCAAGGGCGACGGATCGCCTCGCCGAAGCCGGGCCGCGGCGCCGCGTCGGGGTTGAGGATCACCAGCAGCTCGCCGCTCGCCGCCTCGGCGCCGGCGTTGCAGCCGCCGGCGAAACCGGTGTTGCTACCCGTCTGCACAATCCGCGCCCGCGGCGCCAGCTCGCGCACCAGCTCGGCGCTGCCGTCGCCGGGCTTGTTCTCGACGATGATCAGCTCGTCGTCATCGCCCAGCTCAGGGAGCAGGGTGGGAAGAGTCTTCGTGAGATCGTCGCGGCTTTCGTAGGCGACGATCAGGACTGAGAGCGTCGGGCGCACCGGCGCGGAGGCTATTCGGCCATCCGCGCCGGTGCTGACGCGCGCTGAGTACGGCTCCTACTTCTTGCTCTTCTTCTTGCCGCAGGAGACGACGTTCAGCTTGAACTTCTTGGCGTTCTTCTTCTTGCCGTTCTGCCCCTTCATGTTCACGATCGCACGCTGCGGCTTGGCGCAGGTGTTGGTCGAGTTGACGAGGAGGCTCTTCTTGCCGCCCTTCATGTTGAGGACGAACTTGCTCACCGGCACGTCCGGCACCGCCCGGAAGACCGTCTTCAGGCCTCCGGTGCTGCCGCTGCCGATCACGCCACGCAGGTAGATCTCCACCTGGCCGCGTAGGTCGACCAGCAGGTCCGGCAATTTGTTGTTGGAGGACACGAGGTAGACCTTGCCCTGCAACTTCTTGTCGAGCAACGGCGATTTCGCCCACGCCTTGCCGTAGACCGAGGCCTTCGGGCAGGTGTGGGAGGCCAGCTGCGGCCGCGTGCAAACGGTGCCGATGTGCCCCTGTTCGAGGAACAGGGAGCGCGGCATCGTCACGGCCGTGCGGGCGATGTTGGCGTCACCCTTGCGGGCGGTCAGCGTCGCCTTCAGGCGCGGGTACTTGTTGCGCTTCGTCCCCCCGTACAGCTGAATGTTCAGCTTCGGCTTGAAGCCGAGCCTGTTGCATTCGATCGCCTGGAACGGATCGCTGACGCCGTAGGAGCTGAACGCGGCCGGGTTGGTCGGGTCAGCGCCACCGCCGTTGATCGTCCCCTGCGTCGCCTGGGCGGCGCAGTTCGTCGGGTTGAGCATGAACTGGTTGCGGTCGACGTCGAGGTCGATCGTCCTGATATCCAGCTTCACCCCGCCGAAGACGTCGGGGATGACGTCGGAAACCGCGTGGATCTGTGCGGTTTCCGGATCGACGTTGAGTGCAACCCGGACGACCACGTTGCCGAGGTCAAACGGGCCAGCCACTGCCGGCGTGATCGTCACCAGCGAGAGCGCAGCACCCTTGTACGGCCCGGCCAGGTAGGCCTTGCCGCCCAGCTGCAGCGGGCTATTGCCGCTGCCGGACTTAGTCGTGACCGAGCCAACCTGGCTTGCACTCGAGCAGCTCGGGCTGGCCTGCTCGTCCTTGCCACTCTTGCCACCGGCGGCCGCAATCGCGTCCTCCGGGCAGTAGGGGATGCCGGCGAGTTTGCCGGTCAGACCCTTCGGCAGGGTGACGTCGACAACCTTCAGCTCCTGCTCTCCGTCACGCCGCGCAATGTTGACGTGGAACGGCGAGTAGGCGCCGGCTTTCTGGCTGTCCGTTTTCGCTTTGTAGAACGGAGAGAACTTCCGCTCCGCCAGCGTTTTCGGACAGGCGCCGCCGGTCGGGTCTTTGCTCAGCGTGACGGAGGATTTCGTCTCGGCGAACGTATTCGGACGCGCCCATGGTTCGAACTTGCTCGTGCTCTCCGCAGAGCAGACCGGCGGGCTGGTTAGGACCTGTTTGCCACCGTCGAGCTTCACCCTGATCTCTTTGAACGGCACCTGCGGCAGACCGGACGGCAGCGGACCGAAGAACTCGCTGGTCAGTTGGTCGTCGATCACCGCGTTCAGCTCACCAGTCGTTTTGTTGGCCTTGATATGGCCGACGAGGCGAGCGTCGATCCCCTCGTGCTCACTCTTTGCTTCGAGCAGGATCCGGAACTGTTCCCCGGATTCAGGGTCGGTGCTGTTCTGGGTGCCGACGTAGACATCGCCGACCAGCGTCTCCGCTAGCGGCGCCGATTCGACTTCCACCGTGCCAATGTCGGACTCGGGCGGGCACTCGTTGGTGTAGACGCGCTCGCCCTTGTTGAACTGTTCGTCGGTGCAGGCCTGCAGGCCCTGGGCCCCTGCAGGGTTGATGCCCATGCCCGCCGGCAGCTTCACTTCTGCTTTGCGGACGTGCGACTGCATCTGTCCTTCGTTGCCTTCGGTGGCGGGATCGAAAGGCAGTTTCGTCGTCACCGTTGCCGGCGCCGGTGAATCCACCTCGTCGGTGCCCGCCGCAACATTCACGGTCGGGTCAAACGGGACCGTGTCGCAGCCGGTCTGTTGGACCCGTTTGCCGCCGACTTTCGGAAGCTTCGCCTCCACCGGCGTCGAACCGTGCGGGAATTCCGGATCTGGGTCCCCATAGCTCTCGGCCCGGAACCAGGTCGAGTAGAGGTGTTCGTAGGCCGGATCGTTCGGATCGAAACAGGTGGTCGGGTTGGTCAGGTAGGTCCCATCACCCGAGCGGCCTTTGCTGACGAGGCGGCTGATCAAGGTCGAGAGCCCGGTGATTTCCGCCGTGTTCGGCAGTTTGATCGTGAAGCTCTCGTGGAAGTCGCTCTCCCATGCCACTTCGGTTTCGAGAAAGACCGGGATTTTTTTGTTGACGATGAAGCCGAGTTTCGCCGGTTCCCCTTCTTTCGGAACAAGGTTGTAGACCGGTATTAGCGTGCCGCCCGGGATCGGCGGGATCACGAAGCCTTTCGGTGCTTTGAATCCTGGCTGGATTTCGACTTCGTCTTTATTCGTCACCAGCGTGATCTTCTCTTCGCCGGTAATCGTCTCCGCTTTGCATTCCGGTTCGTATTCTTTGGAGCCGGGCGCGGTTTCGTGGAGGAATTCCGCGACCGTGCACCGCGAATCCGTCGCCTCGGGATTGACGGTCAAGCCAGGCGGCAGGTCGGACCGCAGCGTTTTGATCGTCCGTTCGCTGATCGGTTCTTTGATCGGCGCGACCAGAGCTCCAGGTGGGAACGGAGGCGAAGGTAGCGGCGTGAACGGTTCGTGCTGGATGATGTACTGCGTGAAACCAATCGGTGGGTGGCCTGCGGCCGTCGTGTAATAGATGGTCGGCGTTTCAACCGAGCAGTTTTTCCCGCCTTCGGTTTCCTGCGTACAGGTGCCCGCCTGGAACCCCTGGTCAGACGTTTCGTTCTGCGGCTGAATGATGTCTTCGGTATCCGCCTGCGCCATAACGGGCATGGCGAATAACGCCCCGAGACATAGAACAAGCAACGCGACTGAGCGCTTTGCCATCAATTTTCCTCCTCGTTTTCCCTTAACGAGGACGCCCCCTGTAGCGCCCAAAGATCAGGCCCTCCCGCGGAAGACATTACAGGGCTTCGCGGGTGTTGCAAACACCTCCCGGTGTTACTACCCAAGTAACCGTGACATCGATTAGTGATGTGACACCAATCGGTGTCACTTCCCTCGTCTAGGACCGGTGACTCCTGCTACATACGTACCCGAAGTGGATACGGATTAACGGCGCTTCTTGCTGCTGCCCTTGCAGGGCGTCCGCAGCTTCGGCTTCTTATTCGACTTCTTGCCGTTCTGGGCTTTGATCCGGATGATGGCCCGGACCGGCTTGGCGCAGAGGTTGGTGGAGTTGACCAGCAGGCCTTTCTTGCCGCCCGGGAGGGTCATGACGAACTTGGTCACCGGGACGTCGGGGACGCGGCCGAAGGTGGTGCGGATGCCGCCTTTGAAGCTGTCGATGCGGCCGACGAGGTCGATGTCGACCTGACCCTCGAGGTGGGCGACCATGTCCGGCAGCGTGTTGTTGGAGGAGCGCAGGTAGACGGGCCCTTCGAGCGGTTTGCCGAGCAGCGGCGTGAAGGCGCGCGCCTTGCCGTAGACGGAGCGTTTCGGGCATTTTTCTTCGGCGAACTGGACCCGGGTGCAGACGGTAGCCAGGCTCGCCTGGTCGAGGAAGAGCGCGTGCGGAAGCGCCACCGAGGCCTTGCGGATGTTGGCGTCGCCGCCGCGAGCCTTCAGCACCGCGCGCAGTTTCGGGTGCTTCGCCCGCTGCGTCTTGCCGAACAGGCGGATGTTCAGCTTCGGCCTGAACTTCAGCTTGCGGCAGCCGGTCCCCCTAGCGGGCTCGGACACTTTGAAGGACGAGTAGGCGCCGGGATCGAGTGGGTTCGCCCCGCCTCCCTTGAGAACGCCCTCAGTGGCCGTTTTGCGGCAGTTGGTGCCGGTCAGGGTGAAGTCTTTGCGGTTGAGGTTGAGGAAGACGGAGCGGATGTCGAGTTTGGTGCCGCCGAAAACATCTGGAATGTCGTCGGTCTTCGGGTGGACCTGCGCCGTCTCCGGGTCGAGGAAGAGCGGCACGCGCACCACGACGGTGCCGAGGTCGAAGGGACCGGCGAGCGCCGGCGTCACCACTAGGAGCGAGAGCGGCGCGCCCTTGTAGCGACCGGCGAGGTAGGCGTCGCCCTCAATTTTGAACGGGTTCGGACCGGTACCGGCGGTGACATTGGCGACCCCGACCCTGCTGTCGTCCGGACAGGCCGCGTTTTTCTTCTCGGCCGCACCGGAGCGCTCTTCGGCTTTCTTGATCGCCTCAGGCGGGCAGTAGGGAACGCCTTTGAGTTTCGCCGTCGCCCCTTCCGGCAGGGTGACGTCGAGTCCTTTCAGCTCCTGCTGGCCGGGGGGTCGGTTGACGCGGGCCGAGAACGGGGTGAAGGTCGCGACGGCGTCGGTTTTCGGCGCCGCGTTGAAGCCCGGGGCGAACGGCCGCTCCCCCATCGTCTTCGGGCAGGCACCGCCGCCCGGCGCGGCGGCGAGGTCGAATTTGCTCTCCGGCGTGGCCGGTCCTTTACCGGAGAACTCCGCCGACCACGGGGTGAGCTCGCTGGTGGTGGTGTTGGGACCGCAGGTCGGGGGGCTGCTGAGGGCGGCTTTCGGACCGCCGTCAATGGCGATGCGGAAGGTCGTGAACGGGACCTGGGGCAGGCCGTGCGGGAGGTTGTCGCTGTTCCCTCCGCGCAGGACGCCCTCTTTCGCCGGTTCGTCGAAGACGGCGGTCAGCCGGCCGGTCTTGGCGTTGGCAACGACGTTGCCGACGAGGCGAACTGAGATGCCGTACCGCTCGGACTCGGCGGCGACGAAAATCCGGAACTCTTCGCCCGATTCGGGGTCGCGGCTCTTCTGCTCGCCGACGTAGACGTTGCCGGTCAGCGGGCCCTCCGGCAGCGGCGGCGTCTCCACCGTGACCGTCCCGACCTTCGACCCGGCGGGACAGGCGACCGGGTTGCGCGTCCCCTTGCCGAACTGCTGATCGGTGCAGGCGGCGAGCCCGTTGGCGGCGGAGGGGTTCAGCCCCATCCCCAACGGCAGTGACACCCGGGCGGTCCTCATCGTCGAGGTTTCCTGCCCCGTCGCGCTCGGTTCAACCGGTAGCTTCAGCTCGGTCACCGCGCCCGCCGGAGAGTCAACCTCGTTGGTTCCAGGATCGACACTGATCGATGGGTTGAACGGAATCGAGTCGCAGTCTTTGGGGCTGGTCCCCGGCGGCAGCTTCGACTCGACGAAGGGGGATCCGTTGGGAAAGTTGGGATCCGGGTTCTGGAGCGAATCGGCCCGCGCGTAGGTCGAGTAGGTGTGTTGGAAGGGGGCCGCGTTCGGGTCGAAGCAGGTGCTCGGCGTCGTCAGGAAGTAGCCGACCCCGGAGCCCGCGTGGGCGCGGCCGTTGAAGACGAGCCGGTTTTTCAGCAGTTTTACGGCGTCGACCTTTGGCACGTTGATCGTGAAGCCCTCGTGATAGTCAGACTCATAGGCGACGTCGGCTTCGAGGAAGATGTCGCTCGGCGGCAGCAGCGGCAGGTCAGGCACCGCTTCGACGGTGAAGCCGAATCGCGCGGGCTGCCCCGGCTTCGGCTTCAAGTTGTAGACCTGCGCCGTGATCGGCACCGGCGGCAGCAGCGGCACTTCCGGGGAGACGGTGACAATGCTTTCGCCGACGCGCGTCTCGGGCGGGCAGTCGCCGGGGTGCTCCGCCTCGCAGCGCGGGGTCGCCCCCGGGTTAACGCTGAGGCCGACGGGAAGGTCGACCCGCAGGGTCTTCATGTCGACTTCCGGTTCTTCGTGTACGAGCACCGTCTGGTGGCGAACGATGAACTGGGTGATGCCGAAGGGCGGGTGGCCGGCGGCCGTTTCGTAGAACTCGGCTTTAGGGCTGTCGGGGGCGCAGGTCGACGTGTTACAGGTGCCCGCCTGCCAGCCGTCCTGCGAGTTCGGTGGGTTGTTCTGCGGGGTGAAGACGACTTCACCTGCCCGCGCCGCCGGCGCGACAAAGAGCCCCAGGAAGAGGGCAAGCGTGACTATCTGCGCGACAGGATTCCTCACCTGGCGACGCCGGTACCCAGCTGGACGCGCTGTTAATCCGCTAGCGACGGTGCTTCTTCTTTGCTTTACGGCAGGCGGGCGTCTGCAACGGCAGCTTCTTCACCTTCAGGCTCTTGCCGTTCTGGGCGGCGAACTTGAGGAAGGAGCGATTTGGGTGGCCACAGAGGTTGCGAGAGTTGACCAGCAGCCCCTTCTTGCCGCCCTTCATGTTGATCGTGAACTTGCTCACCGGCACGTCCGGCACCGGATAGAAGACCGTCTTCATCCGCTCCTTGGCCGAGCTGATGACGCCGCGCAGCCGCACGCTCACCTGGCCGTGCAGGTCGGCCAGGAGGTCGGGAAGTTCGTGGTCGGAGGCGATCAAGTAGACGGGGCCGGCGACTTCGTCGTCGAGCAGCGGCGACTCCGCCCGCGCGTATCCATATATGGAGCGGGCGGGGCAGTCGGAGGCGGCGAGCTGGACCCGGGTGCAGATCGTCCCGATGTGGTTCTGGTCGAGGAACTGTGAGTGCGGCAGCGTCAGCGCCGCCCGCTTGATGTTGGCGTCCCCCTGCCGGGCGACGAGCGTCGCGCGAAAGGCGGGGTGGCCGTTGCGGCGCATCGCCTTGCGCTTGCCGATCAACTTCGTGAACAGCTTCGGCTTGAAGTCCAGCGTATCGCAGCCGGTCGCCTGGAAGGCGGCGCTGACCGGGGCGGCGCTGAAGGCGGCGGGGTTGGTCGGGTCGGCACCACCCCCCACGAGGGTGCCGCTGGTCGCGAACGGGTCGCAACTGGTCGGGTTGAGGGTGAAGTTCGGCCGGTCCATCTTCAGGTCGACGGAGCGGACGCTGAGCAGGGTGCCGCCGAAGACGTGCGGGATCGGATCGGAGACGGCGTGGATCTGGGCCGTTTCCGGATCGACAAACAGGGCCACCCTCACCACGACCGTCCCGAGGTCATACGGGCCGGCCGTGGCGGGGGTGACCACTGCCAGGGAGAGAGGAGCCCCGTGGTAGGGGCCTGAGAGGAAGACTTTGCCGTCGATCTTGTATGGCGCGGGACCGGTGCCAGCGGCGACCGAAGCGGTGCCGACCTGGCTCTCGGCCGGGCAGCTCGAGCTCGCCTTCTCCTCGGCACCGGATCGGCCGGCGGCTGAGGCAAGCGCAGCCTCGGGGCAGTAGGGGATCCCGCGAAGCTTGCCGGTCATCCCCGGGGGCAGGACGACGTCGGTGCCTTTCAGCTCCTGCTGGCCGTCGCCGCGATTGATCCGGATCGAGACCGGGCTGAAGGCGCCGGCTTTCGAGCTTTCCGGGCCGGCCCCGAACTCCGGGCCGAAGGGCCGCTCGGCCATCGTCTTCGCGCATTTGCCGCCGCCGGGCGCGTTCGTCAGCGTGAAGCTGCTGGAGGGGGTCGCCGCCAGGTTGCCCGACCATGGCGTCATCACCGCGTCGGTTTTGCTCGGCCCGCAGGTCAGCGGACTGCTGAGCACCGCGCGGGCGCCGCCGTTGAAGGAGAGGTCGAACGAGGTGAAGGGGACCTGCGGCGTTTCGGAGATCGTCGTGCTCAGCTGGCCGGTCACGGGATCGGCCCGCACATTGCCGACCAGGCGGACGTCGATTCCGTAGCGGTCTGACTTGGCCTGGATGAAGATCCGGTACTCGTCGCCGGAGGCGGGATCGCGACTCAGTTGCTTGCCGGCGTAGACGTTTCCTTCGAGGGCTTCTTCGGGCTGCGGGTCGGTCTGGTCGATCAGCGGCGGCGACTCGATCTTTACCCGGCCGACGATCGACTCCGGGGGGCAGGCGGCCGGGTTGCGGGTGCCCTTGCCGAACTGCTCGTCGCTGCAGGCCTGCAGCCCGTTCGCGGCGGAGGGGTTGAGGCCCATTCCTTGCGGCAGCGTCACCGTCGTCCGCTTGGTGTGGGAGCTGTCCTGACCGTCCGCTTCTTTCAGGTGCGGGACGTCGACATTGACCTTCGCGGCAGCGGGCGAGTTCACCTCGGCGGTCCCGGGGTCGACCTCGATCTCCGGGTCGTAGGGGATCGTGTCGCAGTCTTTCGGCGAGGTCCCAGGACCGTGCGTTTCGCTCACGGGCGGGATCGGCGACTCGAGGTAAGAGGAGCCGTTGGGGAAGTTCGGATCCGGTTCGGCGACCGAGTCGGCCCGGAGGAAGGTCGAGTAGATCGACCCGGAGGGGCCGCCGGGGGCTTCGCCCTCTTTCCAGTCGTCCTTGTAGGCGGGGCCGAAGCAGGTGGTCGGCGTCGTCAGGAAGGTGCCGTCCCCTTTTCGACCTTCGAAGGTGAGCCGGTTTTTGAGGATCACGCCTTTTTGGCCGGGCAGCAGTTTGAGGACCCCGCCAAGGTCTTCCGGAAGAGCCGCGGGAACGTGGATGGTGAAGCCCTCGTGGTAGTCGGAGTCCCAGGCGACGTCGCCTTCGAGGAAAACTTCGTTGCCGGCGAGTTTGAGGCCGAACCGGGCAGCCTCCCCCTGCTCAGGCTGCACGTTGTAGACGGGAACCTGAGTGACTCCCGGTACCGGATCGATCGGCCCCAGTGGACCGGCCGCGGTGACAAGGCTTTCGCCGACTTTCGAGGTGAGGGGGCAGGTGTCGGATTCAAACTGCGCCCGCGTGCAGCGCGGCGTCGCTCCCGGGTTGACGCTGAGCCCGACGGGCAGATCCACCCGGACCGTCTTCAGTTCACCGACCGGGGCTTCGGTCGGTGGAGGGCCGTGCTTGATGATGAATTGGGTGAAGCCGTAGTTGGGATGGGCTCCAGCCGTTTCGAAGAAGAGGTCGGGGGTGGCAATCGAGCAGGGTTCCGCCTCGCAGGTTCCCGCCTGCCAGCCCGAATCGACTTCAGGGTGCGTGACGTCGCTCGGAGCGATGATGTCGTCGGTGTCCGCGAACGCCGTCGGAGCGGCCGCGAAGAAGAGACAAAGGCAGAGCGCGAAAGCCGCGCGCAATGCGGTCTTGGGCATCGGATTTTTCCTCCCAGAAAGCATCCTCGACGAAAAGACTACCCGAAATTAATGACTTGAGTCAATATTTTTGGGTAATATCGCTTTATGCCAACCCAAAATGGAAGTTCCCCCCCCATCCCCTCTGAAAACGGCCATTCCCCTGCAAATCAGCCGGAAAATGGGCATATCAGCAACGGCAACGGCCGTTCTGCGCTCCCTGTCAACTGGGAGCGGCTGGCCCGGGCGACGGCTCATCCCCTACGCGTCTCGGTCCTCGAAATCCTCGGCATCGACGGCGGCAGGGTCCTCTCCCCCAGCGATCTCAGCCGTGAGCTGCAGATTCCCCTCAGCAACACCAACTACCACGTCACCGAGCTGGCGAAAGCCGGCCTGATCGAACTGGTCCGGGAGCGACAGGTCCGCGGCGCGACCGAGCACTTCTACCGGCTGCCGGAGGCCGCGACCGCCAACGGGAGCAGCGGCGAGCGGCAAGAGCCCGCCAAGGAGGCAGAACGAGCCTGGGCGATGGCCTAAGCCCCGCCCAGACTCCAGTCGCTACGCCTCCATCTCGATCGCGACCTCGTATTTGTCGACGCCGACGCGCTCGCCCATGCCGCCACCAGGCGGGCTCATCGAGTTCAGCGTCTCATCCCCTTGCCGGTAGTCCTCCTCGTTCTCGAAGAGGGTGATCGCTATCGCCCGGCCTCCCTCGAGGTCATGCAGGACCCAGAGCTTCTTCGCCGGCAGCCCCTCCGGCGGCCCTGACTCCGATTCGGAGCGGATCCTCTCCACGCTGTCTTTCAGCGCCTCCGCGTCAGCCCCCTCCCAGCGTGCAACCCGTGCGTACATGAGTCCTCCTTCTCGGTTGGGGTGAGAAGCATCAGGGGAACACGTTTGCCGCTCTAAATCAAGCCGGTCCTTATGCCGATCTGGTCAGCATGGCCAACCAGCGCTCCGCCGCCCAGCTGCGGGCGATCATCCGCACCCAGACCGAGATCGCCGCCAGCGATCTCGACCCGCAGGCGATCATGACCCTGATCGCCGAACGAGCCCAGGAGCTGACCCGCGCCAGCGCCGGGCTGATCGAGCTGCTGGAGGGCGAGGAGATGGTCTACACGGTG
>VAYN01000009.1:33178-96457 GCA_005885405.1 Actinomycetota bacterium | reverse complement strand
CAAATAACGGCATGCGGCTGCAGGCTTCTTCGAGCATGTCCGGCCTCTGCGTCCGCGAGGAAGAAGTCCTCCGCAGCGACGACACCAGCAGGGACCCTCGGGTCGACGCCGCCGCCTGCAAGCGCGTCAACGCCGCCTCGATGCTCTGCGTTCCGCTCGCCCACCACGATGAGACGATCGGCGTCCTCAAGGTCTACTCGCCCGAGGCCCACCACTTCGATGACACCGACGTCGAGACGCTGGAGCTCCTCAGCGATCTGATCTCCGCCCACCTCTCCCACGCCAACCTCTTCGAGACCGAGGCGCGCGAGAACCGCCGCGACTCCCTCACCGGCCTGCCGAACCGGCGCGCCTTCGAAGAGCGCCTGCCGATCGAGCTGGCCCGGGCCGCGCGCTCCGGGCCGCTCTCGCTCTGCCTGCTCGATCTCGACGGCTTCAAGGGGGTCAACGACCGGCTCGGGCATCCCGCCGGCGACCAGGTGCTGCGCGAAGTCGGCCGCATCCTCGACGGCTCCCGCCTCGCCGACGACTGCTTCCGCATCGGCGGCGACGAGTTCGCGCTGCTGATGCCGGGAACCGACGAAGACGAGGCGCGCGTCGCCGCCACCCGCATCGCCAGGGAAATCCGCGCCGCCGCCCTCGGCCAGGGCGTGATCAGCGCTTCCTTCGGGATCGCCACCCGGATCGACCACGACGGCGAGGCACTGATCGCCGCAGCCGACACCGAGCTGCTGGCCGCCAAGGACCGCCTCTACGGTCGCGCCGACAGCTGGGACCAGTCAACGTAGAATCCGCCTTACGCGGACGTAGCTCAGTTGGTAGAGCGCGAGCTTCCCAAGCTCGAGGTCGCGGGTTCGACCCCCGTCGTCCGCTTCTCCGTGAGCGCCCGCTCCCTCATCGCAGTCTTCGCCGTGCTGGCAGTCGTCGGCCTGCTCGTCTTCGGGCTGGCCAGCAAGGGGGGCTCGCGGCTGGAGGTGGGCGAGGCAGCGCCGACGGAACCCCTCCCCCAGCTCGAGGGCAGGGGAAGTGAGTCGCTGACCGACTACAAGGGCGAATGGGTGCTGGTCAACTTTTGGGCCTCGTGGTGCCTGCCCTGCCGCGCTGAGGCGCCGGCGCTGGAGGCGTTCCAGCAGCAGCAAGGGAAGTCGCGGTTTACGGTTGTCGGGATTGACACCCAGGACCTGAGCGACGACGCCAAGGCCTTCGTCGAGCGCTATGGCCTCTCTTACCCGCAGCTGCGCGACGGCAATGGCGACATCGCCGACGAATACGGGACGACCGGGGTGCCGGAGAACTTCCTTATTGACCCCGCCGGCAAAGTTCGGCTGGTTGCCCCCGGACCGGTCGATGACGAATACCTGCAGAAGGAAGTCGCGCCCCTGCTGCCCGGAGGAGCATCTTGAGCCGGCTCGTCCTTCTCTTGGGAATTTCACTCGCCGTGCTGGCGCCGACGGCCGCAGCCGAAGGCGGCGCCTCGCTGACCGAAATCGAAAAGCAGGTGATGTGCCCCGTCTGCGGGACCCTGCTGCAACTGGCGGAATCGCCGCAGGCCCAGCGCGAGCGCGCCTTCATCAACCGCCTGATCGACGAAGGCCGCAGCGAAGAGGAAGTCAAGGACGCCCTCGTCGCCGAGTACGGGAACGAGGTGCTGGCGCTGCCGCCCGACTCCGGCTTCAGCCTCTCCGCCTATGTGGTCCCGATCGTCGCCTTTCTGATCGCGGCGGCGGCGCTGGCGATCGGCGTCCTGCGCTGGCGGCGCGGCGGTTCGGGCGGGACCGGAGCGCCCCCCTCTGCGGGCCCGAGCGGCGAGGACGCCGAGCGGCTCGACGCCGACCTCGCCCGCTACGACCTCTGAACCCAGCTCGGCGAGGTCAGCGCCACCGCTCCCAGGACAGGAGCCGGTAGACGCCCAACTGCGGCGCGCAAGGAGCGCCCTGAACGACCGCGGGCCTCATCCGCGGGCAGCGCCGCCAGAACCGCCTCCGCTCGCGATCCGACTGCCAGAGCGGCGGACGGTTCGGCCACGATCGGCGGCGCCAGCAAGATCGTCAGCTCGTAGGCGGCGCGAAGCTTCTCGACCATGTGGCCGAAGCTCTGCAGCCCGAGCAGGGTCTCGGCCTTGCTCGCGGACCGGCCGCCGCAGACGCAGACGAGCGGGTCGGCGGCGCTCGCGGTCGCCGATCCGGCGAGGACGATCGGCTGCAGGATCCCCTGTGGCTCGGCCTCCCAGCGCAGGTACTCGTGCAGGCCAGGGGTCAGGGTCAGGCCGATGTGCGCGGCCACGCGGGGTCGGGCGAGATCGCACTCGACGAGGATCGTGCGGCGGCCGGAGGCAGCAGCGGCGGCGGCGACAGCGACGGCCGCAACCGCTGGGGCCTCCCCCTCCCCGGCGACCGCTACCACCCGCTGCTCGGCCAGCCGCGCCAGCAGCGGTGTGAGGCCATCGAAGTCCTGACGCCGCAGGGCCCAGACGCGCCCGTTAGCCGGTCCCGCGATCTCGGCGAGGACAGGGATGCGGGCGCGGCCCCGCAGCATCACATCCGCTCGGGCGCGGAGATCCCCAACAACCCCAGCGCAGCCGCGATCGTCTGCTTGGTAGCGAGACAGAGGGCCAGCCGCGAGCTTTCGACCCCCTCGCCCTCGGCGCCGACGACCTGGCAGTCGCGGTAGAAGGCGTGGAAGTCGGCGGCAACCGCGGTCGAGTACGCGCAGACCCGGTGGGGGGCGCGGCGCGCCGCCGCCGAGCGCACCTCCTCCGGGAACTCGAGCAGGCGCTTGACCAGAACCTTCTCGGTCTCCTCCAGCGGAGCCCGCTCGCTGACCGCGGCGGCGGTGACCTCGCCTTCCTCCCCAGCTTTGCGAAGAATGCTGGCGATCCGCGCGTGCGCGTACTGGACGTAGTAGACCGGGTTCTCGCTGGACTGGCTGCGGGCGAGCTCGAGGTCGAGGTCGACCGTCGTCTCGTGGCTGCGCCAGAGCATGAACCAGCGGGTAGCGTCGGCACCGATGTCGTCGACGAGTTCGTCGAGGGTGACGAAGTCCCCGGTCCGCTTCGACATCTGCACCCGCTCGCCGCCTTCGACGATGTGAACGAGGCTCATGGTCAGGGCCTCAAAGCGCTGCGGGTCGCCCCCGAGCGCCTCTATCGCCGCCCGCACGCGCGCCACGTACCCGTGGTGGTCGGCGCCGAGGACGTCGATCAGCCGCTCGAAACCGCGCTGCAGCTTGTCCCAGTGGTAGGCGATGTCCGGCGTCAGGTAGGTGGCCTCGCCGTTGGAGCGGATCAGAACCCGGTCTTTGTCATCGCCGAAGTCGGTCGTCCGCAGCCAGAGGGCGTCCTCGTGGCGGTAGGTGTGGCCGCGTTTCTCGAGCTCGCCGAGCGCCTCGTCGACCTCCCCTTTGGCGTAGAGGCTGCGCTCGGAGAACCAGGTGTCAAAGTGGACGCCGAAACGCTCCAGCGTCGCCTTGACTTCCTTCAGGACCTCCTCGATCCCGCGCTTTTCCAAGGTCTCGCGGTCGGAAGGGTCGACCCCTTCGGCCTGCAAGCGCTCGGCGATCTCGCCGACGTACTCGCCGGCGTAGCCGTCCTCCGGAGGCTCCTCCCCGCGCATCCGGGCGGCGATCGAGTCGGCGAAGTTGCCGATCTGGCTGCCGGCGTCGTTGACGTAGTACTCGCGCTCGACCTCGTGGCCGGTCGCCTGCAGCAGCCGCGCCAGCGAGTCGCCGTAGGCGGCGTTGCGGCCGGTGCCGACGTGGATCGGCCCAGTCGGGTTGGCGGAGACGAACTCGACCAGGACCTTCTCGGGCGCCTCGGCGGCACTTTCGCCGAGCCGGTCGCCTGCCTCCAGCAGTCCATCCAGCGCCCGCAGGTACCAGGAGTCGGCGAGGAAGAAGTTGACGAAGCCGGGGCCGGCGACCTCGATCCGCGCCAGGTCGGGCGCGAGCTCGGCGTCGGCTTCCAGTTGCTCGCGCAGGCGCTCGGCCACTGCGCGCGGGTTGTCGCCGAGCAGACCTGCGAGGAGCATCGCCGCATTGGAGCTGTAGTCGCCGAGCTCGGGCTTGGGCGGGCGCTCGAGGCCGGGGCTCGGTTCGGTCGGCTGGCCGTCGCGGAGGGCCCGCGCGGCGTCTTCGACTGCGCCCCGCAGCGCGGCGACTGAATCGGTGTCACTCACGGGGCAATCGTATGGACCGGGGCGTCCCCGCGTTACGCTGCCCGCCTTGCACGTAGCCGTCCTCAGCGATATCCACTCCAACCGCCAGGCCCTCGAGGCCGTCCTCGCGGCGGTCGAGGAGCAAGGAGTCGAGCAGATCTGGTGCCTCGGCGACATGGTCGGCTACGGCGCCGATCCCGATGCCTGCACGGCGCTCGTGCGCGAGCGCTGCAGCACCTGCCTGGTCGGCAACCACGACCTGGCGCTGCTCGGCGCGCTCGACATCTCGACCTTCTCGGAGGCGGCGGCTGCTGCGGTGGAATGGACGCGGGAGAACGTCAGCGCCGAGACGGTCGAGTTCCTCGGCTCGCTCGAGCCGTCCGCCTCGCAGGCGGGCGTCGGCCTCTTCCACGCCTCGCCGCGGGACCCAATCTGGGAGTACGTCCTCGCCACCGACCAGGCCGAAGCCGGCTTCGAGGCCCAGGAGGAGCGGGTGGGGCTGATCGGCCACTCCCACATCGCCCTTTACTTCGTTCGCCTCCCGGGCAAGAACGGCGGCTTCGCGCAGGGCGCACAGGCGGGCGAGGGCGCCGAGCTGAAGATCGGCGAGGGCGAATGGCTGCTCAACCCCGGCAGCGTCGGACAGCCGCGAGACGGCGATCCGCGGGCCGCCTGGCTGGAGCTCGACACCGAGCGCTGGACGGCGCGCTACCACCGCGTCCCCTACGAGTTCGAGGCAGCCGCGGCCGCAATCCGCGCCGCCGGCCTTCCCGATGTCCTCGCGGAGCGGCTGGAGGTCGGTCGTTGAGCACGAAATGCAGGGCAAATATCGATTCCAAGCCTTTGTCTAGACTCGAATCATGGGCCGCCTGAGCGCACTCCTTATCGCCTTCGGGCTTGGCGTCGCCGTCTCGCTGGGGCTCGCCTCCTGCGGCGGCGGCAGCGATGCCGACCTCCTGCCCGGGACCACGGCCGACCAGATCGAAGCCAACCTGGAAGAGGTTCGGGAACTGGCGGCCGCCGAAGACTGCATCGGGGCCGAAAACGCGGTGGCAACGGTCACCGCCGACGTCGAAGAACTCGAAGGCGTCGACCTGAAGCTGAAGGCGGCGCTGCAGGAAGGGACCGAAAAGCTGAGCGAAGTCGTCGGCCGCTGCGAAGAAGAAACCACCAGCGAGGAAACGGAACCCGAGCTGGAAACGGATGTTGAACCTGAAGTGGAAGAGGAAAAGAAGCCGAAGAAGGACAAGCCGGAGAAGGAAGCCAAGGAACCGGAACCCGAAGAAGAAACGAATGAAGAAGAAAGCGGCGAACTGCCGCCGCAGTCGAACGGCAAAGGCGAAGAAAAAGGCGGCGCCGAACCGCCGGCCGAACCGGCTGAAGAAACCCCCTCCTCTGGCGGTGTAGGTCCCAGCGTGGGAGTCGAATGATGGAGGCAGGCGCGGGCACCCTCTCGGGGCGCTACGAGACCAGCGAGCGGCTCGGAGCCGGCGGGATGTCGAACGTCTACAAGGCGACCGATCGGATCCTCGAGCGGACGGTGGCGGTGAAGATCCTCGCCGAGCACCTCTCCGACGACGAGCGTTTCGTCGCCCGCTTCCGGCGCGAGGCGCTGGCGGTGGCGAAACTGATCCACCCGAACATCGTCCAGGTCTACGACACCGGGGTCGACGAGGGCCGCCACTACATCGTCATGGAGTACGTCGAGGGACGCTCGGGGGCGCAGATCCTGCAGCGACAGGGTCCGGTCGAGCCGGAGGTCGCGGCCGAGATCGGGATCCAGGCCTGCGCCGGGCTCGATTACGCGCACCGGCGCGGGATCATCCACCGCGACGTCAAGCCGGGGAACCTGATGGTCTTCGGCGGCCCGGTCGGCGGCGGCGAGATGATCGTCAAGCTGACGGACTTCGGGATCGCCCGAGCGATCGAGCAGACGCGGATCACCCAGGTCGGCTCCGTCGTTGGAACCGCCGCCTACCTGGCGCCGGAGCAGGTGCGGGGCGAGGAGGCGACGCCGGCAACCGACGTCTACGCGCTCGGCGTCGTCCTCTACCAGTTCCTCACCGGGCGGCTGCCCTACGAGGGGTCCTCACTGGCCGAGCTGGCGGTGCGCCAGCAGAACGAGAAGCCGCTGCCGCCGGACACCTACAACAGCGAAGTGCCGGAGACGCTCGGCGCCGCGGTGCTGCGGGCGCTCGAGGGGGATCCGAACCGGCGCTACGCGAGCGCCGACGAGCTCGCCTCCGGGCTCCGCCTCGGCCTCGAAGGGACCGACGTGACGCTGCCCCTGGATGAGGGCACCTCGGCGACGCGGGTCCTCGGCGGCGACACCGCCGCGACCCGCCACATGGGCCGAGACACCGCCCAGACCGAGTACCGGCCGGCGCCGTCGCAGACGCGGCGGCCGCAGCCGCGAGTCGCCCCCGCCCCGCAGCCGGCAGCCCCTCCCCCACGGGCGGCGCAACCCCGCAAGCGCGGCGCCTTCTCCCGCTTCGCCCGCTTCGTCCTCGCCGCGGTGGCGCTGGTCCTGGTCGCCGCCGCCGTCGCCACCGCCGTCATCGTCACCACCGACAAGGCGGCCGGCGTCAAGGTCAGCCGCGTCGCCGGCGACACGATCGACAAGGTCGTCGAAGAAGTAAAAGAGCTGGTCCGCAACAACACGGAATAGGCGTCTCAGGCCGTCCAGGGGGTTTCCCCGGACAGGATGGCGGAGCGGTAGTTGTTGAAGGTTCCGGCCTGGATTGCTGCTCGGGCGTGGGTGGTCAGTTCATGCATGTAGGTGAGGTTGTGGATGACGATGAGGCGGACCGCGGTCAGCTCCTCGGCGCGGGAGAGGTAGCTGACGTAGTCGCGGTCGTGGCGCTGGCAGGTGGTACAGGGGCAGCCCTCGACCAGCGGCTCGCGGTTGCCGACCCACTTGCCCTTGCGCATGTCGAGGCGCCAGCGGGTCTCCGGGCTCGGAGCGAGGGCAACGCCGTGGCGGGAGAGGCGGGTGGGGACGGCGCAGTCGAAGACGTCGAGGCCGAGGGCGATGCCGCCGAGCAGATCGTCGACCTCGCCGATCCCCAGGAGGTGCTTGGGAGCCGCCTCGGGCAGCAGCGGCGCGGTAATCGCCAGGACCTCGGCCATCTCGGCCTTGTCGCGACCCAGCGTTCCTCCGATCGCGATCGCGATCCCGTCGACCCCGGCCTCGGAGATCGCCTGCGCCGATTCCCGTCGCAGGTCCTCGTGGGTCCCGCCCTGGACGATCCCGAAGACCGCTTGCCGCTCGGGGCCCTCGCGCTCGTGCCAGGCGAGGCATCGGTCGAGCCAGCGGTGGGTGCGCTCGGTCGAGCGGGCGGTGTACTCGCGGTCGGCGTGGAAGGGCGTGCACTCGTCGAAGACGAGGGCGATGTCGGAGCCAAGCTGGGCCTGAATGCTCATCGAAACCTCAGGGGAGATGAACAACTCCGCGCCGTCCCGCGGCGACTGGAACCGCGCCCCCTCCTCGCTGATCTCGACCTTGGAGCCGTGGTCGCCGGAGCGGCCGCTGCCCTTGACCTCGTTGGCGACGCCGCCGTGGGCGAGCGAGAAGACCTGGAAGCCGCCGGAGTCGGTGATGATCGCCCGCTCCCAGTTCATGAACCCGTGCAGGCCGCCCGCAGCCGCAATCCGCTCCGGCCCCGGCGAGACGAACAGGTGGTAGGTGTTGCCGAGGATCAGCTGATAGCCGAGCTCGACCACCTCCGCCGACTCCAGCCCCCGGACCGTCCCCTTCGTCGCCAGCGGGATGAAAGCCGGCGTCTCGATCGGCCCGTGGGCAGTGTGGATGACGCCGGCGCGGGCGCTGCCGTCACGGGCGCCGATCTCGAAGCGGAGACGCTGCGGGTCGTTTCGCACGGGCGGCAGCGTATGGGTCCATGTCGACTTATGCGCTCATATGGACCCCTAAGTCGACAGGCCAATGTTGTCGCCGAGGCCTGAGCTACCCTGACTTCAAGTGTCGCAAGGCGGCACCAATGGGAGAATGAAGCTCCTTCGGGGGCCATACGAAAGGACCAGTCAAATGCGATTTAGGCATCGACACAAAACCTTTTGTTGGCCCTTATACAAGAACATCTTGAGTTCCTAGCGGCGTTAGTCGTCATCGCCCTCTGGAAGGGTCCCGGCTGGGGCCTAGAACTTCTCGCGCTCGAGAAAGCATGGGAAGAACGACGTCAGCGGCGGGAGAAGAAAGAGGGGTAGAGCTAGGCGCTGATCAGCGAGCGGCCCGTCATCGCCTCGGGCTGGGTGATGCCGAGGAGCCCTAGGGCCGTGGGGGCGACGTCGGCGAGGATGCCGCTGTCGCGGAGGCTGATTCCGTTGGCGGTGACGATGAGGGGGACCGGGTTGAGGGAGTGGGCGGTGTTGGGTGACCCGTCAGGCTCGAGCATGTGGTCGCAGTTGCCGTGGTCGGCGGTGACGATGCAGGCGCCTCCCTTGGCGGTGACCGCCTCGACGACCTTGCCGAGCTGGGCGTCGACGGTCTCGACCGCTTTGACCGCGGCGGGGATGACGCCGGTGTGTCCGACCATGTCGGGGTTGGCGAAGTTGATGATCCCGAAGCGGTAGCTGCCCTCGCTCCAGTGGGAGGTGAAGGCCTCGGCGGCGCCTTCGGCGCTCATCTCCGGCTTGTGGTCGTAGGTGGGAACGTCGCGCGGCGATTCGACCAGCGCCCGCTCTTCCCCCTCGACCTCCTGCTCTTTGCCGCCGTTGAAGAAGTAGGTGACGTGGGCGTACTTCTCGGTCTCGGCGACGTGGAGCTGGTTGCCGCCGGCGGCGGCGATCGTCTCCGCCAGGGTCGTCGCCGGCCGTTGCTCGGGGAAGGCGACCGGGTAGGGCCAGCCCTTGCGGTACTCGGTCATCGTCGTCAGGTCGAGCGGGGCGGCGCCGGCGCGGGAGAACTCGTCAAAGCCGGGCTCGGCGAGCGCCCGGGTCAGCTGCCGAGCCCTGTCGGGGCGGAAGTTGATGAAGATCGCGACGTCGCCCTCGGCGGCGCCGTCGTAGTCGCCGATCACCGTCGGTTTGACGAACTCGTCGGTCTCGCCGCGCTCGTAGGACTCGGTGATCGCCGCGACGGCGCTCGGCGCGTGCAGGCCCTGGGCGTGGACGATCGCGTCGTAGGCGAGCTTGGTCCGCTCCCAGCGGGTGTCCCGGTCCATCGCGTAGTAGCGGCCGCTGACGGTGGCCACGCGACCCGCCGACCGTAACCAGCGCTCCAGCTCTTCGATGTAGCCCTTGCCGCCGTGCGGGAGCGTGTCCCGGCCATCGGTGAAGGCGTGGAAGACGACGTCGGGCACGCCCTCCTGGGCGGCGAGCTCGATCGTCGCCTCGATGTGCTCCCAGCCGGAATGAACGCCACCGTCGGAGACCAGCCCGAGCAGGTGCAGCCGGCCGCGGGGGCTGTTGCGGGCCCGCTCGCAGGCGCCGAGCAGCGCCTCGTTCTCGAAGAAGCTGCCGTCGGCGACGGCGTCGTCGATCCGCGCCAGGTCCTGCTTGACGATCGCGCCGGCGCCGAGGTTGAGGTGGCCGACCTCGGAGTTGCCCATCTGGCCATCCGGGAGGCCGACGTCACGGCCTTGGGCGGAGAGCTGCGTGTGCGGGTAATCGCCCCAGAGGCGGTCGAAGACAGGCGTCTCGGCGAGCGAGATCGCGTTGCCCGGCCCCGGCTCGGCCAGCCCCCAGCCGTCGAGGATGATCAGCGCCAGGGACGGGACGAGCGGGCTCATCCGCTCAGCCTGCCGCCTCGACGATGGCGGCGAAGTCCTCGGCGTCGAGACTGGCGCCGCCGACGAGGGCGCCGTCGATGTCCGGCAGCGAGAGCAGCTCGGCGGCGTTGGCGGGCTTGACCGAGCCGCCGTAGAGGATCCGAACCCGGTCGGCGGCGCCGCCGCGGGCGCGGAGGACATCGCGGATGAAGGCGCAAGTCTCCTCAGCCTGCTCGGGCGTCGCGGTGCGGCCGGTGCCGATCGCCCAGATCGGCTCGTAGGCGATGACGACGTTCTCGATCTGCCCCGGCTCGATCCCGCTGAGGTCCGCCTGCAACTGGCGCTCCAGCACCTCCTCGGTCTCCCCGGCGTCGCGGGCCTCCTCGCTCTCGCCGACGCAGAGGATCGGCTCGAGGTCGGCGGTCAGCGCCTTCGCCACCTTGCGCGCCAGCGCCTCGTCGGTCTCGTTGAAGTACTGGCGGCGCTCGGAGTGACCGAGGATAACCGCCTCGACGTCGAGCTCGACCAGCATCGGCGCCGAGACCTCACCGGTGAAGGCACCCGAGTCCTCCTCGTGCATGTTTTGGGCGGCGACCTTGACGGCGGTGCCGTAGCGCCGCTCGACCACGGCGGTCAGCGCCGTGAAGGGGGCGCAGAGAACAACGTCGGACTGCGTCGCCGCGATCCGTGGCAGCAGCGCGTCGACGAACTCGGCCGCCTCGGCGACGGTCTTGTGCATCTTCCAGTTGGCGGCGATGTACGGGGTGCGCTCAGGCATTCGCGGTCTCCTCTTCGGCGTCGAGCAGGGCCTCCACGCCCGGCAGCTTCTTTCCCTCCAAGAGCTCCAAAGATGCTCCTCCTCCAGTCGAGACCCAGTCGACCTGGTCCTCGAGGCCGAACTGGTTCAGCGCCGCGACTGAGTCACCGCCACCGACGACCGTCGTCCCAGGCGCCGCGGCGACCGCTTCGGCGACGACGCGGGTGCCGCCGGCGAAAGGCTCCATCTCGAAGGCGCCCATCGGGCCGTTCCAGAGGACCGTTCCGGCCTGCTTGACCGCGTCGGCGTAGATCTCGGCGCTGCGGGGGCCGATGTCGAGGCCCATCCAGCCATCCGGCACCTCCACCCCCTCGCTCGCTTTGCGCTCGGTGTCGGCTGAGAACTCGCGGCCGAGGAGGAGGTCGACCGGCAGCACCAGCTCGCAATCGGACCGCTCGGCGCGCTCCAGCGCCTCCTTCGCCTCGTCCTCGCCCTCGGCGAGCGAGTCGCCGACGGGGATCCCCTGCGCCTTGAAGAACCCGAAGCACATCGCGCCGCCGATCAGGATCTGGTCGGCGACTTCGAGGAAGCGGTCGATCACCCCGACCTTGTCGGAGACCTTGGCGCCGCCGAGGACGACCACGAGCGGCCGCTCGGGCGACTCGACCACCTTGGTCAGCTCGGTCACCTCGCGCTCCAGCAGCAGGCCCGCGTAGGCGGGCAGGTAGTCGGCGACGCCGACCGTGCTCGCGTGGGCCCGGTGGGCGGCGCCGAAGGCGTCGTTGACGTAGACGCTCCCCAGCTGGGCCAGGTTTTCGGCCAGCTTCGGATCGTTCTTCGTCTCCCCCGGCTCGAAACGCAGGTTCTCGAGCAGGAGCACGTCGCCGGGGCCGAGGGCGCCGCAGGTGAGGTCGACGTCGCCCTCGATCACCCCCGGCGCCAGCTTCACCTCGACCCCCAGCAGCTCGCCGAGACGTTTCGCCACCGGTGCCATCGAGAGCGCCGGGTCGGGCTTGCCTTCCGGCCGCCCCAGGTGCGACATCAGGACCAGCGCCGCACCGCGCTCCCGCAGCAGTTCGATCGTCGGCAGGGCGGAGCGGATGCGGGTGTCGTCAGCGACCACCCGCTCGCCACCCTCGTCTTCGAGGGGAACGTTGAAGTCGACCCTGACGAGGACGCGGCGGCCCTTGACCTCCGCGTCGCGGACGCTTGCCTTGTCGAACGCCATCGTCGCCCGGCGCCCGCGCCTAGGCGGGCAGGACCTTGCCGGCCAGCTCGACGCAGCGGTTGGAGTAGCCCCACTCGTTGTCGTACCAGCTGATCACCTTGACCATGCGGCCGTCGCCGATCACCATCGTCGACGGCGCGTCGACGATCGAGGAGTGCGGGTCGCCGACGATGTCAGTGGAGACAATCGGGTCCTCGGTGTAGGCGAGGATGCCCTTCAGCGGGCCATCCGCGGCCGCTTTGAGGGCGGCGTTGACCTGGTCGGGATCGACCGGGTTCGGGGTGGCGAAGACGAGGTCGACGGCGGACCCGGTGGGGACCGGGGCGCGCATCGAGAACCCGTTCAGCTTCCCGTTCAGCTCCGGCAGGACCAGGCCGACGGCCTTGGCGGCGCCGGTCGTGGTCGGGATCAGGTTGAGCGCCGCGGCGCGCGAGCGACGCGGGTCCTTGTGCGGCATGTCCTGCAGGCGCTGGTCGGCGGTATAGGCGTGGATCGTCGTCATCAGCCCGTGCTCGATCCCGAACGCCTCGTGCAGCACCTTGGCCAGCGGCGCCAGGCAGTTGGTCGTGCAGGAGGCGTTGGAGATGACGTGATGGCTCTCCGCGTCGTAGGTGTCGTCGAAGTTGACGCCGAGGGCGACGGTCACGTCCGGTTCGGTCGCCGGAGCGGAGATGATCACCTTCTTGGCGCCTGCCTCGAGGTGCTTGGCCGCGTCCTCGCGCTTGGTGAAGAAGCCGGTCGACTCGATCACGACATCGACCCCAAGGTCACCCCACGGGAGGGCGGCGGGGTCGCGCTCGGAGAGGACCTTGACCTCGTCGCCGTCGGCGATGATCGTGTCGCCGTCGACCTCCACCCCGCCCGGGTAGCGGCCGAGGATCGAGTCGTACTTGAGCAGGTGGGCCATCGTGGCCGTGTCGACGAGGTCGTTGACGGCGACGAAGTCGATGTCCGCGTTCGCCTCCTTGGCGGCACGGAAGACGTTGCGCCCGATACGGCCGAAACCGTTGATGCCGACCTTCACAGCCATGAACCCATTCCTCCTATTTGTATGTGGGGAAGCCGATCCTAAGGACTCGGCGCTTCCGGCTCCGGTTAATCGGAGCCGATGGTGATCTCGATCTCGTACCCGTCCGGGTCCTTGAGGAAAGCGGAGTAGGAACCGGACCCGTGCGAGCGTTGCTCGCCCGGATCGGCGACGCTGACGCCGCCGGATTTGACCCCGTTCTCCCAGGCCGCCTTGACCGCGACGATCCCCAGCGCCGAGAAGCTGAGCAGGCCGAAGCCGGGCGCCGGATCGTGCTTGGAGGAGACGAAGAAGACGGGTTTGGCGATGCCCCAGCCGATCGTCTGGTCCTGCTCGAAATGGCGTCGCCAACCCAAGGGGGCCAGCATCGAGTCATAGAAGGCCGCGCTGCGATCGAGGTCGGCGACCTCCAGGAGGACGTGGTGGAGCATTGAGGGACGGAGGCTATAGGAGGCTTCGCCGGAAAGCTCAGCCCGAGCGCGGGGTCCAGCGGAAGTACCTGATGGCAAGCACAAGGCCGCCGGCGCCCCAGAGGGCGACGATCGCGAGGTTGTCCCAGGAGACGGCGGGGCCGCCGGCGGGGACGTAGGCGTCGAAGAAGGCGTCGAAGAAGTGGCGCACCGGGAAGATGTCGGCGAAGGCGATGACGCCATCTGGCAGTTGGTCTTCGGGGATGAAGACGCCGGAGAGGAAGTAGAGCGGCAGGAGGAGAGCGTTGACGATCGCCGCAGCCGCGTCCTGGGAGGGGATCAGGGCCGTGAGGGCGATGCCGAGACAGCAGAAGGAGGCGGCGCCAATGACGAGGGTGAGGAGGATCGCCGGCAGGCGATCCCAGGGGACGTCGGCGCCGAAGAGGGCGCCGATCGCCGCCAGCAGGACCAGCATCATCAGCGCGACGACGATCGAGTTGCCGACCCGGCCGGCGATGAAGACCCAGGGCGGCATCGGCGTACCGCGGCCGCGCTTGAGGCGGCCGTCTTCACGGGCGATCACCAGCGTCATCGCCAGCGTCTGCATCGTCGCCGAGATGATCGCCAGCGACATGATCGCCGGCACGTAGTAGGTCGTCGCGTCGATCCCACCGCGGACGTCGACGTCTTCGCCGCTGAAGACGACGGCGAGGATGAGGAAGAGAATCACGGGGAACATCACCGTGAAGAAGACCGAGGCGGGGTTGCGCCAGAAGGCCTTCTGGTCGTAGCGGAACTGGTGGCCGACGAGGGCGAGGCCGCTCATTCGGCCGGCTCCGTCGATGCGGTCAGCTCCAGATACACGTCCTCGAGCGACGGTCGCGTCACTTCCAGCCCCTCCAGCGCCTCGCCCTGCGCGAGCGCCTTCGCGGTCAGCTCGTGCAGCGTCTGCACCGGGGACTGCGTCCGCAGGACGACCTCGCGGCCGTTCGAGCGGTAGCGGATCGTCGTCTCGCCGCTCGCCCGCTCGCCGAGGTCCTCGGGGGTGCCGCGAGCGACAATCTCCCCGGCGGCGATGATCGTCACCCGGTCGGCGAGCCGCTGTGCCTCGTCCATGTAATGGGTGGTGAGGAAGACGGTCTTGCCGAGGTCGCGGAGCCCGGCGATCACGTCCCAGGCCTGGCGACGGGCGGAGGGGTCAAAGCCGGTCGTCGGCTCGTCGAGGAAGAGCAGCTCGGGGTCGCCGATCAGCGCCATGCCGACGTCGAGGCGGCGCTGCTGGCCGCCGGAGAGCCGGCTCGCCCGCTCGTCCGCTTTCCCCTCGAGGCCGATCAGCCCGATCACGTCCTCGGTCGGTCGCGGGTTGCGGAAGTAGCCGGCGTAGAGGTCGAGGGACTCGCGCACGGTCAGATAGGGGTCGAGGCGACCGCTCTGCAGGACGATGCCGATCCGCTCGCGCCACTCGCGCCCGGCCCGCTCGGGGTCCTCGCCCAGCACCGTCACCTCTCCCCCGCTGCGCTTGCGGTAGCCCTCGAGGATCTCGACCGTCGTCGTCTTGCCGGCACCGTTGGGGCCGAGGAAGGCGAAGACCTCGCCCCGGTTCACCTCGAGGTCAATGCCGCGGACGGCCTCGGTCTCGCCGTAGCTCTTCCGCAGGCCCTTGATGGAGATGACGGGATCAGACAAGAAGGGCGATTCAACCAAGCTCGACGTCGCGGTGCTTGACCCGGACGATCACGTCCTCGCGTGAGGCCAGGTCGCGGCGGATGCGGTCGGCGACGGTGATCGAGCGGTGGCGGCCGCCGGTGCAACCGACGGCGATCGTCAGGTGGCTCTTGCCCTCGGCGACGTAGGCGGGGACGAGGAACTCGAGCAGCGGCAGCAGCCGGCCGTAGAACTCACCAGCCTGGGTGCCGGACTCGACGTAGTCGCGGACCTCCTGGTCCATTCCCGTCATCGGCCGCAGCGCGTCGTCGTAATAGGGGTTCGGCAGGAAGCGGACGTCGAGGGTGAGGTCGGCGTCGCGCGGCGGCCCGTTCTTGAAGCCGAAGGTGAGCAGGGTGAGGGCGAGCTTGCCGCCTTCTTTCCCCAGCAACTCCTCGGCGATCTGGCGCCGCAGTTCGCCTCCGGTCAGGTCACTGGTGTCGATCACCTTGTCGGCCCGCTCGCGCAGCGGCGCCAACAGCTCGCGCTCGGCCCGGATCCCCTCGACGATCCGACCTTCCGGCGCCAGCGGGTGGCGGCGGCGGGTCTCCTTGTAGCGGTCGAGCAGCGTCTCCTCGTCGGCCTCGAGGAAGAGGACCATCGGCCGCAGCCCTTCGACCTCGAGGTCGTCGAGCACCTGCAGCAGGTCGTCGAAGTACTCGCCGCCGCGCACGTCGGAGACGACCGCGGCGCGCTCGACGCCGCTGCCCTCGTGGCGGAAAAGCTCGCCGAGGCCGGCGATCATCCGCGGCGGCAGGTTGTCGACGCAGAAGTAGCCGCCGTCCTCGAAGGAGGCGATCGCCTCCGACTTGCCGGCCCCCGAGTGGCCGGTGATGACGACCAGGGTCACCTGCTTCGCCGTTGCCACCTCAGTTGGTCCGGTTGAGCTGCTCATGAATCTCGCGACCTACTTTGCCAGGCAGACCGGGCACTGCCTCGAGCTCCTCGCGGGTAGCGGCGAGAAAACGCTCCGGCGTCCCGAAGTGCTGGAGCAGCGCCCGCTTACGCGCGGGGCCGATCCCGGGCAGCTCGTCGAGGACCGACCCCTCGAGCATGCCGCGATCGCGGCGGCCGCGGTGGTGGTCGATTGCGAACCGGTGTGCCTCGTCGCGGACCCGCTGCAGCAGGCGCGAGGCCTCCGAGTCGGCGGCGAGGTCGAGCGGCTCGGAGCGGCCGGGGACGTAGACCTCCTCAAGGCGCTTGGCGAGGCTGACGACGGTGACACCGCGTTCGGTGAACGGCTGCAGCGCCCGCACCCCAGCGGCCAGCTGCCCTTTACCCCCGTCGATCAGGATCAGCGACGGGAGCGAGGCGAAGCTCGGGTCGCGTTTGCGGTCGTGCGGGGAGAGGTCGGCCTGTTCGAGGTAGCGGGCCATCCGCCGGCTCAAGACCTCCTCCATCGAGGCGAAGTCGTCCGGACCGCCGTTGCCGACCCCGTCCTCGCGCAGGTCGCCGCGGACTTTGAAACGGCGGTAGTCGGACTTCTTGGTCGCGCCGCCCTCGAAGACGACCATCGAGGCGACGGTGTGCTCGCCGCCGATCGTCGAGATGTCGAAGCCCTCGATCCGCACCGGCAGCTCCTCCATTCCCAGCGCCTGGGCCAGCGCCGCCAGGCTCTCGACCCGGCGCGAGCGGCGGTGCTCGCGGCGCAGCCGGTCCTGGTCGAGGGCGAGCTGGGCGTTGCGCTCGGCCAGCTCACGCAGCCGCCGTTTGTCGCCGCGCTCGGCGGCGCGGACCTCGACCGGGGCGCCACGGCGCTCGCTCAGCGCCTCGGCGAGGACCTCGGCGCGCTCGCGCAGGTAGGGGCCGACGATGATCGTCCGCGGCATCGAGGGCGAGGCCGAGTAGTACTGGGAGATGAACTCCTCCGCGACCTCGGCCGGCTCGCGTTCGCCTTCGTTTTCGAGGTAGAAGCTCTGGCGCTCGGCGAGGATGCCGTCGCGGACCTGGAAGACCTGGGCGTTGGCGTCGGCGCCCTCGACCGCGACCCCAATTAAATCTGCGGTTCCCATCGTCGCCCCTGCCACGCGCTGGCGCTCGAACAGCGAGCGGATCGCTTTCAGGCGGTCGCGGTGGAGCGCCGCGCGCTCAAATTCCTGCGCCGCCGCGGCGGCCTTCATTTTCTCGTCCTCCTCGCGCTCGACCTGGCGGTAGCGGCCGGAGAGGAAGTCGACGATCGCCTCGATGTTGCGGCGGTACTCCTCCTGGGAGATGTATTCGACGCAGGGGGCCCCGCAGCGCTTGATGTAGTAGTCGAGGCAGGGGCTGCCGGAGCGGCGGCCGGGTTCCTTGCCCTCGCAGGTACGGAACTGGAAGAGCTTGCCGAGCAGGTCGAGCGTCTCCCGCACCCGCTTGGCGCTGGAGAAGGGGCCGAAGTAGGCGCGGCCGACGCGGTGCTTCTCCCGCGTGAAGTAGACCCGCGGGTACTCCTCGTCAAGGCTGACGGCGACGTAGGGGTAGGACTTGTCGTCGCGGAGGCGGATGTTGAAGCGCGGGCGGTGCCGCTTGACGAAGCTCTGCTCGGTCAGCAGCGCCTCCGCCTCGTTGGCGGTGACGAGGCTCTCGATGCGGTCGATGCGCGAGGTGAGGCGAGTGTTGCCGCCGGAGAAGTGGGAGCCAATCCGTTTGCGGATCGAGCGTGCCTTGCCGACGTAGAGGAGCTCGCCGTCGCGGTCGTAGAAGAGGTAGACCCCGGGCTGATCGGGCAGCGATTTCCGCTGCTGCGCGATCCGCTCGGCGCGGCTCAGCGCCTTCTCGCCGCCATCCCCGGCGCTCCCGTTTCGCCTGCCTTTTGCCATCTCACTAAGGGTAGGCTGCTGGCCACTCGGCCAACCGAACGCCACGAGGGAGAGAAACTTGAGCGAGACCATCAACCCGCCGCAGCTGAACACGATCCGAATCGAGATCGACGGGGAGATCGGCACCCTCACCCTCGACCGGCCCGACGCCTTCAACGCGATGAGCCCGGAAATGATCGGCGAGATGACGGTGGCCTTCGGCTGGCTCGCAGACCGGGCGCCGCTGCGTGGGCTGATCATCACCGGCTCCGGCAAGGCCTTCTGCGCCGGCGGCGACGTCACCTGGTTCCGCAAAGGCGTCGAGTCCGGGGAGATCGACCTTCCCTCCGACGTGCGCCGGGGGGCCGAGGTCCTGCACCAGGCGATCATCGACCTGCGCCGGATCCCCTATCCCGTGGTCGGGGCGATCAACGGACCCGCGGCCGGGGCCGGCTTTTCGCTGGCGCTCGCCTGCGACATCCGCATCGCCGCCAGCACCGCCTTCTTCGCCCCCGCCTACGGGCGGATCGGCGCCTCGCCAGACGGGGGCATGACCTACTTCCTGCCCCGCGTGGTCGGGCCGAGCAAGGCGCTGGAAATCCTCCTCGACGATCCCAACATGAATGCCGAGGAAGCGAAAGAGCTGGGGCTGGTTAGCGAGGTGGTCGGGCCGGAAGAGCTGATGCAGCGGGCGCAGGTGCGAACCGCGGAGCTGGCGAAGAAGGCGCCCCACTACGTGCGGATGGCGAAGAAGCTGGTCGGGGTCAGCATCGAGAACTCGATCAACGACCACCTGCAGTTGGAGCGGCACGGGATCGCCGACTCGATGGCGACCGAGGACCTCCGTAACGGGGTCGAGACCTTCTTCAGCGGCGGCACGCCGGAGTTCCACGGCCGCTGAACCGGGTAGCGGCGAGGTACGTATCGCGACTAGATTCAGCTGGACCGATCCCCGCGGGAAGGAATGAGATGAAGAAGCTTGTACCCCTGTTCGCCCTCCTCCTCGCCGCCATGGCGCTTGCGGCTTGTGGCGGCGGCGACGACACCAGTGGCAACACCGGAGTCGAAGGTGCCGTCGAAGAAGCCGAAGACAAGGCCGGCGAAGCGAAGGAAGAAGTAGAAGACAAGGCTGGAGAAGCCAAGGACGAGGCAGAAGAAAAGGCCGACGAAGCCGAAGGCGGCAGCGCCGGCTCCGGCTCGGCGATCGACATCGAAGTTGATCCCAGCGGCTCCCTCGCCTTCACCACCGACTCCGCCGAAGCGAAGGCCGGCGAGGACACGGTCAACTTCACCAACTCCTCCCCGGTCCCCCACGACGTCCGGATCGAAAGCTCGAGCGGCGAAGACGTCGGCGGCACCGAGACGATCAGCGAAAGCAGCGAATCCGCCACGGTCGAGCTCAAGCCCGGCGAATACACCTTCTACTGCTCCGTCCCGGGCCACCGCCAGGCCGGAATGGAAGGCACTCTCACCGTCAAGTAGGTCTGTCGAGTCCAGCGGTGCGACTTTTCCACCCTATGAGGGGGAAAAGTCGCACCGCTGCGGCGTTGTGCACCTGACTTTCGCCCCACTCCAATGGGCAAGGGTCGGAAGCGCTTCTTGTTTCAGTCGTCTGACTGGGGCGTCAAGCCACTCGCAAGCGGTAGCGGCCCGAGCGCGCGCCCACCGGTTCGATTCGATCAGCGCGGTTGATCTGAGCGAGGAAGCTCGCTAACGGGTCTTTCCCGCGGGCTCTATAGCCCGCGGCGCGAAGCAGGGCATACCAATCACGATAGTGAACAGCCTGCCCAGGTTTCACCTCCCGGGATAGGACCTCGACCGCGATCTCTTGCAGGCGTTTGCCACCCAATTCTTTGTCTAGCTGCTCGATCTGGAGCTGGGCAGCCATGCCAAGTGCTCCCTCCAACTCGTTGAGCGCATGTTCGTCCTTGGAGGCCTGCTCGTCGAGATGCTCGGCGAGCCTGCGGAGTCGGTCGGCACGCTCGCGCCCCTCGCTGACCCGGCCCTTGAGATTCAGGTACTCCTGTGCCAACACCACTTCATCGGGATTGGCAAGTTCGACGGCATCGCTCACGCCCGTGACCTTAAGGGGCGTTTCGGATGCGCTTTCGGTCTTGTACGGACTCTCCGACTTTCCGTCCGCTGACTCTGAGAGATTGTATCTACAGCAAATACAGACTCGAAATGTTTGTTACAGGAACCGCTCCGCCTCCCACAACTAAGGACGTGCCTGTGAAGCAATTACGCTGTCGTGGACCTCGTAAACGTCGTCGCACCTCGGTCCACTCTCCCCACGCGCCACCGACTGCACCGCCCGACCGTCTCGAACCGCTTGTGTCGCGGAGTTTGGTCTACCCCCTGCCGCAAAATCCCAGTGAGTTGGCACGCCTCGAAACAGAGGGCCTCCTGATCATGGATCCGCGACCACCCAGAGGCATCAGCTAGACGACCGAGGCGGAGTTAATCTTCAGGCGGCCATCACCCGGGTCACCGAGTCGCCGACGAAGCAGGGCTTGTCGCCGCCCTCCACCTCGATCGTGAAGCGGGTGATGACCTGGTACCAGCCGTTGCCCTTCTCCTCGACGGAGACGACCTCGGCTTTGGCGCAGATGCGGGAGTCGACGGGAACCGGGGCTGGGAAGCGGATCTTGTCCCAGCCGTAGTTGACGCCCATCGCGAAGCCGGTGGAGGCGATGAGTTCGCCGCGGAAGCCGTCGACGGTGGCGAGGGTGAGGTTGCCGTGGGCGATCGTGGTGCCGTAGGGGCTCTCGGTCTTCGCCCGCTCGGGGTCGACGTGGATCCACTGGTGGTCGCCCGAGAGCTCGGCGAAGGCGTCGATGTCGGCCTGGGTGATCGTCCGCCACTCGCTCGGGCCGACCTCCTGGCCGACTAGCGCCTTCATCCCCTCGACTCCCTGTACCTCGGTCGGCATCGGCGGCAGTCTACCCCGGCTTCAGTTGGTCCAGAACTCTGGATCGAGGGACCCGTCGCCGTCCTTGCGGGGGCCGAAAACGATCACCTCGAGGCCGTCGTCGCCGGCCTCGAAGGCGCGGGTGACGTCGGGTGAGACGCGGATCGCGTCGAGGGTGTCCACCTCGATGATCTCGTCGTCGAGTTTGAAGAGTCCGTCGCCGCGGACAACGACGTAGACCTCCTCGGCGTCCTCATGCTTGTGGCCAAAGGGTTGGCGCTTGCCCGGCTTCAGCCGGTGGAAACTGAAGCCGGTGTCCTCGGTCTCCAGATCCCCCTTCGCGAAGCGGGCCTCCATCTTGTCGGCGTGGCCGAAATCCTCAGCCGAGTCCTTGACCTCCTCGAGCCTTTTATGGGTGAAGGGGTTGCGCATCCGGTCCTTTCGGTCGCTGACGTTGAGAGCACCCTACCCGTGGTCAGTAGCCTTGACGCGTGGTCGCTCCCGTCAGTCGCGCCCTCTCCGAGAGCCAGCTCGAAACGCTGGCCGCGCACGGCGAGGAGCGGACGGCCGAGGTCGGCGAGGAGCTGTTCCGGGTCGGCGACGCGAGCTACCCGTTTATCGCCATCCGCGAGGGCGAAGCGCAGGTCCTCGACCCGGCCGGCAACGAGATCGTCCGCCACGGCGCGTCCGGGTTCCTCGGCGAGATGAACCTGCTCACCGGCCAGGAAGTCTTCCTCACCGCGGTGGTGACGAAGCCGATGCGCTACATCGCCGTCGAGCGTGACGAGCTGCGGAAGCTGCTGCTGGAGGACGCGCCGCTCTCCGACATCCTCCTCTCCGCCTTCGTTCAGCGGCGCGAGCTGCTGCAGCAGCGACAGGGAATTGGGATCGAGATCGTCGGCGGCAGGGACTCGGCGCCGACCCGGCAGCTGATCGACTTCGCCAAACGCCAGCGCCTCCCCTACACCTGGACCGACCCGACTGAGAGCAAGGAGGCAGCGCAACTGATCGAGGGACTAGAGCCGGACGAGATGCCGGTGGTGCGCCTCCCAGGGGGTGGCGAGCTGCGGGCGCCGAGCGGCGGCGAGCTCTCGCGGGCGCTCGGGATCGGCCTGGAGCTGGACCCGCGCGAGGAGGTCGACCTGCTGGTGATCGGCGGCGGGCCGGCCGGCCTCGGCGCCGCCGTCTACGGCGCCTCGGAGGGGCTAGAGACGCTGGTCGTCGAGAGCACCGGCCTCGGCGGCCAAGCGGGAACTTCACGGCGAATCGAGAATTACCTCGGCTTTCCAGCCGGGATCAGCGGCACCGAACTGACCAGCCGCGCCGTCACCCAGGCACGCAAGTTCAACGCCCGCACCGCGACCCCGTATCGGGCGCGGGAGCTCGAGCCGGGCGATGGCCACCACGTCGTCCGCCTCGAGGAGGGCAACGAGATCGCCGCCCGCGCGATCGTCATCGCCACCGGGGCCGAATACCGCAAACTGCCGGTCGCCGAACTCGAGTGCTACGAGGGAATCAGCGTCTTTTACGCGGCAGGGCCGCCCGAGGCGCAGATCTGCGGCGGCCAGCGAGTCGGCGTCGTCGGCGGCGGCAACTCGGCCGGCCAGGCCGCCGTCTGGCTAGCCCGTGGCGGCGCCCTCGTCACCCTCCTCCACCGCCGAGCGGACCTCAGCGAGACGATGTCCGACTACCTGATCGGCGAGCTCGAGCGCTACGGGGTCAGCGTCCGCGACCGCAGCGAAATCGTCGAGCTGCACGGGCAGAACGACCAGCTCGAAGAGGTGGCGCTAAGCGACGGCGACCGGCTCCCCTTCTCCTACCTCTTCCTCTTCCTCGGGGCCTCACCCTGCACCGACTGGCTCGGCGACGCGATTGCCCGCGACGAGAAGGGATTCATCCTCACCGGCCCGGAAGCCGGCGCCGAAGGCCTGTTCGAAACCAGTGTCCCCCGCGTCTACGCCGCCGGCGACGTCCGGGCCGGCTCGATCAAGCGCTGCGCTATCGCAGTAGGCGAGGGAGCAGCGGTCGTCCGCTTCGTGCACGAGCACCTGGCGCCGAGCGAGGTCAAGTAAAGGGAACCGACTCGACCTGCGAGGTGAGCTCGCCATCTCGTAGGGCGTGGATCGCGAATCCCGGTGGATCAATCCACGTGACCTCGTCCCGTTCGAAGTTGGGCCGGACCTGCAGGTAGGCACTGGGCGCCGAGAGCACCGGGCAGCCGCCGAGAGCCGAGACGGCGACGCGGTGCAGATGCCCGCCGACGATCGCCCGTAGCTGCGGGTGACGGGCGACGACCGCGCCCAGCGCCTCTCGATCACGTACCTCGAGGTTGATCGCGTCCCACTCGAGAATGCCGGTGGCGAGAGGCGTGTGGTGGACGGCCAGCAGCGTCGGCCGCTCCGGCTCGGCCGCGAGCTCAGCATCAAGCCAGCTCAGGCGCTCGTCGTCGTACGCGCCCGGGTCCCGGCCGGGGACGTTCGAGTCGAGGAGGACCACCCGTAGCTCGCCGACGTCGACCGAGTACCTGATCGGCTCCTCGCCCTCGCCCGGTAGGTCGAAAGTGGCGCGCAGGCGGCCGCGGTCGTCGTGGTTGCCGGGCAGGACGTAGAGCGGCAGCTCGAGTCGCCCCAACATCGCCCTGATCACCTCGTACTCCTTTGCCGTCCCGTGGTCGGTGAGATCGCCGGACACCAGCACCGCGTCAGGCGCGTTCGGCAGCGAGCGAACTGCCTCGATCACCGCTTCGACGCGTGGCATTGGGTCCTTGCCGTCCTCGCTGCCGCCGATGTGGATGTCGCTGAGCTGGACGATCAGGGGCGGCTTCGGCATCGGCGCCACTATGCCACCAGCCGCACTTCGAAGCTCGGCATCGCGATCGCCCCGGCGCCGCCGATTAGGGCAAGGATGCGGGTGACGTAGGCCTGGGTCTCGGGATAAGGCGGGATGCAGTGGCAGGATTCGACCGGGGCGGGGCCAGCGTTGTAGGCGGCGAGGGCGAGCTCCGGCGAGCCGAACTGGCGCAGCAGGTCGGACATCAGGTGCGCCTCGGCGTCAATCGCGGCAACCGGGTCGTAGGGGTTCGTCAGCCCGTAGGCGGCAGCGGAGCTCGGCATGAACTGCGCGATGCCCTGGGCGCCGGCCGGAGAACCGGCGCTCGGGTCGAATCCCGACTCGGCCATCAACTGCCCGGCCATCAGCGCTGGCGGCAGCTTCCAGCGGGCGGCGGATTTGAGAATCGGGTCGCGGTACTGGGGCGGGACGAAGGAGGGCAGGCTGGTCGAGGCCAACATCGCCGCGCTTCCCCCCGTGGCGGTCAGAGCTTCGCCGGCGGGCGAGCAAGGAGCTGGGCCGGCTCCGTATCCAAAATGCCACGCCTCCCAGCTGTAGCGCTGGACGAAGCCGAAGCGGCCTGCGTTCGAGGCGAGCCAACCGTAGGCGGACGAGGGGCCGAGGTCGAGCTCGGTCGCGCACCGGTGCAGCGACTGACCCGGCGGCGCTACCCACGTCGGGTCGGGATGAGCGGCGAACAGTTCCGCCTGCTCGGCGTCCGAGCGGAAGCCGGAGACGACGATCAAGACGAGGCCATCGGCGCGTGCCGCCGCCGCCATCTGGTCGTAGGCGGCCCCGACGTCCGGCCTCATTCCCTCCCCATCCCGCATCACGAGCGGCCCGGCGTAGCCGCCTCCGCTCGCCATCGAGGTGCCTTCTTCGCTGGTCGGACCTCCATATGGCGCCGCGGCTTCGGCCACGGCCGATGCTTCGACCCGATGCCCACCCCCTTCCCGCAGCCCGGCAACGATCGTGACCCTGGCCCTCACCGGAGCGAAAGTTGCCGCGTCCGGGAACTCGATGCGGGCTCGTTCCGGGTCGACCTCGTTGCCGCGAGCAGCCCTCAATCCCGCCGCTCGCGCCCGAGCCAAGTAGGCAGCCTTCCCGAGATGTTCCGGATTGGGTCGCCCATCGCCCAGGCGCGGCGGTGAGAGCAGCCGCGGCAGGTCGTCCCGCATCGAGCGGACCGCCGAGATCGCAACCAGATCCGCCGCGCGCTGAACGCGGCCTTTGCCGGTGACCGCACCGGCGATCGCGACAAGAGCGAGGGCGGCGGCGAGGAGAAACAGCGAACCGCCCAAGGCGAGGATCAGCGCTTGGCCCGACTCGTCCCGAGACCGGCTCATTGAGGCGCTCCGGACAGCTGTCGCACCAGCCGTTGGGGCAAGCCGCCAGCGGCTCCATCCGGCAGCACGCCGAACATCGCGCGTCGCTCGGCGACCCAGGTGAGTCGCCGCTTGAGGACCGCTGCCGCCACCCCTCGACCGATCAGATCCCGAACCGCGAGCGCTACCAGGGACCGGTCGGACCGCAGGTCCGCACGCAGCAAGACAGCCGAGACCTGGCTCTCAAAAGCAACCAGCCACTGGTGGAGCAGGCCGGCCGGGAGGTGGATCACCACCCCGCCCTCGCGAGCCGTGGCCGCAGCGCTCGCGACCAGCTCGAGCTCGTCGGGGGCCGCCGTGACGGCAAGGTGACACACCTGACCGCGGGCGGCGGCTTTGGCGTCGGGCAGTTGAGCCTTCAGCCTGCTCTCCAGCTTCTGCGCAGCCGCCGAGGCGATCAAGGTCGGCCGCGGCGCCCGACCGCCGACGTCGACCAGCAGCGGCGCCGAGTCAACCTCGGCGCCCGCGCATGCAAGCGCCGCAGCCGCTCCCCGCGATCCCTCTGCCTCGCCCACAGCTGCCACCAGAACCAGCGGCCCGACCGCCAGCGGGTTGACGAAGACAGTCATCGCGCCGGCCTCGCGGCGGCGCTGCTGCTGACCTGGAGCCGCTCGGCAACTGCGTGCAATGGAGAGGGCGGGCGCAACTGCACAGTCACCTTGCCGCCCTCGACTGCAACCGAGACGTCGTCCTCCGCCCACCCCGGCACCGCCCCGCGGGCCGCATCGGCAGCCGACCCGCCGGAGGCCAGCGCCAGCGCCCCCGCCTCGGCGGCGCCATCGGCGAGCGTCATCGCGTAGCCGACGGCGAGCAGCTGCAGCGCGACCAGCGCCGAGAGCAGCAACGCCGGCAGCGCCGCAACCAGCTCGACCGTCGCCTGCCCCCGTTCATCCATCTCCCGCCTCCATCCCGCTCCGCGCGCCCACGCGCACCTCCGGCAGAGACGGGACGAGCCGCGGCACCTCGACCCGGACCGATACCTCACCCCCATTTTGCGCCCCGATCCCCTCCTCAACATGCGCCCCCTTTCTCATCGCGGGCGGGAGCGCCGACCTGGCGGCGGCAGAGGCGTCCCCGCCGACCAGCGCCGCGCGCGCTCCCGCCCGTGCCGCCACACTCGCCGACCAGAGCGCCTGGCCGGCGAGCGCGATCTGCGCCGCCACCAGGAGCGCCAGCAGCAGGAAGGGGACGACCGCGACCAGCTCGACCGAGGCGGTCCCCTCCTCCCCGTGCGCTGCTCTTCCGGCTCCAGGTGGCATAACCAAAACCTGCCGAGCCGCAGCGCACACGTGGCGCGCAGATCGCAAAATCTTTGCCTCGACTTACGCGCGCCTTCGTAAACTGAGGCGATGCGGACCGCTCGCAACGTCGCGATCATCATGCTGCTGGCCGTGCCGATCGCCTTCACGGCCACCGGCGGCAACCTCGCCGAAGCCCTGCTGACGGCGCTGACGATGGGGCTTCTCGCCGGGCTCGCCTGGATGGTCTACATCTACAGCCGCGAAAACCAGCTGACGCTGGCGACCCTCAGCGACGGCCGCCGAGCCCTCCTCTACGGGGCGCTCGGGCTGATCGCCCTGCTGATCGCCGGTAACGACAAGATGTTCTCCACCGGCGGCGGCACCCTCCTCTGGATCCTCCTCTTCGCCGCCGCCGTGGCGGCGATCTGGAAGGTCTGGATGGACGCCAACACCCTCAGCTGAGCGCCGCCTTACTTACTCGTCATCACGATGATGCCGATGACGATCGACGCCGCCACGCAGGCGAGCGCCAGACCGCCCATGGCAAGCGCGGCCGTCGCCGCGACCGGGCGTTCGTTGCGGCTCAGCTCGATGAACTGACCCGCGCCCCAGATCCCGACCGAGAAGGCGAAGGTGACGCCGATCCCGGCGATCACCGACGCCGCGATCGTCTGCAGCAGTTCGTCGGTGTGGACGATCGTCGCGATCATCCGCCGGCCGCCGTCACGGGTGCGCCGCGCTGGGCCCGCCGCGCGAAGGCGGCGACGACCAGCGACAGCGCCATCAGGGTGACCAGGATCGGGCCGAGGGCGCCGGTGCCGAAGATCCGCGTGAAGCCGTAAGTGAGGCCGCCGATCGCGGCAGCCGCCGGCAGCGTCAGCAGCCAGGCGACGAAGATGTTGCCGGCGACGCCCCAGCGCACCGCTGAGAGCCGCTTCGCCGCGCCCGAGCCCATGATGCCTCCGTTGATCACATGCGTGGTCGAGAGCGGGAAGCCGAAGTGGGTCGAGGCGAGGATCACCGTCGCCCCCGCCCCCTGGGCCGAGAACCCCTGGGCGGCGTCCATCTTGATGATCCGGGTGCCGGTCGTCTTGATGATCCGCCAGCCGCCGCTGTAGGTGCCGAGAGCGATCGCGGTCGCGGCCGAGGCGATCACCCAGAACGGCGGGTCGGCGTCGGCGCCGAGCGAGCCGTTGGCGATCAACGCCAGGGTGATGATGCCCATCGTCTTCTGGGCGTCGTTGGTGCCGTGCGCCAGCGCCAGCAGCCCGCCCGAGAGGATCTGCCCGTACTGGTAGCCGCGGGTGACGATGCCCGGCCGCTGCTTGCCGACGACCCGGTAGGAGAGGCCGATCGCGGCGCCAGCGACGAGAAAGGCGAGGATCGGGGCGACGACCGCCGGGATCAGGACCTTGCCGACCAGGCCTTCGGTGATCACGGCGTCGAAGCCGACCGCCGCCACCGCGGAGCCGACGACGCCGCCGATCAGGGCATGGGACGAACTCGAGGGCAGGCCGAAGTACCAAGTGATCAGGTTCCAGGCAATCGCCCCGATCAGGCCGGCGAAGACGATCGTCGGGGTGATGATTTCGGCATCGACCACGTCCTTGGCGACCGTCGCAGCGACGCTGATCGAGATGAAGGCGCCGACGAAGTTGAGGATTGCGGCGAACCCGATCGCCACCGAAGGCCGCGCCGCCCCGGTCGAGATCGAGGTGGCGACGACGTTGGCGGTGTCGTGGAAGCCGTTGGTGAAGTCGAACGCCAGGGCGGTGCCGATGACGAGGACGAGGATGATGTCTGAGTCCACCCGGGCCTCAGCTGTTCTTGATGACGATGCCCTCGAGGATCTGCGCCGCCGTCTCGGTCGCGTCGATCGCCTCCTCGAGCACCGCGAACATGTCCTTCCAGCGAATCACGACCATCGGGTCGATCCCGTTGGAGAAGAGCGAGGCGACGGCGTCGCGGGAGATCCGGTCACCGTCGTTCTCGAGCCGGTGGATCTCGATCCAGTACTGGTCGAGGTCCTTGAACGAGGGCAGTTTTTCCAACCCCATCGCCAGCTGTTCGCAGGAGGCGACGAGCACTTTCGTCAGCGCCTGCGCCTGCTCCATCGGGGCCTCGATCTTGTAGAGGCCGAGGAAGTCCGCCGCCTCCTCGGTGAAGTCGACGATGTCGTCCATCTGCGTCGCCAGCGCGTAGATGTCCTCGCGGTCGATCGGAGTGACGAAGGTCGTGTTGAGCCGTTTGATGATCTCGTGGGTGATCTGGTCGCCCTCCTGCTCGGCGATCACGATCTCCCGCGTCAGGCCCTCGCTCTCGGGCCAGGTGTGCATCATCTCGTCGAGCAGCTTGGCCGCGCGAACGGAGTTCTGACCGGCCTGGATGAAGAGGTCGAAGAAGGTCCTGTCGCGAGGAAGAAGCGAGAAGCGCGCCACTGCGGCGCATCCTAGTGAGGGGAGACGACCTGCGCTTCCGCCGTGGGTGGCCCGGCCAGATGCTCTGCGGCACGTGCGGAATGTCTTGCCATCAGCTCCTCCTGCACGTTGCGCGTTTCGCCGTCGGGCTGCAGCCGCGCCCAGGCGCCGTCTGAGTCGAGTGCCCAGGAGCTGGTGTTGTCGGCGAAGCAGCGCTCGACCACGTCGAGCAACTCCGCCTTCAGAGCAGCGTCCTCGACGGGCGCGACCAGCTCGACGCGGCTGTCGAGGTTGCGCGGCATCAGGTCGGCGGAGCCCATCAGCACCCGGGTCTCCTCGCCCCGCCGGAAGACGTAGACGCGCGAGTGCTCGAGAAAGCGGCCGAGGATCGAGCGGACGGTGATGTTCTCCGAGATTCCCTTCACCCCGGGCCGCAGGCAGCAGATCCCGCGCACGTTGATGTCGACCCGCACCCCCGCCTGAGAAGCCTCGTAGAGCGCCTGGATGCAGCGGGCGTCGACGAGAGAGTTCATCTTCAGGGCGATCCGCGCCTCCTCTCCCGCCTTGTGCGCCTCGGTCGTGCGCTCGATCTCGGCGACGATCTGCTCCCGCATGGTCGTCGGTGAGACCAGCACCTTGCGGTACTCCGCTGGGCGGCCGTAGCCGGTGAGGAAGTTGAACATCTCGGCGACGTCGGCGCCGAGGTCGGGGTCGGCGGTGAAGAGGCCGAGGTCGGTGTAAAGGCGGGCCGTTTTCGCGTTGTAGTTGCCGGTGCCGACGTGGACGTACTCCCGTACCTGCTCGCCCTCGCGGCGGGCAACGAGGATCGCCTTGACGTGGGTCTTCAGCCCGGGGATGCCGTAGACGACGTGGACGCCCGCCTCCTCCAGGGACTTCGCCCAGTGGATGTTGGCCTCCTCGTCGAACCGGGCTTTCAGCTCGACCATGCAGACCGCCTGCTTGCCACGTTCGGAGGCGCGGATCAGCGCCGGCACCAGCGGCGAGTCTTCGCTGGTCCGGTACACGGTCTGCTTGATCGCCAGCACATCGGGGTCGGCAACGGCCTGGGCGACGAAGCGTTCGACCGAGTTACCGAAGGAGTCATAGGGGTGGTGGACGAGGATGTCGCGCTGGCGGATCTCGGCGAACATGTCGACGCCCTCGTCGTCCTCGCCCTGCAGTCGCGGCTGCGTCACCGGCGACCAGGGCGGGTAGCGCAGCTCGGCGTGCCCGGGGATATCGGCGATCGCGTCGAGGTCGGCGAGGTCGAGCAGGCCCTCGATGTCGTAGACCTCGCGGTCTTCGAGCCGCAGCGCCTCGACCAGCTGTGCCCGCAGCTTCGGGTTCATTCCGGACTCAACCTCGAGCCTCACTACCTCGCCGAAGCGGCGGCGACGGATCTCGTCCTGGACCGCCTGCAAGAGGTCGTCGGCCTCGTCGGAGACGGTGAAGTCGGCGTCGCGGGTGACGCGGAAGTAGCCGTGGTCGATCACCTCGATCCCCGGGAACAGCGCGTCGAGGTTGGCGGCGATCACCTCCTCCAGCGGCACGAAGGTGAGGCCACCGTCGCCGAGTGGGAGAAAGCGGCCGAGCAGCTCCTTCGGCACCTTGACGCGGGCGATGATCTCGTTGCCGCTCTCGGTGTCACGGAGCAGGACGCCGAGGCTGAGCGAGAGATTGGAGATGTACGGGAAGGGCCGGCCGAGCCCGATCACCAGCGGCGTCAGCGCCGGGAAGACCTGCTGTTTGAAGCGTTCGTCGATCTCCTCGCGCTCCTCGTCGGTGGCGGTGTCGAGGGTGACGATGCGGATCCCGCGCTCCTCCAGAGCCGGCTCCAGGTTGCCACCGAAGGCTTCGCAAAGGCGGTCGTCGAGCTCCAACACCCGCCGCTGGATCGCGTCGATCTGCTCGGTTGGGGTGAGGCCATCGGGGCCGCGGGCTTCGATCCCAGCGTCGAGCTGGTCGAAGAGGCCGGCGACACGGACCATGAAGAACTCGTCGAGGTTGCTGGCGTAAATGGCGCAGAAGCGGACCCGCTCCAGCAAGGGAATATCGGGGTCCTCCGCCAGCTCGAGAACCCGCTGGTTGAAGTCGAGCCAAGAGAGCTCGCGGTTGAAGTAGAGCGCGGGATCGTCGATGCCACCATCGTACTGAGGGGCTCCGGGCTGATCGCCTGGCGCCGTGCTGTTGCACGGCGCGCTTTTAGGCGGCACGGGCGAGCTGCTGCGAGGGCGCTACGAGGGCGGCGTCTAGGGCGCGCCGGTAGCCGGCGGCGAGTTGGCCCATCGAGCGCTCCCAGGAGCGCCCGCGAGCGGCGCGGACGCCGGCATCGCCGAGCTGGCGCCGCAGCCCCGGCCTCGAGGCGAGCTGCAGCAGCGTCCCGGCCAAGTGGTCGGCATCCGGCCGACAGAGGAGGCCGGTGTGACGGTTCTCGATCAGCGCCGCGGGCCCACCTTCGGCGAAAGTGTCGGTACTACTGCAGAAGAGGAAGGCATCGGCACTGGCGTAGGCGCGCGGCAGGTCATCGCCGGAGAGCCAGCCGAGGAAGGTGGCCCGCTCGCCAAGCCGCTCCCGCAGCTCGCCTTCCTCGGGACCGCCGCCGGCGAGCAGCAGGTGCAGACGGGGGTCCGCGGCGTGGGCGCGGAGGAAAGTCTCGGCCAGCAGGTCGACCCCCTTTTCGCGGGTCAAACGCCCCGAGTAGAGGACCTTGATCTCGCCGGGGAAGGCACCGCGGTCGGCTTTGGCTGGGTCGAAGCGCTCGACGTCGACGCCGCGCTCCCAGCGGCCCAGGCGACCGGGGTCAGCGCCGAGGGCGACAACCGAGGCGTCGGCGGAGGGGCTCGGGGAGAGGACCGCCGCCGGAGCCGAGTAGAAGGCGCCGAGCCCGGCGCGGGTCAGCGCCTCCAGGGCGCCGTCGCGACTGCGCATCCCGGCGTAAGTGGCGATCTCGGTGTGGTAGCTGGCGAGCAGCGGCACGCCGGTAATCCGGCTCATCAGCGTCGCCGCGATCCCGGCCGGTCCGGGGGCGGTTACGTGGACGAGGTCATAGGAGCCCTCCGCCAGGGTCTCGACCAGGTCCGGCAAGCCCGGGACGCCGAGGGTCATCCCTTCGTAGAAGGGGATCTCCAACTCCGCCGCGGAGGGCAGGCGGCGGTCGACGCCGGGGTCGGTGCCGACGATGTCGACGTCGAAGCCGGGGACGCCGCGCTCGCGAATCTGTTCGATCGTGTGGGTGACCCCATGCATCGAGCCGATCCCGTCGGCGATCACCGCAACCCGCTGCCGCTCCCCACGCCGGTCCCGCAACTTCGCTTTCTCGGCGCCGAGGAAAGCGGTGGCCGGCGCATAAGGCACCGCCGGTACCAGCGCCTCGAAGAGCCCGGTGACCGCAGCGGGAAAGTCACCGTCGGCGACAGCCTGCCCACCACCGTCGATCGCCTTCCGCAGACCACGGTCATGCCTGCGCCGGGCCCGCCGGTACAGATCAGCATGGGAGAACCCATCCGCCTGCAGGTAGTCGATCAACTCCCGCCCCCGAAGATCCAGCCCCACTCCGTCCAGCCAAGCCTCCAACAAAGCCCGAGCATCCTCAGGCCCAACATCAGCAGCAATCTTCCCCTCCCGGGCAGCTCCCTCCCGAATCACCCGTTCGGCCATCTTCAGCACAGCGGCCGGATCCGGACCAGCAACTCCGCTCGAGGGGAGGGAGGGGACCCCCTCCCCGGACCCTCCCCGCTGTTGTCCGGGGAGGGGGTCCCCTCCCTCCCCCACCACAAACGCTATCGTCGCCAAAGCCATAGCCGCATGAGCCCACTTAGCAGCGCTGCCCTGTTCCCCATGCGCTTCAACGTCCCCGTTGCGCACATGCCCAAGAAACTCTTCCGGCGTCGCGGCCGCGGGCGCCTCGGTGAAGGTGCGGCCGATGTCGACGCCGGCATGGTCGTCGGAACCGCCGATGCCGGTGCCGCCGTGGGTCTCGATGTAGACGGCGGCGGGCATGTTCAGCTCGGCGGCCCGTGAGCCGTTGCGGACCTCCCAGATCGGGAAGAGCTCCGCCAGTCGCCGCCGGTGGCGCCGGGTCAGCGGCGCGGCGACGTTGAAGAAGGGATGCGCCAGGGCGCAAGCGATCCCGTGGTCGTGAAGGTATGCGGCGCAGGCCTCGATATCGCCGGAATGCGCCTGCAGCCACTCGTGGTCTCCGGGGGTGATCCCGTAGATGAGGACGTGAACCGCCTGGGGCTCGCCGGCGAAGCGGGCGGTCAGCTCCTCGGAGACGAAGCAGTCGGGACGATCGGCGAGCTCGAGGCAACCGTCGATCGTGTCGTGGTCGGTGATCGTGACGAAGTCCATACCCCGCCGCTTGGCAAGCTCGTAGACCTCCTCGGGCGGCGTCGCGCACTCCGGCAGCCCGAGCGAACGCTGGACGCCCAGCTTCGAGAAATGCGACGCGGTCGAGTGGCAATGCATGTCAACGCGGGAAGTCATCAGTGCTCTCCCTCTCTCAATCCCTGTTGTCACCGACAGAGTTCGCTATGAGCGGGCGAAAGATGTGAAAAGGCAGAGAACGGGGGGAGAGCTCGAGCACGTCGGAGCATCGAGAAGACATGCCCGCGCCCCACCTGCGCAACCTGATTCGTACCCTGACCTTTGTTGTCCTGTCGATGGCGCTTGCAGCTTCCGCGGCGGCACCTATGCCCCAGGACGTGCCGGATGTGGCATTCGGACAGGCCGGCCTCTACCGGCTGGAGGTGGCGCTCCTCGTGTTCTACAGTGGCCTCCTTCTCGTTACCCCTGCGTTCTCAGGCCTGGTTCAAGGACGACTGCCTATCGAGATCTCGACGCGCGGCGCGAAGTTCGCTGGACAGGCCGATGAATCGGTAGAGGCGGCGCGGGTGGCAATCGAGCGTCTGGAACGGATCACCGATGAGCTCACCGAGGAATTGGGCGCCGCAGATCTGCGGATCAAGAAGATTGGCGAACGACATGGGTGACAGCACGCAACTAGCCGTAAATTTCGACCGATGACGGAGCGTGAACAAAGAGATCTGGCCAGGCGGATCGCCGACGGCTCGAACGTCTTCGACTTCGAGAAGGCGCTCGAACTCGTCCAGCTGATGCCCGACGAAGCGGAAAAGCTGATCCGCCGGCGGGAAGAAGGCGCGAAAAACCGTGAAAGGCTCAAGCGCGCCTGCGAGCGGCTGCACCAAGCCGCTCTTGAATTCCGCTAAGCCGCGACCCGCTCGGGCTCGCCGTCGAGGCTGCCGTTGAGGAGGTCGAGGATGACTCCCTCGCGGAGGCCGCCCTTGCCGATCTGGAGGGGCTGGCCGAGGAGCTCGGAGAGCTTCTCGAGGAGGAGGACGCCGGTCGGGAGGATGCGGACGCGGGTCGGGTCGAGCTCGAAGCGGCGGCCGACGTCGGTGGCGGGATCGCCGCAGAGGACGCGGATGCCGCGCTCCAGGGTCTCGTACTCGAGCACGGCACCGACGAGGCGGCGCAGTGAGGTGGCCGAGCCACCTACGGCGACGGCCTGAGCGGGGCGCTCGATCTCGACCCCCTCGAAGATGTCCTCGATGCGGTCGCGGGCGCGGCGGATTTCGGCCGCCGAGGGCGGGTCGGACGAGAGCAGCTCCTCGGCGAGGTTTCCCGAGCCGACCGGCCAGGAGCGGACGCTCTGGACGCCGTCGGGAACCGTGCCGAGAATCACCTCGGTCGAGCCGCCGCCGATGTCGACGACGCCGACCAGTCCGTCGGGGGCGTGGCCGAGCGTCTTCGTCGCGCCGATGAATGAGAGGCGACCCTCCTCCTCCTCGGGCAGGACCTCGATCGCGACGCCGGCGGCGGCGCCGACCGCCTCCGCCACCTCCTCGCAGTTGCGCGCGTCGCGCACGGCCGCGGTGGCGACGGCGCGGATCTCCGTCGCGCCCATCTCCTGCGCCAGCCGCACCTGGGTGGCGACGACCTCGCCGACTTCCTCGACTTTCTCGGCCGATATCCGCCCCTTCTTGTCAACCGCCTTGCCGATCCGCGTATAGGCCCGCTGCTCCATCACCTTTTTCAGCTGGCCGTCAACGGGCTCCGCGACAAGGAGCCGCGTCGTGTTCGAACCAATATCTATCGCCGCACAAAGAGTCACAGACCCCGCATGTTCCCAAGCTAGCCGGATCTCAACCGGGCGCCCGACGCTCAGGAGGGGTGTGAAGCGTCCTCGAACTCCCGAAACAACCCGGTGACAACAAAGGCGACCTGCTCGCCGATATCCACCGCGTTGTCTCCCACCCGCTCGATCGCCCGCGCCGAGAGCAGCATCGTCATCGCCCACTCGCGGGTGTCGGCGTCGTCGCCGATCTCCAGCGCCAGGTGGAAGCACTCGCGGTTGAGCTCGTCGACGACATCGTCGCGGCGGACCAGGTCCCGCGCCATCTCGACGTCGCGCTCTTCGAAGGCGCGCTTCGCCTGCGTGATCAAGGTCTTCGTCTGCGCCCCCATCTTCAGGATCAGCTCGACCATCCGCGGGTCCGCCGGCGCGTAGTTCCCGGTCAGCGGGATCACCTTGCAGACGTTGACGCACTGGTCGCCCATCCGCTCGATGCTCTTCAGCACGTGCAGCAGGGCCGAGATCAGCCGCAGGTCGGTCGCCACCGGCGACTGCGTCGCCAGCAGCGTGATCAGGCTCTGGTGCACCTCCAGGTAGCGGCCGTCGATGCGGTCATCGTCGGCGATCACGACCTGGGCCAGCTCGACGTCCTGGCTCTCGACCGCTTCCATCGTCCGCACCAGGGCCGCGCTGACCATGTCGAGGCCGCCCAGGACGCCCTCGGGCATCAGCCGACCTTCCCGGAGACGTAGTCCTCGGTGCGCTTGTCGCTGGGGTTGGTGAAGACCTTCTCGGTCGCGTCGTACTCAACCAGTCGGCCCCACCGGTTGTGCTCCTCGGCGTCGAGCTCGACCATGAGGAAGGCGGTGCGATCGGAGACGCGCGCCGCCTGCTGCATGTTGTGGGTGACGATGACGATCGAGTACTGCTCCTTCAGCTCAATCATCAGGTCCTCGATCTTGCCCGTGGAGATCGGGTCGAGGGCCGAGCAGGGCTCGTCCATCAGGATCACGTCGGGCTCCACCGCGATACAGCGGGCGATGCAGAGGCGCTGCTGCTGGCCGCCGGAGAGGCCGAAGGCGTTGTCCTTGAGCCGATCCTTGACCTCGTCCCAGAGCGCCGCCCCGCGCAGCGCTTTCTCGACGGTTTCGTCGAGGCCGTCCTTGCGGCCGAGCACCCGCGGGCCGAAGGCGACGTTGTCGTAGATCGACTTCGGAAACGGATTCGGTTTCTGGAACACCATCCCGATCAGTTTCCGGACCTGGACCGGGTCGACGTTCGGGCCGTAGAGATCCTCGCCGTGGTAGAGCAGCTCCCCCTGGACTTCGGCCGTCGGGATCAGGTCGTTCATCCGGTTGAGGCAGCGCAGCAGCGTGCTCTTACCGCAGCCGGAGGGGCCGATCAGCGCCGTCACCTCCTTGTGGCCGATCTCCATCGAGATGTCCTTGACGGCAGAAACGCCGCCGTAGAGGACCTCGATGCCGTTCAGCTCGAAGACCTTCTCCTTGATCTGCGGGGCCGCCGCCTGTTGGAACTCGGGCCGAACCGAGATCTTCGGCGTCTGCTCTTTCAACACCACTACCACCTTTGCTCGTAGCGATTTCGCAGCCAGATCGCGAAGGAGTTCATCGCGAGCAGGACCACCAACATGACGAGAATTCCCGCTGCGGCCAGGGCCTGGAACTCCTCCTGGGGACGCAGCGCATAGTTGAAGATCTGGACCGGCATCGCCGAGTAGCCGTCGGTCCCAAACGGGGTCGGGTCGAACGTGACGAAGACGGTGGCGCCAACCAGGAGCAGCGGCGCGGTCTCCCCCAGCGCCCGCGAGACGGCGAGGATGACGCCGGTGGCGATACCCGGGATCGAGGCGGGCAGGACCTGGGTGCGGATCGTCTGCCACTGCGTTGCCCCTAGCGCCAGCGAGCCCTGCCGGATCGAGTCCGGAACCGCCCGCAGAGCCTCGCGCGAGGCGATGATCACCATCGGCAGCACCAGCAGCGCCAGCGTCAGCGAGCCGGCGGCGAGGATGAAGCCGAGGTCGAGCGGGCCGCGGACGATGAAGGCGAGGCCGAGGATGCCGTAGATGATCGACGGCACCGCCGCCAGGTTCTGGATGTTGACCTCGATCAGCCGGTTCCACCAGCGCGAGCTGTCGGCGTACTCCTCGAGGTAGAGGGCGGCGCCGATCCCGACCGGGACGACGAAAAGCATCACCCCGGCGATCAGTTGCAGCGAGCCGATAATCGCCGGCCGGTAGCCGGCTTTCTCTGGGAAGGCGGTCGAAGGCGGATTGGTTATGAGGTTGAGGCTGAGCGCCGAAGAGCCTTTGGCGAAGGCCTGGATCACGAGCGCCAGCAGGCCGGCGAGGGCGATCGCGACGGCGAGCAGGAGCAAGCCGGCGAAGACGGCGTTGCGGATGACGTCGCCGCGGGGTTGGTTGCGCAACATCGCCTCGGTCGTCGAGCGCGCCCCGGCGACGGCGAGGCGGTTGCGCGGCGCGGTGGCGCGTCCGGCCTCCATCACTCGTAGACCTCGCGGTACTTCCGCACCAGGCGGATGCTGACCACGTTCATGACCAGCGTCATCGCGAAGAGCACGGTGCCGACGGCGAAGACCGATTTGTAATCGACCGAGCCGGTCGAGATGTCACCGGTCGCGGTAGTCGCGATGTAGGAGGTCATCGCCTGGATCGATTCGACCGGGTTGAGGGTGAACTTCGGGGTCGAGCCGGCGGCGAGGACGACGATCATCGTCTCCCCCACCGCGCGGGAGATCGCCAGCACGATCGAGGCGACGATGCCGGAGAGCGCCGCCGGGAAGATGACTTTGGTCGCCACCTTGGCTTTGGTCGCGCCGAGGGCGTAGGCGCCTTCGTGGAGGCCGCGCGGCACCGCCCGCATCGCGTCATCGGACATCGAGGCGATGATCGGCACCACCATCAGCCCGATCCCGAGCCCAGCGGCGAGGGCTAGGAACGGCTTACCCTCGGCGCCGCCGAGGAGGCCATCGGGCCAGAGCGGGACGATGATCTCGGGGAGGATGAAGCTGACGGCGAAGAACCCGATCGCCACCGTGGGAATGCCGGCCAGGACCTCGAGCGCAGGCTTGACCGTCTTGCGGACCCGCGGCGTCGCGTACTCGCTGAGATAGACGGCGGACCCGAGCCCGACCGGGATCGCGAACAGCATCCCCCAGAGGGTGACGTTGAGGGTGCCGGCGACGATCGAGAGGACGCCGAAGCTGGGGGGCTCGAACTGGGGCGTCCAGTCGACGCCGAAGAAGAATTCGTCCGCCGGGACGATTTCGAAGAAGCCGATCGTCGGCCCGATCAGGGAGATGACGATCGCGGTGGTGGTGAGGACCGAGAGCAGCGCACAGAGGGCGAGCAACCACTTGATTGCCCGCTCTCCGTAGCGCTTGCTCTCGGCCTGCAGCACGGTCCTAGGCGCCGATCTTTTTTGCGGCTGCTTCGGATTCGCTCAGCTGCTCTTCGGTCAGCGGCACGAAGCCGAGCGATTCGGCGACCGAGCCGACGTTTTCGAGGTAGTAGGCGATGAACGCTTTGACCTCGGGCTTCTGCAACGCCTGCTCGCTCGGGTAGATGAAGAGCGGCCGGCTCAGCGGCGCGTAGCTGCCGTCCTGCGCGGTGTCGACCGACGGCGGCACGCAGCCTTTGCCGTTGTCGACTTCAAGCGCTTTCAGGCTGCCTTCGTTCTCGGTGTAGTAGGAGAAGCCGGCGTAGCCCATGCCGCCGGGCGAGCCCTCGACGCCTTTGACGGTGGCATTGTCATCCTCGCCGACGTTGTTGTAGTCCTTGCGGGTGACGCCCTCTTCACCGTTGATCGATTCGGTGAAGTAGTCGAAGGTGCCCGAGTCGGTGCCGGGGCCAAACAGCGCCAGCTCCTCGTCGTAGCTCTCTTTCAGATCCGGGATTTCAGACCAGTTGTTGATCTTCGAATCCGGGCCCCAGATCGCCGCCAGCTGGTCGACGGTGAGGCAGGAGACGGGGTTCTCATTGTTGATCATCACCGTCAGCGCGTCGGTGGCGATGTGGACGTCTTTGTAGCCGACGCCGCCCTTTTTGCAGGCTTCCACCTCTTCGGGCTCGATTTCGCGCGAAGCGTCGCTGATGTCGGTCTCGCCGGCGCAGAATTTTTCGAATCCGCCGCCGGTGCCGGAGGTCCCGACCGTGACCCGGACGCCCGAGTTTTCGGCCATGAACTGCTCGGCAACCGCTTCGGTCAGGGGCGCCACCGTGCTGGATCCATCGATCCGGATAGAGCCAGACAGGTCGCCTCCGCCGCTGCTTCCCCTGGACGTGTCGTCATCGCTGCTGCCGCAGGCGGCAACGCCGATTACGAGGGTCACCGCGGCAACGAGAACCGCGAGCCACTTAGAGCTGGTCACTCTTTCTCCTTCAGTCGATTCATAGGTTGGCGTCACCCTCGCAGCGCCCACCTGGAACCTTGTTACGTGGCTGTGTCGAGCATGTAAAAAAGATGTAAATAGCCCCGGAGCCAGTTCAGACCTCGGGGGCGAACCGGTAGCCGATCCCGTTATGGGTGTGGATCAGCTGCGCCTCGGGCAGCGCTTCGCCGAGCTTCGCCCGCAGCCGGCTGACATAAACGTCGACCGAGCGGTCGTCGCTTCGCGGCGTCCCACCCCAGACCTCGGAAAAAAGCTCTTCCCGGGTCATGATCCGCTGCGGGTGCTCGGCCAGCGTCACCAACAGCTGCAACTCGCGGACGGTGAGGCTGAGGGGCCGGCCGTCTACTAACGCGGCGTGCTGCTCGGGCTTGATCTCCAGCCGTCCCATGCGTTCGAGCATGGCGACGCGTCAGGAGACGGCGGTTATCCGGGCGTGAAGGTGTTGTGAACGGGTTGTGAATCCGGGGAAGCGCTGGGCTCGCGCTCGACCGTCCGCTCTGCGGCCTCGGGCGCCGGGCGCAGCTCCTCGCTGACGATTCCCGCCGGTTCGGGGTCGAACCGGTAACCGATCCCGAAGTGGGTGTGGATGTATGTCCAACTCGGCGAGAGCCCTTCCAGCTTCTTGCGAAGCTTGCGGACGAAGACGTCGACCGAGCGGTCGCCGTGGGCCATCGCATAGCCCCAGACCCGCTGGTAGATCTGCTCGCGCTCAAGCACCTGGCCCCGCTCCTCGGCGAGCAGGTAGAGCAGCTCGAACTCGCGGCGGGTGAGGTCGAGGGCCTCGTCGCCGACGAAGGCTTGGAAGCGGTCGGGCCGGATCTCCATCTCGCCGGCGGCAAGGGGCGCCGCCTCGTGCTCCTGGCGACCGCGGCGACGGCGGCGCGAGACCGCTTCCAGCCGGGCGATCGCCTCCTCGGGGTGGCAGGGCTTGGTCATCCAGTCGTCAACGCCGAGCCGCAGCCCCCGCACCCGCTGGGCCACGGTCGAGCGGCTGGTGCAGACGACGAGGCCGAGGTCGGGCAGCATCGAGGAGACCCGCTCAAGGTAGGCCCAGGCTTCGTCGCCCAGCACGGCCGGGTCGACGAGGAGGGCGTTCAGCTTCATCGCCACTAGGTCGCGCGGCGGCACGGGGCCGGTCTTCTGGCTGAGGTGCCAACCGGCCGCCTCAGCGCGGCGGGCGAGAACGGTGACGAAGCCGCTGTCGGTATCGAGGACGGCGATTCGGATAGACACAGTGTATGCAGCGGGAGAGGCGTTAACCCCTGCGTTCACAGGATTTTCACAGCTCTGCGCAAAGCGCCTCGAATTTGCGAGAAGTCGGCCGAAGGCGCTTTAGAACGTCGCCGGGCGCAGGCCCGTGGCGATGATCAGGAGGATCGCGGCCCCGGCCGCGTAGCGGTAAAGGACGAAGGGGCGGTAGCTGGTCGTCCGCACCAGACGCAGGAGAAAGGAGATCGCCCAGTAGCCGGAGACGGCGGCGGCGATCGTGCCGACGATCATCGGGCCGGCGACGCCGTCGGGGAGGCCTTCCTGGATCGACTCGTAGGCCTTGTAGACGGTGGCGCCGGCGACGGCGGGGATCAGCAGCAGGAAGGAGAAGCGGGCGGCGGCGTCGCGATCGAGGCCGAGGTAGCGGCCGGCGGTAATCGTGATCCCCGAGCGCGAGGTCCCCGGCGCCAGTGCCAGTACCTGGGCGAGGCCAACGAGCCAGCCGTCGCGGACGCCGGTCTCCTCGAGGTTGCGGCGTTGCGGCATTTTGTCGGCCCAGCCAAGCAGGGCGCCAAAGACGATCAACTGGATCGCGATCATCCAGGGCTCGCCGAGATGTTCGTCGATGAAGTCTGAGCCAAGGGCGCCGGCGATCACCGCCGGGACGGTGCCGATCGCAATCGCGATCGAGAGCCGCTGCTCCTGGGTCTTGACCGCCCGCTGCCGCGCCGCCTGTAGGAACCCACGGATGAGGGCGACGACCTCAACCCGGAAATAAGCGACCGCGGCGACCAGCGTTCCGGCGTGGAGGGCGACGTCGAAGGTCTTGTTGAACTCGGGGTTTTCCTGCAGGAACGTGTAGCTCTGCAGCCAGGGGACGATGATCAGATGGCCGGAGGAGGAGATCGGCAGGAACTCGGTAAGTCCCTGGACCACCCCCAACAGCAGGGCCTCGAGCTCAGACATGTCGGCGGATCCTATGCGGGGTCGCCTCAAGGTGCGCTAAATTCCCGCCCCGTGAAGCGCACCGCTGCAGCCCTGCTCTCCGTCTGGGCCCTGATGTTGGTCACCGCCCCGATGGCGCTGGCCGACGAGGGCGTTGGTCTTGCCGGGCCGACCACCGACAAGACGGTGACCTTCTTCTGCTTCGGCGTGATCGCCTTTTTCGCCGCGCTCGTGATCGTCCTATCGCTAATCCAGAACCGCCTGGAGAAGCGCAAGGAAGCGCGCAAGTCGGACCTAGCGCGCTTCAACTGACGGCCTGAACGGGCAGCTGCCGGCGTCCTCGGTCGCTCGCGTGCAGAGCACGCCACGCTCCCTGCGTCCTTGACAGCCGCCCGTTCAGCCTCGTCAGGACGTAAATAGGATTCATTATCATTTACACTCCGCTCGGTGTTGGAGCCCTTTCAGCTGCCGTTCGTCCAACGCGGGCTGGTCGAGATCCTGGTCTTGGCGATCCCCGCCGGCCTGCTCGGGACCTGGATCGTGATGCGCGGCCTCGCCTTCTTCTCCCACGCGGTCGGGACCGCCGCCTTCCCCGGCCTGGTGCTCGCCGACGGCCTCGGCTTCGCCGCCCCGCTCGGGGCCTTCGGCGCCGCGATCGCCTTCACCGCCGGAGCCGCTGCCCTGCGCGGCCGCCGCAACGACGACGACGCCGTGGTGGCGCTGGTCCTGGTCGGCTGCCTCGCCGCCGGCGTCATCCTCGCCAGCGACGTCTTCGGCTCGGGCTCCAACGTCGAGACGCTCCTCTTCGGCAGCCTCCTGCTCGTCGACAGCGGCGATATCTGGCTCGCCGCCGGCGCCGCCGCGGCGACGCTCGTGGCCTCGCTCTTGATCGGGCAGCACTGGCTTCGGACCGGATTCGACCCGACGCTCCCGGACTCCAGCGGTCCCAGCGCGCGGGTCTTCGACGCGATCCTGCTCGGGCTCGTCGCCCTGGCGGTGACGGCGGCTCTTACCGTCGTCGGCGCCCTGCTCGTCGCCGCGCTCTTCCTGGTCCCGGCGGTGACGGCGCGGATGCTGACCCGGCGGCTGGCGAACTGGCAGCTCCTCAGCGTCGCCCTCGTCGCCCTGAGCGACGATCGCCTGCGTCGCCGGCGCCAGCTTCGCCCTCGTCGCCGGCGCCCGGGCGCTGGTCCAGAGGCCGCGCGCCGCAGCACTCGCGGCGGGGCTCGTCGCCCTCCCCCTCCTCGCGGCCGGCTGCGGCTCGGCCGGCGGCGATACCGAAAAGGTCGACATCGTCGCGACGACGACCCAGCTCGGCGACTTCGTCCGCGAGGTCGGCGGCGAAGCGGTCGCGGTCGACCAGATCCTGCAGCCGAACAGCGATCCGCATGATTACGAGCCCCGGCCCTCCGACGTCGAGGGCGCGGCGAGCGCGGAGGTGATCTTCGCCAGCGGCGACAACCTCGACGCCTGGATCGGGGAGATCGTCTCCGACAGTGGCAGCGACGCCAAAGTGGTCGACCTCGGCGCCGAGGTCCCGGTCCGCCTCCCCGGCGAGTCTTCGGGCGAGGAGGCCTCGAAGTACGACCCGCACTGGTGGCACGACCCCCGCAACGCAGAGGCTGCGGTGCGGGAGATCGAGCGCGCCCTCGCCGCCGCCGACCCCGCCCACCGCCCGGCCTTCGAGCGCAACGCCCGCGCCTACCTGGCGAAGCTGCGGGCACTCGACCGCGGCATCGCCCGCTGCATCGACTCGGTTCCCCCAACCCGTCGCAAGCTCGCCGTCATCCCCTCGCAGACGACGCAGGCGCAGGCGTCCGCCCAGGACCTGAGCGAGCTGGCAAAGACGATCGAGGCCGAGGACGTGCAGGCGATCTTCCCCGAGAGCTCGCTGAGCTCGAAGGTCGCCGACGCGATCGCCGACCAGACCGGTGCCTCGGCCGAGTACACGCTCTACGGCGACACCCTCGGCCCCGAGGGCTCCAGCGGCGACACCTACATCGGGATGGAGGAGGCCAACGCCGACGCGATGGTGCGCGGCTTTACCGGCGGAGAACGAGGATGCAACCCGAGCGACTGATCGAAGCGCGCGAGCTCGCCGCCGGCTACGACGGGCGTCCGGCGATCTCCGGCGTCTCCTTCGCCCTGCGCGCCGGCGAGCGGATGGCCCTGCTCGGCCCCAACGGCGGCGGCAAGACGACGCTGCTGCGGGCGCTGCTGCGGGAGCTGCCGCCGCTGACGGGGGAGCTCGACGTCCGGGCCCGCTGCGCCACCGTCCCCCAGACCGAGCGCTCGCAGCTCGACTACCCCGTTTCCGCCCTCGACGTCGCCGCGATGGGAGCGCTCTCGCGGCTGCCCTGGTGGCGGCGGCCGGGGCGGCGCGAGCGCGCCTCGGCGTTGGCGGCACTGCAGCGGGTCGGCCTCGGCGACCGCGCCGGCGAGACCTTCGGCGAGCTCTCCGGCGGCCAACGCCAGCGCGTTCTGATCGCCCGCAGCCTCGTCCAGGAAGCCCGGATCCTCCTCCTCGACGAGCCCTTCTCAGGACTTGACCGTCCCAGCTCCGAGCGTCTGGAAGCGTTGATCAAAGAGCTGGCGGGCGAGGGGCGGGCGCTGATGATCGCCACCCACGACCTCGAGCAGGCGCGCCGCTCCGACAGCGTCCTCTGCCTCAACCGGCGGCAGGTCGCCGTCGGCCCGCCGGCGCAGACCCTCACCCTGGAGGTCTTGGAAGCCACCTACGGCGGCACGATCGTCGAGCTCCCCGGCTCCGAGCACCGCGCCATCCTCCCTCCCCACCATCACCACCACTAGCGATGCTCGAGCCCCTGCAAGACGAATTCATGCGGCGCGCGATCGCCGAGATGACCCTGATCGGCATCGCCGGCGGCGCCCTCGGCTGCTGGGTCGTCCTCTACCGGCTCTCCTACGCGGCGGAGTCGCTGGCCCACTCGATCTTCCCCGGCCTGGTGCTGGCAGCGATCGCCGGGGCGCCGCTGCTCCTCGGCGGCGCGCCGGCGGTCATCGTCGCGGCGCTGGCAATCGCAATGGCAGCGCGGGCGCGCGGGGTTAGCCGCGAAGTCGCGGTCGGGGTGGTCGTCACCACCCTCTTCGGCCTCGGCGTCCTCCTCGCCCTCTCCCCTGACTCGCCGCCGGGGATCCAGGAGGTCCTCTTCGGCGACATCCTCGGCCCATCAGACGGCGACCTCGCGGCGGCAGCCGCGCTTGCCGCCCTCGTCGCGGTGGCGCTGTTGGCGCTCCACGGACGCCTCCTCGCCGCCGGCTTCGACCGCGGCGCCGCCCGCTCCCTCGGCGCCGCTCCGGCTGCGACCGAAGCCGCGCTGTTGGTCTTACTCGGGCTGGCGATCGTCGTCGCCGTGCAGGGGCTCGGCAACCTCCTCGTCGTCGCCGTCTTTGTCGGCCCGGCGGCGGTCGCCCGCCAGCTCAGTGACCGGATCGGGCCGATGATCGCGATCGCCGTCGCAACCGCGATCCTCGCCGGCCTCGCCGGTCTCTACCTCTCCTATTACGCGGGCACCGCCGGCGGTGCCTCGGTGGCGCTGGCGATCGTCGCCGCCTACCTGCTCTCCCTCCCGGCCGCCCACCTCCGCAGCCTCCCGCGCCGGGAAAACCGGGCGCCGGCGGAGGCTACGATCAGCTGATGGCCGCCCCCGTCGACAGCCACTGGTCCGAGCACGCGCTGGAGCGGCTCTCCGAGGCCGGCTACAAGCGCGGCGGCGCCCGCACCGCCGTCGTCGAGACCCTCGCCGGCCACAGCTGCGCGGTGACGGCGCTGGAGCTGGAGGAGGAGCTGCGCCGGCGCGACGTCCGCGTCGGCCGCGCGAGCGTCTACGAGCTGAGCCTGGTGCAGCGCTTCGAGGCGGCGCGTGGGACCGCCAGCTACGAGCGCATCGACCCCAGCGGCCACCATCACCACCACGCGATCTGCCGCCGCTGCGGCCGGATGGAGCCGTTCGAGGACCGCGACCTCGAGCAGGCGATCGGCCAGGTCGCCAAGGAAGTCCCGTTCGAGGTCGCCGAGCACGACGTCGTCCTCCGAGGCCTCTGCGACCGCTGCGCGAGCTGACGCGATGGCCCGCGCCCTCTTCGTCTGCCTCCACAACGCCGGCCGCTCGCAGATGAGCGAGGCGCTCTTCCGCCGCGCCGCTGGCGATCGGCACGAGGCGCGCTCGGCGGGGACGACCCCGGCCGAGCGGGTCCACCCCGAGGTGGTCGAGGCGATGAACGAGCTCGGCGTCGACCTCAGCGATCGTCGCCCACGCAAGCTCTCACGCGAGGACGCCGAGTGGGCCGACGTCGTGGTGACGATGGGCTGCGGCGACGAGTGCCCCTACATCCCGAGCAAGCGTTACCTCGACTGGGACCTCGAAGACCCGAAGGGGCAGTCGCTGGATGCAGTGCGCGCGACCCGCGACGAGATCGAGCGCCGGGTACAGGCGCTCGTCGCCGAGCTGGACTAAGAGAGCCGGAAGCCCGAGAGCAGGCGTTTCTCGGTCTCGCCCTCGACTTTGGCGATCACTTCGACGCGGCCGTCGAGGGGGGTGCCGCGGATCTTCGTCGCCAGCAGGTCGTCGACCTGGAAGATCCCGGCGGAGTTGTTGAGCTGGATCTCGATCCGGACCGCGCGCTCCTCGCCGGCGCTGATTCGGACCTCGTCGACGGCGGCGGCGGAGATCGAGTGGATGCCCTCGTGGCCGAGGTCGAGCGGGAGGCGGGTGCGGCCCTGGGCCATGTCGAGGGCGTCGGCGACGCGGACGACGCCGCCCTCCAGCGTGTAGGGCTCGCCGCGGCGGCGGTGGCCAATAATCGTGTGGAGGATCTCGGAGGCGAGGACGGTGCGCTCAGGCTCCTTGTAGGCGTCGGCGAGCAGGCGCTGCAAGGCGCCGCTGGCGAGGAACAGCGAATAGGCCTCGTGGTCGGCGCGGTGGATCGACATGCCGGTGTCGTGGAGCAGGGCGCCGCCGGCCACCACGACTTCGGCGTCGCGATCGCGCATGCCGTGGTCGGCGACCATCGCCGGCTCGACCCCCGCCCGCAGCAGCAGGCGCAGCAGCCGCAGGGCGATGTTGAGGACGATCTGCATGTGGACCCAGCTGTGGTCCGACATCCCCAGCCGCTCGGCGTTGACCTGGGTCATGTACCACCAGGCCCGCACCTGCTCGTCGCCGTTGACGGCGTCGAGAAAGGTCTCGAGCTTGCGGTTGCCCCGGGTCGGCGCCCGCACCCGAGCCTCGGCGATCGCCTCCGCCGGCGGCTTCCGAGTTGGCCCGCCGGCATCGGGCGCCGGGACCTGCTCCTCGCTTACGGGAGTTCGCTCGTCGCTCACGCGGCCATCGTATGTGTCGAAAACTCAGCGCGCGCTGAATTTCCCCCGCCATCAGGTTGGATTTTCAGCGCTCGCTGAATTTTCCAGCGGTGCGGGGGCGTCAGCCGCAGATGGGCCAGGGGCTGGAGCCGGAGGCGGCGTAGAGCATCGCGGCGCGGTAGTCCTGCTCGGCCTCGGGAGCCGCGGCGGGGTCGCCGCTGCCGCCCATCGATTCCCAGGTGCCGTAGTCGAACTGGTATTTGCCGCGGTAGCTGCCGTCGGAGGAGACCGCCGTCGGGTCGCCGCCGGACTCGCAGGCCGCGATCGATTCCAGGGTCGCCATCGAGACGCCGAGCTCGGCGAAGCGTTCCTCGCTTTCGCGCTCCTTGTGGCGAGCGGCGGCCTCTTCTTCGGCTCGGATTTCGGAGGCGAAGGCTTTGACGGTGTGGTGGAAGCGTTCGACCGGTCGCTGCAGCGGAGCGATTTCCGCTTGTCCGATCGCGGGGCCACCGGAGGTCGTCTCCTCTCCCCCTGCCGCGAGCGCCGCGGCAGGGAAGACGAGGAGGATGAGCAAGATTGGGGTGAAGTGTTTGCGTTTTGTGAGCAAGCGCAAAACCGTGAGGGTTCGCGGCGCTTTCGTGTGTGGGCGCCGTCACAGAAGCCGTTCTCCTTGCCTCATTCGTCACGAGCCCAGGCACGAACCGACCGCGGGCCGGAGTGACAATGGGAGCAAGATTGCGCGGCTAGACGGCTTTTGCGACCAGCAGCCGCAGGTCCGGCAGCGTCCGGAGGGACTTGATCTCGACGCTGCCGTAGCCGCTCTCCCCCATCCAGCGTGAGACCTCATCGGTCGTGTAGGTGTCCGCGCCCGAGGTGAGGTGGAAGAAGAGGCCGAGGATCGAGGCGAGGTTCGCGCGCTGGCCGCCTTCGCGGTCGTAGAGGTCGAGGACGCAGAGCGGTGCCCCCGGCCGCAGCACCGCCCGGATCCGCTGGAACAGGGCCCGGATCTGCTCCGGTGAAAGGTGGTGGATGATGTTGAAGCAGAGGGCGGCGTCGTAATGCCCGTCGTAGTCGACCTGGAACATGTCGCCGACGAGGTGACGCACGCGCTCGGCCATCCCCGCCTCGGCGACGATCTCTTCGCCGACGCGGGCGCTGCCCGGCAAGTCGACGATCGTCGCCCGCATCCCCTCGTGCTGCCGGCAGAGCGCCATCGAGAACTCGCCGTGGGCGCCGGCTACGTCGAGGACCGAGTGCGCCCCCTTCGCCAGCGGGATCGCCTTCGCGACTTCGGCGCTGGAGAGGCGCGCCAGCTGGTATTGGCCGCGGATATAGGACTGCCAGTAGGGGTCATCGGCCGCTTTCTCGTGTAGCTCGACGTGCTTGCCGTCGCGGACCAGGTCTTCGAGGCCGGCGTACCAGTCCCAGTACTCGTAAGTGTCGGCGAGGAAGTCACCGAGGTAGGTGTCCGAGCGCGGGTCGAGCCAGCGCCGCCCGCTCGCCGTCATCTCATACGTGCCGTCCGGGTTTTGCTTGACGTGGCCGAGGGTGGCGATCACGTCGAGGACGCGGACCGTCCCCTTTGCCTGCAGGCCCAGGTGCTCGGCCAGCTCAGCCGGGTCGCGCGGCCCCTCGGCCAGCGCCCCGAGGATCCCCGTCCGCTGCGCCACTTGCAGCGAGCGCGCGACCGGCATCGAGTACATCGCCTCGCCGATCGGCGTCGGCACTTTGCCCAGCAGCAGCCCGATCCGCTCCACCAGCCCGTCGGGGATCGCTCCTAGCCGCATCGGCGGCACCCTATCCGCCATCATCGACGGATGGGAGACGCGCCGACCACGCGCCTGCTGCTCGCCTGCCCCGACCAGCCGGGGTTGATCGCCCGTGTCAGCGGCTTCCTCGCCGAGTCCGGCCTCAACATCGTCGACGTCGACCAGCACTCGACCGCCGAGGGCCGCTTCTTCATGCGGATGGTCTTCGACCAGGTCCCCGCGACCGAGCGCGACGCGCTGGAGCTGCGTTTCGCGAAGGAGATCGGCGAGCCCTTCGAGATGGACTACGCGTTCCACCAGTCGAGCCGCGTGAAGCGGGTGGCGGCGATGGTCTCGCGCGAGGACCACTGCCTCTCCGACCTGCTCTGGCGCTGGCGCAACGACGACCTCGGCGGCGAGCTGGTCACGGTGATCTCCAACCACCCCGACCACGCCGGCCAAGTCGAAGCCGTTGGCCTTCCCTTTCACCACATCTCGGTCACCCCGGAGAACAAGGACGCAGCCGAGAAGCAGATCCTCTCCCTCGTCGACGACGTCGACCTGCTCGTCCTCGCCCGCTACATGCAGATCCTCAGCGAGGACTTCCTGCACGCGCTCAGCGCCCCGGCGATCAACATTCACCACAGCTTCCTCCCCGCCTTCGTCGGCGCCGATCCCTACCACCGCGCCTACGAGCGCGGGGTGAAGCTGATCGGCGCCACCGCCCACTACGTCACCGCGGAGCTCGACGCCGGCCCGATCATCGCCCAAGACGTCGAGCCGGTCGACCACCGCGACGAGGTCACCGACATGATCCGGATCGGTCGCGACATTGAGCGCCTCGTCCTCGCCCGTGCGGTGATGGCCCACCTCGATGACCGTGTCCTCCTCGACGGCGACCGCACGATCGTCTTCTGATGGCGCTGCCGGGCTCGAAAGCGCCGGCGTTCGTACAAGCGGCCCGCTACGTCCGCGATCCGCTCGGCTTCCTCGTTCGCTACCGCAAGCGCTACGGCGACGTCTTCAGCGTCCGCTTCCCCTTCTTCGGCCGCATCGTCTACGTCGCCGACCCGCAGCTCGTCAAGGACGTCTTCACCGGCTCTCCCGCCGTCTTCCACGCCGGCGAAGCAAACGCGACGATGCTCGAGCCGGCGCTCGGCCCCAACAGCGTCCTCACCCTCGACGATGAGCCGCACCTGCGCCAGCGCAAGCTGCTGCTGCCGCCCTTCCACGGCGAGCGCGTTCGTCGCTATGGCGAGCTGATCGAAGCGGCGACGCGGCAGGACATGGAGACCTGGCCCGTCGACGAGCCCTTCGCCCTGCGCGCCCACACCCAGCGGATCACCCTGGCGGTGATCCTGCGGGCGGTCTTCGGGATCAGGGACGAGGCCCGGATCGATCGGGCGGCGAAGCTGATCGACGCCTTCTCCGAGCGGGTGACGACGATCGTCAGGTTTCCGATCCTGCGCCGTGACCTCGGCCCGGGGAGCCCATGGCGTCGCTTCGTCGCCGCCCGCGAGGCGCTCGACGCCTTCATTTACGAGGAGGTCGCGTTGCGGCGGGCCGAGGCCGAGTCCGAAAAACGCGAGGACGTGCTCTCGCTGCTGCTGCGGGCCCGGCACGAGGACGGCTCGCCGATGTCAGACGCCGAACTGCGCGACGAGCTGGTCACCGTCGTTGGCGCCGGTCACGAGACCACCGCTACCGGCCTCGCCTGGGCGATGGAGCGCCTGCTGCGCAACCCGCAGGCGCTGGGACGGCTGCGGGAGTCCCTGGCCAGGGGCCACGGCGACTACCTGGAGGCAACGGTGAAAGAGACGCTGCGGGCGCGGCCGGTGATCATCGACGTCGCCCGCAAGCTGACGGCGCCAGCGACGATCGGCGGTCACCGCCTGCCCGCCGGCAGCTTCGTCGTCCCGGCGATCGCCGCCGTCCACCTGCGCGATGACCTCTACCCCGACCCGGAGCAGTTCCGGCCCGAGCGCTTTTTCGAGGGCAAAGCCGACACCTACGCCTGGATCCCGTTCGGCGGCGGTATCAGGCGTTGCGTCGGCGCCGCCTTCGCCGAGTTCGAGATGCGGATCATCCTCCGCGAATTCGTCACCAGAGCGGCCCTGCGGGCGGCCGATCCGGCGCCGGAAAAGGTCAAGGTCCGCAACATCACCCTGGCGCCGGAGCACGGGACTCGCGTCGTACTCGAGCGCCCGCTGACGCGGCCGGACAGCGACTACGCGACGCCCTCCGCCGCGGCCTGGGCCTCCTCCCACTCCGCGTAGAGCCCCTCAACCTCGGCTTTGGCCTCTTCGTGGCGCTTGGTCGCGCGCTCGATTCGGCCAGGGCTCGACCAGGCCGCGGGGTCGGCGAGCTCGTCCTCGAGCTCGCGCAGCTTCGCCTCCGCCCGCTCGATCCGCCCCTCCAGCTTCGCCGCTTTGCGCGCCGCTTTCTGCGCCGGCTTGGTCGCGCTGTACTTCTTGCCGCCACCAGCGCGCGGCTTCGCCGCCAGTTCCTCCGTCGCCTCCTCGTCCCGCCGCAGCTGGTACTCGGCCCAGCCGCTCTGGTGGCTCTCCAGCCGGCCGTCCTCGCAGACCAGGGTGCGGCTGCCGACGGCCTCCAGCAGCGCCCGGTCATGGGAGACGAGCAGGACGGTCCCTTCGAACTCGGTCAGCGCGTCCTCGAGCGCCTCGCGGCTCTCGATGTCGAGGTGGTTGGTCGGCTCGTCGAGGACGAGGACGTTGGCGCCGGAGGCGACGAGGATCGCTAGCGAGAGCCGGCGCTGCTCGCCGCCGGAGATGTCGGAGAGCTGCTTTTCGACGTCGGTACCGGAGAAGAGGAAGCCGCCAAGCAGGGCGCGGGCCTTGTTCTCGGTCAGCCCCGTCTCCCGCTTCGCGGCGTCGAGGACGGAGCCGCTGCCGGCTGCGGTCTCGGCGTGCTGGGAGAGGTAGCCAAGCTTGACGTTGTGGCCGTTGCGGACGCTGCCGGCGGCTGGTTCGCGCTGCCCCGCCAGGGTCTCGATCAGGGTCGTCTTGCCAGCGCCGTTGGGGCCGACGAGGACGACGTGTTCGCCCCGTTCGATTTCCAGGTTCGCCTTGTCGAGGAGGACCCGGCCCGGCACCTCGAGGCGCCCGTTGACCAGTTTCAAGACGACCCGCCCCGGCCGGTCCGGCGGCTTGAAGTGAAAGCGCAGGCTGCGGTTGTCACGCTTTTCCGCCATCGGCCCTTCGCGCTTGGCTTTATCGATCATTTTCACCCGCGACTGCGCCTGACGAGCCTTCGTCGCCTTGTAGCGGAAGCGCTCGACGAAGCGCTCCATCCGCGCGATCTCCGCCTGCTGGCGCTCGACCGCTTTGCCCAGCGCCATCGCCCGTTTCGCCTGCTCTTCGCGCCAGGCGTGCCAGGGGCCAGCGAAGAAGCGGGCGCGGCCGGCCTCCAGCTCCAGGACTGAGGTCCCGACCGCCTCCAAGAACCAGCGGTCGTGGGCTACGAGGACGACGGCGGCGTCAAGGTCGACCAGGTAGCGCTCGAGCCACTCGAGTGAGGGGATGTCGAGATGGTTCGTCGGCTCGTCGAGGAGCAGCAGGTCGGGGCGGGCGGCGAGGGAGCGGGCCAGCGAGGCGCGGGTCAGCTCGCCGCCGGAGAAGGTCGAGAGGCTGCGATCGGCCTGCTCGGAGTCGAAGCCGAGGCCGCGGAGAACGGCGAGGACGTCGTCGCGCCAGCGGTAGCCGCCGCCGGCTTCGAGCCGCTGCTGGGCCGCCGAGTAGGCGCGCATCGTCTCCTCCGCCACCTCGCCGCCCATCTGCCCCTCGAGCCGCTCCAGCTCTGCCTCGGTCTCCAGCATGTCGCTGCGACCCGAGAAGACGTATTCGCCCAGCGTCGCCTCCGATTCGCGCGGCGGCCGCTGGTCGTGGAGGGCGACCCGCGCCCCCCGCTGCACCGTCAGCGAGCCAGAGTCCGGCGCTAGCTCGCCCGCCAGGACCCGCAGCAGCGTCGACTTGCCGGCGCCGTTGCGGCCGGAGAGCGTCATCCGTTCGCGCGGCTCGAGCTTGAAGCCGACCTCCTCGAAGAGGAGCTTGCCGCCGACGTAGACGTCGAGCGAGGTTGCGGTCGCGATGGCCATGACTGACCAAGGTAATGGGCGGCCGACTAGGAGAGCTTCAGCGCAATCTGCTCGATCGTGCCCATCGTCCGCCGGGTATCGGTGCCGAGCAGCTTCTCGATCGCCTTCAGGTCGAGGCCGGACTCGAGCAGGCCGCCGCTGGGCAGCCAGTAGAGCTCCCGGCCCTCGACCGCCAGCAGGTCCTCGTCGGCCGCGAGCGCCAGCACCTTCTTCTTCACCGCGGCGCTCGGCTTCTTCTTCAGCAGCGAGACCTGCAGTTTGCCCTTCGATCTGGCGACCGCCTCCGCGGCGAACGGTTCCTGCGCCGCGATCGCCTTGATCTCCTTTGCGCTGCGCAGGAAGACAGGGACGTCGTACCCGAGACGCTCGTCCAACTCGGCTTCCACCCGGCCAGCAAGCATTCCCTCCTCTTCGCGCTTCGTGGTCGAGAAGATCACGTTGCCGCTGGCCCGGAAGGTCGCGACCTCCTCCAGCCCCATCTCCTCGAAGTGGCGCCGCAGGTCCTCGTTCTTGATCCGCCGCCCGCCCAGGTTCATCCCGCGCAGGAAGGCGACGTAGCGCTGCATCGGCGCAGCCTAGTCGCCAGCGCCCTCCCGGCCGATCGGGAACTGCATGATCATCACGCGAGCTGGCATCAGCTCCTCGCCGCTCTCGGCGGAGCGTTCGACGCTGCGGGCGTGCGCCTCAAGAACTCCTTCCAGGGCGGTCTCGAGGACGGCGACGACTTCCTCCCAGCCCTTACGATCAAGTTCTATAGGCGATCGGCTGAGGTGGCTGTCGGGGAGCTCGGCGAACCGGCCTTCGAGGATCGCCCGCGCCGTGTCCTCAGAGATCTGGCCGAGAATCGTGGTGATGATCGGGTTGCGCAGCTTCGAATCGATCGCCAGCCATTCATCCAACGTGAAGTACTGGCGCTGAGTCGCCCGGTAGATGTGTTCGCGGCGACCCCCGTGCTGGCGGACGTCCACGAGCTCGATCAGGCCCACGTCCCGCAGCACCTTGATGTGGTGGCAGACGAGGTTGAGGCTCACGTTCTCCATCCGCCGCTGCATCCGCGCCGGGCTGCTGGGGCCCTCGCTGAGGATGTTGAGGATGTGCGCCCGGATCGGGTGCGACTGCGCCTTCAGAACTCGTTCATCAATCAGGTGCGGACGAGCCTGCGTTGCCACGTTCCCTCCCTGGAAGTACTTAACGGTTTGTGTACAAGGAATATTCCAAAGTTTTTGAGGCTTGAGTTATCCCGCAAACGAAACCACATGAAGAATTGCTGCATTTTGCGTTTTTTGCAACCTGTTTTCGTTGAATGCTGGAGAAATCTCCAGTAAACGGTAGCGGCGAGGGCTCAGGAACCGCTCGCGTCGGCGAGTGACTTGCCAATTCCAGTCGAGGACGAGCGCATCTGTTTGCTCGCGAGCCACTCCTGAGCCGAATTAGCAACCGGCCGAAGGGGGTGACGCAATGAAGATCGCGGGTGTCGAGCAGCCGTATCCGGCTAACACCATCAAGAAGGGAGGCTGATCTCCCCTCAGGCGGTCGTCCTCGGGCTCCAGCAAGTCATGGGGACGGCCGCCAATTCCCACTCAGCGACTTTGGTCTAGCAGTTTGGAGCAAGGAACATGAAGATGGTCGAACTTGTCAGAGCGTCCGTCAAGAGAAGAACCGACACCGGCCGACATGCTGGAGCCGGAGGTGCGCCAGGCGCTCAGCCATCCCCTCCGTCGCCAGATCCTTCGCGCCCTGCACGGCAGTTCCGCCCAGACGACGGGTGAGCTGCGCGAGCTGGTGCCGGTCGAAAGCCTCGGCGCCCTCCACTATCACGTGCTCGTCCTCGAGCAGGCCGGGGTGATCGAGGGCAGCGACCTCTGGAACAACGTCGACGCGCCCACCCGCTCCTACGTCGCCGACGTCGCCAGCGACGCCGCCGTCGCCTCGCTGCTGAAGGCGACAAAGCAGCTCGACGACGTTTCCTAACTGGTTCCTCTAAGAAAGCGACCGAGCCCCTCTCAGGGCTCGGCCTAACAGTGGAGGCGCCGAGATTCGAACTCGGATCCGCGGACGCGGTGCGAGGGTGTCTACAGGTTTAGCTGGCGCTTGATTCTCGTCTCCCGGGGTCCGCGCCAGCGGGCACTACGGGAGATAAAGCCCCTTTGATGTCCCCTGGCGGTCAGGGCGATCCGCCCGGGTAAGCCCACTTCTGAAGCCGGTGCCCCTCCCCGTGGGCGAGGGAGGACCGACTCTCACAGCGCTTAGCTTCTAACTAAGCGGCGAGGGCGAACTCATGGTCCGCACGTATTGGTTTGTGCTGGGGTTTAACGAGGCCTCCAGCAACCTCGACCTGCAACCGTTCGCACGAGCCGACCACGTCGAAGCCTGTCGCCCCCGTGCTTGGGAATGCCGTCTCATTGTACGGCGTCGGAGCCCGCGGCCTGCGAGGATGCCTGCGGTGAACGAGCGCAGCTATGACGCGATCGTCCTCGGCGCCGGCCCGGCGGGCGAGGTCTGTGCCGGCCGGCTCGCCGACGCCGGCTGGAAGGTGGCGATCGTCGAGCGCGACCTAATCGGCGGCGAATGCTCCTACTACGCCTGCATGCCCTCGAAGGCGCTGCTTCGCCCCGCCGACGTGCTCGCCGAGGCAAAGCGCGTCCCCGGGGTGCCGACCGGGCACGGCGAGCTCGATGCGGAGATGGCGCTGAGCCGCCGCGACGAGGTGATCCACGACCGCGACGACTCCGGCCAGCTGCCCTGGCTGGAAGAACGTGGGATCGAGCTGCTGCGCGGGAGCGCCCGCTTCGACGGCGAGCGCCGGATCGTCGTCGGCGACGACGTCCTTACCGCGGACAAGGCGATCGTCGTCGCCACCGGCAGCAAGGCGGCAATGCCGCCGATCGATGGCCTGGACCGGGTCCAGGCCTGGAACAACCGCGACGCGACCACGGCCAAGCAGGTTCCAGAGAGCATGATCGTCCTCGGCGGCGGCCCGGTCGGCAGCGAGCTCTCTCAGGCTTGGGCCAGCCTCGGTGCCGAGGTGACTCTGGTCGAGGGCGGCGAGCACCTGCTCTCGCGCGAGGAGGCCTTCGCCGGCGAGGAAGTCGCCGAGTCGCTGCGCAAGAACTTCGGGATCGACGTTCGCACCGGTGCCAAAGTCGAGGCGGTTGCGCCCGGCAGCCCCGGCGTCGTCGCCAGGCTCAGCGGTGGCGAGGAGATCGAGGCGGCGGAGATCCTGATCGCGGTCGGCCGCGTCCCCCACACCGCGGACCTCGAGCTCGAAGCCGCCGGCGTCGAACCGAACGACCACGGCTACCTCGACACCGACGAGCGGATGCGGGTCGGCGGGCGCGACTGGCTCTACGCGATCGGCGACGTCAACGGGCGCGCCCTCTTCACCCACATGGGCAAGTACCACGCCTGGGTCGCGGCGGAGAACCTGCTCGGTCGCGAGACCGCGGCCAGCGCCGAAGGCCTCGGCTCCCCCCGCGTCACCTTCACCGACCCCCAGGTCGCCGCCGCCGGCAAGACGCTGGCCCAGGCCGAAGAAGCCGGCATCGACGCCCGCGCCATCGACGTTCCCACCGATGGCACCCCTGGCGCCAGCTTCCAGGGCAAGGACACCGGCGGCACCTCCCGAATCGTCATCGACCAGCAGAAAGACACCATCGTCGGCGCCACCTTCACCGGCTTCGAGACCGCCGACTTCCTCCAAGCAGCAACCGTCGCCATCGTCGGCGAAGTCCCACTCTCAAAACTCCGTCACGCGGTCGCCCCTTACCCCGCTCGCAGCGAGATCTGGCTCAAGCTCGTGGAGAAGTGGGAAGACGGCTCTAGCTAGACCGTAGATCGCTGCTTTAAGTCGTCCAGGAGCTCAACCGGGAAACCAGCGACCTGGTCGAGGTCCTCGACTGACTTGAAGCCGCCGAGTCGCTCACGGTGGGCGAGCAGGCGGGTCGCCTGCGTCACCGAGAGGTTCTGTTCGCGCAGCTGCTCGAAGGTGACCGTGTTGAGGTTGATCTGGTCGCCGCCGCTGGGAGCGCCGAAGCCCGGGGTTGCAGCTGGAGCGGGCGGCTCGGCCGCCGGCGGTTGCGCAGGAACGGGCTCGCCGAACGATGGCGCCGGTGGTGGCGGCGGGGTCGGCGGCGCGAACGACTCGGCCGGGGGTGGCGGAGGCGTCGGCGGTGAGAACGATTCCGCCGGTGGTGGCGGCGGGGTCGGCGGCGCGAACGATTGCGGCTCGGGCGCCGGGGGCGCAGGAGGTGGCGGTGGCGTCGGGGCCGGCGGTGGTGACATCGGCGCTCCCCCGCCCTGCGTCGGCCCGCCCTGGACCTGGCGGACTACTGCCTGCTCGGCCTCGGCCGCGCGCCGCTCGGCCTCGCGGGCGCGCTCTTCGGCCTCGGCGACGCTGCGACGCATCTCCTCGAGGCGACGCTCGTCGGCTTCCTCTTCAGCCCGGCGCTGCTCGAGGCGCTGGGCGTCAGCGGCCCGTTCTTCGGCGGCTTTGGTCCGCTCCTCGATCTGGCGCAGGCGCTCCTCGGCCTCTCTCATCGCCCGCTCGCGCGCCTGCCGTTCGTCCTCGAGCCGCTGCTCGGCGGTGCGAAGGTCGGCCGGTGGACCGGGGACAGCTTGCGGCGGCGGGGTCGCCTGGGTGTCCTGAATCGGGGCTCCAGCGGGTGGCATTGCGCCGTGCTGCTGCAGCTGCGCGGCGCCTTCCATGCGCTGGTCGGCCTCGGCGCCGATGCGCTGGGTCTCAGCCCTGACCTCGTCGACCCGGTCGCGCACCCGCTGTTCGGCCAGCGACGGGTCGTATTCGCCAGGCGCCGGCGTGCCACCGGGGGGCGGCGGAATCGAGGGGACGGCGGCGAGGCCACCGGCCTGCGGCTGCACCGTCGTCACCTCCTCCCAAGGAGGTAGCTGGCCCGAGGGCGGAACCTGCCCACCGGCCTGAGCCTCGGCAACCGCCCGTTCGTTGGCGGCGCGGGCGGCGGCGAGCCGCTGCTCGGCGAGCGCTGCCTCGCGCTTCTGCTTGCCGGTCCCGATCTTGATCCCGAAGAACTTGCGCTCCTTCGGCGCTTCTGGAGCGCCCGCTACCGCACCCGGTGCAGGTGGGGCGCCGGGCGCCGGAGCAGCGCCACCCTTCTTCTGCGCCTTGCGGCCCGCTCGCTCTTCCTTGCGGCGTTGCAGCTCGGCTTTGCGCGCTTCGCGCATTTGCAGTCGTTTCTGCCGCTGTTCGTCGCGCTGGCGGCGCTTGCGGTCCTTGGCGCTCTCGTTCGCGGGCGGCGGCACCTGTCCGGGCCCGAACTGCGCGGACCCGACGCCCGGAGGCGGCACCGACGCCCCGGGCGGAGGCACGGACTGGCCCGGGGGCGCCGCCTGCGCCGGCGGTCCAGGAGCCGCTGCGGGCACGGCGGCCATCTCGGTGGTCGGGGGAGAAGTCATCGGCGGAGCGCCGGGAGGCGGCGTCGGCGGTCCGGCGGGGGCGGACGAAGGCGGTGCGCCTGCCGGCTGGGCGGCCTGCTTCTGCTGCTTTTCTTTGCTGCGTCGCTGGCTGATCCGCACGAGCAGGAGGAGGAGCAGGATCGCCGCCAGCAGCGCGGCGACGAAATAGCCGGTGTTGTCGCTGACGTAGTCGCTCGCCTTTTCAGGGAACGAGTCGGCGCCGGCCTGCGCTGGGGCCACCATCAGCACCGCGATGATCCCAGCGACGGCGGCGGTGAGGCTCTTCCGGGTCCGCATCGCGCTCCATCCTTGCATGTGATTCAGCTGTTTCAACCTCAACGCATCCTTCCCTTGAACTCCCGCTCGACCTCTCTGCGAACGTCGCGGTCGGCGATCTCCCGCCGGCGGTCGCGACCCTCCTTGTTTCGCGCCAAAGCCAGCTCCACCTTCGCCCGCGGCCCTTTGAAATAGATCCTGGTTGGAATCAGGGTCAGGCCTTTCTGCGCGGTTTTGCCGACCAGCCGCTCAATCTCCTCCTTGTGCAGCAGCAGTTTGCGCGGTCGCTCGGCGGCGTGGGCATCTACGGCCGAGTACTCGTAGGGGGGGATATGTAGCTTGCGAAGCCAAACCTCGCCCCCATCGACGACCGCGTAGGCATCGGTCATCTGCGCTTTGCCGCTGCGCAGCGCCTTCACCTCGGAACCCTGCAGGACGATTCCGGCCTCCATCTTCTCGACCCACTCGAATTTGTGCCGGGCTCGGCGATTGGTGACGACGTCGCCCGACGCCGGCTCTCGTTTCTTCTTGGTCTTCTTGCTCATTCGAGATCGCTCATTCGGGGTCTCCTGCCGGCGTCAGCTCTGCTCGGCCGCGTGGCGCGTCGACGCCAGCCACGCGGACGGATATCGGATCGCCGAGGCTGATCCTCCCACCTGAGCCGCGGCCGACGAGCGCCACCTCCGCCCGGTCGAGCTCGTAGCGGTCGCCGGGAAGGCGACGGGCCGGCAGCATCCCCTCGTAGACGTCGCCGAGCTCGCCGCCGAAGGTAACGAAAGCGGCGGAGCGGATGACGCCGGAGACCTCGCCCTCGAAGGCGGCATCGAGCCCCCGCTCCCCCAGCTCCCGTTCGAGCAGGAAGGCAGCGCAAACGTCATCGGCGGCGCGCTCGATCTGGGCGGACTCGCGCTCGCGCGCCGAGGAGTCGGCGGCGGCGTCGCGGCACTGCGCGAGGGTCGGCGCCTCCTCCCCCTCGCCGAGCAGCGCCAGCAGCGCTCGGTGACAGACGAGGTCGGGATAGCGGCGGATCGGCGAGGTGAAATGGCAGTAGGCGGGGCTACCAAGGCCGGCGTGGCCGATGTTCCGCTCGCTGTAGGTGGCCTGCTTGAGGGAGCGCAGCACGAGCGAGGTATAGGCCTCGCGGCCGTGCCCGCGCCGGGCGGCCTCTCGCCGCACCAGCCGGCTCGCCTCGGCGGCCAGGTGGCCGGCCTCGCTCGGGGCGAGGCCCTGCCGCAGCGGCGGCGTCGGCACCCCCAGCGCCGCCAGCTGCTCGAGCAGGCGCTCGATGCGGGCGGCATCGGGGGGCGGATGGACGCGGTAGATCGCCGGTACCCGCTCGCGCTCCAACAGCTGGGCGACCTGCTGGTTGTTGAGGATCATCAGCCGCTCGATCAGCCGGTGCGCCTCGGTCTGGGGAACATGATGGGCGGCGGTCACGTCGCCTTTGGCGTCGAAGACGAACTCGGGCTCGGCGGATTCGACATCGAGTGCGGCGCCACGGCGCTGCTCGCCGAGGCCGGTGGCGACCTCGCGGGCGGCCGCCAGCGGTTCGGCGACCTCTGACGGCGGACTTTTACGGCCGGCGAAAATCTCGTCGAGCTGGTCGTAGTCGAGGCGGACATCGGAGCGGATGCGGCTGCGGTAGAAGCGTGCCCGTTGGGGCTCCATCCCCGGCCCCAGCTCGATCTCGGTCGTCACCGCCAGTCGCTCGACCCCCGGCGCGAGGCTGCAGGCTTCGCTGGAAAGGGCGTGCGGGAGCATCGGCTCGACCGCACCCGGGACGTAGGTGCTGTTGCCGCGCCGCCGCGCCTCTTCGTCGAGCAGCGAGCCCGGTTTGACGTGGGCGGCGACGTCGGCGATGTGGATCCAGACGCGGGCTCCGTCCCCCTCGCGCTGGGCGGAGACGGCGTCGTCGAAGTCGCGGGCGCTGGCCGGGTCGACGGTGAAGGTCGCCAGCGCGGTGAGGTCGCGCCGCGGCCCGCTTTCGCGCTCGGCCCACTGCGCCGCTTCCCGCGCTTCCCCCTCGATCGTCGGCCGGAAACCGCGAAACCCAAGCTCCTCCCGCAGCATCTCCTCGACCGTCTCCCGCGCCGAGCGCCGCTCGCGCTCGCGGCGCTCGGGGCGCGGCTGAGCGGTGCGCCGGGACCTCTTCCCCCGCTCCCTTCTCGCCATCAGGAATCGAGCTGGGCGGCGAGAACGTCGAAGGCGCGCTGCTCGGCCTCGTCGGGCTTCGTCTTCGGGTCGTCCTGCGCCTCCACGTCGGGATGGATGCCGTGGCTCTCGGCGAGGTTGACGCCCTTGGGGGTGAAGTACTCGCCGACGGTCAGCTTCAGTGCACCGCCGTTGGAGAGCGACTGCTCCTCCTGGAAGACGCCCTTGCCATAGGAGCTGCTACCGACGACTTCGGCGCCGCCGTCGTCGGCCAGCGCCGCGGCGAGGATCTCCGCCGCCGAGGCGGTGCCGCCGTCGATCAGGACGACGAGGGGCAGCGAGGTGATGCGGCCGCCGGTGGTCTTGTGGACGCTCTTGCCCTGGGTCCGCGAGTCGGTGGAGACGACGACCTCGTCCTCGGGCAGGAAGAGGCTGGCAGTGAGCACCGCCTCGTCGAGAAGGCCGCCGGGGTTGTGGCGGAGGTCGACGACGATTCCATTCGCGCCTTCCTTCTCGACCTTTTTCACCGCGCTCGCGAGCTGCCCGTGCGCTCCTTCGCTGAAGCTGAGCAAGCGTACGTAGCCGAGCTTCTGCCCCCCAACCTCCTCGACCCGGGCGCTGGTGTTCGGCAGCGTCACCTCCGCCCGCATCAGGGTCAGACGGCGCACCTTGCCCCCTTTGCCGCTACGGACGCCGATCGTCACCGGGGTCCCATCCGGCCCCTTGATCTTTTTCGTCGCCTCGTTGCTGCTGACGCCCGCGATCGACTCGCCGTCGACGGAGATGATCGTGTCACCGGCGCCGATCCCGGCTTTCTCCGCCGGCGAGCGCGGAAACACGCTCGCCACCCGCAGCCCCTGTTTCACTTCGACAACGGTCAGCCCGATTCCGGAGAAGCGGCCTTCGATCTGCTCGTTGAAGGCGGCGAGAGCTTCCGGGGAGAAGTATTCGCTGAAGCGGTCGTCGTGACGCCGCCGCAGCTCCCTCACCATCCCCTGCAGCGAGGCGTTGCCAAGTTCCGTCTCCCCCACCGCCCGGTAGTAGTTGTCCTCGATCGCTTCCGCCGCTTCGGCGGTCAGCCCCGATGGTTCCTCGACGAAGATGTCCCGCAGCGGTTCCGGCAGCGAGCGGGGGTGCCCGCCAAGCCAGAGCCCAGCGGCGAACAGAGCCACCAGCGCCACCGCGAAGGCAACCGCCCCGCGTGCTCTCACGCCGGCCTCAGACCTTGAGGAAGCGGCGCAGCGTGACGCCGGAGCCGATCGTCGAGACGAAGATCGAGGCGGCGAAGAGAATCGCGACCAGCGCGGGGAAGCCCAGCGTGGAGTTGTTCTGGGCGGCGAGGAAGTTGAAGGAGTCGCTGAGGGGGTCGACGACGGTGATCTTGCCCAGCCACAGGATCAGTATTGCGAGCAGGCCGCCGACGAGACCGACGACCACGCCCTCGATCATGAACGGCCAGCGGATGAACCAGCGGGTGGCGCCGACGAGGCGCATCACCTCGACCTCGCGGCGGCGGGTGTAGATCGAGAGCCGGATCGTGTTGCCGACCAGCATCAGCGAGGCGAGGATCAGCAGCGCCGTCAGCACGGTGAGGACGATCTTCAGCGCGCTCGTCACCTGCTCGATCTTCTCCGAGGAATGCTGACGGTCGAAGGGGTTGCTGATGATCGAGTTGATCGGCTTGCCCTGCGGGTAGTTCGCCCAAACCGACTCTTCCACCTGCGGCAGGTTGGCGGCGTCGTCGGCTTTGATTTCGAAGCTGTTGGGCAGCGGGTTGGTGTGGAGCTCTTCGACGATCGTCTTGTCGTCGAGTTCGTTCTTCAGCGTCGCCAGCGCTTCGTCCTTGCCGATGAAGCTGACTTCGGCGACGTGCGGAATCCCTTCCAATTCCTTCTTCAGGCCGGCGATTTCGGCTTTGGTTGCGTCGTCGTAGAGCGCGTACTGCACGTTCAGCTGGTCGCGCACTTCCTCGCTCTTGCCCTGGGCGGTCTGGAAGATCGGAATCAGCATCCCGAGCAGGACGACGGTGACAACCGTGGTCACGATCGCGGCGAGGCTCGGCGCGCCGTTGCGCTTGAGCGCGCGCAGAGCCTCCTGGAAGAAGAAGACGATCCGGCCCATCAGCTCAGGTGGTCGTGGTCGGCGTGGCCGTTGGTCTGGGTCGCGCCCTCGGGGCCAACGCCCATCTCAGCCCGCATCCGCAGGCCGAATTCGGTCGTTGACTCCTCGGTGTAGCCGCCGGAGACCTCGTCGCGGACGACGCGGCCCTCGAACAGCTCGACGACGCGGCGGCGCATGTTGTCGACCATCTCGCGGTCGTGGGTGACGACGACGACGGTCGTGCCGGCCTTATTGATCCGGTAGAGCAGCTGCATGATCCCGATCGAGGTGACCGGGTCGAGGTTTCCGCTCGGCTCGTCGGCCAGCAGCAGCGGCGGATGGTTGACGAAGGCGCGGGCGACGGAAACGCGCTGCTGCTCGCCGCCAGAGAGCTCATCGGGATAGCTGTGGAGCTTCGTCGAGAGGCCGACGAGGCGCAGCGTCTGTGGCACCTGCTCGCGGATTTCGGCGCGGCTGGCGCCGATCACCTGCAGGGCGTAGGCGACGTTGTCGTAGACGGTGCGGTCGGGGAGGAGCTTGAAGTCCTGGAAGACGGTGCCGATGTTGCGGCGCAGCAGCGGGATCTTCTTCTCCGACAGCTTGCCAATGTCTTTGCCGGCGATCTTGACCGAGCCTTCGGTGGCGGCGAGCTCGCGGATCAGCATCTTGATCAGCGTCGACTTGCCGCATCCGGTCGGACCAACGAGGAAGACGAACTCGCCGCGGCCGATCGAAAGGTTGACCCGGTCGAGGGCCATGTGGCCACCGGGATAGACCTTGGTGACGTCGTTCAGCTCGATGATCGGCGCGCGACGCCCGCGGGGCCGCTGCGGCTCCTCGGAGCCCTCGTTTCTCTTCCTAAGTCTTGCCATGCGTCGGTGCCTTCTGCGATTACAGGGTG
>VAYN01000009.1:0-33162 GCA_005885405.1 Actinomycetota bacterium | reverse complement strand
ATTTCATAACGCGGTGCGTGAAGAGGGCCCCGATCAGGGGCGTCGTCAGCATCACCCACCAGCGGAACCAGGGCGCGCCCGCGTCGCTGCCGGCACCAAGCGCGTGGACGAGGCCGAGCACGAAAACGAGGACCGTCGCCCGGTGCGCCTTGCGCCAGAGCTTGGTTCCGATGCGGCGCCGGAAGTAGTAGCTGAGGCCGAGCAGGGCCGCCAGATAGGCGGCGATCACGCCGAGGCCGGTGAAGAAAGTCTTGAAGCCGAGCGCAAAGGGGACGGTGACTCCGGCGACGCCAGGATTTAGCCAGGGATCGCCGAGCAGGGCGATGCCATGAACGGAGATCGCGATTAGGCCCGCGAGCGCGGTCTGCTCGTGCAGCGCCATCAGCTTCTTCCCGAGGCCGGGGCGGCGCATCAGCTTCCCCGCCATCGCCAGGCCGAGGAAGACCGAGACGGTGACGAGGACCAGCGCCACCAGGCCGGAGGCGCGGCTGGCCAGCCACCAGCCGTGGGTCTCGATCGCTTCGGCGCTGCCGCTGACGTTCACCCGATCAACTCCGGCAGCCGGATGCGCGGTGCCACCGCCAGCGGCCCGACCAGCTCCGCCCGGCCGCTGTCGTGGATCAGCATCCCGCCGCGCCCGACGAGGATCTCGCGGCCGTGCTCGGGTCCGGAGAGCAAGGCTGCCTTCGAGAGCGTCTCGGCTTCCAGGGCGCTGTCGCCGAGGGCGGTGGCGCCGACGAGGCCGGTCCAGGCGGGCTTGCCGCTCGCCGGATCGAGCAGGTGGTGGGCGAAACGCCCCCGCTCGTCACGCCAGATCCGGACGTTGATGCCGGAGGTGGCGACGCCACCGGAGCCGAGGCGCAGGACGTGGGCGCGGGTGCCGCTGATCGGGTGCTCGACGTAGACCTCGTAGGGATGGACGAGCGCGTCGGCGCCGCCGATCCGGATGTCGCCGCCGCAGTCGACGATGAAGCGCGAGTAGCCGCGCAGGCCGGCGGCGACCATGTCGGCGGCCAGGCCCTTGCCGGTGCCGCCGGTGTCGAAGCGGAGCCCCGGCGGACGGACTATCTCCCCCACCCCGTTGTCGACCTCAAAGCAGCGCCACCGCTGCTCAGGCCGCGGGCTCGCCGGTCGCCGCGGCGGGGCGTCGGCGAGCGCCTCGGGAAGCGGCAAACCCTGCATCCCGGCACGCGAGGCGAGATAGCCCGCGCTCTCGATCTCGTCAACCAGGGTCGGATCGACGAGACCTCCGCTGCGCTCGGCGGCGAAGACGCCCGCCTGGACGGCGCGGCGCATCAGCTCCGAGGCGGGCACCCGACCCCGCGGGTCGGCGTTCAGCCGACAGAGCTCGCTGTCGGGCCTGAAGCGGGAAAGCGCCGCCTCGAAGTCCTCGATGAACCGTCGCCCCTGCTCGGCCGCGACGGCGGCCGGCGGCATCCCCGGCCCGGGCTCGCCGATCAACAGCCGCACGTGGCTGCCCATCGCCTCGAAGCTGAGGTCGCGTTCACTCATGAGGAGCTGGTCACCACCGGTTCGGCCGGAGAGGAGTAGGAGGAGCTTTCGGCGGGTTCGCTGCTGACAGTGTTTGCGCCGGGCGAGGGGACGATCGTCGTCACGACCCGCCGCTTGATCACCTTGCGGACGTGGACCTGGCGCGCCGCCGCGCTCGCCGCCTGTTCGGCCGGGAAGCGATAGGCGAGCAGGGCGAAGAGCGCCGCGAAGAGGAGGATCGACGGCCAGAAGACCAGAGCCGCGGGGGGACGCTTGGAACGGCGCCACTCAGTCATCGCCGCCCTCCCCCTCGCTCTCGTACTCGACCTCGCCGCCGCCACCTCCACCACTGGTCGCCGTCGTCACCGGCGCGAATTCGGCTTCGCCGCCGCTGCTCGCAGTGGCAATCGGAGCCGGTTCGCTGCTGCCGCTCGCTGCGGTGACGACGGGGGCGGGTTCCGGCGCCGGTTCGACCGGGGCGGCCGCCGGCGGGTGCTTCGGCTTTGCGTGCTTGGTGACGTGGATGGTGCGCCGGATCACCTTCGTGTGGACGACGGGGTTGTCGGCCACCGGCTTGACCGGCTCCTTGCCTCCTTGACTCAGCGCCAGCCCGCCCAGCCCCCCGAGGAGAACGGCGGTGGCTCCGGTCGCGACCTTGACTTTGGCGTTCTTCACGGCGTCTCCCTGGTTCGCAGCTTGTGGAGCCAGTCTGCGCCCACCCCCTCCAAGCGCCGGAAAGCGATCGGTAAAGCCCTGGCAAAACCTGCGCCGGGCGGGCCTGAATTGCCGAAGCAGGCCCTACAGTTGATCTATGAGCAGCCAGTCTCCGGGCGGCCGCATCCTCGTCGTCGAGGACGAGGAATCGATCTCGCAGCCCTTCGCCGAGGCGCTGCGGCGGGCGGGCTTTGAAGCCGTCGTCACCGGTACCGCCGCCGGTGCGCTGGAGCTCACCGACTCAGAGGACCCGGACCTGGTGATGCTCGACCTCGCCCTCCCCGACGGCGACGGCCGCGACGTCTGCCGCGAGCTGCGCCGACGCTCCGACGTGCCGATCGTGATGCTGACGGCCCGCGGCACGGAGATGGACAAGATCGTCGGCCTCGAGCTCGGCGCCGACGACTACGTGGTCAAGCCCTTCAGCGCCGCCGAGGTGATCTCCCGCATCCGCGCCGTCCTGCGGCGCAGCGCTCCGCGCGAAAACGGCGACGGCCCCGCCCTGGAGCCGATCACGATCAGAGAACTGGAGCTGGACCCGGCGGCGCGGATCGCCCGCCTCCGCGGCGAGGAGCTGGAGCTGTCGCGCAAGGAGTTCGACCTCCTGGCGGCGCTGATGCGGAACGCCGGCCACGTCATCAAGCGCGAGGACCTGATGTCCGAGGTCTGGGACACGAACTGGTTCGGCTCGACCAAGACGCTCGACGTCCACATCGGCTGGCTACGGCGCAAGCTCGACGACGACCCCGCCGACCCGACCTACATCGAGACGGTCCGCGGCGTCGGCTTCCGCTTCGCCGCCCCGGAGGACGGGGAACCGGACCGCTGAGCCTCCGCGCAACCCTCCTCTTGGCGCTGGCCTACGTGCTCCTGCTGGCGCTGATCGCCTTCGGTGTGCCGTTGGCGCTGAGCCTGCGCGACCGCGTCGACAGCGAGGTCAAGGGCCAGGCGCGCAGCCAGGCCGAAGTGGTCGCGACCAGCGCCACCGAGTTCGTCGACCCCCCGCAGCCGTTGCCGCTGCAGCGGATCGCCGAGCGCTCGGCGGAAAGCGTGCGGGGCCGGGTCATCGTCGTCGACGCCCGCGGGGACCTGCTCGCCGACTCGGCCGGGGCGGCGTCGGGGCGCAGCTACGACGACCGCCCCGAGGTGGAAGCGGCCCTCGAGGGACGCGGAGAACAGATCACCCGCGACAGCGAAACGCTCGGCGAAGAGATCCTCGCCACCTCGACTCCGATCCTCGAGCGCAACCGCCCGGTCGGCGCGGTTCGAATCACCCAAAGCGTCGAGGCGGTCCACGAGGCCGTGAAGACCTCGATCCTCGACATCGCCGCCCTCGCCGGCGTCGTGCTCCTCCTTGGGATCGTCGCTGGCGCTTTGATCGCCCAGCAGATCGCCCGGCCGATCCATCGCCTCGACAGCGCCGCCCGCCGCGTCGCCGAAGGCAACCTCGACACCACCGTCGCCGTCCAGGGGAGCACCGAGCAGCGCTCGCTGGCCCGCGCCTTCAACGAGATGACGCAGCGGATCAAGCGGCTGCTGCGCGTCCAGCAGGATTTCGTCGCCGATGCCTCCCACCAGTTGCGGACGCCGCTGACGGGCCTGCGACTGCGCCTGGAGAACCTCGCCGACCGCTTCCGCGGCGACGCTGGGACCGAGCGGGAGCTCGGGGCGGCGATGGGCGAGATCGACCGCCTCTCGCTGATCGTCGACGAGCTGCTGATCCTCAGCCGCGCCGGCGAGCACGAAGTGCCGGGTGAGCGGCTGGACCTGCGGGAGGCGGCGGGGCGGGCGGCGGAGCGCTGGCGGGCGAGCGCCGAGGACCGTGGCATCGAGCTGACGGCCGAAACCGGAGACATAGCGGCCGAGGGCTGGTGCGCGGCGCCGGATCTGGAGCGCACGCTTGACTGCCTGGTCGAGAACGCGCTCGCCTACTCGCCGCGCGGATCGGCTGTGCAGCTGCGGGTTGCGCCCGGCCGGATCGCCGTCCTCGACGAAGGGCCCGGTCTCTCCGCGGGCGAGGAGGAGGCGGTCTTCGAGCGCTTCAGCCGCGGCAGCGCCGGCCGCCGCGGCGCCCCGGGAACTGGCCTTGGTCTGGCGATCGCCCGCGAGCTGACGCGCCAGTGGGACGGGGACGTCCGTCTCCGCAACCGTGACGGCGGCGGCCTCGTGGCGACGATCGAGCTGGCGCCGGCGGAGGTGCGCTCGTGAGCCTCTCGGCGACGGCGAAATGGGTCCTGCTCGCCCTCCTCGGCCTGGCGATTGCGATCGCGATCGCGATCGCCGCCGCCAACCTGACCAGCCGGCAGATCGGGATCGCCTCGGAATCGGTCTCAGCCGGCGACGCCCTCGCCCCGGCGCTGAACGTCCGGCCCGAAGGCGAACCAAGGGGGACCGGCGACGGGCCTCGGACGACCACGACCGAAGAACCCCCACCCCCGGAAGAAACCACCGTCCCCGACGATCACGGCGGTGGCGACTCCGACGGCGACGACGATTGAGGTCTCAGCCGCCGCCGAGCGGCGGCGGATCGGTCGCGTATAGGCGGGTGATCGCCGCTACCAGCTGCTTCTTCTCCTGCGAGGAGAGACGGGCCTCCCCGTGCGCGAGCTTGTATTGGAGGGGCGGCATCTCGCCGCTTTCAACCTTCTCGATCAGCTCGCCGGCATCGGGCTGCGGCTTGTCCCATTCGGAGAAGTCGAGGGCGCCGCGCCCATCTTCGACGTCGTGCTCGACAAGCCATGAGGAAGGGGCGACATTCGAGTACCAGCGCCATTTCGTCAGGTTGCTGTGGCAGTCGTAACAGCCGGCTTCGGCGATCTGCTGCCCTGGCCCGGCCGGCCATTTCGCCGCTTGGGTAACCGGCGGATTGCTGTGGGAGGCCCGGCCGTAGGGGACGAGCTGGATCAGCAGCAGTAGGGCGACGATGACGAGGAGGCCGAGCTTGACTTGGCGACGCGATGGTGGCCACCGCCGCCGTTGCTCGTTCATCTCCGGCACGGTCGGGAGCCTGCCGGAGGGCGGGCAAAGAACGGGTAAAGCCGCTTACAAGAAGGGTGAAAAGCCGACGCTAACCGATCGCGACCATGCGCTCGATCGGGATCCGCGCCCGCTCGGCGATCTCCGGGGCGACGCTGACCTCGAACTTCATATCCCGCAGGGCGTCCCGCAGTTTCGGCAGCGTGATCATCTTCATGTATTTGCAGGTGGCCATCCGGTTGGCCTCGATCAGGTTGGCGCGGGGCGCAGCCTGCTGCAGCGGGTAGAGCATCCCGTTCTCGGTGGCGACGATGAACTCGCCGTCGGGGTGCGCTTCGACGTGCTTCTGCATCCCCGAGGTGGAGAGCATGTGGACGCCATCGGGGTCGATGTCGCCGGAGGCGACGTACTCCATCGCCTGGGTCGAGCAGCCGCACTCGGGGTGGATCAGGAACTCGGCGTTCGGGTGTTCGTCGCGGGTGCGGGCGATGTCGAGCGGCTTGATCCCGGCGTGGACGTGGCACTCGCCGTCCCAGATGTGGAAGCGGCCGCGGCGCTCGGGTTCTTCGACCAGGCCGGTCTCGCGCTCGACGAAGGCGCCGAGCCACATGTCGGGGCCGAAGAGGATCTCGGTCTCGGGGCCGTGCTCGGCCCAGATGTGGCGGACGACGTCGACGGCGTTGGAGGAGGTGACGCAGTAGTCGGTCTCGGCCTTCACCTCGGCCGAGGTGTTGACGTACATGACGACGAGGGCGCCGGGGTATTCGGCCTTCCAGGCGCGGAGCTGGTCGGCGGTAATCGAGTCGGCGAGCGAGCAGCCGGCGTCGAGGTCAGGGATCAGGACGGTCTTCTGCGGCGAGAGGATCGAGGCGGTCTCGGCCATGAAGTGGACACCGCAGAAGGCGATCACCTCGGCGTCGGTCTCGGCCGCCTGGCGCGAGAGCCCGAGCGAGTCGCCGCGGTAGTTGGCGACGTCCTGGACCTCGGGAAGCTCGTAGTTGTGGGCGAGGATGACCGCGTTCCGCTGCTCTGCGAGCACGCGGATCTCGTCGCTGATCTCAGCGACCTGCTCCGGGCTCAGCTCCGGGGCGAAAGTAGGTTGGATCGTCGGGAGCTCCTGCATGAGCCCTTCCTTTCCTGATGTTCGCCGGCGGGACTGGGTCCGGACCGGTCGAATGACGTAACGACAGTTTAGAGGACCAGGCCGCGCTGTCCGTGTGCGTAGCCTTTCGGGGCGATGCCCGAGCTGCCGGAGGTAGAGATCGTCGCCCGCCGCCTCGACAGCGCCATCCGCGGCGCCGAGGTCGAATCGGCGCTGGCGCCGGGGATGAACGTGATGAAGACCTTCGACCCGCCACTGGAAGCGCTGGTCGGCCGCGAGGTGACGGGGGTGCGGCGAATCGGGAAGATGCCCGTCGTCGAGTTCGGCGACCTGGCGCTGCTGATCCACCTGATGTCGGCGGGACGGCTCCGCGTCCTCGACAAACGCGCCTCGCTCAAAGACAAAGCCTCGCGGGTCCTGATCCGGCTCAGCGACGGCCGCGAGCTGCGCCTGCGCGAGTTCGGGACCAAGCAGCGCGCCTGGGCGAAGCTGCTGCCGGTTGACGCCGTCGCCGAAGACGAGATGGTCGCGAGCCTCGGCCCCGAGGCCTGGCCCCCTCCCCCACTCGAGGAGTTCGCGGCGGCCCTCGACCAGCCGCGCCACCTGCACCCGCTGCTGCGTCATCAACGCGACATCGCCGGAATCGGCCGCTCCTGGGTCGACGAGATCCTCTGGGAGGCCAAACTCTCGCCGTTCAAGAAAGGCGCGGAACTCGACACCGGGGAGATCGAGCGCCTCCACGCGGCCTTCCACGTCCTTGGCGACGCAATCGACCACTACGAGGAGACGATCGGCCCCGAGGTCCCGGAGAAGGTCGAGAAGCCACTCAGGATCCACAAACACGAGGGCGAGCCCTGTCCCCGCTGCGGAACCACGATCGAGGCCGTCTACTTCTCCGAACACCAGACCAACTACTGCCCGCAAGAGCAGACGGGCGGCCGCATCCTCAAAGACCGCCGGCTTTCGAAACTTTTGAAGTAGGGCGCTAAGACAATTCGAGCAGCATCGAGAAGTCGAGCGTCGCGGCCGAGTGCGTCAGCGCACCGACCGAGATGAACTCCACCCCCGTCTCAGCGATCTCGCGGACGTTCTCCAGGGTGACGCCACCGGAGGCCTCGAGGGAGACGCCGTCGGCACCGCCGGCGTTCTCGTCGCGGAGGGCGACGGCTTCGCGCAGCAGCGGGGGGCTCATGTTGTCGAGAAGGAGGCGGTCGACGCCCATGCCGAGCGCGTAGGCGGCCTCGTCGAGGTTTCGGACCTCGACCTCGATCGCCTTGTCCGGCTGCGCCGTGCGGGCGGCGTGGACCGCTTTCGCGAGGCCGCCCGCGGCGGCGATGTGGTTCTCCTTGATCAGGATCGCGTCGTAGAGACCCATCCGGTGATTGATCCCGCCGCCGGCCGCGACCGCGGCCTTCTCCAGGATCCGCAGGCCCGGAGTCGTCTTGCGGGTGTCGAGGATCGTCGTCCCGGTCCCGACCACAGCCTCGGCATAGCGGGCGGTCAGCGTCGCCACTCCGGAGAGGTGGCCGAGGAAGTTGATCGCAGTGCGCTCCGCCGCCAGCAGGGCGCGGGCGCTGCCACTGGCAATCAGCACCTCGGCAGGGACATCCTCCCGCCACTGCCCCTCGACGACGAGGTTGTCGACGTCCTCCACCCCGCACTGGCGCATCGTCTCGGCAACGACGGCGAGGCCGCAGACGACACCGGCCTGTTTCTGCACGATCCGGGCGCGGCCGCGCGCGTCCTCGGGCACCGTCGCCTCGGAGGTGATGTCCCCCTCGCCGAGGTCCTCGGCCAGGGCGCGGCCGACCAGCTCCTCGATTTCGCCCGCCAGCTCGATCATTTCGGCAGCCTAACGAGGTTGCGATTTACCCCCTCAGAAGTGGCAAATTGCAGGTTCGGTCTCTGGGATCTCACGTTTCGCTGTTCGGCCACGTTTAATCCCACAGAGTGACCGCGCTGCCGCCCTTTCAAACCGTCCTGGACGAGCATTCCGCTGCCGTGATGGCGATTTTGCAGGGGGCCGTAGGGCGCGACGGGGCCGACGACTGCTTCCAGGAGACCTTCCTGGCGGCGCTGCGGGCCTACCCGAAGCTCGCCGACGCGAGCAGCCTGCGCGGCTGGCTGCTGACGATCGCCCACCGCAAGGCGATCGACCACCACCGCGCCCGGGGGCGCAACCCCGTGCCGGTGGCCGAGGTAGCGGAGGTCGCCGTCGAGGACGGCATCTCCGAACCCGACGAGAGGCTGTGGGCTGCGGTCGGTGCGCTGCCACCGAAGCAGCGGGCGGCGGTGGCGCTGCGCTACGGCAGCGACCTCCCGCACAACGAGATCGGCGCCGCCCTCGGCTGCTCGCCCGAGGCGGCGCGGCGCAACCTGCACGAGGGACTGAAGCGACTGCGAAAGGAGCTGGCATGAAGACCGCGACCAACAGCGCAATTGACCGACTGAAGGCCCGGGCCGCGGAGGAGGGACTGCTCGACGTCGCCTACACCACCGCCGATTCCCCCTTCGGGCCGCTGCTGCTGGCGCAGACGAAGCGTGGGCTGGTCCGGGTCGGCCTCCCCAACCAGGACCAAGACGGGCTTCTGGTCGACCTCGCCGACCGCGTCTCACCACGGGTGCTGGAGGCGCCGGCGCAGCTGGACGAGGTCCGCCGCGAGCTCGACCTCTACTTCGAGGGCAAGCTCGACCGCTTCGACCTACCGCTCGACTGGCAGCTAAGCGGCGGCTTCCGCCAGCGGGTACTGCGCGCAATCAACCGCATTCCCTATGGCCAGACCCGCAGCTACACGGAGATGGCCCGCAGAGCCGGCAACGAGCGGGCGGTCCGCGCCGCCGGCACCGCCTGCGGCAGCAACCCGATCCCGCTCGTCGTCCCCTGCCACCGCGTCCTGCGGACCGGTGGCGCCCTCGGTGGCTATGGCGGCGGGCTGCCGATGAAGCAGGGGCTGCTGGAGCTCGAGGGCGTGCTGGACGGACGCTCCAAGACCTAAAGGAGGACCCGAGATCCTCCGATGAGAGGCGGGATGCGGAAGGTCCCCCTCTCCTTGCTTCTAGTCCTCCTCGCGCTCCTCGCCTGCGCGGCGCCGGCACAGGCGCTGACCCTGCCGAACATCCTCGCGGCCCCCGAAACGGCCAGCGAAGACGCTGACGAAGCGGACTCCGGCGACGAAGACGAATCCGAAAACGAAGACGGCTCCGAAGAGTGCGAGATCGAAGACTCAGAAGACGTCGCCCTCTGCGCTGAAATCGCCGCCGAAGAACGGGAAGAAGAAGAATCTGAACGCTGCGTCGTCGAAGACGCCACGGCGAAACTAGCCGCGCGACCGGGCAGTCGCACCGTCGAGCTGATCATCCACTACGAAGCCGCGTCGCCCGTCTCGGTCGCAATCGACGCCCGACTCCGCGGCTCCCGCGGTGGCCTCCACCTCGGCTCCGAGCACACCCACTTCCGCCGTTCCGGCATCTACCGCGACAACTTCGTCCTCGGCGAGAAGCAGATGGAGCGAGCGCTGGGCGCCCGCGAATTCGTCGTCGAGCTACAGGCGGTCAACACCCCGCGCTACTGCCGCCTCAACCTCGAGGGAGCGCCTCGCCGAGCCAAGCGCCCGCATCACGCAGGTGGGCGGGGTCGATCTGGTGGCCGAGGTCAGACTCACGGTAGGTGACGTCGAGGCCACCGCCGGCGAGTAGCTGACGGGCGCGCTCGGCGAACTCGATCCCGATCACCGGATCGCGACGCCCGTGACTGATGAAGACTGGGGTCTGACTGCGGTCGGCGAGCGCCGGCTCCCATCCCTCCACGGTCGGGATGAAGCCGCTGAAGGCGAGGATGCCGGCGACGGCGGGGCGATCGGCGCTCAGCCCCATCGTGTAGCTCATCACCGCGCCCATCGAGAAGCCGGCGAGGACGGTGCGCTCGGGGCCGATCCCGCTCTCCTCCCAGAGTCCGTCGTGCAGCTCGGCCAGGGCAGCCCGCGCCGCGGCGAAGCTCTCCGGATCCGGGTAGCCGACCCGCGGCACCAGGTACCAGTGGTAGCCCGGCGAGCCGGGCAGCTGCAGCGGCGCCCGCGGCGTCACCACCCGCAGCCGCCGCTCCGGGTCGAGAAGATCGGCCAGCCCGAGGAGGTCGCGCTCGTCGGTGCCGCGACCGTGGTGGAGGACCAGCAGCCCCTCCGGCTCGTCGGCCGCCGCCCGTTCTGCCTGGAAGAGCGGGGCCATTAGTTGGCCGAGGCCGCCGCGGTCTTATTCAGGTAGTCGCGGATGAACTCGTCGATGTCGCCGTCGAGGACCCGCTGCACGTCGCCGACCTCGTGCTCGGTGCGGTGGTCCTTGACCATCGTGTAGGGGTGCAGCACGTAGCTGCGGATCTGCGAGCCCCAGGCGACGTCTTTGACCTCGCCCCGCGCCTTGGCCAGCTCTTCGGAACGTTTGCGCTCCTCCAGCTCGATCAGCTTCGAGCGCAGCAGCTGCATCGCGACCGCCTTGTTCTGCGTCTGCGAGCGCTCGTTCTGGCACTGGACGACGACGTTGGTGGGAAGGTGGGTGATGCGGACCGCGGAGTCGGTCTTGTTGACGTGCTGGCCGCCGGCGCCAGAGGCGCGGTAAGTGTCGATCCGCAGGTCGCCCTCGTCGATCTCCACCTCGACGCTGTCCTCGACCACCGGGCCGACATCGACCTGGGCGAAGCTGGTGTGGCGGCGGGCGGAGGAGTCGAAGGGCGAGATCCGCACCAGTCGATGGACGCCGCGCTCGGCGGCGAAGAGCCCGTAGGCGTTCTCGCCGCGGGCGATGAAGGTGGCGGACTTGAGCCCCGCCTCCTCCCCCGGCGAAGCCTCGACCATCTCGACTCCGAAGCCGCGGCGTTCGGCCCAGCGCAGGTACATCCGCAGGAGGATCTCGGCCCAGTCCTGGGAGTCGGTACCGCCGGCGCCGGCGTGGACGGTGACGACGGCGTCGCCGCTGTCGTACTCGCCACTGAACAGACGCGCCTCCTCGAGCTCGGCCAGCCGGCGCTCGACCGAGGCCAGCTGCGAGTCCAGCTCGGTGGCCATTTCCTCGTCCTCGGCTGCCATCTCGGCGAGGTCATCGAGATCGGCGACGTCACGCTCGAGCCCGCGGAACGTCTCCAGCCGCCGCTGAGCGCGGGCGTGGGCGGCGGAGGTGCGCGCGGCGGTGTCCTGGTCGTCCCAGAAGCCGGGACGGCCCATCTCCTCCTCCAGCAGCGCTGCTTCTGCCTCTAGCCCAGCCGGGTCAAAGGTAGTCCGAGAGCAGGGACAGCTGCTCCCGGACGGAGGCCAGGCGGGGCGCTACGGGTTGGCTCTGCGCGGCGTCGGCCATTGGGACAGGGTATTGCAGGGACGTTCTCTACTGCCGACCGTGTTCGGTAAGGAGGGAGGGGTGTCCCCCCTGACCTCCCTGGGTTCCTCGCCCGCGCGTCGCATCTCTCTGCAGTGGATAGGGCGAGGAACAGGACGCCGGTCGGCCAGGGGGGACACCCCTCCCTCCAGGCGACAGTCTTGAAGATTCATTTTTCATCGAGTCCGCGAGAACGGCTCTTGAGGGATGGTTTTCGCGGACTCGGTGAATAGTGAGTTGCCGGAGCTCGCTCGCTGGAGGGTGTCGGTGGGGGTCTCCTGGGCACTTAGCACGAGGCGGGCCAGCCACGATCGGGCGCCAGCGACAGAACGCCGACCCGCCGAGCTGCGCCCAGGGGACCCCCACCGACGCCCTCCCCAACTACGAGGGTCGAGCAAAATGGAAGTCGCGCAGCGCCTCTTCCCGGTTCTCGTAGGGCCGCCAGCTGAGGATCTTGCGGTCGCGGAGCTCGAAGGCCCAGGCCATGAAGTCGATGCCGGCGATGCTTTCGTCTTCCTCCCAGTGCCAGCGCCGCAGGATCAGCGCCACCGCCCGGCCGCCGCCTCCCTCGGTCCCGTCCTCATAGAGGTCCTCCAGCTCGATCGTCTGCTGAACGCCCCCCGGCGCCCGCGTCGCCCACACCCGCGCTGCCTCGATTCCCTTCCGCAGCCCCCTGCTCGCGTGCAGCTCGACCTCCGGGTCGAGGACGGCGACAAACGCATCCAAGTCGCGCTCGTTGAAGGCGCGGACGAACTCGCGGACCGGGTCAGCCATGCGCCGCTAGGCGCCGTGGCACTTCTTGAACTTTTTCCCTGAACCGCACCAGCAAGGGTCGTTGCGACCGATGTTCTCTTTGTCGCCTTTGACCACCGTCTCCACGACCTCGCCGCCGTTGCCGGGGCCGGCCGCTTGGGCGGCGGCGACGTCGGATGGGTTCGCGCCGCTGGTGGCGACGACTTCCTGCAGCGCCGAGGGCTGATTCTCCGCGGTGCCGCCGCTGTAGGCGAGGGCCGCATCGCCACCGCCATTGCCGGCGGCCACCGCCGCCCCATCGCCGGGCTGGACTTCGATTTCGGCGCGGAAGACCAGTTTCGAGAACTCGTCCCAGATCGAGTGCAGGAGCTCTTCGAACATCGAGTAGCCCTCGTTTTTGTAGGCGACGAGGGGGTCGATCTGGGCAAAGCCACGGAGGTGGATCCCTTCCCGCAGGTAGTCCATGTCGAAGAGGTGTTCGCGCCAGCGGTTGTCGATCACCTGCAGCAGGATCGAGCGCTCCAGGTAACGCATCAGCTCCTCGCCGAGCTGCTCTTCGCGCTCGTCGTAGGCGTTCATCACGTCGTCGTCGAGAGCTTCTTTGAGCTGCTCACGGTCGACGGTCTCCGGCGCCAGGCTCGCGACCTCGATCCCGACCGGCCAGATCTGCCGCAGCTGCGTCTCCAGCTCCTCGAGATCCCAGTCCTCGAGGATGTCGCTGGCGGTGTACTCCTCGACCAGGCGCTCGACCACGGCCTCGAGTTCGTCGCGGGCGTTCTCGGAGATGTCTCGTCCTTCGAGGATCTCGCGGCGGTATTTGTAGATAACGCGCCGCTGCTCATTCATCACGTCGTCGTACTCGAGCACGCGTTTGCGGATCAGGAAGTTCTGCTCCTCGACCTTCTTCTGGGCGTTCTCGACGGTCTTCGTCAGCATCTTCGCTTCCAGCGGCACTTCGCCGCCCTCGTCGTCGGTCGGGCCGAGTTTGTCGAGGATGTTGTAGATCCGGTCGCCGGCGAAAAGGCGGATCACGTCGTCTTCGGCGGAGAGGAAGAAGCGGGACTCGCCGGGGTCGCCCTGGCGGCCGGAGCGGCCGCGCAGCTGGTTGTCGATCCGGCGCGACTCGTGGCGCTCGGTGCCGCAGATGAAGAGGCCGCCGAGCTCGCGCACTTCCTCGGCCTCGGCCTTGCACTGGGGCTGCAGCTCGGCCGTCTTCGCGGCCAGCGCCTCCTCGTAGTCCTCACTCTCGTGGGTGATCCCCTGCTTTTTCAGCTCGGCGATCGCGAGGTGTTCGGGGTCGCCACCGAGCTTGATGTCGACGCCGCGACCGGCCATGTTGGTGGCGATCATCACCGCGCCTTTGCGGCCGGCCTGGGCGATCAGCTCGCCCTCTCGTTCGGCGTGCTCGGGCTTTGCGTTGAGCACCGCGTGTTTGATCCCCTGCCGCTTCAGCGCCTCGGAGATCATCTCCGAGACCTCGACCGAGACGGTTCCGACCAGGACCGGCTGCCCCTTCTCGTGACGGCTGACGATTTCGTCGAGGACCGCCCCCCACTTACCGTCTTTGGTCTTGAAGATCTGGTCGTTCTGATCGAGCCGGACCATCGGTTTGTTGGTCGGGATCTCGACCACCGGCATTTTGTAGATCTTCATGAACTCGGTCGCCTCGGTGAGGGCGGTACCGGTCATCCCGGAGAGCTTGTCGTAGAGGCGGAAGTAGTTCTGCAGGGTGATCGTCGCCAGGGTCTGGTTCTCCTCGCGGATCGCGACCCCCTCCTTCGCCTCGACGGCCTGATGCAGACCCTCCGACCAGCGCCGGCCCTCGAGGATGCGCCCGGTGAACTCGTCGATGATCATCACCTCGCCGTCGATCACGGCGTAGTCGTCGTCCTTCTTGTAGAGGGACTCCGCCTTGAGCGACTGGACGAGGTGGTTGACGAGGCTGCCGTGCTCGCCGAGGTAAAGGTTGTCGACGCCGATGAACTCCTCGGCTTTCTTCACGCCGCGCTCGGTCGGCGCCACCGTCTTGTGTTTCTCGTCGTACTCGTAGTCGTAGTCGGCGTCGTGGGTCTCGCGCGACTCGCCCAGCGATTTCAGTTTCTGTTTCGCCGGCACCCCGACCATCTGTTTGGCGAGGCGGGCGAAGGTGTAGTAGGTCTGGGCCGCCTGTTCGGGCTGGCCGGAGATGATCAGCGGCGTCCGCGCCTCGTCGATCAGGATGTTGTCGACCTCGTCCACGATCGCGAAGTTGTGGTCGCGCTGGACGCAGTGCTCGAGCGCGTCGGCCATGTTGTCGCGCAGGTAGTCGAAGCCGAACTCGGAGTTGGTCCCGTAGGTGACGTCGAGCGCGTACTTGCGCTGGCGGGTGGCGTGATCGTCGGGGTCCTGAAGCGCGTCGACGGTGACGCCGAGCGCCTCGTAGATCGGCTTCATCCAATCGGCGTCGCGGCGGGCGAGGTAGTCGTTGACGGTGACGACGTGGACGCTCTTGCCGGCAAGGGTGTTGAGGAAGACGGGCAGGGTCGCGGTCAGGGTCTTTCCCTCGCCGGTCCGCATCTCGGAGATGCCGCCGTCGTGGAGGACCATGCCGCCGATCAGCTGCACGTCGTAGTGGCGCTGACCGGTGCTCCGGCGCGAAGCCTCGCGGCAGAGCGCGAAGGCCTCCGGCAGGAGATCATCAAGCGCCTCGCCGTTTCTCGCCCGCTCCCGCAGGGAGTCCGCCTCGGTGCGGATTTCCTCATCGGTGAGGGCTTCCATCTCCGGCTCGAAGCGGTTTATCGCCTCCGCGCGCTTCTGGTAGGACTTGAATTTCCGTCCCTCTCCCGCGCGCAGCGCCTTCGTTACAAGGTCCATCGCTGGCATTGGTCAAGAGTAGCGGTGCCGACTTAAATTCTTCTTGCTCCCCCGCGCCAGGGGTACTACCCTCGTGACGGAACCCACAAGGAGGCACTCATGCGGATGGAGATTCGGGGCCGGAACGTCGAGATGACGGATGACCTGCGTGAGATGGTGCGGAAACGCTTCGCCAGGCTGGGACGCCAGGTCTCGCCCCTCGCGACCTTGGAGGTGGTGCTCTCGGAGGAGAAAAACCCCCGGGTCGCCGACAGCCAGGTGGCGGAGGCGACGTTCTACCTCAAGGGGGTAACTCTGCACGCGCACGAGTCCAGTCCTGAGATGACCCACACGGTCCGCGAGCTCGCCGAGGACATGGGTCGCCAGGTGAAGAAGCACCGAGAACTGCGTCGCAAGCGAAGCCGTACGCGGAAGCTTGTCGACCAGATGCGAGGCCGCCCGGCCGAGGCACGGCCGTAGGGCCGCGGAGAGCCAACTAAAGGCGCCGGGCAAAGGTCACCGCAACCACCCGGGACGCCCCCACGGCCCGCAGCGCGCGAGCGCAGGCCGTGAGGGTGGCCCCGGTGGTGAGCACGTCGTCGACCAGGAGGACGCTACGGGGAGCGGCGCCCTTGCTCTGAATCCGCGGCGGGTGCCCGACCCGCTCGGCCCGACGCCGCCCGACCTGACGCCCACTCCCCCGCCGCTCCAGGCACTGCGACAGCGGCGCTTCCAGATGTGCCGCCAGAGCAGCGGCCAGCTCGCCGGCCGGATCGAACCCCCGCCGCCGCAACCGCGCCGGAGCCGGAGGCACCGGCACGATCGTCCCGCTCAGCATGTGGGCGGGAGCCATCCACTCGATCCGCTCCGCCATCAGATCCGCCACCGGCAGCAACCGCCGAAACTTCAAAGCCCCAACCAGATTCCGCGCCACCCCTTCATAGGAGGCCGAAGACCAAACCTTGTCCAACCCAGCAGGCCCCTTCCCCAGCAACGGCTCCGCATCCCCAAGCCGCCGCGAGCACCGAGTGCAGATCACCGACTCCGAACGACAGCTGCGCCCGCAAGAAGCACAAAGCGCCGGCACCAGCGCCACCCCAATCGTCGGCAACAACTCCATGCCAAAAACCCTGCCGAGCCATTACGCACACGTGGCGCGCAGAATCAAACGATTCGGGCCCAACTTCGTGTCACAGCTGCGGCTTGCAGGAGGGGGCGGGTGCCCCTCTCACAGAGGCTCAAGAAGTCACAGTGGCGCCCTCAAGTCCGCCCAGCTGCGCGACGGTCTCTGGGAGAGGGGCACCCGCCCCCTCCCTCTTCAACCCCGTGCGGCAGTGATGGCGTTGATCAGCAGCGAGTTGGCTGGGACTTCAGACCCTGGCAGGGCGATCACTTCGCGTAGACGGGCCCCGTCCCCCACCTTGACGTTGTCGCCGATCACCGAGGGCCCGTCGATGCGGACGTCGTCGCCGATTTTGCAGCCGGGGCCAAGGAGGACGGGGCCGACGAGGTCGGGCTCGCCCTCCATCCGGTTGCCGCTGCGATAGCCCTCGACGAGCTCGCCCTCCATCTCCAGCTTGACCGCCCCGGTGAGGGCGTCGATGTTGCCGCCCCGCAGCTCCTCGAGGTTGCCGATGTCGTTCCAGTAGGCGTCAATCTCGTGCGAGTAGAAGGGGACGTCGCCGTCGAGCAGTTTCGGGAAGACGTCCATCGCCCAGTCGGCAAAGCCGGGCGGATCGCCCTGCTTGGCCGCCTTGCTGGTGCCGGGAGCGGGGAAGAAGTCGAAGATCTCCTTGCGGAACATGTAGATGCCGCAGTTGGCGAGGTCGGAGAGAGCTTCCGAGGGGTCCGGCTTCTCCTGGAAGCCCTGGATCCGGCCGTCGGCGCCGACGATCGCGACCCCGAACTGGCTCGTGTCCTCGACCCGCTTCATCGCCAGCGTCGCGATCCCGTCGTGGGACTCGTGGAACTCGCGCATCGCCGCCAGGTCGATGTCCGTGAGGGCGTCGCCGGAGATGACGAGGAAGGAGTCGCCGAGGAACTCGGCTGCGTTGCGAACCCCGCCGGAGGTGCCGAGAAGGGCCTCCTCGCGGCTGTAGCTGAGCGAGACGCCAGCCTTTGAGCCGTCGCCGAAGTAGCCCTCGATCAGCTCCGGGAACCAGTAGAGGTTGGCGATCGTCTCCTCAAAACCGTGGCGCGCCAACAGGCGCAGGATGTGCTCCATCACCGGCCGGTTGATCACCGGCACCATCGGCTTCGGCATCTCGTAGGTAATCGGCCGCAACCGCGTCCCCAGCCCCGCCGCCAGCACCATCGCCCTCATCCCGCCATCCCCTCCTTGATCCGGTTCAGCGCCTCGATCTGCTCCGGGTCGACCCCGGCCTTGCGGGCGATCTCCAACGAGACGAGGTCGCCGAGCAGGACCCCCCAGAGAAGGCGCTCGACGCGCGTCTCGCCGACCGTCTCTACCCGAACCACGCCGGCGCCACTCTCGGCGACGATCTCGGCGGTCAGCTCGAAGCGGCGGCGCTCGCGGGGGTGCTGATCGCAGTCTTCGAGGAAGACGGTGGCCATCCTGGCGGCGTCCTCGCCGGTCCAGCCGCAGATTTCGTTGTGATCGGCCTCCGGCAGCTCCGAGTAGAAGGCGTGCCGCTTGGCGTTCTCGTTGATCTGCGTCTTCCAGCGGTGGGCGACGGGAGCGGTCAAATCGGAGCCGTAGACGACAGTTGGCGCGGCGCCGAGCGCGGCGGCGATCTCGGCCGCCTTCGCCTTCACCGTCAGCGCCTCGCGTTCGAGGAAAGCGGCGGCGGCATCGATCTCGGTGCGGATTCGCGGTGCCACTCCAGCCAGCGCGGCGGCCTCGGCGGCGGCGACGAACATGTAGGCGATCGCGACCCGGGGCTGGTAGATCCCCGGCGGCGCCACGACCGGCACCCCCGCCTCGCGGGCCCGCTCGACCAGCGCCCCGCCGGTGCTGAGGACGAGGCGTCGGGCACCGAGGGCTTCGGCGGCCTCGAAGCATGCAAGCGTCTCCTCGGTGTTGCCCGAGTAGCTCGAGCAGAGAACCGTCCACTCCGGGGTCGCCCAGCTCGGCAGCTCGTAGCCGCGGATGGAGATCATCGGCCGGCAGAGGCGGTCGCCGATCGCGCTCGCCGCGAGGTCGCCGCCGATCGCCGAGCCCCCCATCCCGCAGACCATCAGCCCGGCTGAGTTGGCCTCCTCCAGCCTCGCGGTTTCGACCCGCCAGAGGGCGTCGCGCAACTGGTCGGGCAGACCGAGGACGTCGTCGATCATCGCGCTCATCAGCCGGGGACTCTTTCATCTCGCCCGACGACCGCGTTTCTCAAGGCCGCGCCCGCCTCGACCTCGGCCCCGGGAGCGAGGATCGAGCCGGAGACGAGGGCGTCGCGGCCGACCGTACAGCCGTCGAGCAGGACCGAGTCGGCGACCTCGGCTCCGGCCTCGATCCGACAGCCTGGGGAGACGATGGCCCGCGGCCCGACCGAAGCCTCCTCGGCGATCACCGCGTCGGCGGCGACGAGCATCCCGGCGGTGGTCGGCTCGACCCGCGTCTCGACCCTGCCCTCGAGGATGTCCCAGCTCGCCTGTAGGTAGCGCTCGGGCGTGCCGATGTCCATCCAGTAGCCCTCCAGCACCAAGCCGTGGAGGCCGTCGCCGACGAGGCGCGGAAAGACCTCACGCTCGATCGAGACCGCCTTCCCCGCCGGTACCAGGTCGAGGACGTCGCGCTCGAGCACGTAGGCGCCGGCGTTAATCCGGCCCGGCACCGGCTCCCCGGTCTTCTCCCGGAACTCGAGGACGGCCCCCTCCTCGTCGCAGCTGACGAGGCCGTAGGCGGCCGAATCCGCGACCGGGTGCAGGGCGATCGTCGCCCTGGCGCCCCGCTCCTCGTGGGCACGCAGCAGCGCCGAGAGGTCGAGGTCGGCGAGGACGTCGCCGTTGAGGGCAAGGAAGCGGTCCTCAAGCCGATCGCCGAGCGAGTCGGCGGCGAAGCGGATCGCCCCTGCGGTCCCCAGCGGCTCCGGCTCGGCGTAGTAGGTGATGGCGACGCCGGCGCGCTCCTCCTCCCCTGCCAGCGCCTCGCGCAGGGCGTCCGGCAGGAAGCCGCAGGCGAGCACGACCTCGGTGACGCCGTGCGCGGCCAGCCACTCGATCGCGTAGGCGAGGAAGGGCCGGTCGACCAGCGTCACCGCCGGCTTCGGGACATCAGCGGTCAGCGGTCGCAGGCGCGTTCCCTCACCGCCAACTAAAACAATCGCCTGCATCCCACCTAGCTCTCGTGAGCGGCGGCGGGCACTAGGCGGTGGCGGCCCGAGGGGAGCTGACTTTGCGGCCGATCCCCTCGTACTCGAACCCAGCCTTGATGAGAGCCTCAGGGTCGAGGAAGTTGCGCCCGTCGACGAGCAGCGGCCGTGCCATCCGCTCGGCGACAGCGCTCCAGTCGAGCGCGGCGAACTCGCGCCACTCGGTGACCAGGACCGCGGCGTCGGCACCCTCGAGCGCCTCCATCGCCGAGGTCGCCATCTCGACCGAGCCGAGCAGGCTGCCGGCGCGCTCGGCGGCCACCGGGTCATAGCCGACCACCTCGGCTCCCTCCCCCTGCAGCCGCGCCGCCAGCACCAGGCTCGAGGCCTCCCGCATGTCGTCGGTGTCGGGCTTGAAGGCGAGTCCGAGCAGGGCCACCCGCTTGCCGATAAGCGAACCCAAGTGCTTCTCCAGCTTGCCCACCACCCGCCGCTTCTGCAGCTCGTTGACCTCGATCACCGAGGTCAGTAGCTGGAAGTGGTAGCCGGTGTTGCCGGCCAGCATCTTCAGGGCGCTGACGTCCTTGGGGAAGCAGCTTCCGCCGTAGCCGATCCCGGCGCGGAGGAAGGCGGTTCCGATCCGCGCATCCAGACCCATTCCCTTGGCGACCTGGCCGACGTCAGCGCCGACCTCCTCGCAGACGTTGGCGATCTCGTTGATGAAGGAGATCTTCGTCGCCAGGAAGGCGTTGGAGGCGAGCTTGATCATCTCGGCGCTGGCGACATCGGTGCGGAGGATCTCCCCCCCGAGCGGCCGGTAGAGCTCTTCGACCGCGTCGGCCGCGGCCTCGTCGCCCTCGTCGGCGCCGACCACCACCCGGTCGGGGTTCATGAAGTCCTTGACCGCCGTCCCCTCCTTGAGGAACTCGGGGCAGGAGACATAGGAGAGGCTTGGCACGTCGCGGCGGATCGACTCGCCGGTCCCGGCCGGGACCGTGCTCTTCATGATCAGGACGTGTTCGCTGTCCTCGGGGAGCTCCTGGACGACCGCCCGGACCCGCGAGAGGTCGGCGTCGCCCGAGTAGGTCGGCGGCGTGTCGACGCAGACGAAGAGCAGTTGCGCCCCCGCCAGCAGCTCGTCCATATCGGTGGTGAAGGTGATCCGCTCGGCGTTCCGCCGCAGCAGGTCTTCGAGTTCGGGCTCGTGCAGCGGCACTTCGCCGCGGGAGAGGGAGTCGACCTTCTCCTGGACGATGTCGCGCGCGACGACGGGGTGACCGAGCTCGGCGAAACAGGCCGCAGTCACCAACCCCACCCAACCCACTCCGATGACGCCGACTGGTTTCAGGCTCTCGCTCATGGGTCCCTCCTACCCTTCTTCTTTGGCTTCTTCTTGGCGATGATCAGGTCAGCCGAGCGGGCCATCCCAATCATCTGCTCGTTGCTCAGCGTCCGCAGCAGGTCATTCGAGACCCAGTAGGAATTATCCCCCCGTCGCCAGGCGACAAGTTTGACGTTTTCGCCGTCGACAAAGATGTCGTACTCACGTCCATTGATCTCCTTGGTCAGGCTTGGGTCGTCGAGGATCGGCGGATCCGACCAGCCGCGGATCCCCTGCAGTCCAAAGTAATGGGTCCCGTCTGACATTTCCGCCACCATCATCATCCGATAGGCGAGGTGGCGGTTGTCATCTTCGTCCTTGAGGTTGTAGACGTAGGGGTCGACGACCTTCTCGTAGGGATCCGATTCGACGAAGCGGGCATCTTCGGGCAGTCGGGTCGGGTAGTAGATCGGGAAGTGACCACGCGAGCGGCGGGCCGCGATCTTCCCCTCCGCTTCGCCGGCTGCGCGGGCGGGGACAAGGCCGTCGGTTCCCGGCCCGGAGAGTTCGAGCTTCGGGTTCTTCCGCTTCTGTTTGTGCTTGTGCTTCCGCTTGTGCTTTTTGCCCTTGGCTGCTTCCTGGCGTTGACGCCGTTGCTCGGCTTTCGCCTCCTGCGGGGTCTCGCCGCCGAGGAATTCCTGCACCGCCCCGTCAAGCGCGCTTTTCGTCGTGTAGACGAAGCTGGGGCCGAGTTCGGCCGGGAAGTGGACCTCGTTGATCGTCGAGTTGCGCGAGGCGGCGAGCAGCTTCAGAACTTCGAGCAGCGTCTCCTTGTCGCTGATGTCGGAGGTCGTGTAGTCCGTGAAAGCCTCGACCAGTTCGCCTTGGTCGAAGACGATGTCCTGGACCGAGACCCGCGAACGGGCGGCGGTGAGAAAGTCCTGCTGGCGGGCCGAGCGGACGATGTCGGTGTCCGTGTGGCGGTAGCGGACGTAGTCGAGCGCCTGCTTGCCGCACATCAGCTGGTAACCGGGCTGGACGTTGATTTCGGCGTACTGTTCGGAGGCAGCGACCCCTTCGTTGGAGTGGTAATAGCGGCGGTCGACGTCGGTGTAAACGCAGCCGATCGCGTAGACGCCCTGGGCGAAGCCGAGGAAATCAACGTTGATCACGTGGTTGACCGGGAGGCCGGTTAGCTGCTTGATCGTCTGCAGGGTCAGCTTGGTGCCGCCGTAGGAATACGCTTCATTGAACTTGCCGGTGCCGTAACCGGGGATTTCGACTTTGAGGTCGCGGGGGATCGACATCATCGAGATCAGCCCCTTGTCGGGGTCGAGCCGGATCAGCATCGTGGTGTCCGAACGACCGGGGTCTTCCTCTTCGTTGGCCCGCTTGTCGGAGCCGATTACGAGGAAGGTCTGGGCGCCGCCGCCGGCATCGGCGAGGAAGCGGTCGAGCTTCTTCTGCACCGGGTCGTTCTCTTCGATCGCGCTGGCGACGTCGTCGAGGTAGACGAGGACCGCGGTGGCCGTCGTCGCCGCCGAGACCGCGACGATCAGGAACGAGGCGAGGAGGAAGCGCCACCAGAAGCGCTTCGGCTTCGGCGCCGGCTCGGGATCCCCGTGCGGGGGCGGCTTCTTTGGAGCCCAGCCCGGGATCGGCTCAGTCATCGTTCAACCGGTCCGGGATCGCCCGCAGGAACGACTCCAGGGCCTGGCGGTAGGTCTCCAGCGAGGAGACGGAGACCCACTCGGAGGGGCCGTGGTGCCCCGCCCCGATCGGACCGAACTCGACCGCCGGAACCCCCACCCGGAGGAAGGAGACGGCGTCGGATGCGCCGTCGCGGCCGACGCTCATCGGCTCCCCGTCGTGGTGCTCGGTCGCCGCCGTGCGCAGCGCCTGGACGTAGGCGGAGTCCCGCCCCACGGTCGCCGGCGGCCGCGTCAAGAGCGCCTGCACCTCGATCCCCTGCAGCTCGCCCACCTGGGCGAGGATCTGCTGCGGGTCTTGGTCCGGGAGGTAGCGAATGTCGACGTCGATCACGCATCGGTCGGGCACCTTGTTAAGAGCGTCGCCGCCGACGATCCTCCCCAGATTGATCGACGGCCGGTCGAAGAGCTCGGAGCTGTGTCGGGCAAAAGGTAGCGACTCGATACTGCGGAAAATGTCGATCGCGTTGAGAACGGCGTTATCCCCAAGCCAGGGCGTGGCTCCGTGGGCGGCGGTGCCGCCGACCTCAAGGCGCAGCGCCAGGACGCCCTTGGCCTCGATTCCGATGTGGAGATCGGTCGGCTCGCCGGTGATCGCGAAGTCGCCGACGAAGCCGCTGTCGACAAGGTGGTCGGAGCCGCGCTCGGACTCCTCCTCGGACTCCTCGTCGCCGACGATCCCAAGTCGCACCCGGACCCGGTCCTGCTCGCGCATCGCCGCCGTCACCATCAACATCGCCGCGATCGCGCCCTTCATGTCGTAGGCGCCGCGCCCGTAGAGGCGGTCGCCGTCGACCTTCGGTTCGAACTGGCCAGCGAAGGCGGGAACGACGTCGAGGTGGCCGTGGAGCACGACCGTCGGCGCCCCCTCCGGCCCGACCTCGGCCTTCACAACCGGCAACCCCCGCACCTCATCGCTGGAGGTCTCGATCCCACGAGCTTCCAGCCACCCCTGCACAAACCCCGCCGCCTCGGAGATCCCCTCCGGCTCACAGGTCTCGTAGGAGATCAGGCGTTTTGCGAGGACAACGAGCTCCTCGCTCATAGGCTCACCCCCCGGCGATCGAAAGAAACGCCTGGGCCCGGTCGCGGTCTTTCTGCGCCCGGTTGTGCTCGGCGCTGCCCTCCTCGCACTCCGAGAGCCGCTGTTCGGCGTCGGAAAGCTGCTCTTTCAGGGTGCCGCTGTCGAGGTCCTCGGGCGGGATCGCCTCCTCGAGCAGGAGCCGGGCCCGGTTGCCGTAAACCTGCAGCCAACCGTGGGCCTGGGCGTAGGTTTTCGTCTCCGAGTCGGAGACGTGGAGGCGGAGCTCAGTCGGCCGCAGCGCCGCGAGGACGGGCGCGTGGTTGGCGAGGATGCCGATTTCGCCGACCTCGGTCCGGGTTGAGACCTGGCGCGCTTCACCGCTCCAGACCTCGCCCTCCGGGGTCAGGACCTCGACATCGACCATGTGCTCCGCCGCCATCTTCGACTCCTAGGCAGCGGCGCCGGACTTGGCGTTCTCGAGGACCTGGTCGATCGAGCCCTGCATGTAGAAGGCACCCTCGGAGAGCTCGTCGTGCTCGCCGTCGAGGATCTCGCGGAAGCCGCGGACGGTCTCGGCGACCGGCACGTACTCGCCCGAGCGACCGGTGAACTGTTCGGCGACGAAGAACGGCTGCGAGAGGAAGCGCTCGATCTTGCGAGCGCGGGAGACCGTCTGGCGGTCCTCGTCGGAGAGCTCGTCGATGCCAAGGATGGCGATGATGTCCTGGAGCTCCTTGTAGCGCTGCAGGACCTCCTGGACCTCGGTCGCCGTCCGGTAGTGCTCGTCGCCAACGACGTCGGGCTTGAGGATCGTCGAGGTCGAATCAAGCGGGTCGACCGCCGGGTAGATCCCTTTCTCGGAGATCGACCGCGAGAGCGCCGTGGTCGCGTTGAGGTGGGCGAACACCGAGGCCGGGGCCGGGTCGGTGTAGTCGTCGGCCGGGACGTAGACCGCCTGGATCGAGGTGACCGAGCCGCGGTCGGTCGAGGTGATCCGCTCCTGCAGGCCGCCCATCTCGGTCTCCAGCGTCGGCTGGTAGCCGACCGCCGAAGGCATCCGGCCCAGCAGGGCCGAGACCTCGGAGCCCGCCTGGACGAAGCGGAAGATGTTGTCGATGAACAGGAGCACGTCCTGCCCGCCCTGCTCGCGGTAGTACTCGGCCATCGTCAGGCCCGAGAGGGCGACGCGCAGGCGCGCGCCCGGGGGCTCGTTCATCTGACCGAAGACGAGCATGGTCTTGTCGATCACGCCCGACTCTTTCATCTCGAGCCAGAGGTCGTTGCCCTCTCGCGAGCGCTCGCCGACGCCGACGAAGGCGGAGAGACCGGAGTGCTCCTCGGCGATGTTGCGGATGAGCTCCTGGATCAGCACCGTCTTGCCGACGCCGGCGCCGCCGAAGAGCCCGACCTTGCCGCCTTTGGCATATGGGGCGAGGAGGTCGATGACCTTGATCCCGGTCTCGAGGATCTCCTGCGTCGGGGTCAGGTCGGAGGCCTTCGGAGCCGGGCGGTGGATCGGCCAGCGCTCGCCGTCCTCGAGCTCGGGGCCGTTGTCGATCGGCTCGCCGAGCAGGTTGAAGATGCGGCCGAGGGTCGCGTCGCCGACCGGAACCGTGATCGGGCCACCGGTGTCGGTGACGACGGCGCCGCGCTCGATCCCATCGGTGGCGTCCATCGCGACCGCGCGGACGCGGTCGTCGCCGAGGTGCTGCTGCACCTCGCAGACGAGGACAGCCGATTCGCCGTCGTTGTCGCCGCCGCTGGTCTCGATCGTCACCGCCGAGAAGATCTCCGGCAGTTCGTCGGGGAAGACCGCGTCGATGACGACTCCGGTCACCTGCTCGACGCGTCCGACGTTGGTTCCGTTGCTTCCGTTGCTCTCAGCCATGGGTTCCTTTTCTCGTCTCTAAAACGAAGTTGGTTGCTCTGTCGTCGCTAGCCGAGCGCCTCGGCGCCGCCGACGACCTCCAAGATCTCCTGCGTGATCTCCGCCTGACGGACCCGGTTCATCTCCAGGGTCAGGTCGCCGATCATCGTCTCCGCGTTCTCCGCCGCGTTGCGCATAGCCGTCATCCGGGCGCCGAGCTCCGACGCCGCCGACTCGAGCAGCGCCCGGTAGACCGAGATCGTCACGTACTCCGGGATCAGCCGCGCCAGCAGCTCCTCCGGGTCGGGCTCGTAGATCCACTCCGAGCGGCTCTGCGCCTTCTCGGCATCCGTTTCCTCGTCTTCGGCGGCGGCCTCGTCGTCGGCGCCCTCGCCGATCACCTCGGCCTGCTGCAGCGGCAGCAGCGTCTGGCGCCACACATGCTGCGTCAGCGGCGAGACGAAGCGGTTGTAGATCAGCTCGACCCGATCGAGGTCCTCGTCGACGTAGCGCGCGGTCAGCGCCTCGCCGATTTCGCGCGCATTGGCGAAGGCGGGGCGGTCGGTGAAGCCGACGTAGGAATCGGTGACGTCCATTTTGCGGAAGGTAAGGGCGGAGACGCCCTTGCGGCCGACCACGGCGAAGGTGGGCTCGGCCCCCTCCTCGCGAACTTTCGCCGCCATCCGCATCCCCTCGCGGATGATGTTCGAGTTGAAGGCGCCGGCGAGGCCGCGGTCGCCGGTGACCAGCACGATCCCGACTCGCTTGATGTTCTCCCGCTCTTCCAGCACCGGCACCCGCGGGATGCCTCCCGCCTGGGCGGCGGCGCGGCGGGTCAGCTTCCGCATCCCCTCGGCGTAGGGCCGCATGTCGGAGATCCGCTGTTCGGCCCGGCGCAGGCGCGCCGCCGCAACCATCTCCATCGCTCGCGTGATCTTGTTGATGTTCTTGACCGACGCGATGCGGTTCTTGACTTCCTTCTGCGTTGCCATAGCGGAGCTCCGGACGAACTAGGCCGGGGTCGCCTCCTGGCTCGAGTCGGACTGCTCGGCATCGCCCGAGTCCTCGGAGTCGCCCTCGTCATCCGAGGAGGTGCGGGCGGGAGCCTCGCGCTCCTCTTTGGAGTGGACGCGGTCGGACTCGCCCTCCTCGAGCGCGTCGCCGTGCTCGTCGAAGTCGGGACCGAAGTCATCGACGAAGTCGGCGATCGCCTGCCCGAGCTCCTTCTCGTCGTCCTCCTCGAGCTTGCCGGTCTCTTCGATCCGGCTCAGCAGCTCGGACTTCTCCGAGTGCAGGCGGGTTCGCAGGTCGGCGAGGAACTCGCCGACGCGCTCGACTTTGATCCGGTCGAGGTAGCCACCGGTGCCCGAGTAGATCGAGGCGACCTGGTCGCCGACCGAAAGCGGTTCGCGCTCTTTCTGTTTCAGCAGCTCGACCAGCCGTTCGCCGCGGGTCAGGGCTTTCTGGGTCTCGGCGTCGAGCTCGGAGCCGAACTGGGCGAAGGCCTCGAGGTCGCGGTACTGGGAGAGGTCGAGGCGCAGTTTTCCGGCGACCTTCTTCATCGCCTTCGTCTGCGCGTTACCGCCGACGCGGGAGACCGAGATGCCGACGTTGATCGCCGGGCGGACGCCGGAGAAGAAGAGGTCGGACTCGAGGAAGATCTGACCGTCGGTGATCGAGATCACGTTGGTCGGGATGTAGGCGGAGACGTCGGAGGCCTGGGTCTCGATGATCGGCAGCGCCGTCAGCGAGCCACCGCCGAGCTCGTCGTTCAGTTTCACCGCCCGCTCCAGCAGGCGGGAGTGCAGGTAGAAGACGTCACCCGGGTAGGCCTCACGACCGGGCGGGCGGCGCAGCAGCAGCGACATCTGCCGGTAGGCGGAGGCGTGTTTGGTGAGGTCGTCGTAGACGCAGAGCGCGGCTTTGCCGTTGTAGAGGAAGTACTCGCCCATCGCGCAGCCGGCGTAGGGGGCGATGTACTTGATCGGAGCAGCCTCGTCTGCAGGGGCGGCGACGATGATGGTGTTCTCCATCGCGCCGTTTTCCTCGAGCGTCTCTTTCAGCTGCACGACCGTCGACATCCGCTGCCCGATCGCGACGTAGATGCAGATCAGGTCCTTGTCCTTGTTGTTGATGATCGTGTCGATCGCGATCGCGGTCTTGCCGGTCTGGCGGTCGCCGATGATCAGCTCTCGCTGGCCGCGGCCGATCGGGATCATTCCGTCGATCGACATCAGCCCGGTCTGGACGGGTTCCTCGACCGGCTGGCGCTGGACGACGCCGGGGGCTTTGAACTCGGCCGGGCGGGTCTCGGTGGTGGCGATCTCGCCGCGGTCGTCGAGCGGGCGGCCGAGCGGGTCGACCATGCGGCCGAGCAGCTCCTCGCCGACCGGGATCTCCAGCAGTTTGCCGGTCCGTTTGACGGTGTCGCCCTCGACGATCTTGTCCCAGTCGCCGAAGAGCACGGCGCCGACGTTGTCGGCCTCGAGGTTCAGCGCCAGGCCGGTGACCCCGTGCGGCAACTCGAGCATCTCCAGCGCCATGCAGTTGTCGAGCCCGTGGATGCGGGCGATGCCGTCGGCGACGGACAGGACCGTGCCGACCTCGGTGAGGTCTGCGGAACCGGTCTCCAGTCCCTCGATCCGCTCTCGCAGGATGCTTGCGATCTCGTCGGGCTTGATCTCCATCGGGTGCTCTCTGCCTCCTTACGCCGCGGTGGCGACGCTCTTTCGAAGTTTCTCCAGGCGACTGCGGATGCTCGCGTCCAGGACCATGTTGCCGACCTGGAGGACGATGCCGCCGAGGATCCGGTCGTCGACCGCGCTCGAGAGGTCGACCTCCTCCCCGGTCTGGCGTTCAACCTCATGGCCGATTTTCTCGACGACCTCCGGGTCCAGCTCGACGGCGCTGGTGACGGTGACGTCGATACGACGGTTCTCTTGTTTCCAGAGCTCCTCGAACTCGCGGCGGATGCGGAAGATCTCCGGCATCCGCTGTTTGTCGACGAGCAGCTCGAGGAAGTTGATCAGCTCGGGCTCGGCACCCGAGATCGCGCGCTTCAGCCCCTCCTTCTTCTCCTCCGAGGAGAGGTAGGGACTGAAGAAGAAGACCTGCAGCTCGTGGTTGCTGTCGACGGCGTCGGTGAATTCGCTGAGCTGTTGCTGCAGCGTGTCCAGCTTGCCTTTCTCGCGGCCCACTTCGAACAGTGCGCCGGCGTATACACGAGCTGCGTCGGCCATGGCCTAGTTCTTCTCCGACCCGGACAGCGTCGAGAAGTCGACCTCGCTGAGCGCCTCCTCGACGAGGCGTTTCTGGTCCTCCCCGGTGAGCGATTTGCGGGTCACCCGCTCGGTGGCGAGCACGGTCAGGTCGGCGACCTCCTGGCGGATCTGGTCGAGCGAGCGACGCGTCTCCGCTTCGATGTCGCGCTTGGCGGCGGCGACCAGCTCCTCGCGTTTCTCTTTGCCGGCAGCGGCGGCCTCGGCTTCGGCGGTCTCGGCCGACTTGCGGGCGCGGACCATGATGTCGTCAGCCTGCTCCCGGGCCTCGGCGAGGCGGGCGCGGTACTCGGCGAGGAGCTCGTCCGATTCCTTGCGCTGCCGTTCGGCGGCGTCGATCGACTCGCTGATCGCGTTTGCGCGTTTGTCGAGCGCTTCCTGGATTTTCGGGAAGGCGACCTTGCTCAACACCCACATCGTGATCAGGAAGAGGACCAGCGTCCAGATCATCAGGCCCAGACCGGGGCTGACCAGGAAGCTGCCGCCGCTTTCCTCGCCGTGCTCCGCCGCCTCTGCGGCGAGCGGGACTATGTAACCGAGCAGCTCCATACCGACCTAGGCGAGGAAGAAGGCGATCAGACCGAAGATGAAGGTGTAGAAGGCGACCGCCTCGGTCAGCGCGAAGCCGAGCCAGCGGATGCTTTCCAGGTCGCTTTTCATCTCCGGCTGGCGGGCGACCGACTCGATCTCCTTACCGAAGATGAAGCCCACGCCGATACCGGCGCCGATCGAACCGAGCCCGGCACCGACGCCGAGGGCGATCGCTTTGCCGGCGCTTTCCACAGCTTCGCTGCTTACCTCAGCGACGGGCAACAAGGTGGGATCCATTTGAGAGTTGACTCCTTTTCTAGTGAGAGGCGGAGGTCGCTCCGCCGATGTAGATAGCGCTAAGCGTCGAGAAGATGAATGCCTGCAGGGTCGCGACCAGCCCGACCTCGAAGATGAAGAAGGCGAAGGCGAGCGGGAAGGTCAGCGCCCCGAGGGCGGCGATCCCCAGCAGCACCGCCAGCCCGCCGCCCATGAAGAGCAGCAGCAGGTGGCCGGCGAGGATGTTGGCGAAGAGACGAACGGAGAGGCTGATCAGCCGCACGAAGTGGGAGATCACCTCGATGATGAAGATCGCGGCCTTGCCGACCGGGTGCATGTCCTCCAGGCCCGGGGGCAGCCAGCTCTTGAAGTAGGGCAGCGCCCCCTTGGCGCGGATCCCCTCGACGTGGTAGCTGAGCCAGACGACGAGGGTGAGGACGAGGGGGATTGCGATGTTGGCGGTGGCGGCGTAGATCGCGAAGGAGGGGATCTCGAGGCCGCCGATCGAGAAGGTGTGCTCGGTGTTGGTAGGCAACGGCAGGAAGCCGAGCATGTTCGAGAACCAGATCCAGAAGAAGAGGGCGCCGATGAAGGGGAACCACTTGCGCGCCAGCTCGCCGTGGAGGCTGCCGCCGGTGATCGTGTTCTTGGTCAGGTCGTAGGCGACCTCGACGGCGGTCTGAACCCGGTTGGGCTTTTCGACCATCCGTTTCGCGATCCAGGTCATCGTCGCGATCGTCAGGGCGCTGGCGAGGAAGAGGTAGAGGACCGCCTTGTTGATGCTGAAGTCGATCCCAGCGAGTTCGATCGTCAGCCACGGTTCGAGTTTGAACTCGTTCTGCGGCTTGAAGGCTTCGTTCTTGCCGTCGTTGCCGAAGATCAGCAACAGCAGGATCGCCAGGGCGAAGTAGATGCCGAAGCCGATCAGGACCTTGGCCTTGGTGCTGAGCCCCTTCTTCTCGGGGTCGTTGCTCCTGGTGGCGCCGCCCGGCGCCCCCTGCACGGTTGCCGACTCCATCAGAGAACCCCTTGTCCTTCAGGCTGGTCGTCGAGGAGGTGGTTCAGCCCCTGCGCGGCGAAGGAGAGCGTGAAGAGGGCGAGGAGGAGGATCGCGGCGGCGAGGCCGGCCTCCCGTTCGGCGATGCCGACGAGGAGGACGGAGGTGGCCATCAGCCAGACACGGCCGAGGCCGCTGCCGGCGACGATTCCCATCGCCTTCTGGCGGTTGCCGGCCGCCAGCTCCTGCTTCATCCGGCGCTGGGCGAGCATATGGATGCCGCGCTGCGCGAGCCAGGCTGCCGCGGCCACCGCGTAGCCGAGCAGGGGCAGATCACCGATCACGAAAACGGCGAGGGCAATGAGCAGCGCGAGTAGATCGACGTACTTTGGAGGAGACATAAGAAGGTCGCGAAAGACAGAAATACGCCCAGCTCGGGGCAGAGCGGGCGCATGTCGACTATATAGAAGTGGCCCCGGGAATGGCTCTGTGAAGCCACTTCGTGAGGGTTGCCACTACCGCGGAGGGGTGGGCTCCACCGCCTCGAACTCGCCGGTCTCCGGATCAACCGCCGGGAAGGAACCAGTCTCGAGCTCCTGCTCGACCGCAGCGTTGACCTCGCCCAGATTGGGTTCAGGAGCGCCGGTGGTACGGCGCAGGGTGACGAGCTGGCGGAGCCGGGTCTGGCGCAGCTTGAGGATCTCGAGGACCTCGACGAGGTAGACGCTGGCGGCGAGGGCGAGGACGCCGAAGAAGGCGATAACCGCGGTCCAAAGCGGGTCGAAGTTGCCGTGGTCGTCGCTGTAGGGGACGAAGCGCAGGGCCAGCGCCAGCAGCGCCATCACCGCGGTCCAGCCGTAGAGATAGAGCAGGGTGCGTCGCTGCGAGAAGCCGATGTCGGCCATCCGGTGGTGGAAGTGCCAGCGGTCGGCTTTGTAAATCGGTTTTCCGTATTTGAGCCGCTTGGCGACGACGAATCCGGTGTCGAGGATCGGCACCGCGAGGATGATCAACGGTAAGAAGAGGGCGATCACCGCGTTCGTCTTCAGCGCCCCCTGCACGGCCACCGCACCTAACAAATAACCGAGCAAGTTCGAGCCGGTATCGCCCATGAACGTGCTCGCCGGCGGGAAGCCCCAGCGCAGGTAGCCGAGCGCGGCGCCGGCGGTGAGGGCGGCGAGGACGCCGGCGGCGGTGCGGTCGAGCGAGAGGGCGATCGTCGCCAAGGTGATGCCGGAGATGACCGCGACGCCAGCGGCGAGCCCGTCGACGCCATCGATCAGGTTGATGACGTTGATCACGGCGACGATCGCGAGCACGGTGGCGACGTCGCCGAGGTGGACGACGCCGCCTCCCGGCAGGGTCAGCAGGTCGACCGTCCCCGGGGTGAGGCGGCCGAAGAAGGGGAAGGTGAAGTCGTCGACGGTGACCCCGACGGAGACGGGGATCACGACCGATACGACCTGGCCGAGCAGCTTCGGGATCGCGGAGAGCTCGAAGACGTCGTCGAGGACGCCCACCCAGGCGATCGCGACAGCGCCGATCAGGATCGCGTGGCTTTCGGTGTCGTTGGGGAGGAAGAGCAGGCCGGCGACGGCGACGCCGCCGAGGATCCCAAGGCCGCCGAGCTTCGGCGTCGGCGCCAGGTGGAGCTTGCGCTCGCTCGGGTAGTCGATCGCCCCGACCCGCAGCGCCAGCCACTTCGTCAGCGGCACCAGCAGCAGGGTGAGGACGGCGGCGACTGCGAAGGCGAGGTAGGCGTCGGTATCAGTGGGCATAGCGGTCGAACCAGAGGGTAAGCGCCATCAGGCCCCAGATCTGGCGGCTGAGGTCCTCCTGGCCAGCGCAGTGGCGGTCGAGGATCGGGGCTACCGCGGTGGGCTCGAGCAACCCCTGACGCTCGAGCGCGCCGGCGGAGAGCACCTCGCGGGCGAAGGGCTCGAGCGGCCCGCGCAGCCAGGCAGCGATCGGGATCGAGAAGCCCTGCTTGCGGCCGCGGACGATCTCTTTCGGCAGCAGCGGCGCCAGCGCCTTGCGCAAGAGCCGCTTCTTCGCGAAGCCGCGAACTTTCATCCGCCGCGGCAGCGAGAAGGCGAACTCGGCGACGGCCGGGTCGAGGAACGGCACCCGCGTCTCCAGCGAGTGGGTCATGCTCGCGCGGTCGGTCTTCACCAGCAGGTCGTCGACCAGGTAGATGCCAAGGTCGACGTCCTGCATCCGCGCCAGCGGGTCAGCGCCGGCGGTTTCGGCGTACCGCTCGCGGTAGAGGTCGACCGGATCCCAGCCGGTGGCGCCGGGTCCGGCCAGCTCGGCCCGCAGCTGCGGCGCGAAGATCTCCTTCCAGGCATGATGGCGCTCCAGCGGGTCCGCATTCGCCGCGGCGCGGGCGAAGCGCTTGGCTTTGTAGTCGAAGCCGACGCGGTCGGTGCGGCTCGGCAGCGCCTCGGCCAACGGCCGGGCGAGCGGCGCCAGGCGGCCGACGCGGCGGGCGAGGAGATCGGCGACGTAGGTGTAGTAGCCGCCGAAAAGCTCATCCCCACCCTCGCCAGAGAGGGCGACTTTGACCTGGCTCGCAGCCAACTCGGAGACGAGGTAGGTCGGCAACGCCGAGGAGTCGCCGAAGGGCTCGTCGAAGGCCTCGACCAGCTTCGGCAGCAGCTCGACC
>VAYN01000002.1:20735-21262 GCA_005885405.1 Actinomycetota bacterium | reverse complement strand
TTGAAGACAGCGGGGTCGACGGCGCGCAGCAGCTCGACCTCGCAGGCGAGTTGGGCGACCGCGCTCGGCGACCCGTAGGTGCGGCTGCCGGGCCCGGCCCGGAGGCGATCGGCGATCTCCCGCTGGACCATCACCGTCCACCGCTGCAGCGAAGGAAGTTCCTCGATCGTGCGCAGGATCAGCGGCGTCGCCACCGAGTAGGGCAGGTTGGCGACCATCGCCGTCGGCGCCGGCTCCAGCGCCGCGAGGTCGAACTTCATCGCGTCGCCCCAGTGCAGCTCGACGTTCGGCAGCGCCGCGACCGGCGCCAGCGCCTCCTCCAGCCCGCGGTCGATCTCGACCGCGTGCAGGTGGCCCGCGGCGGCGGCGAGGCGCTGGCTGAGGACCCCTTCGCCGGCGCCGACCTCGAGCACGACGTCGTCGGCCCCCAGCTCGGCGTCGCGGACGATCGCCTCCAGCAGGTTGGGGTCGGCGAGGAAGTTCTGCCCGAGCCGGACCACCGCTACCAGCCGAAGACGGCCCGGGCG
>VAYN01000002.1:11994-20716 GCA_005885405.1 Actinomycetota bacterium | reverse complement strand
CTCCTCGTAGGAGACGCCGCGCACCTCGGCGACCGCCCGCGCCGTCTCGACCACGAAGGCGGGCTGGTTGCGCTTGCCGCGCATCGGCTGCGGCGCCAGGTAAGGCGCGTCGGTCTCGACCAGGATCCGCTCGGCGGGCACCTTCGCAGCGGCGAACAGCAGCTCCTTGGCGCTCGGGTAGGTGGCGTTGCCGGCGAACGAGCAGTACCAGCCGCGCTCGGCGGCGTCGCCGACCCGGTGCGGGGCCGAGAAGCAGTGGAGGATCACCGGTGCCTCGCCGGCCTGCGCGTCGAGGGTGTCGAAGATCTCATCAGTCGCCGCCGTCTCTCCCTCGGGGTCGCGAGCGTGGATCACGATCGGCAGATTGAGCTCGCGGGCAATCTCGATCTGCGCCGCGAACGCGCGCCGCTGGTCCTCCGGCGCGGCGGTGTCGCGGTAGAAGTCGAGCCCGGTCTCGCCGATCGCCCGCACCTTCTCGTGGGCACCCGAGGCGAAGACCGCCTCGTGGCGCTCGGCGCTCGCAACCGCAACCGAGTTCCACTCCGAACCCATCCCGATCGTCAGCATCCGCCCCACTCCGGCCTCGGCGGCCGCGGCGACCAGCTCCTCCTCGTCGCCCTCGCACAGGTACAGGTGGGTGTGGGAATCGATCATCGGCAGATCAGCCTATCCTCGCGCCATCGCCGCCCGGATCTCCTTGCTGCTGGTCCTCCTCGCGGCCGTCTGCTGCCCACCGGCGGCCGCCGCGGTGGCCGAGCCGCAGCCCTCCTCCCTCTTCGTGATCGTGCTCGAGAACCGCGAGTACGAGGAAGTCGTCGGCAACCCGGAAATGCCCTACCTCAACGGGCTGATCGGGCGCGGCGCCGTCACCACCAACTACTACACCCCGGCGCACCCGTCCCTGCCTAACTACCTGGCGCTGCTCGGCGGCGACACCTTCGGCGTCAGCGACAACTATCCCGACCTCCAGATCGGCGGCCCCAACCTCGCCTCCCAGCTCTCCCGCGCCGGCATCTCCTGGCGCGCCTACATGGAGGGCATGCCCTACCGCTGCTTCACCGGCCCGGGCTACGGCTCCTACACCAAACGCCACAACCCTTTCGCCTACTTTCCTTCGATCACCTCGGTGCCCAAGCGCTGCGCCAACATCGTTCCGGGGACGCGGCTGACGAGGGACCTCGAACGCGGGACGCTGCCGGAATTCGGCTGGCTGACGCCGGACGTCTGCAACGACGGGCACGACTGCAGCCTCAGCGCCGTCGACCTCTACCTCTACGAGTTGGTGCCCCAGCTCAGGCGCCAGCTCGGCCCTCACGGGCTGCTTGTCATCACCTGGGACGAGGGGCGCACCAAGCTGAGCTGCTGCGGGGCACCGGGCGGCGGCCGCATCGCCACCGTCCTCGCCGGGCCCGACGTCGAGCCGGGCCGCGAAATCGCGATGGTCGCCGACCACTACTCGCTGCTGGCGGCGATCGAGGACCGCTTCGGGCTCGAGCGGCTGCGCCTGGCCGCGACCGCGCAGCCGCTCGCCCCATCGCTCTTCCGCCTCAGGGATTAGCCTGCGGCCGATGCCGGACCCCGCCGACTACTACCGCGAGATCTACCTCCGGGGCCTCGGCGGCGAGACCCCGGCAATCCCGGTCGCAGTCGCCGACCTGGAGGAGCAGGCGCTGGCGGCGATGGACCCGAAAGCGGCCAACTACGTCTGGGCCGGCGCCGGCTCGGAGGAGACGATGCGGGCCAACGAGGAGGCCTTCCGCCGCCACCGGATCGTGCCGCGGATGCTGCGCAACGTCTCCAAGCGCGACCTGACGACGACGGTGCTGGGGACGGAGATGCCGGCGCCCCTGCTGCTGGCGCCGATCGGGGTGCAGAAGGTCGTCCACGAGGAGGGCGAGCTGGCGACCGCTCGCGCCGCCGCCGCGCTCGGGATGCCGATGATCGCCAGCACCGCCTCGCACTTCTCGCTCGAGGAGATCGCCGAGGCTGGCGGCGAGGCGCCGCGCTGGTTCCAGCTCTACTGGCCCAACGACCCGGCGCTGGCGCGGAGCATGGTCGAGCGCGCCGAGCGGGCGGGATACGAGGCGATCGTCCTCACCGTCGACACCTTCATCCCCGGCTGGAAGCCGCGCGACCTGCAGCAGGCCTGGCTCCCCTTCCTCAACGGCATGGGCGTCGCCAACTACTTCCAGGACCCGGTCTTCCGCTCGGCCCTGACCCAGATGCCGGAGGAGGACGTCGGCGCCGCCACCGGCCACTTCCTCGGCGTCCAGGCCAACCCGGCGCTCAACTGGGATGACCTCTCGCAGCTGCGCGAGATGACCTCGCTGCCGATCGTCGTCAAGGGGATCCAGCACCCCGACGACGCCCGCGAGGCGGCGCAGCGCGGCATCGACGGCATCGTCGTCTCCAACCACGGCGGCCGCCAGGTCGACGGCGCGATCCCGGCCCTCGATGCGCTGCCAGCGATCGCCGAGGCGGCGGGCGAGGACCTGGCGATCCTCTTCGACAGCGGCGTCCGCGGCGGCGCCGACGTCCTCAAGGCGCTGGCGCTGGGCGCCGACGCCGTCTGCCTCGGCCGCCCCTACATCTGGGGCCTCGCCCTCGACGGCCAGGCGGGAGTCGAAACCGTCCTGAAGATGGTCCTCGCCGAGCTCGACCTGACGATGGCCCTCTGCGGCCTCACCCGGCCCGAGGAGGTCGGGCCAGGGTTGCTGGCAAAAGCTGGCTAGGCCCCTACGGGCATTCGAACGGCGGCAGGGCCGTCGGGACCGAAGGAAGTCCCATGACAGTCAGCGTGTCGACGACGGTACTTAGCCCGCTAAGGGCGGTCCCGAGCCCGTTCGACTGTTCAGTCAGCGCATCGGCCTGGGTGCAGAGCGCATCCACGGCCGGGACCGCGGCGATCGCCTCTTTGAGGTCGGTGTTGGTGATCCCTTTGAGGACCGATTCGAGGCTCTGGACTTTCGTCAGCAGTTCGCTGACTTTGTTTTCCAGTTCTTCGACGACGACGTTGCCGGCGGTGCCTTGGAGCCCGCGCTCGCCCTGAGGTCCCTGTGGCCCGGTGGGTCCTGGTACTCCGGTCGGCGTACCGAACCCACCGCCGTTCGCGTACCAGGCCACCTTCTTCCACTTACGCGGACAGCGGACCTTGCCGTTGCGGACGAGGCGCAGCGTTCCCTTGGCTTTGCCCTTCGCCTTGTAACAGGCGTGGATCTTGCCGTCCTTGGCGACGGGAGAAGCCGCGGTGGCGGTTGAGGCGAAGGCCGTAAGGACCAGCGCGGCGAGGAGGGCAAAGGACAGTGGGAACCGCGCTCGTATCGTCATGGCGCGAAGGTACCCGCGTGTTCATCGTTCGATCGCCGGATTGGACATTTGCAGCAAAACTAGTGCAGGTATTCAGTATGCACCGATCTCTGTAGAGGAGCGGCTTACGCGCCGCAGCTCGCTAAAGATCGCGGCGCGAGAAGACGAAGGCGGCGAGGGAGATCACCGCGACCAGGTAGGCGAAGGCCCAGGCGATCAGCCCGGCGCTGGCGGGTTCTGAGGCTCCGAAGGGGCCGAGTTCGAGGACGACGCCGGTTAGTCCCGAGGTACCGGAGATCAGCGCGTGCAGGCTGGCGGTGTAGAGGCCCTCGAACGGAAGCGTCCAGCTCGCGACGCGGCCGATCGTGTGCAGCGAGTCGGAGTTGATCGCCTGTCCGATCTGCGCCAGCAGCCCCGCGGTGAGGCCAGCGCCGAAGACCATGAAGACGACGATCCCCTGCGCGGTGACGGAGAGGATCGTCGAGGCGAGCAGGGAGAGCGCAGCGATAATCGCCACCGCGAGGGCGAGGCCGAGCGCCGGCGTGAGGAGGTGGTCGGGGGTCCAGTCGCCGGTGACCGAGGTGATCGCGCAGGCGGTGAAGTAGACGATCAGGACGTAGGCGGCCGAGAGCAGTGCGGCGCCGGCGAAACGGCCGACGAGCATCGTCGTGCGGCCGATCGGGCGGACGACGATCGGCTGCAGCAGGCCCGACTCGGCGTCGCCGCGGACGACGCCGAGGGTGAGGAAGACCGCCAGGACCGCGCCGAGGAAGAGGGTCGCGAACATCGCCAGGCCGAAGATCACCGCTCCGGTGAAGGCGTGGGCGTCGAGGATCTTCGTTTCCCCGGCGGCGAAGCCCTCGACGTCGCGAAAGGCGAAGTGGGCGCCGAGGGCGTAGAGCGCGAGGAAGGCGGCGGTCAGCAACAGCACCGCGAGGAAGACCCGCTTGCGGACCCCCTCCTGGATCGAGAGGCCGACGACCGTCGCCGCCGCGCGCAGCTGGCCGCCGCTCATCCCGTCTGCCCGCCGACCGCGTCGAGGTAGACGTCTTCGAGCGAGCTGTGGCGGACCTCGACGCGGTAGACGCTCTCGCCGCCAGCGACCAGCTCGGCGACGATCTGTGGCGCGTCCTCGCGGCCGGCACCCTCGAAGGTCTTGACACCGGACCCGGTCTCGACCTCGACCGCCGCCGGTCCCGCCAGCCCCTCCGGGGTCCCCGCCTTGACAAGACGGCCGCCGGCGATGATCGCGACGTGGTCGCAGACCAGCTCGACCTCGCTCAGCAGGTGCGAGTTAAGGAGGACGGCGACGCCGCGCCTCCGCAACTCCTCGAGCAGCTCGCGGACGATCCGCCGCCCGACCGGGTCCAGCGCGCTGGTCGGCTCGTCGAGCAGGAGCAGGCGCGGCGAGCCGACCAGCGCCTGCGCGACCCCGAGCCTTTGCTGCATCCCCTTCGACATTGCCTCGATCCGCTTCTCGGCGGCCTCGCTGAGGTCGACCAGCGCGAGCAGCTCGCGGCGCTCGGCCTCGCCACCGGCCGAGCCGCTGAGGCGCTGATGGAAGCGCAGCAGCTCCTCGGCCGTGCACCAGCCGGGGAAGCGGAAGAGCTCGGCCAGGTAGCCGAGGGCGGCGCGCGCCTCGGGTGAGCCCGCCGGCCTGCCGAGCACCTCGACGCCGCCGCCCGAGGGACGGACGAGGCCGCAGGCGATCTTCGTCAGCGTCGACTTGCCGGCGCCGTTGGGCCCGAGCAGGCCGACCAGCTGCCCCGCCCCCACTTCGAGGTCGACCCCCGCGAGCGCCTCCTGGCTGCCGTAGCGCTTGTGCAGTTCGCGGACGGCGAGGACAGGCTCGGCCATCAGGCCGCGGGCGTCTCGATCTTCGGGAAGAGCGGCGGCACCCGCTCCACCTTCTGACCGCCCTCGCGGCTGCCGAGCTCGGCCGGCGCGCGTCCCTCTTCAGCCAGCGCCGACAGCAGCGTCTCGCTCGTCTGCGGTAGGTAGGGGACGAGCAAGAGCGTCACGATGCGCAGTCCCTCGACCAGGTTGTAGAGGACCTCATCGAGCCGCTCGGGGTCGGCCTCGTCCTTGGCCAGGACCCAGGGCTGGGTCTCCTCGACGTAGCGGTTGAGGCGCCGCACGAGCACCCAGACGATGTCGAGCGCCTGGCTCAGCTCGGCCCGATCAAGCAGCTCGGCGAATCGATCGGCCAGCCCTTCGAAGTCCTCGGCGAGGACGGCGTCGACCTGCGCCTCGGGCACGGTGCCGTCGCGGTAGCGGTCGACCATCGCCAACACGCGGCTGGCGAGGTTGCCGTAGTCGTTGGCGAGCTCGGTCTCGTAGCGCTGCTCGAAGCCGGCGGTGGAGATCGCGCCGTCCTGGCCGAAGCTGACCTCGCGGAAGAGGTAGAAGCGCAAGGCGTCGGCGCCGAAGCGCTCGATCACCTCGAACGGGTCGAGCACGTTGCCGAGGCTCTTCGACATCTTTTTCTCGCCCATCAGGAGGAAGCCGTGGATCACCATCCGCTTCGGCGGCTCGAGGTCGGCGGCGAAGCAGAGTGCGGGCCAGATCACCGCGTGGAACTTGAGGATGTCCTTCGCCATCACGTGCAGGTCGGCGGGCCAGAAGCGCTCGCTCAGGTCCTCCCCCTCGCGGGCGAAGCCGAGCGCGGTGACGTAGTTGAGGAGGGCGTCGAACCAGACGTACATCCGCTGCTCAGGGTCCCAGGGCAGCGGCAGGCCCCACTTCAGGTTGGGACGCGAGAGCGAGACGTCTTCCAGCCCGCCCTTGATGAATGAGAGTGCCTCGTTGCGGCGGAAGTCCGGGACGACAAAGTCCGGCCGCTCCTCATAAAGGCCTTCCAGCTGTCCCTGGAAGGCGGAGAGCTTGAAGAAGTAGTTGTCCTCGCGTTCCTTCTGTAGCGGGATCTCATGGATCGGACAGGTATTGCCCGGCCCCAACTCCCGCTCGGTTTTGAAGTCCGCGCAGCGGGGGCAGTACCAGCCCTCATAGGTCCCTTTCGTCACCCAGTCGTTGTCATAGACCCGCTGGATGATCTCGGCAACCTTCGCCTCATGCCGAGGATCGCTAGTGCGAATGAAGAAGTCATTCGTAGCCCCGATCGAAGGCATCATCCCTTCGAACTTCGCCGCATTCGTGTCCGCCAACTCCTGCGGCGTAACCCCCGCCTTCTTCGCCGCATTCTCAACCGGCTCCCCATGCTCATCGGTCCCGGTCAGAAAAAAGACCTCGTTTCCCCGCTGCCGATGATGCCGCGCGAGGATGTCCGCGGCCATCGTCGAATACGCGTGCCCAAGATGGGGCTCGGCGTTGACGTAGTAGATCGGGGTGGTGACGTAGAAGAAGTTTTCAGCCATCAAGCTCGGTGCCGAGCCTAGCTAGAACTACCGATCAACCGACCACCACAGCCTCCCGTGTCCACCATCGGGCATGAATGGTCTGGCCTCACAAGACGATTGCGATTCTCGGATCGTCGCCGTCGATGTCAGACAAGCGACAACATCACCCTGCAAATCGCAAACTTTTCTTTGCCGAGATGCCGCAATTTCCGAAGGAAAACCACTCCGAAAGTATCGGAGAATGCGGGAATCGTTAGGACCCTAACCGGGATCGGTGCTATGAACCGTTGTGGGGGCGGGAAGTCGCCCAGGATGGCCTTCAAGCCGATTCCGATGATGCGACCCGGTGGTGACGCACCGGAGACGAGTCGGGTCATATTCCGCCCCCCGAACTTATCGCGTCGTCTTTTTTTTGGCTACTTGGCGCGCCTAGCGCTGGCTGATGGCCGCTCGCTATCTCGCGCCCTATCGGTCGTTCGCCCGAGTTCCGGTGAGTGCCGCAACGACGCTCGCGGTCGACGCCTGCACCATCTGGTTCAGTCGGGGGCGCGGTCATCTCTCGGCAGACAGCGGCCTCGCGGAGGGCGCCAGTGAGGCGAGGGCGGCGAGGGACTCGTCGACGCGGCGCGGGACTAGAAGGCGATCACCGTCTCGGCCGAGGGGTCAGAACGGAATGTCTGAATCGCTTGGAGCGGAAGGGACAGGCTCAGAGGATGGGCGTGGCGGCCGATGCACCCCTATGTCGTCCAGATGCTCAGCCAAGACATCGGGCACCAATTCCTCGTACCACCATGCTTCGCCGACCTGCCCGTTCTCGCGGCGCGCCGTTTCCACAAGCTCGACCATCTCCGGAGTCCATTCTGAGGCCTTCAGGTTCAGAAGGGGCTGCAGGTTCTGGCGGGCCTGATCGAAACTACGCGACCGGGCGTACCTTCTCGCCGCCGCATGGGCAGGGTCGGGGATCGAAGTCGGCTCCTCCCCCTTAACGAGCCGGCAAATCTCCTTGGCGATCTTGATAGCGGCATCCGAATCGTCCGGGTTTGCCTCGAACGCCTGTTTCGGAAAGACGAACCCGTGGGGAGCAGCGCCATACATCACCGAGATGACCTTGATCCCCCGACCGAGGGCGTGACCGACCTCTTGATCACACCAAGCACTAGCACGGAAGTCATCGCTGAACAGGGCAACAAGGACCTCACAAGTGACAAGACCAACTTTGATCTCCTCGATCCACTCTCGATCGGTCTCGATGACGTCATGCGCTACGAAAAGGTCTATACCCTCTCCCACCAGCCTGTCGCGAACTTCTCCGGCTAGCTTGCGGTTCGTATGCGTATGGCTCAGGAAGACTCTTATGTAACCGTCTTTCCAGGGTCCGGCGTCTGATGGCACCGACGCTTCTCCCGCCAGGTGCGTATTGAGGCTAAGGAGCGTGTCGTCGGACGCCTGTTTTAGCCGCTCTATGACGTAGGTGTAGCCGTGTCCCGGCCAACTTTGACCCCGGAAGGGCACATCTTCAACGTCGAAAATCGTCAGCGCAAGTTCAGCGTCTACCCGCGACATTTCGGCTAGAGACGTGGCTGCGCTCTGGATGAGATTGACCCGCTCACTGGCAGACAGAGGCATACGCAGATCGTACCGGGGGATTTCTTAGAGATATGAACCTGAAGGGCGGGAAGCTCGGCGGCAATGGAGCCACCATGGCGGCGCTCGGCGCCCAGGCGACGATCTTCTACCTGCGCGCCTCGCGCCCCGTCAGCGCTTTGTAGAGATCGTTCGCCCGCGTCCCGGTGAGGGCCGCGACGACGCTCGCGGCCGCCCGCGGCCGAGCCCCGGACTGCACCAGGTGCCGCAGGGCGTCAACCGCGAAGCCGACGTCTTTGTCGTGCTCGGAGGAGGCGGCGGGGCCGATGACGAGGACGATCTCGCCTTTGACGTCGCCGCGGAAGCGGCGGGCGAGCTCGGCGAGGCTGCCGCGGGCGACCTCCTCGTGAACCTTGGTCAACTCGCGGCAGACGGCGGCCTCGCGGTCGGGTGCGAGGGAGGCGAGGGCGGCTAGG
>VAYN01000002.1:0-11983 GCA_005885405.1 Actinomycetota bacterium | reverse complement strand
GCGCAGGACGCGCTCCATCTCCCCCGCCCGGCGCGGCAGGAAGCCCTCGAAGCGCCAGCGGTCGGTCGGCAGCCCGGAGGCGACGAGGGCGACCGGGATGACCGTCGGCCCCGGCAGCACCGTCACCTCGAGCGCCCGGTCGATGCAGCGGCGGATCAGCTTGTAGCCGGGGTCGGAGATCGCCGGCATGCCGGCGTCGGAGACGAGGGCGACGAGGTCGCCGCGCTCGATCCGCTGCGCCAGCTCCAGCGCCCGCGCCGCTTCGTTGCCCTCGTGGAAGGAGACGAGCCGCGGCGCCGGCCGGATCCGCAGCTTCTCCAGCAGCGAGCCGGTGCGGCGGGTGTCCTCGCAGGCGATGTAGTCGGCGCTGACCAGCGCCTCGCGCACCCGCGGCGTGATGTCGTCGAGGTTTCCGATCGGGGTCGGGCAGACGACGAGGCAGCCCGGCATCAGGCGCTCACCCTGGCGACCTCGCTGCGCGCCATCGCCGCGGCGCCGATCATGCCGGCGTCGTTGCCGAGGGTCGCCTCGAGGATCGGGGTCTGGTTCATCGGGTTCAGTGCCCGCTCGCGGACTTCGCGCCGCGCCGGCTCGAGCAGGAGGTCGCCGGCGGCGATCACCCCGCCCCCGACGACGATCGCGTTCGGCTGGAAGATGTTGGCGAGGCTGGCACAGGCAACGCCGAGGCGGCCGCCGATCAGGTCGAAGACGCCGACGGCGATTTCGTCGCCGGCCAGCGCGGCCTCGGTCACGGCCTTGCCGTCGACCTCCTTGCCGTCGGCCAGCAGCTTGCCGAGGGCGGAGTCGGCGGCGCTTTCGGCCGCCGCGCGTCCCTCCCGCCCCAGCGCCGTCCCCGAGGCGAGCGACTCGACGCAGCCGTGGTTGGGGCAGTTGCCCTGGCAGGGCGGGCCGTCGGCCTGGATAACGACGTGGCCGAGCTCGGCCCCGGCGCCGGTCGAGCCGCGGTAGATCTCGCCGTCGAGGATGAGGCCGCCGCCGATCCCGGTGCCGACGGTCAGCATCACCATGTGCGGCTTGCCCTGGGCGGCGCCGTAGAGGTACTCGGCGAGGGCGGCGACGTTGCCGTCGTTGTCGACGAAGACCGGCAGGCCGACCCGCTCGCTGACGATTTCGCGAATCGGCAGGTCGGCGAGCGGCAGGTTGACGGCGGAGACGGCGATGCCCTCGTCGTGGTTGATCGTCGCCGGGATGCCGAGGCCCACCGCGGTCACGTTCGGGCGCGCGTCCCGCGCCTCGGTCACCTCGCGGACCAGCAGCTCGACCAGCTCGTCCTCGGTCTGCCCGGTCGAAGCCTCGCGCTGTTCGTAGAGCCGCTCGGTGCCGGAGAGGACGCCGATCAGCATCTTCGTGCCGCCGAGATCGACGCCGATCGTCTCGCTGCCGCTCACGCGGGACAGGAGGGCTGAAGGCGGACGACCGAGTGCATCGCCATGATTTCTAGCCTTTCATGGCCCCCGACGGCGACCAGCGGCCCCCCGAGCCGCCCGAATACAACGTTTACCGCTCCCGCAAGGGGCTGTTTTCGCGCCTAAAAGGCGCGGATCTGTCGGGGTTGCGCGACCGTGCAAGGTTGCCTTCACGCAAGCCGCGCGGGGAGCGGGAGCCGCGCCGGCCGGGCTCGCCGCAGGCGCCCTTCAACATCCGCTGCGTCCTCAAATGGGTCGGGATCGCCGCACTCGGCTGGATCCTGATCAGCCTCATCGCCTTCGGCGTCTCCGCCCAGATCCAGTCCTTCAAGCTCTCCGGCGAAGCCCGCGACGCCCTCCACGGCAATCCCTTCCTGCTCTTCAAGCCGCAGACGATCCTCGTCCTCGGCACTGACGCCCGGCCGCCGGGCAGCGGCGACAAGGACGTCTCCGAGGAGTGCTTCGAACAGCAGTCGAAGGGCGAGAAGCCGCACGCCCCCTGCTCGGAAGGCGAATTCCGCGCCGACACCCTGATGCTGATCCGGGCCGGCGGTGGCGCCTTCCGCAAACTCTCGATTCCCCGCGACTCCTTCGCCGAGATCCCGGGCAACGTGCCGACGAAGATCAACGCCGCCTACGCCTACGGCGGCGCCGCCCTGCAGATCAAGACGATCGAACAGTTCCTCGACATCGAGATCGACCACGTCGCGATCGTCGACTTCACCGGCTTCGAAGACCTGATCGACGCCGTCGGTGGGGTCAAGGTCGACATCCCGGTCAAGCTCTGCGCCGACATCTCCGGCGGCGCCGGCGGCGGCCAGGGCGGGACCAGCATCCGCCTGCACAAGGGCGAGAACACCCTCAACGGCGAAAAGGCCCTCGCCTACTCGCGGATCCGCCACGTCGACGAATGCCCCGGCCCCGGCAAGAGCGTCTACTCGGTCGGCGGCTACGACGACCTCGACCGCGAGAAGGCCCAGCAGGAAGTGATCAACGGGATCAAGGACCGCCTCACCGACCCCCTCCGCCTCCCCTACAACTTCATCCACGGCCCGATCATCGGCTGGGACGCCCCGAAGGCGTTCGTCAGCGACATGGGCTTCTTCACGATGCCGCAGCTGGTCCTGTCGGCGGGCATCGGCGGCAGCGCCCCGGCCGAAGTCCTCTGCGGCAAGAATCCGAGCGAATGCGGCGTCGGCCCCGAAAGCTCGATCGAAGTCCCCGAGTCGGTCCGCAAGAAGGCCGTCGACAAGTTCCTCAACGGGTGAAGCACCGCGTTTGGTGAGTTGACGTCGCTATAGCGACGTCAACTCACCACTCGTCACTCGGCGGTCTGTTTCGTCCCCACCAGGGCGGTGACGATCAGGGCCGTGAAGCCGGCGGCGAGGGAGCCGGCGGTGTTCTTGAGGTCGGCGGTGGTGGAGGAGCCGTCGGCGAGGACTTCGACCGCGATCCACTCGCCGAGGCCGAGGGCGAGGAGCACCATCAGCGCGTAGATCCTGGCCGCGCGGGTGTACCAGCGGGCGAGCCTCCGCGTTTCGGCAGGGTTGAAGTCGAGGTCCGGAGGAAACTCCGGCATCGACTGCCCCTGCGTGAAGTAGCGCTGCTCGATCGCCAGGGCTAGCAGCAGCACCGGCAGGATCTGGGAGACGGCTTCGTAGTACTCCTTCTCGGCGGTCCCGTCGACAAGCAACGCCGCGAACAGGTAGGCGACAATCGGCAAGAGGATCGCACTGAGGGCGAGCAGCGTTTTACCCAGCCAAAAAAGTCGCCGCGCGCGCTCGAGATTCTCATCGATCACGGCCGCAGCGTTCCAGCTCCGGCGGACGCGGCGACGCTCAGTCCGCGGTCGACGCAGCCGGCTTCGAGTCCGACTTCGACTCGCTCTTGCCGGAGGACGAATCCGACTTCGACTCGCTCGACCCGGAGCCGCCCGAGTCCCCGCCCGAATCCGAGCTGCCGTTGCCGCCGCCCCGCTTGGTCCCGTAGTCGGTGTTGTGGAAGCCGGAGCCCTTGAAGTGGATCGCCGGGGCACTCAGCACCCGCGCGGCCGGGGCGCCGCACTCCTGGCACTCGCGCAGCGGCTCGTCGGTCATCTTCTGGATCACGTCGAAGACGTGGCCGTTCTCGCATTTGTACTCGTAGATGGGCATAGGGCTGCGGGATTATCGCAGCCGCTACGGTTCCGGCCATGGCGACCGAGCAGGAAACGCGACCGACCGAGGTGACGATGGAGGAGATCGTCGCGCTGTGCAAACGGCGCGGGTTCGTCTTCCCCTCCTCGGAGATCTACGGCGGCCTCGGCTCGACCTACGACTACGGCCACTACGGCGTCCTGCTCAAGAACAACGTCAAGGCCGAGTGGTGGCGGGCGATGCTGCAGGAGCGCGACGACATCGTCGCGCTGGACTCGGCGATCCTCCAGCACCCACGCGTCTGGGAGGCCTCGGGACACCTCGAAGGGTTCACCGACCCGCTCGTCCAGTGCCTCGGCAAGTGCAAGAAACGCTGGCGCGAGGACCATCTCCGCGAGGCAGTCGAAGCGGAGGGCGGCGACCCCGACGCGGAGCTGCGCTGCCCCCAGTGCGGCGGCGAGCTCTCCGAGCCGCGCCAGTTCAACCTCATGTTCGAAACCCACGTCGGCCCCGTCGCCGATGAGGGCTCGACCGTCTACCTGCGGCCGGAGACGGCGCAGGGGATCTTCATCAACTTCAAGAACGTCCTCAGCTTCGCCCGCAAGAAGCCGCCGTTCGGGATCGCCCAGGTCGGCAAGTCCTTCCGCAACGAGATCACCCCCGGCAACTTCATCTTCCGCACCCGCGAGTTCGAGCAGATGGAGATGGAGTACTTCGTGCCGCCGGCCGAAGCGCAGAAGTGGCACCAGCACTGGATGGCCGAGCGCGAGCGCTGGTACACGGAGCTCGGGATCCGCCCCGACCACCTCCGCGTCCGCGCCCACGGCGAGGACGAGCTCTCCCACTACTCCTCGGCGACCAGCGACATCGAGTACCTGTTCCCGATCGGCTGGTCGGAGCTGGAGGGGATCGCCGACCGCGGCGACTTCGACCTCACCCAGCACGCCAAGTTCTCCGGCGAGAAGCTCGAGTACTTCGATCAGCAGACCAAAGAGCGCTACGTCCCCCACGTGATCGAGCCCGCCGCCGGCGCCGACCGCGCCACCCTCGCCTTCCTCGTCGACTCCTACGAGGTCGAGGAAGTGGAGGGCCGCCAGCGCACCGTCCTCCGCCTGCATCCGCGCCTCGCCCCGGTCAAGGTCGCCGTCCTCCCCCTCGTCTCCAAGGATGGCCTGCCGGAGAAAGCCCGCGAGATCTTCCAGGACCTCCGCCGCCGCCTCCCCACCGAGTTCGACGAAGGCGGCTCAATCGGCAAGCGCTACCGCCGCCAGGACGAGATCGGCACCCCCTGGGGCATAACCGTCGACCACCAGACGATGGACGACGACACCGTCACCCTCCGCGACCGCGACTCCCTAGAGCAGGTCCGCGTCCCGATCGAGGGCCTGGGCGACGAGCTGGTCGGGCGCCTGGAAGCGCCCTGGCGCACGCCGAAGCTGGATTAGGCAGTCCGTCCAGATCTTCCACCCCAGACAGTAGGCTGCGGGCCATGAACCGGACCCGCGCAGCCCTCCTCGTCTCGCTCACCCTCGTCGCCTCGCTCGTCCTCGCTTCGGGCGCGAGTGCAAAGACCAGAGGAGCGGCGCAGCCGGACCTGGTCGTCAAAAAGGTTTCGAAGCCGCCCAGGACCGGCATCGTCGGCTCGAAGCTGAAGCTCGTCGTCAAGGTCGAGAACGCCGGAGGCGCCAAAGCCGGTAAGAGCAAACTGGGGCTCTACCTCGGCAAGGGCAAGAAGCACACCAAGAAGGACAAGCGCCTGAAGCGGGTCAGGGTGAAACCCCTTGCCGCCGGGAAGGGCAAGAAGCTGAAGCTACGCGTCACCCTGCCGGCGAAATCGAAGCTCGGCAGCTACCGACTGTTCGCCTGCGCTGACGACACCAAGAAGGTCAAGGAGGCGAAGGAGCGCAACTGCAAGGGGACGCGCAAGGTCCGCCTCCTCGCCGTCTCGGTCACCCCGCCCGGCCCTCCCCCGGCCGCCGCCTTCACGATGAGCGACGGGATCGATTGGGGCTTCGTCACCGACTCGAGCTTCGAAGGCCCGGAACCCGGTGAGCCGATCACCCTCACGCTCACCGCCGGAAATAGCATTGCCGGACAGGCCGGCTACACCCGCTCCAACGTCGGAGCAGAGGGCTTCCGCAACGGCCTCGTCACCCCCCTCGACTACAAAGGGACGAACAACAACGAAGACGACGGTCAGGTCACCGTTCAGCTCCCCTTCGCCTTCCCATTCGGCGGCATCAAAGAGCAGACCGCCAGTATCTCGACCAACGGCTGGGTCGACTTCGGAACCCCGGCCTGGGACTACTGGGACGACACCCAGCCCGGTGACTACCGCGGCGAGCAAGCCGTCGTCGGCGAGTTCTACCGAGGCCTGATGCCTTCTTGGGCGGATCTGGACCTGCGGGAACAGGGAGCGGGGACCGGCACCGTCAAAGAGGTCGTCGCCGCGGACAACTCCTGGGTCGCCTTCCAGTGGGACCTCGGACAGCACTCGAGCGGCATCCCGCGGCGCACCTTCCAAGTGGTGCTGTTCCCCGATGGTCGCTTTCGCTTCGACTACCCCGGCGAAAACGCCCCGGGCGGAAACTCGTCCTTCGTCGGCTACTCGCTGGGCACCGGCGCGGGGAGCGCCGACATCGTCAGCGCCGACGGAGAAACCGTTCCGACGAGCAGCCTTCTCTTCACCCCGAACGCGCTTCCGGTCGCCGGCCCGGCCTCCGCGGGCGAAGTCACCGCGGCGCTGCCCAAAGCCAGCACCTTTCTCTCGGCCGGCGCCGGCTGCACCCTCGCCACCGCCCCGGGTCAATTCAGCACTGGGCTGGTGAAGTGCGCCATGCCCGAGATCGGGGTCGGTGCGCAAGCCTCACAGACCGTCACCTTTGCGATGCCACCCGATGCGCCGGGAGAACACGGCCCAGCCAACTTCCGCCTCCTCGGGAGCTACCTGAGCAGCGGCTTGACGCTGACCGATCGCGACGAGGTCAACGGGATTTCCACGAGCCTTTCGCCCTCGACGATCAAAATCGCCGCCAGCTACACCGGGGCCACCTATGAAACCGGCGTCCCGACCAGCTTTGAAGCCACCATCGAATCGACGGCGTCAGGCCTCGACGAACCAACCGTCGACTTCCGGGTCACCAACGCCACCATCAGCGCGGTCGAGATCGGCAGCGCCGCAATCGAGTGCACGGCGCTCGGCGGCCCCAGCACCACCTGCGTTCTGCCCTCAGGGACCAGCGGAACGAAATTGAAACTGACCGTCATTCCGAGCGACGACACGAAACCGCTCACGCTGGAAACCAAAGCGCGTGCGCTCAACGCGCCGGAGGCGTCGCTCGGATTCGGCGTCATTCCTTGAGGGTCCCCAACTACAGGAACGGAGCGTCATGGCCTACGAGATGAAGATTCGCGGTACCGAGCAAGAGGTGAAGGTCCGTAACCCCTGGGCCGTCGCCCTCCTTCCCATCATCACCCTCGGCATCTACCACCTCGTCTGGTGGTACAAGATCAACAAGGAGCTGAAGGCCTACGGTGAGGCCAAGGGCTACGACCTCGGCCAGAACCCGACCAACTCGGTCCTGGCGCTGTTCCCGGGCGCACTGATCGTGATCCCGGCGCTCGTCACCTACTACCGCGGCACCGAGCGGGTCCAAGGCGCCGCCAAGATCGCCGGCCGCGAGTCGGTCAACGGCTGGATCGTTTTGGTCCTCTACCTGCTGCTCGCGCCGGGCATGTGGTTCTACCTGCAGAGCTCGCTGAACGAGGTCTGGGAGCAGGAGGCCGAGGCGCTGCCGGGACAGCCGTCGCCGCCGGCGCAGGCCGACGCGATGCCGCCGCGCCTCGACGACCAGCCCTAGGACCCGAGGTACTCAAGGACCCGCCGCGCGTCTTCCTCGAGCGCGGCGGCGTCCTTCTTCGTCACCTTGCCGAGGTGCTCGATCGTCACTTTGCCGCCGCTGAGCCCCCAGCGGGCGACGGCACGACCCTTGACCAAGGCGAAGGGCCGGAAGAGACCGTTGTTGGTGACCAGGATCCGGTGCGGGCCGACGATTTCCTCGCGCGAGGTCCAGCCGAGCAGCAGCGGGTCGTAGGCGCCGAGGAGGCGAGGTGGCGGCAGCGGCTCGGCCGGCGCGCGCTTCGCCAGGTCGACGAGCCCGTCCGGGCGCTGTTCGAGCTCGGAGGCAATCGCCGCGAGCCCGGCGCGGGCGTCCCGCAAGGGCAACCCCGCCCAGCGGGCGAGGTCGCGATCGTCTGCCGGGCCGTGACCGGCGAGGTAGCGGCGGGCCAGCTCGGCCAGGGCCTTCTCGCGGTCGATCTCCACCGGCTCTCCGAGCCAGTCGCGGACCAGCGCGTAGGCGTGTTCTTTGCCGACCATCGGCCCCCGCACCGCGATCCCGCGCACGGCGACCAAGAAAAGGAGGTGGATCAGCGCCTGCCCGGCGGTCGGAACCTTCTTTCGTTCGAGCCGTGCACGCAGCTGCACCCGCGTTTGGGGGCCCTCGTCGGCAAGCGCCTTCTCGATGATCCGGACCGCCCGCTCAACGTCCTTCTCGTCCACCCCCTCCTGGCGCAGCCGCCGCTGCGCCGAGGTCTGCAAGGGCGGGGTCGTCAGCTGCTGCAGCAGCGGGTAGTCCTCGCTGCGGACCAGGTGCAGCGTTTCGCGGTTAAGCCAGGTGATCAGCAGCGAGCGCTCCTCGCTCAGCGCCCGATCCACATCGGCCGCGGTGACGCCGGCAGTACGAGCGCGGACCGCCAGCCGCGCCCCGCGCGGATCCTGGCCCTGCACCGCGAGGAGCCGCTCGGCGACCGCCTCGGGCGAGCGCAGCGGCTCGCCCGAAAGGGCCTGGGCAGTCAGTCGTTCGGCAAGCGGGGAGCGCGGCACAGCGCGATGATGCCGCGCCGGCCCGCTATTCGACCGCTTCGAGGTCGACGACGAAGATCAGCGTTTCGTTCGGCGGGATCGCCGGCGGCGCACCGGCCGGGCCGTAGCCGAGTTCCGGCGGGATGATCAGTTCGCGGCGGCCGCCGACCTTCATCCCTTCGACGCCCTCATCCCATCCGGGAATCACTTCGCCGGCGCCAAGGGTGAACGTAAACGGTTCGCCGCGGCTCCAGGAAGCGTCGAATTCTTTGCCGGTCTTGTAGTTGACGCCGACGTACTGGACGCTGACCGAGTCGCCCGCTTTCGCTTCGGCTCCAGTCCCTTCTTCGAGGTCTTTGGTGACGAGCTGCTTCGGCGGTGCCCCGCTGGGCGCCTTAACCGTCGGCTTCGTCTTCTTCCCCGGCGCTTCGGCCTGCTGCGAGCTCGACGTGTCTTCGCCGCCCGAGGACGAGGTGGTTGAGGAGTCATCGCTGCCGCAACCGGCGACTAGCAGCGCGAAGCAGGCACCAACGATCAAGATAAGTTTCCGCATCGGCGGCATCCTAATGCGAAAGCCGCGGGTGTGGCTCAGCGCCAGCGCTTCGGCAGCTCGGCCGTCGCGGCGGCGTCGATCTTGAGGACGACGCCCCGCTCGTAGATCGTGTCGACCTCCGGCGCGTCGACGAAGCGGCGCCCGTTGAGGCCGCCGGTGTCGAAAATGATGCCGTCGAAGAGGTGAGCCTCATGGGCCGCGAGAACCTTGGTGACGCGGCCGACCTTCTCGCCGTCGCTGGAGAAGACGGGGATTCCGCGTTTCGCCACCAGGTAGGAGACGGCGTGCCCGAGATCCTCCATCGCCGCGAGCCTAGCGAACCCCGCTGCTCGCGATCCCTCCTAGACTGGCCCTCGGGACACTCGCACCGGAGAGGAACACGATGGGCCTGAATCTCGCTTCGACCGTCACCGAGAGAGCCGCTGCCGATCCGGCGGCTGTCGCCGTTCGCCTCGCGGACCTCGAGCTCACCTACGCCGAGCTCGACGACCGCAGCGCCCGCCTCGCCGCCTTCCTGCGCCAGAAGGGGCTGCAGCAGGGAGACCGGGTCGGGGTGATGCTGCCGAACGTGCTCGAGTTCCCGATCGCCTACTACGGCGTCCTCCGCGCCGGCGGCGTCATCGTCCCGATGAACGTGCTGCTGAAGCAGCGGGAGATCGCCTTCTACCTGGAGGATTCGGGCGCGAACCTGCTGCTGGCCTGGCACGGCTTCGGCGAGGATGCGCGAGATGGCGCCGCCGCGGCCGAAGCGGAGCTGATCAAGGTCGAGCCGCAGAGCTTCGCCGAACTGCTCGGCGACCAAGAGCCGGAAACCGCTCTCGCCGACACCAAGGAGGAGGACACCGCGGTGATCCTCTACACCTCCGGCACTACCGGGCCGAGATCGCATCGGAGACGACCTGCACGGTTAAACGCGGCGACGTCGTCCTCGGCTCGCTGCCGCTCTTCCACTCCTTCGGACAGACGGTCAGCATGAACGCCTCGCTGCGGGTCGGAGCGACGCTGACGCTGCTACCGAAATTCGACCCCGGTGAGACGCTGGAGATCATGCAGCGCGACGGCGTCACCCACTTCTACGGGGTGCCGACGATGTACGGCGCGCTGCTCCATCACCCCGGCCGCGAGGACTTCGACACCTCCTCGCTGCGGATCTGCATCACCGGCGGCGCCTCGATGCCCGTCGAGGTCCTGCACGGCTTCGAGGAGGCGTTCGGTTGCGAACTGCTCGAGGGCTACGGCCTCTCGGAGACCTCTCCGGTCGCCAGCAGCACCCACCCTGGCCGGGAGCGCAAGCCCGGTTCTATCGGGACGCCGCTGCGCGAGGTCGAGATGAAGGTCGTCGACGAGGACGACAACGAGGTCGCGCAGGGCGAGGTCGGCGAGATCGTGATCCGCGGCCACAACGTGATGAAGGGCTACTGGCAGCGGCCGGAAGCGACCGAGGAGGCGATGCGCGGCGGCTGGTTCCACAGCGGCGACATGGGCCGCGTCGACGAGGACGGCTACTTCTTCATCGTCGACCGTAAGAAGGACCTGATCATCCGCGGCGGCTACAACGTCTACCCGCGAGAGGTGGAGGAGGTGCTCTACGAGCATCCGAAGATCCGCGAAGCCGCAGTCCTCGGCGTCCCGCACGACCAGTGGGGCGAGGAGATCGGCGCCGCGGTCGTCCTCCACGACGGCGACGAACTCTCGCCGCAGGAAGTCAGCGAGTACGTGAAGGAGCGGATCGCCGCCTACAAGTACCCGCGGCTCGTCTGGTTCATGGACGACCTGCCGAAGGGCCCGACCGGCAAGATCCTCAAGCGCGAGATTGAGACGCCGTCACCCGCAGGCCCTGGCGCTTCCGGCTGACATCTGGTTTACTCAAGCGCTCCCGAGTACTCACCGGTCTGCTCGGGTCCTACAGCAGTGCGCTTTGGGAGGCGCCTGCGCTCAAACATAGATAGGGAGAACAATGGTCAGCAAGCGTCTGACGGCGATCCTCTGTGCGGTCGCCCTCTGCATCACCGGTACCGCCCTCGTCCCGGCCGGAGCGAGCGCGCAGGATCCGATCCTGTTCGTCCACGGCTACGTCGAGAGCGCCTCGCTCTGGAACACGATGATCGGCCGCTTCGAAAAAGACGGCTACCCGAAATCGTATTTGAGCGCCTACAGCTACAACACCTCGCAGTCGAACAAAATCGACGCCGAAGAAGTGAAATCGAAAGTCGAATCGCTGCTGAAAACGACCGGCGCGACCAAGGTGGACATCATCGCCCACTCGATGGGCAGCCTCAACAGCCGCTACTACATCAAGAACCTGGGCGGCGAAGCAAAGGTCGACGACTGGGTCTCCCTCGGCGGCCCCAACCACGGCACCGAAACCGCCAACTTCTGCTTCAGCGCCTCGTGCGTGGAGATGCGGGTCGGGTCGACGTTCCTGAAAGAACTGAACGCCACCGACGAGACGCCGGGGGCGGTCAGCTACGGCACCTGGTGGTCGCCGTGCGACGAAATCATCAACCCGGACTCGAGCGTGGCTCTCTCCGGGGCAACCAACACCCAGACCGCGTGCATCTCGCATACGGCTCTGACGACGGACGAAACGGTCTACAAACAGGTCCGCGAATTCGTTAAATAGGCAGTAGGTATCGGCGGGACCCTGGCCACGACCCGGGGTCCCGCCCACTTCCTGGCTAGCTGGCCAGGATCGCGCTAGTCTCCCCCGCAGCGAACCAGGACACCAAAAGGAGACACGATGAGCGTCGCTTCCCAGCGCCTGATGGACAACATCACCTACGAGGACCTCTACCACCGCTGGGAGCAGGGCAACTGGAGCGCCTACGACCTCGACTTCTCCAAGGATCGCGCCGGCTGGGAGGCGCTGACCGACATCCAGCGCCGCTCGGCGATGTGGATCTACTCGATGTTCTATTACGGCGAGGACCGGGTCGCCGACACCCTCGCCCCCTATGTCACCGCCGCCCCGACCGAGGAGATGTCCTACTTCCTGGCGACCCAG
>VAYN01000008.1:139309-157342 GCA_005885405.1 Actinomycetota bacterium | reverse complement strand
CTACTGGCAATCGCCGTGGCGGCATTCGCGGGCGGCAGCGCCATCGGCGCCGTCGTCAAGGTCGAAGACGTGGTCCTGCGGGCCGATGGCGGCTTCAAGCCGCAAACGCTGCCGAAGCGCCAGTTTGTCCCGATCGATTTCCACGGCCAGGTCGACATCTCCTCGCGTAGCGGCGGCAGGCCGCCGCGGCTCGAACAGGCGCTGATCGACTTCGACCGCGACGGCCGCCTCAGCGTCGCCGGGCTGCCGACCTGCGCTCCCCAAACGATCGAAGCGGCGAGCAGCGAGGAAGCGCGGCGGATCTGCCGCGGCGCAATCGTCGGCACCGGCCACCTCGGAACCTACGTCGCCTTCCTCGACCAGCCCCCGGTTGAAGAGCGCTTGCCGCTGACGATCTTCAACGGGCCGCGAAACGCCGCGGGCCAACCGACTGCCGTCCTCCACGCCCGGATCACCGCCCCCGCCACGCAGACCTTCGCGATCTCGGTGCCGATCGAACAGCGCCGCGGCGGCTTCCGCTACCGCGTCCGCATCGACGTGCCACCGATTGCCGGCGGCTTCGGAGCGATCACCCACCTCGATGCCGAAATCGGCCGCCGCTACCGGGCCGGGGGCGAGCAGCGCAGCTACGCCTCCGCCCGCTGCAGCGATCACATCCTCCAGACCCATGGCCGCTTCACCTTCGAGGGTGGGACCGTGGTCGACGGGCTGGTCGAAAAATACTGCCGCTCCACGTAGGCGCCGCGGGCTTCACCCGAGCAGGCGACCTTCCTATACTTGCCCGTCCACGGGCCGTTAGCTCAGTTGGTAGAGCAGGAGACTCTTAATCTCAAGGTCGAAGGTTCGAGCCCTTCACGGCCCACTTAACCCCGCCCCGGCGCCGAAGGGATTTCCACTCGGCTGGACGGCTTCGGGGTTGCCCTTGCCGCTGTTTGCTTCTTTGGCTGCTTTTTCGCCTTTTTCTTTTTCGGCGATGTATTTGCGGGCGTTTTTTTCGATTTCGGAAAGCTGTTTGTCGATTTCCTGCGCCTGGCTTTTGCCGCCGGCGAGCTTCTTCGCTTCCTTCTCCGCCTTTTCGGCCGCGGCGAAGTCGCCGGTGAAATACGTGTAGTAGGCGAGGGTCGTGAAGGCGTTGACGGACGGGCGCTGTTCGGCGACGATCCGCTGAGCTTCGGTCGCCGCCTGGATGTTCGTGTCCGCTTCCGGATAGGTGCGTGAGAATTCGGCCAATTTCAGCAGCGTCGGAGACATCAGCAGCGCCAGGCTGGCGTTCGGTTCATCGGTCGCTTTCAGATATTCCGACCAGGATTGATCCGCTTCCTCGTAGGCCTGGAACGCCTCTGGCGTGAAGGTCTGCTGCCCGTTCGATTCGACAGTCACCTGGGCGTTGCCGGCGCTGACCTGAGCACGGGTAAGCGAGAGCAGAAGGTCGGGGTTATTCGGATCTTTTTTCAGTTTGACCTCGAGCCGTTCGGCCTGTTCTTCGTAGGGCTTGGCGGCGTCGCCGGTGCTGGTGTTGCTGTTGAAGAGTTCGGCGAGGTTGAAGCCGCCAATGACGAGGAAGAGGCTGAGCCCCATCAGCACAGCGAGCAGCGCGTAGACGACCTTGACCACCTGCCCGCGTTTACCGCCGCGCAGGTCAAACAGCATTCGATGCTCGTCTTTGCCTTTCGCCACTGGTCTCTCCCTACTCCTGCGGGGAGGGCTGTGCCAGCCCGCCGCTCTGCTCTGGCCGCCCCAGAACTCGAGCAAGCAAGATACTCAACTCGTACAGAACAAGCAGCGGAACCATCTCAATGAGCATCGTGATCGGGTCGACCCCGGGCAGGGCAGCGGCGACGATCGCGATCACCAGGTAGGCATAACGGCGGTTCTTGCTGAGCTGCTCGACGCTGACGATCCCGAGCCGGGTGACGGCGAGGATCGCCAATGGCAGCTGGAAGATCAGGCCGAGGGCGATCTCCGTCATCGAGAAGAAGCCGTAGTACTCGCGCGCCCGCAGCTGGATGTTGAACTGGCCGTCGTTGAAGTCGAGCAGGAAGTTGAGGGCGGCCGGGATGACGATGAAGTAGGCGAAGGCGAGCCCGGCCAGGAAGAGGAACGGGAAGAGCAGCAGGATCGGCAGGATCACCCGGCGCTCGGTTTCGCTGAAGGCCGGGAGGATGTAGGCGTAGAGCTGCCAGAGGACGATCGGCAGCGAGAGGACGATGGCGCCGTAGGCGGAGACGGTGAGGGTCGTCGTAAACGGCTCGGTGACGCCGAAGGTGATCAGCTGATCGTGGTCGTCTGGGAGCGGGCCCTGGGCTATTTCCAGCAGCAGGTGGTTTTGCCAGAAGCAGAGGGCAAGTGCGACGCCGAGGACGATGATGCAGACGATTAGCCGCGAGCGCAGCTCATCGAGGTGCTCGACAAGGGTGAGGCGATCCTCGTGGGAGACCGCCTTGACGCGGCGGGCCATCCTCCGCCTCAGCTGGGTTTGTTGCGGACGATCTCCGCGTCGGCCGGGTCGCCGTGGACCTTCGCCGACTCCGACTCCGGGACCGAGCTAGGTTCCGGAGCCGACCGAGGCTCCGGCGCCTCCAGCGCCGTCTTGTCGTCGTCGTCGTGGTCGCCGCCGATCGAGCCTTTGAACTCGCGGATGCCGCGGCCGAGGCTGCGGCCCAGCTCCGGCAGCCGTTTCGGGCCGAAGACGAGGAGGGCGATGATCAGTACGACGGCGATCTCTGGAAGTCCGATGTTTCCTGGCATCTTGCCCATGGTAACGGGGTGGCCCGGTGCCCGGATCACTTTCGGCAAGCGGGGTTTCCGATTGCCGCCCATGGGGTTTGAGGTTGGTGATGCCTGACGACAACCTCAAAGGCACGGTCGCCCTGGTCACCGGAGCCTCCAGCGGAATCGGCGAGGCGACCGCGAAGGCGCTGGCGGCGCAGGGCGCGAGCGTCGCCCTGGTCGCGCGGCGGGCCGATCGCCTCGAGAGCCTCGGCGGCGAGATCGCCGAGGCCGGTGGAACGGCGCTGCCGATCGAGGCCGACGTCTCCGACCGCGAGCAGGCTGAGGCGGCGGTGGCGCGCGCGGTCGAGGAGCTGGGACGACTCGACGTCCTCGTCAACAACGCCGGGGTGATGCTGCTCGGTCCGATCGAGGACGCACCGGTGGAGGAATGGGAGCAGATGGTCGAGGTCAACCTGCTCGGCCTCCTCTACACCGCCCACGCGGCTCTCCCCCACCTTCTCAGCGCGGCCGACGGGGAGCCGCGACGGGTCGCCGACCTGGTCAACATCTCCTCCGTCGCCGGGCGGATGGCGCGCAAAGGCAGCGGCGTCTACAACGCGACCAAGCACGGCGTCGGCGCCTTCAGCGAGTCGCTGCGCCAGGAGGTGGCGGGCCGGCACCTGCGGGTTTCGCTGGTCGAGCCCGGCGCCGTCGACACCGAGCTACAGAGCCATAACCGCCCGGAGATCGAGGAACAGATCCGCAACCGCTTCGTCGAGATGGACATCCTCCGCTCCGAGGACATCGCCGACGCGATCGCCTACGTGGTGACGCGGCCGAGGCATGTCGCCATCAACGAGGTCCTCGTCCGTCCCACCCAACAAGAGCAGTGATCAGCCAGCCGCCCCAACTGGGGCGGCTGGCGAAGCTAGCTGTAGCGCTGGACTACGCCGTCGGCGACGAGCTCGAGCAGGTGGCGCTGTTCGGGGGGGAAATCGGTGCGTTCGAGTGAGCGCTTGGCCTCGGCGACCATCTCCAGGGCGCGGGCGCGGACCCGGTCGAGGGCGCCGGTGGCGGCGATGCGGTCGCAGAGGGCCTCGGCTGCGGCGGGGTCGAGGGCGGGCAGGTCCACTTCGCGGATGCCAGGGTCCACTTTCGCCGCCTCGATCAGGGGCAGCGTGACCGTGCCGTCGAGGAGGTCGGTGCCCCGGGCCTTGCCGGTTCGCTCCGGCGGGCCGCTGATGTCGAGGACGTCGTCAAGTAGCTGGAAGGCAAGGCCGACTCCTGCGCCGAACTCGCGCAGCGCCTCATCGTCGTTGCCGAGGAGGCAGGCGCATTCGAACAGGCGGGCAGTCTTCAGCCCGCAGCGGGCGAGGTAGCGCTCCTCGCTGACCCCCAGGTCGAAGGCGTCCCGGCGCTGGGCCAGCTCCCCCTGCGCGAGGGCGACCGAGGCGTCGGCGAGGAGGCTGACCGCCCGAGCCTCGGCGGCCCCGGCGAGGAGGGCGAAGGCGCGGGAGAAGAGGAGGTCACCGGTGGCAACCGCACGGTTGCGGCCCGAGGTCGCGGCGACGGTCGGCAGCCCGCGGCGCAGCGGCGCGTCGTCGAGGACGTCGTCGTGGACGAGCGTCGCCATGTGGACGAGCTCAATCGCGGCGGCGGCCCGAACCACCCCCCCACTTTGCTCCGGGCCGGCGCAGAGCAGGACCAGCATCGGTCGCAGCCGCTTGCCGCCGGCGTCGAGGGTGGCGTCGGCGTCGGCGCCGATCGTCTCCCCATAGCCGACGGTTGCTTCCCGCAGCAGCTCCTCCACCTCGCCCAGGCGGGCCGGGAGCCAGCGACTGGAGGCGTCGAGGACCGCCGTCACCGGCGGCGATACCGAGGAAGGGCGGGTCACGGCCGGGGCGGCGCTGTCACCCGCGGGCGGCGCTGTGGATCGCGATGATGCCGCCCGCCAGCACCGTGTAGCGGATGTCTTTGAAGCCGGCGTCGTCCATTTTCTCGGCCAGGCCGCGCGGGCTGGGGAAGCTGCGGACCGATTCCGGCAGGTATGAGTACCGGGTCGGCTGGGTGATCTCGAGGATGACGGCGCGGCCACCAGGTTTCAGGACCCGGGCCATCTCGCGTAGACCGCGGTCGAGGTCGGCGAGGTTGCGGACACCGAAGCCGACGGTGACGGCGTCGAAGCGCTCGCCGTCGTAGGGGAGCTCCAGCGCGTCGGCCCACTCGAAGCGGAGCCCCCCGGCGCTGCGCTCCGCCGCCTTCTCCCGCGCCAGGTCCAGCATCGGCTCGGAGAAATCGCAGCCGACGACGTGGCCATCCGGCGTCACCAGCTTCGCCAGCTCGAGCGCCAGGTCACCGGTTCCGCAGCAGATGTCGAGGGCAGAGTCCCCTGGGCCGAGCCGCGTCTGCGCCGCGGCGCGCTCGCGCCAGCGGTGGTGCAGGCCGGCGGTCATCACCGAGTTGAGCGCGTCGTAGCGGCCGGCGACGCGGTCGAACATGCGGTTGACCTGGCCGGCGAAGTCCGGCGATTGGCGGTTGTCGTTGATCGTGTCCATGGGAGTCGGGGCACCGGCCCCGTCCCGACCGCCTACCTAATCGAGGGACGAGAGGAAGTCCGCGAGCTGTTCGATTTTCTGCGGTGGCAGTTCGCGGAACGAGGGCATGATGCCCGGGCCGATTTCGACCGAGCGAATGATCGCAGCCCGGGGGATCCGGGAGGCGATGTGGGTCAGTTCGGGACCGGGGCCGTTGTTGCCGTTCTCGCCCAGCTTGTGGCAGGCGAGGCAGCCGGCGCCGGCGACAACCTCCTTGCCGGCTTCGTATTTCTTCGAGACCTGCATCTCGACCTCGGTCGGGGCGCCGCCGGTGGCGCCGAGATAGGTGAGGTAGGCCATCGCGATGATCGTGATGATCCCGGCCGTGGTCGCGATCGGTCGCCGCTCCGGGCGCCGCTCGGGACCGCGGTCGTAGAACGGCAGCAACAGCAGCAGGACCATGCAGATCGTCGGGATTCCGATCGTCGCGATCGGGACCAGCTCCGGCGGTTTGATCACGCGCAGAAGCTCGAAGAGGAAGAAGAAGTACCACTCGGGACGCGGCACGTAGGTGGTCGAAGTCGGGTCCGCCTTCGGGCCCTGCTCGGCGCCGAGGATTACCGACATCGCGATGATCACGGCGACGACGATCAGCGCCATCACCGAGTCCTTCATCACCGCGTAGGGGAAGAACGGCTTCCCCTTCTTCTTCAGGAACTCGTATTCCTCGAGGTACTTCTGCTTGTCCTGCGGCTTCAAAGCGCCGATCCTCCGTTGCCCTCGCCGTCGACCGGGGCGCCGTTAACGCGATTCCCGTTGACACGGCCGTTGCCGTTGGCGCCGGCGTCGAGCTGCGAGACGGGGGCGGCGACCTTCGGGCGTTCGGCCTTCACCCAGGGCGGAGCCGTGGTTCCCAGCTTCACGACCAGGTACATGTGGGCGCCGATCAGGGCGATGATCGCGCCCGGCACCAGCAGCATGTGGATCGCGTAGAAGCGCGAGAGGGTCGTCGCTCCGAGCTCAGGCCCGGCGCGGAGGAAGTCGCTCAGGTACGGGCCGACGACGGGGCCGGTGCCGTTGATGTTGATGCCGACGATCGAGGCCCAGAAGGAGCGCTGGTCGAACGGCAGCAGGTAGCCGGTGAAGGCCATCGTCATCGTCAGGATCAGCAGCACGACGCCGATCACCCAGTTGAGCTCGCGCGGGTACTTGTAAGCGCCGAAGAAGAAGGTCCGCCCCATGTGGAGGAAGATCAGGATCACCATCACGCTCGAGCCCCACTTGTGCATGCCGTGCACCAGCTGGCCGAGCGGGACCTCGTTGTTGATGTGGGCGATCGAGGAGTAGGCCTGGGTCGCCGAAGGCGTGTAGAACATCGCCAGGAAGACGCCGGTGGTGGCCTGGACGATGAAGGCGAAGAGGGTCGCAGAGCCGAGCGTGTAGAACCAGTTGGTCCCCTTCGGCACCTTGCGGAAGAGCATCCCGGTGAGGAAGCCACTGGCGGCGAGGCGCTGGTCGACCCAGCCGAGCGCGTCGATCGGCGCTTCCTTGCCGACCTCGAGCATCTTGTCGCCGGCGCTCTTGCGCTCCGGCGTCTCCTTCAGATCGGCCGGCGCCTGTCCCTTCGGGGTGCCCCCGCTGCCGGGCTTGCCCGGTTTGCGCAGCGGTGGGGGGACGACGGCGTCCGGGATCTTCGGTTTCGGGAAGCTCGGCATCAGGGCGCTGGGAAGGTAGAGGGACGCGGCGGGTAGAGGTATTCCCAGATCCCGCCGGTGAACTCCCCGGGATCACGGGCGCGGACGGGCTCCATCTGTGAAGTGACGCTGTAACGCGGGCCGAGCTCGACCTGGCCCTTGCGGACGCGGGTCTGGAACTGGTCGAGTGGGCGCACCGGCGGGCCGCCGATCCGCTTGCCCTGGAAGTCGTAGACGCCGCCGTGGCAGGGGCAGATGAAGTTGCCGGCGGCCTCGACGAAGCGGACGGGACAGCCGAGGTGGGCGCAGCGGTTGGAGACCGCGACGAACTTGCCCGGGTCTTCACCCAGCTGCTCGGAGCTTTTGCGCACGTAGGCGGTGGTCTTACCGGCGTCGCCGATTCCCTCGGTCTCGGTGAAGACGACCTGGCGATAGGTGTCCTCGACGAAGTCGCCGGTCGGCCCCACGGCCTCCCAACGCTCCTTGCCACGGTGGAAGATCGGCGCGACAGCGAAGCCAACTGCGGGCAGCACGATCCCGGCGGCGGCAAGGCCGCCGATCGCCTGGGACGCGACGGTGAAGACGTGGCGGCGCGTCATCGACTCCCCCTCGAAATAGCCGGGGGGGTCGGGCTTTACCCGCTCCTTGATGGGAGCCTCCTCGGCCCCGTTTACCTTGTTCGCGTCGTCAGCCACAGATAGGTCCGCGTAGGGCTTCGCAGTTTATTGCTTCGAGGGTGTGACCTGCGTCACACATGGTCATTCTCTGTAGAAGCGAATTCCATCGCACCGCGCGCCTACCTTCCTGCGCCCATTGAAAAGAGGCCGGGGCGACTGCGCAAACAGCCCCCCGGCCGTGGCACAGGAAGGTGGACTTCCCATGCAGGCACAGGCTACGTCAGCGCCCTTTGAGGACGACGATCTCTGCGAGGAATCGGTTCTCCGGCACGTCCTCAACTGGCAGCCGACGATCCTCCGGATGGTCGATCTCGTCCGCGAAGTCAGTCCCGATCCCCGAGACCTCGCCCCGAAGGACGCCGTAGAAAGAGCGGTGCGGGAACTCGCGAAGGTCGGGCTGCTCCACCGCCAGGGCGAATGCGTCCTGCCGACCCCGGCAGCGGTCTATGTGCAGGGGTGGGAGCTTTGAGGGGCGATGTTGAGAGCGTCAGCAGGCAGTTCGGCCGCAACCTCGCTGAGGCGCGGGGCTGGGAGGGCATCTCCCAGAAGCAGCTTGCCGAGCGGGTCTCGTTGAATCAGTCTGAAGTCGCTCGCCTGGAGTACGCCGAACGGTGCCCGCGACTGGACAAGGTCGTGAAGCTCGCTGATGCCCTCGGGGTGCAGGTGCGAGACCTGCTCTACGGGATCGAGTAGGTGGCGTGGCGCTTGGCGGCTAGCCTGTGGTGGTGGCCGCCAAGCGCCGTAAACAGAAGACGGAGAAGGGACTGGAGATACCGGTTCCGACTAAAGGCGAGTTCGACGCGGCTATGAAGCAGGTCGCTCCCCCAGCAGGTCGTAAACGCCTTGCCGAGAAAGACCAGCCTCAGAAGCAATCCGGGTGATGGACACGCCCGCCTCGCGCGCCTCGCGGCAGTAGCGGCGTAGATCATCCGTCGCCTCCCGCTTCGCCTCGTCAGCCTTGGCTCGCTTGCGTGCGGCCCCCTTGATCCGCCTGATCAGGACCGCCGGCGTGAAACATCGAACGCTGGCCGTGTCGGCGGTGGTTGTAGCGCCAGGCGTACTCGTCCAGATAGGACTGAAGCCACCTTGAGGAGACCTTCTTATAGGCGCCGCGCATCCCGGTCTTGAGGTTGCCGAAGAAGCCCTCAATCGTGTTCGTGTAAACGTCGCCTTCGACGTACTGGCCCGCCGAGTGGTTGATCACGCGGTGTCCCGCGAACTCCTGCGAGATGGGCCGGTAGGCCCGCCAATCGTCGGTGTAGATCACGGCATCGGGGTTGACGTTGGCCCTCACGGCCGAAGTCAACGGCTCGCCTCGCCGTGACTCGATCACCCGGACGCGGACCCGACCGCCGCGCTCGACCATTCCCAGCACGGTCGTCTTTGCTTCGCGGAAGGCCGCGATCTCGCGGGGGCTTTTCAGCTTCTGCCGGGGTTTACCGCCCCAGGAGGTCTCGTCAATCTCGACTTTGCCGCGCAACTGCTTAGCCGGCTCGCCTTCGCCCATCAGCTCGTTACGAATCCTGTTGAACATGCGCCAGGCGGTCCGGTAGTTGACGCCAAGCTCGCGCTCAAGCTGTTTCGCGGAGATTCCGCACCGCGTGCTGGTCATCAAGTACATGGCGTGGAACCAGAGCCGCAGCGAGGTTGAGGAGCGATGGAAGATCGTCCCAGCCGTGGGGTGCAGATGGTGGCCGCAGGCGGTGCAGGTCCAAGACTGCCGCTGCTGTTTGGTCTTATAGCGCCTGAAGACCTTCACTTCCTGGCACTTCGGGCACTCGGCATGTTCGCCGTCCGGCGCGTGGCGCTTGCGCCACAGGTACTCAAGGCAGGCGGCATCGTCGGGGAACTCCGCGAGGAACTCCGTAACCGAGTAGTCCGAGGTCGAGGACTTCGCCCTGCGTGGTTCGTGGCGGTTGGCCGGTGGCATGTTGTAAAGCTACTTGACAAACGACAGGATGTCAAGTCTCTTGACAACTACGGCTCGGCGGGCCGGAGGTCCATGAACCGCACGTCCTTGCCGTCGTAGAGATAGAAGATCGAGAGGCGGACTTGGCCCGTTCTCGTCGGTAGACGGATGGGAAACGAGTAGAGACCCGGTATTGAGGTAGGGATGCCAGCGGTGGGGAACTCCGATAGCTGGTGCTCGGCGAAACGGATCGCTTCGTCCAACCGTGAAAGGTCGGAATCGAGTTCTTCTACGCGCTTTTCAAACCGATCGGTTTTGGCGACTCCCACTTAGGAGGAGATACCAAGCTCCGCGGCTAGAACCTTCGCGTACTCGTCCTCCCAGGGTTCCAACTCAGTCCGGTTATCCCAAAAGACAGACTCAAACCGAATTGGGGAGTGCTTGCCCTCGCCGCCCCGCCAAGCGTTGATCCAACCGGGGAATTCGTGGGCCTCGTCCACCATCGTGCGGGCCGTCACCCACTGATAGCGGCGCAACTGATCGTCTACCAGAGCGATCTCAGCGGCAGTGAAGACATCGAGGTTCGGCGGCTCTCCCGTGGCAACCGGAATCTGCTGCTGGTCCCATTCGTTTAGGAGTTCCAATCTCCCCGCGTTTTCAAGGTCGCGCAGCGCAAGCAGCTCATCGACCGGAGCGGGTCCAAGGCGGTCCGCTTGATATTGGGCCTCCGTGATCGGCTGGCCGAACCGCCAAAAGGCTGCAAAGTCGCAGCGCCATAGGAGCTTCGCCAGCTTGATGCGGCCGCGCCCTACGTGTTGATCCTGCTCCATCCTCTGAGCCACGTAGAGGATCAACTCATGCAGTTTTTGCTTTTCGCCCATTTTGCAGCCCTCCGGGGCAACCCATCAAGGGTAGTAGAGCGGCAACTTTGCCTAGTGGTATACCCGGAGTATTCTGCGGGGTGACTCGGACGCCTTCGCAAATGGCCGCAAAAACTAAACCCGTCAAGCTAGATGTAGATGCCCATGCTCACCTTCCAGAGCTTCAGAAAGGGCTTCGTAAAGCCAGTTTGCCGAAGGACGTTGAGATTCAGGACATCCTCTCTGCGCTTGTCCTGTACACGCCTGTTCCTCAGCTCGCAGGGATGCTTGCAGAATACTGGCGGTATACCGAGCAGCGAGATTCGGCAGCAGAAGCGGGGAAATAGCTAGTCCAGAGTCCAATGACTGGCCGGTAAGCTCGGAGTAAGGGGCATCGGCAAGCCGTCATTGGATTCGATCCAACGACGAAGCCGCAGTTTTCGGCATTCCAGAGCGGCCCTGCGTCACGCCTAAGCCGCTCCCTCTACCTCACTTGCGTCACAGTCTTCGACGCTTTGCGCACGGCGCTTCTACAGAGAATGACCATGTGTGACCTGCGTCACACATATCGCTTCTCTGTAGAAACCGCTGCTCCGGCGGCGATCTCCTCGGCGGCTTTTCGCCACAGCGCGGGAATGCCCTCCCTTTCCCCCTCGGCGTGGAGACGGGCGCATTCGCTGATTAGGTCCGAGAGGGCGGTGACGGCGGCGGTGTCGCCGAGGGCGGCGAGACGGTCGAGGCCGAGGGCGTAGAGGTAGTCGCCGGCGAGGAGGGCGAGGTCGGAGTCGTGGCCGGCGAGCAGCCGGGGCTCCTCGTAGTGGAGGAGGTAGCCCTCGCGGACCGCCTCGACGACAAAGGCGTACTCGGCGGGCGCCGCGGCAGCGCCGGGGCCGGAAGCGGCAAGCTCTCCCAGGGTCGCCGGCTCGGCCGCGTCGACGACGTGGGGCGAGATCGGTGTCTCCTCAGCGCGGAGCTGCTCGGCGAGCACACGAAGCGCGTCCCCAGCAGTTCCGTGGTCCTTTTGTCCTGACATAGCGGACTAAGGAACCACGGAACGGAGGGCGTCGCCGGCTGCCTCCAGGGTTTGGTCGATCGTCGACTCGTTGTGGGCGAGGGAGACGAACCAGGCCTCGTACTGGGCCGGGGGCGGGTAGATGCCGCGGTCGAGGAGGGCGCGGCAGAAGGCGGCGTGGGCCTCGACGTCGCAGGCGGTGGCGGTGGCGAAGTCGACGACGGGGACGTCGCTGAAGAAGAGCGTCACCAGGCCGGGGGCGGAGGCCACCTGGAGGGGGCGGTCGGAGGCGAGCGCTTCAAAGCCCTGGGCGAGCCGGTCGGTCAGCCGGCCCAGCCGCTCATAGGCGGCGGCGTCGAGCTGCTCCAGCGTCGCCAGCCCGGCGGCAACCGCGAGAGGGTTCCCCGAGAGCGTGCCCGCCTGGTAGACGTCGCCGGCAGGGGCGATCCGTTCCATGTGCTCGCGCGGGCCGCCGTAGGCCGCCGCCGGCAGGCCGCCGCCGATGACCTTGCCCATCACCGTCAGGTCCGGCTCGACGCCGAGCAGCTCCTGCGCGCCCCCGCGGGCGACGCGGAAGCCGGTGATCACCTCGTCGAAAACGAGCAGCGCGCCCGCCTCGCGGGTCGCCTCGCGGAGGAACTCGAGGAAGCCGTCGGCTGGCGGGACGACGCCCATGTTGGCGGCGATCGGCTCGGCCAGCAGCGCCGCGACCTCGTGCTCGCGCAGCGCCCGCGCCACCGCCTCGCGATCGTTCCACGGCACCACCACGGTCGCCGCCGCCTGCGCCGCGGTCACGCCGGGGCTGCCGGGGACGCCCAGCGTCGCCAGCCCCGAGCCGGCGTCGGCGAACAGCCCGTCGGAGTGGCCGTGGTAGGCGCCGGCGAACTTGACGACGACCTCGCGGCCGGTGATCGCCCGCGCCAGCCGCACCGCGCTCATCGCCGCCTCGGTCCCGGAGCTCGTCATCCGCATCATCTCGACTGAGGGGAATCGCGCCGCCACCTCCTCGGCCAGTCGCACCTCCTCGAGGGTCGCGGTGCCGAAGCTCGTCCCCCGCTTCGCCGCTTCGATCACCGCCGCGATCACGGCGGGCTCGGCGTGGCCGAGGATCATCGGGCCCCAGGAGCCGATCCAGTCGACGTAGCGGTTGCCCTCGACGTCGAAGAGCCAGCAGCCTTCGGCGCGTTCGATGAAGACCGGGTCGCGGCCGATCTGCCGCATCGCCCGGACCGGAGAGTTGACTCCGCCGGGCAGTACCTCTAAGGCACGCTCGAACGGCGCGCCTTTATGAATGTTCCGCTTCCCAGCGCTCGTAGTCATCGGTGAAGTAGCGCAGGCGGATCTTCTTGTACTCGGTCGAGGAGTAGAGGGTGGCGCGGTCGTCCGGCCCCATCCCGCATTCCTCGGCGATCGAGTCGAGGATCGCGTCGCACTCTTCCTTCGAGCGGCCGTGGGCCATCGTGAAGACGCTGTAGGGCCAGTCCTCGTAGGTCGGCCGCTGGTAGCAGTGGGAGATACCGCGGAAGGAGGCCATCTTGGCGCCGGTGGTGAGGATCTCCTCCTCGGGCACCTTCCAGACGCCCATCCCGTTGGCCGAGAAGCCGGCGCGGCGGTGGTAGAGGATCGCGGCGACGCGGCGGAGGATCTTGCGGTCGACCATCCCCCGCAAGCGGTCGAGCAGCTCCTCGGTCGAGATCCCGAGCTCCTGCGCGGCGGCGTCGTAGGGTCGGTCGGTCGCCTCCATCGGCCCCTGCAGGGCGCGGATCAGGGCGATGTCGTCCTCGTCGTAGGGCTGCGGCTCGAGCTCCCGCGGGGGCGCCGCCTCGACCGCGGCGGCGAGCGCGTCGGTCCCCTTCTCCATCTCCAGGTTCATGTTGATCTTGAAGAGAGTGAGCGTCGGCAGTTCCCGCATCGACTCCGCCCCGGTCTCCGCCATCAGCGCTTCCAAGGTCCCTTTCAAGCCAAGCTCGGAGTCCGGCGGGGTGGCGATCGTGAACCACATGTTGAAGTCGTGGGTGCGCAGGTAGTTGTGGGAGACGCCGGGGTGGGCGTTGACGATCCGCGCCGCCCGCTGCGGGTTCTCGGCATCGACTTTCGCCGCGACCAGCATCGACTCGTAGCCGAGGGCGCGGGTGTCGAAGATCGGCGTGATCTCGCGGATGATCCGGCCGTCGAGCAGGCGCTGGGTGCGGGCGAGAACGTCGTCGAGCTCGAGCTCCGCCTCGCCAGCGACGATCGCGAACGGTTCGGGGTCGAGGGGGAAGCGCGACTGCAGCAGGTTCATCAGCCGCTTGTCGGCCTCGTCGAGCGGGATCGCGGAGCCGTCCTTGCGACTGCGCGCCTTCGACTGGGGCACTTTCACCGAAGCCACTCTGCGGCCTCCTTCGCGTAGTAGGTGACGATTGCGTCGGCGCCGGCGCGGCGGATCGAGGTCAGCGCCTCGACCACGGCGGCGCGCTCGTCGATCCAGCCGTTGGCGGCGGCCGCCTTCAGCATCGAGTACTCACCAGAGACGTGGTAGGCGGCGACCGGGGCGCCGGTCGCGTCCTTGACCCGGCGGACAACGTCAAGGTAAGGGAGGGCGGGCTTGACCATCACCATGTCGGCCCCCTCTTCGAGATCGAGCTCGGCCTCGCGCACCGCTTCGGCGGCGTTGGCCGGGTCCATCTGGTATCCGCGGCGGTCGCCGAACTCCGGCGTCGACTCGGCGGCGTCGCGGAAGGGGCCGTAGTAGGCCGAGGCGTACTTCGCGCTGTAGGCGATGATCGGGACGCCGCTGTGTCCCTCCTCGTCAAGCTGGTGGCGGATCGAGCCGACCCGCCCGTCCATCATGTCGCTGGGGGCGACGGCGTCGGCGCCGGCCTCGGCGTGGGAGAGAGCGGTTTTCGCCAGCAGCTCGACGCTGATGTCGTTGTCGACCTCGGTGCTGCCCTCGCGGATGACGCCGCAGTGGCCGTGGGAGGTGTACTCGCAGAGGCAGACATCGGTCATCACGACCAGGTCGGGGTGCGCGTCCTTCAGCGCCCGCACCGCCATCTGCACGATCCCCTCGTCGTCGTAGGCGCCGGTCCCGAACTCGTCCTTGGCGTTGGGGATGCCGAAGAGCATCAGCGCGCCGATCCCCGCCGTGGCGACCTCGCCGGCCTCCTCGACCAGGTTGTTGATCGAGAATCGCTCGACCCCCGGCATCGAGGGAACCTCCTCGCGAATCCCCTCGCCGGCGATCACAAACGCCGGCTGGATCAGGTGGGCGGGGGTCAGTTCGGTCTCGCGGACGAGGCCACGCAGCGTGTCGGTACGCCGCATCCGGCGCAGACGGGTACTTGGAAAAGGCATCTGGGGCGAGTTTAGGGGAGGGGCAGTAGCTTGTCCGCGGTGCGGGCCACGGACGTCGTCAAGCGGTTCGGTGAGCGGGAAGCCCTGCGGGGCGTCAGCTTCGAGGCCGGCCCCGGCGAGCTGGTCGCGATCATCGGCCCCAACGGGGCCGGGAAGACGACGCTGCTCTCGATCCTGGCCGGGATATCGAGCCCGGACGCGGGCGGGGTCGAGGCCCCCGACGGCGCCGTCGGCTGGGTGCCGCAGCAGGCCGCTCTATATAGACGGTTGACGGTCGAGGAGAACCTGCTGCTGTTCGCGCGGCTGGAGGGGCACGAGGACCCGGCGGCCTCGGTCGAGGAGATGCTCGAGCTGACGGGGTTGCGGGAGCGACGGGGGGAGATCGTCGCCCGCCTCTCCGGCGGCAACCAGCAGCGGATCAACATCGCGATCGGGCTGCTTTCGCGGCCGGCGGTGCTGCTGCTCGACGAGCCGAGCGTCGGCCTCGACCCGCGGCAGCGGGCGCGGCTCTGGGAGTTCGTCGCCGCCCTGGCGGGACGGGGGACGACGGTGATCTTCTCGACCCACGACATCCAGGAGGCGGAGCGCTATGGCGGACGGGTGCTCGTCCTCGCCGACGGCGAGTCCCTCTTCGACGGCTCGGCCGAGGAGCTGCGCCGGGCGGTCCGCAGCGAGGCGCCCGAGTCAGCCGACCGTGACTTCGAGACCGCCTTCGTCGCCTACCTCCAGCACCGGGGGCACTGATGGGCGGGGTTCGCTGGCTGCTGCTGAAGGACCTGCAGATCCTCCGCCGCTCTCCCCTGCAAGCGGCACTGCTGGTCGCCTACCCGATCCTGATCGCGGTCCTCGTCGGCTTCGCGATCTCGCGCGGGCCAGAGGATCCGCGGGTCGCCTTCGTCAACGAAGTGCCGCCGAACACGCGGATCAACGTCGGCGGCGCCGAGCTACCAAAGGCCAACGTGAAAGAGCAGATCTGCAAGCGGGTCGAGTGCGTCTTCGTCGATAACCGTGACCAGGCGCTGGAAAAGGTCGAATCGGGCGACGTGCTGGCGGCGCTGGTCCTCCCCGCCGACCTCGTCAACAAGATCAACTCGCTCTCGACCCTGACCCCGGGGGTGCCGGAAGTCGAAATCCTCGTCAACGAGGAAAACGCGCTCAAGGCAGAACTGGTCGACGATCGGATCACGACCCTGCTGGCGGAAGCGAACCTGCGGATCGCGCGGCGGATCGGCAAGGAAGGCGGTCGCTACCTGGGGCTGATCGTCAACGGCGGTCGCTTCGAGGTCCTCGGCGAATCGATCCCGATCCTCGGGTTGCAGGCGAGCGCGCGGATCCTCGAAACGGTGACGCCGGCGCTGCCGCCGCGGCTGCGCCCCTCGCTCGAAGAGGTGACCGAGTTCGCCTCGCAGGCACGCGACAACCTAGACGTCGCGAAACCGCTGATCGATCGTCTCGCGCAGCCGATCGCGGTCGACAAGGTGGTGGTCGGAGGCGAGAGTCCGCCGCTGGAAATCTTCGCGATTGCCGTCGCCGCGACCCTGACCCTCGCCTTCGTCGTCGTCCTCCTCGTCGCCGGATCGCTGGCGCTGGAGCGGGAGGAAAATGCATTCCCGCGGCTGACCCGCGGCCTCGTCTCCGAGAGCGGCCTGCTCGTCGAGAAGGTGCTGCTTGGCATCGTCGCCGGGCTCTTGGTGACGTTGCTGATGCTGTTGGGAATGAAGCTCTTCGTCCCCCTTGACCTCGGCCGGGTCGGCCTCTGGCTGGTGGCGATCGCCGTCGCGGCGGCGGCGCTCGGGGCGGCCGGGGCGGCGCTCGGGGCGGCGGCGCGCGAGGTGCGGGCGGTCTCCCTGCTCGCTTTCATGGTGACCCTGCCGATCGCCTTCCTCTCGCTGGTGCCCTCGGGCGCGGTCGGCGCCGGCCTCTTCGACGCGATCCGCTTCCTGACCGCACTCTTCCCCTTCAAGCCGGCGCTGGAAGCGATCCAGGCCGCGCTCGACGCGAGCGGCCCGGGGATCGGCGGCCCGCTGCTCCACCTGGCGGTCCTCTTCCTCGCCTACGCCGTTATCGCCAGGCTGGCCCTGCGTCGATTCGCAACGGTCTGATCCCGCCGCGTTCCACGCAGGCACGGACGAACTGGCCGAGGTCGAAGTCGGGCGCGAGCGCGGCGCGGACGCGCTCGAGGATCGCCGGCTCGTCGAGCTCCGGCAGCGTTCGTCCCTGCGAGCGCACTGCCGCCAGCGCCACCGGCGAGCTCTCGAGCCGGAGGCAGCCGTGCTTGCTGCGGTAGGCGGCGATCCCGTTCACATCGACCAGGTCGTAGTTGGGCTCGCTCGCGGTGAGGAGCGCTCGTTGCGCCGGCGTCGGGTGGATGACGAAGATCGGCGCCGTCGTCCCCGGGCTCTCCAGCAGCGTCGCGGGGACCGCTCCGTAAGGAGAGACGTGGGCGGAGTAGACGACGTCGAAGTCTGCGAGCTCGGCGCGCTCCACCGGCATCTCCAGACCCGGAAGCGGCGCCAGCTTGCGCCCGAGCGCCTCCGGGGCGGAGTTGGCTCCATAGGAGATCAGCGCCGTGCGGCCGCTGAGGTCGAAGCCGCCGGCTGGTGGCTCGTGGGCCTGCCCGTCGCGGTAGAGGTAGGAGCGATCCGGGACCGCGTAGGGGTACTCCAGCGCCCGCTTTAAGATCGCTGCCGTCGCCTCCGGATCGACCATCCCGGTCAATTTCGCAGATAGGGTCAGCTCCGATGCGGGTTCTATTCATCGGCGACGTCGTCGGCAGCCCCGGGCGGGCGGGGCTGCGCGAAACCCTGCCGGCGCTGCGGGAGGAGTACTCGCCAGACCTGGTGATCGTCAACGGCGAGAACTCGGCCGGCGGCGTCGGCATCACCCAGCGCACCGCCAACGACCTCTTCGACTCCGGCACCGACGTGATCACGACCGGCAACCACGTCTACCGCCACCGCGAGGCCTACGACTTCCTCGACAACGAGGAGCGCGTGGTGCGGCCGGCCAACTACCCGCAGGCGAACCCCGGGCGCGGCCACACCGTGGTCGAGGCCGGCGGGATGCGGGTGCGGGTCATCAACCTCAGCGGCGGCGTCGGCCTCCGCGTCGCCCGCTCACCCTTCGACACCGTCGACTCGATTCTCAGCCACCACGAGCAGGACGCGGTGATCGTCGACTTCCACGCCGAAGTCTCGAGCGAGAAGGTGGCGATGGGCTGGCACCTCGACGGCCGCGTCGCCGCGGTCTTCGGCACCCACACGCACGTCCCCACCGCCGACGGCCGCGTCCTCCCCGCC
>VAYN01000008.1:108167-139292 GCA_005885405.1 Actinomycetota bacterium | reverse complement strand
CGTCCTCGGGGTCAAGGCCGAACAGGCTCTGCGCTCGATGATCACGCAGATGCCGACCCGGTTCGAAACGGCTGAGGAGGACGTTTGGGTGATGGGGGCTCTTGTCGATGTGAATGAGAAGGGTCTGGCTGACTCTTTTCAGCAGGTGATGCTGCCAGTGCGATAAGTAGGAGTGGGTAGAACCACACTATGTATAGGTAGAACCAGTGGTGGAGGGTTAGCTGTAAGAGGATTAGTAGGGCTGCTGAGAGGGCTGCTAGTTGAGGTAGGGACTTTTGGCGCGGGACGAGAGCGAAGGTCAGGGACATGAGTCCCAGGGCTACGAGTAGGGAAGTGCGGAGCGGTTCTAGGGAGGTTTGGCCCCAGATGCTGAAAGGTGACTCGCGACCTGCTTGGGTGGCAATCGTGCGGTCGTAGAACGTCTTCAAGCCCGGGTCGAGCGTCGGCCAGAGGAGCGCACAGATGGTCACTAGTAGCGCTCCGAGGATGAACAGAAGCGCTGGGCGGCGGCGGGTGTCCTGCGTGCGGGGTCGTACTCGGACACCCGCCGCCGCACCCGGGCCGGGTTGATAGGTGAGGTACATGGGGCCTAGCGGGGCGGCTACGAACTTGGCCCAGACGGTGGTGGCTAACAGTGCTCCGCGGGCTAGTGGCTTCGCGGCGAAGTAGAGGGTGGCTACTAGTAGTGCTGCTACTAGTGAGTCGTTGGAGTTGGACTCCAGTACGTAGGCGGTGTAGGGGAAGACGGCCCAGCCGAAGGCGAGGGTTGCTGCTAGGCGTTGGCCCTCCGGGCCTGGGCGGATTCTCAGTCCTAGGAGGATGAGGAAAGTGAACGCCGCTACGTCGAAGACGATGGAGGCGGCGTGGGCTGCTGGGAGGTCGTCCCATTCGCCGGTGTTCGGCCAGATCAGCTCGAAGGGGACGTAGGCGAGGTAGTTGACTGGGCCGTAGGTGTCGCCGGAGGAGATGTCGTCGGGGAAGTTGTCGTAGATCGGTTCCCCGTGGGTGATCTTGTCGGCGCCGACTACGCCCGCGTAGCCGACGTCGATCGCGCCGGAGTCGGCGACGTTAAGGCCGACGCGGAAGCCCATCAGGAAGAGGGCGGCGACGAGCATCCAGACGACCGGCCAGACCGGACGCAGGCCCTCCCCCCTCCCCCGCAGCCCGATCCAGAGGCTACGGCCGAGGAGGTAGAGGAGGACGGGATAGACGAGCGGAACCGAAACTCCGATCTCGGCCCGGTTGAAGAAGTAGTGGGAGGCGCCGAAGCCGAGCAGGACGAGGAGATCGAGGTTGGCGACGCGCCAGAAGCGGCGCCAGTCGACCAATCCGAGCAGGAAGATCAGGCAGAGGGGGATGAAGACGTAGGGCGCGTTCAGCTTGTGGCCGAAGGCGCCGGAGTAGCCGCGCGCCATCTTCCAGGAGACCTGGTAGCCGGTCCAGGACTCGGTCACCTCGCCGCTGTGGAGGTCCACATAGACGAGGACGAGCTCGTCGCCACCGGAGAAGTAGGCGACCTCCCAACGGCTGTCGTCGTCGTTGACCGAAGCGGTCGCCGCCAGCGGCCCCTGCTCGCGTTCGGTGGCGAGAACCTTCGGGTCCTTGTCCGCCGCGGCAATCGCTTCCTCGCGATCGACCCGTTCGGCGCCGAGAGCCGGCGCTGCCGCGAGCAGGCTGAGGACGAGCGCGATCAGGAGCGCCGCGCGCCTCACCCCTGCGCCGCCACCCCGAAGTGCTCGAGGATCGCCGGGGCGACGTCGCGCAGCGTCCACTGCTCGCGCTCGTCCGCCGACTCGGGGCCGCAGCCGACGAAAAGCAGCGGGCCGAGCGAGTCGCCCGCGTGCAGCGCCCCGTGGCTGCCGCCGCCGGCGTGGCTGACCCCGCCCCAGTCGACCGCCTCGAACCCGGGCGAGAGCGAGACGACGAAGTCGCCGGCATGGGGCGCGGCCAGCGCCGACCAGACCCGCGCCAGTGGGTCTGGGTAGTTGTCGCTGCGAAGGCGGCCGTCCTCGACCCGCGCCTCGAGCGCCTCCAGGTTCCCCTCCACCTCCCAGCTGCCGCCGCGCAGGTCGCCGACCTCTCCACCGGGCCGGAATCGCAGCACCTCCTCGCCGCGCTCGACCACCGCCCACTCGCCGCCGGCGGGCATCCCGGGAGCGGACCGCACCAGCGGCACTCCGTCGGCTCCCTCGAGCCGGCAGACGAGATCGACGCCCTCGATCACCCCCAGCCGCGCCGCCACCTCCGCCGGCTCGGCGCGGTCGCCCTCCCCCGGCAGCAGGTAGATGTGGGCAGCGCGGCCGGTCGGGCTGACCGCCAGCTGCGAGTGCTCGGGCCGCTCCTCGGAGGGCTGCAGGACTGACCACTCGGCGCTCAACAGCTCGGCCAACGGCAGACCGCGGTGGACCTCGGTCTGCGAGTGATCGGCGAGCAGGATCACCGCGTGGCCGTCGAGGAACTCGTCGAGCCCGCCCGCTTCCTCGGCGTAGGTGGCGAAGGCGCGGTCAGCCTTGGCGATCGACTCGACCGTCGCCTCCGGACCGTGGTGGTGGGAGTAGTTGTCGTTGTCCGGCAGCGAGAGAAGGAGGAAGTCGTAGAGGTCCTCCTTCAGCAGCTCGGCGGCGCAACAGGCGGCGTAGCCGTCGCGGTTGCCGGGGATCGAGGTCGAGCGGCAGGGGACCTCCCGGCTCGCGTAGAGGTCGCCGTAGAAGAGGTCTGTCGGTCCCCAGGTGTGGTGGTGGAACTTCAATTTCGTCACGTCGACCGCGCGTTTCAGCAGTCCCTCGAGCGAGACCTCGTGCCGCTGGCGGCCGCGGTAGATCAGGAACGGCGTGCAGGCGGTCCGCTCGCCGGCGTCTTCGAGGCTCTCGAAGACCGTCTCGATCTCCGGGCTGAGGTGGGCGAGGTTCATGTTGTAGACGAGGTCGTAGAGGGCGCGGAAAACGCCGAAAGCGCGGGTCGCCTCCAGCGAGGAGCCGTACTCGACGTAGCGCCGCTCGAGCCGGTGGTACCAGTTCATGCCGCTGATCCAGTGGCGATCGGCCCCGACCCCGGTGACCATCTCGGCGCTGGCGACCGGCGTCACGGAAGGGAAGCTGGAGACGCAGTCGGGGATGAGGACGCCGCGCTCGATCAGGGCAGCGAAGGTGGGCGCTCGCTCCTCCGCAATCGCCCGTTCGAGCATGTCGGTGCGGAGCGAGTCGACGTAGGTGAGGACGAGCTTCTTGCGGGGTGGCATCGTCCCCATGATGCCCAGGCGGGCGGGTCGCTAACGGAGGACGCGGAGCCCGGCGTGTTTGCGCTGGGCGCGGCGGTGGCGGGAGACGCCCAGCCAGATCAGCGCCAGGACGATGACGATGACGATGATCGGTAGCAGCAGGGCGATCGCGATCACGACCAGCGCCGCCAGGCTGACGATGAAGGCCAAGGCCCCACCGCCGCTGCCCTCGCGGCGGCTGGCACCGTAGACGAGGTCGCTGATGACGACACAGGCGAGTGCGGCGCCGACGAGGCCAAGCACGCCGCCGAGGATCCCTTCCAGCAAGAAGCCGGCAACGAAGCCGATCACGGCGGCGAGGATCGTCATCCGCCCGCGGGCGGATCCGTGGGTGCCGGTGGTGCCGGCGAGCATGCCGACGGCCATCCCGATTCCGAGCTCTTGGAGAACGTCCACGCCCCAAACCTAACCAACCGCGATGGGCGCGCGTCGATCCGCCACACTTCAGCGATGGCAGAAGTGCCAGAGCCGACCCACCGCCGCCGCTCTCACGCAGGCACCCGCGACCTCGAGCGCTACGCCGGCCTGTTCGCCGAGCGGACGACGGTGATGCGCTCCTCGGCGATGCGGGACCTGATGGCGATCACCGCGCGGCCGGAAGTGATCTCCCTCGCCGGCGGCCTGCCGGACACCTCGACCTTCCCACCGCAGAGCTTCGCCGCGCAGATGACCCGGATCGCCCAAGAGTCGGCGGCGAAGGCGCTCCAGTACGGGCCGACCGAGGGCTTCGAGGAGACCAAGGACTGCATCCTCGAGGTGATGGGGGCCGAGGGGATGCTGCCCGATCCCGATGACATCATCGTCACCACCGGCGGCCAACAGGCGATCGACCTCGTCTGCAAGACGCTGATCGACCCCGGCGACGTCGTCATCTGTGAGGCCCCGACCTACCCCGGCGCAATCCCCACCCTCTGCAGCTACCAGGCCGACGTCGTCCAGGTCGAATGCGACGAGGACGGGATGCAGGTCGAGCTGCTCGAGCAGCTGCTCGCCGAACTACGGGCCGAAGGGCGGCGGCCGAAGTTCATCTACTCGGTGCCGAGCTTCCAGAACCCGGCCGGGGTGACGATGTCCCTGCGCCGCCGCCAGCGCCTGGTTGAGCTGGCGCGCTCGCAGGAGATCCTGGTCGTCGAGGACAACCCCTACGGCCTGCTGCGCTACGGCGGCGAGCCGATGCCGCCGCTCTACCAGCTCGACGGCGGCGACTTCGTCATCTACCTCGGCACCTTCTCGAAGATCCTCTCCCCCGGGATCCGCCTCGGCTGGGCGGTGGCGCCGCCGCCGGTGATGGAGAAGATCGTCCTCGGCAAGCAGGCGGCCGACCTCTGTACCTCGACCCTGACCCAATACTTCGTCCGCGAGTACTTCGCCGAACGGCGCTGGCAGCGCTACGTCGACGACCTCGTCGAGATCTACCGCAGCCGCCGCGACACGATGGTCGAGGCGCTGCGCACCTACTTCCCGGCGGAGGCGACCTGGACCGAGCCCGAAGGCGGCCTTTTCATCTGGGCGACGCTGCCCGACTACATCGACACCAGCGACCTGCTGGCGAAGGCGCTGCGCGCCGACGTCGCCTTCGTCCCCGGGCAAGCGGCCTACGTCGACGGGCGCGGCAGCCACTCGATGCGGCTCAACTTCAGCGGCGTCGACGAGGACGAAATCCGCGAGGGGGTGCGGCGGATCGGCAAGGTGATCGCCGAGCAGGTCGAGCTCTACGGAACGCTGACCGGCGAGCACAGGGTGCCGGAGCCAGCCACCGAGCCGCAGCCGAACGTCGTTCCCTTCCGCAAGGCGGAGGAAGCGTGAAGGTCGCGGTCCTGAAGGGCGGCCGCTCGCTCGAGCGCGGCGTCTCGCTGCGCTCCGGCGCCCGGGTCGAGGACGCCCTCGACCGGCTCGGCCACGAGGTGCTGGCGATCGACGTCGGCTCCGACCTGGTCAAGCGCCTGGTCGCCGAGCGGCCCGATGTCGCCTTCGTCGCCATGCACGGGGTCGGCGGCGAGGACGGGACCGTGCAGGAGCTGCTGGAGATCCTCGACATCCCCTTCACCGGCCCGAGTGCCGCGGCCTGCGCCCGCTGCATGGACAAGGTGCAAGCGAAGGACGCGATCGACGAAGCCGGCCTCCCCACCCCCCACTGGTTCGCCTTCAACCAGACCGCGTTCCACGAGTTCGGTGCCGCCGACGCGCTCGGCCGACTGGAGGAGACTCTCGGCTTCCCGCTTGTCGTTAAGCCCAGCCGCGGCGGCTCCTCGCTCGGGGTCAAGTTCGCTCGCTCGCCCGGCGAGGTTCCGCAGGCCCTTGTCAGCGCCTTCAGCTATGACGACCGGATCCTGCTGGAGCGTTTTGTCGACGGACGCGAGCTCGCGGTCAGCATCCTCGGCGACGAGCCTTTGCCGGTGGTGGAGGCAATTCTGCTCGAGGGCGATCGCTACGACTTCGAAGCGCGCTACGAGATCGGCCGCACCCGCTTCGCCTGCCCGGCTGAGCTAAGCGCCGAGGAGGAGCGGGCGGTGACCGAGGCCGCTCTCGCCACATACCGGGCCCTCGGCTGCACCGGCTTCGCCCGCATTGACCTGATCCTCGGCGAGGAGGGGCCGTGGCTACTCGAGGCCAACGCGATCCCCGGCCTCACCGACACCAGCCTCCTCCCCCAGGCCGCCGAGGCGGCGGGGCTCTCCTTCGAGCAGCTGGTCGAGAGAATTCTGGATCTAGCGCTTACGCCCCAGGGCGTTTCCTAGGAGCGAAAAGCAAGCAGCTCAAGGAGGAGTGAGGGAGCGTGCTCTGCACGTGACCGAGCGACGACGCCGAGATGCGCCGCTTTGCAGCCCTAGGAATCGCCCTGGGCGAAATCCTCAGGCGTCACTTCGTCGAGGAACTCCTTGAATTTGTCGACGACCTCCTCGGTGTCCTCGACCTCGTGCTCGAACTCGATCGCCGACTCCTCGATGACCTCCTCGGCGGCGAAGATCGGCGCGGCGACCCGGACCGCCAGCGCGAGCGCGTCGGAGGGACGCGAGTCAATCTCGACTTCGGAGCCGTTGATTGAGACCGTGATCGAGGCGTAGAACGTGTTGTCGCGGAGTTCGGTGACGGCGACGCGCTCGCACTTCGCGTCGAGGTTCTCGAGCACATCGGAGAGCAGGTCGTGGGTCATCGGCCGCGGCGTCGAGGCGCCCTGCAGCTTCATCAGGATCGCCGCCGCCTCGGGGTGCCCGATCCAGATCGGCAGGAACCTGTTTCCGTCCACGGTCTTCAGCAACACGATCGGCTGCTTGCCGACCATGTCGAAGCTGACGCCATAGATCTGCATCTGCTGCAAAAGAAGCTCCCGACCTGGTTGGAAGGCGAAGTATAGGTCGAGCTTCTACCCGCTCCCCGGCAACGGGGAACGACTGGACGCGAAGAGGAGAAGTGGGCGATCCTGGATTCGAACCAGGGACCTCGTCCTTATCAGAGACGCGCTCTAACCAACTGAGCTAATCGCCCGCGGGGGGCGATGATAGCGACGGTTCTCAGGCGGAGCGCTTGCGGAGCCGGCGGGCCAGCGCGTGGGCCTCGCGGACGTCGTCGAAAGGCAGCTCGACGACGATCCCGTTGCCTTTGGCCCGTGCCGTCACCTCGTGGCCAAGCGCTTCCTCCAGCGCGTCGGCGACGTCGCGCAGGGCCGCCTGGGCGTCGGGATCGACAGGAGCACGGGTCGGTTTCGTTTTTGGCTGGCTGGCCAGCCGAACTCTCTCCTCGGTTTCGCGGACCGACCAACCGGCGCGGGCGGCATCGCGGGCGAGGCGGCGGCGAACGTCGTTACCGGGCACTCCGAGAAGCGCCTTGCCGTGGCCCTCACTGAGATCACCGGACTGCAGCAGATCCAGCGCCTCGTCGGGGAGCTCGAGCAGTCGGATCAGGTTGGAGACGGCGGGGCGGCTGCGGCCGACGCGACGGGCGAGCTCTTCTTTGGTCAGACCGAGCTCGCGCACGAGCGCGTCGCAGGCGCGTGCCTCCTCGACCGGGTTCAGATCCTCGCGGACCATGTTCTCGATCAGCGCCGCCTGCAGCCGCTCCGCCTCCTCCTGGTCGCGGACCACGGCGGGCACCTTCTCGACGCCGGCTTGCTGGGCGGCGCGCCAACGGCGCTCGCCGGCGACGAGCTCGTAGCTGCCGTCGGGGAGGGGGCGGACGAGCAGCGGCTGCACGACCCCAGACGTCTCGATCGAGGCTGCCAGCGCCGCCAGCGCCTCCTCGTCGAAGTTGGTGCGCGGCTGCGAGGGATTCGGCTTGATCAAGGAGACAGGCAGCTCGCGCAGCTCCCCAGTCGCCGTAGCCTCGGCTTCGGGCAAGATCGCCGAGAGGCCGCGCCCGATTCCCCGACGAGCACTAGCCACGGCTTGCCAGCTCTTTCGCCAGGGCTCGGTAGGCGACGGCGCCAAGGGAGGCGGGGGCGTGCTCGGTCACGGGCAGACCATAGCTCGGCGACTCGGCGACTCGAACGTTACGGGGGATCACCGTCTCGAAGACCATGCCGTCGAAATGATCACGCAGCTCCGCCTCGACGTCCTGCGCCAAGCGGGTGCGCTCATCGTGCATGGTGATCAGCAAACCCGAAACCTCTAGTTGAGGGTTCAGCTCACGCCTGATCAGGCCCAGGGTTTCCAAAAACTGAACCAGGCCCTCTAGGGCCAGGTACTCGGCCTGCACTGGGACGATGACTCGGTCGGCGGCGGTGAGTGCGTTGACGCTCACCGGGCCCAGCGACGGCGGGCAGTCGAGCAAGGTCACGGTAAAGCGCTCGCGCAGCGGCCCCAGCCGTTCGCGTAGGCGCGTCTCCGAGCCCTGCATCCGCGGCAGCTCCACCGCGGCCCCGGCGAGATCTTTATTCGCGGGGACGATCCAGAGGTTGTCGGGCCCGGCCGGGCGCGCTGCCGCGGCGACTGAGGTCTCGCCCGTCAGGCAGTCGTAGGAGGAGGGGTGGAGATCACGGTCGCCACCGAGCGCGACCGTGGCGTTGCATTGAGGATCGAGGTCGACGAGGAGGGTCTGGTTCCCCTCTGCAGCTGCGCAGGAGGCGAGATTGACCGCGGTCGTCGTCTTCCCGACTCCGCCCTTCTGGTTCGCCACGGCGTAGACCTTTCCCATCGGAGCTCAGCCTAGTCAACGCGCCGCCCGCACATTCGCCAGCGCGCTGCGGGGCGGTCGGATAGCCTGCTGCCCGTGTCTGCGACCGACGACTGGCCCGAGAATCCCGCTGAGCGCGCCCAAGAGCTCGTTGAGGGAGTGCTGGACGAGCTCGATCTCGACGGCGAGGTCGTGGTCGAGGAGGACGACGACCGAATCCTGCTCACCGTCGAGGGGGAGGACGACTACGGCCTCCTGATCGGCAAACGGGGGCAGACGATCGACGCCCTGCAGCTGCTCTGCTACCAGGCGGCATTCCGCGGCCTTCGGGAGCGCAAACGGGTGGTCGTCGACGCTGCCGGCTACCGCGAGCGGCGACGGGAGACGCTGGAGGGACGCGCGGACCGCGCTGCAGACCAGGCGCAGTCCAACAACCGAGTTGTCGAGATGGACCCGATGAGCGCGCAGGAACGGCGGGTCGTGCACGAACGGCTGAAAGAGCGCGCCGGGATCGAGACTTACAGCGAGGGCGACGAGCCGAACCGCTGCGTAATCGTCGCGCCGCTGCTGCCCGAGTGAGCTCTGACCCGCTCGCGACGCTCGATCAGGAGCAGCGCGGGCGGCTCGAGACGGTGCTCGGACTGCTCGCCGAGGAGCGGGCATCGGTCAGCTCCGTGGTCGACGATCGCGCCTGGCAGGTGCATGTCGCCGACAGCCTCACGGGGCTAGAGGTGCAGGAGCTGCGCGAGGCGCGGCGGATCGCCGATGTTGGCGCCGGGGCGGGGTTCCCAGGTCTGGCCCTAGCCGTGGCCCTTCCGGAGTCGCAGATCGACCTGATCGAGTCGGTCGGCCGCAAGTGCGAGTTCATGCGCCGAGCGGCCGAAGCGGCCGGGATCGCCAACGTGCGGGTCCTCAACGCCCGCTCCGAGGACGTTGCCGCCGAAGAAGGTCGGGAGACCTACGACGCGGTGACGGCTCGCGCCGTAGGGCGCCTGTCGACGCTGGCAGAGCTCGCATCCCCGCTTCTGGAGCCAAATGGGGTCCTGGTCGCCTGGAAGGGGAAGCGAGATGCCGAGGAGGAAGAGCAGCTCGCAAATGCCTCAGAGTCGCTGGCGATGGTGCCGGAGCAGGTCTTGGCGGTCGGCGACCGCGCTGGCAGTCAACACCGACACATACACGTGATCCGCAAGAGCGGGTCGACGCCTCCGAACCTTCCTCGCAACCCGGGGATCGCGAAGAAGCGACCGAAGGGCTGAGGCGCGGCCGAGGTGCTTAGCGTCGCCGCTTCTTCTTGCGCGGCGGCGGCGGGGGCGGTTTAGCGGCTTGGATCGCGGTCGCTCCCTCGGGAGTGGCGGTAACCGGGGGCGGCACGACTTTCTGGATCACCAGCTGCTGCCCAATCGTCCAGACGTTGGTAGTGATCCAGTAGAGGATCAAACCAGCGGGGAAGCTGAGGATGAAGGGGACGAAAATGAACGGCAGCAGCATCATCAGCCGCTGTTGGCTTTTATCGGCCGTGATCGACATCACCATGCTGGAGATCAGCTGGGTCCCGACGTAGAGGGTGATCAGCACGATCAGTTCCGTGCCGGTTGCCTTCGCGGTGAGATCGTTGATGAAGAAGAATTCGGCTCCGTAGGCGGCACAATGGCCTGCTTCGGGACAACCCATATCCGGCGGGAGCTCGTGCCTGAGCGTGTAGAAGAGCGTGATGAAGACCGGTAGCTGGGCCAGCAGGGGGATGCAAGAGGCAAAGGGATTGACTTTGTTCTCTTTGTAGAAGCGCATCATTTCCTGCTGGAGGCGCTGTTTGTCGTTTTTGTACTTCTCCTGCAGCTCCTTCATCTGCGGCTGGAGTGCCTGGAGTGCCCGCATGCCTTTCAGCTGTTTGTAGGTGAGCGGCAGCAGGACCGCCCGGGTGCAGACGGTGAGGGCGATGATCGACATTCCCCAGGAGAGGCCGGCCTCGTCGTGGAAGAACTGCAGGACCGCGTTTGCGACGTCGATCAGCGGCTGCAGGATGTTGGCGGTGAGGGGGATCATCGGTGGGCTTTGTGGTACTCGGCCGGGTGGACGGGGCCGGTGCGGAGCGTGAATCTATCGGGGACGGGGTCGAAGCCGCCGTGACTGAACGGATTGCAGCGCAGAATCCGCCAGGAAGCGAGGAGAAACCCGCGCGAGACGCCGAACCGTTCGACCGCCTGAACCGCGTAGGCGGAGCAGGTCGGCTCGTAGCGGCAGCGGCGGGGGAAGATGGGTGAGATCCAGCGCTGGTAGGCCCTCACCGAGGTCAGGAAGATCCGTTTCACGTGGAACGGCCCCCGGCCAACGCCTCTTCGAGGTTGGCCGCGACCCCGCTCATGCCATCGCGCTCGATCAGCTCCTTGATCTCGGTGCGGGCGACGATCACAAAGTCGTGGCGGGGAGGAAGCCGGTCGGCGAGACCCCAGAACGCCTCTCGAAGCACGCGCTTGACCCGGTTGCGCTCGACCGCGCCGCCGACCTTACGGCTGACCGAGACACCCAGCCGCACTTCCTCGCGCTCCTCGTCCTTGCGCGGGAAGGTGTAGAGGACCAGGTAGCGGGTGGCGTGCGAGGAGCCGTCACGATAGACGCGGTCGAACTCACCGCTACGGGAGAGGCGCCGTCGCTTCGGCGACGCCATCTAAGGCGTGAGGCGCTTGCGGCCTTTGCGCCGGCGACGTTTGAGAATGGCGCGGCCGCCGCGGCTGCTCATCCGAGCGCGGAAACCGTGGGTCTTGGCCCGCTTCCGCTTCTTAGGCTGGTAGGTGCGCTTCATTGCCGGCGGAAGTATAGGGAGGCGGCCGAAAATCTTTTCTGCGGGATTTGCGAGGCGCCCAGGTTGGCTGCTCAGGCACGGCGCTATGGTCGCCGCCCAGTGCCTGACGACTCCTCCCAAGACGACCTCGGTGCCAATTGGCGGGCGGCGCAACAGCGGCTGAGCTCGTCGGTTCCGGACTCGACTTGGCGCCTTTGGCTGGAGCCGCTCGAAGCCGTCGGGGCTGAGGGCGAGACGCTCTTCCTCAGCGCTCCCGAGGGAATCCGGGCCTGGACCGAGCGGCGCTACTCCGCCCTGATCGCCGAAGCGCTGCGCGAGGCTGGGACCCCCTTTCAGCAGGTCAGCTTCGCCTCGCCGCCCGGCAGTCCCAGCGCAGGAGAACCCGGGCTGGAGCTAAATCCCAACTACACCTTCGAGCGCTTCGTCATCGGTCCGGGCAACCGCCTCGCCCACGGCGCCGCGCTCGCGGTCGCCGAGGCCCCTTCGGAGGCCTACAACCCGCTCTTCCTGCACGGGCCGCCGGGGCTGGGCAAGACCCACCTGCTGGCCGCAATCGCCAACTACCTTCGCGACAACGCCCCTGCTCTCAGCGTCCGTTATACGACGGCCGAGTCGTTCACCAACGAGTTCGTTGCGGCACTGAAAACTTCCGGCGCCGAGGCCTTCAAGACGCGCTACCGCGACATCGATGTCCTGCTGATCGACGACGTCCAGTTCCTGCAAGGGAAGCCGGCAACGGAGGAGGAGTTCTTCCACACCTTCAACGCTCTATACGAGTCTGGGAGCCAATTAGTGCTCTCGGCTGACCGCATCCCAAGTGAGCTTTCGACCCTCGCCTCGCGTCTGCGGGACCGCTTCGAGTGGGGCCTCACCGTCGCCGTCGAGCCCCCGAACCTCGCCACCCGGCTGACCGTCCTCCGGCGCCTAGTCGAGGAGTCCGGGGTCGACATCGCCGATTCCGGCGCTCTCTCCGAGCTCGCCAATCGGATCGACGCCAACGTACGGCAGCTCCATGGCGCTCTGACCAGGGTGATCGCCCACGCTTCCTTGATGGCGAAGCCGCTGAGCTCGGAGCTGATCGCCGAAGTGATCCCCAGCGTCCGCCGATCCCAGCCCACCTCGGTCGAGGAGATCCAACAGCGGGTCGCAGAAGGCTTTGGCATCTCCCGGGCCGAGCTCGTCGGCTCGAGCCGAGCTGCCACCCCCCTGCGAGCGCGTCAGGTCGCGATCTTCCTCACCCGCGATCTCACCGACCTCTCCCTGCCACAGATCGGCCGCCTCTACGGCGGCCGCGACCACACCACCGTCCTCAACTCGCTTCGCCGCGTCGAAGCCCGCCTCGACGAGGACACGGACCTCGCCGAGAAGGTCCGCGAGTTACGCGGAGCAATCCACAACCCGGTCGGCGAGGAGCGCTGAGCGCCGCCGACGCTGTAAGAATCCCCAGCCCCCAACAGGCGTTTCCACAGGCACCAATCCGCAGCCCGACGCCAAATTCCCCGCGACCAAGACTTTCTCCACAAGACCTAACCCAACTTAAGAAGGCATCCATCAACTTGAAGCTCACGACCAAACGAGAAGATCTCGTCTCCAAGCTCTCGATCGTTTCCAGGGCTGTCTCCACTCGCGCCGCCACCCAGGCGCTCTCCGGGGTCCTCCTCACCGCCAAGGAAGGGCGCGTCACCCTCGCCGCCACCGATCTGGATCTTGGCCTCGAGACGACGCTCGACGCCAACGTGGAGAACGAGGGCGCCACCCTCCTCCCAGGGCGCCTCTTCGCCGAGGTCGCCCGTTCGCTCGCCGACCCCACGGTTGAAATCGAGTCGCGCGAGGCCGAGCACGACGTCGAGATCCGCAGCGGCGGCTCCAGCTTCCACCTGCGGGTGCTGCCGGTCGAGGACTTCCCGAAGCTCCCGCAGCCGGAGGATGAGCCCGGCTTGCGGATCCCCGCGGCGGCGCTGGAAGAGAGCATCGAGCTGGTCGCCCGCGCCGCTTCCCGGGATGACATGCGCCCGGTCCTTACGGGCGTCTTCGTCACCGCCACCGGCAGGGAGATGACGATGGTTGCCACCGACTCCTACCGGCTGGCCGTGAAGCGAACGGAGCTGGAGAGCGATCTCGGCGGCGAGCTCGAGGCCAATATCCCGGCGCGAGCGCTGCGCGAGCTCGGCCGCATCCTCTCCTCCGAGGGCGCCGGCGAGACCACGATCTCGCTGCTCACCAACCAGGCCGTCTTCGTCGCCGGCTCGATCATCCTCTCCACCAGGCTGATCGACGGCCAGTTCCCGAACTTCCGCCAACTGCTGCCGGAGTCCTACGAGCATGATGTGCGACTGCCGCGGTCCGACTTCCTCGACGTCGTCCGCCGAGTCAGCCAGCTGGCTCAGCGAAACGCGCCGCTGCGGCTTTCCTTCCGCGCCGGGGAGTTGACGGTCGCGGCCGAAACGCCGGAGGTGGGCGACGCCCGCGAGACGATGCCCGCCGCCTTCGAGGGCGAAGAGTTGGAGATCGGCTTCAACCCCGAGTTCCTCCGCGAAGGGATCGAAAGCGTCTCCGGTGACGAGGTGCTGCTGCGGCTGATTTCGCCGCTGCGGCCGGGGCTGCTGGAACCGGTAGAGGGAGACGAGTTCCGCTACCTGGTGATGCCGATCCGGCTCAACGTCTGATCGTGCCCGCGCCGGCGGAGTGACCTCGCCGTGCTCGTCACCGCGATCGAGGCGAGGCCGCTGCGCAGCCTCGACCGTGTCCGGGTTGAGCTGGCGCCCGGGATCGTCAGCGTCATCGGCCCCAACGGGACCGGCAAGACCAACCTCATTGAGGCCCTCTACTTCGCCCTCACCGGCCGCTCCTTTCGCACCTCTGACCGACGGGATCTGATCCCCTTCGGCGGCTCGCTTGCGCGCGCCGAGGCGACCGTCCGCGACGAAGACGGGATCGAGCACCAGCTGCTCGCCGCGGTCAGCCGCAGCGAAGGCCGCCGCCACCTCATTGACGGGAGTCCAGCGGACCCGGCGACGATCGCCCGCGCCCGGCCCCCGGTCGCCGTCTTCGCACCCGATCGCCTGACCCTGGTCAAGGGCCCGCCGGCGGAGCGGCGGGCGCACCTCGACGGCTTCATCGCTGCCCGCTGGCCGGCGCGGGCGGAGTTGCGCAAGCGCTTCGGGCAGGCCGTGGCGCAGCGGAACGCGTTGTTGTCACGGCTGGCGGCCGGTTACGGATCCCCTGCGGACCTGGGTATCTGGGACAGCGGCATGGCAGAAGCCGCTGCGCCGTTAGTCGAGGCGCGGGCCGAGGCGGTTGCGGACTTAGCGACGGCGTTCAACGAGGCTGCGACCGAGCTCGGGTTAGACGAGGGCGCACTCGAGTACGCGCCCCGCGCAGCCGGCTCAACTGAGGAGATCCGCGCCGGCTTGGAAGAGCGGCGGGAGCAGGACATTCGGCTCGGGCGCAGCTCCTGGGGTCCCCACCTCGACGAGCTAAAGCTGAACAGCGCCGGCCGCTCGCTGCGACGGTTCGGGTCGCAGGGGCAGCAGCGGGCTGCCCTCCTCGCCCTCCTCTTCGCCGAGCGCCAGGCGCTGCTCGAGGCACGCCGGGTAGTGCCGCTGCTGCTTCTCGATGACGTGATGAGCGAGCTCGACCCAGGTCGGCGTGAGCGCCTCGTTAACCGCCTCGGCGACGGTGGCCAGGTGCTGATCACCGCCGCCGACGAAGAGTCGGTCCCGGTCGCGGCCCTGGAGACTGTGGTGCGGATGCCACCGCCGCAGACAGAAAGTGCCGCCCCGTGAGTCGCCGCCGAGCCCCCCGTCCCGCCGCCGGCGCCTTTCAAGCGGCGCTGCAGAAAGTGGCTCCGCAGACCCCCCTCGCGGCGGTCCAGGCAGCGTGGGCGAACGCAGTAGGCGAGCAGCTGGCGAACCGGGCAACCCCCGTCGCAGAGCGCGCGGGGACGGTGACCGTGGAGTGCGTCGACGCGATCTGGGCGCAGGAGCTCGACCTAATGCAGGAGACGCTGCTGGAGCGCTTGCGCGAGGAGTTGGGGGAGCAGGCACCCGAGGCTCTCCGCTTCCGCATCAAATCGTAGAATCAACTGACACGGTTTTTGCACGATTTGCAGGGAAAATCTTAATCAGGCGCGCCGTGTCCGCGGGCCTCAACTGGTATTCTTATGGCAACTTGTTTTGCGCCCCGACCACCTCGCCAGGCGTCGGGGCTTTGTCTGTCTGCGTGACAAACCGGAAGGGACTCATTGCCTGAGAAAAAAGCCAGCGGCGACTCCTATGGCGCCAAGGACATCACCGTCCTCGAGGGGCTGGAGGCGGTACGCAAACGTCCCGGCATGTACATCGGTTCGACCGGCCCGCGCGGTCTTCACCATCTGGTCTACGAGGTCGTCGACAACTCGGTCGACGAGGCCCTCGCTGGCCACTGCGACGCCGTCCGCGTCGTCCTCCATCCGGACAACAGCTGCACGGTCGAGGACAACGGCCGCGGCATCCCGGTCGAGACGATGGAGAAAGAGGGGCGCCCGGCGGCCGAGGTCGTCCTCACCGTTCTTCATGCCGGCGGCAAGTTCGGGGACGGCGGCGGCTACAAGGTCTCCGGCGGCCTCCACGGCGTCGGCGTCTCCGTTGTCAACGCACTCTCTGAGCGCCTACACCTTGAGATCAGCCGCGATGGCTACGTCTGGAGCCAGGACTACGAGCGCGGCAAACCGCAGGGCGAACTCACCAAAGGCGAGAAGACCGATGCCCACGGGACCAAGATCACCTTCCTGCCCGACCTTGAAATCTTCGAAGAGATCGGCTTTGACTTCGACGTCCTGGTCGAGCGCCTGCGCGAGACCGCCTTCCTCACCCGCGGTCTGAAGATCGACTTGGTCGATGAGCGCGGTGAGACCAACAGCGTCACCTTCAAGTACGACGGCGGCATCGAGGACTTCGTTCGCCACCTCAACGGCAACAAGGACGCGGTTCACAAAAAGGTCATCTACTTCGAGGGGGGCAAAGAGGAGGGGCAGGTCGAGATCGCGATGCAGTGGAACAGCTCCTACCAGGAGTCGATCTTCAGCTTCGCCAACAACATCAACACCCACGAGGGCGGCTCCCACCTCTCCGGCTTCCGCTCCGCCCTGACGCGGACGCTGAACGCCTACGCGCGCAACAAAGGTCTGCTTAAAGAGAAAAAAGACGACAACCTCGCCGGCGAGGATGTGCGCGAGGGGCTGACCGCGGTGATCTCGGTCAAGCTCCACGATCCGCAGTTCGAGGGTCAGACCAAGACCAAACTCGGCAACCCGCCGATCCGCGGCCTGGTCGAGGAGATCACCAACCGCAAGCTGGGCGAGTACCTCGAGGAGAATCCGGCGGACGCGAAACGCGTGATCATGAAGGCGATCGATGCCGCCCGCGCTCGTTCCGCAGCGCGCAAGGCACGCGACCTCACCCGTAAGTCGGCGCTGGAGAACTCGACCCTCCCCGGCAAGCTCGCCGACTGCTCGGTCAAGGACCCGAGCCTGGCCGAGATCTTCGTCGTCGAGGGAGACTCCGCCGGCGGCTCGGCGAAGCAGGCGCGCGACCGCAACACGCAGGCGGTCCTACCCCTGCGCGGCAAGATCATCAACGTCGAGAAGAGCCGCATCGACAAGGTGCTGGCGAACAACGAGATCCAGGCGCTGATCACGGCGATTGGCACCGGCGTCCACGACGAGTTCAACATCGAGGAGGCGCGGTACCACAAGATCGTGATGGCGACCGACGCCGACGTCGATGGTGCTCACATCCGCACCCTGGTCCTTACCTTCCTCTACCGGCAGATGCCGGAGCTGATCAGCCAGGGCTACGTCTACATTGCTAAACCGCCTCTGTACCGGGTCAAACAGGGGAACCAGGAGACGTATCTGGAGCGGGAGTCCGAACTCGAAGAGCTGCTCCTGCGCGACAAGCTCGAGCAGTTCGAGTTGACCGACGCCAGCGGTGAGAGCCGCAAACTGACGCCGAGCCGCTGGCAGGCGTACATCCGGCGCTCGAAAGAGTACGAGGGCTGGGGTTCTTCGCTGCAGGCCGACTTCGGCCATGAAGTCGTGCGCTTTCTCGAGGAGTCGAGCCTGCTCGACGAGCAGGTCGCGAGCGTCGAGGCTGCCCGCGACCTGCTGCAGCGAGGCGGCGGCGAGAACGAGCCGTTCGATACCACGGTGGTGGACAGCAGCGATGACCTGGTCGTCGTCAAAGCGATCGAGCGCAAGAGCGGGCTGGCGAGGACCCATCGACTGCCGGCCGCCCTCTTCGCGCACCATGACTACCGCAAGTTCGCCGAGGTCCACGCGGCTCTGCTGAAACAGGTCGGACGGCCGCCTTTCGAAGTTAAGCGCGGGGAGAAACGAAATATCGCGCTCTCATTCGAGGCGCTGCGGGGGGCTGTGTTGGAGCTGGCCCGGCAGGGTGTCCAGTTGACCCGGTTCAAGGGGCTGGGCGAGATGAACGCCAAGCAGCTGCGTGAGACGACGATGGACCCGGCCTCGCGGACGCTGGCCCGGGTCACGCTTGAAGACGCGACGGCGGCCGACACGATCTTCTCGATGCTGATGGGAGACCAGGTCGCACCGCGACGAGAGTTCATCGAGGCCCACGCGAAAGAGGTCAAGTTCCTTGATGTGTAGACGCGCCGGTGAGTGCGAGAAGGAGATGAGCTGATGGCTCTGGACGCCCTGACGGGGAACATCGAGGATCGCGGGCTCGAGCAGGAGATGCGTTCGTCCTATCTCGATTACGCGATGAGCGTGATCGTCGGGAGGGCGCTACCGGACGTGCGCGACGGCCTCAAGCCGGTGCACCGCCGCGTCCTCTACGCGATGCACGACATCGGCCTGCAGCCGACCCGGCCCTACCGCAAGTGCGCCTTCATCGTCGGCGAGGTGATGGGTAAGTACCACCCGCACGGCGACTCGGCGATCTACGACACCTTGGTGCGGATGGCGCAGGACTTCTCTCTGCGCTACCTGCTCGTCGACGGCCAGGGCAACTTCGGCTCGATCGACGACGACCCTGCGGCGGCGATGCGGTACACCGAGGCCCGCCTCGGCCGTCTTGCGACCGAGCTGCTGCGGGACATCGACGCCGACACCGTCGACTTCGGTCCCAACTACGACGAATCGACCCAGGAGCCCCAGGTCCTGCCGGCGCGATTCCCCAACCTGCTGGTCAACGGCACCTCGGGGATCGCGGTCGGGATGGCGACGAACATCCCGCCGCACAATCTGCGGGAGGTCGCCGGCGCCGTCTCCGCCTACATCGACAACCCGCAGATCGACCTGGCGGGGTTGATGGAGCACGTCAAAGGCCCGGACTTCCCCGGCGGCGGACTGATGAGCCGCGAGGGGATCCGCGATGCCTACGCCTCCGGCCGCGGCAGCATCAAGGTCCGCGCCCGTGCCCACGTCGAGCCGCTGAAGGGAGGTAAGGAGGCGATCATCGTCACCGAGCTCCCGTTCATGGTCAAGAAGGGCGGCGAAGGCGGCCTGATCACGAAGATCGCCGATCTCGCCCGCGACAAAAAACTCGAGGGCATCTCCGACCTCCGCGACGAGAGCGACGAACGCTCCGGGATGCGGCTCGTAATCGAGCTCAAACGCGGCGGTCCGCCGGCCAAGGTCGTCCTCAACAACCTCTACAAAAAAACCCCGATGCAGTCGACCTTCGGCGCCAACATGGTGGCGCTGGTCGACGGCGTGCCGAGGACGCTGAGCCTGCTCGAGCTGATCGAGCACTACGTCGACCACCAGCGCGAGGTCGTCACCCGTCGCACCCAGTTCGAACTGCGTCGAGCAGAGGCACGCGCCCACATCCTCGAGGGCCTGTTGGTCGCGCTCGACAACCTCGACGCCGTGATCAAACTGATCCGCGCTTCGAGCGATCCCGACGCCGCCCGCGACGGCCTGATCGAGAAATTCGAGCTCTCGCGCGAGCAGGCGCAGGCGATTCTCGACATGCGCCTGCAGCGCCTGACGGCGCTTGAGGCCGACAAAGTCCGCGCCGAGCACGCCGACCTGATGGAGCGGATCGGCGAGCTGCGCGCGATCCTCGGCGACGAAGCCAGGGTGATGGGCCTGGTCAAAGACGAGCTCGCCGAAATCGTCGAGGCCTATGGCGACGAACGCCGCACCGAGCTCGCCCACTTCGAGGGCGACGTCGGCATCGAGGACATGATCGCCGACCAGCAGATGGTGATCTCGCTGACCGCGTCGGGGTACGTCAAGCGGCTGCCGCTGGCGACCTACCGGCAGCAACGCCGCGGCGGAGTCGGCGTGATGGGGATGAACCTCAAAGACGACGACTACATCGCGCACCTCCACATCTCCTCGACCCACGACTTCCTGCTCTTCTTCACCAACCGGGGCAAGGTCTACCGGCTCAAGGTCTACGAGCTGCCGGAGGGGTCGCGAAATGCCAAAGGCAGCTCGCTGAACAACCTCCTGCCCCTGCGCGAAGGGGAGAAGGTGATGGCGGTGATCCCCACCCGGGACTTCAAGGAGAACAGGTACCTCGCCTTCGCCACCGCCAAAGGGCTGGTGAAGAAAACCGAGTTTCTCGCCTACAACACGCCGATCCGGGCCGACGGGATCATCGCGATCAAGGTCCGCGACGGCGACGAGCTGGTGCAGGTGCGGCTGACCTCGGGCGAAGACGACATTCTCATGGTCTCCCACTCCGGCCACGCCTCCCGCTTCTCCGAGAAGCTGGTGCGGACGATGGGCCGCGACACCAGCGGCGTCAAAGGGATGAACGTCGCCGGCAAAGACAACCGGGTGCTGGCGATGGACGTCGCCCGCAACGACACCGAACTCTTCGTCGTCACCGAGAACGGTTACGGCAAGCGGACGCCGGTCTCCGAGTACCCGGTCAAGGGCCGCGGGACCAAAGGCGTCCTCACGATCAAGCTGACCGAGAAGAAGGGCGGTCTCACGGGCGCCCTAATCGTCGGCGAACACCAGGACCTCCTCTTCATCTCCCAGAACGGGATGGTCCAGCGGACTTCGGTCAGCGGCATCTCGCAAATGGGCCGCTCCACTCAGGGCGTGAAGGTGATGAACATCAAGGACGACGACCGCGTCAGCGCCGTCGCCCTCGTGGTCGAGTCCGAGGAAGGCGATCCAGCGACGCCTGAGGACAACCAAGACGAGCTGGTCGACGCTTCAGCGGACGGCGCCACCTAAGCGTTTCTCAAATCGCTTGCTGCGATAGGCCGGGATTGAAGGGAAGAAGGTCCCCAGAACGTACTAGGGACTATGGGCCGGGCGGATCATCGTCCCCCCAGTCGGGGATCCAAGTCAATTCAGATTCTGCGGGGCGTCGGAATACGGCCCTCCCTCGTTTCGCTGCCTGTTTCACTCCTCCTCTTCGCCGCAACTAATGCAAACGCGACTGCAGCCCTAGCAAGCATTCCAGTCCTCTGTGCCGGCTTAGTGGAGTGGCTGAGGGGGCGCCACCGTTTAGCGCTAGAGGAATACCAACCACTCTGGCAGGAAATTCGGGGCGAGACCGGGCTTGGGCGTCTTCAGATGCTGATCTTTCTCCCCCTCCTAGGTACGGCTGTCATTTTCCCTCCCGCCCCGGTGATTCTCGGTGGCTTTGTGGTGACGCTGCTCCTAATGCTGAAGAGCGCAGCCTTTAGCGGACCCCTCAGCAAGAAAGAAGAAAAGAAGCATCTCCTGAAGCAATCTGCTGCTGAGGAATGTGGACTAATCGCTCAGTGGGCTGGCATAGCAGAGCGAGTACGTGGAGTTCCCGGGTTTGGTTGGATCCCGAAGGCCGCATATAGACGCGCTCGCAGGGAACACATCGGTGTTCTTCGGACGGTTTCGATGACGATGCTCTATTGCGCCTGCGCGTCCTATCTATTTACGGGACTCGCCTTAGGTGTCAATGACTTGACCCCGACCCCGTCTCTATCCGTTCCCAGGTTCCTCGAAGGACTTTTCGAAAACGCTGCCCCAGGCGGAGGGGGGGACGACGACGAGGAACGTAGCTATGCGGAACTCTGCAAAAACGAGATCCCCAATCCCCTCGACATCGGACACCAGCTCGGGCCACTTTTCCGCCACGATGGTGCGATCAAAGCCGGATGCGGAACCGAACCGTTCCATGTCGCAGAAAGCGGAACCTGGGCATCCCCTGGTGTGTGCGCCGGCGAACTGCGCTCGCTGGCTGTTTCCGCACCCGGTTACGACCCGGCAATCGTGTACGGAACGCCGGCCCGCTTTGCCTGGGCCGCCGCACAAGCTGGAACTCTTGTGGCCTTGGAAGTCGCGGACCCAAACGAAGGCGATGTTTATTTGGTGGTCACCTTGGAGGGAACTTACGCTTTCACCCGACCCACTCGGACTCTCGAAGAGGGAGAGAGCGATCCGGAGACCTGCTCGGATGTAGGAGGAAAGGCACGCCCCTTCGCCAGGCTGGAACCCGTCATGGTCAGCCTCTGGCTGGAAATGATGGAACGCCGAGCGGAATGGTCTTGGCCAGAGCCGCAGACCGATACGCCCTTTGGGCTCACCTTCACCGATCGCTTCGATGCCACCGACATCGCGGAGGGCCGATGCGAGTCAGAGGAATGCTGGATTCAAGAAGGAGAGAGCATCTGGTCGTCGCCAGGATCCGGCTTTATCGCGATGCATGAATTAACTCCCTATATGCCTTCTTGAACGGTCGTTAGAACGGCACTTCGAGCAGGGTTTCGAAGCTCGGCCCCGTCAGCGGGAAGTGCGGGGCGCCGGGGAAGTTGACGCTGAGGCTGCCCGACCAGGTGCTGCTGCCGTCGGGGAAGGCGCGGTAGCGACCGGAACCGTGGAACGGGGCGGGCGGAGCGAGGGTGCCGGAGGTGATCGATTCGTTGATTTGGACGCGGCCGGGTTTGCGGGCCATCGCGAGGCGGATGATCGCCAGCTTTGGACGGGTTTCTTCGTCGATCGCGTAGAAGGCGCTCCTCTTGCCGGCATCGATCGCGAGGAGGGCGGTGGAGTCGACGCCTTCGCGTGCGATCGAAAGCATTGCGGCATCGGGCTTGGCGAAGAGTTCTTCGAGTTCCTCCGGGGAGAAAAGGCGGTGGCGGCGCACATGACAGCGCTTGCCGACGCGGAGAATCCCGCCCTTAGCCCGGTGGATCTGGACTGATGCGTAGCCACCCTGACGAGGAACCGACCGAACACGCAGTGCTTGGTCACCCGGCGACTGCGGCCGCGGTGGAAGCGCATGGAAACCCTTCCGAACTTGCCGAAGGTCGCCTGCAGGCGCTGCGGCTGCGCGACGCCGCGGGCCAGGTAGGTGGTCGCCGTCCGCTGCTTTTTGCCGCCGCGCCAGACCTCGAGGTAGAGCCCGCTGCCATAGGTGCTGACCCCAACCTCATACGGACCTTTCGTCGCCGCGACGAACCCGGAGCGGAACAGCGGGTCTGGGCGGACCGGGCCCCCATGCTGAGTTGAGTGCAAGCCGCGTTCGAGGACCGCGCTCTTCGGCAGCGGTGGCAGGAGCGGCAGCCCTTGGCTCGCGATCGCGATCGCGCTCGACGCCGGCCCGAGGGCGAGGGCCAGTGCCAGGCCGAGCAGAGGGAGCTGCCGTTTCACCGCACAGCCCCCGCCCGGCCGTAAAGGCGGGCGACTTCCTTTCCGAAATAGGAGCCGTAGGCGGGGGATGCTTCGTCGAAGTAGCCGTAGTCAGTGACGCTGTTGAGGGTCTCGCCGCCTTCGATCATCCAGCCGCCGCCTGAAGCGCCGCCGTTCAGCTGACAGGTGACGGCGAGGTTGAGCGGTCCCGGGACGATGAAGGAGTTGGGGTCGTGGCCGAGGAACCGCGTCCCGGCACAGAGGCGCTGGGTTTCGCCATCGAAGGGGGGTTCGGCGGGATAGCCGTGGACGTCGAAGGTCTGCTGCGGCTTCAGGTTCCAGGCGATCCCGGTCCCGCCGACTGCCTCGGTCAGCGCCTTGCCGCTCTCGTTTCGGCCCACCACCATTGCGCCGACGTCGAAGTTCTCGCTGCCGCTGTCCCGCCACTCCTTCGTGGTGTCGACCCAGCGCACGGGGAAGATCCCGAAGGGGCGCTGGCCGAACCGGTAGGCGGGGACGAAGGCGGCTCGGGATCGATACCAGCGACCGAAGCGGCTGCCGCTGTGGATGCAGTGGGCGGCGGTGATGACGACGCTGCGGTTGGGCGAGCGGACCGCGGTCCCCGAGCAGCGCCCGTAGCCGAAGAACCCGAGGTCGACGAAGAGGACACCGTGGACAGCGAAGCCCGGGGCGGTGGGGTCGGGCACTTCAACGAAGTCGTCGCCGAACTCTCCCGGTCGCGCCGCCAGCGGCGGGATCCTTCGCGGCTCGCCGTGCCCGCCCTCAACGATCCTGGCGGCGCGTCCTCCTTCCTCTCCCACCTCGAGCGGCTTCGCCGCGCGCATCCGCGCCGGCGTCCAGAACCTTGCCGCCTCGCCGGCCGCCGGTCCCTTCATCCAGACTCCAGCCGCCGCCGTTCCCGCCGCATAGGCAAGCAGGAACGTAAGGACGAAGAGCGCCGCGGCAAGCACGAGCGCTCGCTGAGCCCCGCCGGCCCACACGATCATTAGTCGCAGTCTACTTGCGCGGTCAGGAACGCTGGGAGTACCGATGGCGCCTACGCAGCCTGGGGCAGGTACTGCTGCCAGGCGGCGGGGATCTTCGGGCTGGCGACTTGGATGAAAACGGTTGGCGGCGGCGCCTTCGGCGTCTTCGCCGGGTGCATGTGGATCTCGCGCGGCAGGCGGTTGCCCTTGCGCCGGTTGCAAGGTGGGCAGGCGGCGACGATGTTCTCCCAGACCGAGAGGCCACCGCGGGAGCGAGGGATGACGTGGTCGACGGTGAGGCCGGCTTTGGTCGAGCCGCAGTACTGGCAGGTCCAGTCGTCGCGGGCGAGGACGGCGCGGCGGGTGATCTTGCGGCGGTGCGCCTCGCGCGGGATCCGCACGTAGTTGACGAGCCGGATCACGTCGGGCCGCTCCATCGTCATGTGCTCTGAGTGCAGCGCCGCGCCGGCTCGCTGCTCGAGAAGTTCGGCCTTTTCCTTCAGGAGCAGGACAGCGGCGCGTCTCAACGTGCAGACGTTGATCGGCTCATACGTCGCGTTGAGTACCAGCACCCTGGCCATACTGCCCGGGAATTGTAGGCACCTGAGCGCGTGTCCCGATTGCGCAGGGAAGTTTCGCGGTTCTTTACGGACGCTCAGCGACCGAAAGGAACCACGATTCAGCCGACGGGATAGGAGCCGAGAATCCGCACTGAGGCTGCCTTCGTCCGCAGCGACGCGATCGCCTCGGAGACGGTCGCGTCGCCCTCTTTGCCCTCAAGGTCGCAGAAGAACATGTAGCGCCCCAGGCCCTGGCGCAGCGGCCGCGACTCGATCCGCGTCAGGTTGATGCCGCGGTCGGAGAACTCGCGCAGGCACTCGACTAGGGCGCCGGGGTGGTCGGCCCCGACCTCGGAGAAGACAAGCGAGGTCTTCCACCCGCCCTCACCGATCGGCTCGGTCCCCCTGGGGGCGATCCAGACGAACCGGGTGACGTTGTCGTCTTGGTCCTCGACCCCCTCGGCGAGCAGCTCGCAGTCGTACAGCGCCGCCGCCGCCCGCGCCCCGAGCGCCGCCCAGGGCCGGGAGGACTCGCTCACCATCCGCACCGCTGCCGCGGTGCTGCTGACGCTGCGCTGTTCGACCTCGCCGAGGCGCTCGCGGAGGAAGCGCTGGCACTGGGCCAACGGCTGCGGGTGGGAGAGAACCGCCTCAACGTCCCCGATCCCGACCCCGCCGCGGGCGATCAGGTGGACTCGAACCCGGTAGTCGTGCTCGCCGACGATCGCCACCTCCGGCGCCTCGAAGACCAGCGTGTCGAGGGTGGGGCGGACGGAGCCCTCGAGGGAGTTCTCGATCGGGACCAGCGCCCGGTCGGCCTTGCCGCGCTCGACGGCGATGATCGCGTCGTGGATCGACCCCGTCCGCAGCGGCTCGAAGTCGCCACCGGGGATCGCTTCCCCGAGGGCGTCCTCGGTGAAAGTGCCGGCGGGTCCGAGGTAGGCGATCCTCATGCCCACACCTTGACCTATTCGATCAGCAGCGTGTAGGTCGCTTCGTTGTTTTCGACGACTTCCTCGCCGGGCACCGGTTCGACTTCGACTTCGAGCGTCACTTCGCCACTCGGCGTCGGCGTCAAGGGAATTTCCGCGGTGCCGGTTTCGCCGGCCGGGAGTTCGTCGATTTCGCCCTTCACCGTGGTGCCTTCGTAGGTGACGGCGACGTTGACCCCGTTCTCGGTCGATTCGAGCGGGTTCAGCACCGCGACTTCGATCACCACGCCTTCTTCGCCGGAGATCGTCGCCGGGGCGCCTTCGACCAGTTCGGTCCCATTGGCGGTGACGCCGCCGATTTCGGTCCCGTGGGCGCCGGAAGTTTCACCGCCACTGCTGCCGCTGACCGCTCCTAGGGCGTCGCTGACGGTGCTCTCTTCGAGCCATTTCTCGTCGGGCAGGAAGGTGCTCTTCGGCAGGTCTGAGTCGGAGATCCCGTTGTCGGCGAGAACACCGTCGACTTCCGGTCGCACCACCTGTTCGTAGATCACGTCGGAGGCGAGCAGCTTCTGCATCTGCCGCGCGATCGCTTCCATCGCCTTGTCCGCGCCGGCGTCGCCGAGCGCGTCGTCGGTTTTTTCGGAGATTTCGTCCATCGCGCTGGCGCGCAGCTCGTAGGCGAGCTCGAGGTTGGACTGGGCGCTCGACATGTCGCCGGGGGTGCCGAGGTCGTCGATCCGCGCCGCGTAGGTGTCGACGGCGCTGCGGTCGGCGTTGACCTGGTCGACGAACTCGGTGACCGAGAGGGTGCCCGGATCCTCGAGTCGTTCGAAGAAGGATTTGCTGGTTTGTTCGGTCTCTTCGACGATCTGGGTGACATTGCGGGCGTAGTCGCTGAGCTCGCGGTTGGCGCGGGCGTCGAGGCACCCCTTGATCCCGAGCACGATCAGGATCAGCAGGACGAGGCCGCCACCAAGCGCAAGCCCGCGCCGCAGCATGATCTGCTGGCGTTCGGGGCGGCGGGGGGACCGCTCGCGCCGGGGCGAGCGTCGTGAGGTGAAGTCCTCCACGGGGGCGCAAGTATGACTTCTGGAGCGGCTGCGCCGCTAGGAGATGCAGCAAACGCCACCTTTTTCCCAACTGGACGGGCGGCAGGAAGAGATCCCTTTCCGGCGAAGTGAGTGAGAGCCCATGGTCGGCTCGCTCGTGCTCAACCGCTTCTTGATCGAGCGCCGCATCGGCAGCGGCGGCTTCGGCACCGTCTACGAGGCTTGGGATGGGCGGCTCGAGCGCCCGGTCGCCGTCAAGGCGATCGAACAGCGGGGGGAGGCCGGCCGGCGGGTGCTGCGCGAGGCGCAGGCCGCGGCGCGCCTCAACCACCCCGGCATCGTCACCCTCTACGAGATGGGGGAGGAGGACGGCAACGCCCTGCTCGTCACCGAGCTCGTCGAGGGCTCGACCCTAGCCCGCCTCTCTAACGCCGGCGAGCTCTCCGACCGCGAGATCGGCGAGATTGGCGCCGACCTCTGCGAGGCCCTCGACCACGCCCACTCGCGCGGCGTCGTCCACCGCGACATCAAGCCCCAGAACGTGCAGGTGGTCGAGGACTCAGAACCACGCGCCAAGCTGATGGATTTCGGCGTCGCCCACCTCTCCGACGCCGCCGCGCTGACCGCGGCCGGCGACGTCGTCGGCACCCTCGCCTACATGTCCCCAGAGCAGGCGGAGGGACGACAAGCCGGGCCCGAGGCCGACGTCTACTCGCTTGCCCTCACCCTGTATGAGTGCTGGAGCGGCGAGAACCCGCACCGCCGCGCCACCCCGGCGGCGACCGCGCGGGCGATCGGCGGCCGCACCAGGCCGCTGCGCCGGCTCCGCCCCGACCTTCCCCGCGACCTCGCCGACGCGGTCGACGCCTGCCTCTCGCCCCGCCCCAACCACCGCCTCTCGCTGGAGGAGCTGGGGACGGCGATCGAGGACTCGCTCGACCAGCTCAGCGACCATCTGCCCGGCGTCCACGGCCACGGGGTCGTCACCCGCGTCGGCGCTCTCGCGGCCGCGGTGGCGGTCGGCGGCTTTCTTGCCCTCCACGGCGCGGCGCTCCCTTGAGCAACATCCCCAGGCGACCCTTCCCTAGGATTTCGCCATCGGCGCGCTAAGTCGACTGGAGTCGATGTTCGAGGGCCTCGTCGAGGGGGTGTTCAGCCGTGCCTTCAGCTCCGAGGTGCAGCCAGTCGAACTCGCCCGCAAGCTGGCGAAGGAAATGGACGCTCACAAGACCGCCTCGGTCCAGCGCGTCTACGTCCCCAACGAGTACACGGTCTTCCTCTCGAAGCAGGACCGCGGCAAGCTCGAAGGCTACGAGCGCTCGCTCGAGCAGGAGCTCTCCGGCTATCTGCTGGAGCACGCGCGGCGGCGCGGCTACGACCTCCTGACCCGGCCCCAGGTCGACTTCTCGACCGACGAGCGGCTGCGGCTCGGCGAGTTCGGGATCCAGGCGCGGCTGGTGAAGCCGCCGGCGCACGAGGGGCAGGCGCCCGAACAGGGTGAAGAGGGGCACACGATGGTCTACTCAGCCGTCCGCGAGCGCGATCGCAGCCGCCCGAAGCGGCCCGAGCAGGCGGTTGGCGCCCTCGTCTCCACCCGCGCGGTGATCTCGCTCGGCGACCGCCGCTACGTCCTCGACGGCCCGCGGGCAACGATCGGGCGCTCGAAGTCGGTCGAGTGCGTGCTCTCCGACCCCAACGTCTCGCGCCGCCACGCCGAGCTGCGCCGGGCCGACAACGGCGACTGGCAGATCGTCGACCTTGGCTCCACCAATGGGATTAAGGTCAACGGCCGGCGCGTCCCTTCCACCCGGCTCAGCCCCGGTGACCAGATCACCGTCGGCACCACCACCTTCACGTTCGACATCGAGCAGTAGGTAGCAAGGTTGATGACGAGAGCCAGGCGACGCCAGGCAAGGACGCAGGGATTCCGAATAGCAGCGCTATTCGGAAGACCGAGGACGCAGCATGGCGCCGCCTGGCTCCGTCATTAAGGTGCCTGTCGCGTGGACTATGACCCCATAAGCGTTGCCCTCAAGTTCGGCTTCCTCGCCGTCCTCTACCTGTTCGTGCTCGTGATTGCGCGCAGCGCCCTCAAGGACCTGCGCCGGACGGTGGCACCCGCCCCTGACGCGACTGGCTTCCACGCCGCGCCCGCCTACTCTGAGGCGCCGCGGGGACCCGATGGCTGGCTGATCGCCGAGCGCGGCGGTGGCCTCGAGCGCGACCAGCGCTTCGACCTGATCGGCGGCCTCTCGATCGGTCGCTCGAAGGAGGCAGACGTGCGGATCGACGATCGCTACGCCTCCAGCATCCACGCCCGCGTCTTCTCTCGCGAGGGTCGGTTCTACGTCGAGGACATGGGATCGACCAACGGCACGCTGCTGAACGGCGCGACCCTGCAGGGGGAGGCGGAGGCGATCGACGGCGACACGGTCCAGATCGGCGACACGATCTTCAGGCTCGAGGTGAGCTGAGGTGGCGCTGCGGATCGCGGAGGAGGCCGTTCGCACCGACACCGGGCGCCAGCGCAACGCCAACGAGGACTCCCTCTACGTCGCGGCCCCGCTCTTCGTCGTCGCCGACGGGATGGGCGGCGCCCAAGCGGGCGAGGTCGCCTCCAAAGCCGCCGCTGAGTCTTTCGCCGGCGAGCTGCCGCAGGCGCCGCCGGAGCGGGTGCTGGAGGAGACGATCGAGGGCGCCAACCGGACGATCCACGAGCTCGCCCGCAAGGACCCGAGCCTGGCCGGGATGGGGACGACGACGACCGCCGCGATCGTCGACCTCGAGGGAGAAACGGTGGCGATCGGCCACGTCGGTGACAGCCGCGCCTACCGGCTGCGCGGTGGCAAGTTCGAGCAGCTGACCCGCGACCACTCGCTGGTCGAGGAGATGCGGCGCAAAGGCCAGCTCACCGACGCCCAGGCCGAGGACCACCCGCAGCGTTCGATCATCACCCGGGCGCTCGGGCCCGAACCGGAGGTCCAGGTCGACGTGCAGACGGTCCCCGCCCAGGACGGCGATGTCTTCCTGATCTGCTCGGACGGGCTGACGACGATGCTCGACGACGAGCAGATCGCCCGCCTCCTCACCCGCGCCACCTCGCTGGAGGCAGCGGTGCGGGCGCTGGTCGACGAAGCCAACCGCGCCGGCGGCCGCGACAACATCACCGTCGTCACCTTCCGCCTCGCCGACCCGGCCGCGCCCGACGCCGCCAACCCCGGCGTCCGGCCCGAGGAGGGCGCGACCCTGGTCGGCTCGAGCGCCGAGGAGGCGGGGCTGACCGCGACCGAGGTCCGCCGCCGCGCCGCCGCCGAGGCCGCGCGCCAGCGCCGCGAGGACGCCGGGACCCAACCGCGGCGCCGCGGCCTGCGCCGGGCCCTGAAGGCGCTCGCGGTTGTCCTCATCCTCGCCGCGGTCGCCTTCGGCGCCTGGTTCGGCAACCGGCAGATCTGGTTCCTCGGCACCGACGAATCGGGCCGAGTCGCCCTCTACCGCGGCGCCCCCTACGAGCTGCCGTTCGGGATCGAGCTCTACTCCGAGCGCTACGCCAGCCCGGTTCAGACCGAGTCCCTGCCGGCGCGGCGCCAGGACGCGGTCACCGGCCACAAGCTGCGCTCCCGTAACGACGCCGTCTCCCTGGTCGAAGACATCGAAAAGTCCGAGGGGCTTCGTTGACTAGCGCTAGGAACCGGGAGCTCCTGGCCCTGGTTCCCGTCGCCGCCCTGCTCACCGCGGGCTTCGCCGCCGTCTTTTCGCAGGAGAACGAACAGCTCGGCAACCTCAGCCTCATCTACGGCGCCTACTTTCTGGCGATCTGCATCGCCACTCACGTCTACCTGCGGATCCGCCTCCCCAACGCCGACCCCTATCTGTTCCCGCTGATGGCGACGCTGACCGCCTTCGGGCTGGTGATGATCTACCGGATCGACGAGGGCCTCGCCCGCGATCAGGCCAACTGGTTCGTCCTCGGCCTCGTCCTCTTCGCGCTGACGATCCAGTTCCTGCGCGACTACGAGGTGCTCGAGCGCTACCGGTACACCATCGCGATCGGCGGCCTCCTCGTCCTCCTGGCGCCGCGGCTGCCGGGGATCGGCCAGCAGGTCAACGGCGCCTACCTCGGAGTCAAGATCGGCCCGCTCGCCTTCCAGCCGGCCGAGTTCACCAAGATCGCGATCGTCGTCTTTCTCGCCAGCTACCTGCGCGAGCACCGCGAGGTTCTGATCGTCGGCGCCCGCCGCGTCCTCGGGGTAACGCTGCCGCCGCTGAAGCACTTCGGGCCGATGCTGGTGGTGTGGGGGGCCTCGATGTTCATGCTCGTCTTCATCCGCGACCTCGGCAGCTCGCTGATGTTCTTCGCCGCCTTCCTCGCCCTGCTCTACGTGGCGACGGGGCGCTTCTCCTTCGTCGTCATCGGGATGGCGATGTTCCTCGTCGGCGCCTGGTTCTTCGCCAGCACCGTGCCCCACGTCCACGAGCGGGTCGACATCTGGCTCCACCCCTACGACGACCCCCAGGGCAGCGGCTACCAGGTCCTCAACTCGATCTTCGCCCAGGCCGACGGCGGCCTCTTCGGCAAAGGGTTCGGGGAGGCGCTGATCACCGTGCCGGGGACCGACAACGCCCTGCTGCCGGCGGCCCAGACGGACATGATCTATGCGCTGATCGTCAACGAGGTCGGCCTCTTCGGCGCCGTCGGTGTCGTCCTCATCTACATGCTGATCGCCGCCCGCGGCTTCAAGGTCGCGCTGCTTGCCGGCGACGGCTTTTCGAAGCTGCTGGCGACCGGGTTGACCGCGGTCTTCGCGATCCAGGCCTTCGTGATCAT
>VAYN01000008.1:46921-108133 GCA_005885405.1 Actinomycetota bacterium | reverse complement strand
ATCGTCGCGCACTTCGTGTTGCTGGCGCTGCTGCTGTTGGTCTCCGATCGCGCGCGGCGTGAGGCCGCCGAGCCCCCCGGCCGGATGGCCGCTTTGGGAGCGACGGCGTGAACCGCCAGATCGTCAAATTGTTCGCCTTCGTGATGGTCCTCTTCGGGGTCCTGATCGGGTTCACGTCCTACTGGTCGGTCTTCGACGCCGAGGCGCTGAAGGAAAAAAACGCGAACAAGCGGCCGCTGCTGGAGCAGCAGCAGATCCCCCGTGGCCGCATCCTTGCCGCCGACGGGACCGTGATCGCGAAGTCGGTGGCGAAGGGCAAGGGCGCCGCGAAGCGCTACGTGCGCCGCTATCCCGAAGGCACCCTTTTTGGCCACCCGATCGGCTACAGCTTCGTCCAGTACGGCGATTCCGAGTTCGAGCAGTTCCATAACGAGGAACTGGTCGGCGAAGGCTCCGAGTTCAGCTCGATCGCCGACGAGCTGCTCGGCCATGCTCAGGAAGGCAACGACATCGTCACCAGCATCGACACCGAAGCGCAAAGACTGGCCCTGGCCGAGCTGGAGGAAGCCGGCTACGGCGCCGTCGTCGCGCTCGAGCCCAGCACCGGCGCGGTCAAGGTGATGGTCTCCAACGCGCCGTATGACCCGAACCGGGTTCCCTATGACTTCGAAAAGTGGAATGCGGATGAGGTCGAAAGGCCGCTGGTGAACCGGGCGACGCAGGGGCTCTACCCGCCGGGCTCGACCTTCAAGGTGGTGACCGCGGCCGCCGGGCTCGACAGCGGCGCGATCACGCCGGAAACGACGATCGACGCGCCCGGCACCCTCGAAGTCGAAGGGACGCCGCTGCAGAACGACTTCAACCAGGACTTCTTCGGCGCCACCCTTGACACCGCGCTGACCAACTCGGTCAACACCTGGTTCGGCCAGCTCGGCCAGCAGCTCGGCAACGACACCCTCTTCAAGTACATGGAACGGTTCGGGTTCAATGCCACCCCGGCGATCGACCTACCCGAAGACGAGGTGGAAGAGAGCGGGGTCTGGGACCTCGAAAACGAAGAAGTCCTGACCGCGAAGGACCCGGTCGACCTCGCCCGCCTCGCGATCGGCCAGGAGCGGCTGCTGGCGACGCCGCTGCAGATGGCGCAGGTGGCGTCGGCGGTCGCCAACGGCGGCACCCTGATGAAGCCGCAGATCTGGAAGCGCGAGATCGACCCCGACGGCCGCGTCGTCGACACGATGGACCCCTCGGTCTACAGCGAGGCGGTCAGCGAGGAGACCGCGGCAGAGCTGACGACGGCGATGGAAGGCGTGGTCAACGAAGGCACCGGCACCAACGCCGCGATCCCGGGGGTCCCGGTCGCCGGCAAGACCGGAACCGCGGAAACCCCAGGCAACCTGGCCTGCGGTGGCGGCGAGAACGAGAACCAGGCCTGGTTCATCGGCTTCGCCCCTGCCGACGATCCGCAGATCGCGATCGCGGCCTCGGTCGAGTGCACGGAACAGTTCGGTGGTGACATCGCCGCCCCGATCTTCCGCGACGTCGCGGAAGCGATCCTGAACGGCGAAGAATGAGGAGGCTGGTGGCGCGTGGCTGAGGTGGCCGAGGGAAGCATCGTCGACAACCGATACCGGGTGGTCCGCCGGATCGGCAGCGGCGGCATGGCCGACGTCTGGCTGGCCGAGGACACGCACCTGCAGCGGCAGGTGGCGCTGAAGGTCCTGCACCGCCGCTTCCTCCAGGACCAGGAGTTCGTCGGCCGCTTCCAGCGTGAGGCCGAGCACGCCGCCGGCCTCCAGCACCCGAACATCGTCGCCGTCTTCGACCGCGGCTCCGACGGCGACGTCAACTACATCGCGATGCGCTACGTCCAGGGGCCGACGCTGAAGGAGCTGATCGACCGCGGCCTCGCGCCCGACCAGGCGGTGGCGCTGGTCCGCCAGGTCCTCGAGGGCGCCCGCTTCGCCCACCGCAACGGGATCGTCCACCGCGACCTGAAGCCGCAGAACGTGATCGTCGACGAAGAGGGCAAGGCGGTCGTCACCGACTTCGGGATCGCCCGCGCCGGCGTCTCGGAGATCACCCAGACCGGCTCGGTGATGGGCACTCCCCAATACCTCTCGCCCGAGCAGGCGCAGGGCTTCGAAGTCACTCCCGTCTCCGACCTCTACTCGATCGGCGTCATCCTCTACGAGGCGCTGACCCGGCGGGTCCCCTTCGAGGGCGAAAGCGCCGTCGCGATCGCGATGAAACAGGTCGCCGAGACGCCGCAACGGCCGAGCTCGATCAACCCGGCGGTCTCGCCAGCGCTCGACGCGGTGGTGATGCGGGCGCTGGAGAAGGAGCCGGGGCAGCGCTTCCAGAGCGCCGACGCCTTCATCGCCGCCCTCGACGCGGCTCTTAAGGACCCCGGCGTCGCCGGGCAGACGGCGACCTTCGCGGCGCCCCCGATCGTCGCCACTCCGGAGGAGGTGCTGGAGGACGAGCGCAAACGCAACTGGTGGCTCTGGGCGCTCCTCGTCGCGGCGATCCTGATCGGCATCCTCGTCGGCCTCGCCCTCACCCGCGACACCTCGACTAAGGTCCCCGGCGTCACCGGCAACCAGCTCAACGTCGCAATCACCCTGCTCGAGCAGAAGGGGTTCACGGTCGGCGAAGTGATCCGGGTGCAGCGCGATGCGCCCGCCAACGAAGTGCTGGAGCAGGACCCGCCCGCCTCGCCCCCGGAGGCGTCCCTCGACTGCGCTTTCCTCACCTTCTTCTGCTCGAAGCCGGACGTGACCCTGACGGTCAGCTCCGGCCCCGGCAGCGGCAAGGTCCCCTCCGTTGCCGGCACGAGCGAGGAGGAGGCGACGCGGAAGCTGGAAGCGGCCGGCTTTGAGGTCGCGGTCGAGCGCGTCAACTCCGAGTCGGTCGAAGCCGGCAACGTGATCAGCACCGAGCCCGGCGGCGGCAGCACCGCGACCAACGGCTCGACCGTCACCCTCTTCGTCTCCCGCGGGCCGAAGCTGACCAAGGTCCCGGTTCTGGTCGGCGCTCAGCGCGAAACCGCCGTGCAGCGCTTGCGCAGCCGCGGTCTCGAAGCCTCGATCTCAGAAGAGGAAAGCTCGGAGCCAAAGGGCCAGGTGATCCGTCAGGCACCCGACGCGGGCAGCGAGGTAGAACCGGGCTCGGCGGTCTCGATCATCGTCTCCAAGGGCGAAAAGGAAGAAGAACAGGCATCGGTCCCGAACGTGATCGGCAAGGAACGGCGGGAAGCTGTGGAAGCGATTCGCGCCGCTGGCCTCACCCCCGCGGTCGAAGAAGAAGAAACCGCGGTCCCGAGCCAGAACGGGCGGGTGCTAGACCAGTTCCCGCCGCCGGGCTCAGAACAGAAACCCGGCGCGACGGTGACGATCACGGTCGGGAAGCTGGTCGCGGAAGCCAGCGAAGAAGAAGGCGAAGAATGAAAGTCGCGGTCCTCGCCGGCGGCCGCTCCTCCGAGCACGAGGTCTCGCTGCGCTCCGGGCAGGCGGTTGCGGGCGGGTTGCGCGAGGCGGGCCACGAGGCGGTCGAGGTGACGATCGCCCGCGACGGACGCTGGAGCGCGCCGGGTGGCTCGGTCGAGCTCACTCCCGGCGGCGGATTGCTCGGCGCCGACGCCGTCTTCCCGGCCCTGCACGGCGCCTTTGGCGAGGACGGCAGCGTCCAAGGTCTGCTCGAGTGGCTCGACGTTCCCTACGTCGGCTCCGACGTCCTCGCCTCGGCGATCTGCATGGACAAGCTGACGCTGAAGCGGCTCTTCGCCGAGCACGGGGTGCCGCAGGTCGAGTTCACCGCGGTCGAAGGAAACGACTGGTGGGGTCGCTGCGAACAGCTGGGGCTGCCGCTCTGGGTGAAGCCTTCGCGGATGGGCTCGAGCGTAGGTATCACCAGGGTCGAGAAGCTCGACGATCTCGACGCCGCCGTCGAGCTGGCGCTGCGCCATGACCCGCGGGTAATCGTCGAGGCCTCGGCGTCCGGTCGCGAGGTCGAGTGCTCGGTCCTTGGCAACGCCGAGCCGCGGGCCTCGCTGCCGGGGGAAATCGTCTCGCAGGGGGTTTGGTACGACTTTGAGGCCAAGTACACCGAGGGCGGGATGGAGCTGCGCGTGCCCGCCCCGGTCGGCGAGGAGGCGGTCGAGCGCGTGCGCGAGCTCGCGGTCACCGTCTTCGCACTGGCCGGTTGCTCAGGCCTCGCCCGCTGTGACTTCTTCGTCGAGCCCGACGGCTCCGTCCTCGTCAACGAGATCAACACGATGCCGGGCTTTACCGACACCTCCGTCTACGCGAAGCTCTTCGAGGCGACGGGGACCGGCTACCCCGAGCTTTGCCACCGCCTCGTCGAGCTGGCGGTCGAGCGGCACCTGCAGGCCCGCGCTTACGAGTTCTGAGGATTAGAGCCGGAACTTCGGGGTACCAGAACGGCACCAGTCATGGATTGATGACACGCACCGCTGGAGGGCGGGCGATGACGACTGGACTTTCGGGGATCGACGATTTGCAACCATCCGAGCGCGACGACGCCTGCGTCGCCGGCGCTTCGACCGCTGAAGTCCTGCACCTGCTCAGCGCCGGCGCCACCGGAGCGATCCTGATGGCACTCGGCGAAGGGCCGCTGCGGACGAAAACGCTGACCGAGCAGGTTCCCGGCTACGCGCCGCGGACGATCTATCGCTACGCCGGAAAGCTGGCCGAACTCGAAATCGTCGAGCGGGAGGAGGAACCGGGGGTCCCCTCCAAGGTCGTCCACACGCTCAGCGACCCCTGCGGAACCGAGCTCTACAACCTCGTCAACCGCTTCGCTGACGCCTCGCTGACGCGGCTGCCGGACGGCCGCATCGACGCCCACGCCTGGGCCTCCCTCGGCCTGCTAGCGGACATGTGGGAAGCGGGAATGGTCGAGGAGCTCAGTTGCGAGGGTCGTTCGCCGACCGACCTGGCCCGGGGGCACCACGGGCTCAGCTACCACCAGGTCAACCGCCGCGCCGGCCTTTTCAAGACGGGAGGTCTGCTCGAAGAGTGGCAGGGGCCGGGCCGCCGACGCTGCTACGGACTGACTGAGAAAACCCGGCGCAAGATGGGCCTGATCGCCGGCATCGCCCGTTGGCGCCACCACCACGTCGTCGCCGAGGACGAAGAAGGGATGACGGCGGAGGAGATGGCGACGGTGCTGCGGGTGGCGTTGCCGCTGGTGAAGCTCCCCGAGCACCGGGGCAAGTGTTTGCAGCTGAGCGTCCTCAGCGAGGACGATGCGGCCGGCTCAGAGGGCGAGACGATCTGGGCCGAGGTGACCGACGACGGCACGATCCAGAGTTGCGCCGAGCAGCCCGCTGACCCCGACGGCTGGGGACGGGGCAGCGTCAGGCACTGGATCCCGATCCTCCTCGATGGCAAGATCGACCGTGTCCTCGTCGGCGACGACGCCGGTCTCCTCGCCAACGCGGTCGACGGTCTGTACGAGACCCTCTGGACCCCGCAGCCGTTCTAAGTCTCAGTACGCGGTGTTGCGGGAGCGCGGACGCGGCAGCGCCTTGTAGTGGCGCTCCCGACCCCGATTCCAGAGGGCGCTGTCGATCTCGGCGGGGGAGAGGAGGCGGCCGGTGGCGTCGCTGAGCAGCTCGATCGCATGCACCGCGCAGGCCCGCAGCTCCACCTCTTTGGGCGAGCCGTGCTCGAGCAGCTGTTCGGCTTCGATCACCGCAGTCAGCGCGGGGTCGAGCTGCAGCATCCCATCGACGCGGAGGACGTGGGGCACGAGGTTGTCGGCGAAGGCGGTGAGGTCCTCGACCCCGGGCAGCTCCGCTACCCCGGCGCGGTACAGATCTGTAGTTCGAGGCGTCGGCGAAGGAGCTCCAGCACGCAAAGGTTTCGGCAAGGGCCGGGATGGAGTCGGCCAGCTCGACTACGCCGAGGTAGCGCCCCGAGTGCTCTTCGAGCAGATGCTCGCCGAGATCGCGGAGGGCAGCTACGAACTGCCCCATCAACGGATGGTCGGGATCCTGGCCAAGAACCTCGGCCAGGTCCGCGACGTCGAGGGCGACTAGCTGCCCCGGCGACCACGGGCCGGCTGCTTCAAAACGTTCGCTGAGTCCTGTCGCCATCGTCGCGTAGCCGCTCAGTCCAGGGCGCTTGCGGATCGTCGGCCACCAGCCGGAGCCGAAGTTGATCGCGTTCATGCAGATCGCAAACGCCGCAGCCGCTTCCGGGTCTGCGGCAGGCGGAGGGTCATCAGCCGCCTCGTCGACCAGCCCCCGCAGTTCCTGTGCGTATCCCTCGATCCGGTCCTCCTCGATCTGGACGAAGCGGGCACGTTCAGCGATCCACGCACAGGCGGCGCGAACTTCCGCGGAAAGGGAAACTGGGGGCATGGAGAAACGAGAGATACAGGTTCGGCAGGCGACGGCGGAGGACGCCGCGGCAATTGCCCGCCTCCTCCACGACTTCAACCTCGAGTTTGAGGAACCGAGCCCCGGCGTCGAGGCACTGAGCCGAAACGTCCGACGGCTGCTCGAGACAGAGGAGGTCACGGTCCTGCTGGCGGGTGAGGGGCCGGATGGACTCTCCCTTTTCCGCTTCCGTCCGGCCCTCTGGAGCGAAGGCCTCGAATCGTATCTGCAGGAGCTCTACGTGGTGCCCACTCTGCGCGGCCGCGGCATCGGGCGGGCTCTGCTCGGCCGGACGATCGAGATCGCACGCCGGCGCGGCGCCGACGGCATCGACCTCAACACCGGCGAGACCGACACCGCCGCCCGCGCCCTCTACGAGAGCATGGGCTTCACCAACGCCGAAGGCGGCCCCGACGGCCCCTCGATGCTCTTTTACGAGCTCGGGTTCTGAGCCGCCGGGACCCTTCTTACCTGTCGGCTATTTCACCGCCGCTAGGAGCGCATTCGCCCCACCGACCATGCCCGTTTTGTTGGGATGGATCGGCGCGGCCGCGTTGGTCGGCACCAGCGGCTCCACCCAGCGGGTCGAGCTGCTCTTGCAGGCGTCGTGGCCGATGCTGGCCCCGTACCAGTTGACCAGGGTGGCGCCATTGGCTGCGCTTTGAGTCGCCAGCATGCTGTTCAGGCGCTGCTCCGTCGAGCGCAGGTAGGGGACATCGAGGAATCCGATCGGCATCTGCGGCCAGCAGCCGTACCCGCTCTCGGGGAAGATCGCGGGATAGTTGAGGACGTAGATTTTGGCCGCCGGCGAGCGGGCGTGGATGCCCTGCAGGACGGCCGCTACTTTGGGCGCCGTCGCGTCGATGCGCGCTTTCAGCTGGTCGACCCCGCCCGCGTCGTATTTGTCGAGGCAGGGGTGGCTGAAGGGGTTGGCGGTGACGCAGCTTTCAGCCACTTCCGAGAAGCCGATGTCATTGCCGCCGATCGTCAGGGAGACGACGGTGGTTTCGCTGTTCAAGGAGTTGAACTGCGGCGGGTTCGGCCCGTCGGGATCGACGCCTTGGGGTTCGGTCATGTGGACGGTCCTCGCCCCGCTGCAGGTGGCGTCGCGTAGAGCGAGGCCGATCCCCGGCGCCGCCAGGTGCGCGTAGTTGTTGCTCGACTTGAGGCAGCCGAGTGGCAGCAGCGGGTTCGGGATCAGCGGCCCGGCTGCATAGGAGTCGCCGAGGGCGACGTAGTTGGCCGCCCGCGCCGCGGTGGCGGTGAGGGCGAAGACCAGCGCCAGGAGCGCCGGCAGCAGGAGCCACGCGATGCGGGCGCGGCTCGAGGTTGACTGGATCATCTTTCTCTCCTCCGGTTGTTTCCCTGCCTGCGCCCCGGCTATGCTCAAGATAGTTTGCGATTAGAAGTAGCGCAAGCGGATACTGACTTATAGGTACACCCAGTCGAAGGAGCAATCGAATGCGCCGAATCCTCCCCCTTCTCGTCTTCCTAGTCGCCCTCTTTGCGGGCGCCGGCCCACACCAGCCCCAGCGCAAGCCCGCCCGGCGCCAACGACTGGGCCTGCAAACCGACCGCCGCCCATCCCCGACCGGTGGTCCTCGTCCACGGCACCTTCGCCGACATGTCGAACAGTTGGCAGGCGATCTCACCGCTGCTGAAGAACAACGGCTACTGCGTCTTCGCCCTCAATTACGGCTCCTACGCCGGCAGCGGCGCGATCGGCGTCTACGGCACCGGCGAGATCCGCAACTCAGCCCAGGAACTGAACGTCTTCGTCGACAAAGTCCTTGCCGCCACCGGAGCCGCCGAGGTCGACATCGTCGGCCACTCGCAGGGCGGGATGATGCCGCGCTACTACCTCAAGTTCCTGGGCGGAGCCGCTGAGGTCCACACCCTCGTCGGCCTCTCACCCTCCAACCACGGCACCACCGTCGATGGGATTGGCCTCCTCGCCCGCTTCTTTCCAGGCGGCGAACAGTTCACGGGCGCCCTCTGCCCGGCCTGCGAGGAGCAGATTGTCGGCTCGGCCTTCCTCGCCGAACTGAACAGCGGCGGCGACACCGTGCCGGGGGTCGAATACACGGTGATCCAGACCCGCTACGACCAGGTCGTCACCCCCTACACCTCGGCCTTCCTCTCAGGCGCGAACGTGAAAAACGTCCTGCTCCAGAACCAGTGCATCCTCGACCTCGGCGATCACCTCTCGATGCCCTACGACCACATCGTCGGCGCTGACGTCCTCACCGCACTCGACCCGGCGCACCCGCGCGGGTTCTTCTGCACTCCGATCGCGCCGACGGCGGGCGGTTAGCCGCGGCTCAGGCTGAGCCGTTCCCGTTGCTCTCCCCGCGGTAGGGCCCCGGCTTCGGCCGGGGCTTGCCGCCGGGGAAGGCGAGGCGGAGGATCGTCCGCTGGACCATCCCCAGCTGCTGCAGAAACGGACCGCTGTTGTAGGGGAGGCCGTAGCGTTCGCAGACCTCTTTCACCTGCGGCGCGATCTCCGCGTAGCGACTGCTCGGCATGTCCGGGAAGAGGTGGTGCTCGACCTGGTAGCTGAGGTTGCCGCTGGCGACGTGGAAGAGCGGGCCGCCCTCGATGTTGGCCGAGCCGGTGAGCTGGCGGATGTACCAGCCGCCGCGGCTCTCGCCCTCGACCTCCTGCTGGGAGAAGGTGTAGGTCTGGTCGGGGAAGTGGCCGCAGAAGATGATCGCGTAGGCCCAGACGTTGCGGACGATGTTGGCGGTCGCGTCGGCCTTGGCGGTAGCGCGGAAGGTTTTGGCACCGCTGTTCAGAGTCGCTTCCACAACCGGCGCCCAGCGGCTCTTGCGCCGGCGCTTCACCCGCCCGAGGATGCCGCGGGGCTGCTGGCGCTGGCGTCGCGTCTCCACGACGACGTCGACGGCCGTCGCCGCTAGAGCGCTGACCAGCGGCCAGGCGATGTAGTCCTTGACGATCTGGCTTTTCGCCTTGCCGGCGATGCCCTTCAGCTCCCGCTTCACCTGGTGCATCGGCTTGTGGCCCTTGCGGATCGCCTCGAAGTCGAGGTCGTGCAGCGCCACACCCCACTCGAACAGCGCCGCCAGGATCAGGTTGTAAACCGGCTGCGCGAGGTAGACCGGGTGCCACTTCTGCTCCGGGTCGATCCGCATGATCTCGTAGCCGAGGTCCTTGTCTTTGCCGCGGATGTTGGTGTAGGTGTGGTGGACGAAGTTGTGGGAGTGCTTCCAGGCCTCGGCCGTGGAGGCGGTGTCCCAGTCCCAGGTCGAGGAGTGGATCCGCGGGTCGTTCATCCAGTCCCACTGGCCGTGCATGACGTTGTGGCCGATCTCCATGTTCTCGAGGATCTTCGCCGCCGAGAGCGAGGCGGTCCCGGCCCACCAGCCGGTGCGGTTGCGGGAGGCGAGCAGGAGGATGCGCCCCAGCACGGCAAGGCGGCGTTGCATCTCGATCATGCTCTCGATGTAGCGGCGGTCGCGGTCGCCGAGCTCGCCGGCGACGCGGTCGCGGATCGCGTCGAACTCGCGCCCCAGCTCCTCGAGCTGCTGCTCGGAGAGGTGCGCGAGCGGGCTCTCGACATGGGTGTCGATCGGTGCAGTGGTAGTAACGCTCATCTGGTTCTCATTTCCTCTCGATCAAAGTGCAATTTCAACGTCGCCTTCCGGCGCGTTGACACACGTCCGCACCATTTCGTCCTCTTGGCCGTGGACCTCACCGGTGCGCAGATCCCTGACTTCGCCCGAGCAGAGCCGGCCGATGCAGGTGTGGCAGATCCCCATTCGGCAGCCGAAGGGAAGCTCGGCCCCGGCTTCCTCGCCGGCGACGAGGATCGGGGTGCCGCCGTCAGAGCTGGTCTCGACCCCGCTCTTGGTGAAGCGGATCGCGCCGCCCTCGCCGGCGACGGCACTGCCGCCGATCACGGGTTGGAAGCGCTCCATCTCGAGCAGGTCGGGGTCTCCCTCCTCGGCCCAGTGGGAGACGAGCGCGTCGAGCATCTCGCCGGGCCCGGAGGCGAAGGTGTGCCGCTGCCGCCAGTCGGGGCAGAGCTCGTCGAGGTGGGCGGGGGCGACCCGTCCCGCCTCGCTGGTGATCTGCAGGTGGGGGCGGTAACCAGGGCGGCGGGAATCGAGCTCGCGCAGCTGCTCGCCGAAGATCACCCCGTCGGCGGTCCGCGCCGAGTGGATGTGGACGGCGTCTTCGAGCGCGTCGTCGCGGTCGAGGCTGCGCAGCATGCTCATGATCGGGGTGATCCCGCTGCCGGCGCTGATGAAGAGCGGCCGTGGCGGAGGCGGGTCGGGGAGGACGAAGGTGCCTTCGACGCCGCCGAGGCGGACGATGTCGCCGGGCCTGGCCTGGCGGACGAGGTAGGGGGAGACCTTGCCGGCGTCGACCAGCTTCGGGGTGATCCCGATCAGGCCGTCGGGCCGGCCGGGGTCGGTGGTCAGCGAGTAGGCGCGCCAGTGGTGGACACCGTTGACGATGACGCCGATCCGCAAGTACTGCCCCGGTCGGTGGCCACCCCACTCGTAGCCGGGCCGGATCAGGACGGTGACCGCGTCGGGGGTCTCGCGGTCGATCCTCTCGATCCGCCCCCGCAGCTCCTGGGTCGACCAGAGGGGGTTGATCAGTTCGAGGTAGTCGTCCGGCAGCAGCGGCGAGAACAGAGAGCGGACGGCATCGAGGGCGCGACGGCGCGCCTTCGGGACATTGGGGATAGCGCCTCGCTCTGCCATTGTCAGATGTTACATCGATCGATGTAAAGGTTATGTGACATCTGGCCGCTTCTATACCCGACCAGCGAAGTCTCAGCCAGCTTGCAATGTTTCTTTGCTCGACTAATCTTGCGTACTCGATGGCAAGCGCGGGAATAACGATCGTCACCCTTGGACCCGAGGGCACCTGCCATGAGCGGGCGGTGCGGCGCTATATGGAGTTCCAGGGCGTCGCTGATTTCGAGATCGAGTACATCGCCGACTTCCTCGACGGCCTCGAGCGGATTCGCGGCCGCGAGGACGCCTTTCTCGTCCAGTGCAGCGCCCATCCGAAGGTCCACGAGGTGACCGAGCGCTACTGGAAGGAGGTCTTCGTCGTCGACACCTTTATTTACCCGACCAAGCACTTGGTGGTGCTGAGCCGGCGCGAGGTCGAGCGGCCCCGCTCGTTGGGGATCGTGCCGGCGACGAAGGGCTACGTCGACCTCTCCCAGTGGGACGAGATCATCGATGTCGTCTCCAAGCCGGTGGTCGGCGAGGAGCTACTAGCCGGTCGCTACGACGCCGGTCTCACCCACATCGAGCATCTCGAAGAGCACGAAGACGAGCTGCGCCTTGATCTCGACATCGGCGAAATCGACACCACCTGGCTCGTCTACGGAAACCAGAAGCGGTTCGAAGGCGAGGTAATCGGGATCCCGTCGCGAGAGCTCTTCACCCGCGCCGCCCCGGTCGCCGCCTAATCCTTTTGCAGCTGCCGCCGCTCCTCGTGGCGGTGACGGCGAACCAGCGGAGCGATGTAGCCGATCAGCATCCCGATCGCCGCCGCCAGGAGGATGATCACGATCAGGGGCGCCTTGAAGCTGGCGAAGAGCACCTCGAAGCTGACCTCCTGCGAGTTCTGCAGGGCAACGATCAGGACCAGGGCGCTGAGAATGCCGACGAGCCAGGCGCGCCAGTTGACCGGTTTCTTCTCCTGCGACGGCATCATCCGATCCTAGTTCCCCAGATCCGAAAGACGAATCGGGCCTGGGTGGAGCGCGGTTAGTTCAGCCGACTTCTGAGAGAGCCGGGTCTGGCTGCGCCTGCGGCGCCTCGGCATCTTGGTGCACCGGCATCTCCTCCGGCCGCGGCGAGCGCAGGACGAAGACTGCAATCGCGACGGCGATCGCCGCCAGGCCGGCGCCGATCAGATAGGCGACGTGGTATCCGGCGTTGAGTGCCTCTAGCTGGCCCTCGCCGTCGGCGAGGAGGGAGTTGGTGCGCTCGGTGGAGAGGGTCGCGAGGACCGCCAGGCCGATCGAGCCGCCCACCTGCATGCTGGTGTTGACGAGGCCGGAGGCGAGGCCGGCGTCCTCCGGAGTTGCTCCCGACATCGCCAGGGTCATGATCGCCGGGAACGAAGTGCCGACGCCGATGCCGATCAGCAGGAAGGGCGGCAACAGGTCGGTGAAGTAGTTGCCGTCGACCGGGGTGCGGGCAAAGAGGAGGAGGGCGACGACTACGAGACAGACGCCGGGGATCAGGGTCGTGCGGGGGCCGAAGCGCATGATCAGCTTTTCCGAGAGGCCGAGGGAGAGACCGCCCATCACGATCGTCGTCGGCAAGAAGGCGAGGCCGACCTCGAGCGGGCTGTAGCCGAGCACGCGTTGCAGGTAGAGAGCGCCAAGGAAGAACATCCCGAACATGCCGGCGACGAGGAGCGCCTGGAGGACGTTGGAGCCGGCGACGTTGCGGGAACGGAAGAGCCGCAGCGGCATCAGCGGATTGGCAATCCGCGCTTGGCGGAAGATGAACAGGGCCAGCAGAACGGCTGAGATCGCGCTGAGAATGAGCGTGCGGCTGTCGCCCCAGCCCCAGTTCTCGATCTGCAGGATCGTGAAGACGCCGAGCATCAAGGAGCTCGTCAGCAGCACCGCTCCGGGGAAGTCGGCGCCCTCGCTGAGCCCGATCCCTTCAGGGTTGGCGACGACGCGTTTCGCGAGGATGGCGACGGCGATCCCGATCGGCAGGTTGATGAAGAAGATCCAGTGCCAACTGATCGCGTCGGTGAGGACGCCGCCCAGCAGCAGCCCGATCGAGCCGCCGGCGGAGGCGACGAAGCCGTAGACGCCGATCGCTTTCGCCTGCGCCGCCGGTTCGGGGAACATCGTCACGATCATTCCCAGGATCACCGCCGAAGCGAGCGCGCCGCCGAAGCCCTGGATGAAGCGGGCGCCGACCAGCATCTCCTGGTTCTGCGAGGCGGCGCAGAGCAGCGAGGCGGCGGTGAAGATCGTCAGCCCGACGAGGAAGACGCGGCGCTGGCCCAGCAGGTCGCCCATCCGCCCGGCCAGGAGAAGCAGCCCCCCGAACGGGATCATGTAGGCGTTGATCACCCAGGCGAGGTTGTTCTGGGAGAAGCCGAGATCGTCCTGGATCGAGGGCAGGGCGACGTTGACGATCGTCGCGTCGAGGACGATCATCAGCATCCCCGCGCAGAGGACGTAGAGGGCGAGCCAACGGGTGCGGTCGTTATCGATGGTGTTCATGCAGGTAGGACTCCTGGACTGGCGGGAACTAATCGCCGCCTACGTCAATCAACGTGGTCCGGCAGGCCGAAACGCCGGAAGACGGCCTCCACGCGCCTGGGGTCGGCAGCGCGGTCTGGCCAGCGAGCATAGCCGTCCTCGGTATCCGCTGGCCTGACGACAAAGGCGGTCACTTCCTTGATCCGATCACCCTCCAAAGTGAGCACATCGAGGGAGAACGGAACGTGCGTTTTCTCCTGCTCCATCCAGGTATAAGTGCCGACCGCGAGTTGTCCGTTTGCGAGAGTCGGCCGGTGCCGCCAGCGCCACGCGGCAGGTGCTGCATCGCGGCGATGAAGGCGAGCTCCACCGCCTCGCGCTCCTCATAAGAGGCGTCCGGTGAGGCATAGCCGTCCTCGACCTCGAGCATCTCGTCGGGGTAGGGCTCGACCCAGACTCCCCGGCGACCGGCTCGCCGGGCGGCGCCTGCGGATCGCCCTTCGGCCCATTGCAGGGATCCGAGCATCCGGTAGCAGTGGGCGTGCAGCTCCCGGCGGTAGGGCTCAACAAGCTGCTCGAACTCGGCTTCGTCGGGTCTCGCCGTGGAAGACGCCGCCCGAAGCTAGCAACGGGCTTTCGGGGTGACAGATGTCACCCGCAAACGGAGTCACTCTTTTCCCCTTCTACGCAGGGAAAAAGCCCGACTATTCTCGGCCGCACCAGTCGGAGTCTTTAGCGGGGACAAATTCGACATAGGCGCGGGGATGACTGTTCGGGACTCGGACTTGACGATCACGGGGGTTTTGCGTCTGCTTGGAGCAGGCGCCAGCGGCTCGATCCTGATGGCGCTGCGGGAGGGGCCGCTGCGGACGAAGGAGCTGACCGAACGGGTGCCGGGGTACGCGCCGCGGACGATCTATCGGTACGCGGCGAAGCTGGCGGAGCTGGGGATCGTCGAGCGGGAAGAGGAGCCCGGAGTGCCCTCGAAGGTGGTCCACCGTCTGACCGAGCCCTGCGGCCGAGAGCTTGCCGAGCTGGTCGATGCTTATGCCGACGCCTCCCTCGGGCGGCTTCCCAACGGCGAGATCGGCGCCCACGAATGGGGCTCGTTCGCTCTGGTTGCGGACCTCTGGGAATCGGGGATGATCGGGGCTTTGAACCTGGGCGAGCGGTCGCTGACCGAGCTCTCGCAGGGCGACCACGATCTCAGCTTCCATCAGGTAAGCCGGCGCGCCAGCCTATTCTCGATCGCCGGCTTCATCGACGAGACAACCGAAGGGACGCGGCGCCGTCGTTTTGCGCTGACCGAGAAAGCGCGGCGGGCGATGGCGCTGATCGCGGGCATCGGCCGCTGGCGCCGGCGGCACGTGGTGCCGAAGGGAACGGCGGGTCTGACTTCGGGCGAGGCGGCCGGTTTGATCCGCACGTTGCTGCCCCTCGTCTCGCTTCCCGAGCACCCGGGGAAGAGCTTCGAGTTGAAGGTCTCGCCTCGCGGCGACAGCGGTGCCGAGGAGGAGAGGGTCTGGGCGGAAGTAGGCGACGGCGGCTCCGTGATCATCTGCCCAGGGCCGAAGGCGAAGATCGACAGCGTCGCCCAAGGGCACGTCGCCGTCTGGGTCGACTCGATCCTCGACGGGCCGCAGAAAGACCTCACCGCCAGGGGTGACGCTCGACTGCTCGACGAATGCCTGCGACAGCTTCATCGGGTGCTGTGGGGGCAATCGCTCGATCCGCACGGGGACGCTGCCACCGCAGCGGCGCCAACTCGCTGACGACGACGTTGACGGTGCCTTCGCGGCGCTCGAGGCGGCCGCGGGCGCGGAGCAGGGGGGCGGTGCGGACGAGGGGGCGGCGGCGCTCGTAGACCGGCGGCGGGACGACGAGGTTGACCGAGCCGCGCTCGTCCTCGAGCAGCAGGAAGGTGACGCCGTTGGCGGTCTCGGGCCGCTGGCGGGCGGTGACCATGCCGGCGATCTCGACCGTGGTGCCGTGGTCGATCTGCTTCAGGTCGGAGCTGCGGACCAGCTTCGGGTCGAGGCCCGGGCGCAGCAGCGCCAACGGGTGCGCGTCGACGCTCATCCCGGTCGAGCGGTAGTCGGCGACCAGCTTCCCCCACTCTCCCAGCTGCTCCAGTTTCGGGGGCTCGGGCGGCTCCATCGGCAGCGCCAGCTGGGTGCCGTTGCCGTGGGTCTGGCCGGCGCCGGTGACGCCGACGCGCCAGAGCGCCTCGCGCCGATCGCCTTCGCCGGCGGAGACGGGGACCCCGTCGAGCGCCCCGGCCCAGGCGAGGCGCTCGAGGTTCGGCAGCCCGGCGCCGGAGCGGGAGGCGAGCTCGGCGATCCCGGTGTAGGGGCCGGCGCGTTCGCGCTCTGAGACCAGCGCCTCCATCTCCTCCTCCTTCACCCCCTTGACGTAGCCGAGCCCGACCCGGACCACCAGCCCGCCGCGGACGCCATCCTCTGTACGCGGCGATTCGACGTGGCAGAGCACGCGACTGCGGTTGGCGCACGGCGGCGCCACCCGGATCCCCCGCCGCTGCGCCTCGTGGACGAGCGAGTCCGGTGGGTAGAAGCCCATCGGCTGCTCGTTCAGCAGCGAGCAGAGGAACTCGGGCCCGTAGTGGATCCGCAACCAGGCCGACTGGTAGGCGAGCAGGCCGAAGGCGGCCGAGTGGGCCTTCGGGAAACCGAAGCCGGAGAAGCCCTTGATCTGGTCCCAGACCCGTTCGGCGACCTTCTCGGAGACGCCGTTGGCTGCGGCGCCGGAGAGGAAGCGCCGCCGGTGCTCTTCGATCGCCGCCTCGGAGCGCTTGCGGCTCATCGCCCGCCGCAGCCCCTCAGCTTCGGAGGAGGAAAAACCGGAGAGCGCCATCGCCACCTCGATCACCTGCTCCTGGAAGACGATCGTTCCCAGCGTCTCCTCCAGCACCGGCTCCAGCAGCGGGTGCTCGTAGGGGATCTTGTAGTCGGGATTTTCGCGGCGCAGCCGGCGCCTCTCTATATAGGGGTGGATTGCGCCGCCTTGGATCGGTCCCGGCCGCACCAGCGCCACCTGGACGATGACGTCGTCGAGATCGCGGGGTTGGGTCCGCGGCAGCATCCCCATCTGTGCCCGGCTCTCGATTTGGAAGACGCCGGTGGTGTCGGCGGCGCGAATCGATTCGAAGGTCTCTTCGTCGTCGAGCGGGATCCGCGAGAGGTCGAGCCGTTCGCCGCGGGCGCGGCCGATCTCCTCGACGCAGCGCTCGACCGCCGAGAGCATCCCCAACCCCAGCAGGTCGATCTTGAGGACGAGCTCGACGAGCGGCCGCGACGAGATCACCATCCCGCCCGGGTGCTGGGAGGAGTGGCGCGGCAGCCCCATGATCTCCTCAGCAAGCCTCAGCAGGGTCCGCCAACGCGGCTCCTTGGACCGCTCCCCTCCCAGTGCCGCGACCAGGTCGCGCTCGATCTCCTTCGCGTCGCCGTAGAAGTTGGCGGTCTTCGCCACCCGGTCGATCTCAGCCGGCGGCAAACCCAGGGCCTTGCCGAGGTCGCGGACGGCGCCCTTCGGCCGGTAGGTCGGGAAGGCGGCGACGAGGGCTGAGCGGTCCCGCCCGTAGCGATCGTGCGCGCGCGGGATCAGGACCTCGCGGATGTCCCGCGGAAAGTCGAGGTCGATGTCCGGCATCGAGGTCGTTTCCTCGTTGAGGAAGCGGCCGGAGAAGAGGTCGGCCTCGACTGGGTCAACGTGGGAGAGGCCGGTCAGGTAGCAGACGATCGAGCTGACGCTGGAGCCGCGCCCCCGTCCCGGCGGCAGCACCTGGCGCGCCGACTCCGGCCCGCGGACCTCGGCGGCGACCTCGCGCGCCAGCTCGAGCAGGTCGCGGTGGAGGAGGAAGAAACCAGAGAGGTCGAGCTTGCGGATCGTCGCCAGCTCCTCCTCCAGCCGCCACTGCGCCTCCAGCAGGCGGGCGCTGCCGGCGTAGCGCTCACCGAGGTGGTGGTTGCAGACGCGGGCGAGCTCGGCGTCGGCCCCGGCGTCCTCGCTGCCGGGATAGCGGTAGCCGAGCTGCTCGGTGAGGTCGAAGCGCAGGCGCTCGGCGAGGCGCTCGGTCTCGGCGACCGCCTCGGGGTATTCGGCGAAGCGGGCGGCCATCGCCGCCGGCGAGGTCAGGGCCGAGGTGGAGTTGCCGCGGCGGAAGGGCTCGGACTCCTCCAGGGTCTCGCAGCGGCCGATCGCGACCAGCGCGTCCTGCAGCGGCGCCCGGCGGCGGTCGTGGGCGTGGACGTTGCCCGTGGCAACGCAGGGGACGCCAAGGCGCTCGGCGAGCAGGGCCAACCAGCGGTTGCGGGCGCGATCGCGCCGCCAGTAAGGACGCTGCAGCTCGACCCGGAAGCGGTCGCGCCCGAAGGCGGCGAGGAGGCGGCGGGCCAGCTCCTCGCCCTCAGCGGTGTCCCCCCGTTCGAATGCCCCCGCAGCGATCCCATCACGAGCACAGCCCGAGAGACAGATCAACCCCTCCGCATGCTCCTCCACCTGCTCGAGCGTCGCCCAGGGCTGCATCGCGCTCCGCGGCGTGTTGTCCCGCGTGTGCGCGTGAGCGGCGGTCAGCAGCTGGCAGAGGTTCCGGTAGCCGCTCTCGTCTTCGGCCAGCAGGGTGATGTGGCGGTCGCCTCGAAGCGTCAACTCGGCGCCGGTGATCGGGCGGACGCCAAAGCTCTTGCAGGCGTGCGCGAACTCCATCGAGCCCCAGACGCCGTCGTGGTCGGTGAGGGCGAAGGCGGGGTACCCCTGGGCGGCCGCCGCGGCGGCCAGCTCCATCGGGGTCGAGGCGCCGTCGAGGAAGGAGAAGGCGGAGTGCGCGTGGAGCTCGACGTACATAGATCCCCTTCAGCCTCAGGCCCGCTGCCGGTACCAGCGCTGGGCCCGGTCGGTACGGAAGACGGTGAGGGCGCGACCGTCGCGCAGCGCCAACTCGAAGTAGTGGCGGCGCAGCGGCTGCGGCGTCCACCAGCGGTCCTCGACCAACCACTCCTCGCGGACGGCCTCGACTGTCGCCCCCTCGACCGTTGTCGGGGCGCCGCGGGGGTCGGTTCGGACCGCCACCCGTTGGGGGGCGTAGAGGCGGCGAAGGCCGGGCATCAGAGTTCGGGGTAGGGAGTCAGCATCGCCCAGCGCTCCGGCACTCGGGAGGCGCTGTCGACGGGGAGGATCTTCAGCAGCGCCTCGGCGCCCTGCACCGCCCGCACCTCCCGCACCGCAGCGCCGAGGCGACGACGACGGGGCTCGCTGCCGCCAACTGAGAGCTCGAGCTGGTCGCGGGCAGGCGGACCAAGGCCGACCGCTCGCAGCCGCAGCGCCGTCGCCGGCCCGGGGAGCTCCTCGAGGCGGGGAGCGAGGACGCCCCGCAGCACCTTTGGCGAGGCGCTGGGGCGGCCGAGGCCCTGCTCGACGCTCCAGCTGCCGCCGGCGGCGAGGCGGGCGCCGAGACGCAGGCCGAGCAGGGTCCTGCCCAGCCGCTGCGGCACCGCCAGCAGCCGGTCGACGAGGAGCTCGAGCGCGCGGTCGAGCTGGCGCCCGGCGGTCCCTTCCGGCAGCTCGATCTCCTCAACAAGCTCCTCGTGGGGGACCCGCGGCCGCAGCGACTCCTCCTCCCCGTGGCAGAGGCGCAACGCTTCGGCACCGAGCGGTCCGAAGCGGTCGGCGACATGGTCCGCGGAGAGCCGGGCAAACGCGCTCAGGCTCTCGATCCCGAGGCAGCGCAGCGCCTCGACCAGCGCCTTAGCCTCACGCTCGCTGCAGCGCAGACGCGGCTCCAGCGCCGCTACGGGGACCGGCCGCGGCCACTCGCCGGCGGCGAGGAAAGCGGCGAAGCGGGTTCGGCCGGCGGCAAGCGCCTTCCCCTCGCCGACTGCCTCCCGTGCCGCCACCAGGACGCCGGCGGAAGAGCCGCCGTAGAGGCCACGGAGTCCGTCGAGAGCGAAGAACGCCTCTCCCGGCCGCTCGGACTCGACGGCGGCGCCGAGCGATTCCAGCGCCCCCACCATCTCCTCGTTCAGCTCGGCAGCTTCGACCGGGTCAGGAAGATCGGCGCGCCCGGACCGAAGCCCCCCGGCACGATCCGGGCGCGGCGGAGACGCCACTCGTTCGTCAATGACGCAGGCGATCTCCATACGAACGTATGTTCGTACTACCGCCATGGTAACTCCATAGAGGCAACTGCAAGTTTTAGATCGTGGCCGGCCCGCTAGCCGCGCGCGACTTTGGCGGCTTCGGCGCTACCGAGGTAAGGCGTCAAGGTGAACTCGACCAGGTCCGGCAAGAGGGACTCGAGCTCGTCTGTGCGGTCGGCAAAGATCCGCCGCGAGATCAGTGAGACCATCCCGCCGACGAGCGCCTCCTCCGTAGTGGGCGAGAGGCCGGCGAGGATCTCTTTCGACCGACCCTCCCGTCCCGCCTGGAAATACGGCACCAGGCTTTGGATCGCGGAGTCATAGCGCTCGACCACGACGGGCCCGGCGACCAGCGCCTCGACCATGCTGAGGCGGGCGAGGTGAGGCTCGGCGGCGAGGAACCCGAGCATCGCCGCAATCCCGGCGCGAATTGCCTGCGGCCACTCATCCTCTTGGTCGAATGCCTCTCCCACCCGCGTGCGCAGTTCCTCCATCACCGTGTCGTAGGCCGCGACGAAGCACTCGTCCTTACTGCTGAAGTGCTCATAGAAGGTGCGGCGGGAGACCGCGGCATGGCGGGTGATGTGAGCAATCGTGGTCCCGGCGTAGCCGTTTTCGGCGACGGCCTCAGCGAGGCCAGCGATGAGGCGCTCGCGCTGGTTGTGGGCGACGAACTCCCGTGGCAGCCCGTGCCGTCCCGGCGGGAGCCGCGCCAGCTCCGGCGGGTACTCGGGAGACTCGACTGATTGGTTGGCTGAATCTCTCACGAGAACCGAAGATACCGATCTGGACAGTTTGAACTCCAACTGGCCGACGAGCCAGTTTGTTTATGCGTTTCGACTACCCGGCAGAGGCCGTTTCGATGCCCCCGGGGATTTCCGCGGTCGCCACCTCACCCGCCGCTTCTGCCCCGAGGTAAGGAGTGAGGGCGAACTCAACCAGCTCGGGCAGTAGCTCTGGAATCGCCTCCGGCCGTGAGGCCGTAAGCCGCTGATAGAGGATCCAGAAGACGCCGCCGATGATTGCTTCCTCCAGTGTCTCCGGCAGATCCGCCCCATGGGGGGAGACATCACGTCCAAGTCGGAAGAGGGAGACGAACGCCTGCTGGGACTCCTCGTAGTACCTGACGGCGGCAGGGCCGGCGGAAAGCGCCTCGACCATGCAGGTGCGCGAGAGGGCCGGCTCCTCGACCACGTAATCGAGGAAAGCTCCCAACCCAGCCCGGACCCGGAACGGCCACTCGTCGAGCGAGCCCGCTGCCGCGACCACCCGCTCCAAAGCCGCTGACATCGCGAACTCCTGGGTGGCGAGGAAGCACTCCTCCTTGGAGCTGAAATTTTCGTAGAAGGTATTGCGGGCGATCCCGGCGCGCTTGACGATGTCGGCCACGGTCACCGCCCGATAGCCCTGCTGAGCGGTCTCCTCCGCCAGCGCGGTGACGATCCGGGCGCGTTGGTGCTGGGCGATGAACTCCCGTGGGAGCTGCTGCCGCCCAGGAAGTGGACGCCTTGTTGAGTTCGATCCCACGAACGGAACAGTACCGGAGTCGGATCGTGGGGATGCCCTAGGGCTGGACCGGATACCGTTTAGGTACCGAAAGGTAGACAATCTGTTCTACCACCTCAATCGAACCGGGCGGGGACTTTGACCGGAAAGCATCAGCGCATCCTTCGAGGGATGCTGGAATCAGTAGGGAAACATGGCTACGAGCAAACGACCGTGCAGGATGCGCTCGACGCCGCCGGCCTCTACCGGCAAGCCTTCTACGACAGCTTCGAAGACAAGGAGGATTGCTACCTGCAGGCGCTGGACGCCGGGTCTGCCTGGATCGAGCTGGCGATGCGGGAAGCGGCAGCTGGCGCATCGACTTGGCGAGGTCAGTTGCGGGGCGCCTTAGCCGGCCTGCTTGGTTTTCTCGACGAGCAACCGGAGATCGGCAGGGCGCTCCTAGTCGAGGTTCATGCCGCCGGGCCGAAGGCGGTCGGAAAGCGGACAGAGGCGATGGAGCGGGCGGCGGGGTTGATCGACCGGGCGCGGGAAGAGAGTGACGATCCCGCCCCGGCGATCTCAGCCGAGGCGATCGTCGCCGGAATCCTCGCGGTTCTCCACGCCCGCCTCTCCGCCGATCGGAAAGACGGTTATGCCCAGCTCCTGCCGGAGTTGATGTACCTCGCCGTCCTGCCGTACTTCGGGGCCGACGAGGCCGCTGCCGAGCTGCGGGGCGAGACCCGCTAGCGAATCAGACGCCTTCGCCGTGGCGGCCTTCGCCGGCGGCAAAGCGGGCCGCTCCCCGGGCGGCGACTTCAAGCACCTCGCGACCGAGGCGATGCTCGAGCTCGAGTCCGTCGGCCAACGGCAGGCCGGCGCCCTCGATCGTGGCGCGGCGGTCGCTCAACATCGTCTCCTGGGGAAATGCGGCGAGGCGCTCGGCTAGCTCCAGGGCCCGGTCGAGGTGCTGTCCCGGTGCGACGACCTCGGTTACAAGACCAATCCGCTCCGCCTCCTCCGCGTCGACAGCGCGGCCAGTGAGAATCATGTCCAGCGCCCGGCCGAGGCCGACCACCCGCGGCAGCCGCTGCGTCCCGCCATCGATCAGCGGCACGCCCCAGCGCCGCTCGAAGCAGCCGAAGACCGATTTCGGCGTCGCGATCCGAAGGTCGCACCAGAGCGCGAGCTCCAGCCCACCGGCCAGGCACCAGCCGTCGATCGCCGCGATCGTCGGCTTCGAAGGAGTGAGCCGCGTGAATCCCATCGGTCCGCCGGGATGATCGACGTCGAGGTCAAGCGCTTTCAAATCGGCCCCGGCGCAAAACGCCTCGCCGCCGGCGCCGGTGAGGACTAGGACCCGAGCTGAGTTGTCCGCCTCAAAGCGTTCAAGCCCCTCTCGCAGCAGCGCCGCGCTCGCGGCGTCGACGCCATTGCGCCGATCAGAACGGTCGATAGTTAGAACAGCCACAGCCGCCTCTTGCTCGAAGTGGACTGCCTCGGTCATATGGCGATCCTTCCATATCAAGCAGAGGAGCCTGATGGACTACCTCATTGCGGTGAAATTTCTTGACTATTCATTTACACCTTGTTAGGAATTCAGGACAGAGGCTCGAGATCCCTTGCGGTATCCGCGGATATCTCACCTCCCACACGCATTGGCTCGTGTGTAACCGACAGAAGCGCCTCCGCGCTTCCTACAAGGAGAAACAATGAAACGCATAAAGACCCTGGTGGGCGTCTGCTTTGCTCTGGCCGCACTCACCGCTGTGAGCGCAACCTCTTCCGCGTTGGCGGCGGAATTTCACGCCAGCGGCGGGGCGGGCGTCAGCTTGACCGGTGAACAGACCGAATCCCACAAATTCACCATCGAAGGCTCGTCGGTCACCTGCACCACCGCCAAATTTACCGGCACTACCACCGCCGCAACAGCGACGGAACAGAAAATGCATCCGGAATACAGCGGCTGCACCGCCTTCGGGTTCGTCGGTGCGACGATCAACACGGCCGGTTGCCAGTACGTCTTCAACTCAAACTCGGCAAATGTAAACCTCACTAGCTGCACCAGTGGCGGGATCACAATCACCTCGAGCAGCGCATTCGGCAAATGCGTGGTTCACGTCTTCAACCAGAACGGCATCAATGGGATGTCCTACGGAACGACAGGAACCGCCCCGAATCGCGACATTCATGTCAAAACGGGCTCAAACAACATTTCTGTGAGCATCACAGAATCAACCGGAATCTGCCCCCTGAAAGTGGGTACGACGGTTGGTTCCTACACGGGTGTCACCACAGTCAAAGGTGCGGTCGGCGAGGTCTTCTACCTGTAGAAGAAGGCCTGACTTTGAAGGAGGCCCGGACCTGGTCCGGGCCTCCTCTTTTGACTTCCCAGAGCTTGACTTCGTCGCGCCAAAGACACGGGGTTCTGGTCATGCTGGAAAGCCATAACGTCAACCGCGCCCTCAGCGCTGGATACAGGGGAAAACATGAAACATCTGAAGAATCTCGGGTCAGTCATGGTTGCGACGATGGCCTGCATCGTCGCCTTCGGAGCCCCTGTGGCTGCCGCCGGTGATTTCTATGCCACGGGGGGCGCCGGAATTGCGCTCACGGGCAGCCAGTCCACTTCGCATAAATTCACGATCACAGGCGCGTCTATCACCTGCACGACTGTTACGTACACCGGCACGACCCCCGCAGCGACTTTCGAAACGCTGGAACTTCACCCGGAATACAGCGGCTGCACGGTCTTTGGATTTGTTGGGGCAACTATCAACACGGCTGGCTGTCAATACATTTTCAACATCAATTCCCCCACGGTGACCCTGAAAAGCTGTTCGGCAGGGGCAATCGTCGTGACCGCGAGCAACGCGTTCGGAAAATGTGTAATGGAAGTGCCAAACCAGTCTGGTATTAATGGTCAGAGCTTTGGAACGGGGGGTCCAGCACTGGGCCACGACATCCTCGTGTCGTCGAATGCGACGAACATTAGCGCCAAAATCACGACGTCGACGGGAATATGCCCGGTAAGCGTGGGCACCCATAGCAGCGGTGTCTACACTGGCACCACCACAGTGAGGGCAGCCTCCGGGGAGCTAATGGCAGCTCCGAAGTTCCACGGTGGCGCGGGAGCGGCCCTGACGGGCCAGCAGTCTGTGTCACACAAATTTACTCTCACAGGCTCATCGCTGACCTGCAACACGGTTATGTTTTCCGGCAGCGTTGGTGCGACCGGGACATCGGAGACTCAGGAAATGCACCCCGAATTCAGCGGCTGCATCGCCTTCGGGTTTGTCACCTCGACGGTCAACACCGCAGCATGTCAGTATCTGTTCAATGCAACTTCGGATAGTGCAACCTTGAAAGGCTGTAAATACGTCCAACCTGAGTGTCAAAGTGTCGGTCTCTACGGGGACCTGTCCGTTCATGGTCGGGCAACACACGAATGGCACCTACACGGGAAGAACCTTGGTCAGTAGTGGGTTTGGGGAGTATTGGTACGAATAGTCGGAGCGGTGAGGCTGGTCGTTACGCGGATTACGACGCTCGCGGGGCGCGTAGCTCACGTCCCGCGTGACCAGCCTCCTTCTCTGCTGGAAGCTCGTGCCGGATACGAAGGGCAAGCGCCTAGAGATCCTGGCCTACTTTGAAGCGAGAGTGAAGCTACCCTCTCCGGGTGCGGATCGACGAGATCATCTCTGAGCGCCGGCCGACGTTCTCGGTCGAGTTCTTCCCGCCGAAGACGGCAGAGGCGACCGAGCAGCTCTACGAGACGGCGCGGGAGCTCCGCAAGCTGGATCTCGACTTTGTCTCCGTCACCTACGGCGCCGGCGGTTCGACCCGGGACGGGACGGTGGAGATCGCCCGGGCGCTGAAGGACGAGATCGGGTTCGAGACGATGGCCCACCTCAGCTGCGTCGGCGAGACGACCGAAGGCCTTGCGGTGACCCTCGACCGGATCGAGGCGGCTGGGATCGAGAACGTCTTCGCCCTGCGCGGCGACCCTCCGCGCGGGCAGGAGGACTTCGTTCAGCCCGAGGGCGGCCTCGGCAGTGCCGCCGAGCTGGCGGCGTTCATCTCCGGTGGCTGGGACTTCGGGATCGGCGCCGCCTGCTTCCCGGAGGTCCACCCCGAGGCGCCCGACCTCGAGACCGACCTTCGCTACCTGAAGACGAAGGTCGACGCCGGAGCTGGTTTCCTGATCACCCAGCTCTTCTTCGACAACCAGGTCTACTTCGATTTCGTCCGCGCCGCCCGGGCGCAGGGGATCGAGGTGCCGATCATCCCTGGCGTCATCCCGGTCGCCACCTTCGCGCAGACGAAGCGGATCTGCGACCTCTGCGATGCAACGATTCCGCCCGCCCTGGAAGCGGCATTCGAGGCTGCGGGGGGCGATCCGGAGCGCGAGTTTGAGCTCGGGATCGCCTATGCGGCGCAGCAGTGCGCCGAGCTTCTGATCGCCGGAGCTCCGGGGATTCAGTTCTACGCGCTGAACCGAGCGCCGGCGACGCGGGCGGTCCTGGCGACGCTGAAGGCTTCGCGACCTTGGGAGCGGGTGCGGAAGAGAACGGCTGCGAGAAGAACGGATCGCCGCGGAAGAAAGCGAAGGCAAGTCGGGACGTAACCGGATGCTGATCGGCTACGCGGTGGTCTCAACCCTCGTCATCGTGATCGCCGTTGTGGTCTTCCTCCTCGTCAGCGGCGGCGACGACAGCAGCAGCGCCGGCGGCGGCAACACCGACGAAGGTGGCGCCCACATCAACCTCGACGAAACGATCGGCAACACCAACGGGGTGCAGCCGGACGAGCGGGCCGGGATCGTTCCCCCGACGCCGAAAGAGACCGACGTCAAAGTCGCGGCGCAGAAAGCGGGCTGCGAACTGCGTCTGAAACTGCCGGATGAGGGGAAGGAACACCTTCCGGTAGACGCAGAAGAACCGAACTACAAGACCAGCCCGCCGACCTCGGGCAACCACGTCGAACCGCCCTTCCAGCAGGCGGACGGCGCCTACTCGGAGCCGCCGAAACAGCTCGATGTGGTCCACTCGCTCGAGCACGGGCGGATGGCGATCGAGTACTCGCCTGATCTGCCCGAGCAGGCGCAGCTGGAATTGAAGGGCCTCTACGACACGATGTACGGAGCCGCACTGCTCTTTCCCAACGACGAAATTGTCTACGACGTCGCCGCGGCGACCTGGACCAACCTGCTCGTCTGCCGCGAATACAAAGGCGCGGCCACCCTTGATGCGATTCGGGCCTTCGGCAAGAAGACCTGGGGCAAATACGGCGGCGAGCCTGTCTTCGCCTTCAAATTCGACGGCCCGACGCCGGCCGAACCCGACGAAGGCTGAGCCTGGCGCAACCGCCTAGGCGCGGTAGGCCGGAAAGTAGGCGCCTGCGTCGCGCCCGCGGCTGAGCTGCTCGTAGGTCTCGGCGTCGCAGACCAGCTCCGAGGTGAGCCATGTGAGCTGGCGATTGGCGAAGCCACGCTTGAACTCCTCGAGCGCGTCGCCAGGGGCGATGCCGCCGCCGAGGTTGAGCGGCAGACCGAGCTCGCTGGAGTACTCGAGGAGGCGGGCGACGACGTTCTTCATCGGCGAGTCCCGCAGGTGGGAGTCGGCGCTGCCGCTGAGGTAGTAGTGCAGGTAGCCGTCGCTGACGGTCGCGATCGAGGCCGCAGCGAGGCTTCCGCCGGGGGCGGTCGCGAGGACGAGCCAGGTCTGGGGGGCCTGGAGGATCCGGGCGAAATAGTCGGCGCCGAAGAAGTAGTGCTCGGCGGCGGCGGTGCGGCGCATCGTCTGCTCGTAGACGCCGAGGAAGCCGGCGCGCTGCTCGGGGGTGACGGCGGCGCCCGGGACGATCTCCAGTTCATACCCCGCTTCGAGGTTGCGACGGACTTGGCGGCGGTCGCTGGGGCGGCTCTTCGGCGGCAGCGCTGGGTCGGCGATCTGGACGAGGTTGCGGTCGGTCGGATTGGCAAGCGGCGAAGGCCCGAGGGCATGACGGATGAAGGCGCTGACGAGGCCGGTGCCGCTCCAGTCGATCGCGGCCGGGTCGAGAATCGGAAGCGAACCGACCAGACCGGGGTAGCCGTAGGGGGAGGTGGCGTCGCGGGCGTCGGTACCCGGGATCTCGCGGACGATCAGTGGGCCAATCAGGCCGCCTTCGTCGCTCTCGATCCGCAGCGAGTGGGTCACCCCCTCCGCCTCGAGGAATGGGCGGGAGCGGAAAAACTCGTCGCTTGCCGCGGCCGCCCCCGCGTCCGCGATCAGCTCGGCGCGGGCGGTGCTCACTCGAGCAGGTCCGCGGCGGCGGCGCGGAACTCGTCCGGTAGGACTCCCCAAATCTCGCAGTCGTCGGGCGGCCCCTGCTTCCGCGCGAGGTGGGCGCGCATCGTCCCCTCGTGCTTCCAACCGAGGCCGGCGACCGTCTTCTTTGCGACCTCGTTGCGAGCCGGGATCCGACCGTAGACACGGTGGGCGCCGTACTCGTCGAAGGCCTTCGCAATCGTCAGCGCCTCGGCCCGCCGGCCGACCCCCTTGCCGCGGACGTCGTCGCCGATCAGGGCGCCGAGCTCAGGCGCGGTTTGGCGGAAGAGGCCGTAGAGGGCGGTGAAGCCGACCGGCTCTTCGTAGCCCTCGACGACGATCGCGAACTTGCGATCCTCGCCGGAATTGTCCATCGCCCGGCGCGCCCAGCCTTCGGCTTCCTCGAGCGAGAAGCCCTCCCGCTGCTCCATCAGCGAAGCTATCGCCGCCGGGTTGTTGAACCAGCGGTGGACGGCGGAGGCGTCGTCTTCCTCGAACGGGCGCAGGCTGACGGCGGGGCGGTCGGCGCTCACACGGGAAACCCTATCCCGGCTCAATCTGGAGCCAAGCCTTGGCCAGTTAGGACGAGCCAGAGGGTCTTGGCGAGGATGCGGGCGTCCAGTGAGGCGCTGCGGTGATCGACGTACCAGACGTCAAGCTCGATCCGCTCCTCCCAGGGGATGCCGGCGCGGCCCTGGACCTGGGCCCAGCCGGTGATGCCGGGCAGTACCTCGTGGCGGCGTTTCTGCTGCGGCGTGTAGTCGTCGACCTGGGCCTTGATCGTCGGACGCGGGCCGACGATCGCCATCTCGCCGCGGAGAACATTGACGAAGTTGGGGATCTCGTCGAGCGAGGTGCGGCGGAGCAGGCGGCCGGGCGCGGTGACGCGGGGGTCGTCGCGATAGACGACCTTGCCGACGCCGACGGGGTCGGAGCCTTGCTCCATCGTCCGTAGCTTCCACATCTCGAACTCGCTGCCGCCGAGCCCGACCCGGCGCTGCCGGTAGATCACCGGGCCGCGGCTGGTCAGCTTGATCGCGATCGCCGCGATCAAGAGGACCGGCGAGAGGATCGCCAGGGCGAGAGCGGCGATGGCGATGTCGAGGGCGCGCGGCATCAGCGGGTTCCCTCGGCCTTCTCCCAGCGGCCTCCTGCTCCACCGCGGAGGCGGTCCCAGAGGCCGGCGGCGATCGAGGCCGTGGTGAGGACGTAGTACCGCGCGATCCGGAATGGGGCGAGGGGGAGAAAGCGGCCGAGCAGCGCGGCCACGAGCAGCGCCAGCTGCAGGGCGAAGGTGACTAGATAGAACCAGCCGTCGCCGAGGAGAAAGGCGTTGGCGACAAGGGCGACGAGATGGAGCACGGGGCTGAGGTAGCGGAGCAGGCGGTGGGAGACGATCTCGAAAGCAAAGAGGGGCGGGTAGCCGCGGGGCGAGAGCATCCCCTCGCCGACGACGATGTCCCAGAGGCCGACCATCATCCGCCGTTTGCGGGCGAACTCGCCCTCGACGGTCGGGACCATCTTCTCCTCGGCGCGCGCCGCGGGCGCGTAGAGGGACCGGAGGCCGCGCTTGGCGAACGCGAACGGGAAGCTCAGGTCGTGGCTGCCGGAGGGGGCGAGCGGGATGTAGGCCGCGCGACGCACGGCGTAGATCGCGCCGTTGCCGGCGGTGACGCCGGCGAGGGCGGACTCCATCTCCCGCACCGCCATCTCATAGCGCCAGTAGGCGCCCTCGAGGTTATTGCCGCCGGGGTCGAGGAAGCGGACCTGGCCGCAGACGTAACCAACCTTCGGATCCTCGAAGGGATTGATGAGCTGGCGCAGTGCATCCGGCGCCCAGGTGCTGTTGGCGTCGGAGAAGGCGAGAATCTCGCCGGTGGCCTGTTCGGCACCAGTGTTGAGGGCGGCGACCTTGCCGCCGGGCGGCAGCTCGAGGACGAGGTCGGCGCCGGCTACACGGGCGCGCTCCGCGGTGGCGTCGCTGGAGCCGTCGGAGGCGACGATGATCTGGAGGCGATCGCGGGGGTAGTCGAGCGCGAGCGCGTTGGCGACCTTCGCCGCGATCACCTCCTCCTCGTCATAGGCGGGGATGATCAGCGAGACCGCGGGGAGACCGTCTGCTTGCCATGCAGAAGGTCGAGGGTTCGAATCCCTTCGGCCGCTTCGGATTCGGCCTGGGGTCAGCACCCACAGCACCAGCGGATAGCCGATGTGGGTGTAGACCAGCGCTCCGGCGCTGAGCCAGAAGAGGATCGCGGCGACGGTGTTCATGAGCGCGCCTCGATCAGCTCGCGGTAGAGGTCGAGATGGAGGCGGGCGGACTCCTCCCAGGAGTAGGGGCCGGCGGCGGCGCGGGTCGCGGCGGCGGCGAGCTCGGCGCGCGCCGACTCGTCTCTGACCAAATCGTCGAGGGCGGCGGCAAGAGCGTCGACGTCGCCCGGTGGCACCAATCGCCCCGCGCCCGTCGCCGCCACCTCGGGGAAGCCGCCGACGGCGCTGAGGACGAGCGGCTTGCCGAAAGCGAGGCCGGTGTAGAGGACGCCGGAGTGCTCGGCGTCGAGATAGGGGAGGACGACGAGGTCGGCGCGGCGGAAGATCGCCGGGATCTCGGCCTCGTCGACGAAGCGGGTGACGAAGCGGGTGCGCCCGCCCGCCTCGGTGGCCTGCCGGCGCAGCGGCTCGACGTCCATGCGCGGATTGCCGACAATCCAGAGCTCGGCGTCGCCGACGATCCGCCCGTAGGCCTCGATCAGGTTCTCGATCCCCTTGTATGGGCGCAGCAGGCCGAAGCAGAGGATCACCGGCCCTTCCGCCCCTGCGAGCTCCGGCGGCAGCGGCTTCTCCTCCGGCAGCCTCGTCAGGTAGTCGAAGGCGCCGTGGGGGATGACGCGGACCCTTGCCGCCTCGACTCCGACCTCATCCCGCAGCCGGGTCGCGCTGTGCTCGGAGTGGGCGACGACCGCGTTCATCGCACCAAAGACGCGGCGGGCCGAGCGCAGCTGCCGTCGGCTTGGCCGCGGCGGGAGGATGTAGTGCGCGGTCATGACCCGGGGGCGCCGCGGCGGCAGCAGGCGGGCGTCGAGCGAGGGGATCGTCAGCCACTGGTAGTGGACGACGTCGCCGTCGAGGGCGCGGCGCAGCCGCAGCATGTCGGGAACGTGCTCGGCTGCCTTAAAGGGGAGGCGGGCGCGAGCGTCGAGGCCGCGGGCGGAAGTGCGGCGGTAGAAGCGCTCCTGGACCTCGTAGCCCGCGGGCGGCGGCACCGGCCCGTGGAGGAAGCGGCTGGTCAGCAGTTCGACCTCGGCCCCGGCCCGCGCGAGAGCAGCCGCGAGGGCGCGGTCGTAGGGCGGCGTGAACGCCGATGGGTCGACGAGTTGGACCTTCATAAAGGTGCTGCAACAGTGGAATGTTGCAGCGGCGGATTATCGTGACCACCTTGCCCCCCGCGCTTTCCTACTGCGTCGTGAACACGAACGGCCGCGATTACCTGCTCGCCTGCCTGGCGGCGATCGAGCGCACCCACCCCGCCGGGGTCGAGCGCGAGATCCTCGTCCTCGACAACGCTTCCGACGACGGTTCGGCCGAGGCGGTGCGGGCGCTCGGCGGCGAGATCCGGCTGATCGCGCTCGAGCGGCGGACCGGCAAGGCCGAGAACGACTCGACCCTGATGCGCGAGGCGGAGGGGAGGTACTGCCTGTTGTTGAACGAGGACTCGGAACTGCGGCCGGGGGCAGCAGCAGCCCTCATCGCCGCCCTCGACGCCGATCCCAAAGCCGCCGCCGCGACCGCGCAGCTGCTCGACTCCGGCGGCGATCCGGTCCCCTCCGCCTGGCGCTTCCCGGGTGTTGGCACCGCGGCGATCGGGGCCCTCTTCCTCCACCGCCGCTTCACGGTCCAGAGCGTCGGCGGCGAGACCCGCCGGGTCGACTGGGCGCAGTCGAGCGCGCTGATGGTCCGCCGCGAAGCGGCGGCCGCGGTCGGCTACATGGACCCGACCTTCTTCGTCTACTACGACGAGTGCGACTTCGCCAAGCGCCTCGCCGAAGCGGGTTGGCACTCGCTATACGTCCCTGGCGCGCAGGCCGTCCACCACGACCAGCTCTCGACCGATCTCGCCAAGGGCCTCCCCCGGATCGTCGAATTCCACCGCAACCGCGATCTCTACATGCGAAAGCACCACGGCCCGTTCGCCGCGATGACGGTCCGCGTCCTCACCGCCTGGACCTACGCCGTCCGCGCCCTCGCGGCGACCGTTCTCCCTAACCGGTCTCCCCGGATCATGTGGGCCCACGCCCGTCAAGCGCTCTTCCCTGGCCGTGGGGAATCGCTTCGCGACCGCGCTTCAGCTGCGTAGGTCCTCGTCCATACGCTCGACCTCGTATGCCTCGGGGATCCGCCCGTCGACAGCGGACGGCTGTGCGCGCAGCGCCGCGAAGCTCGCCATCACCTCGCGCGGGTGGCGCAGGCGCTCGATCCACTCCCGCTCTTCGGCGCTGAAGAAGCCGCTGAGCCAGAGGACCAGCGGGTAGGCGGCGAAGAGGGCGGCGCGGAGAAGGAGCCCGAGTGCGCCCTCGGTCGGCGTCAGCAGCTCGGCGACGCCGACCAGCGCCGCCACCGTCAGCGTCACCCGCAGCAGCCGGCCCCACTCGTACGGGACCGGGAAGAGGCGCTGGGTGAAGGCGTACATCAGGCCGAGCACGACCATGTAGGAGGCGACGAGGGCGAGGCCGGCGCCGACGATCCCCATTGAAGGCACCAGCGCCAGGTTGAGGACGATGTTGGCGACGAGGGCGCCGACCGCGGCCGGAAGGTTGAACTCGGTACGGCCGGTGCGGCCGAGGATGACAACGAGGACGAGGTAGAGCGCGTAGAGGGTAACGGCGGTGGAGACGAGGCCGATCGCCTCCCAGGAGTCGAAGAATTTCGGCGCCGCCAGGGCGCGGACGATCCAGCGCGAGAACAGCCACATGCCGGTGACGACGAAGGCGCAGGCGGCGACGAAGAGGGTGACGACGGTTGCGTAGACGCGGCGGGCCTCCTCGTCGTCGCGGATCGAGTAGGCGAGCGGCGGCCAGGCGAGCTGGAAGCCGCGGACGAGGACGTTGACCGCCTGCGCGAACTTGACCGCGAGCGAGTAGAGGCCGGCCTCGGCGGCGCCGACCGAGCGGAGGATGATCAGCCGGTCGACGAAGTTGAGCGCGTAGAGGGAGACCTCGGCCGGCATCGTCGGCAGCCCGAAGCGGAAGAGCCGGCGCAGCAGCGGCCGGTCGATTCGCAGCGAGAGCCGGCGCCACTGCAGCGCGATCAGGGCGACGACGAAAACGCCGCCGGTCGCGTAGCTGCCGAGCAGGAGGCCACGCGCCCCCTCGTCGAGGCCGACGACGAGGACGACCGTGAGCGCGATCGCGGCGACGACGTTGAGGATCGTCGTCAGGAAGAAGGCACGCGCCCGCTCTTCGAGCCGGAACAGGGTCAGCATGAACTCCCACATCGTCAGCACCCAGAGCCCGCCGATCGCGATCCGCATCAGCCCGGGCGCCGATTCGTCAAGCAGCAGCTCGGAGAGGGGTCCTGCGAACGGGAGGGCGATCAGAGCGGCGAGCGTCGAGAGCCAGAAGAGGCCGGCGAAGCTACCGGCCACGACCCTTCCGGGGTCCTCGTCCTCCTGGTAGTAGAAGCGCAAGATCGCCTCGATCAGGCCGAGGCGGACGACGATGCTGGCGAAGACGACGGCGGCGAAGAGGACCTCGGCCACCCCATAGTCGGCCAGGCTCAGGTGGCGCGTGTAGAGCGGCAGCAGCGCGACCGCGATGACCTTGCTGAGGATGCTCGCCGCCGTGTAGGCGGCGCCGGTCGTCGCCAGTCGGCGCAGGTATCCCGACATGGCAGAACCCTAGGCGGGGCGGCGGATCACCGGGTCGTCGCCGGCGACCGCGTGGGCGAGCGAGGCTCCCACGGCCAGCAGCACCCAGGTGATCGGGTCCTCGAAGAACCCAGCGTAGGCGAGGGTGTGTACAAGGAGCGCGACAAAGGCTGCCAGGACGGCGGCGCGGGCTGCCAAATCCGGTGGGCGCGGCCCCCAGAGGCCGCGTCCGAGGGTGCCGAGTGCGACGAAGATCAGGGCGAAGTAGGCGACTAGGCCGACCAAGCCTTGCTCCGCGGCGACGGTGACCGGCTCCGTATGGGAGACGGTGACCGGGGCGTCTTCGTTCTCGCGGTGGTCGCGGTAAGCCGCCTGAAACGAACCCGACCCATAACCCTGCACCGGCTTTTCGGCGAAGAGGTCAGCGCCCCCGGAGACGAGGCTGCCGCGGCCGCTGAGGTCGACGTTGAAGCGGTCCCAGGTGAGCTTGCCGGAACCGCCGACGAAGAGGACGACGAGAATCGCGCCGACGAGGCCGGCGCCGACAGCCGCCAGCGTCCACTTCGGACTCCAGCGGATCGCCGCCAGAACAGCGAGACCTGCCAGCAAGGCGAGGAAGCTCGACTGCGAGAAGGTCGGGACGAGGCCGATCCAGAGGACCGCGATCAACCCGGTGAGGAGCCAGAACGTCTCCCGGGTTCGCGCCCAGAGCATCGCCGCGGCGGCGATCGTCGTCACCAGCGCCAGGTAGCGCCCGTAGACGTTCGGGTCCCAGAAGACCGAGTTGACGCGGAAGTAGGTGTGGAATTCGTTGGAGCGGATGATCTGGTCGTTCCAGAACAGGCTCTGCGTCAGGTACTCGACGCTGCCGATGAGGACGAAGGCGCTCGCCTCAACGCCGATCACGACCAGCGCCCACTTCAGCAGCCGCCCATCCCAGACCACCTCGCGCAGGAGCCGGTAGGCGATCGTGAAGGGGACGAAGAAGAAGCAGACGTTCTGCAGCCCCTTCGAGAAGTCATCCGAGTAGAGGGCCTGCAAGGCGTAGAGGACGACGACCGCCGCCAGCAGCCAGGCGAGGGGTCGCGGGGCGTGACCCGGCGGTGGCTCGGACCAGTCGCGCAGCAGCGTCGCCACGACCGCCGCTGCGATCACCAGGTAGAGGGGGACGAGGAGGTTGGCGGTGTCCCCCCCGGCCTCCAGCGGCACGCGGAACGGGATCGCGAAGATGATCGCCAGCGGCATCAGGATCGGCCAACGGCGGAAGGCGTAGGCGAGGGCTGCAATCACCGCCGCGGCGACCGCCAACAGGGCGACGATCCGCCCCTCGTCGTGGCGGAGGTCGACGATCTGGGCGGTGTGCCACTGGTCGCCGAGGATGAGGACCGGGAAGAGCGCCATCGCCGCCACCATCAGCAGCGCCCGCGGCCGCCCCGGCGGCAGCAGGATCGCAGCCGCGCTCGCCCCGGCGGCGAGGACCAGCCCGACGCCAGCGAGGACGTCGCTCAGCACCGGCTCTTCGCCTTCTCCGACGACCGGTGCAGGCGGATCACGCCCGGCGTCACCAGCGTCCGCTCGCTGCCGAGCTTGACCCGCAGCTTGTAGCGGCCCGGGCGGGCGGTGCCGCCGCCGCGCTGGCGGCCGTCCCAGTAGTAGGTGTGGAACGAGTAGCGCTTGAGGAAGGTGCCGCGGTCGAGGGTGACGACGACCCTGCCGCCGGGCTTGATCACCTGAACCATGCCGTCATCGCTGATCGTCGTCCGGAAGCGGATCCGCACCCGGTCATAGACGCAGTCGCCGTTCGGCGTGAAGGGATGGACGGGGTCCTTGGGTTCAAGGACGGGGGCGCCGACGAAGCTGACTTTGTCGAGTACGAGCGGGTCGCGCTTGACCCGCTGCGAGTAGGCGAAGGCGGCGAGGGTGGCTAGGACGAGGAGGGCGAAGACGACCGCTGCTGGGGAGAGACGCTCCCGCAGGTCATTCGGCCGCTTCGGCATTGTCCTCGCCGACGATCAGGGCGACGTCGGCTCCGGCCGAGGCGGATTCGATTTCCCCGTTCATCAGCTGCAGCTTCGCGATCCGGACCTGCTTCGCCACCTTGCTTGCTTCGGGCTTGTGCCCGCGCTTGAACATGACGACACTGTCTTCGAAGCTGGCGCTGCTATTGCTGATCGCGCCGAGCTCGAAGCCCTTGGCCTCGACTTTGTCGCCGTAGATCGCTGCCAGGCCGTCGACCGAGGTGCCGTTCAGCACCGTCACCTCGATTTCCCCCGGCTTCACCTTCGCCGCCGCCTGCTTGGAGTTGCCGCCCCCGCTGCTTTCGTCGTCGCTTCCCAGCAGCAGGTAGGCCGCTCCGCCGACGATCGCGAGGATGACGACGAAGAGGGCGACCAGGGAGCTCGGGCGCGAGGCGGTCTCGCCGATACCGGAGAAGCGGCCGCGCAGGCGTTCGCCGCGGCTCTGCTCGGGCACGCCTTCCTCGCGTCGGCGACGGCGCTCCTCGCGATTGGAGACGGTCTCCTGTTCGGCCGTCCGCGCCTCCTCCAGCGCCCGCAGCTCCTCGGCCCGCTGCGCCGCGATCGTCGAGGTCTGCTCCTTGCGCTCGGCGTCGCGCTCGGGCGCCGAGCCGGCCCACTCGCGCAGGCGGCGGATGTCGCGCCCGTGGGTGAACGAGAGGAGCGCAAGGACGGCGAGCCCGAGGAACGCGGCCAGCCCGGCGAAGGCGCCGATTTGTTCGATCGCGTGGACCAAGGTGGCTGCGAGAGGCTATTCGTTGGGGACGACCGTCGCAGCGTCGCCGCCGGGCGAGGCGATCATCTCGACCACCCGCTCGGCCAGATTGGCCTCGTCGCCGGCCATCACCAAGTGTTCGAGCGAGTTCAGCGTCGACTCGACCCACTCCTGGTCGATCGCCTTCTTGCGCACCGCCCGGTTGATCCGCCGCGCCGCCGTCGGCTGTACGTCCTCCCCCTCGGAGAAGAGGGTCTCGTGCAGCTTCTCCCCCGGCCGCGGCTGCGTGAACTCGACCGCGATGTCCCGCTCGGGCTCGTAGCCGGCGAGCCTGATCATGTTGTGGGCGAGGTCGACGATCTTCACCGGCTCGCCCATGTCGAGGACGAAGACCTCGCCCTTGCCGGCGCCGATGTCGCCGGTGCGGATCACCAGCTGCACCGCCTCCGGGATCGTCATGAAGTACCGCGTCATCTCCGGGTGGGTGACGGTGACTGGGCCGCCGCGCTCGATCTGGCTGCGGAAGATCGGGACGACGCTGCCCGAGGAGGCGAGGACGTTGCCGAAGCGGACCGAGGCAAAGCGCGTTTCCGGGTACTTCTCGCCGGCCGCCTGGACGATCCACTCGGCCATCGCCTTCGAGGCGCCCATCACCGTCTTCGGGTTGACCGCCTTGTCAGTCGAGATGAGGACGAAGCGCTCCACCTTCGAGGCGGCCGCGGTCTCGGCGGTGACCCGAGTTGCGATCGCGTTGTTGCGGACCGCCTCCAGTGGGTTTGCCTCCATCAGCGGCACGTGCTTATAGGCAGCGGCGTGGAAGACGACGTCGGGCTTGAAGCGCTGCATCACCTCCAGCATCCGGTGCGGCTCCTTGCAGTCGGCGAGGACCGACTCGCAGCTGGCGAAGTGGCGCTCCTCGACCATCTCGCGGTCGATCTCGAAGAGGTTGTCCTCGGCGTGGTCGAGCATCACCAGCAGCCGCGGTTTCACCTGGGCGATCTGGCGGCAGAGCTCGGAGCCGATCGAGCCGCCGGCGCCGGTGACGAGGACGATGCGGTCGCGCAGGTAGGCGCCGACGCGGTCGAGCTCGCGGACGATCGGCTCGCGCCCGAGCACGTCCTCGACCCGCACCTCGCGCAGCTGTTTGTTGAGCTGGACGCCGCCGCGCAGGAGCTCGAAGACGGTCGGCAGGGTGCGGACGGCGATCTCGCGGTCGCGGCAGGCGGCGACGATGCGACCGCGCAGGTTCCCCGGCGCCGAGGGGATCGCGATCACGACCTCGTCGGGTTTGGTCTCGTCGAGGATCCTGTCCATCTGCTTGGTCGAGCCCAGCACCTTCAGTCCCAGCATCCGCATCCCCCGCTTGCGCGGGTCGTCGTCGACGAACCCGATCGCGGTGGCTCCGAGGTTGGGGTTCAGCTGCAGCTCCCGCACCACCATCTGGCCGCCGGAGCCGGCGCCGACGACGAGGACCTCGTGCTTGGGCAGGCGCGCACCGCGGCTCGGGCGTTCGACGATGAGGCGGACGGCAAGGCGGGCGCCGGCGATCAGGATCAGGGTGAGGATGAAGTCGATCACCTCGACCGAGCGCGGCAGCGTGTGCTCGAAGGGCTTGGCGACGGCGAAGACAACGACCAGCAGGGCGCTGGCGACGGCGACGGCGCGGAAGATCAGCATGAAGTCACGACCGCTGACGTAGCGCCACCACTTCTGGTAGAGCCCAAAGCCGGCGAACACGATCAACTTGCCGGCGACGACGAAGCCGACCGACTGCGCGAACAGCACCTCATATCGGTGCGGCCAGCCGTGCGGCTGGTCGAGGAAGCGCAGCTGGAAGGCGAGGAAATAGGCCAGCGCGACGAGCACGGCGTCGGCCGCCACCTGTAGAACCCGGTTGCGATAGACGGGGTGGTTCAACCGGCGCATGAACGCCTCAGTTTAGTTGCTGCTTAGCGCTCTCCCTAGAATCCCGCCCTCACGAATGCCCCCCACCCTCCTCGCCAGCGTCACCGACTTCTTCCTCGACCCGATCGTCAACTGGGGAACCGACTTCATCAGCAGCACCGGCCTGCCCGCCGTGTTCTTCCTGATGACGCTCGAGTCCGCCTGCCTGCCGGTCCCGAGCGAGGCGATCATGCTCTTCGCCGGCTCCAGCGTCGCCGCCGGCGACCTGACCCTGTTCGGGGTCGTCGCCGCCGGCGTCCTCGGCAACCTCGTCGGCTCCTGGATCGCCTACGCGGTCGGCTACTACGGCCGCATCGACCTGCTGGAAAAAAACAAGCTGATCCACATCAGCCCCAAGCACCTGAAGTGGGCCGACGACTGGTTCGCCCGCCACGGCGACGCGACCGTCTTCTTCTCGCGGATGCTGCCGATCGTCCGCACCTTCATCTCGCTTCCCGCCGGAGTCGCGAAAATGCCGTTCTGGCGCTTCACTGCCTACACGCTGGCCGGCTGCATCCCCTGGGTCTTGATGCTGGCGTTGATCGGCAAGAGCGTCGGCGAGAACTGGGAAGAGTGGCGCGACCACCTCCACTACCTGGACTATGTCGTCGCCCTGGCGATCGTCGCCGGGATCGTCTACCTGCTGATCAAGCGCCGCCGGCGTCCTCCGGCTGAAGCGGCGAGCGCCACCGAGGCTTGAGCGGCCTCCCGGCTCGGCGCGCCGTCGCGCTCGGCTTCGTCCAGGGTCCGGCGGAGCTGCTGCCGGTCTCGAGCTCGGCCCACATCGTCCTCGTCCCCTGGCTCGCGGGCTGGGACTGGGAGGCGATCGACCCGGAGCTGCGCAAGAGCTTCGAGGTCGCCCTCCACACCGGCGCCGCCGCGGCGCTGCTGATCGGCCAGCGGCGACTGATCGCCGAGGAGCTGCGCCACTTCGACGGGCGGCGGGCGCTCCTGCTCGGGCTCTCCTTCCTGCCGGCGGCAGTCGTCGGCTACACGCTCGAGCGCCCGATCGAGCGCCACCTGGGCGGCCCGCGGGCGACGGCCTACGGGCTGATTGCAGGGGCCGCCGCGATGTTGATCGCCGACCGCCGACCGCAACGGCGCGGCCGTGGCGACGCGACCCCGCTCGACGGGCTGGCGCTCGGAGTCGCGCAGGCGGCGGCGCTGGCGCCCGGCGTCTCCCGCAACGGCGTCACCCTGGCGGCGGCGCGCTGGCGGCGCTTCTCGCGCGACCAGGCGAACCTGCTCTCGCGCACGATCGCGCTGCCGATCATCGTCGGCGCCACGGCCCTGAAGGGCACCCGCCTCGCCCGCCGCGGGACGACGCCGGAGCTGCGCCGCGGCCTCGCCCTCGGCATCGCCGCCTCCTTCGCCTCAACCCTCGCCTCGCAGCGGCTGATCGAGCTGGTCGAGCGCGACCGCGCGCTCTGGCCGTATGCGGCCTATCGGTTCGGCCTCGCCTCCGTCGTTCTTGCAAAGCTAGGGCGCAAGTGAGCGCGAGCGACGCCTACGCGAAGGCCGGAGTCGACCAGGGGGCGGCGGACTCGGCCGTGGCCGGCCTGGTGCGGGCGCTGGGCGCGATCAACCTTGGACGGCCCTCGGCGCAGGTGCCGCTTCCGGGGCACTACGCGAGCGTGATCAAGATCGGCGAGGAGATGGGGATCGCGCTCTCGACCGACGGCGTCGGCACCAAGCTCGTCCTCGCCGAGCAGCTCGGCCGCTTCGACACGGTCGGGATCGACTGCGTGGCGATGAACGTCAACGACGTCATCTGCGTCGGTGCCGAGCCACTGGCGATGCTCGACTACATCGCGATCGAGAAGGCCGACCCGGCGGTCTGCGAGGAAATCGGCGTTGGCCTCGCCGCCGGCGCCGAGAAGGCGGGGATCGAGATCCCCGGCGGCGAGCTTGCCCAGCTCGGGCAGCTGGTCCGCGGCGTCGACGTCTCCGGCGCCTGCTTCGGGACCGTCGCCCTCGACGCGATCGTGGACGGCTCCGCGGTCGAGCCGGGCGACGTCGTCATCGGCCTCCCCTCCACCGGCCTGCACTCCAACGGCTACACGCTCGCCCGCTCGGCCCTCGCCGAGATCCCGCTCGACGACGACCGCCTCGGCCGCCCGCTCGGCGACGTCCTGCTCGAGCCGACCGAGATCTATGTCAAGCCGATCGTCGAGCTGCTGCGCTCCGCGGTCGACGTCCGCGGCCTCGCCCACATCACCTCCGGCGGCACCAAGAACCTGCTCCGGCTCGCCGCCGATGTCGGCTACGAGATCGACGACCCACTGCCGGTGCCGCCGGTCTTCGAGCTGATCCAAGGGCAGGGCGGCGTCTCCGACGGGGAGATGAGCGAGGTCTTCAACATGGGCTGCGGCTTCTGCGTCGTCGTCCCCGCTGCTGACGAGGCCGCCGCGCTGGAGCTGCTGCAAGCGCACTATCCCGCCGCGAAGCGGGTCGGGCGCGCAACCGATGGACCACGCAGGATCGTCTAAGCCGCCCTACGGGGCGATGCGTCGTAACGTTGGCGGCGTAAGTGCCCAACCGCCCCTCCACTAGCTCGCAGATGATCGGGACCGTGCTATCCGGCCGTTACAAGCTGGAGGCGAAGCTTGGCAGCGGCGGCATGTCGACCGTCTACCTGGCGCGGGACACGACGCTCGACCGCCAGGTCGCGGTGAAGGTGATGCACCGGGAGATGTCCGAGCAGGCCGACCAGCTCGAGCGCTTCCGCCAGGAGGCGCGGGCAGTGGCGAAGCTCTCCCACCCAAACGTCGTCGCCGTGATCGACGCCGGCGAGGACGGCGGCCACCCCTACATCGTCTTCGAGTACGTCGAAGGGGAGACGCTGAAGCAGCGGATCAACCGGATCGGGGCGCTCGACCCGCAGGAGGCGCTCGCCTACGCGATCGAGATCGCCCGCGGGCTGACGGTCGCCCACGCGCGCAACATGGTCCACCGCGACATCAAGCCGCAGAACGTCCTCATCGACGCCGAGGGGCGGGCGAAGCTGACCGATTTCGGGATCTCGCGCCAGCTAGAGCAGGACGGGATGACGGCAACCGGCCGCGTCCTCGGCACCACCGACTACGTCGCCCCCGAGCAGGCGATGGGCCACCCGGTCGACCAGCGCTCCGACATCTACTCGCTCGGCGTCGTCCTCTACGAGATGCTGGTCGGGCAGGTCCCCTTCCATGCCGACAGCCAGGTCGGGGTGGCGATGAAACACGTCAACGAGGAGTTGCCCGACGTCCAGGGGGGCCGGCCGGAGCTCTCAGCCGCGGCGGCGATGGTGGTCGAGCGGGCGACCGCCAAGGACCCCGACCAGCGCTACCAGCGGGTCGGCGAGCTGATCGACGATCTCTCCACCGCGCTCGAGGTCGAGGCGGCCCGGGCCGGCGGCGCCACCGGCGAGGCGACGAGCATCCTCGACGCGGTTCCGCCCGCCGAACGCAAGCTCGGCAGCGGGGGTGGCGGCCGCCGCTCCTGGCTGGCGATCGGCGTCCTGGTGCTGGTCGCGGGCGCGATCCTGCTCGCGGTGCAGCTGGTCGGCAGCGGCAACGGCCCGGGCGGCGGTGGCGCCCTCAACGGGAAGGGCTCAACGGTGCCGCTCGCCGAAGCCTCCGACTACGACCCACAGGGAGACGAATCGGAGGACCCCGAAACCGTCAGCTTCGCCGTCGACGGGGATCCGACGACGACCGCCTGGAGCAGCGAGCACTACGACAGCGAGGACTTCGCCGGCACGAAGTCTGGTCCCAACCCCGGCGTTGGCCTCTATGTCGTCACCAAGGCGACCACTTCGCCGCAGGCAATGATCGTCCAGTCCCCCTCCCCCGGCTGGGATGCCGAGATCTACGCCTCCCCCTCCGGTCCCCCGCAAGAGCTCTCCGAATGGGGCGAACCGGTCGGCGACGTCACCGACGCTCAGAAGAGCGAGGAGATCGAGCTCCACCTCGGGTCGCCGGCGAAGTACTTCCTGCTCTGGTTCACGAAAGCGGCCCCCTCGCAGGAACAGGAAGGCCGCTACCAGGTCGAGATCAGCGACGTGAAGCTGATCGACTGATAGGTGCTGCCCGTCTGGGCCCCGACCGAAGCCGGGGCCCTGATCGGGACTAGCTCATTCGACCACTTAAGACCGAATCTCGAAGGGAGCTACAAGGAGATGGACTCCCTTCGGCCATAACACAGGGAAATCATCTCGGTTTCTTCATTAACGGGTGTTTCTTTCGGTACCAGCGGTTCCTTTTGCTGGCCAAAATTGGAGATCAGACCCAAGATGCTCCTGCAAAACGCAGAAAACCGCATTTGCGAACGCGCCAATCAATGCCATGCGCCGTCTGTCCCCTCCCTCCGCACGGGCGCTTTCAGAAGCGCTCCAGAGGAAGCTCACCAAGGCACGGATGAGTCTAGAAGTTTCCTATAAAAAAACTTGACTGTTACAAAAACCCATGTTAGGAATAGGGACGTCGAGTGCCAAATGTCACCCGACAGGGGAGCGGAGTCGTACGGGCACCGCCTGTCTTCTCCGCTTGTTGAAACGGGGCCGCGGCTTCTCTAGCTCACCGCGACCCCTGGATAGGCGCACATGCGCCCAATCACAAGGAGAAATAATGAAGCATCTCAAGACCCTGGGCCTGCTCGCAGTCGCGATCGCAGCCCTCACCGCTTTCGTCGGCGTCTCGTCGGCGGCCGCGGCTGAATTCCACGCGAGCGCCGGCGCCGGCGTCAAAGTGACCGGCGAACAGGCGACCTCGCACAAATTCACCGTGACAGGCTCGTCGATCACCTGCACGACGGCTAAATTCACCGGCACCACCACGGCTGCTACAGCCAAAACCCAGGAAATGCACCCGGAATACAGCGGCTGCACCGCGTTCGGGTTCGTTGGGGCGACCGTCGACACCACTGGCTGCCAGTATGTCTTCGACGCCAACTCGGCGAACGTGACGCTGCAAAGCTGCACCTCGGGCGGGATCACTGTGACCGCCAGCAGCGCCTTCGGTAAATGCGTGATGGACGTTTCGAACCAGACCGGCATCAACGGCCAGTCCTTCGCGACCGGTGGCACCTCGCCGAACCGCGACATCACTGTGACGACCAACTCGACCAACATCAAAGTCAAAGTCACAACCTCAACGGGTATCTGCCCGCTGACCGTTGGCGAACACACCAACGGCGCTTACACCGGAACGACCACAGTCAAAGCCGCTAGCGGGGAGCTGTTCTACCTCTAGCCAGCTGAGAACCCACGCAGTTCTGCACCGGGTTCAAGAGCAATACGAAGGGGGCCGGGAGAGATCCCGGCCCCCTTCCATTTAGACGGCGTAGAAGAAAGCGCACATCGGGCGCGGCCGGAATCTCCATCCCATTCTTCGTCTCCTTGCAGTCAGGTTCATCTGCATCCGCGCGATGTTCCACTCGAGTACCGGCCTGGGCTGGATCGATTAGCCGTCACGCCGCGGGTGCCAAATTCACCACGGTCTTCCTGTCACCCGGCTAAGCACAAGATCTTTTGACTACTCCACCATCCTGTGTTAGGAATGAGTCGGGTCGGGTCCGCCCGACCAGGGAGAGGGATCTCCTCGGTCCGAAGCCGAGTTGGGTGACCAGCTCGCAAGGACGAAAGCTGCGCCAGAGCAGCTAAGCCGCTCCGGCGCAGGGCCATAACACACAACCGGCGCATCACCGCCGGATCAAGGAGAAAACATGAAGCATCTCAAGACCCTGGGCCTCGTCGCTGTGGCGATTGCGGCCCTTACCGCCTTCGTCGGCGTCTCGTCGGCGGCTGCGGCTGAATTCCACTCGAGCATCGGTGCCGGCGTCTCGCTCACCGGGGAACAGGCGACCTCACACAAATTCACGGTGACAGGCTCATCGATCACCTGCACGACGGCCAAATTCACCGGTACGACTACGGCCAAAACAAGCACGACCCAGAAAATGCATCCGGAATACAGCGGCTGCACCGCCTTCGGCTTCATCGGAGCGACGATCACCACCACCGGATGTCAGTACGTGTTCAACTCGAACTCCGAAAACGTGACGTTGGAAGGCTGCACCGCCGGTTCCGGTGCAATCGTTGTCAACGCCAGCAACGCGTTCGGAAAATGCATCATGGAAGTCCCGAATCAGACCGGAATTAACGGTCAGAAATTCGCGACCGGCGAATACGTTGTTGAAGAAAAAAAATACAAAGACATCACGGTGACGACCAACTCGACCAACATCAAAGACAAAGTCACCGCCTCCACCGGTATCTGCCCGGTCAGCGTGGGCGAACACACTAATGGCGCCTACACTGGTACCACCACAGTAAAGGCCTCTGGCAGTGATATCTGGTACGAATAAGCCTCAAGTCAGCTGAGCTCCACTAGGTTTTCATAGGAGCAAGTCAGCAGAGGTTGGAAAGGGCCGGGAGAGATCCCGGTCCTTTCATTTGGTCGGAGCGCTATGCGGATGATCAAACTCCAGATGCGATGCGTTCTAGACGACCCGTAGCGTTCCGAAATAGGTACTCCTACTGGCAGAACCCGCTAGGTAGTCGATTCACACTTGCGCTGCTTGAGAAGTCTTGACAACTGGACGTGCGGTTACCTAAGATCCGCAATCGGTGTGATTCGGGATCGGCCCCGGTATCGGGTTGGAGCACCCGGGTCGCCAGGGAGCATTACAAGGCTTGGAGGGGTGTATGTCGCAGGGGAAGAGGACCGCAGGGAATCGCGGCATTGACCGAAGGGGTCGATGGTGTTTGGCGATCCTGGTTGTCGCGACCTCCCTTTGTTGGGTCTCTTCCGCTGCCGGCGCGATTGGCGACGAACTCGGTCGCTTCGGCGAACACGGAAGCGGCGCCGGCCAGATCGATCTTCTAGAAGGATCGGGTGGAGTTGCTGCAGATCCGGGCACGGGCCACGTCTTCATCGCCGATTCGGCGAACAATCGTGTCACCGAGTTCACGGCCTGGGGCGAGTTCGTCAAGTCCTGGGGCTGGGGCGTTGCCGATGGCAGCTCGGACGCGCTGCAGACCTGCACCGACACCTGCTTTGCGGGTATCGGGGGGGACGCCGCTGGCCAGCTTCTGGCGCCGAATGGGATTGCCGTCGCCCCTGACGGCAACATCTACGTCTTTGAACGTAAGAATCTTCGCGTTCAGGTGTTTGCGCCCTCGGGGGCATTCCTCTTCATGTTCGGAGGCGGCGTCAACGAGACGACCGGGGCTGACCTCTGTACCAGCGCCGACGTCGCAGGGGGCGATGTGTGTGGAGCGGGCTCGTCGGGATCTGGTCCTGCTGAATTCTCGGTCAACGCTGTTGGAGTCGAGTCCGGCGGCGACCTGATCGAGATCAACTCGGGGGGAACCGTCTTCGTCGCAGATCGGAATCGCATCCAGGAATTTGAACTCAACGGCTCTTTTAAGGGCGAAATCTCTTTTGCGACTCTGCAGGCGAGCAACCCCGACTTCCCCGCTAACCGCGATCCCGGAGCCCTGGCGATCGACCCGGTCTCAGGCGATCTGTACATCGTCTTTCGATTTACGGCGGGCGAAAGTCCACGGCGAGCGACTCTCTGGCGCGTTTCGCTCGCCGGGAACATCGTGCCTCCGGCACCGCTGCTGAGCGAATTCACGCCGGACATGTCTGAACGTGCTCTTCCCGAGGCGGTGGCCACCGATGCGGCGGGCAACGTCTACTCATCGACTGAACAATTCGCACCACCTCCCGACGAACTCAACCTGCGTGGGGAACCAGTAGTGCTCCAGCTCAGCCCGTCCGGTGAACGGCTCGATTCCTGCTGCGGCTTTCCGGCCGACCGCGGCATTCCGGCCCTTGCCACTAATGTCGTCACTGCCGCCGGAGGTGTCGATCTCTTCGTACTGAAGTCCGGAGACGGAGAAACGTTCGTCGAAGTGCGCGGACCAGCGCCGGATAAATGGCCGCCCCCCGCCGTCGCTCCGACGATCACGGATCAGTTCGCTGCCGCGGTCACCGAGGACTCGGTCACCCTGCAGGCTCGAATCAATCCAAACTTCTGGGCGGATACGCGGTACTACCTCGAATACGGAACGTCGAAATGCTCCGAAGGTGGTTGCCAGGCTGTCCCCGTCCCCCCAGGCGATCTGCTGGGAGCAGGCGCTGTAAAAACCGCGGCTCTCACCGCGGGAATTCCGATCGAGGGCCTGACGCCCGGGACCACCTATCGTTTCCGCTTCATCGCTTCCAGTAGCGGCGGCGGCCCCACCTTCGGCACGGAAAGAACCTTCACGACGTTCGCCCTACCGACGGCGCGACCAGCTTGCCCCAATGATGCTTTCCGCATCGGACCAGGGGCGAGCCTCCCTGACTGTCGCGCCTACGAGATGGTCTCGCCTGTCGACAAGCTTGGGGGAGACATCGTCGTCCAGGTCAACCAGCTCGGCCTTCCTGCGCGGTTGAACAAAAGCAGCTTGGACGGGGAAAAGGTCACTTATTCCTCGTATCGGGCATTCGGTAACTCCGAGGGCTCCGGGTACACCAGCCAGTTCCTGGCCAGCCGTTCGGGGAGCGGATGGTCGAGCGACGGCATCTCCCCACCTCGCGAAGGGCCACCGCCCTTCGGGGGGCTCTCGCTGGACTCTCCCTACACGGCCTTCCTCCCGGACCTCTCGAGAAGCTGGATGAGGCAGGACACGGATCCGCAGCTTGCACCCGGGGCAATCGATGGTTATTCGAATCTATATCGACGCGATTTCCCCGGTGGGTACACGGCTATCACCAACGCTCAGCCGACCAATCAGGGTCCGAGCACCTATTACCCCGAAATCCAAGGATTTAGCGCAGACGGTCAGCGCACTTTCTTCTCAGCCAACGGAAAGCTCACGTCGACCGCCTCGGCGAACCCGGTGCGCCAGGTCTACGAATGGTTTAACGGGTCGCTGAGGCTTGTCAGCGTCCGGCCGAATGGAGCCGCCAGTTCGCTCGATTCCTCCATTGGATCTGCCGCAGCGGGGATCGGCAGCGGTGGCGAATCTCGAGCGGCAAGCCTGGCTCACGCGGTTTCCGACGACGGCTCGAAGATCTACTGGAGCGAAGGAACGAACGGCGAAGGAAAACTCTACGTTCGTGTCGATAGGACGAAAACCGTTGCGGTTTCAGCGGGACCGGCAACGTTCTGGGCTGCGACCCCGACCGGCTCCCAAGCGATTTATGTTGAAGCGGACCAGCTGAAGCTCTTCAACCTCGCGACCGCTGATTCAGCCACCTTGGCTTCCACTGTGCAGGGGGTTCTCGGCGCCAGTGACGACCTAACGCGGGTCTACTTCATAGCCACGGATTCGCTTGCTGGCGGGGCCAAAGCCGGCCAGGAGAATCTGTACCTATATGAATCAGGACAGCCGCTCACCTTCGTCGCTCAGCTTTCCCAGGCGGACGTGCAGGTCAACCAGCTCTCCGTCATCGCTCGCGCGCCCTGGCGGCGAGTCTCGCGAGTCTCGGAGGACGGCGCTACTGCTGTCTTCATGTCACGAGCCAGCTTGACCGGCGCCGACACCAAAGACGCCGGCAGCAACCAGCCCGACGCAGAGGTCTACCGCTTCAGTGCCGCCGACGGTGAGCTGCTCTGCATCTCCTGCAACCCCACCGGCGCGCGTTCTACCGGCCAGGAATTCGTCCTCAACAAAACTCCTACCGGCTATTGGTATGCCTCGAAACTCCCCGGTTGGGATTTCCAGCTCGACCCCGCGCGAGTGATCGCAGCCAGTGGCGACCGCCTCTACTTCGACAGCTTCAACCCTCTGGTCCTGGCGGACGTCAACGGCGTCCAGGACACCTACCAGTGGGAGGCGGTTGGGAGCGGCACCTGCAGCGAAGACAGCACCGACTTCAGCGCTCCTGCCGGCGGCTGCGTCAGCTTGATCTCAGACGGGAAAGACTCCCACGACTCCGAATTCGTCGATGCCAGTGCTGACGGCCGCGACGTCTTCTTCGTCACGTCGGCGAGCTTGGTTCCCCAGGACCCGGATCAGGTCGACCTCTATGACGCCCGGGTGGGAGGGGGCTTTCCCCAGCCTGCCGTGCCGGCTCCATGTCAAGGTGAAGGCTGTCAATCTCAGGCTCCGCCCCCAACTCTGCCCCCGATCGGAAGCGAGGGCGCCGGGCCTGGGAACCCGAAATGGCCGGCAAACTGCAAGAAGGGGTTCGTCCGGAAGCACGGGAAATGCGTCAGGAAGCCCTGTAAGAAGGGCACTGTCCGGAAGAAGGGCAAGTGCGTGAAAAAGCGGAGCGCGCACGCTCGGAAGACCAAGGGAGGTAAGAAATGAGCCGGGGTCGAAATCGCCTCTGGGTTCTCACCTCGCTCCTCGTTTTGACTTGTATCTGCGTCCTGCCGACGAGCGCGACCGCTGCCTTCGGCATCGAGGGAGCCGACGTGTACTTCAGCGAAGCCGATGGCTCTCCGGCGACGAAAGCCGGCTCCCATCCCGACGCCATCACGACCAGAGTGGACTTCAACACCTTCATCGACGGGGACGGGCTCGAACGGCCAGATCAGGCGCTGAAGGACCTCGAAGTGGAACTGCCTCCCGGCTTCGTCGGGATTCCGGCCGCGACCCCACGCTGCTCCGGCGTCGACTTTGCGGACGTGGATAAAAGCATCGATCCTCCGCTTCCAAACTGCTCCAACGACTCTGTCGTCGGTTATGTGACCATCGAAGCCTCGTTCAACCCGATCCCTCCAGGGGAAGGAATCGAAGGGGCGGTGGCGCTCTACAACCTTGACCCAGCGCCCGGGTCTGCCGCGAAATTCGGTTTCGTCGTCGCCGCTGTGCCGGTGACGATGGAAGTCAAGCTGAGCGAAGACGCCCCCTACCGGGTGATCGCGTACGTCCGCAACGCGCCGCAGCCCCTTTTGTTCTACGGCGCTTCCCTGACTCTCTGGGGCAACCCGACCTCTTCCGCTCACGACGCCCTCCGCGGCAGCTGCCTCAGCGGCGAAGTCGCGGAAGACGGCACGCTCGGCTCGCGCGGGCTGTGTCCCGTCAGCGAAGGACTTCCGGAAACGGCTTTTCTGACCTTGCCGCGCGCCTGCACGGGTCCCTTGACGACGAACTTCGCGGCCGACCCGTGGCAGGACCCCACCGCGAAAGTGTTCGCAGCTTCGGTTACCCACGACGACTCGGAACCCCCGGCTCCTGTTGGCTTCGAAGGCTGCGACGAACTTGAATTCGATCCCGTTATCGGAGCGAATGTTTCCTCGCATGCGGCGGAAACTCCGACTGGTCTCGACTTCAGCGTCGAGATGGAAGACGAAGGGATCAGCGATCCGGCGAAACGGGCAAAGTCGGATGTGAAGAAGGTCGTCGCGACGCTGCCCGAGGGCGTGACCCTGAATCCCTCTGCCGCGAATGGCCTCGCCGCCTGCTCGCTCGAGCAGTACGAAGCCGAAGCCCTGAACTCACTGCCGGGGCAGAACTGCCCCGAGGCAGCCAAGGTCGGCATTGTGAACGTCGAGTCGCCGCTCGTCGACGAAGAACTCGAAGGCCCGCTGTTCGTGGCGGAGCCCGACGACCAGGCCGCCCCCGGTGCCGAGAACCCCTTCGACTCGTTCCTCGCTGTTTATCTGGTCCTGCGCAACGAGAACCTTGGGGTCATCGTCAAGCAGGCCGGCCGGGTCGAAGCGGACCCGGTGACCGGGCAGCTCAGTGCGACCTTCGACGAGATCCCGCAGGTTCCGTTCACGCGGCTGAAGACGCAGTTCCGCGAGGGCCCGCGGGCGCCGCTCGTAACCCCGGGCCGGTGCGGCACCTACACTGCGGAGGCCGTCCAGACTCCGTGGGCGGATCCGAGCGCGCCGATCGTCACTACTGCAGATTTTGTCGTCGACTCCGGCATCGGCGGCGGCCCCTGCCCCTCCGGTGAAGCCGGTCTTCACCCTGGCTTCTCAGCAGGCACCGAGAACAACAAGGCCGGGTCCTTCTCCCCCTTCAACCTCCGGCTCACCCGTGAGGACGGAGAGCAGGAACTGACGAACTTCTCGGCGACCCTGCCTCCCGGCCTGACCGGCAAACTGGCAGGCGTCGCTCGTTGTTCCGACGCGGCGATCGCCGCGGCGCGGTCAAAGACTGGCCGCCAGGAGCTCGCCGACCCGAGCTGTCCTGCAGGGGCTCAGATTGGCACCGTCACCGCCGGCGCCGGCGTTGGGCCATCCCTCACGTATGTCTCCGGAAAGGTCTTCCTCGCGGGTCCCCTCGCCGGCGACCCGCTCAGCGTCGTCGTCGTAACCCCCGGGGTCGTCGGACCGTTCGACGTCGGCAACATCGTCGTCAGGGAGGGCCTCGCCCTCGACCAGACCACCGCGGAAGTGAAGATCGGTGGCGGTGACTCGATCCCCCGCATCTTGAAAGGAATCCCAGTCCGGCTACGCGACCTTCGCGTCTCCACGAACCGGCCCGGTTTCACGCTCAACCCGACCAGCTGCGAACCGTCCACGGTGAGGGCGACTGCCGGCGGGATGGGACCCTGGCTTCAGACCTCATCCACCATCGCCGAGGTGGCAGCACGCTTCCAAGTGGACGGCTGTCGCGATCTCGCCTTCAAGCCGAAGCTTCGGATCTCGCTGAAGGGCAAGATGAAGCGGACCGGGCACCCGGCCCTGCGTGCGCAGCTTGAAGCTCGCCCAGGTGACGCAAATATTGGCCGCGCCGTGGTGACGCTGCCGAAGTCGCAGTTCATCGACCAGGCGCATATCAACAACCCGTGCACGAGGGTTCAGTTCAACGCCGGCACTTGTCCACCGGGCTCGGTGCTCGGACACGCGCGTGCCTTCACTCCCTTGCTGGACAAACCTCTCGAAGGGCCCGTCTACTTCCGCTCCAATGGCGGTGACCGCGCGCTGCCGGACATCGTCGCCGACCTCAACGGTGAAGTCCACATCGTCCTCGTCGGCTTTGTCGACTCGGTGAAGAAGAAGGGCTCCGAAATCTCTCGAACTCGAACCACCTTCCAAACCGTTCCGGACGCGCCGGTCTCAAAATTCGTCCTCTCCCTCAAGGGCGGTAAGAGCGGCCTGCTTCAGAACTCGACGAACCTTTGCGCCCATCCCCAGCGCGCGGCCGTCCGCTTCAGAGCACAGAACGGCATCACGAAGAACTTCCAACAGTTGATCAAAACCAGTTGCAACAAGAAGCGCTAAGCGAAATCGGTAATAAAACCCGAAACCAAGGGGAGAGTGGATGTTCTCGATATTGAAGAATCGCCTGGGGATCCCTGGTCTGATCGCGGTGATTGCCCTGGTCTTTGCGATGGGCGGCGCTGCCTTCGCGGCCAAGAAGTACGTCATCACTTCGACCAAGCAGATCAAGCCGAGTGTCCTCAAGCAGCTGCGGGGCAAAGCGGGACCCCCCGGGGCACCGGGTGCGAACGGCACCAACGGTAAAGACGGGACTAACGGCACGAACGGCACGAACGGACCACCGGGCGCGCCCGGGAAAAGCGTTGTGACCGACACCATCGATCCCGGCGAACAGGGCTGTGACGAAGGCGGCGTCTCCGTCGAAGTCGAGGGCTCGGGTACCTCGGAAGCCATCTGCAACGGAACCGAAGGCTCGCCTTGGACTGCAGGCGGAATCCTTCCGGCCGGCCAGACGCAGACTGGCGTCTACGGTGATGTCTTCCAAGAAAGCCAGTTCATCGCCATCCCGATCAGCTTCACGCTGCCGGTGGAACCGGCTCCGGAACCGATCTTCGTCGAAGGCGCTTCGGCGACCGGTTGCCCGGGGATCGTCGGTGGTGTGCCGCAGGCAGACCCCGGCAAACTCTGCGTCTACAAAGGTGCCGAGTTTGGTGGGGCCGAAGAACCCCCGACTTTCGTGAAGCCTGAATCCGGCGCGTTCGAACCGGGTGCAAGCCCCGTCGGCACCGTCCTCGCGGGCCTCTGCGCCGCTACCACCTGTTCGTGGTGGGGCACGTGGGCTGTAACGGCAGCTGAATAGCCCTGGCTAAGTAGCTCGGAAGTGAGAAACGGCCGGCGAATGCCGGCCGTTTCTTTTACCTCGTTCCTCAGTAGACTTACAAGTACCATAATACGCACAAAATAAACGATATCTCCCTATATACTCTAGCTCTACAAAGCAACGTTTCTATACGTTGCGCAACTACATCTAGGGAGATGGAGATGTACCTTCAAAAGCCAGTCAGGCTGCTCATCGCAGCAGCGCTAGCGGTTGTCGCCATCGCGGCTGCCGCCCCTCTCGCCCAAGCCGCTACGCCGGCTCCGGGCTACTCGCAGTTCGCGGGATGCCCCACGAAAGCGGAATCGCCGACCACCGCGGCGTGCCTGCGCTCGACCGTCAAGGGTGGGCATTTTCAAATGGGCACGAAAGACGTGCCGATCAAAACTCCGATGGTTTTGACCGGAGGCGTCGATGAAACCGGTGGTGGCCCGGTCCAGAAAGCATCGCTGACGAAAGCCAAACAGCTTGTTCCGGGCGGGGTCATCGGCCTCACCGGCCTTGACTGGCTCGTCAACTTCCTCAGCATCGAATCGCTGCAGCTCTTCGCGGTCACCGAACTCGCCGGCACGCCGGTGGTGGCCGAAGAAGTGATCACGCTGCCGATCAAAGTTCACCTGGTCAACCCGGCGCTCGGCAACAACTGCTACGTCGGCTCGAGCTCGAACCCGATCACGTTGAACTTGACGTTCAATACGACCAACCCGCCCCCGCCGAACAAACCGATCACCGGCGTCATCCCTAAATTCAGCTTCGATGAAGCAACCGGGATCCTCCGCCTGACCGACGGCGAATACGTCGACAACGCCTTCGCCGCCCCTGGCGCGAGCGGCTGCGTCCTGACGTTGTTCGGCTTCATCCCGATCAGCATCAACGGCCTGGTCAACAGCCAGTCCGGCCTGCCCTCACCGGCCGGCACCAACGAGACCCGCCAGATCATCGACATCGAACTGGCGCCAGTGGGCCTGGTCTACCCCTAGGTTCACCCGCAGTGGATCCGAGCGCGGCCGCCATCGGCGGCCGCGCTTCGGCCAAAGATCGTTCGCTTAAAAATGCGTCCGCGGAAAGCGAGCGCACGCGCTGAGCAGGGAAAGTCCCGCGGGGCTCGATCCCCATCGCTCCAATCTTCAGCAACGGCTTCATTTCGGAGCGCCCTTTCGGTTAGGTATTTGGAGCCCTTAGGGCTGCCGAGGAGCGCGAGTCCTCCTTGGTTCATCTTGGAGAAAGGACGACCCGATGGAAATCAGCGTCGAGGGCTTCGGCGAGAGCCGTTGCACAAAGTTATTTGACGGGAACACCCAGAGTGCTGTATACAAACTACGGGTGACTATTGTCGTCAAAAGGGCAGAGACTGGCCTGGGCCGAGCTGGGACCACAGGTCTGTCCATCCTCTCTTCGCCGCTCACCATTGGGCTGCTCTCGGCCCTCCGGTCTCAGCCGCGCTCGGTAACCGAGCTCCGCAACCAGGTCGGGTCGCCATCGCCGACCACGCTGCGCGGCTACCTCAATGATCTCGAGGAGGCAGGCATCGTCAGCCGCCGCAAGCAGGATGCCTTTCCCGGCACCGTAATGTGCGAGCTGACGGCTTCGGGGCGCCAGCTCCTGATCGTCGGCGATGTCCTTCAAGCTTGGCTCAATGCCTATGCCGACGGTCCAGTCGCTCTGGGGACGCCGCTCGCTAAGCGCTTGGTCAAATCTCTCGTCGACGGCTGGTCAGCTTCGATCATCCGCGCGATCGCTGCCCGGCCACTCTGCCTCATCGACCTCAACGGTCTGATCTCCAGTCTCAACTACCCCTCCCTCGAGCGACGCCTGCGGGCGATGCGGATGGCTCATCTCGTGGAACCAGTCGAGAGCGAGGGGCAGAGCACCCACTACGCTCCAACGCTTTGGCTTCGGGCGGCGATCGCGCCCCTATCGGCAGCTGCTCGCTGGGAGCGCAGGTTCATGCCGACCACCTCGACCCCGATCGGCCGGCTCGACATCGAGGCCGCCTTCCTCCTCGTTGTCCCGATGCTGACCCTGCCCGAGGAACTCTCAGGCCGCTGCCGCTTCGCAGTCGAGACGAGGAACGGCAACGGTGGAGGCATGACGGGCGTTCTGGTCGAGGTCGAGGCGGGGCAGGTTGTGTCCTGTGTCTCCCAGCTACGAGGCGAGGCGACGGGCTGGGCCTGCGGATCCGCCGGCGCCTGGCTGCGGACGGTGATCGATTGGGAGCCAGCGGAGCTCGAGATAGGCGGCGATACCCGCCTCGCCAAGGCCTGCCTCGAAAGCCTTCACCAGTCCCTTTTCCGCGTTCGTTCTCTAACGCCGTAGACGATCTCGTACCTTGACAGCGCCTTCTTCATTCCAGTAGCGTCCTTCTCAACCTGGGGATACCAGGAGGAATAGGTGGGGCCACCGATTTGGGGACCGGGGGACGGCAAAAGAGAGTTCACCCCCCGCAGGGCGGGAGACTCGCGCCTGTCAGGTACCCGTCCAACGGCTCCCACCGCGACAAACAGGGAGACTCACCATGATCTCGAGACTTCACCAGAAGCTGGGAACCGCCGGCTTCGTAATCGCCTGCGTGGCCCTAATAGCCGCCCTGGCGGGAACCGCATTCGCAGCCGCAGGACTCAACTCCAAGCAGAAAAAGGAAGTAAAGAAGATCGCCAAGCAGTTCGCCGGCAAGCCCGGCAAGGACGGCGCCCCGGGCCCCGCCGGCCCGGCCGGCAAAGACGGGACGAACGGGACCAACGGTACGGACGGCAAAGACGGCGCGCCCGGCAAAGACGGCAAAAGCGTCATCACCGTCAGCTTCGGCGGCGGCGCCGAACCCACCGGCAACCCCTGCAACGAAAACGGCGGCATGAGCATCGAAGTCGAAGGGTCCGGCACCAAAAAAATCGTCTGTAACGGAGAAGAAGGCCTCGAAGGCCCGAAAGGCGACGAAGGCGACCCCTGGACCGCGGGAGGCACGCTTCCGTCAGGAGAGACGGAGACGGGGGCGTGGGCATTTGGACCCGCTTCGGAATCCACCTTCGAAGCCACTGTCCCAATCTCCTTCTCCATACCCCTGCCCAGCGCCCTGGGCAGCACCGGCACCTGCAACGTGGACGCCCCGAACCAACCGAGCACCTGCCAGGTCCACTACATCAACCCCGCGGGTGACGAGGTGACTGGAGAAGAAGAAGTCAAAACGTCCACCTATTGCGATGGCTCTGCGGCGGCACCAACTGCGGACCCCGGCCATCTTTGTATCTATGCTGGGAAAGAACAGGAAGTTCTCACCGCTGATTTCTTCATCATCAGGGCCGACAGCGAGCTGACCGGGGCATCGACCTCCGGTGCTGTCGTCACCTTCTTCAACCTCGGCGCGGGCCGCGCAAAGGGAACGTATGCTGTAACCGCCCCTTAGAGCGAGTTGTCTCTACCGGTACCGAAGCCCGGGCCCCGGCCCGGGCTTTTCTTTGACTAGAGGCGGACAGCCCATCTGTCGCAGTGCACGATTCTCGCGCACGCACGGCTCTGATTCACAGCGTGTCCAGCGAATATTGCCCTCCAGTAGTGCTGCGAGCCGCCCGAGCCAGCTTTCGACGCAAAGTTCTTGACCAAACGCCTCTCCTTGCGTAGATGTAAGCGCTACTCGGGGTCCACGGGTCCCGAGTCGCAAACACATCGAAAGGGAAACATGACTCGCATTCTCAAGAGCCTTGGCCTTGCCCTGGTGGCGATGGCCGCATTGGGCGCCATGATGGCGTCAGGTGCTAGCGCTCAGATCCAGGCAACAACGTTCAATACAAATACCAACGTTCATGAAGCAGCCACGCAGTCAGTGTCGACGATAGAAACGTCTGTGTTCCGGATTGTGGCGGGCGGCGTTCCGGTCACATGTGAAAAAGAGACGTACACCGGTACGCTCACTGGGACAGATCCAAACCCAACGGTTAAACCCTCGTACGAAGGTTGCCACGCGATTATCGGTGGTGCAACATCAAGCGCGACCATCGAAACCCATGGATGCGAATATAAATTTTCGGCGACCGCAGGCAGTGCCGACAAATTTACCGGCACCGCTGCGATCGTGAACTGCTCCAAAGAATTTCCGAGTATCACAATTACCACCGGTACGGGCTGCGTTGTTCATGTTGACGAAGCCAACAACACGGCCGTCAACGGGGTAACCTACGAAAACAACACAGCGACCAAACCCACAGATGTCACGATTACTCTCAACGGCACCAACGTGCACAGCGAAGTGACAGGTGGGTTGCTGACCTGCGGAACCAGTGCCGGCACAAAGACCAACGGCACGTTCGTCGGCAAGGTAACAGTCAAAGCTACAAACGCCGCTAAAGAACAAATCGATCTGACAGTAATGAACCCATAGAGAGTTCATTATTGCGCACGAGGGTGGGTAGGCAGACCCTCGAAGTGAGGGGCCGGGAGAGATCTCGGCCCCTCACCTTGCAAGGTGTCGTCACCGCTAGCTTCACCGGGACCTGAACCCACCGGCAACCCTGTAGTGAAAGCGGTGGGACGAGCATCAGACAGCCCATCTGTCGAAGTGCACGATTCTCGCGCACGCTCGACTCCGAATAACAGAAGATCCAGCAGATTATTCCCTCCCGCAGTGGCGCGAGAAGGCCGGCCCGGCGTTCTCCGAGAAGTTCTTGACCAAACCTCTATCCCTGCGTAGGTGTAAGCACTATTCGGGACTCACGGGTCCCGAGTTACAAACACATCGAAAGGGAAAACATGACCCGTATTCTCAGGAGCCTCGGTCTCGCCCTGGTGGCGATGACCGCGTTTGGCGCCGTAATGGCCTCGGGCGCTAGCGCACAGGTTATCCAGGCCACAACGTTCAACACAAATAGCAACCTCCATGAAGCAGGCTCCGTCAGTGTTACGACGGAAGAAACTTCCCTTCTCCGGATCGTAGCAGGTGGTGTGCCGGTAACATGCGAAACCGAGACGTACAGCGGTACGCTCACCGGGACAGACCAGCATCCAAAAGTGAAACCAGCGTACAGTGGCTGCCACTCGATCATCGGTGGCGCGACATCGAGTGCAACTATCAACACCAATGGATGCGAAATTGAATTTACGGCGAGCACCGAAGTCAGTGCCGATCAATACACTGGCACTGCTGCGATCGTCAACTGCTCCAAAGAAAGTCCGAGTATCACAATTACCACCGCTACCGGCTGCGTTGTTCATATTGATCAAGCCGGAAATACGGCCATCAACGGGGTAAGCGTCGAAAATAACACAGCGACCAAACCGACAGATATTAAGATCAGTATCGCGGCGACTAACGTTCATAGCGAAGTAACAGGCGGCTTACTCTCCTGTGGCACCTCTTCAGGAGTGAAGACCAACGGCACGCTCACCGGCAAGCTAACAGTCAAAGCTACAAACGCTGCTAAAGAACAGTGCGATCTAACAGTAATGAAACCGTAAGGAAAACTGCTGACGCGTGTAGGTAGTAGATCCTCAGTGGGCCGGGGGAGATCTCGGCCCCTTTTCTTCGGTACAACGAGGGTGGACCCTATTCCGCGGACGCGGACGTACCTTGACAAACACTGCCTAGTGCTTCTATCCTTGTCCGATGCGGGCCTGAGGGTCCTTCGAGCCAGCGCGAGGGGAAAGGGAGAACGGGAAGAAGATGCGAGGGAGCGCGTACGCCTTTCTAAGTCGATGCCTGCCTATATTGGCTCTCGTCGGCATGCTCGGGATCACTGCCACTGCCGCTGGAGCGAAACAGCCGATTTTGTGGGAGTCATGTCACGCAGGCGAAGCCGCGGGCAATTGCAAGATCCCTAGAGGGATTGCCACGGATCCGAAAAACGGCCATCTCTTCATCGCGGACCAGAAAAACCTGCGAGTGAACGAGTTCACGGCCTGGGGGGAATTTGAAAAGTCTTGGGGTTGGGGAGTAGCCGACGGATCAAACGAACTACAAACCTGCGAGTCGTTATCGGGATGCCGGGTTGGCATAGCTGGCGACGGGCGAGGTCAGTTCAACTTCGCCGGAGCTCAAGGTGTCGCCACCGATTCCGGGGGTGGCATATACGTAGCGGATGTAACGAACCATCGAGTGCAGAAGTTCAACCGCGACGGCGACTTTATTTGGATGATCGGTCGTAACGTCAATAAAACCAAGGTGGAAGCTGTCGCGCCGCAGGCTGACCGGAATCTCTGCCCGGTCGATCCCGGAGATGTATGTCAGGCAGGTAGTGAAGGGACCGGCAAAAGCGAGTTTTCAAGCTGGACTTTCGGAAGCTTCATCGCGGTTGGACCCGAAGATGCGCTCTTCGTGGCGGACAAAGGGCGGATACAGCAATTTGCCGTAACCGGAGTATTTGAGACCGAAATCGATCTGCCAAAAGACGAAGAAGTGGGAGCTCTTGCAGCCGACCCGGTATCGGGCGATCTCTATTTCAGTTACACCAACCTTTCTCTACTCGTCCTTACTGAGGCAAACCACGACGTATTTCGGCTCGACGTGGATTCCAAAGCGGTGGTGAGCACGGTGGAAGTCGCGATTCCTCAAGCATTGGCGACCGGACCAGATGGGAGCCTCTTTGTCTTCGATGAAGGATCGACCGTCGACCTAAATGCGAATCACAGATCCCGAATTTTGAAGTTCAGCCCGGCCGGGGTGTTTGAAGAAGAAGTGGTCGCCAACGCCAGTCAGGCCGATCAGGATGAATTCGAATTCACTACCGGTCTAGCCACGGGCTCCGTGTGTTTTCAAGGCTCTTATGATCTTTATCTGAGCAATTCGACTGAAAACAGCTTTGTCAAAGCTTATGGCCCCCCACCGAATAACCTTACGGGCAAAGGCGAAGTGTGCGCGCCGCCGGAAGAAGGGCCGACGATCATCAGCCAGTATGCATCTGCGGTGGGTTCGGACAACGCGACGCTTGGCGCCTCGATCAACCCCCATTTTTGGGCCGACACCCGCTACTTCGTCGAATACGGCACCGCCAAATGCTCAGAAGGGGGCTGCACGACCACCGTCCCCGCGGCGCCGGGGCAGCTCCTGGGCGCTGGGATCGTAAACAAGCCCGTGACTACCGCGGGCATCGACCTGACCGGCCTCAGCCCTGGCACGACCTACTACTTCCGTTTCGTCGCGGCGAGCGGCGGCGGTGGACCGACTGTCGGAGACGAAGGGTCCTTCATCACCTATAACGCGCCTGTCGCCTCTGCGTGCCCATCGAACCAAGGCTTCCGAATCGGTGCCTCTGCCTCCCTGGCCGACTGTCGGGCCTACGAGATGGTCTCGCCGATCGACAAAGAAGGCGGCGACATTGTCGGTGGCGGCGGAGAAGAGACCGGCAGCGGGCTTCCGTTGTCTCAGAGCTCGCTCAGCGGCTACTCCTTCACCTACTCGTCCTACCGGGCCTTCGGGGACCCGAGCAGCTCCCCCTGGGCCAGTCAGTACATGGCCCGCCGTGACTCGCAACGGGGGTGGCTCAACGAACCGATCTCGCCGCCGCAGGAAGGGGCGCCCTTGTCCACCGAGATCGGCGCCGTACTTCTCCCCCGATCTCTCGGTGGGGTGGAACGAGACGATCACCGAACCGGTTCTGGGGCCAGGAGGAGTAGCAGGCTACTCCAACCTGTATCGGCGTGACAACGACACCGGAAGCTATGAAGCCTGCACCACCGCCGCACCGATTGAAGCCGAAGGGGTGAAGTACCCGCCCGAACTCGAGGGAGTCACTCCCGACCAGCAGCACGCGGTGTTCAAGCTGAGGGCGAAGCTAACCCCGGAAGCGAGCAAGACCGTCGACCAGCTTTACCTCTGTAGCTTCGAACCAGGAGGAGCGGCGATCGACCTGGTCAGCGTTCTGCCGAATGGGACCGCGAGCGCGGCTCTGGATAACGCAGTGGGAACCCCTACCCTTGCTCAGAACTCGGTCAACCGGATCCTCTCCTACTCCTGGCTGGACAACGCCATCTCCGATGACGGTTCGCGGGTCTTCTGGTCGCTCGTGACCAAAGCGGAAGTCCCGGAAGCCCTCTACGTCCGCGTCAACGCCACGCAGGAACAGAGCTCTTTCTCGGGCGGTAAATGCAACAAATTCTTCAAAGCCTGTACCTACGCCCTCTCTGCTCCCGAGGCCGGTCGCTTCTGGGGGGCGACGCCGAGCGGCTCCCAAGCCCTATTCGCGGTCGAAGCAGGACCCCAGAGCGGCAACCTATACCTCTTCGACGTCGCCAAAGCGATCGCGGGCGAAGAACCTCGAACTTTGATCGCCGGCAAAACGGAAGGGGTCCTAGGAGTCAGCGAGGACCTTGATCGCATCTACTTCGCCTCGCGCGAAACGATCGGCGGGGAGGGCACCGCGGGTAAGCCCAACCTCTACCTCTACGAAGCGGGCTCAACGGCGTTCATCGGGACGCTGAGCGAGATCGACACGAACGAAAAAGAGATCCCGTCGCCAGTCAGCACGGCGCCCGTCTTCCACCTCGCCCATGTGACGGAGGACGGTGGAGTTCTCGTCTTTAGCTCTGACAGCCCGAGTCTGGCCGAAGAAACCGCGGACTATGAGAACACTGACCTCACCAGCGGAGAGCCGGCCTCCGAGATCTACCGCTACCAGGTCGGCGGAGGACTCACCTGCCTGAGCTGCGATCCGAGCGGGGTACGACCCAGCGCGGCGCGCCATATCGGGACCAAAAACGCTTCCAAATACCTTGCGGCGGCGCTCCCCACCTGGACCAGCTCCCTATATCCGGGCAATGCCCTCTCCAGCGACGGCTCCCGTCTCTATTTCGAAAGCTTTGTTCCGCTCGCGCTCGGTGATGTCAACGGCATGGGGGACATCTACCAGTGGGAGCTCTCGGGCACGGGTGGTTGCGATGAAGCGTCCCCGACCTATGTAGAAGCCTCGGGCGGCTGCCTTGACCTGATCTCTTCGGGCCAGAGCGCCTGGGACTCCAAGTTCATGGACGCGAGCGCCTCCGGTGACGACGTCTTCTTCACCACCGCCGAGAGCCTCGTCTCCCAGGATCCCGGCTCGATCGACGCTTACGACGCCCGCGTGGGTGGCGGCTTCCCCCCGCCTCCACCACCGAGGCCCGATTGCGAGGGCGACTGCCAGACCCTAACCCCCCCGTCGGC
>VAYN01000008.1:0-46742 GCA_005885405.1 Actinomycetota bacterium | reverse complement strand
GTCCTCTGCGCGGCTCTCGCGCCTGCCTCGTCCGGCGCCTTTGGCCTCACCGAGATCGAAGTCCGCTCGCTGGACGCCGAAGGCCACACCCAGGTCGAAGCGGGCTCCCACCCCGATACCTTCGAAACGAGCTTCCAGACTGAAACCGAGGAAGTCCCGCCGGGCTCGGGCAAACTCTTCCCATTGGGGGAACCCAAGGACCTGCGGATCTCATTTCCACCCGGTTTCCTCGGCAACCCCTCGGCAACCCCTCGCTGCACCGCCGCCGAGTTTCAGGCAGGGGATGAAAGCCAGTGCCCAAACGCAAGCGCCGTCGGCGTAGCCCGGATCGAATACGGCGACGGGATTGAGATCGAAAGCACCGAATCCCCCGTCTACAACCTCTACCCGACCCCCGGCTACCCGGCGAAGTTCGGCTTCATCATCCAGAAGATCGCCCCAGTCACGATCGACGCCGCGATCAACCCCAACCCCCCCTACAACGTCATCGCCGAGGTGACCAATGCCTCGCAGGCGGCCTTCCTGATCGCAAGCGAAGTGACGATCTGGGGCGATCCGGGCTCCCCGGCCTACGACACTGAACGCGGCAGCTGCCTGAAAGGTGGCGGCAACTGCCCGGTCTCGATCGACCCGATCCCCTTCCTCACCCTGCCAACCGACTGCTCGGAGCCGCTCACCTTCGGCTTAGAAGCCGACCCCTGGGAGGGGTCGGAACCTTTCAAAGGGCAGGCCTCGATCGAAGACGAGTCCCTCCCCGCCGGCGCGCTCAGCCCGACCGAATGCGAGAGCCTTGAGTTCGGCCCTCAATTCAGCGCCGAGCCGACGAGCTCACAAGGGGGGAGCGCTAGCGGCCTCGATGCAAACGTCGACGTTACCGACGCAGGGCTGGTGAGCTTCGGCGGTCGCGCCTCGTCGACGATCAAAAAAACCGTCGTCACCCTGCCGGAGGGGATGACGCTAAACCCCTCCCAGGCAAACGGCCTCGGCGCCTGCAGCGAGGCCGAGCTGGCCCGCGAGAGCGCCGATTCCCAACCGGGGGACGGTTGTCCCTTGAACTCTAAGGTCGGCTCAGTGGAAGCCGAAACGCCGCTGCTCGAAAACACCGTCCTGCACGGCTCCCTCTACGTCGCCACCCCCCATGAGAACCCCTACGGCTCCCTGATCGCCTTATACATGGTGATCCGCGACAAAGAGCTCGGGGTCTCGGTGAAGCTGCCGGCCAAAGTCGAGGCAGACCCCACCACCGGACAGCTCACCACCACCCTCGGCGAGGGCGCCTACCCGATTCCCCAGGTTCCGGTCTCCCACTTTCGCTTCCACTTCCGGGAAGGCCCGCAGAGCCCCCTCGTCACCCCCGAGCAGTGCGGCAGCTATGAGATCAAAGCGAGTTTTACCCCCTGGTCAGATCCTACGAGCACGTTCGAGGAGAGCTCTTCCTTTGACGTTACCTCGGGCCCGACCGGCGGGCCCTGCACTACGGACCCGGACCCCTTTGGCCCGGGCTTTGAGGCCGGCTCGACCGACAACCACGCTGGGCGCTACTCGCCGGTCTTCATGCGCTTAACCCGCTCAGACACTGAACAGGAGCTGACCCGGCTCTCGGCGACCTTCCCGCCCGGCTTGGTCGGCAAGATCGCCGGCCTCGGCCGCTGCGGTGAGGAGGCGATCGCTGCGGCGAAGGCAAGGACGGGCGCCCAGGAGCTCGCCTCGCCCAGCTGCCCGGCCTCCTCGCAGTTCGGCCGCACCCTCGCCGGTGCGGGGGTGGGCGAGGTCCTCACCTACGTCCCCGGCTCCCTCTACCTCGCCGGCCCCTACAACGGAGCGCCGCTCTCGATCGTCGCGATCACCCCCGCGGTTGCCGGGCCCTTCGACCTCGGCACCGTGGTGGTCCGCCTGGCGCTTGACTTAAACCCGATCACCGCCCAGGTCGAAGTCAACGGGGCCGCCTCTGACCCGTTCCCCCGCATCCTCCAGGGCATCCCCCTGCGTCTGCGCGACCTGCGCGTCTACGTAGACCGCCCGAACTTCACGATCAACCCGACGAGCTGCGTGGAGGAGTCCTTCTCCGCCCTTCTTTTCGGAGCGGCCCTGGACCCCTTCTCGGGCGCCGATGATGCCTCCGTCCAGCTCTCTGACCGCTTTCAAGCCGCCGACTGCGCCTCCCTCTCCTACAAGCCGAAGATCGCCCTGCGCCTGAATGGTGGCACCAAGCGCACCAAGCACCCCGCCCTGCAGGTGAGGATCACCCCCCGCCCCGGCGATGCCAACCTTGGCCGCGCCGTCCTCAGCTTGCCGAAGACCGAGTTCATCGACAACGCCCACATCAGCAATCCCTGCACGCGGCCACAGTTCGCCGCCAACCAGTGCCCACCCGGCTCGATCCTCGGCACCGCCAGGGCGACCAGCCCGCTGCTAGACGAACCTCTCGAAGGTCTCCTCTACTTCCGCTCCAACGGCGGCGAGCGGCTGCTGCCAGACGTCGTCGTCAGCCTCCACGGCCTCTTCGACGTCGTCGCCGTCGGTGAGGTTCGCTCCAAGAAGGGACGGATCACCACCACCTTCAACAACCTCCCAGACGCCGCCACCTCGAAGATCGTCATCTCCCTCTATGGGGGCAAGAAAGGGCTCCTGGTCAACAACACGAACCTCTGCGCGAAGCCGCGCCGAGCGGACTCGAAGCTGGTCGGGCAGAACGGGCGACGATTGGAGAGCCGGCCGGTGGTGGCGATGCGGTGCGCGAATCGGAAGAAGTAGCCGAGGCCCTGGGGCACCGATCTTTCTTCCGCGCGCGCGGATATGGCGTGTGCGGGTTCCTGGCCAACGCTGCATGCAGGGAAAATTCCATTCCTGGAGCTACTTAGGAACATCTAGTGCCTCTTCCCGTGCGTTAGCGCTCTGGTACCGAGATAGTGATCGAAGATTTCCTAAGTCAGGGGATCGTTCTCAACCAGTCCAATAAGGGAGAGATAATGGATCTAAAGTATCGAGCGAGGCTCTCGCTGGCTGCTGTGGCGGCTTTGGTCGTCGCGGCTCTAGTGGCGCCCGCTGCTAACGCCGCTACGCCGGCGCCGGGTTATACGCAGTTCACCGGTTGTCCGACCGCCGCAGAAGTTCCGACTACGGAATTTTGCATGCACTCGAAAATCAAGGGCGGCTTCTTCAAGATGGGCAACAAGAAAGTTCCCATCGAAAATCCAATCACAATCACCGGGGGCGTCAACGTCGAACTTGAACACTTTGCTGCCACCTCGCAGGGCGGGATGAAACCGGTCAAACAGAAAGTGCCGGGTGGAGTCGTCGGCCTGACCGGGTTGACCTGGCTGCTCGAATTGCTCGGCAGCGAAGCGCTGACCCTCTACGCGGTGACGGAAGCGATGGGGCCACCGGCCCTGACGTTGACCACGATCGACATGCCGATCAGGGTTCACTTGATCAACTCGACGCTGGGCAACAATTGCTACGTAGGCACGCCATCGAATCCGATTCAGCTTCACCTGACCACGGGGACCACTAGTCCGCCCCCGCCGAATACCCCAATTAGTGGTAAAGAAGGGGAACTAGGTTTCACTGAATCGACCGGCATTCTCACGCTGAACAATTCGACGTTCGTCGACAACTCGTTCAGCGCACCGGGCGCCAGTGGCTGCGTCTTGACGCTCTTCGGGTTTATCCCAATCAGCATCAATGGCTTGGTCAATACGCAGTCGGGTCTTCCCGCACCGGCTGGGACGAACGAAACCGTCCAGGAAATCGACTCGCAGTTTGCTCCAGTGACGAAAGTTTATCCGTAGTCGCTCAGAGACCAACTTCACGCGCGCCAGGAACTTTCCTGGCGCGCGTGTTTGTTTTAGGAACTGCTTAGTTGACTTAAAGGTACCGGCCGCTATCATCGTCCTCGTACGATCAGATAACTCTGAGTGGGAGAGGAAATGGCTCTGCGGTCTTTGAAAATATTGGTCGCCTTGATGGCTTCAGCACTGCTGCTCTGGGGGTGCGGTGGTGGTGGAGACGATAGGGAGACTGGTGGCATAGGAGGATCAGCCACCAGCAAACCGGCGTCGGGTGAAAGGGAAGAATCGGAAAGCGGATCGGTGACGAAGGCTGAGTTCGTCAAAGACGCTGAGCTGCTCTGCAAATCCGGGGAAGAAGAAGCCCTTGGGGAAGCTCGTGCAAGCTATTCTAAATACGGGATCGATCCGCAGAAACCCCCCACTCGGTCCCAAGGAAACGCCTTGGTAGAGGATGTAATCCTGCCAAGTCTGCAGGAGCGGGCGGAAGAACTTGGTGAACTAACCCCTCCCGCCGGCGACGAAGCGGAGGTGCTGGCGATCGTAGAGGGTCTTGAAAAAGGGGTCGCGGAAGCAGAAGCGGTCCCAAATAAGATGCTCGAAGCGGCCAGAAAGTTCGACTCCGTCTCAAAACTCGCGAGGAAATACGGGATAGACGCCTGCGGGCGTATATAGGTACCAACAATTCGCTCAGGCGCGACCGCAGTGCCCGATGCCGTAGGCGTCGGCAAGGTGGCGCGCTTTGAAGAACGGGTGTTCGAAGTGTGATTGCTGATACAGGAACTTCGCTGGTTCGGTACGCACCTCCTCGGCCACTTCTTCGATCGCGGCGAGAATCGCTTCGACCTGTTCCTCGTCGCCCTTCGGAATCCCAAGGGCACGTACTTTGTCGACTTTTTCCTGGAGTGAGTTAGATAGGGGAGCCTGAATTGCCTTCGCTTCGATCTGTTCGGGGGATTGCGATCCTCCGTTTTTGTGGGCTTCGGCCACAATCGCCGGGACTTCAGCGAGGTACTTCTGCCGTATTTCATCGCACAGCTTGGTCGCTTCGGCCGCGAAGCTGCCGGCCCGTGCCTTGGAGTTGCCGGCGGCAGCGGTCGTCGCAGTGCTGGCGTCGGTCGAGCCGTTGCTAGTGGTCGATCCCTCGCGCCCGCACCCAATACAGAGCCCCGTGATCGTCACGATCGACAGCAGCACCAGCAGGTTCCTAGACACGACTCCTCCTTAGGTCAAAAAGAACCCAGTAAATATAACGGCGCTGCTCTAAGGCGGTGCTGCCTACTCCATCAGCCGGCCGAGGACGTCGTCAAAACCGCCCGCTTGCGATTCGATCAGACGCGCCGCGATCTCCACTTCCCAGAACTTAGCGCCGGCTACCCAGGCCTGCCCAAGGTAGTCCCAGGCGGTGAGGGTCTTTCCGACGGTCGTGTTCAGGTCCTCCGCTAGGCGTTCCATTAGGTCCTGGAACTCGTCCTGCATGCTGAGGATCACCGGCATCGGGTCGCTCTCGCCCATTTTCGTCTCGACCATCACGTTGTGGCCGGTGCGGATGCCGAAGAACCAGGCGTCGTGGAGGTAAGCCTCGAGCTCGGCCAGCTGCCGCTCGTCGAGGTCGAGGCTTTCCGCGCTCTCCTCGGCGAGAGGTCTCAGGGCCTGCTCCTTCGCGCTGTGAACCGCGGCCGACAAGCTGTCGCGAGAAGACATTCATTGCCAATCTAGACAACTGCGTTTAATCGAGTACGCCTATTTGTACTACGACGCTCGTGGCGGTGCAATACGGGATTTTGGGGAGACCCCCATTCCCCCGAACGAGAAAGGGCGGCCCGAAGGCCGCCCTTTTCGATCCTGCGCCGCCTCTAGCGAGGCGAGCTCTGGGACTGTTCCTCAGGTACCGGTGCAGGGCCGGATGATCGTGGCCGGTCCAGCCTGGGTGCCGTCCGCGAACTTAGCGGTGGCTTTCGCCTGGAGCTTGCCGTCAGCGCATTTCGCCGTCAGCACGCCCTTCTTGTTGATCTTCAGGTTGAAGGACTTCACGGAGCCGCTGCCGCCGGCGATTTTCGGAATCGTGGCGACGGTTTTGAGGCCGTAGCGACCGTTGTGGACTTTCTTGATTTTCAGGGTGGTCACGATCGCCCCCGTCACCGGCGCCGAGAAGTAGGCGTGGATGTAGAGGGTGGTGGTGCCACCGCTGTAGCCGCCGCTGAAGACGACCAGTTTGGAGTCGACGTCGATCGGTTTCTGTTCCGGGAACTGGACCTCAACGATGGTCCGGCCGGAGCCGATGATCGAGGCCTTGCAGGCTTTTTCGGCCGCGGCCGTGTCGCGCGACTGCAGCGCACCGGACTTGCAGGGCTTGATGCCTTTGACGTTGATCGCGCCGTTCTTGTCGGTTTCGACGATCGTTTCCTTCAGGGCCGGGGGATGGGTCCCGTCCTTCGTCGAGATCTTGCCTTCCGCCGTGAGCGTGATCGGGGCGAGCTTCTTCTTGGGCAGCTTGCTCGGGCTGAACCCGCCGTTGAAGGTGAATACGAGGTTCCCGGCTTCGACCGTCACCGGTTTATTGGCACCGGTGGCGATGCCCGCCACGCTGACAGCTATCAGCGCCGCGATGGCCATCGTCAACATCAGGTACTTGCGCATATCCCTATAACTCTCCTTTGCGGCCTGCCCGTCCTGGGTCCGATGCCGTCGGCACTTGTCTAAAAATCTCTCCAGCGGGTCAACCTACCACCCCCGCCCTTCTCGTAAACCCGCCAATTCCCGAAAAGGAGCGGATCGCCCAGGGCTAGGAGCGCAGTTGCGCGAGCCGCACCCGCTCGCGCTCCGCGGTTGCCCCCTCGGCGCCGAGGAAGGGCAGCGTCACCCAGAACATCAGGTCCGGCAGGCGGCTCGGCAGCCGGCTCGCGGCACCGTGCAGGATCTCGCTGTAGAGGAGCTCGTTGACGCCGCCGGCGACCGCGATCGAGGTGATCCCCGGCAGTTCGACGCTCGTCTCCGAGCGCCCGGACTCGAGGAAGCCCGTGAACTGACGCAGGGCGGCATCGCGGCGCGAGAGTGCCTTCGGCCCCGCCGCCAGCACCTCGACGATCGCGAAGCGCGCCTCGTCTGGATGCGCGGCAAGATGCTCCAGCAGCAGCTCGAGCGCCGCGCAGACCCGCTCCGCCCAGGGGGCACCAGCTTTCGATTCGAATCCCTCCGTCGCTTCTTTGAGCAGGTTGTCCAGCAGCACGTCGTAGGCGGCAAGGAAGCAGTCCTCCTTGCTATCGAAGAGTTCGTAGAAGGTCTTGCGGGATACACCAGCGACGCCGATCACATCGACCACCCGGGTCTCGGGGTACCCGCGCTGCGAGACGACCTCGATCATCGCCTGGTGGATGCGGTTGCGCTGGGACTCGGTCACCGCCTCCCTCGGCAAACCGTGTCTTCCCCGGGGCAGCCGCTCGCTTAACTTGGCGGAGCGTCTACTGGAAGCCACCTGAAGACTGTAGTCGAATAGAAAAGAACAACAACCTAAAACTGATTAGTACCGAGGTAAAACTTTCCGCTAAATTTCCTGAGCATGATTCCTAGAACTGCAGTGGCGCTGCTCGTGGCGATGGCCCTTCTGATCGCTCCGGGGTGCGGGAGCGAGGATTCGTCGACCGGAGCGGGGACCCAGGCTGCAACGGAAGCCGCCGCCGAAAGCCCCGGCGTACCGCCGACCCCGAACATCCCTAAGCCGACCGATGGCTTCAACATCCCCGGCGAAGAGAACCCCGCCTTCGGGTTCTTCCGCGAAGCGACCCCAGGCCAGCGACGGGCGGTCTCGAAGGGCCTCGAGGCTTACATGAAGGCCCGGGAAGCCGGCGACTGGGAGACGATGTGTCTGTTTATTGCGCCGCGAACGAAGGCAGTTATTCACAGCGAAGTCGCGAATCGGCCGGAGCTGAAGGGGGCAAAATGCGAGGAGATCGTCGCCGCCTTGGCGGGTCCCGCAGCCGGGCGCAAGAACAACATGACGGGACCGATTGACAGCGCCCGTTGGGCCTTCAACCGAGCTCTGGCGCTCTACCACGGCGTCGATGGCAACGACTACGTGATGCAGATGCTGATCCACTACGGCGATTGGGAGGTCGGCGCGCTGGCGCCGGAAGAGCTCGAATAGCCGCAGCTCAGGAATCGAGCCAGATCACTTGCTCGCGGTCGGGGCCGACGCCGACGAGGCGCACCGGGACGCCGACGAAATCGGCGATGAAGGCGAGGTAATCGCGCGCCTCCTGCGGCAGGTCGGACGCCTGGCGGCATGAGGTGAGGTCAAGGTCGAAGCCCGGCACCTCCTCGTACTCGGGCGTCGCCGAGTGCAGGATCGACTGGTGGTACGGGAAGGTGTCGAGGACTGCGCCCTCCTTGGAGCGGTAACGAACCGCGAGGCGCAGCGGGCCGATGCCGCTGAGGACGTCGAGCTTGGTAATCGCCAGCGCGTCCATGCGGTTGAGCCGCACCGCGTAGCGGAGGGCGACCAGGTCCATCCAGCCGCAGCGGCGGCGCCTGCCGGTGGTGGTTCCGAACTCGTGGCCGCGCTGCAGCATCTGCTCGCCGATGTCGTCGAAGAGCTCGGTCGGGAAGGGGCCGGCGCCAACGCGGGTCGCGTAGGCCTTGGCGATCCCCCAGACCTCGTCGATGTCCTTCGGGCCGACACCGGCGCCCACGCACGCCGCCCCGGCGATCGGGTTGGACGAGGTGACGAAGGGATAGGTGCCGTGGTCGAGGTCGAGCAGCGTCGCTTGGGCGCCCTCGAAGATCACCGTCTCCTCGCCCTCCAGCGCATCCCAGCAGAGGCGGGCGGTATCGGCGATATGCGGCTCGAGCCGGTGGCCGAAGTTGACGTGTTCCTCGACCATCGCGTGCAGGTCGAGGCGGGGATCCGGAACGCCGGCGCCGCCCTCGGCCGCCTTCGCCTCCTCGCCGGCCTCCTTCAGCTGCTTGCGCCGCTGCACCGAGAGCTCGCGCAGCGCCTGCTGCTTGGGCTCGAGCGCGGCGCGGATCTTCGTCCGCAGGATCTTCTCGTCGAGCAGGTCCTGGACCCGGATCCCCAGCCGCAGCGCCTTGTCGGCGTAACAGGGGCCGATGCCGCGGCGGGTGGTCCCGATCGAGAGCTTCCCCAGCTTCGTCTCGCCGGCGGTGTCGAGCAGCACGTGGTAGGGCATGATCAGGTGCGCGTTGGCGGAGAGGCGAAGGTTGTTGACGCCGATTCCCGCCCGTTTGAGGTTGTCGATCTCGCCCAGCAGCACCCGCGGGTCGACGACGACGCCGTTGCCGATCACGCAGGTCTTGTCTTCGTGCAGGATCCCGGAGGGGATGAGGTGGAACTTGAACTCCTCGCCGTCGCGGACGATCGTGTGGCCGGCGTTGTTGCCGCCCTGGAAGCGCACGATCGTGGTAGCCCGCTCGCCCCACTGGGCGCCGACTATTACCACTCCTGGCATGCCGCGGAGGATTGTGACGGTCTCGCCCGGCGGAGGTGTTGCGCCCGGGCGCTAGTGGTAGCGGTGGTCGGCGCCGAAGAGCGGCAACGGCGTTTCGCAGATCTCGATCAGGCGCGAGACGGTGCGCCGGCCGATCTGGTCCTCGAGCTGCTGCTGGCCCTTGTCGACGTCGCCTTCGGCGTTGCTGGTGACCAGCATCGGCCGCTGGTTCTCGTAGCGCTCATTGATCACCGCGTAGAGCTGCTCGACGACCCAGTCGGTGTGGCGCTCGGAGCCGAGGTCGTCGATGTAGAGGAGGTCGACGGAGGTGACGCGCTGGAAGAACTGGCCGTAGGCATCCTCGTTCTCGGCTTCCTGGTAGGTCTGCCGGATCCGGGTCAGCAGCTTCGGCGTGAAGTAGATGCCGACCGTCTTGCCCTGTTTCAGCGCTTCGCTTGCGATCAGCATTCCCAGCGTCGTCTTGCCGGTACCGGTACCGCCCATGAACCAGAGGCCGCGGCCCGCCGCCAGGTTCGCGTCGAGGTTCTCGACGTAGTCGCGGGAGGCCTGGACGACGTGGCGGGTGGTCATGTCCCGGGCCATGTCGGAGACCGGGGGGCGGTCGAAGGAGACGCCGCGGTAGCGGGCGGGGATCGCCGAGGCGACGCCGCGGCTGCGTCCCTTGTTGAGTCGCTCGCTGCGGCACTCGCAGGCTCGCGCCACGTCTTCGGGGCCGAGAATCCAGCCGCTGCCGTCGCAGACGCCGAGGGGGCAGGCCGCTTCGCGGAAGGGCTCGGAGCGGGCGATCGCCGGCATCAGAAGTCAGGCCCGGCGGCGGCCGCGTCCTCGAACGGCGGCGCCTCCCCGGCCGGTTGCTCGATCGGCGGTTCGGCGTGGGCGTGGTCGGCGAATTTGGGATAGCGGTCGAGGAAGACCAGCTTCCTGGTCCCGATCGGGCCGTTCCTATGCTTGGCAATGATCAGGTCGGCAAGCCCGTCGGGCTCCTCCTCGGGGTCGCGGTAGTAGTCCTCGCGGTAGAGGAAGGCGACGACGTCGGCGTCCTGCTCGATCTGGCCGGACTCGCGCAGGTCAGAGAGCTGCGGCTTCGGCGGCGTCCGCTGCTCGGGCGCGCGCGAGAGCTGGGAGATCGCCACCACCGGCACCTCGAGCTCGCGGGCGAGGATCTTCAGTCCGCGGCTGATCTGCCCCACCTGCTCGACCCGGTTGGCGCGGTGGTCGTCGGAGCGCATCAGCTGGATGTAGTCGAGGATGATCAGCCCGAGCCCGCCCCGCTCCTGTTCTTGGGCGTGCAGCCGCCGCGCCTTCGCCCGCAGATCGAGGATCCCCAGGTCGGAGGAGTCGTCGAACCACAGCGGCGCCTCTTCGAGCTCGTTGCAGGCCCGCAGCACCTTCGGCCAGTCGCGTTTGTTGACCTGGCCCTTACGCAGTTTGTCGCCGGAGATCCGCGCCCGGCAGGCGATGAACCTTTGCGCCAGCTCGACCTCGGACATCTCGAGCGAGAAGAAGGCAACTGCGCGGCCGCGCTTGACGGCGACGTTTTCGGCGATGTTGGCGACCAGCGCGCTCTTGCCCATCGCCGGTCGGGCGGCGACGATGATCAGGTTGCCGGGCTGGAAGCCGCCGGTGACCGCGTCGACGTCGCGGAAGCCTGATGGGGTGCCGGTCAGCTCGGTCTCGCCGGTGGAGAGCTTCTCGAGCCGGTCTACCTCGTCGTGGAGGATGTCGCCGAGGAGTTTGAAGTCGCTTGCCTGCTCCTTGTGGGCGACCTCGAAGAGCAGTTTCTCGGCCCGCTCGGAAAGTTCTTTTGGAGCGCCATCGCGCTCGTTGACCCAGCCCTGGATCTCCTGGCCGGCGGTGAGCAGCCGCCGCAACAGCGAGTTCTGCTGGACGATCTCGGCGTAGTGCTTGGCGTTGGCCGCGGCGGGCACCTTCGCCGTCAGCTCGGAGATGTAGTGCCTGCCGCCGGCTGCGTCGATCTTGCTGCGCTGGCTCAGCGCCTCGCTGACGCTGAGCTCGTCAACCGGCTGCGAGGCGGCGTAGAGATCGTGGACGGCGTCGAAGATCTCCTTGTGCCGGTCGAGGTAGAAGTCCTCGCGGTGCAGCTTCACCTCGTCGATCACCCGCGTCAGCGTCGACTCGGAGACGAGCATCGCCCCTAGGACCGATTCCTCGGCCTCGATGTTCTGGGGCGGGACGTGGGAGGTGGGAGGCTGGGGCATTGGCTTTCAGTAAAGGCTTCCCGGCGGCGGAACCGGGGGAGCTGCAAGGGGCTCTGCAAGCAAACCAGAGGAGGTAGGCAGGCAGGACCCACTTCCGTGCAAAAGCCGCGGAAAAGAATTCACACTTCGGTGGGCTTTATGCGGGAGTTCCGAAGGAGAGCTGGTGGTGATGCGCGGGCGGGATCAGGCCCTCCTGCTCCTGGCGGGCCTCGCCGCGGCGCAGCATGCGGAGGGTGAGGATGGCGATGCTGAGGATCGCGGTGGCGCCGAGGCTGAGCTGGACGCTGAGCAGCCCTTCGCGGCTCCAGTAGACGTCGCGCAGGTCGAGCAGGAGCGCGGCCTCGTCGAAGGTGAGGCCGAAGCCGACGCCCATCGGGATCGCCAGCTGCTGCTCGAGCTTGTCGTTGTCGGTGAGCAGCGCGGCGGTTCCCGAGCCGAAGCCGAGGACGATCCCCGGGACGAAGTGGTGGATGTGGCGGCCACCGATACTGACGTTGCGGAAGGGGCCGCGGCCGTCGCGGATCGCCCAGGTCGAGAGCCGCACCGTCGCGAAGGAGCCGAGGAAGCCCGCCAGCAAGTTGAAGAGGACCGTTTCGTAGCGCGGCGCCTCTTCGTAGCCGCGGACGGCGACGCCGACCGTGTCGGCGGCGGCGGCGGGAGCGGATTCCAGCAGCGCTTCGGGGTCGTGGGCCTCGCTGGCGCGGCGGGCGAGCATGCGGCTGAACTGGCCGACCAGGACCGTGCCGGCGGCGGCGAGGGCAACTCCTGCAAGACCGACCGTCGCCCGCTCGGAGCGAACCCAGCTGGCCCTGCGACGGCGAGGAAGGACTACTTCTCCTCGCTGATGATCGTCTTGACGGCTGCGGTGGTGCCGTCTTTGAGCTGGATCTCGACCATGAAGGTGCCGAGTTCGCGCAGCGGCTGCTCGAGCTGGATCTGTTTTTTGTCGACCCGCAGGTCGCGCGCCTCGCGCAGGGCGTCGGCGATCTCTTTCGGCCCGACCGAGCCGAACAGCTTGCCGTCCTCGCCAGCGCGTTGGTGGATCGTCAGCACGGTCTTGGACAGCAGGCCGGCGGCTTGCGTTTCCCGCTCGAGCCTGGCGGCCTCCGCCTTCTCGGCCGCCTCCATCCGCCGTTTCGCTTCCTCGAGTGCCCCGGCGGTTGCGGGCTGGGCGAGCTTGCGCGGAATCAAGAAGTTGCGGAGGTACCCGGGGGCAACGTCGACGACGTGGCCGCGCTGGCCGAGCGAGTCGACGTCCTGCAGCAGAATCGCCTGCGCCATCAGCGCTCTCCGACGTAGGGAAGCAGGGCGATTTCGCGCGCCCGCTTCACCGCCACCGAGAGCTGACGCTGGTGGCGGCGGGAAAGTCCGGTTACCCGGCGCCCGCGCGTCTTCCCCTTGTCGGAGAGGAAGCGGCGCAGCAGGTTCAAGTCCTTGTAGTCGACGACCTCGGAGTTGACCCGCGTGTATTTGCGCGGCCGGGCGCGGTCGGCGCCGCGCCTGCCGCCGCCGCGGCGACCCCCGCCGGTGCGGGATGAACTGTCAGATGAAGTCCGTGCCATCGGCGCAGCATGCTACAGAGCGCCGCTCAGCGGCGCTCTGTAGGTCCGGTCGAGGCTAGAAGGGAATGTCGTCTTCTTGGCCGCCGCCTCCACCGCCGCCCGACGGGGCGCCGCTGAAGTCGGACATGTCGGCTGGGACGTCGCTCTGCGGGGCGAAGCCACCGCCGTTGCCGTTGCCACCACCGCCGGCGCCGTCGCGGGAGCCGAGGAACTGGACGGTATTGGCGACGATCCGCACCGCTTGGCGTTTGCCGCTGCCGTCTTTGGCCTCCCACTCGCTCCAGTCAAGGCGCCCTTCGACCGCTACCGGCCGCCCTTTGTTGAGGTAATTGGCGCAGTTCTCGCCCTGCGCCCCCCAGACGGTGACGTCGAAGTAGTTGGCCTTGTCGACCCAGTTGCCGCTCTGGTCTTTGCGGCGGCTGTTGACGGCGACGCGCAGGTCGCAGACAGCGGTACCACCACCGGTATGACGCAGCTCCGGATCCCGGGTCAGGTTCCCGGTGATGACCACCACGTTCACGTTCGAAGCTGCCATGCACTCACTCCTCTGCTTTCGCTTTTCTGGTTTCCCAGTCTAAGGAGCAGGGCGGCTCGATTCGCCCCCCTCGGCGGAGGGGTTCCCGCAAACAGCGAGGGGCGCCGGGGGCGCTACTCGTCGTCGTCGGACTCGGGTGCGCCGGCGTCGCCGCGATCCTCGCGGGCTCCGGCGGCGGTGCGCTCCCGCGGCCCCGGGGCGGCGGTCACGGCGGGGGGGACTACCACAGGCGCGCTGGGGTCGACTTTGAAGATCCGGAAGCGGAGGACGCCGTCGGCGATCTTCAGGTTGTGGTCGAGCGAGTCGAGCAGGTCACTCGGGGCCTCGAACCGCATCCAGCGGTAGTCGGCCTCGGTGCGGTGGTTGATCTCGTACGCCATCTTCCGCAGGCCCCAGGAATTCTCGTGTTTGAGGCTTCCTTTCGCCTCGATCTGCCCACGCGCGTCGGTCGCCAAAGCGTCGCGCGCCGGGGCGTCAAGTTGGGGGTCCAGCATCAGGACCAGCTCGTATTCGCGTGGTGCTGCCAAAACGGCGAAGGACTATAGCGGCGGGATGGCCCTAGCGCGGAGCGAACTCCTCCGAGCCGTCGCCCGGAGGCGCCGGGGGAGGTGGCGGAGCGGGCGGGGGCGGCGGTTCATAGACGGGAGGCGGCGGCGGTGGAGTCGGCGTCGGCGGAGTTGGCGCGGGTGCCGGGCGCGGCGGCTTCGCCCTGCGCCGCCGCGGCCTGCTGCGGATCACTACCTCCTCCGCGTATCCCGTGGTTCCTTTCGGTCCTCTGTCGACCGTTTTGAACCGCGATCGATGGTGGGGCGTCCCCGTCCTCCGTTCCGTGGTTCCTTTCGGTCGCTCAGCGTCCGTTTCGAACCGCACCCGTGGAGGCGGCGGCTCCGGGTGGGGGACCACCCGCGGCAGACCGACGTCATCGGCCAACGGCGGCGGCTGCGGCGGGCGCAGGAGGGTTGGCAGGGTCTGCAGCGCGAACAGCGCTGCGACGGCGACGATCGCCACCTTGCCGACACCGCTCCAGTGAACTCTCACCGCGCCCACCCGTGCCTAAGGGCCAGGCGGGTGTGAGTTCGCCCCCTCAGGTGCCGCGGGCGGCTTCGATGTCCTTGAGCTGGTCGTCGACCCAGTCGCCCGGGTTGCGGGAGAAGATGATCTCCTTCAGGCCCTGCGACCAGGCGCGCTTCTGCTCGGCTTCCATCGTCAGCGCGCGGTAGATCGCGTCGGCCTGCTCCTGGATGTCGAAGGGATTGACCGAGATCACGTAGTCGAAGAGCTCGTGGTGGGAGCCGGTGTTCTCAGAGAGCATGAGAACCCCGTCGCGGGTGTTGACCGCCGGCGCCTCCTTCGCGACCAGGTTCATCCCGTCGAAGAGAGAGTTGACCATCAGCAGGTCGAAGTGCTTGTAGCGGGCGACCGCGTCGTAGAAGTTCTCGTAGATCTTCAGGTCGATTGGCATCCAGTCGGTCGTCCCATGGCGGTGGTTGACGACGGCGACCAGCGCCTCGATCCGCTCCAGATACTCGGCGTACTCGGGCACGTCCTGGCGCGAGGGCTGCAGGTGGGCGATGAAGGTGACCTTTTCGCGGAACTCGGGGTGCTGGGTGAGGAAGGTGTCGAAGGCGGTGAAACCGCGCAGCACGTTCTTGGAGAGGTCGGCGCGGTCGACGCGGATGATCAGGTGCTGGCGCCGCCGCTCGAGCACCTCGCGCTCGGCCTCGGCGACTTCCGGCGAGGAGGCGGCCCGCTCGAGCCGCTGCGCGTCGATCCCCAGCGGATAGGCGCGGGCGATCGTGCGACCCCGCTGGTGGCGCACTTCGGCGGCGTGGTAGTCGACCTCAACCCCGTCCAGCAGCTCGTCGCAGCAGCGGAGGAAGTTGATGCAGTAGGCGTGGGTGTGGAAGCCGATGATGTCGTTGGCCAGCATCCCCTCGTAGATCGCGCCGCGGACCCGCGTCGGCAGGATCCGCCAACTGTCCGGCTGCGACCAGGGAATGTGGACGAAGTGGTGGAGGAAGGCGTCGGGGCGCTCGGCTCGGATCATCCCGGGGGCGGTGTAGAGGTGGTAGTCGTGCAACATCACCAGCGGGTTCTCCTGGCCCTCGATCTCGGCCAGCACCGCTTTCGCGATGTCCTCGTTGACCGTCTGGTAGCCGTAGTCCCAGGCGTCGATCTCCTCCTGGCGGATGTCCGGCGCGTTGGAGATGTCCCAGAGGTAGTGCTGGATGAACCAGAGGATCGGGTTGGCGATGACGTTGTAGAAGCGGTCGTAGGCCTCGGGGTCGCTGCCGACCAGCCGCACGCGGTACTCGATCCCGTCGAGCTCCTGGGAGATCGGGCCGCCCGCCTCTTCGGAGGCGGCGACGTCCTCGTCGGTCATCGCCGAGGCGATCCAGAGGGCGTCGCGGTGGGAGACGAGGCCGGAGAGCGCGGTGACGAGGCCGCCGCCGCCGCGGCGGACCGTCCGCTGCCCGTCCTCGTCGCGCTCGAACTGGAGCGGGCCCCGGTTCGAGACGATGATCAGCGGCGAGGAGCTCACGCCGAAGAGACTAAGGGGTGGTGAGAGTCGGTACCGCTAGCCGTCGAGGTCGTCGATCAGCTGCAGCCAGTCGCGCAGCAGGCGCGGCGTCAGGAACATCCGCCGGGCGTGCTCCTTGCCCTCGCGGCCGAGCTTCTTGCCCAGCTCGGGGTCGCGGAGGATGTCCAGGCAGCGTTCGGCGCACTGGGCCGGGGAGTCGACGAGGAAGCCGCTGACGCCGTCCTCGATCTGCAGCGGGATGCCACCGACGTTGCCGGCGACCGTCGGCCGCCCCTTCCAGAGGGCCTCGGTGACGGTCAGGCCGAAGCCCTCGCGGATCGACTTCTGCAGGCAGATGTCCGACTGTGACTGGAAGGCGTTGACCTCGATCGCGCCGACGTTGTTGAGGTTGCTGAGGATTTTGATGTCCTCGTCGCCGCCCGCGTATTCGAACGTCTTCTGGAAGTACTCCATCCCCTCCGGGTCGTCGGTGGCCATCGAGCCGACCATCGCCAGCTGCGCCTCCGGCACCTGCTCGGTCACCGCGCGGTAGGCGTCGATGACACCGATCGGGTCCTTCCACGGGTCGAAGCGGGAGACCTGGGTGATCAGCGGCCGGTCGACGTCGATTCCGAACTGGCGGCAGACGAAGGCCGCGTCCTCGGGCGAGAAGGCCATGTTCTTCGGCGAGAGCGGGTCGATCGCCGGGGGGATGATGCGAACGTCCTCGCGGTGAGCGCCCATCCCGTTGGGGACGTAGTCGTCGAGGTGCCAGACACTCGCGTCGTACTCTTCGATCATCGGCAGCAGCCGCTGGATCGGGGCTGGGTTAGGGGTCGAGAGGTCGATGTGGCAGCGCCAGATCCAGTGCTTCGACTTCTCGTTGGCGCCGCGCCGCAGCCCGATCGGCTGCGGGTCGTGGACGATGATCACGTCCCACTCGCCCTGCAGCCCCTCGGCGTTGATCTGGTTGATCTCGTCGAAGATCTCCCACTGTTCGTCGGTGAGCGTCTCCTCCGCCCCCTGCAGCGAGTTGTGGAGGAGCTTGGTGGCGTTGAAGAACTCTTCTTTGCCGAAGATCACGTGCCAGTGGGCGTCAAGGCCGACGTCCCGCATCAGCGGCACCATCGTGTAGAGGATCTCCGAGACGCCGCCGCCAAAGGCGGTGGCGCTGACGTGGAGGACCCGCTTGCCTTTGAGCGGCTCGGCGAGCTGGCGGATCTGCTCCGTCAGCTCTTTACCGACGATGTGCGTGTAGTCGGTGAGGGTCTTGTGGCCGAGGGCGACTTCCTGAAGCAAGGCCGAAGTTCTACACGGATGAGCGGCGACATGGTGTCCAGCCGCTGCTCGAAGGGCTAGCCGCCGGCGGGGCTATCGGGCCGCTTGCCCAGTTTCAGCTCGATCTCCTTGCGCTCGTTGTCGCGGAGGATCGTCACCGTCACCTCGTCTCCCGGCTGGTGGGCCGAGATGACTTCCGCGAGGTCGTCGGGACTGACGATGTCGTGCCCCTCGACCTGGAGGATCACGTCGCCGCCGGTCCGGTATTGCGCAGCCTGGAAGCGAAGCTTGTCGTCGCCGCCCTCGATGCCGGCCTCCTCGGCCGGGCCACCGGAGACCACTTCGGAGACCAGGCCGCCGAAGGTGGCATCGATCCCGAGCTTGCGTGCCAGCTGCGGGTAGAGCGGCTGGCTGGAGACCCCGATGTAGGCGTACTCGGCTTCGCCGTCCTCGCGCAACTGCTCGATCGAGCGCTTGACGGCGGAGATCGGGACCGCGAACCCGACGCCGTCGTTGGCGCCCGAGTTGGTCTCAATCTGCTGGTTGATTCCGATCACCCGCGCGCCGGCGTCGAGCAGCGGGCCGCCGGAGTTGCCGGGGTTGATCGAGGCGTCGGTCTGGATCGCGCCGGAGATTTCGAACTGGGTCAGCGACTGGACCGAGCGGTCGGTCGCCGAGACCACCCCGACCGAGAGCGACTGCTGCTCCCCAAAGGGGTTGCCGATCGCCGCGACGGGCTGGCCGACGTGGAGATTGCGGTCGTCGCCGAGCTCGAGTGGGTGCAGGTCGAACCCGTCTGGCCTGATCTGCAGGAGAGCGACGTCGACGAAGGGATCGAAGCCGATGATCTCTGCCGGGACGACGTTACGATCGGGAAATTCGATGTAGACCTGATCGGCGGGCTTGCGCTCGCCGGTCGATTCGTCGGTGACGACGTGGGCGTTGGTGGCGATTTCGCCGTCAGTATTGAGGACGAACCCGGAGCCTTCCGCGGCGCCGGCGCCACCGAAGACCGAGCGGATCGTGACTACGCCGGGGGCGGCGCGCTCGTAGACCTCGCGGGCGTCGAAGCCCGGGCTCGAGGTCTCGATCGCCACCTGAGGCTCTTCGACAGGTCGCAGCACCTGGGTCGAGTCTCCGCCGCTATCGGCGGTGCCGGAGTCCCCGCTCGAGCCGCAGCCGGCGATCAGCGCCAAGCAGAGCAGCAGGGCGAGGAAGAGCGCACTCCGTTTCACGAGCTCGCCCTCGCCGGCGCCCTTAGAGGGCGCTGCGGCGCGGCTTCGCGGGGACCCGGGGGGAGGTCCAGCGTGAAGGCGGTGAAGCGGCGGCTGGAGCTGATCGTGATCTCGCCTTTCATCCGCTGCGCGAGCTCGGAGGCGATCGCCAGCCCGAGCCCCGACCCGCCGGCCTTGTCGGCGGTGTAGAAGCGCTCGAAGATCCGCTTCTGCACGCGCTGGGGGATGCCCGCCCCGGAGTCGGAGACGGTCAGCTCGGCACGGCCGTTGGCGGAATAGGTGGTCACGGTGACGTCGGTGCCCTCGGGGGTGTGGGTGAGGGCGTTGTCAAGCAGGATACGGATGATCTGCCGCACCCGATCAGGGTCCCCGAGCGCGATCGCCGCCTGCTCGGGCGTGCGCAGCTGCAAGCGGGAGCCGCGCAGTTCGGCGCGGGCGCCGAACTCCTTGGTCACCTCGCGCGCTAGCCCGGTGAGGTCGACGGTGCTGGCGCGCATCTCCACCGCCCCCGCGTCGAGCTGGGAGAGGTCGAGGAGATCGGTGGTCAGCTTCGTCAGCCGCTCGATCTGCTGGCGCATCGTCCGCACGAACTCGGCCCGCTCCTCCGGGCTCGGGTCCTCGTCTTCGAGCAGCTCGACGAAGCCGCCGAGGCTGAAGATCGGCGTCCGCAGCTCGTGCGAGGCATTGGCGATGAACTGCTTGCGGGCGCTGTCGAGCTCAGCCAGGCGACGCTGCATCTCGTTGAAGGTGCGGGCGAGGTCCCCGAGCTGCCCCACCGAGGCGATCGGGATCGTCGTTTCGAAGTTGCCGTCGGCGACTTTGCGGGCGGCTTCCTGCAAGCTCTGGATGTTGCTGGCGGCGGCGCGCGTGTAATAGAGGCCGATCGCGGTAGCGATCGCGACCGCAATCAGCCCGCCGGTGAGGATCTGCAGCTTGACCGCGTCCTCGCCGCTGGCCGAGCCGCCGATCGCGACCGCGTAGATGTAGACGACCGCGGTGGCGCCGACCGCGATCGCGATCGAGATCAGGGTGATGCGGCTGGCGAGGTCGCTGAGCCGGAGCCCACGCATCGTCTACTCCCGGAAGCGGTAGCCGACCCCGCGCACGGTGAAGAGGTACTCCGGCTCCTTCGGTTCGCGCTCCAGCTTCTCGCGCAGGTGGCGGATGTGGACGTCGACGGTGCGCGGGTCCCGGTAGTCGGAATCGCCCCAGACGTGCTCGAGCAGGGTCTCGCGGGTAAGGACGCGGCCGGGGGAGCGGGCAAGGGCGCCGAGGATCTCGAACTCGACATAGGTGACTTTGATCTCCTCGTCGCCGAGGGTGACCATGCGGCGGTCGAAGTCGATCGTCAGCTCGGCGCACTCGATTGAGCCGCCCTCGCTCGTCTCGCCGCCCATCCGTGAGCGGCGCAGCGCCGCTTTGACGCGGCTGCGGAACTCGCGCATCGAGAAGGGCTTGGTGATGTAGTCGTCCGCCCCGACCTCGAGCCCGGCGACCTTGTCGGTCTCGCTGCCTTTCGCGGTCAGCATGATGATCGGCACTTGACTGCGCGACCGCAGCGCCCGGCAGACTTCGACCCCGTTTAGCTGCGGCAGCATCAGGTCGAGGATGACCAGGTCGAAGCGGCCTTCCTCGAAGCGGCGCAGCGCTTCGTGGCCGTCGAGGGCGGAGGTGACGTGGTAGCCGTCCTTGCGCAGCGGGTAGCTGAGCAGCGTCTGGATCGATTGCTCGTCGTCGACTAGAAGAATGCGTGCGGACCCGTTCGGCACAGCTTCAAGGGTAGTGCGGCCGTCAGTTTGGACGCATGTGCGAGTACTAAGAACTAAGGATCTGGGGAAGGAGACCGATAATGACCGCGAAGCCTATGCAGCCCCAGGAACTGAAATCCCTCGTCGAAGCCGGTAGCTACAAGCCGGACCCCGCCCAGGTGGCAGTTGCGATGCTCAGCCGCCGCGGCGTTCGCGAGCTTCTGGTTGGGATCCACGCTCGGGGCCCGCAAAATGGTCAAACCCCGCCGCCTTCAGCTGCCCACCCCTGGGCAGCCTGATCTCGACTCCCTCTCCGACCACGACCTCGCCAATCGGGGTCAGCTTCGCCTCGCCCGCCTCGCCGCTGGCATCAGATGCCGGAACGAGCCGGTCGGGCGGCAGCGCAGCCAGCAGCTCGTAGTCCTCGCCCCCGGCGACCGCGAGCTCGATCGGGTCGCGCCCGGCCGCCGCGGCGACCTCCGCCACTCCGGCCGCCAGCGGCAGCGAGTCGGCTTGAATCTGCAGGGCGACACCGCCGGCGCGGGCGAGGTGGCCGGCGTCGGCGGCGAGCCCGTCGCTGAGATCGATCATCGCCGTCGCGCCGCTGCCCGCAAGGGCGAGACCGGTCCGCAGGCGGGGCATCGGATCGAGCTGTCGCCGGCGCAGCTCGCGGGCGGTGCTCTCGGGCAGCTCCGCGGCCAGGGCCGGGTGCTCGAGCAGGAGGCGGCCCGCCGCCGCGGCGCCGATCTCCCCCGTCAGGACGAGGAGGTCTCCCGGCTGAGCGCCGGCGCGGGTGACGAAGGCATCCGCCGCGGCAGCGTGGCCGACCACCGTTACCGCCAGCGTCAGCGCCGGCGCCCGCGTCACGTCGCCACCGGCGATGGTGGTACCGGTCTCGGCGGCGAGCTCAAGCATCCCGTCGAGGAGCGCGAGGAAATCCTCCTCCCCGAGGTCGGCCGGAGCGCCGAGGACGACGTAGGCCTCGCCCGCCTCGGCTCCCATCGCGGCCAGGTCGGAGAGAGCGGTGGCGAGTGCCTTGCGGCCGACCGTGCGCAGCTCCGCCTCGCCGCGGCGGAAGTGGACGCCCTCGACGATCGCGTCGACTGAGGTGGCGGTTGCCCCGGCCGGAGCGGTGACCGCAGCATCGTCGCCGCTGCCGAGTTTTACCTGGGGACCATCCGGTGGCAGGCGCTCGCGCAGCTTTGCCAGGAACTCGAACTCACCCATCAGATGACTATCCCAAACAAGCGACTAACCGAATAACTAAGGTGCGCACGGACGTGGAGAGCCGCCAACCATTCCTGCATCGCGTAGGCGAGGCCGGATCACGGGTCGGGAAGAAGCCCCCCCGCAGCCGCAAAGTCCGCCTCGCCCTCCAGATCGGCCTTGCCGTGCTGATCTTCGGCTTCCTGGTGCTCACGGTGATCGACCAGTGGGCGGAGATCAAGGACGAGGGGGTTCACTTCCACGTCGGCTGGCTGGTGCCGGCGATCATCATCCTGCCGGTCTTCTTCGTCCTCAGCGCCTACGGCTGGGACCTGACGCTGCGCTTCCTCGGCTACCGGATCGGGTTCGGGCGGGCGCAGGTGGCCTGGGGGCAGCCGCTGCTGGCGCGCTACGTCCCCGGCAGCGTCCTCTACGTGCTGGGGCGTTTGCTGCTCTCAGAACGGGCCGGGATCCCGCGCCGGATCACGATCGCCAGCATCGTCTACGAACAGGCGGTCTCGGCCACCTCGGCGATCATCGTCGCGTCGTATTTCATCATCCAGCACCCCGATCTCCAGGGGGACGCGTGGCGCTGGGGGGTGCTGCTGCTGATTCCGGCGGCGATCGTGGTCCTGCATCCACGGGTCTTCGGGCCGCTGGTCAACTGGGCGCTGCGCAAATTCGGTCGTGAGCCGCTGCCGGCCTTCATCCCCACCCACGGGATCATCGCCCTGATCGCCTTCTACACGCTGAACTGGTTCGTGATCGCCCTTGGGCTCTACTGCGTCGCCCGCTCGGTCACGACGATCCCTTTCGAGGACGTTGTCCTGGTCGGCTCCGCACAGGCGATCGGCTACGTCGCCGCGCTGGTGACCCTGATCGCCCCGGCCGGGCTCGGGGTCAAGGACGCCGCCTTCGCCTGGGCGATGAAGGCGGCGCTGCCGAGCAAGAGCTTCGCGCTCGGGTCGCTGATCGCGATTGCCGTCCGCGGTGTCCTCACCCTCGCCGAACTGATCTACGTCGGCGGCGTCACGGCGCTCGGGCGCCGCGAGGGGTGGAGCATCCAGACCGGGATCATCCACCCTTCCCCCGAGGAGGAAGCGGTGGAGTTGGAAGAAGCCGAGCGCCAGGCTCAAAGCGGGATGCGCGCTCCGAGCTGATACGCGGTCAGCGCCAGCGTCAGGAGCTGTAGCGGCCGGTCCCGCGAGATCGCAGCCAGCGGCAGCGGCCAGAGCAGGTACCAGGGGAGCAGCCACGAGGTGGCGAGGAGGAGCGCGAACGCGCACCAGGCGGCAGCGCGGATCCAGTCGCCGCCGCGCCAGGTCCAGGCGAGGAGGTAGGCGACCGTGGCGGCAAAGAGAAAGGCGGTGGCAAGGCGGACGGCCTCGGGGTTGAGGCCCGTGAGTCGCGCCGTCGTGATCGGGATGCTCATGTGGCTCGTCCGGCTCTGGTTCTCCCCGGCTAGCCCGAAGCCGCCGAGCCAGTCCCAGCCGAAGGCGATCCAGGCCGCGGCAGCGACGAGGAGGGCAGCGCCAGCTGCCCCGGCCAGGAACCGGCCGCGCTTCTCGGCGCCGAGGAGGGCGAAGGGGGCGAGGAAGGCAGCGGAGGCCTTGGTGGCGATCGCGGCGACGAGGGCGCCGCCGCCGGGCGCCTCGCGGGCGCTGAGGAGGGCGGCGACGGAGAGGGTCGCGAGCAGCATCGTCAGACCGTCGTTGTGGGCGCCGCCGACGACGTGGACGAGAACGAGCGGGTTGAGGGCGACGAAGGTGGCGGCGCGGAGGGGGTTGACGCCGCGCCCTGCCGCGAGGCGGGAGACGACGGCGGCGACGCCGAGGACCGAGAGCGCCGCGACCGCCTTCAGCACCGCCACCGCGATCCCCACCGGCAGGCAGGCGAGGGGGTAGGTGATGAGGGTGAAGAGCGGGCCGTAGGCGCTGGTCGCTTCGGTCCAGGTGACCTCGGCGTAAGCGGGATCGGCGGGGGCGGCAAGCGGAGGGTGGACGTAGGGGTCGAGGCCATGCCTCACCCCCAGCCGCGCGTAGTCGACGTAGCTGTAGACGTCGTGGGAGAGGAGGACGGGGGCGACGGCGAAGGCGGTGACGAGGAGGAGGATCGTCGCCCAGACGAGGCGCCGCCCCAGCCGCGGAGCCGCCGCCAAGAACCCGAGGTAGCCGGCAAAGCCGGCCCACATCAGCCCGAAGGCGAGTCCGGGGTCGATCGGCCGCTACCTGTTCGCCGACTCACCGCCGCCGACGCTCTGCGGCTCGGGCGAGGGTGCGGGATACGGTTCCTGCCCGGCTCCCGGGGCGTAGGCGTCGGGGTCGTAGCCGCCGACCGCGGCACTGCCTGGCGGCGGCGCCTCGCTTTCGCCGCTGTCGTTGTCACCACCGTCGAGGGTGGTGTCGTCGCGGGGGCTGGATCGCGCGAAACGGCCGTAGAAGGGGGCCCAGCTGATCTTCTGCTCGGGTTCGGTGAATTCCTCGCAGGGAACCCCGGCGCCTTCGTAGAGCGAGTGCCAGATCTCGGCCGGGAAGGTGCCGCCGAAGACCGTCGTCCCGTGCACGCTGGACATCGAGATCTCGTTCGACTCCGGGTAGCCGACCCAGACCACGGTCGCCAGGTTCGGCTGGTAGCCGGCAAACCAGGCGTCGGTGTATTCATCGGTCGTCCCGGTCTTGCCCGCCTGGCCGGCGCAGCCGGTGTAGGCGGCGGTGCCCGTCCCTTCGGTGATGTTGTCGTGCAGGAGCCGGGTCACCTCCCAGGCGACCGCCGGCGAGACCGCCTGCTGCGGCTTCGACCCTTCAGGGTGCTCGACGTGGCCGTTGGGGAAGACGACCTTGGCGACGGCGACCGGGTTGCGCCGCATGCCCCCGGCGGCGAGCGTTGCGTAGGCACTCGACATCTCCAACGGCGAGACGCCGATCCGCAGGCCGCCGATGCCCTCGGCGGGGATCCCGTCCAGGTGGGAGGTGATCCCCATCTGGTGCGCGGTCGCCGCTACCGCCTTCGGACCAACGTCGAGGTCGAGCTGGGCGAAAACGGTGTTGTCGGAGGCGACCGTTGCCTGCTGCAGGTTGACCGTCCCCAAATACCCTTCGTCGGCGGTGTGGACCGTCCAGTGCCCCCACTGCGGCAGGTAGAGGTCGAGCGGTTTGGAGCTGTAGTAGGTCGAGTAGGGGTCGATGCCTTGGCGGATCGCCGTCGTTAGGACGAAGGTCTTGAAGGTCGAGCCCGGCTGCCGGTGCCCCTGCGCGGCGAGGTTGAACTTGCTGTCTTCGTAATAGGAGCTTGAGACCATCGCCCGGATGTGGCCGTTGCGCGGGTCGATCGAAACCAGCGCCGAGGAAGGGTCGGTCGAGTAGGGGAGGGCCGAGCGCATCGCTTCCAGGCCCACTTCCTGCAGCTCGGGCTCGATCGTCGTGTGGACCTCGAGCCCGCCGCGGCGCACCGTGTTCGGCCCGTACTTCTCAATCAGGCGGTTTTCGACGTAGTCGAAGAAGTAGGGCTCGCGGTGTTCGAAGTAGCTCTCGTCGAGGTTCACCCGCAGCCCGCTCGCTCGCAGTGCCTGCGCTCGCTCCTCGCTGATGTAGCCGAGCTTCGCCATCTGCGACAGCACCTGGTTGCGCCGCGCTTTCGCCGCGGCCGGATTCAGCAGCGGGTTGTATTCGGAGGGCGCCTGCGGTAGCCCTGCCAGCAGGGCCGCTTCGGGCAGCTTCAGCTTCCAGACGGGCTTCGAGAAGAAGATCCTGGAGGCGGCGCCGACTCCCACCGCGGTCGTCCCTTCGACGGTCCCGTAGGAGGCGACGTTGAGGTAGGAGCCGAGGATTTCCTTGCGGCTGTGGTGTTCGGCGTACTCGCCTGCGAGCTCTGCCTCTTCGATCTTGCGCTCGATCGTCCGCTCCGGGTTGCGGATGCAGAGGTTGCGGACCAGCTGCTGGGTGATCGTCGAGCCGCCCTCGACCGCTTCGCCTGCTTCCAGGTTCTTGACGATCGCCCGCGCGATCCCCTCGTAGTCGAGCGCGTCGTGCTGGTAGAAGCGCTGGTCCTCGATCGCAACCGTCGCCAGTTGCAGCGACTTCGGCACCCGCTCGATCGAGACCAACGAGCGCGCCTCCGGCGAGGCGACGGTCCCGAGCTTCGAGCCGTCGGCGGCGTAGATGACGGTGTTGCCGCCGCGGTCGATCGGTTTGCAAGCGCGCAGCGAGGGCGCGTCGGCGGCGACGTCGAGGACCCAGGAGGCGACCCCGATCACCGCAATCGCGAGCAGCGCGAGGACTCCGCCGAAGACGAAGAGGAGCTTGGCGCCGATTCCCCCCTGCCGGCGCCGGCCTCGCCGAGTGCGCTGCGTCATCGATTCAGAGGGTACTTAGGGCGGGAAGGCGCTAGGCGACGGTGTCTTCGGTCGAGTGGTTGTGGACGACCCCTTCGGTCAGGAGCTGGTTGGGGATCACCACGGAGCTGCCGTCGCCGGGATCGAGGTAGGTGTAGGAGAGGGTGATGTCGGTGACTCGCCCCTCGCATTCGTCGAAGGTGAGCCGGTCGCCGATCCTGATTGGCTGCGAGACGGCGATCTGGATCCCGGCGATGACGTTGGCGAGGGTGCGTTGTGCTGCGAAGCCGACGACGGCGACGACGAGCGCGGTCGAGGCGAGGACGCCGGTCGCGAGCTCCTTTAGCTCGGTGAACTGACTCAGCGCCAGCATCGCGACGACGAGAAAGACGGCGAGGAAGGCGAGGCGGCGGAGGATGCGCAACCGCGTCCGGGTCGTGCGCGAGACCTGTGAGACTGCGGGCGACATGGAGAGCAACCTAGCCACCCCACCTGTCGCCGAACCGGGGCCGCGCGCCTTTCCGCCCTCCAACTGGGGCCCGGGGGCAGCGCTCCTCGGCTTCCTCCTGGCGATCGTCGTCGGGCTCGTCCTCTCCCTCCCGGCGCTGGCGTTCACCGACGCCGACGGGGACCTGACCACCCTCGGCAACGTCCTCCTTCAGTTAGGGACCGTCCTTGGCTTCCTCCTGGTGCCGCTGGGGCTGGCTCGCTCCCGCGGGGCACGATCACTCGGAGAGTGTTTGCGGCGGCTGGGGGCCGTGCGCTTCCGGCCTTCGGCGTTCAAGTGGATGGCGGCTGCGGTGGGCGCCTACCTGCTGTTCGCGATGGCCTACACCGCGCTGATCGTCGAACCCGAGCAGGAGGACATCGCCGAAAGCTTCGGTCCCGTCCCAGTGCAGATCCTGCTGATCGTCCTCGGGGCCGGGATCGCCGAGGAGCTCTGCTTCCGCGGGATGCTCTTCGGCGGGTTGCGGGAGCGGCTGCCGCGGCTGCCGGCCGCGCTGATCGCGGGAGGGATCTTCGGCCTCCTCCACGCAACGACCGGGATCACCGCGGTGCCGCCGCTGATCGCCTTCGGGGTTGTTCTCTGCCTGCTCTACGAGAAAACCGGCTCGATCGTGCCGGGAATTCTGCTGCACATGCTGAACAACTCTGTCGCCCTGCTCGCTCAGTAGCATTCGCCGCCGTGAATCGCCGCCTTTCCTCAGTCCTCGTCGTCGCAGCCGCCCTCGCTCTGCCTGGCACTGCGGTCGCAGCGCCAAAGCCAAAGCCGGTCCCGAAGCCGACGCCGGTCTCCGAGGCGACCGTGAAGATCAAGGTCGGCCACCTGGAGAACGGCCGTGCCGAGATCATGTCCACGGTTCCGGTCACCGGCACCCTCTCCCCGTTCGTTGCTGGAGAGAAGGTTCAGGTCACCTTCTACAAGGACGGGCACCAGCTCTTCAGTCGCAACCTCTCGGTCCGCAAGGCGGGGGCGAAGGGGACCTTCCGCACCAACATCCAGATCCGCGAGAACGCCAAGTATGCGGTCGCCGCCAAGCACGTGGCGACGCCGGAGCTGGGCGGCGACAGCACCGTCCGTAAGAGCTGGAAGGTGAGCTTCCCCTCACTGCACCAAGGGCAGTGCGGTGACGTCGTCGTCGGCTTCAAGAAGGGGATGCGGAAGATGGGCTACATCGCCAACGACGGTCGCTGCTTCGGCGGCAAGACCGGGCGCGGCGTCCTCGCCTATCGCAAAGTCAACGGCATGAGCCGCAGCATGCGCGCCGGTGCCGGGCTCGTGAAGAAGGTCTTCTCAGGCAAGGGCGGCTACGAGGTTCGCCATCCCGGCGCCGGTGAGCACGTCGAGGCACCGCTCTCCAAGCAGGTGCTCGTCTTCACCAAAGGCGACAAGCCATTTGCGATCTACCCGATCTCCTCGGGCAAGTCCTCGACCCCGACCGTGACCGGGCACTTCGAGTTCATCCGTCAGGAACCGGGCTACAACTCCCACGGGATGTACTACTCGTTCTACTTCTACGGCGGCTACGCCGTCCACGGCTACGAATCGGTCCCGGACTACCCCGCCAGCCACGGCTGCCTGCGGACCTTCATCGCCGACCAGCCGGAGATCTACGAGCGGATCTTCTTCGGCGAGGACATCTTCATCTGGTAGCCGGGCCGGCTCGCCCGCAGTAAGTTGCCGGGCATGAAGGTTTTTGTTGCAGGTGCCAGCGGGGCAGTCGGACGGCCGACCGTTCGACGGCTCCTCGCCGCCGGACATGAGGTTGTCGGGACGACTCGCCGCGAGGGGCGGGCCGCGGAGATCCGCGAAGCGGGGGCGGAGGCGGTGGTCTGCGACGTCCTCGACGCGGAGGCGCTGCGGGAGGTTGTGATGGCGGCGCGGCCGGAGGTCGTGATCCATGCGCTGACGGCCCTGCCGGAGCGGTTCGACCCCAAATCGGATTATCTGGCAGAGACCAACCGCCTGCGGGAAGAGGGAACGCGGAATTTGATCGCGGCCGCGGAGGCAGCGGGGGCGCGGCGGCTCGTCGCCGAGAGCGTTGCCTTCTTCTACGAGCCCGAAGGGGATTGGGTGAAGGACGAGGAGGCGCCGATGTTCCGCGATCCGCCCGGGCGCTTTGCCGCCGGCCGCGACGCGCTTGTCTCACTCGAGAGCCAGGTGCTGGAGGCGGAGGGGCTGGAGGGCGTCGTGCTCCGCTTCGGCTGGTTCTACGGCCCCGGCACCTACTACGACCGCGGCGGCTCGGTGGCTGACGAGGTCAAAAAGCGGCGCTACCCGGTGATCGGCAAGGGGCAGGGCACCTTCTCCCATGTCCATGTCGACGATGCGGCCGCCGCCTACGTGGCCGCCCTCGAGCGCGGCTCGCCTGGCGTTTACAACATCGTCGATGACGAGCCGGCGCCGGTGCGCGAGTGGCTGCCCGTTTACGCCGAGGCCCTGGGGGCGAAACCACCGCGCCGGGTACCCGAGTGGCTGGCGCGCCTGGTCGCGGGGAAGGACCTGGTGGCGACCGCGACGACGACGCGCGGCGCCTCCAACGCGAAGGCAAAGCGCGAGCTTAGGTGGCAGCCGGAGCACCCGAGCTGGCGGCAGGGCTTCGCGGAGTCCCTCCGCGCTTAGGATTGCCGCCGTGCCCGATCTCGACGCCGCCAAGCAGGCCCTGCTCGCCGAGCTGCGCGAGCACTCTCTGATCCTCGGCGAAGTGACGCTGGCCAGCGGGGCGGTCGCCCAGTACTACGTCGACGCTCGCCGCACGCTGATGCGCCCGCAAGGCTTCCACGCTGCCGGCGAGCTGATCGCGGCGATGGCTCACGAGCTCGGCGCCGAGGCCGTCGGCGGCCCGGCGACGGCGGCGATTCCGCCCGCCTGTGCGGCAATCGCGGTTCCCGGCGGTGAGGACCTGGTTGCCTTCTTCGTCCGCAGCCAGCGCAAGGAGCACGGCCTGCAGCGCTGGGTCGAGGGGCCGGTCGCCGCTGGTGTCCGCTGCCTCGTCGTCGAGGACACGGTCACCACCGGCGGCTCGACCGCGACCGCGATCGGACGGGTGCAGGAGGAGGGCCTCGAGGTCGCGGGGGTTGTCGCCGTTGTCGACCGCCTCGCCGGCGGCGCCGAGAAGATCGAAGCGGCGGCCGAGGCTCCTTACCGGGCGCTGGTCACGATCGACGAGATTTACCCAGATCGCCCCGACCGCGGCTGATGGAGCCCGACGCGGTCGAGATCCGGGTCGTCGCCTGCCTGGTCGAGAAGCAGCGGACGACTCCCGACGCATATCCGCTCTCGCTGAATGCTCTGCGGCTCGCCTGCAACCAGTCGACCAACCGCGACCCGGTTGTCGACTACGACGAAGCGGCCGTCAGCGAGGCGCTGCGGCGGCTCGCCCTGCGCGGCTGGACCCGGCTTGCCAGCGGCGCCGGAAGCCGCGCTCGCAAGTACCGCCACCTCCTGCCGGAGGCGCTGGGGATCGGCGACGACGAGCTGGCGCTGCTGGCGGTGCTGATGCTGCGCGGGCCGCAGACGCCCGGCGAGCTGAAGCAGCGCAGCGAGCGCCTGCACTCGTTCGCGGATCTGGCCGCCGTTCAGGAGACGCTGGAGCGGCTGCTCGAGCGCGAGCTCGTCGTCCGCCACCCGCGGCGGCCGGGCCAGAAGGAGGAGCGCTACGAGCAGGTGCTGGGCGGAGCGAGCGCGGAGGACGATCAGGCGGGGGCGTCAACGGCACCTGAGGCCGAAGACTTGGCGGCGGCACCAGACGATGCCGCCCCTGCCTACGACGAGGATCGACTCGAGCGTCTCGAGCGCGAGCTGACCGAGCTGCGGGCGCAGGTAGCGACCCGCGCCCCGCGGGCGCGCAGCAGCGCCCGGCCGCCGGCGCTGAGGGGGACGCGAAAGGTCTGAGAGCCGCCGCCGCCGAGGCGGAAGGCGCCGCGGCCGACGAGCCTGCTCACCGGCCGGGTGCGCGGGCCGCGGCCGCGGTAGTGGGCGACCGGGACGCGGAAGCGCGAGCGCAGGAGGATCTGCAGCGGGCATTCCTCGCCGGCCGGCCAGAGGCAGGTGACCCGCACGCGAACGGCACTGCCACTCGCTTTCAAGGCCGAGAGCTGCAGCGCCACCGGGATCGTCGCGCTTCTGCAGCCGAGCAGGCGGTCTTCGCCGGGGTCGAGGTCGAGCGCGTAGGCACAGACTCGCTGGAGACCCGACTTGATCGTCGGCAGGGTGAGGTCGAAGCCGTGGTTGCGTCCGGCTTCGGGGAACTCGCGGGCGACGTCGCGGCGGGGAGCGGAGGCGACCGCCCCGAGGTCGTAGGTGAGGGCACCGGCGGTCCCCTCCTTGCCGCCGACCGAGAGCCGGATCGACACCGGAGCGCTGAGGACATTCGGGTCGAACGCCCAGCCGCGGACCCGCAGCTGACCGGGCGCCGGCGAGCCCGCGAGGTCGAGGTAGCCGACCGGGTCGTCGCCGGCGACCAGCGTGGCGGAGCCGACGGTGGCGGCGTCGACGTAGTTGTTGTCGATGTTGATCGTCACCCCGCCGTAGGTCTCGTTGTGGCCGCCGCGGTACTGGTGGATGCGCTGATGCGGAGTCCAGGCGTTCGCCGGCACCACCGGGTCGGCGGTGTTCTGTTCGCCGTTCCAGTTGGCGATCCAGAGGTGGTCGGGCAGCTCATAGCCGGTGCCGAGCTGGCGCGCAAGATCCTCAATCCCCGAGGCGCTGCTGCTGTAGACGCCGGAGAGGTACCCGAGCTCATGCAGCTTGTTCGTCCAGGCCTCGAGGAAGGTGAGGGTAGCGGCGGTGGCGCTCGAGGTCTGCGAGTAGGACTCCATGTCGAAGTAGATCGGGCTGCCGGGCCCCATCGCGACGATGCTCGCTTCTTCGACCGCGTCGACCGCCGCCGCCGTCCCCTGCGCAGTCGCTTGGCTGGAGGTCAGCTTGGCGCAGCTTGAGCAGGCGCTGGTTGGAGCCTGGAGCCCGACGTAGGTCGGGATCAGGTGCCAATCGGCTTCGGTCTGGGCCGAAACCCAGCTCGCGGTCAGGTTCGGCTGCGAGCAGGCCCGGTTGACGCCCCCGATGTAGACGCCGATGGCGCGGTAGGGCGAGCCCGCCCAGGCTGCCATCGAGCGCGAGGAGGGAGTCGAGCACGCATCAAAGCCGAGGCCGGTGAAAATGGCGCCGCCGGCCGAAGCGGTTGCGCGCCGCTGTGGGGCGGCGGGAAGCACCGGCGGCTTCTTCGCAAGGCGCGGTTCGGCCAGGATCGCCCGGCGCCGGCCCATCGCGTCGGCGGGGCAGCGTTGCTGCGCGGAGGGCGCCCCGAGGTACACCGCGCGGCGGTCGAGCCGCACGCAAAGCCGCGGATGCTCGGCAAGACGGATAACTCGCCATCCCTCGGGCACCTTGACCGCACGGCCCTCAAAGCTGACGCTCCTCGCCGCCGCAGATCCCACTTGGGGCCCAGCCGTCAGCAAGCCGAGGATCGGCAGCAGTGCCATCAGGAGCAGGCGGGCGGAGCGGCGCGTCGAGGTCACCGGCAGCACTCTCGGTACAACCGCCCCGCCAGGTCAAAAGTCGCGGGGTCGCGGGAGAAAGCCTGCAGGAAATGCCCCGAGCTGGATTCGAACCAGCGGCCTATCCCTTAGGAGGGGATCGCTCTATCCAGCTGAGCTATCGGGGCCTGGGCGAATTCTCGCTTTTTTGAGGGAGGTATGTCGAAATTGGCTCGAAGAGCGCGCCACAGGTGCGGAATTGCTCGGCAGGATCCCTTGCATGAGAGCAGTCACCGCAGTCGACATGTCCACCGCACGGGATAATGTAGTGCACATGTCCAAAATGATCCAGATCAGGAATGTCCCGGACGACCTGCACCGGCAGTTGAAGATCCGCGCTGCCGCGGCGGGAATGACCATGTCCGACTACATCAAGCGAGAGCTCGGCCTGCGGACGCGCAAATCGACGATCCGCGAGATCGCGGCGAGGAGGGACGCGCGGGGGCGAAAATCGACCGGCACCATCCAGCAGACGGTCGACATCATCCGCGAAGCGCGGGGTGACTGAATGGCGGTTGTCGACGCGTCGGTGGTGGTGGGGTACCTCAGCGGTGAGGACGCCCTCCTCGACGAGCGGTTGGAGGCCGAAGAGCACGTCCTATGGGCTCCGCATCTAATCGATGCCGAGGTGGGTCACGCTCTGCGTCGCAAGGCGCGGTTGGGCCATATAGACGCAGAGGCCGCCGGAGAGGCCATCTGGGCGATCAACGACCTGCCGCTGCGCCGGGTCGAGCACGAGAATCTCATCCACGTCGCCTGGGACCTGCGCGACAACTTCAGTTTCTACGATGCGATCTACCTATCGCTTGCATTGATGCTGGGCGAAACCCTGCTCACCTTCGATGCGCGGCTGGCGCGGTCGGGCGTCGATCTGCCTGTCGAGGTGCTCGGTCAGGCGTAGAGGGTCTCGGAGGCGAGCTCGTCGGCGCGGCGGCTCCAGAGCTTCACTTCCATGAAGATCTCGTCGCCGTAGCCCTCGAGCGCGTCGAGGGCGATCAGGGTGAAGCGGCCCTGCGAGATCAGCTCCTGGTCGACGGTCTCGCTCTCGAGCACGGCGGTGGCGGCGACGGCGCCGCGGACCAGCGGCCGGCCCCAGACCAGGGTTACCGCCCCGGAGCGGCCGTTCTCCCCGCGCCAGCGGCCGACGACGTCGTCATTGAGGTCGATCCGCCAGTCCTCGTTGTCCTCGGCGAGGATGTCGGTGAAGTCGGCCTTGGCTTCGAAGTCGTTTGGCTCACCCTCGGGGGGCTGCACGTAGGAGACGTGACCGAACAACTCCAGTCGGCCCTCCTCGCTCTCGGTCTTAATCGAGCACGGCACCCAGACCCGCCCGCCCCAGGCGCGCTCCGGATACCAGTCAACCTCCGCCGGCAACTCCACTCCCGCCGGCATATCGCCAACCTCGTCGATCGCCTTCGCAAACTCCTCCCGCAGCCGCTCGGCGAAGCGCCCGTGCGGGATCCCCTCCTGCGTGGTGTCGGCGATGAAGCGCGGAATCGGTCGTTCGGTCGGCGGCATCAGAGGCACTCCTTGAGGTCGGCGGCTGCCTTCTCCGGCGGATAGACGTTGATGTCGACCCCGGTGCCGAGCTCGAAGCCGGCCTTGATCGTCAGACGCGGGGCGATGTCGACGTGCCAGTGGAACTGCTCGGCGCCGCGGGGGGCGGTGCGGACCCAGAGGTTGAGCTCGGGGGCGCCGTCGAAGAGGGTCGCGAGGGCGCGGAGAGCGGTGCGGATCATTGCGGCGCCGCCCTCATCCTCCTCGAAGCGGGCCGCCTCTCGGCGCGGGATCACCCGCAGCTCGAAGGGGGAGTGGGAGGCCCAGGGGCAGATGAGCGCAGCCTCATCGTCGATCGCCACCAGCCGCTCCTGTCGGCGCACCTCCTCGACGAGGACGTCGCTGAGGAGCCCGCCACCGGCAGTGCGTTCGCCATAGGCGCCGACCCGCTCGCGCTCGCGGGCGACGGCGGCGGGGACGAATGGCAGCGCGTAGAGCTGGGCGTGGGTGTGCTCGAGCGAAGCGCCGGCGCCACCGCCCTCGTTGACGATCAGCTGCAGGTAGGAAGCGTCCGAGTGAGCGCGCATCCGCTCGCGCCAGGTGGCGACCGCCGCGGCGAACTGCTCGTCGGAGAGCTCGGCCATCGCGGTGAGGTGCTGGGGCGAGTTGATCAGCACCTCGTGCGCCCCCTCGGCCGGCCGCGAGGAGAAGAGATCCGGTTCGCCGGCGCGTCTGCTCGCCAGCAGCGGATCGCCGGCGCTGGAGAAAGCCCCGGCGTCGGCGGCAGGCCCCCCGGCTTGTGGTTCCTTTCGGTCGCTGGCCGTCTGAAAGGAACCACGCGACGGGTCGCCGAGCGCGGGATAGAGGTTCGGCACCACGCGCGTCGTCCAACCGGGGGAGTCGGCCTCGCCTCCTCCCGGCCGCGTCGCGTAGAGCTCGGGCGGCGTCCGGTCCTCGCGGCCCTCGCAGAAGGGGCAGTTGTCGGGCCCTTTCGGCTCGCTCGCGCGCGGGTTGAAGCTGTCGGGGCGGGCGGCCCGACCCGGGGCGAGGATCGTCCTCAGCCCCGTCAGCTGGTCGATGCGTACCTCGGGCGCGCTCAGGAGCGGGAGGGGGGAAGGTCGTCTGGGTCGGGCTCGTCGACCGGCGGCGGCTCCGGTGGGGCGGCCGCGCCTTTGCCGACGAATGGCTCGAGCACGTCCATCGGCAGCGGGAAGACGACGGTGGTGTTCTGGTTGGTGCCGATTTCCAGCAGCGTCTGCAGGTAGCGCAGCTGCAGCGAGGCCGGGTTGGTGCTGATGATGTCGGCCGCGTCGGTGAGCTTCTGGGCGGCCTGGAACTCGCCCTCGGAGTTGATGATCTTCGCCCGCCGCTCGCGCTCGGCCTCGGCCTGGCGCGCCATCGCCCGCTGCATCTGCTCGGGGATCTCGACGTCCTTGATCTCGACCGCGGTGACCTTGACGCCCCAGGGCTCGGTCGACTCGTCGATGATTTTCTGCAGCTCTTCGTTGAGGCGCTCGCGATCGGCCAGCAGCTGGTCGAGCTCGGCCTTGCCGAGGACCGAGCGCAGCGCCGTCTGCGAGATCTGCGAGGTCGCGATCAGGTAGTTCTCGATATCGACCACCGCCCGGTTGGAGTCGACGACGCGGAAGTAGGCGACGGCGTTGACGCGGCAGGGAACGTTGTCGCGGGTGATCACCTCCTGCGGCGGGACGTTGAGGGTGACCGTCCGCAGGTCGACCTTGACCATCCGGTCGACGAGCGGGATCAGCAGGATCAGGCCCGGGCCCTTCTGCGCGATCAGGCGGCCGAGCCGGAAGATCACGCCGCGCTCGTACTCGCGGAGGATGCGGACCGAGGCCCCGACCGCGATCAGGGCGAAGAACACCAGGACGACGAGAACACCCGCTACAGCCTCCATCAACCTGCTCCTTCGCTCGTGTGGATCGCCGTCTGCGGCTGCGGGCGCACTACCAGGGTCAGCCCGTCAACCGCCTCGACCGTGACTCTATCCCCCGCGTGGACCGGGGTCGCCCGATCGGCCAGGCGGGCGCTCCAGATCGTCCCCTCGAGCCAGACGCGCCCGGTCGGGTCGATCGAGCTGCGCGCCTCGGCCGCGGAGCCGACCAGCTCCTCGGCCCCGGCGCGGGGCGGTTGGTTTCGGTGCGCCGCCCAGACCTTGCGGGTGACGAAGTAGAAGGTGACGCCGGAGAGGATCCCGAGCGCGATCAGCGCCCCGCCGGCGTAGTCGGCGACGTCGCTGTCGGAGCCGAAGGCGACGATCCCGGCGACGGTCAGGCCCACCACTCCGAGGAGTGCGAGGACGCCGCCGGTGGGGAGCAGCAGCTCGGCCAGCAGCAGGCCGATCCCGACGATCGCGATGAGGACGAACGCTTCCATCGTTCGATTATCCGCTCCCCAGCGCGTACTGGCGGATGTCGGCCAGGAGGTCCGCTTCGCTGCCGTACCCGCCCTGTTTGACGTAGACGAGCTCACCCGAGGGGTCGTAGTAGGCGGTGTTGGGGAAGCCGATGCCGCCGACCGTGTCGTAGATGTCTTTGTCGGGGTCGCTGTAGCTCGGGTAGGGGAGCGGAGCCTCGCCGAGGAAGGTCGCGGCGGCGTCGCTGGAGTCTTCGGAGTTGACGCCGAGGAAGGCGACCTCCTTGCCGTAGCGGGCCGAGAGCTGCTGCAGGCTCGGGAACTCGGCGCGACAGGGACCGCACCAGGAGGCCCAGAGGTTGACCACGACCGGGTATCCGCGCAGCTGGGCGATCTGCTTTTCGTAAGCGGAGAGACCCCCGCCGAGCAGCTTGTCCCCCTGCTTGTAGACGGCGGCAAGCGGCGCCGGCGCGCCGGCGAGAGCCTTGGCGTAGTTGGGGTGCGAGCCGCCGTAATCGCCCCCCTCCGAGCCGCCGCAGCCGCTACCTAAAAGGAGCGCCAGGGCCAGGGCTGCCAGGGCCGGCAGTGATCTAAGTCGCGAACTCATCCGCTCCATGGGTACAATACGGGCGTCGATTCGCGGACCGCGGATCGCACTGAGTAGTCGGGGGGAGACGCCAGTCGAGACCCCGCAGCCTCGTTCACTTGTCCCAGCCGCACTTCCTTGGTGGTCGGGACGGAAGCCCGGAAAGCCTTCTATGGCCAAGACCAGCGACGTTGCCGCGCAGGCGGCAGTTCCCTCAGGCGCCGACATCGAGCGTGCGGCGGCATTCGCACGCGAGCCCTTCCTGCTCGACGGCGAGGGACCCGAGGCGCTGGCCCCGGGAACCGCACGCCGCCGGGCGCTGGACCAGGCGCTGAAGGAGCTTGACGAAGGCGCCGAGGACCCCTCGATCCAGTGGCGGCGGGACTTCTCGCTGCTGCTGGGGCTGGAGCGCTTCCTCGCCACCGAACCGCCGAAGCTGCGCGACGGCGCCGAACTGAACCCGCACCAGGTAGACGCCCTCTCCGGCACCCTGGCCGAGCTGATGGGCCAGCAGCAGACCGGCGCCGCTGTCGAGCCGGCCGAGAACGGCAACGGCGGCAACGGCGACGCAACCGCCGAGGCGCCGAGCGCCGAGCTCGACGGAGAGGAGGAGATCGACGAGGACGACGAGGAGCTGGCCCCCGACGAGGAGCCCCAGGACTGGGAGGAACAAGCCGCCGACGAGGACGAGGAGGTCGTCGAGGAGGCGCCGGAGGACCCCGGCGCCGAGCGGCGCTTCTGGTTCGAGCATGCGACCGGCGCCGGCAAGACCGTCGCCGCCGTCGGCTTCGTCGAGGCGACCCGGACCGGCGGCGTCCTGATCCTCACCCACCGCCGCAACCTCGTCGACCAGTTCATCGGCGAGATCTCCGACCGCGGCTACAAGGAGCGCCTGCGGCCGCCGCTGCTCGACGGGCGCGATGATCCCGACGGTCCGGTCACGGTCGAGACCTACCAGTGGTTCGTCCGCAACCACAAGAAGATCTCCGACGCCTACTCGATCGTCATCTGCGATGAGGCGCACACCGCCCTGGGCGAGAAAACCAGCGCCTGCATCCGCGACATGCCGGGACCGGTCTACATCGGCATGACCGCGACCGGGGCGCTGATCGCCCGCCACGTCGCCGACCTCTTCCCGACCCAGACCTCGCGCTTCGACCTCGCCCAGGCCGCGCGCCGCGGCGTCATCGCGCCGCTGCGCTGCCTGCGGATCCCGCCCGGCCCGGGGGTGCGGACGATCGCCAAGGTGCCGCTGCGAAAAGGCGAGGTCGACCAGGACTTCGACCAGGAGGAGTTGGCGGCCCTGCTCGACCAGGAGCCCTTCAACGTCGCGATCGCCGACCTCTACCGCTCGCGCTTCCGCAAAGTCCCGGGCGTCGTCTACACCGCTGGCGTCCAGCACGCGAAGAACGTCGCCAAAGCCTTCCGCGACGCCGGCATCAACGCCCAGGCGGTCTCCGGGGAAACGCCGAAGCGCGAGCTGGCGGAGATCCTCGCCGGCTTTGAGCGCGGCACCGTTGACGTCCTCTGCAACGCGATGCTGCTGGCCGAGGGATGGAACAGCCCGCGGGCGACGATCTGCATGCACCTGGCGCCGACCGCCTCGCGGCGGATCTACCAGCAGCGGGTCGGTCGCGTCACCCGGCGGGCACCGGGCAAGGAGGCGGGGATCGTCCTTCGCGACGTCTACCGCGGTGGCGCGATCGTCGTCGGGCCTGTCCGCCGCGGTCGCGGACGCAAGGTCCGCGTCGAGCGCCGGATCGTTCCCGTCTCCGACGTCGAGGAGAAGCGGATGGAGATCCTCGAACGGGAGATCTGGCGGATCGCGGTCGAGAACCTCGACTACCCCGAGCAGCATGCCTGGGCGGCGCTGGCCGGGGCTCGGGTCAACACCCAGGGGTGGCGCCGGGCGCGGGCGATGCTGCAGAACGACCGCACGAAAGAGCTGCGCCGGCGCTTCCTCCTCACCTGCGTGCAGCGCAACCGCAACTCGCAGTTGCGGCTGAAAGCGCTGAGCGAGATCGCCGACCTCGGCGACCCCGATGCCTTCGACGACGCGATCGACATCGTCGGCACCTGGAGCCGCGAGGACAAACGAGCGGGGACGAAGACGCTGCTGCAGGCGCTGGTCGATAAGCGGATCGGCCGCCGCGACCAGGCGCAGGCGTGGGTCTGGCGGCTCGCCACCTACACCCGCGAACTGCACGAGGAGTACGCGGTGCAGCGCTGGCCGGAGACGAAGCGCCTGTTGGGGCTGCTGGTCAACTCTTCCGGGCGGGCGCACGGGCGCAACGCGCGTCGGCTCGTCCACGCGGCGCGCAAACAGGATCGCCGCCTTGCGGTGGCGCTGCTGGCGGCTGCGGTTTCGCACACGCCCGAGGGCGAGGAGGTGCTGCGCGGGGCGCGGATGCGGATGGCGCGGAAACCCTCGGCCGTCGCCCGCGAGTTGCTGAAGAACTTCCCCAAAGGCGGCAAGCGGCGGCGCAAGCGCAAACGGAACAAACAGGGCCAGGACGGCAACGGGGGTGCGCCCGAGGCTGCGCAGAACGGTAAGCGGCGGGGGCGGTCGCGTAAAGCGGCTGAATCAGAAGCGGGTGAGGTGGACCTCGCCGGCGCCGATGGTGATTCTGTCGCCGCTGGGGGTGACGACGACGAGGTAGCCCCTGTCGTCGATGCCGTCGGCGACGCCTGAGCCTTTCTCCCAGGCTACTTCTCTGCCTTTTAGTGCGTCACGTTCTCGCCACTCGGTGAGGACTTCGGACGGTTTTGCATTTACCCAGTGCTCCAACCGTTGGTTGATGGGACCGACGGGAGGGGGTCCGGCGGACAACAGCGGGGAGGGTCCGGCGGACCCCCTCCCGCCGGTCCTTTGATCGGCGCTGAAGATCGAGGTGGCGCGATCCTGGAGATCGCTCGGGAACTCCTCTTGCTCGATGTGGAGGTTCAGGCCGATCCCTACCACGGCCCAGCCGTCTTGGGGGCGGGCCTCGATCAGGACCCCGGCTAGCTTGCGGCCGTCGACGTGGATGTCGTTCGGCCACTTGATCTTGCAGTCGAGGGTTGGGTTGAGTTGCTCGGCTGCCTCGCAGACGGCTAGGGGTACGGCGAGGGGGAGGAGGGTGTGGTGGTCTTCCAGGGGGCGGACGATTGCCGAGTAGAGGAGGGCTTTGTTTGGGGGGGCGGTCCAGGTTCGGCCTTGGCGGCCTCGGCCGGCGGTTTGCTCCGAGGCGGTTATGACCGTGCCGTGGGGGGCTCCGGCGGCGGCTAGCTCGCGGGCTCGCGTGTTGGTCGAGTCCGTGGAGCGGTAGTGCCTATGCGGATTGCCGAACGTCATCCAGCAGCGCCTCGAGGAGGCCGTCGATGTCGTGGCGCTCTGCCTCGACGTCGACGGTAAGGCCGGCGGCGCGGGCGGTCTCGCTGGTGATCGGGCCGATCGAGACGATGCGGGCATCGGCCGGGAAGCGGTCGCCGAGGGCCTCGGTCAGGTTGGTCACGGTCGAGGAGGAGGTGAAGGTGATGTAGTCGGCGCGCTGGGCGCCCTCGACCTCATCGTCGCCCGGTTGCTCGCGGACGGTTTCGTAGAGGGCGACGACGTCGACTTCGGCGCCGCGCTCGCGCAGTGCCTCTGGGAGGACGTCGCGGGCCTCGGCGGCGCGGGCGACGAGGACGCGGGCGCCGTTTACCTCATGGTCCTCCAGTGCTTCGATCAGCCCCTCGGCGACGAAGCGCTCGGGGACGACGTCGGCGAGGACGCCCCGCTCGGCGAGCGCGCGGGCGGTGCCGGGGCCGATTGCGGCGACGGTGACGCCGGCCAGCGCCCGCGCATCGACGCCGGCGCTCTCCATCGCTTCGAAGAGGAGGCGGACGCCGTTGGGGCTGGTGAGGCAGACGAGCTCGTAGACACCGAGCGCTCCGGCGAGCGCCCGCACCTCGTCGCTCTCGATCCGCGACTCGATTCGGATCGCCGGCAGCTCGACGACCTCGGCGCCGAGCCCACGCAGGGTGGCGGCGAAGCCGCTGGCCTGTGCGCGGGCGCGGGTGACGACTACCCGGCGGCCGTGCAGGGGCCGGCGCTCGAGCCATTCGAGCTCCTCGCGCCGGCGCGCCACCTCGCCGACGACGATCAGCGCCGGCGCTTTCACCTGCTCGCGGGCGACGGCGTCGGCGATCGTCCCCAAGGTTGCGGTCACCGTCCGCTGGCCCGGCCAGGTCCCGCGTTCGATCGCGGCGGCGGGCTCCTGCGGGTCGCGGCCTGAGTCGATCAGCGCCGCCGCGTTCTCGCCCAGCCGTTTCACGCCCATGTAGAAGACGAGGGTGCCGGGGAAGCGCGCGAGCGCCTCCCAGTCGAGCGCGCTCTCTTGCTTCTCCGGGTCCTCGTGGCCGGTGACGAAGGCGACGGCGGAGGCATCGTCGCGGTGGGTGACGGGGATCCCGGCGTAGGCGGTGGCGGCGACGCCGGCGGTCACGCCCGGCACGACCTCGAAATCGACCCCGGCCTCGCGCAGAGCTTCCCCCTCCTCGCCGCCGCGCCCGAAGACGAAGGGGTCGCCGCCCTTGAGGCGGACGACGCTCTTGCCCTCGCGCGCGGCCTCGATCAGCCGCTCGCCGATCTCCTCCTGCGGCACCGAGGGGACGCCCGGCTGCTTGCCGACGTAGACGAGCTCGGCCTCGGAGCGGGCGCCGTCGAGGGCACCGGGGGGAATCAGGCGGTCGTAGAAGATCGCGTCGGCGGAGGCGATCAGCTCCAGCGAGCGCGCCGTCATCAGCCCGGGGTCGCCGGGCCCGGCGCCGACCAGGTAGACGACCCCCGCGCGGGCGCTCATGCCATCTCCTCGGCGCGGTCAAGGATCTCCCGGGCGCCGGCGCCGAGTAGGCGCTGGACCAGTTCAGCACCGGCGAGCGCGGGCTCCTCGGCCTTGCCCTCGAGGCGGTCGCGCAGCCACTCGCTGCCGTCTGGGAGACCGACAAAGGCGTCGAGCTCGATCCGGTCGCCATTCACCCTGGCGTGAACCCCGAGCGGGCTGGCGCAGGTGGCGTCGAGCAGGGCGACGACGGTTCGCTCCGCGGTCAGCTCGCGCATCGCCCGCAGGTCGCCGATCGCACCGGCCGCATCGCCCGTCTCGGTGTCGCCGATGCGCGCCTGCAGCGCCAGCGTCCCCTGGCCGGCGGCCGGGACCATGCGATCGACCGGGAGCGCGAAGCCGATCTCGTCCTCACGCCCGAGCCGCCGCAGGCCGGCGGCGGCGAGGACGATCGCGTCCAGCGTTCCCTCCTCCAGCTTGCGCAGGCGGGTGTCGACGTTGCCGTGCAGCTCCTCGACCCGAAGGTCGGGCCGCGCCGCCAGCAGCTGGGCGCGGCGGCGCAGGCTGGCAGTCCCCACCCGCGCCCCTTCCGGTGCGTCCTCGAGCGAGCTGCCGGTGCCGATCCAGACATCAGCGGCATCCTCGCGCTCGGGCGCCGAGGCGATCTCCAGCTCCTCCGGCATCTCGCTTGGAAGGTCCTTTGCCGAGTGGACGCCGAGCTCGGCCTCGCCGGCAAGCAGCGCCCGCTCGACCCCCCGCACGAAGCGCGACTTGTCGCCCGGCTCGCCGTCGGAGTTCGCCTCGACCAGCTCGGCGCCCCCGAGACGGTCGGCGACCCAGCGCGCCTGCGTCAACGCGAGGGCACTCCCCCGGGTCGCGATCCGCACGCTCAGTCCTTGCGGCGGCGCAGCTCGGTGACGTTGTCGGCGCGCCCTTCGGTCTCGGGCTCGGTCTCGATGTCGAGGCCGAAGAGCTCGCGCAGGGCGCTGACGTAGTGGTAGGCGTCGTCGGAGCCGGCCGAGCGGCGGATCCGCAGCGTCGGCTCGTGCAGGAGCCGTGAGGAGATCGCCTTCGCCATCTTCTCCAGCCGCTTGCGGTCGGCGTCGCTGAGGCTCTCCCAGCGGCCCTCGTTCTCGGCAAGGACGCGGCGGACGACCTCGTCGCCGTGCTCGCGCAGGGCGCTGATCGTCGGCACAACCTCCAGCGAGGTGAGCCAGCGCTCGAAGCGGTCGAGCTCGGCCTCGACGATCTTCTCCGCCCGCGCCGCCTCGGCCTCGCGGCCACCCTGGTTGCGTTCGACGATCTGCTGGACGTCGTCGATGTCGTGGAGGGTGACCCCCCCGACTTCGCGGCAGGCGGGCTCGATGTCGCGCGGCACCGCCAGGTCGATCGCCAGCAGCGGCCGCTCGGGACGCGCCTCCATCACGTGCTCGAGGCCGTCACGCTCGACGATGTGGTGGGGCGAGTTCGTAGCCGAGACGACGATGTCGGCGCCTGTCAACTGCTCGGGCAGCTCGTCGAAGCGCACAGCGGTGCCGTCGAAGCGCTGGGCGAGGCCGATCGCGCGGTCGTAGTGGCGGTTGGCGACGAAGACGGTGGCGACGCCGCGGGCGACCAGCGCCTTGGCGACGAGCTCGGCGGTCTCGCCGGCGCCGACGACGAGCACCCGCTTGTCGGAGAGGTCGCCGATCGCCCGCCGCGCCAGCTCGACGGCGACGGAGGGGATCGAGACGCCCTTCTGGCTGATCCCGGTCTCCTCGCGCGCACGGCCACCCGCGGAAAGCGCGCCGCGGAAGAGGCGGTTGAGGATCGGACCGGTGGCGCCCTCGACCATCGCCAGCTCGTAGGCGCGTTTGACCTGGCCCTGGATCTCGGCCTCGCCGAGGATCATCGAGTCGAGCCCCGCGGTCACCTGCAGCAGGTGGCGAGCCGCCTCGCTCGCCCGCAGCGAGTAGAGGTGGCCGAGCAGCTCGGTCGGGCGGATCTCCGCCTGGCGGGTAAGGACGCTGAGCGCGGTCGACTCGGCCTCGACCGGGTCGGAGACGATCAGGTAGAGCTCCGTCCGATTGCAGGTTGAAATCGCCGCCGCCTCGTGGATCCCGCTCGCCGCGGTCAGCTCGGCGAGGGCGCCGACGGCGCGTCCCTCGGTCAGCGAGAGGCGCTCGCGCAGGTCGAGTGGCGCGGTTTTGTGGGAGACGCCGAGGGCCAGCAGCTCAGACACGAGGCGCCGCCTCCTCCGCTTCGCGTCCGGGGGCGGCTTTCCGCTCCTCGGCGATAGCCGCGACCTCGCGCAGGTCGCGCTCGATCCGCTGCAGTTTCGCCGCCATGATCGCGACGTAGACGACGAGGAGGACCATGAAGACGACGTAGGCGCCGGCGACGTACTTGCCGGCCTCGTCGAGCGGTAGCGCCGGGGCGGCGAAGAGGAACTCCAACTAGCTCACCTCCGGGGCGATCCGCGAGCTGCCGCCGGCGACAGGCGCGTCGAGGGCGCGGCGCAGGCGCTTGACCTGACCGGAAGCGCTCTTTGCGGTCAGCTCGAACTTGACCAGCGTCGTCCACAGCAGCCCCATCGCGACCAGCGAGCAGAGGAAGGTCAGCATCATCTCGCCCGGCATCCCGCCTTCGGCGGTGGCGAAGGTGCGTGGGTGGACGAGGCTCTCGGCCATCCGCACGGCCATGAAGTTGAGCGGGACGAAGGCGCCGGCGGTGACGGCGAAGACCGAGGCGTAGCGCGCCTGGCGGTCGCGGTCCTCGATCGCGTAGCGGAAGGGGTAGTAGGTCGCGTAGAGGAGGAAGACGATCAGGAAGCTGACCAGCGTCGGCTCGTCCCAGACCCACCAGTGGCCCCAGGAGGCCTTGGCCCAGATCGCGCCGGTGATGAGGACGGCGACGCCGAAGATGACCGAGATGTGGATCGCCACATAGGAGTAGGCGTCCCACTTGCGGTCGTTCGAGCGCAGGTGCAGGATCGCGAAGACGCCGCCGGCGACAAACCCGACGAGCGCCGTGATCGCCAGCGGCACGTGGACGTAGAAGATCTTCTGGATGAAGCCCTGGTCGCCGTCGAGCGGCGCGTAGAAGAAGACCAGCGAGAGCGACAGCGCAAGCATCGCCACGGCTGCGATCGAGAGGGGCTTTAGTCCTTTGCCGTACATGCTCCGAGGGGGTGTGGAAGCGTGGCGCCCGGTCAGTCCTCGAGGAGGAAGTCGAAAACGGCGTAGCCGACCAGGCCGAAGATCAGATCGTATAGACCGAGGACCATCAGCCAGGTGCCGAAGCGGTCATAGGAAGGTCCGCCCAGCGAGAGCAGCGGCTCGGTGGCGCCGGTGGCGGCGATCATCAGCGGGATCGAGAGCGGCAGCAGGACCAGTGGCACGAGCAGGTCGCGGGCGCGCGAGTTGACCGCCATCGAGGAAATCAGGGTGCCGGTGGCGGCAAGGCCGAGGTCGGCGAGGAGGAGGACGGCGACGAGCGGGCCGAGGCCGGCGGCGTCTTCTAAGAAGAAGATCGCGAAGATCGGCACGGTGACGAGCTCGAGCGCCGCCAGGTAGATGACCAGCGCCGCCGCCTTGGCGGCGAAGAGGACGGTGCGGTCGATCGGCGCCAGCCGGATCGCGTCGAAGCCCCCCTCCTCGCGCTCGGAGACGAAGAGGCGGTTGATGCCGAGGACGGCGGCGAAGAGCAGCGTCGCCCACAGCACGCCGGAGGCGAGGCTGCCGGAGAGGCTGGTGCGGTCGAGGCCGAAGCGGAAGACGACGAAGGTGGTAACGGCGAAGAGCGCCATCGCCGGCAGCGACTGCAACGTGCGGAGCTCCGAGCGCAGGTCCTTGGCGAGGATTGCGGCGAAGGCGGTGCGGGACGGGGTCACGAGACGACCGCCCTCTCGCCGATCCCCAGCCGCAGCACCTGGTCGGCCTCGGCTTCGTGGCGCTCGGGATCGTGGGTGACGACGACGCGGGTCCGGCCCGGTCCGGGTCCGATCAGGCCGCGCGCGAGCTCCCGTCCCTCGGCGTCGAGGTTCGAGTCGGGCTCGTCGAGCAGCAGCAGCTCGGGCTCGTGGAGGACGCAGCGGGCGATCGAGATGCGCTGGCGCATCCCAGCCGAGAGCTCGGCGACCCGCTCGTCGGCCCGGCGCTCCATCCCGACCGCGCGCAGGAGCTCCTCGATCCGCGCCTCGGCCGCGCCGCGCTCGATCCCGTACAACCGTGAACCGAAGCGCAGGTTCTCGCGGCCGGAGAGGTCGCGGTAGAGCAGCGGCTCGTGGCCGAGGTAGCCGATCCGCCCGCGCAGCTTCCAGGCTTCGTCCGGCAGGGAACACCCGAGGACGGAAACCTCGCCCCCGCTCGGCCGCAGCAGCGTCGCCAGGATTCGCAGCAGCGTCGTCTTGCCGGCGCCGTTGGGTCCGAGGACGACGAGCGAGCTGCCGGCAGCGAGCTCGAGGTCGACGCCGTCGAGCGCCGGCCGGTCACCGTAATCGCGCCGCAGCCCGGCGACCGAGATCGCGGGCCCGGCCTTCTCCTGCGCGGGGGGCATCGCCGGGGATTCTGAACCGTCGCCCGCCGATCGCGGTTTCTTCGCGTAGGCTGCCGCGGCAATTTCGCCCGGGCCCAGCGCCCTCACAAGGAGGATCATGAGAAGAACCAGTCAGCTCGCGGCGCTCGTCGCCGTAGCCGCAACCATGCTCGCCCTCGGTGTCGCCGCCGTCACCGCGGCAGGGCCCGGGGAGACGGTCGAGGTCAAGTCCGAAGTCACCCTCGGGGCCAGCGGCTACCAGGGCAAGGTCAAGGCGAAGAACCCGAACTGCGTCGGCGAACGCACCGTGGTCCTCAAGCAGAAGGGCAACGGCGTCCTCAGCCGCTCGAAGTCGAAGCCGAACGGCAACTGGAAAGCAGACCTCGAAGCGCTGAACGAAAACATCAAGATCCCGGCCAAGGTCTTCGCCGAAGTGAAGCCCTCGACCCAGGCCACTGCCGGCCCGATCTACAAGTGCCTCGGCGCCGTCTCGAAGACGGTCGAAATCTCCGGCGGCTGAGCCGGAAGCTGCGGCGATAGCCGCGCTTTTACCGCCGCTTTTGCAGGGTGCGGCGGCCGATCTTCAGCAGCGGCCCCGCACCCTCGCGCAGCGCTTTGGCACGGGTCTCGCCCTTCCCGTAGAGGATCTTGGCCGAGGCTTTGACCGCCTCGCCCAGGGTCTGGTCGTAGGGGTGCCACCAGAAGTCGCGGGTGAGGCCCGGCTCCCAAGCGTTCATCTTGATGTTGACGCACTCGTAGAAGCCGAATTTGGAGTGGGAGCGGTCGAGGCCGGAGTCCTTGACGCCGCCCCAGGCGCACTGGCAGGCGCCGTGGCTGAAGGAATGGTCGTTGACCCAGACCATGCCCGACTCGATCCGGCGCGCGATCCGGGCCCCGCGCTGGCGGTCCTTGGTCCAGACCGAGGCGCCGAGGCCGAACTCGGAGTCGTTGGCGAGGTCGATCGCTTCCTGCTCGGAGTCGACGACGACGATCGGCAGCACCGGGCCGAAGATCTCCTCGCGCATGATCCGCATCTCGTG